>NZ_AUJK01000001.1 GCF_000424185.1 Prevotella sp. AGR2160
CGGACTGACTTTTATAGCAGCTGCTATATCTTTTTTCTTGGAATTGTTTGCAAGCAACATAGAAATTGCGTACCTTTGCTCTGAAGTCAAATGTTTGTACATAAGCAATGCAAATATATTTGATTTTGGGGAGAAAGCGTTCTCCCCTTTTTCTTTTTATCTGTCATTGCCAGTTTTCTTAACCTATATCAAGTACAAGATATCTTGGGGGCTTCTCGCCCCCAGTCCCCTCGGTGTTTTATGGTATATATTTTTTCAATATATTCCTCAACTCCGATTGCACTTCTATCTTGAACTTGCAAAGCCATCAAACTATATATCTCTATAAAATTGAATATCAACCGATTACGAGCCTATCCGATAAGACTGTTATTCAACGGAGACAGTGTTGTAACTTTCGAAGAAAAAAAATTATCTTCGAAAGAAAATCCTGTCAATAACTACTTTTGATTTCATTACAAAATTACAAATTACAAATTACAAATTGGTCATCTGCACCCCAAGGGGGGGGGCATGGGACAGCTTAGGGGATATATTATATATATAATATATCCCCTACCCTTCACAAAGCGAGCAAATATATAATGAATAGGCAATTTGTAATTTGTAATTTTGTAATTTTCCCATTCAGTAACTCTTTACTCATCCCCTCATGTTTGGCCGGGCATGAGTCGTCCGGCCAAGGCCCCGCCTTACCGGATCACTTTTTTCCCATTGACGATATAGATGCCGGGGGGCAGGGATTGCAGGCGGCTGCTGTCGCCAAGGAAGGCGCCCTGGAGGCTCCAGATGCCACGGCGGACCCTGCTGCCGCTTGGCCGGGGGCTGTCGGCCTCATCCATGCTGATCTCCTTGATGTCCGTCACGGGGCCGTCCTTTTCCGTCTCGTCGCGGTCGGCCACGGCCATCGCCATCATCTTGGCGGGCGAGGCGGTGAGGGGTTTCAGATACGCCCGGTAAGCCGCCAGGGCCTGTTCCGACTGGGTATGGTAGATACGCTCTCCGGCAAAGATATAACTGCCCCCGGGGGCTGTCTCGGGCGCGAAGATGCCGCGGGAAGAATAGTCCTGTGCGGGATCCGTGATGTCCAAAGCGCCGTAGTCCGCCTCCACGGAGACGTTCTTGATGGTGTCACCGCTGCTGATATTCTTCGAGGGACAGATGAAGAAGGGCCGGTTGGCCACCAGCATATGGTAGACATGCTGTGAGAAATAGCCCGTCTGATCCGCGATACTGTCGAAGGTGATGACCTGTGCCTGATCGCCGAAGAAGGCCTTGAATTTTGTCGGTCCTATGGAGAAGGGCAGGCAGATGCCCGTCCATTTTCCCTTCCCGAACTTCCGGTTGATCTTCACGTTGACATTTTTCAGTTCCGTAGCCGTAGATCCCACGGCAGCCGCGAAGACCTTCTTGAAGTCGTCATCATCATTGAGCACGACGGTCTGCTGCCCGGGGTCCATCTTATGAAAATATTCGGGTACGAAGGAGAAGCCGCACGGAGAGAGTTTCGAGCCTTTCTGGAACACGAAATAGGTCTTTCCCGCCTTGACCTGGAAAGTATATCTCACGTAGGCTTTCGAGACCAGCGTATAGCCCTGCGGGAGGTTGATGATCTCCTGACGGGCATAGGTCGGCGTACCGTCATATTTCTTCCATTCCGTCATGATCGAGTCGAGATCGGCGGGGCGGTTCTTATAGTTGGTGACGAGGTCATAGGGGCAGTCCTGATAGGCCTTGGGATTCTGGAACGTGAGTTTATGGTTGGCCAACTGTTTCGTGGCCCAACTGTCATCAAACGTACTTCGATACAGACCCTCGGTATAACTTCCCGCATGGGTGTCCTGGGTACTGTTGCTCGGGAGCAGCGACTTATCGATCACCCAACTGTTGTCCAGGGGTACCTCACGGTCATTCTCATCCATGATAAAGAGAGGTCGGTATTTCAGGACATATCCCGCCTTCAGGTCGTCCCACTGTTGGGAACCGGTATAATCGAGGGCGCCGTTCTGCAGGAGGTAGAGGATCAGCGTTCCGTTCTCCTCGGGCTCAAAGGTGAGATAGGTACCGCGGCACGGGAGCTCCCAGGGGAGATGATCGCCCATGGCAATGGTATCCTGAAAACTCTGATTATCCTCATCACGGGCATCCTGGGTGCCCTGGGAAGCATAGAGGAAGCCGTCAATGGTCATGCCGTTCTGTCCCACGGTATCCGTCTTGGCCTCCTTCCAGGAGTCAAAGATATCTTCCAGCAGCTGCGTCTTCTTGTTCCTGTATTTATAAGGACCGCTGCCGTCCTTCCATCCGCCGAAGGTCATAGTGATTTTCGTAGCCATATTCGTCGTCGACACACGCTCTCCCACACTCGGTTTCTCACCGTCCTGGATGATATAGGACGGGATATCGGAGATGAAGAGATAGAGCCGTGGATGGCGGACCACGGCCGTGCCTTTCTCCTTATTCCATACCGTGGCCTGGATGAGAATCCGGTTGGCATAGCTGCCGGTCGTGGCCTTCGTGATGCCCGAGGTGTTCTTCTTCGGGATCACCGCGCCGGTAGAGGCATCCAACGAGAGATAATCCGCGGGATCGACGCCGTCATTGAGTCCCTCCTTGGACAAGGCGAAGGAGACACGGTCTGAGGGATCATCCAGGAGCGAGCTGATCGTACCGGTGTATCCATTGACGAAGGTCGTGCTCAGCAGGGAGGGCTCCTTGGCGTCATCACCGGCGATGAAGGCCGGCTGATAGTTGATGCCATGGAGGAGGACGGAGCTGTAGGAGCCGTCCGCCGAGCCATAGTTGTAGAAATAATAGGTATGTCCGGCATTCAGCGCCACGGGGAAGCGGTAGGTCCCCTTGGTTGTCGTCACCGGCTCGTATCCATAAGTCCGTACGATCTTTCCGTCACTGACCTCAATGATCTGATACAGGTTTCCGCTCGTCCATTTGCAGTCGATGGAGATGAAGCCGTTGGTGTAAGGCCGGAGAATGACATACATACCATCGTCGGGCACGCCGTTATCATCGACGGCAACGGGATTATTGACCGTGTGCACTTTGCCCCAGTTCGTGCCTTTCTTCTCTCCTTCCTCATCCATATCATTACTGTCATCCGACTGGCCGAGGACCCATTCCGCGTCATCGGGCTCGCCGAACTGTATGGAGAGTCCGGGGATACCGTTGATCACCGTTCCGGAACTCATCTTTCCCGTTCCGGTGAAATGGAATTTGCCATAGGTCACGCTGTCCGTGGCGTCACTGATGATCTCGTAGTCGAAATTGCTCAGGGCGATGCGGATCGTATAGGAGGCATCGGCGGGCAGGGTGTACTTTCCTGTCTTGTCCGTTAAGGTGGCGGAGACCGTCACCTTCAGCATTCCCTCCGCCGTCGTCGATCCGTCATACGATACTTTTCCCGTGGAGGTGTCGATCGAAAATCCTTTCACGCTGCTGTCCGCCGTCATCGTGTAAGCAAGGGAGAAGGCCGACGTGACATCATCGCCGTTACCGTCCCTCACGGAGACATCGGGCTCATTGAAGCCACGGAACGTACCATTCACGATATTTCCCGAGAGGGCGGACTCCGAGAGGCGGAAATGCGTCGCCACCTGCTTGTCGATGACGAGTCCGTAGGGGAAGATGCGCTCCTCCATATACTGTCCGCTGTAGTTCGGCAGGATATTGATGATCATGAAGGGGGCGTTCTCGGCAGTGGCGGGGAGTTCGTAACCCGTATAGTCGATCTTCCAGGTTCCATAATCCGCATGGGGGAAGCACCAGCTCTCCGCCCTGTAGAGGACATAGCGCACGCCCCGGTAGGTGACGGTATCATTCAGTTCGGCACCATTGGTATTTCCCGTCACCTTCACGCCCACGGGGATACCGATCCTTCGGGAGAGGTCGTTGGTGATACTTCCGTTCTGGTCATAGACGGTGATGGTGGGCAGTGCCCAGTTGTCTTTGGAGAGCACCTGATTGCCGGCGTAGAGATGGAAGGAGGCGGGATCGGCCTTCACCGTCCAGGTGATCTTCCGGCCCACGATCTTACAGGTATCCACGGCCTGCGCATAGCCTTGCGGCGCCTGGTAGTCACTGTTCCAGCTCAACCGGTAGGTAGAGACCCGGATGAGGGCCTCACCGTTGATGATCGACTTCACGTAGATGTACCAGGAGCCATAGAAAGCATTATTCGAGGTCCACATGTTGCCGACGACATCCGATTTCTCACCGAGCAGCTCATATTTGTAGGTAAAGAGCAGACTGACGTCATTGCCGTACTTGTCGCGCACGACGGGCACGGGAGCCTTGTAGGTGTTACCATTCTCGCAGACGATACTGTCGCTCTGCGGCCAGTCCATATGCGTGGGCATGACCTCACTGTTGTCCCATTCATACATCCTGACGTTGAAGGTATGGGTGTAAGGCCCGTAAGAGGCGGCATAGCTGCTCTTCGGCGTATAGGTCATGGTCAGCGTCTCCCCGTCGGTCACCGAGGCCGGGGCCTTGAGCATATAGCCATTAAAGAACGGCACATAGGTTTCGGGATCATTCGTGACCTTCGAGATACCGCTGCTCCAGGAATAACTGACGTCATAATAGTCGTTGACGATAGAGTCGTTGAGTCCGTAGAGCGTGGCCGTGGGCAGTCCGAAGAGCTGGGAGGAATGGACGTAGATTGAGTCCTGTGAGAGGACGACGTCAGGGACATAGGCGGGGATGGTGATGGTATAGACGCTCTCGAGATCGCTCACTCCGGCATAGCTGCCGTCGGCGCGTGCCTTGGCAATGATGCGGATGGTATCGACACCGGCCCGCGAGCCGATCTTCACGATGCCGTAGTTCTGCGACACGGAGGTCCCCGTGACGGGGTTCACCGTGGCCTTCTTCCCCTCGATGGTCTTGAGATTGCTCTCCTGGCCCTTGACGTAATAGTTCAGGTAGAACTGGTTCGTCACGTCCTTCGTACCGTCGACGACGGAGACCTGGGGACGCGTGAACTTATATTGGTTGATGGTGGCCGTGAGCGCCGTCGCCGACAACTTCAGCTCCGGAGCCGCCGAGAGACGGCAGAGCGCCAAGAAGGCGAGGAGGACAGTCAGCCAAAAAGTTTTCTTACTCATCTTTTCTTCCTTTCTTCATCGTTTGCTTTTCCTGACCCGGCGGTAGGGCTTCGCCATCCACGGCTTGTCCTCATCCGAAGGATCACCTTCCTTGATATCCGGTCCCTGCAGGTACTCCTGTTGGGTTTTGTCGAAGATGACACTGCTGTTGGTCACGTTCCAGATCTCAATGTCACTGTCGAACCGCACACTCTTGATACCCAGATGGAGGGTGAGGCGGTAACGGCGCGACATCTGCGGACAGTGCTTGAGGATGATCGTACGGACAAGACGGTAAGGGACCTCGGAATAGCCCTTCTCCAGTTTCGTGTCACGGGTTCTGACGATCGTCTTGATCCGGACGCGCAAGACGGGCCACTGTCCGGCGACGGGACAGATCAGCATCGGCTGCAGCTCCTGCCGGTACACATTGCGTGCGGTCGTGACGACACCGCCGGGGACAGAATCCCAGAGCAGGGTTCCCGTGAGATGGTGGGGCTCGGCGAGATGGACGTTGAGCAGGCCGTTGACACCGGCCGTGAGGGCCGTGTCGGCCACGAGGAGGTGGCGCAGGGGCGAGAGCTTCGTCGTGTCGAGGGTCTCCGTCCGGTCAAAGGTCCACTGTCCGCTGCAGAGGTCGAACACGCCCCCCGTGGTCACCGTGGAGGAGAAGGCTCCGGTGATGCTGTCGACGACACCGATCTGCTCGATCATCAGACTGTCGATGGTCATCCGCGTGGTCGACGGCTTGTTGGCGGCGCTGCCGTCGACGATATAGCCGTTATTGTCGACATCGAGAACGGCGAGGATGCCCGTACTGTCGCCTTCCTGCTGCTGGATGCCCCCCACCTTCGTCAAGGCATGGCAGAAATAGAATTTCACCTGTCCGCCGGCCGTGAGCTTCGTCTGGTTGAGGACGGGCGTACCGTCAGCCCCGCGGCCCCAGAGCAGGTCCGTATTCTTCCCGTCATCCTGGGCCAGCCGGTAGGTCACGGCGGGATGGGCGGTGGAGCCGTTACCGGTGAAGGCTGTGATGCCCGTCGTGGCGCCACTGGTGACGGCGCCACGTGTCGAGGCCGCGGTATAGGGGGCATAGGCGAAGAACGACAGTTTGCCGTTACTCCCCGTGCCGTCGACATTCACGCCGTTGGGCCAATATTTCACGGGGTCATAACTCCACGTCACGACACCATCAGCGACCGTGCCGCTGACGAGCTGGTCGTACATGAATCCGGGATAGAAGGTATCCGCGGCATAGTCCTCTGCCCCCGTACTGTAGGCGAAGACGCCGAAGCCCGTGGCCGCCAGTTCTCCGATGCCGAAGATGCTCCCTACCGACGCCGAGGAGGCCCGTGACAGCCCTCCCCTGCTCCCGCGGGTCACGGCGCCGTAGCGACTGGCATAGGCGGAGAAGGCCAGAGGCTCCCCGTCCCCGGCGGGATCGTCCGCCGAGGTGCTGCAGGCCGTCAACAGGACGGCCCCGAAAAGGATCAACCATTCGTTTCTTTTCATCGTCTATGGGGTTATCGTGACTTGTTTGATCGTGACCTCATCCTGAGAATTCTTCGTATAGAAGGTCAGAAGAGGAACATTCCAGTCATAATACGTTCCTTTGAAATAATCAATGTCATCCTGGTCCAGCGTCAGCGTGAGGCTCAATGCCGTACCTGCAGACTGAGCCGGGAGATTCGTCTGATAATAGAGAGAATGGCCATTATCATAGCCGATGGCAACACCCAAGTCATAATTTCTGCTTCCCGAAGTGAAGACATAATCAACCTTGATCTGCGACCCCACTTTCAGGATATGTGTCGTCAGGAAATTACGGAGGGTCTTCTCTTTCCAGATTTCCAACTTACTGTTGGCGCTGGAGATGGACTGCGAGCCTTCCCAGATCCAGTAGTCATCCCCATTCTTCTTGATGACGCTGGAGGAGCTGGGCTGGAGGATAATGGTCCGGCGCGTACCCTCCTGGAGACGGGGAACACCGATCGTTTTCAGTTGAGTGTAGAGGAAGCCGTTACTGCCGTCTGCCGCCGTATAGCGGGCATAGACATAGGCCGTGTCGGGGACCGTCTGGGGAGGGAGGAGGAACCAGCTGGAGACCTGGGAGGTGTCGACGGCGGTGGCATAGACGGTACCGGGAACGGAAGCCGTCATACGGCGCGTACTCGTCGAGCTTTTGCTCGTCAGGGCCGTAGTCAGGCGGGTACAGACCTGCTCCAGCCGTACGGTGTCGAGGGAGGCCACGGTGGTCCCCAGGCCCGACTGACTCAGGTCGACGACGAAGCGCAGGCCGCTCAGCAGGTGATGAAACTGAAAGGTGACGGGATCGGGGGTTTCGACGGTGTCCGGCCAGTACTGATCTGTGATGAGATCCGTGAGCAGCAGGTCCTCCTGGTCCTTGGCATCGGGCTGTACGGTGAAGGACAGGGAACCGGCGCCGCGTCCCTTGCCGATACTGTCGGTGTTGATGTCCACACCCTTCGCCTTCGACCCCGTCGCGCTGAAGGGGTAATAGGCGAAGAAGCTATAGTATACGCCCGGTGACCAGTAACGCGGGGGGGAATAGGTCAGCGTGTTCTGCGGCGTCACCGTCATGGGGGTGTTATACATGAGGTTGGCCGTCTTCGGTGACCAGTTATCCCAGAGCGTATCCCCCTGGGCAAAGGCGAAGGTGCCTACCTGTCCGCCCTCGGGGAGATCACTGCCGCTGACAAAATCTGTCGCCGCGGCACGGGAACCCGGCATGCAGAACGTCATCAGGCGCGATGTCCGCGGCCCGTCGGGCACGCCCGTACTGTCCTCCCCACACGCCGTGAGGAGAAACAGCAGAGCAATATATATCATTGGTGTAAGTTTCATATGCATTTTAAGCTTTTCCTTTCGTAACCAGTTCATCCTTCACGGCTCCTCATTGATCCGTAACGGGACGGATACTCCGCGCCACCCAGGGGGCTGCCTGACGGTTATCATTCGACAGGATATAAAAATCCTTGTTGCTGCCGTTGTTGGCATAATAGAACCACAGAGATCCGGCGCGGCTCACACTGATGCTCCGGTATCCTGCCGTCCAGTAGGAGCCGGCAACGCCCCAGTCATACAACATGCCGTCTGTCTCGCCCCGATAGCCCGTGGCGGGAAAGAAGATCACGTTTCCCGTCTGTGTCATCGTGTAAGGCTCCGTGAGGAAATTGAAACCGATACTCAGCCAGCCGCCAACGGCATTGGCGTCATTGAAATCAGACGAGTTGCCAGCATCTGTGTTGATGAATCCCGAATAGGCATTCGTTGCCGGCACATGGAAGGGATAGGGACAGGGATCATAGATGGTGGGCGTGACCGTGGCGTCAGAGGCCCCGTCACTGGTCTGGTTGGCATCCCACAGATTCAACCGGTCCTTCGGCAGCCAGTGGTTGTCCTTCGGATTCTTCGTGTTCACCAGCATCCAGGTAGGATGGAGGATCGTCGCGCCCACTGCCGTCGCCGCCTTCCCCTGGCCATCAAAACCGGAAACCAGCTTAAACTCCTGAGCAGTAAACTTCACGTTCCCTTCGGGTCCTTTGAAGACGGGAGTATTCCAAATATCAAACGGATCTTTCCGGCCCCATTGATAGTAGGTGTTGCCGCCATTCTGCCAGAAGCCGACATGGGAGGTCACCGTCATCGTTGCCGTCTTCCCTGATTCCGGCTGCTGGAAGACGATGGTGGCCGACCGCTGGGGATAGCTATAGCTCTTCTCATTATAGTCAACATAGCCGAGGTTGACGGGCATCATCTTATACCCCACTCCGCTGCGGTTCGTCACCGTGACCGGCGAGAGATCCTCATCTGTCACCCAGATATGCCAGCTCCAGAGAATCGGGGCGTCAGCAGCTGTAGAACTGTGCAGGGCGATGACGAAGTTGCCGGGATAGATATGGGCGGGATCAACATAGAAGAGGATATAGCCTGTACTGTCCGTAGCATTGAAAGTGGTGATCACATTACTCTGTTTCACCATTTCGTCATCGTTAACGTCCGTCCAGAGGATGGAGGCGAGGCGGGTGTTGGACTGTGCGGAGAGGACCGACTTGAAATAGTCCGTCTTCGTGATCCAGGGCTGTGTGATGGCCAGCCCTTGGGAGTCGTAGAAGTCAGCCAGCACTTGATCGGTACTCACCGTGGGATTGAAAGCGACATGGTTCGTCTTCCCGCCGCGGATGGCATTACCGAAGACCATCGGGATGGCATACCACCCGCCTTTGTGGATGACATAGCAGTTGGCGGTATTTCTCACATTCGTGATATTCCCGTAAGCGTCACGCAGGGAGAGGTCGCCGAGCGTGGCGGCATCACTATAGCGGGAGGCTTTCAGCGCGGCGACCAACGACTTATATTCCGATGTGCCGCCGTAAGGGAAGACATTCCAGGCCCCCTGCATGCGCTCATGATGGGTCTGCGTGTCCTGTACATACGACTGCATGGAGACCGACAGCGTCGTCGTCAGCCCCTGATCACCGGAGACATCCGTGAGAGAGAGCCAGGAGGGGGCTGTCGTCTGATACGTGCCTTCCGTGATATAACCCGCGACCTTCCACGGCTGCACGGCCGTCGTGCCCAGACTCGTCTTCGTGCTCTGGATGGTCACCGAGGAGGAGCCACCGGCGAAAGAGAATTCCACGGAAGGCGTGACGGTGAGGTCGTAGCTCCAGTTGATGGATGACGTGGATACCTTATAGGTACAGATCGTTCCCGCCGTCCATGTCTGTCCGCCGATAGAGGCCTCCAACTGTCCCGTCTTGCCGTCGGTATCGGTATAGTCGAGGACGACACGGGCCGTGGAGGGCAGGGTCTGCGGCAGGAGCATGAAATAGTTGCTGCCCGTCTCGATAAACGTATTCTTGTCCTTGATGACGAGGTCGACGGTATTCGTCACCGTGCCCGTCGTCGTATAACTGTCCCATGTACCCGTCCGGAAATGGTAGGTGGCAACGGTATAGACATTCTCCAACGTCACCTTATTGATCGTGATCCCTTTCTTCACGTCATCAACGGCGAAGCGCACACCCGTGAGCAGATGACTGAAGGTCAGCGGCACCTGGGACGGACGGTCTGTCGAGGGGAAGGTGGCTGAACGGGTACCGAGGAGGTCCTGCTGCGCCGAGGCCGTCGACGGAGTATGATAGGTGAAGGCAAACTCCTTGGCCGTCGTCGTGGTGTTCGCCGTCGTCAGCACCGAGGAGGAGAGGTTCGCGGGGGCATAGGCATAGAAAGCCACGGGATTCGTCGCACTCTTCGGCCACGACTTCCCCGAATACCATCCCGAGGCCTTCGTCACCTCAAAGGGAGCGGTGAAGACGGCTGCCGAGGAGACGGTGTCGAAAGCCACAACATCCATGGCATCATAGAAGGACGATGAGGTGACGGCGGTACCCCGTGAGAGGGCCTTCGGGCGCCCTGCTGCCGGTGCCGCCAGGGTATGGAGGTAGACTCTTCGCCCACCGACGCGGCCGCGCATGGCCGCGACATGCCTCCCCGTC
Organism: Prevotella sp. AGR2160; assembly: GCF_000424185.1. Classification (GTDB taxonomy): domain Bacteria; phylum Bacteroidota; class Bacteroidia; order Bacteroidales; family Bacteroidaceae; genus Prevotella. Next base: position 10,622 of record NZ_AUJK01000001.1, read on the forward strand.
TTCGCCGAAATCGCCGAAGTCTCACGGGTGGCAATGGCGAAGCCGATCCCCCCAGCCGGCCCGTCATCAGTCGTTAACAGGTCGGAGCAGGAAGAGAAGAGAATTACGCCTATAATGAGTGAAAGAGATAATCTGTTCATTGTTCTACCGTTGTAAAATCGAGACTGCCGCCATCTTTGTCGCGCCACTCCTCGACACTGGGGTCATACCAGATCTCTACCGGGTCACGCCACGTATCGGAGGTGACCTTGAAAGAGAGGGACCGGAAACTGATATCGAGCTCGATATGATAGCTCATCCCGGGCTCCAGGGCATCCATGATCAGAGGGGACTCCAGCGTCACCTCCTCACGGTGATAGCCACCCGTGAGGACGAGGGAGGAGTCTACGGTCTGTATCGTATAAGTCACGAGGAGCTGCAGGGCACATTTCTTCAGGGCCGTGTCGGTAGGTACGAGGAGGAGATAACCAATGGTGTTGGCACTGCCGCCCCATGCCCGCTCGTCAGTAGTCTGCAACAAGGGCTTGGCGGTGGCGGTGACCCCTCCCACCCGGCAACGGCTGTTCCACGTCGCCGTGTCCGTCTTGGCCCAGTCGACATCGCGGAGACCGGTATAGAGGGAGGTAGTGTCGAGGTCCAGCGTGGTATGGCCGTAGGGACAATACTGTTGGATACTATCGTCCTCCACGGGATCAGGGTCATAGTCATAACCCTGGTAGTCCCAGAAGGGAGCTGCCGATGAACTGTAGCTGTGGAGGTCGAGCTGCCCCATGCGGGCGATATTCCCCTTGAGCTGCAGCGACTTGATGAGGATGATCGTACCCTGACGGGGATTCACGGCTCCATCCGTGGAGGGCAGACTGGCATCGGAAGCCACGGAGAAGGTCAGACGGCTCAGGGCATGACGGAAATGGAACTTCACCACGCCGTCGTTGGTCTCCTTCGTCTGGTCCATCAGCGGCTCGGCATAGAGGAGATCGGTGGCCGAGGCCGGATAAGGGGAGATACGGTATTGGATTTGCGGATCACCGGCCGTGGCGACATTCGTCATGGCCGTGATCCCCTCACTGTTGCCCGTCTCCTGAAGGCCCTCCGTCGTACTCTTCACGACATCCGTGTAAGGCGCATAAGCGAAGAACGTCAAGCCGCCCGTACCGTCGGCATCGGCATCCGGCCAGTATTTCAGTGGATCATATTCCCAATACTGCGTACTGTTGTTGTACGCCACGCCTTGATTCCACATAAAAACGGGCTTGCCCGTTCCGTCATATTTCTTACCATCCTGATAATAGCCGAAGACGCCGAAGCCCAACCGCTGCAGCTTCGTCAGATTACTGATGCTACTGCGGGAACGGGACGACTTCACATAGGTATCGAAGGAGATGGACATACGGTCCCCTCCCGATGAACTGTCATCGGAGACGCTCTCTGTACACGCCGCTAACAAGGGAACAAAACAGAGGGATGTTATCCTAAACCAGGAAGGAAAAGGCCCTATTCTCATAACTTTGCAAAAGTACTACATATTTCATAGATCACAAAATGAAACTTTATCCTTTTTTTATAATTTAACATATATCTGAGGTATAGAAAGCAGAAATATCGTAATTTTGCAACGAGATAAACGGGAATACGTTCAAGAAGAGAAAGAAGAAATATGCGCAAACTGCTGATAATCCTGTCTTTATTGATGATTATGATCAGTGGCAAGGCCCAGAATGCTGTCTACGACTTACAGTATAAGGCTTTGCGCGACCGCCTGTTGTGGCAGTCCGTGCGCCCCGATACCATCTACCGCTTTATCTTCTCCGATCCCTCCTCCCCTATCAATCCGAAAGCTGCCCCTCTCGTGGTCCCGAAGCCTCCAAAGAAGACCGGGGATCCTGTATTGGCCCTCAAGACGAATCTGCTCTACGACGCCCTCATCACCCCGAATATAGAACTGGAATACTGGCCCTGCCGACATCTCTCCTTCACCGGCGAGTGGCTCTTCCCCTGGTATACCTCTGCAGACCATGCCCGTGCTTATGAGCTGACGGAAGTCGGCGGTGAGCTGCGATGGTGGCCGCGCCCGTATCATTTCTTCCTTGGTGCCTATGGCGCTTGGGGTTATTATGATCTCGAGGCGAAATGGAAGGGTGTACAGGGACATTTCATCTCTTACGGCCTCTCCACGGGATGGCAGTGGCGACTCAGCCGGCATTGGCGGTTGGAGGGGTCCGTGGCCTTCGGCTATCTGAAGAGTCCCTATACCCATTATCGGGATATCAAACACGATGACCGCCTCGTCCGTCAGTATAGTAAGGAACGCACGTATCTGGGTCCGACGAAGATCCGTCTGTCCCTGGTATGGGTCATCGGAGAAAGGAGGCGCCGATGAAGTTCGTTCAACTGTTTGCCGGCTGTCTCCTGCTCCTGTCCTGCGGTGAGAAGGAGTTTCTGGAGCGCCGTGATCTCGTCGATCCCGACGCGCCGACGATGACCACCATCCATGTCGACTGGACAACGCTCTTCGGGAAGTTGCCCTCGGGAATGACCGTGGACCTGTGGGACTCCACGGGAGTCGTACACCGCGATCTGACCAATAACGTCACCTCTTATAGTAAGTACCTGAGCGACGGCCCCTGGCGGCTGCTCATCCATAACCTCTCGGCCGGCGAGTTGAATACGTTCCGGTTAGAAGACGAGGACAACTACGACTCTATCCGTATCACCGCCCTGCCCCTCTCCGACCATACCGCCGAGAGCTGGGAGGGTGACGGCACGATCATCCAGACGCCGGAGCCCTTCGGCATCGCCCTGGACACGCTGGACATCAACAACGAAGAGGAGGCGCGGCAAGACACGGAGGTCGTCAGACCGATCACCACGCCCCTCACCGTCAATATCCATTTCGAGGATATCGAGAACCTGCGGTCCGTGAAGGCCGTCATCAACGGGTTCTCCACAGGCTATCTGCTGACACAGAACCGGCCGGAGGAGAGCAAGGGAAAGTTCTATCTCGACACCTGGACCAAGACGCTCGACGACACGAATAAGAAGAACGGTACCGTCTCTACGACCATCGCCACCTTCGGGCTCCCCGACCGCCATCTCGACATCGCCACACGCGACAGTATGGCCAATATGCTGACCTTACAGATCACCCTGCGCAACGACTCCGTCATCCAGCGGCAGGCGGCCATCGGCAACCGCTTCACCGTCAGCCTCGACGAGTTGGGACTGTCCTTCGCCCAGTATAACCTGTCTGTGACCATCGGCAGTACGACCGATCCGATCCCCCTGCCCAATGTCCCCGACAGCAACCAGAAACAGAGCGGATTCTCGGCCGACGTGGACAAGTGGGAAGATGGCGGAAATACGGACGTTCATTTTTAACCCCCAAAAAAAATCATAAAATTTCTTGCAAAAAATTTGCACAGTTGAAAAATTGTGCTTAAATTTGCACGCCAAATCAAAATGACAGAATTGAAATAATTCTCAATTAAAAAACTATTGCTAAAAGGGATATAAGAATTTATTGAATCTTTAAGGTTATGAATAAGGTTATTAAGTTTGTACCTGCAATGATCGCACTGGCTCTTGCCGGCTGCTCTCAAAGTTCCGATCTCACAGGTGAGGATCAGGCTAACACGAACAAGCAAGAAGTAAAAATTCCTGTTAATATGACGACTTACCAGGCCCGCGCCAATGTGCAGGGCCGTGCCGGTACGGCGGGCAGCATCAACTCCGTCGATGACCTCGTCGCCAAAGGTGGCTTCGGCGTCTTCGCCTATCAGACAGGAAGCAAAGACTATTCTGCCGCACAGACTGAGTTCTACCCCGACTTTATGTACGATCAGCGCGTCAGTGGAACAGCAAGTTCTGATGGCTCTTCCTATACTTGGGACTACACCCCGAAGAAATTCTGGCCGAACGACAACACGGTGGCCGACAACTCCACGAATAATGCCACTGGCGTGAAGAATACCGGCAAGGTCTCCTTCTTCGCCTATGCACCGTATGTCGCTACTTCTGACGCTACCAAGGGTACCGTCGAAGACGCAACCTCTGGTATCACGGGCTTCTCTGCTAACGGAACTAACGGTGATCCGACCGTCAGCTATACCCTTCCTTCCGATGGTAATGTCGTTGACCTCCTCTGGGGTACGGCAGGCTCCAACGGTACAACGACCAATGGTACAGCCCAGGCCGGCAAGACGCTCTCCGGTGGTAAAGGCGCCGTGAATGTAGACCTGACGAAGATGAAGACCGACGGCAAGATCCAGTTTGTCTTCAAGCACGCCCTGGCTAAGCTCGGTGGTAAATCATCTGGTGATGATGTCAGCGGTCTGCTCATCAAGGCAGATCCGGATATTGATATTAAGGACCAGCTCGGCACGAAGGGACCGACGAAGATCACCGTGACGGATATCACCATCACTACCGATCAGCCGGGCACAGATGGTAATCTCGTCGCTCAGAGTTTGGTCAACAGTGGTATCTTCAACTTGGCTACCGGTGTCTGGACTGCAGGAAAAGCAGAAACTGGAACGGTTAAGACAGAGATCACCAACAGCAAAGACAAAGGCAATGCCGTCCTTGCTGACGCTATCGCTGAGCCTGCGACAGTAAGTTCTTTCGATAATCTCCCCGCAGGTGTCACGGAGACCTCACAGAATGTCTACAAGGAAGAGACGAACCCGATGATCTTCATCCCGGGCAGTACGCTTCCGAAACTATATGTCACCATCACCTATACCGTTCGTACCAAGGATGAAAATGTTAAAAATGGCTTCACATCGACCGTCAACGTGATCAGTAAGGTCATCGACTTCAACAGCAAGACGGTGGAGCTCAACAAGCGCTACACCCTCACCCTCATCCTCGGTCTGACGAGCGTGAAGTTTGAGGCTACCGTCAGCGACTGGGAGAAGGCAGAGAGTGGTACCGACACCAAGACGGTGGACAATACTGATGTCTATCTGCCGATCAACGTCAAGGACGCTTAGTCAACAACCGGCAGTAGAAATTAATCCGATCCTTTTGTAGGTGGCTGCAACGTGGCGGCCACGCCAGAGAATCAATTCCCCGCCAACAATATACAAAAAAGACAGAGTAACAGATGATTCATCATCTGTTACTCTGTTTTTTATATCCTCAAGAACGGGGTATCTTATACCTGTTCTTGGCAGAACTTCTCACCCAGTTCGAAGCCTTCCTCATAGAGGCGTTCGAGCTTGGCAGTGTCTTTCTCTATCCGTCCCACCTCCAGCGGGCGCAGCGGACGGATACACGTGATCTTCCCCGCCGCCTCGAGGTCGTCAACGAGCTGTAACTGGCGGTTATACGCCACATGACGCTTGCTCAGGGCCAGCCGCAGCCGCGGATAGTTCTTATAGATGAAGTTCGGTGTCTTCCGGTCCACGCCCGTGTCGCGCCACCCTTTGTTACGCGTCAGGATGACCACGTTATGTTCGTGTCCCGTAGCAATGGCCCGCTCCACGGGGATACTGTCGAGGATTCCGCCGTCGAGCATGGGGATGCCGTCGACCATCACGATCTTACTGACATAAGGCAGACTGCTCGAGGCCCGTACGATATCGAGCGCCCGCTGCTTGTCCTTCGTCTCGGAGAGATACATCGGCCGGCCCGTCAGACAGTTCGTCGTCACCATCTCAAAACCCGCGGAGTGTTTGAAAAACTCGTCGAAGTCAAAAGGCAACAGTTGGTTGGGAAATCGATCATACAACAGTTGCCGGTCGAAGATACAGCCCTGGGTCACGAGATGGCGCAGACCGATATAATGGTAACGGGCGAGGTAGTCGATATTTGAAATGCGTGCCCTCCGCGGCTGACGGGAGATATACGACATGCCGTTGCAGGCTCCCGCGGAGACGGCGACGGTATAGCGGAAGTAGAGCTGGTACTTCATGAAAGCGTCCAGGACACCACTCGTGAAGACACCGCGCATCCCTCCCCCTTCAAGGACAAGACCCGTATTCCAATTGATTTTCAACATACTCAACGCTTCGTTTATTGCTTAATTTATTATAAATTTTCCGTTTTTATTCATTTTTCCATGCAAAGATAATACTTTTTTCCGAAAAAATCTGTAACTTTGCAATCAAATTCCGATCATCAACGGAAAAAGGTAAAAAATTGTAAGAAAATATGTTCAGTAAAGAGACTTATATAGCCCGCCGCGAAGCCTTGAAAAAGCTGGTCGGTCAGGGCGTCATCCTCATCTTCGGCAATAACGAATCCCCTGCCAACTTCCCGTCCAACGGCTACCATCCGTTCCGGCAGGATTCGTCCTTCCTGTATTTCTTCGGACAGAACCGGGACGGACTCGTGGGCGTCATCGATGTCGACAACGACATGGAGACCCTCGTCGGTGATGATATCGACATTGAGGACATCGTCTGGTACGGAAAGGTAAAGACGGTGTCGGAGATGGCCAAGGAAGTGGGGGTCAACTCATCCGCGCCGATGAAGACACTGAAGACCATCTGCAATGATGCCATGGCGAAGAAGCGCAAGATCCATTATCTCCCGCCCTACCGCTATGATATCAAGTTGCAGATCTTCGATCTCCTCGGTATCCATCCTAACCAACAGAAGGACGAGGCGAGCATGCCGCTCATCAAGGCAGTCGTCAAACTCCGTTCTACGAAGACGGCTGAGGAGATTGAGGAACTCGAGCGGGGTGCCGTCATCGGTTATAAGATGCACACCACGGCTATGAAGCTCACCCGTCCGGGCATCCTCGAGCATTACATCGGCGGACAGGTTGACGGTATCGCCAACAGCTACGGAGCCATGGTCTCTTTCCCCACGATCTTCACGCAGCATGGTGAGATCATGCACGGCAACCCGACGATGGCACCGCTGGAGAGCGGACGGCTCGTCCTCTGTGATGCCGGCGCTGAGACCATCAACAACTACTGCAGTGACAACACGCGTACCTATCCGGTCAACGGTAAGTTCACGCAGCGCCAGTTGGAGATCTACTCCATCGTCGAGGCCTGCCATGACTACACGTTGCAGGTGGCTAAACCGGGCGTGAAATGGATGGATGTTCATTTTGATGTCTGCCGACTGATGATCGAGCGCCTGAAAGAGCTCGGCTTCATGAAGGGAGATACCGAAGAGGCGCTCCGCGCCGGTGCCCACGCGATGTTCATGCCCCACGGCCTCGGTCATATGATGGGTATGGATGTCCACGACATGGACAGTCTCGGTCAGACGAATGTCGGTTTCGACGAGGAGACACGTCCTATCCTTGACCAGTTTGGTACGAACTGCCTGCGTATGGGCCGTCGACTGGAGAAGGGCTTCGTGATCACCGACGAGCCGGGTATCTATTTCATCCCTGACCTCATCGACGACTGGAAAGCCAGCGGCCACTGCAAGGAGTTCCTCAACTTCGACAAGCTCGAGGAGTATAAGGACTTCGGCGGTATCCGTATCGAGGATGATGTCCTCATCACCGACGACGGCTGCCGCTTCCTCGGCAAGGACCGTATCCCCTATCATCCGAAAGATGTGGAGGCATTCATGGCCAACAACTAAGTAAATTCAAGATAACAATTATAGTACAAGAAAAAATAAAAGAGATTACATGAGAAAAATTTTCGCAGCCGCCTTGTTAGCCGTGGTGGCTATCAGTGGCAATGCCAAGACGGCCAAAGACAGTGTAGTAAACAAGAACAAGCCGGTCTTCACCGTCATCAAGGAGAACCCGATCACGAGTATCAAGGACCAGAACCGCAGCGGCACGTGCTGGGACTATTCCACGCTGAGCTTCTTCGAGAGTGAGATTCTCAAGAAGACGGGCAAGACCTACGACCTCTGTGAGATGTTCGTTGCCAACAAAACTTATATGGACCGTGCCATCAAGGCTGTCCGCATGCACGGCGATGTATCGTTCTCCGAGGGCGGCTCTTCCTATGATCCTCTCTACTGCATTCAGCATTACGGTATCTGCCCCGAGAGTGCCATGCCGGCTCCCGGCACGCTCTACGGCGACTCCCTCGCCAACTTCGGCGAGTTCTTCAAGGTCATGACACCGTATGTAGAGGGCATTGCCAAGAGTGACAGCAAGAAGCTCTCTCCGGCTTGGAAGAATGGTCTGCAGGGCATCCTCGACGCTTACCTCGGCAAATGCCCCGATAAGTTCGTCTATGAGGGCAAGACCTATACGCCGCAGTCTTTCGCTGCCAGCCTCGGTCTGAACTGGGACGACTATGTGAGCATCACGTCCTATACCCATCATCCGATGTGGAGCCAGTTTGCCGTAGAGGTACAGGACAACTGGCGCTGGCCGATGAGCTACAACGTGCCCATCGAGGATCTCACGAAGATCATCGACAACGCCATCAACAACGGCTATACCATCGCCTGGGGTGGTGATGTCACCGAGGACGGTTTCACGCGCAGCGGTCTCGGTATCGCCTACGACGTGAAGAAGGTCCGTTCCATGGCCGGCACCGACGCTGACCGTTGGTTCAAACTCTCTAAGGATGAGAAGAAGGAGAAGCTCGACTCGCTGGGTGTCACCGCTCCTGAGATCACGCCGACACAGCAGATGCGTCAAGATGCCTTCGACAACTGGGAGACAACCGACGACCACGGTATGCAGATCTTCGGTCTCGCCAAGGATCAGAACGGCCGCGAATACTATATGGTCAAGAACTCCTGGGGTAAATATGGCGATTACAAAGGTATCTGGTATATGACCAAGAACTATATCGCTTACAAGACCATGGACTTCATGGTCAACAAGAACGCTATCCCCAAGGATATCCGTAAGAAATTAGGTATTTAATTTTTGTGTAGGGACATGATTCTTCATGTCCCTTCTTTTTGTGTTATGAATATCGATAAGGACAAGAATAAGGAGGAATTTTGTGAACTGCTGCGCTCTACGAAGCGCGAGGGCGTAGACGATGTCATCGCTGATCTCGAAGACTGGGGCTTCTTTGACGCTCCCGCTTCCGCCGGCCATCATCTCAATGTGGAGGGTGGCCTGACACAGCACAGTATCAATGTCTGCAAAGCCTCACTGATGGTCTACGAGGGAATGTCAAAGCTCGATCCTACCGTAGAGAAGGAAGTGAAGCGCGATCATGTCATCATCGCCTCCCTGCTCCATGATGTCTGTAAGGCAGATATCTACAAGAAAGCATTGAAACGGAAAAAGAATCCCGTCACGGGAATGTGGGAGGATGTCCCCGGCTGGGCCATCTCCTATAAGAAATTCCCGATGGGACATGGAGAGAAGAGTGTCATCAACCTGCTCTGTTCCGGACTCGTGATGTACGATGATGAGATGCTCGCCATCCGTTGGCACATGGGCGCCTTCGGCCTCAACTTCAACAGTTATGAGGATGAGCGCTGCTATGATACCGCCCGCACGCTCTATCCGCTCTGCTCCATCGTCCAGGCCGGCGACAGCCTCGCCGCCTCCATCATGGAACGGGAGGCTGAGGACATCGACAACCTTTGATCCTTTGCAGGGGCCGTCCACCCCCTTCATTTCCCCCGTGCCCGGGGGAAATGAAGGGGGTGGACGGCCCCTGCAATCTTTAATACTTTATTTTCCCTTCGTCGTTCTTCCACATCTCGAAGGCGGCAAGGGCCTCAGCACGCAGAAGCGGGCGCATCGGTTTCTGACGACGGGACGGATCCAGCGCCAGTTCGTGATAGATCATGTCATCATCGAAACCAATCGTGGCAGCGTCCTTACGCGTATTTCCATAGTAAATCTTGTCAAGATGGGCCCAGTAGATCGCCCCGAGACACATCGGACAGGGTTCACAACTCGTAAAGATCTCACAACCGCTGAGATCAAACGTCTTCAGTTTCTTACAGGCCCGCCGGATACAGTTAACCTCCGCATGAGCCGTAGGATCATCGTCAAGGGTCACGGAGTTGGAAGCCTCGGCAATGATCTCACCATCACGGGCAATAACGGCACCGAAAGGTCCGCCACCCTGGCGGACACTATCTTCTGAGAGCGCGATGGCTCTACGCATCAATTCTTCTTTTGTCATTTTTCTTTCTATTTAAATCCCACATTCAAAGGGATCGCAAAGGTACAATTTTTTTTTGGCTTGAATCTTTTTCTATCCCGTTTTTTTTTCGTAACTTTGTCATTGAAATCAGAAACAACTAAAAATAAGAATATATTCTCATGAGAATTACATTATCCAGCACAGCATTGAGCGCCAAACTCAATATGCTTTCCCGAGTGATCAACAGTAAGAACTCCATGCCGATCCTCGACTGTTTTCTCTTTCAGGTTCATGGCGACACCCTCACGGTGACAGCAAGTGACAGTGAGAATGTCATGCAGTGCCACATGCAGTTGGACGAAGCCGACGGCGATGGTGAGTTCTGCCTGAACAACCGTAATATCCTGGATGCCGTCAAGGAGCTCCCCGAACAGCCGCTGACCCTCGACGTTGACCTGGAGGCGATGACCATCAAGGTCATCTACCAGAATGGTCTGTACAACTTCAACACACAGAATGCTGAAGAGTATCCCCGTCTGGAAGCTGTAAACGAGAATATCACGAATATCACCATCGATGCCGGTGTCCTCGTAGATACCATCACGCGTACCCTCTTCGCTACGGGCAATGATGATCTGCGTCCTGTGATGAACGGTATCTATTTCGACCTCACCACCGACTTCCTGACCATCGTCGCCACCGACGGCCATAAGCTCGTCCGTAACCGTGAGATGAATATCAAGGGTGAGAATCCCGCTTCTTTCATCCTGCCGAAGAAGCCCGCCACGCTCATCAAGAACGGCCTCGACCGTAATGCCGGTGAGGTGACGATCCGCTTCAACCAGGAGAAGGCAGAGATCATCTATGCTGATGGTCTGCTCTCCTGCCGCCTCATCGAAGGCCGCTATCCCAATTACAACTCCGTCATTCCGCAGGACAACCCCAATAAGGTCACGATCGACCGCAAGAGTTTCTTCTCCGCTCTCCGTCGTGTACTTCCTTTCGCCAGTGAGAGCACACAGAGCGTACGTCTCCACCTTGAATCAGGAAAGATGGAGCTGACAGCCGAGGATATCGATTTCGCCACGTCTGCCCGTGAGCAGCTCATCTGTGACTACAGTGGCCAGCCCATGGAGATTGGTTTCAAGGGCTCTACCCTTCTGGAGGTCATGAACACGCTCACGAGTGACAATATCGTCATGGCCCTCGCCGATCCCTCCCGTGCCGGCGTTATCACCCCGGAGACACAACCTGAGAACGAAGACATCCTCATGCTTGTCATGCCCATGTTGCTAAACGACTAAAGGAATGAAACTGCATTTAACCAAGCCGCTCATCGTCTTCGACCTGGAGACGACCGGTCTCGACCTCGTTGCTGACCGGATTATTCAGATTTCCTATATCAAAGTACTTCCCGACGGTACCGAGAAACGGGGTAACCTCCTGATTAACCCCGGCAAACAGATCCCGGAGGAGGTCATCGCCCTGACAGGTATCACGAATGAGGCCGTCAAGGACAAGCCGACCTTCAAGGAACAGGCACCGTCACTGGCCGAGGAGTTCAAAGGCTGTGATTTCGCCGGTTTCAACTCCAACCGCTTCGATATCCCCATGCTCGCCGAGGAATTTCTCCGTGCGGGCATCGACTTCGACTTCTCGAAAGCGCGCCTCATCGATGCGCAGACCATCTTCCATAAGATGGAACCGCGTAACCTTGCCGCAGCTTATAAGTTCTATACGGGCCGTAAGATGGAGGATGACCTCGAGGCCCACCGTGCCGACCAGGATACGGAGGCTACCTACCGTGTGCTGCAGGGAGAGCTCGACATGTATGCTCCCGGCAAACAGGAAGAGGCTGACCGTGTGCTCCACAACGACATGGATGAACTCGCGGAGTTCTCCAAACAGAATGATAATGTCGACTTCGCCGGCCGTATCATCTGGCAGCCGCTGACCGACGGCAAGGGCAATGTCCTCCTCGACAAGGACGGCAAGCCGCGCCGCCATGAGGTCTTCAACTTCGGTAAATACCGTGGCTGGGACGTGTCACAGGTACTGCACCGTGATCCCGGCTATTTCAACTGGATGCTCTCCTCCGACTTCACCTTCAACACGAAGCAGGTGCTCACACGTATCCGTCTCCGTGAACTGCAGACGAAGATCAACTAACCACCGCCCATGTTACGCAATAAGAAGATTGTACTCGGCATAACGGGAAGCATCGCCGCCTACAAGGCCTGCCTCATCATCCGCGGCCTCATCAAGGCCGGCGCGGAGGTGCAGGTCGTCATCACGCCCTCGGGAAAGGAGTTCATCACGCCCATCACCCTCAGTGCCCTGACGCACAAGCCCGTGATCAGCGAGTTCTTCTCCCAGCGTGACGGCACGTGGCACAGTCATGTCGACCTCGGCCTGTGGGCCGACGCCATGCTCATCGCCCCATGCACCGCTTCTTCCCTCGGGAAGATGGCCCACGGCATCGCCGACAACATGCTCATCACGACCTATCTGTCGATGAAGGCGCCCGTCTTCATCGCCCCGGCGATGGACCTCGATATGTACCGTCATCCTTCCACGCAGAAGAACCTCAAGCAGCTGAAGGCTTACGGCAACCATATCATCGAGCCCGCCACGGGTTTTCTGGCCAGTGGACTGGAGGGAAAGGGCCGTATGGAAGAGCCTGATGTCATCGTGCGTACCCTCGACGAGTTCTTCGACCGTCAGGAGGCTGCCGCCGACCACTGTCCCCTCTCCGGCCGCCATGTTCTCATCACGGCGGGACCGACCTATGAGAAGATTGATCCCGTCCGCTTCATCGGCAACTACAGCAGTGGGAAGATGGGCTTTGCCATCGCCGAACAGTGTCTGCGCCGTGGCGCCGACGTGACGCTCATCGCCGGTCCTGTTCACCAGCAGTGCAGTCCGCGTATCCACCGTATCGATGTGGAGAGTTGTGAGGAGATGTATAAGGCGGCCACGACGGCCTTCCCGCAGTGTGATGCCGCCATCCTCTGTGCCGCCGTCGCCGATTTCCGTCCCGAAACCATCGCCGATCGGAAGATCAAGCGCGAGAAGGACGATCTCGTCCTCCGCCTTCAGCCAACCCATGACATCGCCGCCGCTTTGGGAGCGATGAAACAGGACGGTCAGCATCTCGTCGCCTTTGCCTTGGAGACCGATCACGAGGAGGCCAACGCCGAACGGAAACTCGAGAAGAAGAACGCCGACTTTATCGTCCTCAACTCCACCCGCAACAAGGGAACCACCTTTGGTACCGACGATAATCAGATCTCTATCATCTCACGAAAAGGAAAGAAAGACTATGCAAAGAAACCGAAGATGGAGGTGGCTCGCGACATTGTCGATGAGCTTGCTCGCCTCTTTGAATCTTAACGCTCAGGAGTTGCAGGCGAAGATCGTCATCAACCACTCCCAGATTCAGGGAACGGACAACACGGTCTTCGACAACCTCCAGCAGTCGCTGACCCAGTTTGTCAACGACCGCCAGTGGACGAACCTGCAGTTTCAGAAGAACGAGCGCATTGTCTGTAGCTTCAATATCACGGTGACGAAATACGACAAGGACGCGAACATGTTCACCTGCAAGGCCCTCATCCAGGCCAACAGGCCCGTGTTCAACGCTGCCTATACCACCACCTTATATAATAATACGGACAACAACTTCGATTTCACCTATTCCCAGTTCGACCAACTGCAGTTCAACGAGGAGACGATCGACAACCAGCTCACGGCGCTCTTCGCCTATTATGCCTATCTCATCATCGGCCTCGATCTCGACTCCTTCGCCCCCATGGGTGGCGAGGAAGTGCTGCAGCAGTGCATGAACCTCGTCAACAACGCCCAGGACCTCACCTTCAACGGCTGGAAGGCCTTCGACAACGACCGGAACCGCTTCGCGATCATCAACGACTATCTCGACGGTGCCATGAAGCCCTTCCGCCAACTGCAGTATGACTACTACCGCAAGGGCCTCGACGAGATGGCGGAGAATGCGGACCGCGGCCGTACGGAGATCGTCACGGCTATCGAGAACGACCTGAAGAAAGCCCATGAGGACAAGCCGCTGAGTACGCTGCCGCAGATCTGGACGGACTATAAGAAAGACGAGCTCGCCAATATCTTCAAGGGCAAGGGAACCCAAAAGGAGAAAGAGAGCGTCTACGAGATCCTCTTCGGTATCAATGCCTCCCAGAACGCGTCGTGGGAGAAAATCAAACAATAAGTCTGAGACCATCATTTGTCATCTCAGTATCAAATCGTTATTTCGATCATGCTCAAGCAACTCTACATACAGAATTTCACGCTGATCACGGAACTGAACATGCGCTTCAACCCCGGCTTCTCCGTCATCACGGGTGAGACGGGAGCGGGAAAATCCATCATCCTCGGTGCCATCGGCCTGCTCCTCGGCAACCGCGCCGACAGCAAGCAGATCCACCCCGGCGCAAAGAAATGTGTCATCGAGGCCCATTTCGACCTCAGCCGTTATGGCATGGATGATTTCTTCGAGCGCAACGGCCTTGACGTCGATCCCAACGACACCATCATCCGACGGGAGCTGACGGCTGCCGGTAAGAGCCGTGCCTTCATCAACGACACGCCGGTGCCGCTGACAACGATGCGTGAGCTCGGTGAGACACTCGTCGACATCCACTCTCAGCACCAGAACCTATTGCTGAAAAAGGATGACTTCCAACTCAGTGTCGTCGACATCATCGCCAAGGACCAAGGCCTACTGAAAGACTATCGCAACGCCTACCAGGAATACCGAAAGGCCGAACAGCAGCTCGAGACGTTGAAGGCGGAGATCATCAAGAGTAAAGAGAATGAGGACTTTCTCCGTTTCCAATTCAAGGAGATTGACGATGCCCATCTGCAGGCTGACGAGCAGCAGACACTCGAGCAGCAGAGTGAGACGATGAGTCATGCCGAAGAGATCAAGACGGCACTGTGGCAGACCGACCAGATGCTCACGGGCGAGGACAACGACCTCGTGGACCAGGTGAAGAATGCCGCCCAAAAGCTCCATAACATCGAAGCCGTCTTCGCTGATGCCAAGGACCTCGCCGACCGCCTCGACTCCTCTTATATCGAATTGAAGGATATCTCCCAGGAGGTCAGCAACAGCATGGAGAATGTGGAGTTCGATCCCCAGCAGTTGCAGGAGATCAACGAGCGCCTCGACACGATCTATTCCCTTCAACAGAAATTCCATGTGGAGACAATCGCCGACCTGCTGAAGATCAAGGATGACATCGACGAACAACTATCCCATATCGATAACAGTGATGCCCAAGTGGCTGAACTCGAAAGCCGCGTCACGAAACTCCAAGAGAAGAGTCAGCAACTCGCTGATCGTCTCTCCCAAGCCCGTGCGAAGAGTGCCCAACAGGTGGAGAAAGAGATGCGTGAGCGCCTCATTCCCCTCGGCATTCCGAATGTCCGTTTTCAGGTGAGTATCACGCCGAAGCCGCTCTCTGCTGACGGCTGTGATAAAGTGGCTTTTCTCTTCAGCGCCAATAAGAACATGCAACTGCAACCTGTAGCCCAAGTGGCCTCGGGTGGTGAGATCGCCCGCGTCATGCTGTCGCTGAAAGCCATGATCAGCGGGGCCGTCAAACTGCCGACGATCATCTTCGATGAGATCGACACGGGTGTCAGCGGCTCCATCGCCGAGAAGATGGCACAGATCATGAAGGAGATGGGCGACAACAACCGTCAGGTGATCTCCATCACCCATCTGCCGCAGATCGCTGCCATGGGCACGACGCACTACAAGGTCTATAAGGAGGACACGCCGGAAGGCACCGTCAGCCACATGCGCATGCTCTCTCCCGAAGAACGGGTGAAAGAGATTGCGCAGATGCTCTCGGGCAGCGACATCACCGATGCCGCCATCAGCAATGCCCGCTCACTTTTGAAATTATCACAAAAATGAAAAAACAAAATATCATTTGGGCAGCCCTGCTGCTGCTCGCCATGCCGGCCTTCAGCCAGAATGCTGCCGTACAGAAAGCGGCCAAGGCCGTCTTCACTTTAAAGACATTCAACCACGGACAGAGTTTGATGACCTGTCAGGGTGTATTTATAGACAACAAAGGTACTGCCCTCACGGCGTTCACGCCCTTCGACGGCGCCGACAGTGCCGTCGTCGTCGATGCTTTCGGCAAGACACGCGCCGTGGATTATATCATGGGCGCCGATGAGAACTACGATGTCGCCAAACTGAAGATTGAAGGCAGTTCTACGGGCGTTGCCCTCGCCTCTTCTGTCAGCGGTGGCTGTACACTGTGGCTCGTTTCGGCCTCCACGGGGAAGACAGCAAGTCAGAAACTCACAGTCGACCACGTCGAACCGTTTGACAATCACTATTCCTACGCCATCACGAAATATGTTGTGGGGGATGCGGATCTCGCCGCTCCCGTTGTCAATGGTGGCGGACAACTCGTGGGACTCATCAAAGGCCTGCCCTCGGGGACGGAGTCCGGCATTACCGACGGTCGTTTCGTCAATAGTCTTCACATGGACGCGCTGAGTATTCAGAAACTCAGTCATACGGGAATCCGTACGGGCCTTCCCGATGATGAGAATGCCGCTGAGGCCACGCTCATGCTCGCCCGTTCTACACGCAGCAAGGCTGACAACTACAAGTATGCCCGTGAGTTCATTGAGAAATTCCCGACGTCAGCAACGGGCTATCAGGCCCTCGCCGAACTCGACTGCAATGCCGGAAAATTCGCCGACGCTGACAAGGAGTTGCAGCTCGGAGTGACTAAGGCCGCCAAGAAAGATGAGGCTTACTCCAATTATGCGCAACAGGTTTACCAGTATGTTGCCTTCACCCCGCAGGGCGGTTATACGCCCTGGACGGCTGACAAGGCCCTCGAGCTGGCCCAGAAAGCCAACAGCATTGCGCCGAATCCGGCCTATCAGCACCAGATTGCGCAAGTGACTTATCTCAAGGGCGATTATCAGAAAGCCTACGACAGTTTTCAGGCGCTGACGAAGACCAATATCAATAACGGTGAACTGTGGTATGAGTCGGCCCAGTGTAAGATGCAGTTGAAAGCGCCCGAAAGTGAGGTGAAAGCGCTCCTCGACAGTGCCGTCAGTGTCGGTCAGCAGAAAGGTATCGTAGCACCGTACTACCTTGTACGCGGACAGTGGCTGCAGAGTAAAGAGGATTATCGCAACGCACTGAAAGACTATATCGCTTACGACACACTCTCCACGAGAGTGGACCCGACGTTCTATCACGCCAAATACGAGTGTGAGATGAAGCTCCACCAGTGGCAGCCGGCCCTCCTCGACATCATGCGCTGCAGTTATCTCAGTCCCCGTGAGCCGCTCTACCTCGCGCAGTGGGCTTCTCTCGAACTTCTCGTCAACCGCTTGCCGCAGGCGATCCAGGTTGCCACAGCCTGTACGAAGGCTGCCCCCGATTTTGCCCAGGGTTATCTCATCCTCGGTATCGCCCAGTGTGAGAATAAGCAGAAAGAAGAGGGTCTCCGGAATCTCCAGAAGGCCAAGGAGCTCGGCGAGACGCGTGCCGGCGAATATCTGAAGAAATTTCAATAACACCTATACACAGCCCCTCTCCAACAAGGAGGGGCTTTTCTTTTCCCTCTGGTAGGTGGCCGCCATGTTGCGGCCACGCAAGGGAATCATTCGGGAACCTGAAAAAACATGTGGCACGAGATTGCCTCCATCAATAATCATCAATATTGAAGGAGCCATTCGCACAGGAAAAATCGGGTGTACCGGTTTTTATTAATTTTTATGGTTTTCGTTAAAATCAACCCGCCGCATTGCACCAAACATGTTTTTGTTGAATGCGACAGAAAACAGTCAGTCTACACCTCCACTGACTGAAAAACGACATCGAAATTCCATCAAGATAAAAAACGGTTCTGGAAAGCGAACCCTTGAAAATGACAAGTAGACATGGCAATTCATCAGCCACACATCGCTCTCTATCGTAGATAATTTTCTAAACACGATGTTTAGAAAATTCTCCACGAAAGATACACTCGCTAAATACGATGTTTACGACCGGGAAATCACGTGTATTTCTGCATAATTATTAATAAAACAGGGTTATATTGCATAAATACGCTGATAAATATGCAAGAAATTTCATCCAGAAAAGCAACAATTTTTCTATTACATTATGAATCAATCAGTTAGCAAATAGCTCCAAAATTCGCTTATTTGCGGCCAATCGTCGGAATTGAGATCCCGATGCGCACGATAAACCTTTACCCGCTGTCAATTTTGAGGGAATCTGCTTAGTAGTTTTGCACAACTGTAAAACAACAAAGAATTCCGGGCGCTTATTGATCATGTTACAATATGAGCTTACTTAATAAGATATGCCATTTTCCCCTTTCCAGGCTCAGCTGCTCGATAAAGTACTTGATAACTCCTATCCTGTTTGTTGAGTCTCACAGCATCATCACTGCCGTCAGGGTTAGCGAAAAAAATATTACCTCTTTTATCAAAGTAAGGCACAGAAACCCCCTTAGCCCATGCCTCAAGGTAAATTCTTTCTACCTCATCATGGACCGCATTGTTTACCTCTTTTATCGTTTTACCGTTTGAGAGTTTCCATTCCTCTATGTCTTCATATCTACACATAAGCTCTTATTTTCTTGCAAATATAAATATAAAAAACGAGACAACAAAGAAATTGCATGCAAAAAGTATAAACATCATCATGTCCTACTCCTTTTACACAAAATCGCCGTCACACCATGAGCTTATCCCAGAAAGTTCGCCGGCACGTTCTCGAAGACATTATCCATCGTGACCATCAGCCGCGACGAGGGATAATAGAGCGCCAACTGCCGCTGATGATCCGACAGCTCCATTTGTTGGAGGATCTTGGCGAACGCGTTATCCTCGGCATTGAAGACCTGATAGTCGACAGACTTCTTCGTTGACGGCGTGAAAAATCCCAGCATCTTACGGATACGGTGATGGAAGAGCCCCAGCAGACTCACGGAGGCCTTCGCCATGATCGCTAAGCGGATAGGCACGGAGAGCAGGAAACTCAGATGACCGTAATGCTTGCGGAAGAAAATCAGCATGGCCTCATAGAAGACATGCACATAACGGAACGAACTCTTCTCCGTGCTCTCCCCCTTATAATGCAGGATATTCAACGGCAGGTAATAGTTCTTCCAACCGCCCTTCAACAAGCGATAACTGAGGTCGATGTCCTCGCCGTACATGAAGAAATCCTCGTCGAGGAGACCGACAGCCTTCAAGGCCTCATGGCGTAGCAGACAGAAAGCGCCGCTGACAATCTCGATCTCTCCGGGACGGTCCCAAGGTAAATCCGACATATAATAATGTCCGAATTTCGGATGATTAGGATAACGCTGGCACAGCCCCGACATCTTATAGAAGGACGTCATCGGCGTCGGGATGCCGCGCCGTGACTCTGGGGCGCGAAGTCCATAGGCATTGAGCATTCTCACGCCAATGGCCCCACTCTTCGGATGAGCGTCGGCGAAGGTAAGGGCCTCGCGGAACACATCCTCCCCGACAATCGTGTCGGGATTGAGCAACAGGACATACTCGCCGCGGGCCTGGCGGATGGCGAGGTTGTTGCCACGGGCGAAGCCGAGGTTACGCAGACTCTCGATGAACGTCACTTCGGGGTGGCGAGGCTTGAGGAAAGGCACGCTGCCATCAGAGGAATGGTTGTCGACGACGATCACCTCACCGTCAATCCCCTCCATCGCCCGCTCCACCGACCGCAGACACTGGTCGAGATAGAACTTCACATTATAGTTGACAATAACAACAGACAGTTTCATTCGCTGATCTCCCTTTCACAACGTCCCTTGGAGGGAAAGACAAATACGAGGGCGATAAGCAGGATCACCGCCATATAGGCATAGCCCGGCACCATCGTGATATAATAGACGATGATATTGACATACAACGGCAGCAACAACAGTTGCAACCGGATGATGCCCCATCGCTGCAAGGCCTCAGCCTTCTTCGCCATCAGTTCGGCATGGACTTTCTTGAATTTGAAGAGATACAATGCCAAGGGTATCAAGGCGATACTCACGATCTGGTCGATACACTCAGTGAGGAAGAGTACTGTAGGATTCTCCGAGAAATCGACAACGGAGAGATCGACAGCACCCGTCTCACAGACGAGGACGATGAGGGCGGCCATCAGCAAGTCGCTGACGGCAAGGATCATCAGTACTTTTTGGGCACTTTCTAATGTTATAGGTTGATTTTCCATGATTTTATTTGTTAAATGGTTGACGGTTGAGAATGGAACGGCCGAGCGTCACCTCATCCGTATACTCCAGTTCATTACCCACGGAGATACCCCGGGCAATGACGGTGAGCTTCACATTCGGATAAGGCGCCAGCTGACGGGAGATATAAAAGTTCGTCGTATCCCCCTCCATCGTGGAACCGAGGGCGAGGATCACCTCGTTGATATCTCCCTTCGCCACACGCTCCACCAAGGAACCGATAGCGAGGTCACTGGGACCGATACCATCCATCGGAGAGATGATACCGCCAAGGACATGATAGAGGCCATGATACTGCATTGTATTCTCCACCGCCATCACATCCTGGATATTTTCCACGACACATACGGTATGGTGGTCACGATGAGGATCACTGCAGATGGGACAGACATCGGTGTCACTGATGTTATGGCATACCTTACAGTATTTCACATCCTTCTTCAGTCGGGCGATGGCATCGACGAAACTGTCTACCTGCTGCTCGTCCTGACGGAGCGTGAAAAGGGCAAGGCGCAGCGCCGTGCGCCGCCCTACGCCCGGCAGGGTGGCAAAGGCGCTGACGGCCTTCTCCAAGAGTTTTGAGGGATATTGCTGATCCAAAATTATAACATATATTATTGATCCATTTGCAGGGGCCGTCCCTTGTGGCGGCCCGTCGGCGGAACGCCGAATCGTCATGCGTCTTTGAAATGCCCTAACGGGCATCGGGCCGCCACAAGGGACGGCCCCTGCAGAGGATCTATTGTTTCCGGTACCACGCGAAGAACCACACGCAGGCGATGACGAGGCAGACAGCGCCGAGGGAGTAGCCGATGTTCACAGGCAGACCGGCGGCCATCGGACTGACGAAGAGGAACGTGGAACATACCGTCGTCATGAAGAGTGCCGGGATCAAGGAGATATAAAACGGTTTCTTTTTCTGCGTCAGATAGACAGTGATCGTCCAAAGCGTGAAGACGCTCAACGTCTGGTTGCTCCAGCCGAACCACTGCCAGATGGTGTTGAAGCCATCAGGATTCTCCATCTGCCAAACGAGCAAGGCGATGGCAGCGGCAAACATCGGGATACAGATGACGAGACGCTTATGGATCTCACGCTGACTCATGTGAAGGCCCTGGGCGATGATCATGCGGGCACTGCGGAACGCCGTATCGCCACTAGTGATCGGCGCTGCGACAACACCGAGGATAGCCAGGATACCACCGAAGAGACCGAGCCAGCCACGACAGACATCCTCCACGACATTCGGCGCCGTGAAATACTGGATGAGCGTCTTGCCGCCGGGGACCTTGACCTGCTGCATAAACTCGTTGATCGTATTGCCATCCAAGCACTCTTTCCAACCACCATAGTAGAAGAAATACATGGAGACGGTAGCCCAGATGAGGGCGACGACACCCTCCGTGATCATGGCACCGTAGAAGACGGCACGGCCATGCTTCTCCGTATCGATACAGCGGGCCATCAACGGGCTCTGCGTACCGTGGAAACCACTGATGGCGCCACAGGCAATCGTCAGGAAGAGACAGGGGAAGAGAGGATTCTTGCCGAGATAGCTCTCCACGCCGAGGATCTTCGGCGGTACATTATTATTAAAAGTGCTCGCATGATCCCAGAGCTCCGGCAGGGCGGGCATCTTCACGAAGAGGCCGACCATCAGCGCCGCTGCCATGAAGAGGAGCGAGAAGGCAAAGATGGGATAGATCTTTCCGATAATCTTGTCGATCGGCAACAGCGTGGCGATGATATAGTAGATGAAGATCACGATGACCCAGAAGAGCGTGGAGCCCCACATATCCTTCAGGATCAGCGCCGGCGAATAGACGAAGACGACACCGACCATCATCAGCAACAGCACGGAGAAGACGAGCATCACCGCCTGCGCCTTCTTGCCGAGATAGGTGCCTACGAGATTGGGCAGGTCGCAGCCGCCATGACGCACACTGAGCATGCCACTGAAATAGTCGTGCATGGCACCGGCGAAGATACAGCCGAGTACGATCCACAGATAGGCCGCAGGACCATACCACGCGCCCATGATGGCACCGAAGATAGGACCCGTGCCGGCGATATTGAGAAACTGAATCATGAAGATCTTCCATGTCGGCATGACGATATAGTCGACACCGTCGGCCTTCGCCACGGCGGGCGTGGGACGGTCATCAGGCCCGAAGACATGTTCCACGAACTTTCCATACAGGAGATATCCGAGGATCAGGGCCACAAGACTTAAAGTAAATGAAATCATTTTATTTGTAAAGTTTGTTTCTTGTGTGAGATAACATTTGCAAAATTACTCATTTTATTTGAGAAACAAAAAAATAGTTGTAACTTTGTGGCAAATTTATCAGAAAATGTCAGTCATAAATAGATTATTCTTTTCGCTCACCCTTCTGGTGCTCTCCCTTTCGGAGGCTCAGGCACAGTGGTTTACCAATCTTCAGCATAACGACAGCACATCCTACTGCCCCAAACGGGAGACGCGCGCCGTATGGCTCACGACCATCGGTGGCCTCGACTGGCCCCGCGGCTACGCACAGACACCGTCGTCCATCGAGCGGCAGAAACAGCAGCTGCGCGACATCCTCGATAAACTGCAGGCCGTCAACATCAATACCGTCATTCTGCAGACCCGCATCCGCGGCACCGTCATCTACCCCTCCGACCTGGAGCCGTGGGACGGCTGTCTGAGCGGATTCCCGGGGAAGTCGCCGGGCTATGACGCCCTGCAGTTCGCCATCGACGAGTGCCACCGCCGCGGCATGCGCCTGGAGGCGTGGATCGTCTGCATCCCCGTGGGCCATCCCAACCAGGCCGGCGTGAAGAATCTGCGCCGCCGTTTCTCAGGGCGCATCAAGACCATCGCCAACGAGTGCTATATGGATCCCGAAGACCCGCGAACGGGCGACTATCTCGCACGACTGTGCCGGGAGATCGTCAGCCGCTATGATGTCGACGGCATCAACCTCGACTATATCCGTTATCCCGAGACATGGAAGATTCGCAAGAACCACGATCAGGCCCGCGCGTATATCACGTCCATCGTCCGTAAGATTCATGACGCCGTCACCAGCGTGAAGCCGTGGGTCACCCTCTCCTGCTCTCCCATCGGCAAGGCCGACGACCTCAGCCGTTTCTGGAGCCATGGCTGGAATGCCTACGAGCGCGTCTGCCAGGATGCTACGGGATGGCTCCACGAGGGGCTCATGGACAACCTCTATCCGATGATGTATTTCCGGGACAACAACTTCTATCCCTTCGCCATCGACTGGAAGGAGCAGGCCCAAGGGAAAGACATCGCTGCCGGACTCGGCATCTACTTCCTCGATCCGAAAGAAGGCTCGTGGCAGATTGGCGATGTCACGCGTGAACTCTATATACTCCGCCGTCAAGGTCTCGGTCAGGCGTTCTTCCGCACGAAATTCCTCCTCGACAACGTACAAGGACTCTATGATTTCCTTCGGACCTTCAACGCCTACCCTGCCCTGCCGCTGACACGCCGCGACACCTATAATATATATATAGGTAACGACACCACTGATGCCCGCAGCCTCATCGCCGTGAATATCCCGAAAGAACAGATGGAGCGGATCCGCGAGAATCTCGGCAACGCTTACGACTATGTCATCACGGAAAATGACGCCGCGGGAAAAGAGCGAATCTACGCCGAAAATACCGGCTCAGGAAAAAATTTTGAAAAAATACGCCGAAAAATTTGGCAGTATCAAAAATAGTATGTACCTTTGCACTCGCATTTCAGAAATGAGTACTTCGGTAACTCGCAGAGATGTAGCAAAATTCGTTTGCGCCCTTAGCTCAGTTGGTAGAGCAACTGACTCTTAATCAGTGGGTCTAGGGTTCGAATCCCTAAGGGCGCACAAACGGAATCAAAGCGATGAAGTCTTTCATCAATCTTGCGCCCTTAGCTCAGTTGGTAGAGCAACTGACTCTTAATCAGTGGGTCTAGGGTTCGAATCCCTAAGGGCGCACGAAAGCGGATGCTTAACGAAAGTTGAGCATCCGTTTTTTTTATTGTTTATATCTCAGCACGGCATGGATGAAGCCGTCCACTTTCGGATCAGCGAGCTTGCGCAGGCGCACCTGGATAATCATCTTCAATAACGACTTGGCGAAGAGGGCCAGAAGGATGCCCAGGGCGATGGCGGCAAAGAGCGTATAAGAACCGAAAGGATAACTCTCCTCGGGGAATGCCGAGAGGATAAGGACGGGAAGAACGATGAGGACACCGGCAATGGTGAGCTGCGTGCGCGGTGACCCACCCATGTCGAGGATAGCCTGTTTATCAAAGAGATAATCATCGAGCTTTTCACGCGACAGGCCGTAGTCTTCCAACTTCGGGAAGGCCGCATCCTGTTCAAACTGTTGCATCTTCCGCGTCACCTGATGCTCGAAGTCATCAAGGATCGGCTTGTCAAGTTCTTTCAGCATAGTCTTCTGCTATTAAGTAATGGTCAAGAAATAAAAAAACGAAAGCAGTGCCCCTGTAAGCCGGGTTCCGTTGCAGTCAGAGACTGCCGCCTGCCATTTATCTAGGACGACGGTCACCCGCCGCCTCAAGCATTCTACCCTCCACAGATGTCACAAGGACAATCGGGCGGACTACCCCTCAGACTGTGGTATACATGAACTTGCAGCCTCCAGCCGGCACAGCCCGCCGGTCACCCGGCGGCTGGTGGTCTCTTACACCACCTTCTCACCCTTACCCCCAAAGGGGCGGTCATTCTCTTCTGCCGTCACCTACTGTCACCAATAGCTTCTATTTTCGGAAGTGAAGCGTCCACGTGCTGCCCGGACTTTCCTCTCGCGCCGCCAAGGACGCCAGCGGCAGAGCCGGGACACTGCTTTCGGGTTGCAAAGGTACAAACTTTTTCTTAAATCAAGAAACTTTCTTTATCATTTCTCCTTTTATTGCTTAAGAACACTTAAGGTCAAAAATTAAATTGTTAAATTGGGATAAAGATAAGCGTCATCATGGCAGATTAACAAATTTTGCGCTTATATTTGCAAGCGATTTTGGAAAATAGAAAATATTCAGTAATAAAGATAACGATTATGACAAAGAACATCAGTAAGTATTTGATCGCCGGTGCTTGTGTCGCTTCGCTGACACTCTCCACAGGCGCTTTCATCAAAGTACAGGCCGCCGAGGCTCCTGCCGTAGCAGCTGCCGGTCAGCCCGTAGACCTTACCTATGCCGCCAGCAAGGCTCTCCCTGCTGTCGTACATATCAAGTATGTCCAGAATTCCAAGACTAAGACCATTGAAGTACAGAGCAATCCTTTCGATGACTTCTTCAGCGATCCCTTCGGCTTCTTCGGTAATCCGAACCAGGGCAACGGCGGCACCCGCAAGCAACAGGTGCAGACGCCGAAGCAGGAAGCCACGGGTAGTGGTGTCATCATCAGCCCGGACGGATATATCGTCACCAATAACCATGTCGTAGAAGGCGCCGACGAGCTGACCGTCACCCTCGACGACAACCGCGAGTTCTCCGCACGGATCATTGGTACCGACAAGGTCACCGACCTCGCCCTCATCAAGATCGATGCCAAGAACCTCCCCACCCTGCCTATCGGCAACAGTGACGACCTGAAGGTCGGCGAGTGGGTCATCGCCGTCGGTAACCCCTACGGTCTGAACAGCACCGTCACCGCCGGTATCGTCAGTGCCAAAGGCCGCAGCATCAACGAGCCGGGAGCCACAACAGGTATCTCCTCGTTCATCCAGACCGATGCCGCTATCAACCCCGGTAACTCCGGTGGTGCCCTCGTCAACACGCGTGGCGAGCTCGTCGGCATCAACGCCATGCTCTACTCTCCTACCGGCAGTTACACAGGTTATGGCTTCGCCATTCCGACGGCCATCATGAACAAGGTCATCAGCGATATTAAGCAGTATGGCAGTGTACAGCGTGCATGGCTCGGTATCAAGGGTGGTGACGTGCTCAACTATATCAATGCCCAGAAAGAAGACGGCAAGAGCGTAGACCTCGGTACCAACGAGGGCGTCTATGTCGACAGTGTCGATCCTGATGGCGCCGGTGCCGCTGCCGGTCTGCAGAAGAATGATGTCATCATCAATGTCGACGGTAAGAAGATCACGAAGATGGGTGAGCTGCAGGAGATCATCAACAGCAAGAAACCCGGTGACAAGGTCACCATCACCTATCTCCATAACAAGAACAAGCACAGCAAGACCGTCACGCTGAAGAACGCGCAGGGCACGACGTCCATCGTCAAACAGGCAGACCTCGATGTTCTCGGTGCCCAGTTCCGTCCTGTCAACGCCGAAGAGAAGAAACAGATGGGTATCAACTACGGCCTCGTCGTGACGAAAGTCAACAATGGTGCCTTCAAACAGGCCGGTATCAACCGCGGCCTCATCATCCAGGTCGTCAACGACCAGAAGATCAGTACGATCGACGAGCTCCAGAATATCGTCAAGTCTGCTTCTACGAGTAAGAGTCCGGTACTCTATATCCAGGGTATCTGGCCCACCGGCAAGAAGGCTTACTACGCCGTCCCGCTGGAGAAATAATTTATGATGTTCCGCCTCAATGTAGGTGCGTGGCCACAATAGGACGACACCTACAATAGGATCAGTGAATGAATCCCCATAGCTTTTCATTAACATAATAATGAAAAACTATGGGGATTTCTTTGTCAAATGAAATAAAATTCGTATTTTTGCAACCAAACTTAATCTGTATGCGCATGAGACAGTTGAAAATTTCAAAGTCTATCACCAACCGTGCGAACGCCTCACTTGACAAATACCTTCAGGAGATCAGTCATGAAGAGATGATATCTCCCGAAGAAGAGGTGGAACTGGCACGCCGCATTAAGAAAGGCGACCGGGAGGCCCTGGATAAACTCACCAAGGCCAACCTGCGATTCGTCGTCTCTGTGGCTAAGCAATATCAGAATCAGGGTCTCTCCCTCCCCGATCTCATCAACGAGGGGAATATGGGACTTATCAAGGCCGCTGAGAAATTCGATGAGACAAGGGGATTCAAGTTCATCTCCTATGCCGTTTGGTGGATCCGTCAGAGTATCCTTCAGGCGATCGCCGAAAAGAGTCGTATGGTACGTCTGCCACTGAACCAGGTCGGCAATGTCTCTAAGATCAGCCGGGCCCTGAACAAGTTTGAACAGGAAAACGAGCGCAAGCCGAGTATCGAGGAGATCTCCATGGAGACCAATATCCCCGAGGACAAGATCGAGGAAGCCATCAAAGGCAACACCCATCATGTCAGTATGGACGCGCCATTCCAGGATGATGAAAACAACAGTCTCGCCGACACCGTCCCGGCCAACACGCCGCCCGCCGATGCCGAACTCATGCAAGAGTCGCTGAAGAAAGAGTTGAAAACAGCCCTCGACACCCTCCTCACCGAAAGGGAGCGCAACATCATTGCGGACACCTATGGCCTCTACGGACCGGAGCTGAGCCTTGAGGAGATCGGAGCCAAGTATAACCTCACACGCGAACGTGTACGCCAGCTTCGCGAGAAGAGTCTGCGAAAGCTCCGCAACAGTGTCGACAGTAAGGTTCTCAAGACATTCTTAGGATAATCATCAACACGTATGAATTTAAAAAAATATATGCTTCTCTCCGCTGCCGCCCTCGTCCTCTCGACGCCGGCAGCTTCTGCCCGTGACGTCATGAAGAAGATCTATATGTATGGTTTCTCCGCCTCTTTCAATGACTCCACGGTCTATGTCTCCGATGTCATGCCCGTCGACTCGGCATGGTTCGATTCCAAGACGAATTTTCTGCGCGGCCGTGACCAGTATTCCGACCAGCTCCGCAACTATTTCAAGCAGAAGGGCATGCCTTTCCGCACCTGCGTCGTGGAATATGCTGCTACGAAGGAGGCTGCTGAGAAAATGCGGACCAGTATGATGACCCGCTATAGTAATCTCAACGAGAAGCAGCAGAAAAAAAACAAGAAAAGAGCCAAACGCGGTGAGAACGAGGTGACCCCGATTCTTTATATCGTCAAGAATATGGACGCTGATTTTGCTTTCAAGTCTTATACCCCTTGGGAAGATACTGTGGAAGGAATGGCCGAGGCTGCCCAGGAGAAAAAGAAGAATAACAAGAAACCGAAGAAAGAGAAACGCCCCGCCGCGCCGAAACAGGGTATGCGCCCAGGCGATGAAGGTCCCGAAAACGGTATGGGGCCCGGTAATGATATGGGCCATGGCATGGGTCCCGGCGGTAACATGAACCGGTAACGATGGGTACAAACAACCAAGATTTTTTCTTCTCACTGGCAGAGATGCCCGTCTGTCTCTCTTTCGCCGCAAGCAAATTTAACAGCATCGACCTCGTTCCGTCGATGCTGCCTTTTTCCTGTGAAAAGCCGAAAGAGGGGAAGTCACTCCTCTTCCATCTGCGCATTGACGACAAGCTACAACCTGTGGAGAAGAGTCGTCGGGAACGGATTCGTAATTTCGATACGGGGAATGGCAATACCATCGTGGACCGTATTGATGACGGCGGCTACCAGTTCATTATCAAGGACCTCAATGGCGGCAGCTGTTGTCTGCTCATCGCCAATGCCGACTTCTCCCGCTGCCAGTGTGCCCTCAACGGCAACTACAACATGCGGAAGTTCGGACTGAATAACGCCCTCATGCTCGTCTTCTCGTTCTCCGCCGCCTGGCATGACACCCTCCTCATCCATGCCTCACTGGTGCGGCAGCACGGCTGGGGCTATGCCTTCATCGCTAAGAGCGGGACGGGAAAGAGCACACAGGTGAGCATGTGGCTGAGATATCTCCCCGACTGTGACTTGATGAATGATGATAACCCCATCATCCGCATCATAGACGGTACACCTTATATATATGGTAGCCCCTGGAGCGGTAAGACACCGTGCTACCGGAATGTGAAAGCGCGACTCGGAGCCCTGACACGTATAGACAGGGCAACGACCAACAGCGTGGAGAAACTGCCGCCCGTCCAGGCCTTCGTATCCGTCCTCCCCTCTTGTTCGAGCATGAAATGGGAGCCGAAACTCTTCAACCGTATCTGTGACACCGTCACGAAACTCATTCAGACAACAGGTATCTATACCCTCCATTGTCTACCCAATGAGGAAGCCGCACATGTCTGCCACGATGCCATCGCCGTAGGGACATGATTCATCATGTTCCGCCACTGCATAAAATGAAACAAATGGAAAAGATTCCGATCATAGAGAAAAAGATGGAGAATGCCATCCTCCTGCCACAGGTCATTGCCCTGATCAATGAGGGACACACGGTGACACTACGGCTGAAAGGCTTCTCCATGCGACCCTTCCTGGAGGACAACCGTGACAAGGCTCTGCTGACGAAAGTACAACAGATTCATGTCGGGGATGCCGTCCTGGCAGAGACAGCACCGAAGCATTTCGTCCTTCACCGTATCGTGAAGATCAACGGTGATGCCGTGACCCTTCGTGGTGACGGCAATATGGGTTGTGAGCACTGTCGACGGGAGGATGTCAAGGCCTTCGCTCTTGGTTTCTATCGGAAAGGGCATGACTACCTCGACAAGACCAACGGCCTGAAGTGGCGTACCTACTCTTTCTTTTGGTGCCGGATGCTCCTTCCCTTCCGCCGTTATCTCCTCGCCGCCTATCGTCGCATCTGGATTCCATGGTTCGGTCCGATGTAGGGACATGATTCATCCTGTTCCGCCCCATATAAAAGTAAAAAAGTAAAAAAGTAAAAAAGTAAAGAAGTAAAAAAGTAAACTTGGCAAACGAAGTTCCGCCAAGAAGAAAAGAATCGAGAAAAAAATATGAAAGCTAAGAAAGGATTCAACCTCCGTGATGTCTGCGGAGCGAAAGTCGTTGTCGCTGAAGGCAAAGAGAATATCGACTTCAGCAATATCATCAGTATGAATGAGAGTTCTGCCTATCTTTGGGAACATATCCAAGATCAGGAGTTCACGGTAGACACCCTTGCAGACCTCCTTACAAAAGAATATGAGGTCGATGCCGACACTGCCCGTCAGGATGCCACCACGCTTGCAGAACAGTGGAAACAGGCGGGGATCATAGAGTAAAGCCTCACCCGTTGGTCTTTTTGCAGGGGCCGTCCCTTGTGGCGGCCCAATGCCCGTAAGGGCATTCCGTAATAGAGAACGGCGTTCCGCCGTCGGGCCGCCACAAGGGACGGCCCCTGCAAAGGGATCAGAAAGGCCTTACAAGTTTTCCTTAAACCACTCCGCGATCTGCCGCAGCAGGTGGTTGCGCGTGTTGCCACCGAAGATACTGTGGTTGCGGTTGGTATAATAATTCTCCTTGAAGTCCTTATCTGCCTGAATAAGGGCTTCGGCATATTCAAACGTGTTCTGCGGATGCACATTGTCATCGGCAGTACCATGGCAGATCAGCAGACGACCATGGAGCTTCGGTGCACGGACGATAGGATTCGTGGCATAGCCATCGGGATTCTCCTTCGGCGTGCGCATATAACGCTCTGTATAGATCGTGTCATACCACCGCCAGTTGGTAGGCGGCGCAACGGCAACACCGGCCTTGAAGACCGGACGGCCCTCGCTCATACTCATCAGCGTGTTGAAACCGCCGAAACTCCAGCCCCAGATACCGATACGGTCCTTATCGACATACGGCAGCGTCTGCAGATACTGTGCTGTCTCCACCTGATCTTTCGACTCCAGATCACCGATCTTCAGATAAGTACATTTCTCAAAATCAGCGCCACGGCCACCGGTGCCTCGTCCATCAACACAGGCAACGATGAAGCCCTGTTGGGCGAGATACATATCAAAAGCACCGCCATTGCCCATACTTCCCGTAGACCAGGAATCAACGACTTGCTGGTTGCCGGGACCACTGTACTGGTAAAGGATAACGGGATATTTCTTAGCAGGATTGAAATCGGCAGGACGGACCATCCAACCGTCGAGATTCACGCCCTCGGAAGTGGTGAAAGAAAAAGTCTCTTTCTTGGTCCATCCATAGTCCGCAATCTTCTTCTTCAGTTCCTTGTTATCCTCCAGGACACGGATCGCCTGGCCTTTCTGATCACGGGCCGTAAAGACATAGGGTGTGTTATAGTCACTCCAGATATTCACGAAATAACGATAATCGCCGGAGAAGAGGGCATTGTTGTTGCCCGGCCGATGCGTCAGCGCTTCCACACGACCATCGGCATGGGCAACATAGACCTGACGGTCATGGGCGTTCTGCTTGTCAGCCTGGAAATAGACATCACCGTTCTTTTCGTCATAGCCATAAACCTGCAAGACATCATAATGGCCATCCTCCACCTGCCGCAACAGTTTGCCGTTATGGTCGTAGAGATAGAGATGCATGTATCCGTTACGGTCACTGGGCACGAGGATCGTCTGTTTCCCGATCATGATACCCTCCATGGCCTCCTCTTTCACATATTTGGGCACCGTCTCCAGAACGACGAGCTGACTCTTCGCCGTGAAAGGATTTACACGATAGAGCCGCAGGGAGTCCTGATGGCGGTTCATGGTATAGGCCATGAGACCATTCTTATCACCGGTCTTGATAATACGGGGGATATAACCGTCAGCTTCCAGCGGCAAATTAACCTGTTGCTTAGTTCCCTTCCTGACGTCATAGCTCCATAGGCTGACGAGGGCATTATCCTCACCGGCCTTCGGATACTTATAGCTATAGTGTCCGGGATAGACGGCATATTCCGTCCGCTCGGGATTACTTCCTTCAAAAAGCTGCAAATCATAGGTCTTCACACGGCTCTCATCATAACGGATCCATACCAGGGCGGAGCCGTCGGCATTCCACGCGAAGGCACGGTTGAAACTAAACTCCTCCTCGTTGACCCAGTCGGGAATACCATTGATAACGGCATTGAACTTACCGTCCGTCGTCACCTGCACCTCTGTCTTTCCGTCAGTGATGAAGAGATTATTGTCACGCACGAAAGCCACATGACGGCTGTCGGGTGACCACGTCGCCACCTGCTGATTGTCTCCCGAGGAGAGCTTCGTAAGATTCTTCGAGGCGATATCATAGATGAAATATTCCGCCTTGAAAGAACGGCGATAAACCGCCTTGCGTTTCGTCATGATCAGCAACTTACGACCATCAGGGCTGATGGTGTAACCATCGACGGAGGTGATACTGTCGGGCGCCGTAAACAGGACGCGCAACTGCTTACCCGTACGGAAAGAATATTCTATGACTTGCTTGTTGTCGGCACTGATAGAGGCATAACGGTCGGTGCCGGGAATGGGGTTAATACCCGTGATATACTTGGCAGAGAAAGCCCCGGAGGTGATAGCCTTCAGATCGAGGTGCTCTGCTGCCTGTGCGGAGATAGAAGAAGCTGACATGGAGATCAATACAGCTGAGAGAAACAAGGTTACTTTATTCATTGAACTAATCAATTATCTTGCTATAATCCTCACTCTTCAGCAGATCCTCAATGCTCACATTCGGATGTGCCTTCATATATTTTGCGATGACATGCACGTAAGGTGTACGGAAGAAATGCGTACCCATAGCCTGATTGGCCACCCACATCATCTTGGCGAAATGAAGATCACGTGTCCGCTGCGGCTGACTCTGGAAGTTGGGCAACGGATAGAGGCTCAACAGATAGAATGTGATACAGTCGGGAACGATATAAGCACGCGTCATCTGCTGGCGCTGATTATAGTTATAGTATTTCTTGTAAAGGAGATAGTTCTCACCCATATATTTATCCAACGAGATACCCACGCTCTTGTCACCAATGACAATACTCTGATCCAAAGCGCCAATCTGAGCATAAAACTCGGGATGCTGCATCGATGGGATCCACTGTTCCAGTTGTTTAAAACTCTTCTCCAGACCATCGTTGATATCATCCATATTGGCATACTCCGTCTCCACATCATTGATGAGCGACTGAAGCGTGGAGTCTTGATAGAACATCAGAAACTTCGTACGGATATCCCGATCCTCAATAGAGCCGAGCTGCAGCATCTTCTCAATGAGGGTACGTGTCTCAATAGGATAGTCGGTATTCATCTGTTGCAAAGCGGAGAAATCACCCGTCGTAAGATAACGACTCTCCAGACGGTCATAGCGTTGTACTTGATAACTAGGTAGGCTAAGATCGTCTTCATAAGGCTTCAACTTGAACTGACAAGACGACAGTACAAGTAGCACAAGGGACAACAGTATGGTGAAAATTTTTCTCAACTATATATTTTAACGAGGCATTCTTTATTTCATTGTTCTTTCAGATGCAAAATTAATTAAAAATAATTTAAAATGCAAATTATCGGCCGAAAAAGTGAAAGAAAATCGTAAATTTGCACAATGATTGCCCTATAACGGACAATTCTCAGGTACTTCAGAACAGCATGACGAATTCTGTGACCTATTTTTAGATAATAACCCCTCTCCTGCAAGACAGGAGACGATACAGAAGAAAGGAACAAATATGGAAAAAATTCAGACACTCATCATCGGCAGCGGCCCAGCAGGCTATACCGCGGCCATCTACTGTGGCCGTTCCGGCTTGAAAACCGTCCTCTATTCCGGTCTGCAGCCCGGCGGTCAGCTCACCACGACTTCGACCGTGGAGAACTTCCCCGGCTATCCACAAGGCGTCGACGGTAATCAAATGATGATGGACCTCAAGGAGCAAGCCGGCCGCTTCGGCGCTGAGCTGCGTGACGGCAGCATCACGAAGGCCGACCTCAGCAGCCGTCCCTTCCATTTCACCGATGACAACGGTCGTGAAATTGAGTCCGACACCGTCATCATCGCTACCGGTGCCAGTGCCAAATATCTCGGTCTCCCTGATGAGCAGAAATACAGTGGTCAGGGTGTCAGTGCCTGCGCTACCTGTGACGGCTTCTTCTACCGCAAACGTACCGTTGCTGTCGTCGGTGGTGGTGACACGGCTTGCGAGGAAGCGATGTATCTCGCCTCATTGGCCAAGAAAGTATACATGATTGTCCGCAAGCCCTACCTCCGTGCCGCGGAGATTCTGCGCAAGCGTGTGGAGGAAAAGGAGAATATCGAGATTCTCTACAACACGAACACCCTCGGTCTCTTTGGTGAGAACGGCGTGGAGGGTGCCCACCTCGTACGTTTCAAGGGAGAGCCCAACGAGGAGAAGTTCGATATTGCCATCGACGGATTCTTCCTCGCTATCGGTCATAAGCCGAACACGGAGCTCTTCAAGGACAGCGGCTTAGAGATGGACGCTCAGGGCTTTATCAAAACCAAGGGCAACAGTCAGGCCACAAACATCGAGGGCGTCTTTGCCGCCGGTGATGTCTGCGATCCCGTCTACCGCCAGGGCATCGTCGCCGCCGGTTCCGGCGCAAAAGCTGCCATAGAGGCAGACAGATTCCTGAAATAGAAGTCCCGTTCGAGAGGGCCTGCCGTTGTGTGCTTGCGCTTTGCAAGCGCAAGGAAGGGAAGGATTGGTGTGTCTCGCATTTCACTCCCCCTTCCCTTCAGGGGAGGGGGCAGGGGTGAGGCTATCCCCTTCATTCGTCAGCACCGTATTGGGGAAGACGGCCTGTGCCTCTTCCAGCAAAATGCTCTCATCCGGATAGCGCGCGCTGTAATGCCCTAAGGCCAATTGACCAACATGGGCATCACGGGCGACGGTAGCCGCCTGTGCCGCCGTGGAATGGAAATACTTCGCGGCAAAGGCCTCCCGGTCATGGGCATACGTCGACTCATGATAGAGGAGGCTGACACCCTCTAAAAGGTTGTGAAGCGTGGGGATATAGCGGGTATCACTGCAATAGGCGTAACTGCGGACGGGATCAGCGGACGTCACCAACTGACTCTGAGCAATCTCCTTGCCGTCAGCCGTCGTCCACCCCGCACCGGCTTTGATATTATTGATCTGACTGATCGGAATACCATAGAAATCGATCATATCCCGACGGATATGCGGCAGTGTCGCCTTCTCCCGGAAGAGATAACCACAGCAAGGCATGCGGTGCTCCAGGGGTATCGTCTCCACCGTTAGGCTCCGGTCCTCATAGATCACCTTGTTTACCGTCGTATCCACAGCATGGAACACGACCTCATAGCCCAGGTCATGACAGAAGAAATCCAACTGTTGCTGTAAGATCGGTCCCAAATCCTTCGGCCCATAGACATGGAGACTTGCTGTCCGGCCCTGCATGCCGAAGGTGGAGATCATCCCGATGAGTCCGAAACAGTGGTCGCCATGGAGATGGGAGATGAAAACGGCGGAGATCTTATTGAAGTGGACACGGGCGCGCCGCAACTGCAGCTGCGTGCCCTCGCCACAGTCGACCATGAAGAACTTACCGCGGATCTCCACGACCTGCGCCGACGGGTTATGTTTCATCGTCGGCATCGCCGACCCGCACCCCAGGATAAAAACATTGAAAGGCTCCAATCCTACTTCTGACGCTTAAAGGTGAAGATACCGTTCTTATTCTCGAGATAGAGACTGTCGGCACCGAGGTTGTCAATATCAAAGGTATCCTTATTCAACAGCAGTTTACCATTGAGGATCTTCCATGTCGTCCACGGATTGTTCTCTGCCTTGGCATACGACTTCACCTGACCACCCTCGAGGATCTCGAAGTTCTTGTCGAGACTCATCCACTTACCCGTGAGCGTCGTGAGGTTGATGATCTTCGTAGCCACGAGATCGCCGCCTTCCTTATGTCCGATGACCGCCATACGATCACCACTGAAGAGACCACCGACAACGGGTGACTGGTCTTCCTCGTCATCAATCATATAGTTCAGCGTGTCACCGGCATCGGTGATAAGTTCCAGGGTATGCATAGCCGTACCATCACCACAGACACCATACACTGTACTGTCGTTGTCATTCTTCTGCGTCTGCTCTGTCTGACTGATTACCGGTGTAGCCTTTTTGCTACTCTGCTTGCAGCCCGCAAAGGCGAAGACCATCCCGATCACGGCTGCCATCATCAACATCTTCTTCATATCCGTTTATTTTTTAGGTTCTTTTCTCTTTGCTTCATTCCATAGCTCGTCCATCTCGCCGAGCGTAAGGTCTTTCAACTCACGTCCCTGCTCCTTGGCTTTCTGTTCCACATAATTGAAACGCCGGATGAACTTCCGGTTCGTCTTCTCCAAGGCGTTGTCGGGATTGAGATGATAGAGGCGGGCAGCATTGATCACGGAGAAGAGGAAGTCGCCGAGTTCCTCGGTAGACCGCTCCTTATCCTCCTTGCGCAACTCGTCTTCGAGTTCACCCATCTCCTCACGGACCTTTGCCCACACATCACTCTTGTCTTTCCAATCGAAGCCGACATTCCGCGCCTTGTCCTGGATACGGTAGGCCTTGATAAGACTCGGCAACGACCGGGGGACACCGCCGAGAACAGTCTTGTTGCCGTCCTTCTCCTTTTGCTTGATCTGTTCCCAGGTCATCTCGACATCGGCGGCCGTGGTGGGCTTGTCGGAGTTATCGGTAGACTTGCTGCCCACAGCCTTCGCCTTCGGATCACCTTCCCATCCCGTCCAGTCGATGAACGGATGGCGGAACATGAGCTTCTCCGCCTCTTTGTTGCAGACATCAGCCATATCAAAGGCGCCACACTCCTCTCCGAGCATGGCATAGAACACGACATGCTCCATGACGTCACCGAGCTCAATGCGGATCTCCTTGCGGTCCTGTGCCATCAAGGCGTCAGCAAGCTCAAACACCTCTTCTATCGTATTGGGTCTCAGACTCTCGAAGGTCTGCTTCCTATCCCACGGACACTCCTTGCGGAGGCGGTTCTGGACATCGAGCAGCCGTCCGAAAGCCTTCATTTTCTCTTCTTTCGTGTGCACGATTCTTATCTTTTACGTTTGTCCTTGCAAAGTTATGGAAAATAATCGAGAAGTGCAAATTTTCCACGGCTATCTTTTATGGTTCCCCTGCAGGGGCCGTCCCTCGTGGCGGCCCGACGGCGGAACGCCGTTCTATTGCTCATTTTTATGGAAAGTATATTGCGTTTTCAAAAATATTTCGTAACTTTGCATCCTAAATAAATATTGTATTTAAAATCGCATTTAAATTCATCAAATCGAAATGGAAATAGCAAGTAAGTATGACCCCCAACAAGTGGAGTCGAAATGGTATCAGTACTGGCTTGACCATAAGCTCTTCTCAAGCAAGCCGGACGGTCGCGAACCCTATACCATCGTCATCCCGCCGCCCAATGTGACGGGTGTCCTCCACATGGGTCACATGCTCAACAATACCATCCAGGATATCCTCGTACGCCGTGCCCGCATGGAAGGCAAGAACGCCTGCTGGGTACCCGGCACCGACCACGCCTCCATCGCTACAGAGGCCAAGGTCGTCGGCAAGCTCGCCGAACAGGGCATCAAGAAGACCGACCTCACGCGTGAGCAGTTCCTCGAGCATGCCTGGGACTGGACACGTGAGCACGGCGGCATCATCCTCAAGCAGCTCCGCAAACTCGGCTGTTCCTGCGACTGGGACCGTACGGCCTTCACGATGGACGAGACGCGCTCCAAGGGGGTCATCAAGGTTTTCGTAGACCTCTACCGCAAAGGATATATCTACCGTGGTGTCCGTATGGTCAACTGGGACCCGAAGGCACAGACGGCCCTCTCCGACGAGGAAGTGATCTACAAGGATGAGCACTCCAAACTCTACTATCTGAAATATTATATCGTTGAGCAGGACAAGGTGAGCCGCAAGAGCCCCGACAATGTCATGCACAAAGATGAGAAGGGCTATTATGCCGTCGTCGCCACGACACGTCCGGAGACGATCATGGGTGATACCGCCATGTGTATCAACCCTGCCGACCCAAAGAACACGTGGCTCAGCGGACTCCATGTCATCGTGCCCCTCGTAGGCCGTGAGATCCCCGTCATCGAGGACTCCTACGTCGATATCCAGTTTGGTACCGGCTGTCTGAAGGTCACGCCGGCCCATGATGTCAACGACCACGCCCTCGGTCTGAAGCACGGTCTGGAGACCATCGATATCTTCAACGACAACGGTACCATCTCCGAGGCTGCCGGCATGTATGTCGGTCAGGACCGTATGGATGTGCGCAAGCAGATCGCCATCGACCTCGACAAGGCCGGACTGATGGAGAAGATCGAGGACTATGACAACAAGGTCGGCTTCTCCGAGCGTACCAACGTGCCTATCGAGCCGAAGCTCTCCACGCAGTGGTTCCTGAAGATGCAACACTTCGCTGATATCGCCCTGCCACCGGTGATGGACGACGAGATCGAGTTCTATCCGAAGAAATACAAGAACACCTACCGCCACTGGCTGGAGAACATCAAGGACTGGTGTATCAGCCGTCAGCTGTGGTGGGGTCACCGCATCCCGGCCTACTATTTCAAGACTGCCGACGGCAAGAAGGACTTCGTCGTCGCTGAGACCGCCGAGGAGGCCCTGAAGCTCGCCCAGGCGAAGAATCCCGCCGTCACCGCCGCCGACCTCGAGCAGGAGAGCGACTGCCTCGACACGTGGTTCTCCAGCTGGCTCTGGCCCATCTCCGTCTTCAACGGTATCAACGAGCCCAACAACCCCGACATCAACTATTATTATCCCACTTCCGACCTCGTGACGGGTCCGGATATCATCTTCTTCTGGGTTGCCCGTATGATCATGGCCGGTTATGAGTACCGTGGGAAGATGCCGTTCAAGCATGTCTACTTCACGGGTATCGTCCGCGACAAGCTCGGCCGTAAGATGTCGAAGAGTCTCGGTAACTCCCCCGATCCCCTCATGCTCATCGACAAGTATGGCGCCGACGGTGTGCGCATGGGCATGATGCTCTCCGCACCAGCCGGCAACGACATCCTCTTCGATGAGAGTCTCTGCGAGCAGGGCCGTAACTTCAACAACAAGATCTGGAACGCCTTCCGCCTCGTCAAGGGCTGGCAGGTGGAGGATATCGAGCAGCCCGCGACGGCACGTATCGCCGTGGAGTGGTTCGACGCCAAGCTCCGTGAGGTCAATGCCGAGATGGACGAGCAGTTCAAGAGCTACCGCATCTCCGAGGCCCTGATGACCGTCTACCGCCTCTTCTGGGATGAGTTCTCCTCCTGGTATCTGGAGATGGTGAAGCCGGAATATGGCAAGCCCGTCGACCGTAAGACGATGGATGCCACGCTCCGCTTCTTCGACAACCTGCTGAAGATGCTCCATCCGTTCATGCCGTTCATCACAGAGGAACTGTGGCAGCATATCTACGACCGCAAGGATGGCGAGAGCATCATGACGGCCGTCCTCGACATCCCCGCTCCTACGGATGCCGACCGTCAGCTCACGGCCGACATCGAGCGCGTCAAGGAGGTCGTCGGTGGTGTCCGTACCGTCCGTAACCAGAAGAATATCGCGCCGAAGAAGGAACTCACGCTACAGGTCATCGGTGAGGATCATCTGAAAGCCTACGACAGCGTCATCAAGAAGATGGCGAACTTGAAGGCCATCGATGTCGTCGAGAGCAAGAGTGCCGATGCCTCCGCCTTCATGGTAGGCACTGATGAGTATGCCGTCCCTGTGGGCGACCTCATCGATGTTGCCGCCGAGCTTGAGAAAGCCCAGAAGGAACTCGAC
Organism: Prevotella sp. AGR2160; assembly: GCF_000424185.1. Taxonomy (GTDB): domain Bacteria; phylum Bacteroidota; class Bacteroidia; order Bacteroidales; family Bacteroidaceae; genus Prevotella. The sequence continues at coordinate 50,531 of NZ_AUJK01000001.1, forward strand.
CACCTCAATGGCTTCCTCACTGGTGTCCGTAAGAAACTCTCCAACGAGAATTTCGTCGCCCATGCTCCCGCCGCCGTCGTCGACCGCGAGCGTAAGAAGGAGTCCGATGCCTTGGAGAAGATTCAGGCCCTCAACGACTCCATTGCCGAACTCAAGAAGATGAAATAGATGTTTCTATGAAGCATTACCTCTTTATATTATGCGCCTTCGCCATTGCACTGTTCACCCTGAACAGTTGCAGTGGCGAAGCCGTTGATGTCAACGAAGACTACAACCAGCAGACCATCCTCGTCTTCATGCCCTGGACCGGAGACAGTGGCAGTAAACCCGGGCTGCTGTACTATTTCAGACAGAATATCGACAGTATCTGTGCCGGTATTGTGAAAGCCAAGGGGTTACAAAACGGACGTGTCCTTGTCTATCTCAACAGTTCTGCCACCAAAGCCGCACTCTACAATATACACTATGCCAACTACCAATGCCGTCTCGACACGGTCAAAACGTATGAGGGAACAGGCTACACCACGGCCGACGGTATCGCCACGATCGTCAAAGACGCCTTTACACAAGCCCCAGCCCTCAACTACGCCATGATCATTGGCTGTCACGGCAGTGGCTGGACTTACAAGAGCGACTGGACCAACTACCCCTCCTCTGCAAAGAGCGGCACGTACGCCGGAGCCGATAACTTGCAAGCCCCGGAAGTCTTGAACTTCCATAATCTGTCACGGTTCTACGGCAGTGTCGATGACATCACCAACTATGGCGTTGACATCGAGACCCTCGCCTCAGGTCTTCAGGAAGCGATGTCTTCTCTCTCCTACCCCACAATAGCGCCGAAGTTGCAATATCTCCTCCTTGACGACTGTTATATGGCGAATGTGGAGACGGCCTACACCCTGCGTGATGTCACCAACTTCCTCGTGGCCAGCACAAGTGAGGTGGCCGTTATCGGCATGCCCTATCGTTCCATGTGGAGCAGCATGCATGGCAACAGTCCGTCCTATTCAGGAATGGTAAGCGCTTTTCACACTTTCTATAACAACTACGACATACCTTACGGCACCCTCGCCGCCATCGACTGCCGACAGACGGAAAACCTCGCCGCCATCGTCAAAAGGATCAATAAAGGTGGATATGTTCTTCCTGACTCCGTGACTAGTAAGGTTCAACGCTTAGATGGCTTCTCCCCCGCCCTATTCTATGATTTCGGAAGCTACTTCAAGCACCTCTACAAGTTATCTGCCGACGGCAAACCCGTTGCCATCACAAACATGGATATCTATACGGAACTGACAAACCAGCTCAAGAAGACCGTCATCGCCTCTGAGGCTACCAAAAACATCTTCTCAGTACTGTATCAACTGCCATCGAACTATAACGGCTATTACCAGATCCCCGTTACAGACTTCTCGGGAATGACGATCAGTGACCCCAGTGAGCATCCCGTAGCCTTACGAGGCAAGCAGAAAACAGCATGGTGGCTGGCCACTCATTAACAGCAACGGAAAGTTATTTTACCACACTCTCTTTTTTCAAATTAAAACAACACATTAAAACAACACAATGGAATATTTTCTTTTGGAGAACGGCCAACAGACAGGCCCCTTCTCCCTCGAACAGTTAGCTCAAAAAAATATCACCGCCGAGAGTCTCCTTTGGGCCAATGGCATGAAAGACTGGACACCTGCTTGGCAGATCGATGAGCTCAAGCCCATCCTCATCGCCAAACAGACAGCTCAGCAAGCGGCTCAACAAGCCACACAACAAGGGCCCGATAGTCCGCAGCAGAACCCGCAGGCTGACCAGCAGCAAGGCGCAAACGACCCGGACGCGAACTCTGAAGCCGCCAGTTCGGGCGTGCCGTCGGGTGCCGATGGTTTGCAGGCATCGGAAAGCAAGCCCCGCTGGAAAAGACCTCTCCTCGTCACCCTCTCCATCCTCGCTGCCCTTCTGATCATCCTCGCCATTACAAATCCGTCTGAGGAGGTCCATAAACAGGCTATCAAAACCGAGGTAAGCAGTACCCTCAACAAACTCTCTCAAGGTCAGGAAGCCAACAGTGACGAACAGGATCTTCTTTCAATGGGGATGGATATGATCACACGCATGTTTGCCGGTCCTCTCATTGATACCGTCCTTGACAATGCCGTACAATACCACAACGACCTCTTCTTCTCAAAATGTACTGTCAACATCAATGGGGAGGAACATACCATCAGTTTCGGTATCCTCGGCAAGGTGAAGACGATGAACGATGATGATATCATCCGCGCTATTGAGGGAGAGAAGGATCTCAATGCCGCCTCATCCGACGACAGTCAGATGGATTCCGACAATGATACGGACAATGCAGACGAGAGCGCCGCCAATGACAACACGGACGATACCGACCAGGCTGCTCAGGATATCGCCAGCCAAACCGAGAAGAAAATGAATCAGCTCGCTGACAGTGTCAGCCGTCGTGTACAGCGACAGGTGGAACGGAAAATGAATCAGAAACTCCAGCAACTCACCGATTCCTCCACCATCGATAAGTTCATCAATAAACTTCTTGAATTGATCTGATTGTGCAATCGTTTGTATTAATGAAAGTTAAAGTTAGCGTCTGTGCGGGCACACGCCACACAAGCGCAGAAAATATATTAATGAAAATTTTGATATTAATCAAGAATTCATTATTTTTGCAAGTGTTATCCTGAAAACAATCTTTTTACCTTATAAGGAACTAATACCTATCGAAGATTTGGAGCGGTTGCCTGTGAAGGTCGTCGCTTTTTTTTTGCCCATACCCTTAGAGACTTGGTTGATCATATCCCGCCATCTTTGAACTTGATTGGTCATACTCCGCCCAATGTGGGTGCGTAGCCACAACATGGTGGCCACCTACATGAGGATCAATGCGGGTGCGAGGCTGCACCCTGTAAATGGGGAATATTACATCATCATTTAACAGATGTTTTATTTTTATCCTTTAAAATTTAACGCTTGTTGATTCATTTCTTGTCTTTTGCAGGGTAGAAAACTGAGTTTGAACTTGTTTTTCTAACGTTCGTGCTGTTTTTGGCGAAGAAAACGGATCGGAATTTGATCGGGATTGATTGGGTTATTTGCGGTAACGGGAATATGGGGTGTGAATATGAAATCAAGAAATGAGGGCGATTTGCATAGATATTCGCTCAATTGTCAGGTTTTTTGAGCGGTATTGTCCGGTTTTCTTCAAAAAATTGGGTTGGAGGGTGGCATTCCAAGGCTTTTTTAGGACATTTCCCCACCGTAGGGGCGGCCCTTGTAGCCGTCCTAACACCACATAGAACGGATCATGGACAATCATGTACCCATTGCATCCCGGTTAGGACGGCCACAAGATCCGCACCCTACAGTGGATGTAAAATACTGATAATCAACTGAGATTGGCGTTCCGACAATCTCGGAAGCTTGCATCTTTACACGGACTGGAGGTTACAAGGTTACAGGTTACAGGTTACAAATTACAAATTACAAATCACAATTTGCCGTATTTTGAAGTTTTATGCATTTTAACTGTATATTTTCCCAATAATCTGTAAGTATATTATTTATATATTATATTATAATATATTATAATATAATATATACCTATAGGACGTGGCTGCGCAATAGGGCAAATTGTGATTTGCGATTTGTGATTTGTAATTTGTAATTTGTAATTTGTAACCTGTAACCTTGTAAATGTAACCTGTAACCTTGTAACCTTAAATGCATGAAATAGCCCTGATAAATAACAGAGATAGAAATTTATCTTTCAAGGATAGAAATTTATCTCACGTATTTAGCGGTCGTAAACCACAACTATTCTTTTACAAGCTCATTCTCACTCTCCCCTGAAAGCTGATAAAGGTATTGACGAGATAGCTGGTCTGGTTGTCCGGCACTTGCAGTACGGCCTGATAGGTGATGCCCTTGCTGTCGACTCCTTTGAGGATCATATCACTGAGGATGCACTGCTTCAGATTATCGGGATCCACTACAGACGAGAAATCCCGCTTGTAGAAGTCATGGGAGTATACCTGCTGCGCCCCGTGGAAGAGGCTGATATGGATGATATTGTCGTAATAAATATTGTCGACCTCTACCCCATCATCATTCACTGTCGGCTTTAATACCTTATAAGTTGTAGGATTGATCTGCACATAACTATGGTAGCGCTCTCCACCAGCCATGACGACGGTGTCACGTTTGATGAGCTCATTCTGGTTCAGCGCCACGGTCTTCTGGTGCTGGAAGACGCGGCGGTCCTCGGGGTCGCTGCTCTTGATGAGTTTCACGACATCACCGTCCTGGTTCTTGAACTGGAAGATATGCGGAGCCTGCTTCACGATGGGATATTTCATCTCATGGGAACCCTCCAGATACAGCGTGTCCTCAACAATCTTGAAATACACGGGCTGGACGCTCTCGTCGGAGTAATAGATGGTATCGCCCTTGGCGCGGAAGACTACATCCTCATCGTCCTCATCGATCCATACACCTTGAAGCATCTTCTTGGCCTGGACATCCTCGGGACGCTCGTCCTTTGCCGGCTTATGACTGCAACCGCAGACCAGCAATCCGGCCATGAAGAGATATAATATTCGACTTTGCATCATCTCGTTACTTTTTTGCTAGGGGCTATACGTACTTGCAAAGGTAGAAAAAAGTATCCATTTATAAAAATCTTTCGCCTTTTTTTTGAGTTAAATGATATAAACGCTTGCATATCCCAAAGAATTATTGTACTTTTGCAAAGACTTAAAAGCATAAAAAAAAAGTGATTCATATTGACAGACACATAGAAATACTTCTCCTCAATAACGACTGCGTGATCGTTCCCGATTTCGGCGGTTTCATGGCGCATCATGTCGACGCACGCTATGATGAGAGTGACGGATCCTTTATTCCGCCTCTCCGCACGATCGGTTTCAACCCTCAGCTGACGATGAACGACTCCCTCCTGGCCCAGAGCTATGTGGAAGCCTACGACATCAGTTATCCAGAGGCAGTAGCGCGCATCGATGAAGAAGTCCGTGAGCTCCGCCAGCATCTCGACAACGAAGGCCGCTATGAGCTCAACGACATCGGCGTCCTCTCCCGTGATGAGGAGGGCCATATCGTCTTTGAGCCTTGTGAGGCCGGTCTTCTAACGCCAAGTCTCTACGGGTTGGGCAACTTTGAGATGAAGCCCCTTGCTGCCCTCCGGGCAGAGCAGGAGACAGAATCGGCCCCTGTTATCTCTATGAATGCCACTGTCACGACCAATAGCCGTCAACAAACGGAAGATGACGCCACCGTCACGGCAGAGTGTCGGTCTGCCGTGGCCGCTGAGAATGAGGAACCAAAGACCATCAGCATCCGCGTCAGTCTGTTGCGTAACATCGCCGCTGCTGCCATCGCTATCATCGCCTTCCTTTTCCTCTCCATGCCCCTCGGTCCACAGCAGGGACAGCAGGCACTGCGCAGTAAGATCGACACGGGCTACCTGACACGCCTCTTCCCTGCGGAAACGACCCAGCCGGCCTACCATGTGGCCGTCGCTAACGGTCAGAGTGCCACTCAGCCGTCAACATCTACAGCCGCCAAGTCTGCCGTAAAGACAGTTACCAAGTCTGCCGTAACACCGGGCACGCCGTCGGGTGCTTGCGCTTTGCAAGCGCAAGGAAGCGACACTGCCCGTCCTTTTGCCATCGTATTAGCCTCCCATGTCACAAAGGCTAACGCAGCCGCTTACGTGGCCAAGCTAAACCGCAAAGGATATGTCCATGCCCGTGTTCTCTCCGTTCCCGGAGAGCACACGAAGGTTGTATATGGTCACTATATCAGTAAGGAGGCAGCCGGCAAAGCTCTCAGCAAACTCAGTGATGACTGTAGTGATTTCCGCAACGGCTGTTGGATCATGAAGACTAAAGAGTAAGCGATCATGAAAAGAGTAAGATGTCCTAAATGTGATAACTTCATCACTTTTGATGAGACGAAATACGAGCCCGGTCAGAAGTTGATCTTCGAATGCCCGCAATGTGGCAAGCAGTTTGGCATCCGCCTCGGTGTATCCAAGCTCCGCAACACGCAGAAGGAGGAGCACCCCGACGAGCAGGCCAATGCGGAGGCCTACGGCTCCATCGTCGTCATTGAGAACGTCTTCCACTATAAGCAGGTCATTCCACTCCGTCTCGGCGATAATATTATCGGCCGCTATATGAAAGGCTCCACGGCCAACTGTCCCATTGAGACCAACGACCCGAGCATTGACATGCACCACTGTATCATCAATGTCAGCTACGACAAGCATCACCACTTGAAATATGTCCTTCGTGACGGCCCCTCCTATACCGGCACTTTCGTCGACAACGAGATTCTCGGTGACAAAGAACGCCGTGTTATTGAGGACGGCAGCCTCTTCACCATCGGGGCGACAAGCATCATATTACGGGCGGCGGAAAAATAATTCCCCATATTCCTTGCGTGGCCGCAATATGGCGGCCACCTACAATATCCTTAATATTTTAAGAATGATTTTGCACAGATTTTCCTATAAATACAAGAAAATCGTTCTTCTTTGCTTTTAAGTTGAAACTTTTTCGTACCTTTGCACGGTAAACAGCACACGGGAACCGACTGAATCGTCAGTAACCGTAAAAAATGTAATGCAAGCCATGCAAGTAGCTATTGTCAAATACAACGCCGGTAACATCTACTCGGTGGTCAACGCACTGCGCCGTCTGGGCATAGAGCCACTGCTGAGTGATGACGCAGCGGTACTACAAAATGCCGACAAGGTGCTCTTCCCTGGTCAGGGTAACGCAAGGGAGGCTATGGAATATCTTCGCTCCCACCATCTTGACACCGTCATCCGGGACCTCCGGCAGCCTGTCCTCGGCATCTGCGTAGGTCAGCAGCTCCTCTGCCGTCATTCTGAAGAGGGAGATGTCGACTGCATCGGTATCTTCGATGTCGATGTCCGCCGTTTCCGTCCCCAGCGCCATGAGGATAAGGTCCCTGCCATGGGGTGGCAGGAGATCACGCCGAAGGGAGAGCTCTTCACCTCCCTTCCACCCCACCCCTATGTTTATTTCGTACATAGCTATTATGTGCCCTTGTGCCCCTGGACGGCAGCCGAGGCCGATTATATCGTCCCCTATAGTGCCGCGCTCCACAAGGACAACTTCTATACCACCCAGTTCCATCCCGAAAAAAGCGGGAAGATCGGAGAACAGATTCTGAAAAATTTCCTCGCCCTATGAACAGCATTGAACTCATCCCAGCCATCGACCTCATCGACGGCAAATGCGTCAGACTCACCAAGGGCGACTATGCCCAGAAGAAAGTATACAATGAAGATCCCGTCGCCGTGGCCCGTCATTTCGAGGCCCTCGGCTTCACGCGCCTGCATGTCGTAGACCTCGACGGCGCAAAGTCGAAGCATATCGTCAACGACGGCGTGCTGCGGGCCATCACCGACGCCACGAACCTCACCGTCGATTTCGGCGGAGGCATCAAGACGGAGGAAGATATCGAGAAGGCCTTCGCCGCCGGTGCCTCCATGGTCACCGTGGGCAGCATCGCCGTCACGGAGCCCAACCTCTTCCTGCGCTGGCTCGACCACTATGGCGCCCATCGCATGATCCTCGGTGCCGACGTACGCAATGGTAAGATCTCCATCAACGGCTGGAAGGAGGACTCCTCGGAAGACCTCCTGCCCTTCCTGAAGAAATATGTAGACCATGGCGTGAGGAATGTCCTCTGTACGGAGATCAGCAAGGACGGCACCCTTCAGGGTCCCGCCACCTTATTATATAAGGAGATCATGGACGCCTATCCACAGCTCCACCTCATCGCTAGTGGCGGCGTGAGCAGTAATGCCGATATCGAGGCTCTGCAGCGTGAGGGCATCCCCGCCGTCGTCTTCGGCAAGGCCTTCTATGAGGGAAAGATCGACGTGGCACGGCTGCCCCTCCATCGTCCCACCGGTCATGGTTTGGCAAAGCGTATCATCCCCTGCCTCGACGTGAAGAACGGCGAGACGGTGAAAGGCACGAATTTCGTCAACCTCCGTTCCGCCGGGGATCCCGTGGAACTCGGCAAGGCCTATAGTGATGCTGGTGCCGACGAGCTCGTCTTTCTCGATATCACAGCCTCCTTTGAAGGCCGCAAGACCTTCACGGATATGGTCACACGAGTGGCCCGGGAGATCAATATTCCCTTCACCGTCGGCGGCGGCATCAACAGTCTTGAGGATGTCGACCGACTGCTGAATGCCGGTGCTGACAAGATCAGTGTCAACAGTGCCGCCATCCGCCGTCCCGAGCTCATCACGGAGATCACGCGGCATTATGGCTCACAGGTCTGTGTCTGTGCCATCGATGCCCGTCAGGATCCCGACGGATGGCATTGTTACGTGAAAGGCGGCCGGGAGCGGGTGGAGCTCGGCCTCTTCGACTGGGCCCGTGAGGTCGCCGACCGTGGTGCCGGAGAGATCCTCTTCACGAGTATGGATCATGACGGTGTGCAACAGGGATTCGCCAATGAGGCCCTGGCACGTCTGGCCGATGAGGTCGATATCCCCATCATCGCCAGTGGTGGTGCCGGTAAGCCGGAGCATTTCCGTGATGCCTTCGTCAAGGGCAAGGCCGATGCCGCCCTCGCCGCCAGCGTCTTCCACTTCGGCGAGATCAAGATTCCAGACCTCAAGGCATACCTCCGGGAGGAAGGGATCAACGTGAGAATGTAACCCCTGCAATGGACAATGGAGAATGGACAATAGATAATGGACAATAGACAATAAGAAATAGAAACAATGACACTCGACTTCAATAAAATGGGCGGACTGGTTCCCGCCATCATCCAGGACGCCAAAACGAAAAACGTCCTCATGCTCGGATTTATGAATGAGGAAGCCTACCAGAAAACCCTCGAGACCGGAAAGGTAACTTTCTGGAGCCGCAGCCGCCAATGCCTGTGGACAAAGGGCGAGACTTCCGGCAACTTCCTCCACCTCGTGAGTATGAAGGCGGACTGCGACAATGACACCCTCCTTGTGGAGGCGAAACCCGACGGCCCTACCTGTCATAAGGGCACCGACACCTGCTGGGGCGAAGATAACCTCTATAATCCGATTCTCTTCCTCACGGAACTGCAAGACTTCATCAACAAGCGCCACGAGGAGATGCCCGAGGGATCCTATACCACTGCCCTTTTCAAGAAAGGGACGAACCGTATCGCCCAGAAGGTCGGCGAGGAAGCTCTGGAGACCGTCATCGAGGCTGTCCGCGGTAACAAGGAGAAGCTCGTCTATGAGGCCTCTGATATCCTCTACCACCTCATCGTCCTGCTCGCCGACCAAGGGCTGCGCATCGAGGATGTCGCTGCCGAGCTCCTCAAACGCCATAATCCCAACTGGGACAAGGACCGCCGGTTGGCAAAGTTTAATGGTACTTATAAGAAATAAACATCATGCTAGTCAACTATCAGAACGTCAATATCTATCAAGAGGACAATAAGGTCCTCGAGCATGTCAACTTCCACGTTGACGAAGGGGAATTCATCTATATTATCGGAAAGGTAGGCTCAGGCAAGACGAGTCTGCTGAAGACCTTCTACTGTGAGCTCGACCTTCACAAGGACGAAGCAGAGAAAGCGGAAGTCCTCGGTCGTGAACTGAAGACGATCCACCGCCGGGAAGTTCCTTCCCTGCGTCGTGAGATGGGGATCATTTTCCAGGATTTCCAGCTGTTGCGTGACCGCAGTGTCCGTAAGAACCTGGAGTTTGTACTAAAAGCTACGGGATGGAAGAAAAAGAAGGAGATTGCCACACGTATTGATGAGGTTCTCGAACAAGTCGGTATGTCTGACAAGATTGACCGCCTGCCTCATGAGCTCTCTGGTGGTGAGCAGCAGCGTATCGCCATCGCGCGCGCTTTACTGAACAAGCCGAAAATTATCTTTGCCGATGAGCCGACGGGAAATCTCGATCCAGAGACTGCCAGCGATATCATTGCCTTGCTCCGCGACCTGACGAAGAGTGGCACCGCCGTTGTCCTGACCACCCATAACATCCCCCTGCTGAACCAGTTCCCCGGCATCGTCTACCGTTGCAAGGACGGACATATCAGTGACGTTACGGGAGAATACCGCCAGCTGGATCTCACCGAAGACGGAGAAGAGGGATAAGATCCACCGTAGGGGCACCCCTTGTGGGCGCCCTAACCGGGAATGCAGGGGCCGTCCACCCCCTTCGTTTCCCCCGTGCCCGGGGGACAGAAATGTGGCGGCCCGATGCCGGTTACGGCATTCCATATGCGCATTACCATTCGGCGTTCCGCCGACGGGCCGCCACAAGGGACGGCCCCTGCAAGAGGACCATGAGGCTAAAAAAGCCGCACCCTACGGTGGGAAAAATAGAAAAATTTAAATTTTTAAGTTGCGATATGAAAGTAATGAAATTTGGAGGTACATCCGTAGGAAGTCCCGAACGGATGCAGAATGTAGCCTCACTGATCACGGAATCGGGCGAACCCACTTTCGTTGTCCTCTCTGCCATGAGCGGCACCACCAACTCCCTCGTGGAGATCTCCGACTATCTGTATAAGAAAAATCCTGAGGGTGCCAACGAGGTCATCAATAATCTGGAGAAGAAATACCTCAAGCATGTCGAGGAGCTCTACGCCACGGAAGAAGCCAAGAAGACCACCCGTGACTTCCTGCAGGGTGAGTTCGACTACCTCCGCTCTTTCACCAAGGATCTCTTCACGAGTTTCGAGGAGAAGAGCATCGTAGCACAGGGTGAGATCATGTCGACCAATATGATGGTCAACTACCTCAAGGAGCAGGGCGTGAAGGCCGTCCTCCTCAATGCCCTCGACTTCATGCGTACGGATAAGAACGCTGAGCCCGACACACAGTATATCAAGGAGAAACTGCACCCGATCATGGAGGCCAACCCCGATCAGCAGATCTATGTCACCCAGGGCTTCATCTGCCGTAATGCCTATGGTGAGGTTGACAACCTCCAGCGTGGCGGCTCCGACTATACGGCATCGCTCATCGGTGCTGCCCTGCCGGCCGACGAGATTGATATCTGGACGGATATCGACGGTATGCACAACAACGACCCGCGTGTCGTCGACAAGACGGAGGCTGTCCATCAGCTCAACTTTGAGGAGGCTGCCGAGCTGGCCTATTTCGGCGCGAAGATCCTCCATCCTACCTGTGTCCAGCCTGCCAAGTATGCCGGTATCCCCGTTCGTCTGAAGAACACGATGGACCCGAAGGCTGAAGGTACGATCATCGACAATGTCATCGTACGCGGCAAGATCAAGGCCGTCGCTGCCAAGGACAACATCACGGCCATCAAGATCAAGTCGAGCCGTATGCTCCTGGCTACGGGGTTCCTGCGTAAGGTCTTCGAGATCTTCGAGAGCTACCAGACTCCGATCGATATGATCGCCACCTCTGAGGTAGGTGTGAGCATGAGTATCGACAATGTCAGCCATCTCGGTGAGATCGTCGATGAGTTGAAGAAATATGGTACCGTAACGGTAGACCAGGACATGTGCATCATCTGTGTCGTCGGTGATCTCGACTGGAGCAATGTCGGCTTCGAGACGCTCGTCATGGATGCCATGAAGAATATCCCTGTCCGCATGATCTCCTACGGTGGCAGCAACTACAATATCTCCTTCCTCGTTCGCGAGAGTGACAAGAAGCGTGCGCTGCAGAGTCTGAGCGATACGCTGTTCAATAAATAAGAAAACGATGAAAGGGACATTTCCTATAGATAAGTTTGCCAAGATGCAGACACCGTTCTACTATTATGATACGGATCTGCTGCGGGAGACACTTCGTACGATTAATGCCGAGGCCGGTAAGCATCCGAACTTCGTCGTGCACTATGCCATCAAGGCGAATGCCAATCCGAAGGTCCTCAACGTCATCTGTCAGGCCGGTCTCGGTGCCGACTGTGTCAGTGGCGGTGAGATCCAGCGCTGCGTGGAGACAGGTTTTCCGGCTTCGAAGATCGTCTACGCAGGTGTCGGCAAGAGCGACTGGGAGATCAACCTCGGCCTCGACCGTGATATCTTCTGCTTCAACGTGGAGAGTATTCCCGAACTGGAGGTGATCAACGAGCTTGCCGGCAAGAAGGATAAGGTGGCACGTGTCTGCTTCCGTATCAACCCCGATGTCGGTGCCCATACCCATGCGAACATCACCACGGGACTCGCCGAGAACAAGTTCGGCATCGCCATGCGAGACATGGAGTCTGTCATCTCCGAGGCAGAGCAGATGGCGCATGTGAAGTTTATCGGTCTCCATTTCCATATCGGCAGTCAGATTCTTGACATGGGTGATTTCGAGGCCCTCTGCAACCGTATCAACCAGTTGCAGGACCAGCTCGAACAGCATCATATCAAGGTGGAGAACATCAATGTCGGTGGCGGTCTCGGTATCGACTATAATCATCCGAACCGCGTGCCCATCCCCGACTTCAAGAGCTATTTCGACACCTTCGCCCATCATCTCAAGCTCCGCGAGGGCCAGAAGCTCCATTTCGAGCTCGGCCGTTCCGTCGTCGGACAGATGGGCTCACTGATCACCCGTTGCCTCTATGTCAAGCAGGGCACGGCGAAGCAGTTTGCCATCGTCGATGCCGGCATGACGGACCTCATCCGTCCGGCGCTCTACCAGGCTTATCATAAGATCGAGAACCTCACGAGTGATGAGCCCGTAGAGACGTATGATGTCGTCGGTCCGATCTGTGAGTCGAGTGATGTCTTCGCCAAGGCCATCGACCTCAACAAGACGCACCGTGGTGACCTCATCGCCCTGCGTTCCGCCGGTGCCTACGGTGAGATCATGGCCAGCCAGTATAACTGCCGTCCGTTGCCGAAAGGATTTATCACGGAAGAACTGTAAGAGAAGTAAAAAAGTAAGAGAAGTAAAAAAGTAAAAAAGTAAAAAAGAAAAATGCGCGCGAACCTTGCGGCAGCTTTACTTTTTTACTTCTTTACTTTTTTACTTTTATAGAACTATTTCTTCTTTCCTTTACCGAATAATTCAGCGTGAGACCCCAAACGGAGTAATTTGATAACAGGTTCCGACTTATCAAACCAGATAAGAAGAAAGTCATCCATAACATGACATTCCATACAATCCTTATAATCTCCACGTAAAGGATGGGGAAGATATTCCGGAGCAACTTCTCCTTCTTCCTGTAATCTACAAAGAACGATTTCAAGAGAATTCATCAAATTGACATGATGCTTGTATCTCTTCAAGTCTTTTTTGAACTGTGTAGTGACCTTAAGTTCCATCACTATAAAGATTTTACGAAATCCTTAAAATGATCCATATGAAGAGTTTCCAACTCTTGGCCCGATTTGGCTTCGTTTATAGCATCTAATGTGGCTTGATTAGGAATATCCTTCTCTACTTCCTTATCTGAAAGGATATTAGAGATCAGAGTCTCCGTAAGATTACTGAGACTACGATTATGCTCTTTAGCTATAGCTTTGAGTTTATTGACCAGTTCTGCATTCCATCGGAAAGAGACGGTCTGCTTGGGAGATACGATTGCCTGATCCATTTTCGTTTCTATTTATTGTCTGCATGCAAAAATACGACAAAATATTTGAACAGACAAATTTATTTTTATATTCTTTCTTATCTCAAAAAAATAAAGTAACTTTGCAGTCGTTATGGTAAAGATCAGTTTTAACATCGACACAGTTACGATTATTCTCGGGTCTATGACCCTCCTCATAGCGATCATAGCCTCTATCGTCAACCCCTTCCTATGGACATACCAACGGAAGAGCAAGACGGATGAAGACGGCGGGAGCAGTGAGGCGGAAGGCTCGGCGCTGCCCGGCATCAGCATCATCCTCACCACCCATGATGATGCTGAGGTGCTGCAGCACAACCTTCCTCATTTCCTCACTCAGGACTACCCCGACTATCAAGTCATCGTCGTCTCCGAACAGGGGCAGGGCGAGACCGAGGAGATCCTCAAGCGCATGAAAGCCAACTATGGCGACCGCCTCTACTATACCCTCATTCCCGAGAGCTCCCGCTATATGAGCCGGAAGAAACTGCAGATCACCCTTGGCGTGAAAGCTGCCAAGCATGAGTGGATCCTGCTCTCCGATCCATCCTGTTGTCCCCAGTCAGACCACTGGCTGGCAACGATGGCCCGTGGTTGCCACAGAGGAAACCATGTCGTCATGGGACCCGTTCTCTTCGATGAGGAAACCCCTACCGGTCGCCGTTTCGAGCATATCCTCACAGCTGAAGACCTGCTGCATGCAGCCTCCCAAGGAAGGGCTTGGCGGACAAACATGCAGAACATCTGTTTCCATAAGGATGAGTTTCTTCAGCAGGAAGGCTTCCGCGGCAACCTGCAGCTCATCCGTGGTGAGTACGACTTCATCATCAACAAATATTCTCAGGGAGATGACACGGCCGTCATTGATGACGAGAAGAGCATCCTCATCGAACGGGCACCGAGCGACAAGACCTGGCACAACCGCCATCTCTTCCTCCGTGCCTCCATGCCTCTGTTGAGGAACCACTGGCGGCTGCGGCTTTGGCACTATGCCACCAACGGTTTTCTCTACCTCAGCATTTTCATGAGTCTGGGAAGTATCATCTTCGCGGCCATTACGCAGCGCTGGATCCTCCTCACTGTCGCCGTCATCGCCCTCCTCATACTCTTCCTTGTCCGTCTGTACACCGGACGCAAGGCCATCCGTCAGTGGGATGACAGCATCTCCACCATCGCCATCCCCTTCCATGAACTGGCCTTGATGTGGAAAGGTATCGGCAACACCTTCCGCTACTGTTTCGCCGACAAAAATGATTTCACGAGCCATAAGCTATAAAAGAATATATGAAAGTTTTCTTTTATATGAGTCCACGCCTGAAGAAATATTCCTTCCATGAAGATTATTTCAAGGTTTTGAGCGAGGGAGACCACGTCGCCACCCTTGCCGAGGCCGATGTCGTCCATCTCTTCGGCACCTGGGACCACCGTCTGGCGACGATAGCCCGTAAAGCTCAGCGCATGGGCATCCCCTATGTACTCACGCCGATGGGTGGCATCTCCCCGTGGAATATGAAGAAGCCGGCAACACGCCGTCCGCTGCAGCGACTGTGCTATCTCCGCAGTCTCGTCCGCCATGCCGGTGCCGTCATCACGACGACCCCAATGGAGAAGGCCTATGTGCTGAAGACGAAATGGAATCTCCGTACAGTATGTATTGCCAACAGCATCTTCACCCATCATATCAGTGACACTGAGATGCTCGCCGAACATGCCGAGGCCCACCGGGATGTACTGGAGAAATATGAGGCCGACAAGGCGGCAGTCATTGCCAAGAAAGTCGTCAGGGCACTCTCCGACGAGCTCACGGCAGAGCGTATCTTCCTGGAGGAAAAGAGTGAGGTAGCCCCGAAGGAGCCGCAGAACTCCGCCGATCACTATACCGCCGAACAGGCTATCCTCAGACAGATCGTACAGATCCACTCGCGGATGCCCCACCGGAACATCCCCCACAGCTACCTCGACGAGCTTCACCGCCTCCTCAACGAGACTGACTATGACGAGGATCTCCTCGACGCTACGCTGAAGCGTATGAAGCTTCTACCGTTCGCCCGCCAGCTCTTTGAGGTCATGACCCAGGCGACGGGGCTCACGGAAGGGTTTATGCCCGCCGAAGCGAAGAAAGGCCATACGGAGAAGCTCATCCGCGAATACTTAACTCAGTAAGTGTAAGCCTCTCCCAACCCTCCCCCCAAAAGGAGGGCTTTAAAATACCAACATTCAAATTTTACCGCTATGACGAAACATTATGACATTGACAAAGACCTACGCTATCTGGAACTACTATCCCACACCTTCCCTACTGTCGCCGATGCCAGTACGGAAATCATCAACCTCCAGGCCATTCTGAACCTCCCGAAAGGAACGGAACATTTCCTGGCCGATATCCACGGAGAGTATGAGGCTTTCCTCCACGTGCTGAAGAACGCGTCGGGAAATATCAAGCGTAAGGTCAACGAACTCTTCGGCAACACGCTCCGTGAGGCTGAAAAGCGCGAGCTGTGTACGCTGATCTATTATCCCGAACAGAAACTGGAACTCGTCAAGCAGAGTGAGGAGGATATCGACGACTGGTATCATATCACCCTCCATCAGCTCGTTGCCGTCTGCCGTGACGTGTCGAGCAAATACACCCGTTCGAAGGTGCGCAAGAACCTGCCGCCCGACTTCTCCTATATCATCCAGGAGCTGCTCCATGAGCGTACCGACGACTACGACAAGCGTGACTATGTCAACGTCATTGTCGATACCATCATCTCCACAGGACGCGCCGACGACTTCATCATCGCCATCGCCAATGTCATCCAGCGTCTGGCCATCGATCAGCTGCATATCCTCGGTGATATCTACGACCGCGGTCCCGGCGCACATATCATCATGGACACGCTGCGCCACCGCCGTAACTGGGATATCACGTGGGGCAACCACGATGTTCTGTGGATGGGTGCCTGCGCCGGCAATGACGCCTGCATCTGCAATGTCGTACGCATCAGTCTGCGCTATGCCAACCTCGCCACCATCGAGGAGGGCTACGGCATCAACCTCATCCCCCTGGCCACCTTCGCCATGGATACCTATAAGGACGACCCTTGTACGGAGTTCATGCCGAAGATCAATCCCGACGACCATCTCATCGACGACAAGACCATCCGCCTCGACGCCCAGATGCACAAGGCCATCGCCATCATGCAGTTTAAGATTGAGAGTCAGATCTTCGAGAGTCATCCCGACTGGCAGATGACCGACCGTTGTCTGTTGAACCATATCGACTACGAGAAAGGAACGATAGACCTCGACGGGAAGACCTACGCGCTGACTTCCAACAACTTCCCCACCATCGACCCGAAGGACCCCACACGGCTCACCGATGAGGAGAAGGAGCTCATGCGCAAGCTCCATCACTCCTTCGTCATCTCCGAGAAACTCCATAAGCATATCAACGCCTTGCTGCAGCATGGTTGCATGTATGCCGTATACAACAATAACCTCCTCTTCCATGCCTCCGTGCCCCTCAATGCCGACGGCACGCTGAAAGAGGTGGAGATCAACAAGGGCCAGCGCTACTGTGGCCGTCAGCTCCTCCACCGTATCGGTATGCAGATCCGTACGGCCTTTCAGAGTGACAGCGATCCCGAGGAGCGTCAGTATGCCATCGATTATTTCCTCTATCTGTGGTGTGGTCCCGACAGTCCCCTCTTCGACAAGAGTAAGATGGCGACGTTCGAACGCTATTTCATTGCTGATAAAGAGACGCATAAGGAGGTGAAAGGCAACTATTTCACGCTCCGTGACTCTGAGGAGACGGCCGACTATATTCTCGACGCCTTTGGCGTAAAGGGGCCCAACCGGCATATCATCAACGGTCATGTGCCCGTGAAGGCGACGAAGGGTGAGAACCCCATCAAGGCCAAAGGCAAGATTCTCGTCATCGACGGTGGCTTCTCCAAAGCCTATCATAATGAGACAGGCATCGCGGGCTACACGCTCATCTTCCACTCCCGTGGCTTCCAGCTCGTACAGCATGAGCCGTTCACGAGTACCGAGGATGCCATCCTCCGCGGCACGGATATCAAGTCGACAACCCAGATCGTGGAGATGTCCAACCGCCGTCTCCTCGTTGCCGATACGGACAAGGGTGTGGAGCTCCGCCAGCAGATTGCCGACCTCGAGGAGCTCCTCTTCGCCTACCGCCACGGCTATCTGAAAGAGACGGAGAAAAAATAGGGGCCTTGTGCTTGCAAAGCGCAAGCACACAATGGCAGGCCCTCACTACACTCCGAGTTCCTCCTTTCTCACGCGGGATAAAGTCTCGGGGGTCATCTGGAGATAGTTGGCGATATAGTTCAGGGGAGCCCGGAGAACAATCTGCGGACATAGCTTACTGAACTTCTTGTAACGGGCCTGTGCCGACTCGAAACGGACGAGGTCGGCATGGACCTGTGAGATAATCAGACTCTCCTCAAGAATCTTACGATAGAGCATCTGGATATTGACATTATGGATAGCCTCACGCTCCAATGCCGCCTTCGGCAGCGCAAAGATCAGCGTCGGTTCGAGGGCTTCCACCTGCAGGTGTGTCGGCTCCTCCTTGAAGAGACTCTCGATACACATGAAGATAGAGCGGTCACAGCCGAGATGCTCCGTGAGTTCCTTGCCATTCTTATAATAAAATTGTCTGACGAGACCATGCTCGATATAGCTGATATCACGGCAGACCTCTCCTTCCTTGAGGATCATCTCGCCCTTGGCATATTTCCGAGGCACGAGGATGCTCTCGAGGACATCCAGCTCAGCATGGGTCATCGTACTGTATTTCCGAGCCAGTTCCCTGGAAATATCATGTGCCGTTTTTGGTTCCTGTTTCATTTTCTTCCTCCCTATAATTGTTTAGTAAATTTCTTCTTTTACCTAATCAAGTTTCAGCACGGCGAGGAATGCCTTCTGAGGTACCTGGACGTTGCCCACCTGCTTCATGCGTTTCTTGCCTTTCTTCTGTTTCTCCAGAAGCTTACGCTTTCGACTGACATCACCACCGTAGCATTTCGCCGTGACATCCTTACGGACCTGCTTGACGGTCTCACGGGCCACGATCTTGCCGCCGATAGCTGCCTGGATGGCGATATCAAACTGCTGCCGTGGGATGAGCTCCTTGAGCTTCTCGCACATCCGACGTCCGAAGGCCACAGCATTGCTCTCATGGGTCAGCGTCGACAAGGCATCGACGGGCTCTCCGTTGAGCAGGATATCGAGCTTGGCGAGTTTCGAGGGCCGGTAGCTGTCGATATGGTAGTCGAACGAGGCATAGCCCTTCGAGATACTCTTCAGCTTATCGTAGAAATCGATGACGATCTCTCCCAACGGCAGGAAGAAATGCAGTTCCACACGGTTGCCACTGACATACTCCTGGTTGATGAGCTCGCCACGCTTGTCGAGGCAGAGCTTCATGATCGGCCCGATATAGTTCGTACTCGTGATGATCGAGGCACGGATATACGGTTCCTCGATATGGTCGATGAGCGTCTGGTCGGGCAGTCCAGAGGGGTTATGGACCTCCTTGGCATGTCCTTGCTTGTCGTAGACCATATAACTGACGTTCGGCACCGTCGTGATGACATCCATGTTGAACTCACGGTCGAGGCGCTCCTGGACGATTTCCATGTGGAGCAGACCGAGGAATCCGCAACGGAATCCGAAGCCGAGGGCCACGGAACTCTCCGGCGAGAATGTCAGCGACGCGTCGTTGAGCTGCAACTTCTCCAGCGATGCCCGCAGGTTCTCATAATCATTGGGATCGATGGGATAGACACCGGCGAAGACCATCGGCTTCACCTCCTGGAAACCCTCGATGGCCTCCTTACACGGGTTGTCGACCGACGTGACGGTATCACCGACCTTCACCTCCGTGGCATCCTTGATACCCGAGATGATGTAGCCTACCTCACCGCAGGCCAGTTCCTTGCGTGGCACCATGTCCATCTTCAGCACACCGACCTCATCGGCGGTATACTCCTGACCGGTATTGAAGAACTTCACCTTCTCTCCCTGGCGGATCATGCCGTTCTCCATCTTACAGAGTACGATGATGCCACGGAAGGAGTTGTAGAGGGAGTCGAAGATCAGGGCCTGTGCCGGTGCCTTCGGGTCGCCCTCGGGATGGGGGATGCGCGTCACGACGGCCTCGAGGATCTTATCGACACCCTCACCGGTCTTGCCACTGGCGCGGATGATATCCTCACGGTCACAGCCGATGAGTTCCACGATCTCGTCCTCCACCTCGTCGGGCATGGCATTGGGCATGTCAATCTTATTGATCACGGGGATGATCTCCAAATCATGCTCGATAGCCATATAGAGGTTCGAGATCGTCTGCGCCTGGACGCCCTGGGTGGCATCAACGACGAGCAAGGCACCCTCGCAGGCAGCGATGCTGCGGCTCACCTCATAGGAGAAGTCGACATGTCCCGGGGTATCAATGAGGTTGAGGATATATTTCTTCTTGTCCTCCGCCGTATATTCCATCTGGATGGCATGGCTCTTGATGGTGATGCCACGCTCACGCTCCAGATCCATATCATCGAGCATCTGACCCTCCGTGATCTGGATGGTCTTCGTCTTCTCCAGCAGCCGGTCCGCGAGGGTCGACTTGCCGTGATCGATATGGGCGATAATGCAGAAATTGCGGATTTGATTGATATTGTCCATCGTTAATAATTTTCGTTTGTGCAAAATTACTGAATTTTTTCGAGAAAAGCACTATCGTACCCGAAAAAAGATGTACCTTTGTAATAATATTTAGATAAAGCGTAACAAATAAGGTATTAGAATGATGAAGAAGAAAAACGCGTTAATCGGTCTTGCCACCGCTCTCCTACTGTTGCCCCTGACGGCCTGCCATGAGAGCATCGAGGACCGTGCAGCCCGTGAGGCGAAGGAATATACGGAGAAGTTCTGTCCCACACCGGTGAAAAACGGCCAACGCACGGACAGTATGACCTTCTCAAAGGATACGAAGACGTTCAACTACTATGTCACCCTCAGTGGCATGGCGGATAATCCTGTTGCTCTGGCGAAAAACAAGAAGAAGATCACGACACTTCTCTCCCAGGGTCTCCATGACGATCCCGGTACGAAGGTCTATCGTGACAACGGCTTTCAGTTCCGTTATATCCTCCGGTCCACCAAACAGAAAGGGAAAGTCCTCTACGAAGCAGTTATAAAGTAAAGAAGTAAAAAAGTAAAAAAGTAAAAGGAGGCAGGGATGTGATCCACTGCGGTAGCTTTACTTTTTTACTTCTTTACTTTTTTAATTTTCCTTACTCTTCTTCTGCCGGCTTCATGTTGGTGTACACATTCTGTACATCATCGAAGTCCTCGAGCTTCTCAACCATCTTATCGATCGTCTCGCGCTCCTCGGGCGTGACGTCCTTCAGGTCATTGGGGATACGCGTGAACTCAGCACTCGTGATCTCATAACCATTATCCTCGAGATATTTCTGGATATCACCGAAGCTCGTCGGGTCACCATAGATCGTGATCTCACCCGTCTCCTCGTCAGTGTCATACTCGTCGTCCACACCGTAGTCGATGAGGTCGAGGATGAGGGAGTCCATATCCATGTTGTCCTTCGGCTTGAAGGTGAACACGCACTTATGGTCGAAGAGGAAACTCAGGGAGCCCTGTGTGCCGAGGTTACCATTAAACTTATTGAAAACGGAACGGACGTCAGCGACGGTACGTGTGGTGTTGTCCGTCAGCGTGTCGACGAAGATAGCGATGCCGTGGGGGCCATATCCCTCATAGGGCACCTCTTTGTAGTCGCTCTGGTCCTTACCCATGGCATTCTTGATGGCACGGGTGATATTGTCCTTCGGCATGTTCTCACGCTTGCAGGTGGCGATGATGGCACGCAGGCGCGGGTTGTTCTCAGGCTCCGGACCACCGGCTTTCACAGCGATGGCAATCTCCTTACCTAATTTCGTAAACGTACGGGCCATGTGACCCCATCTCTTCAGCTTGGTAGCTTTACGATATTCAAATGCTCTTCCCATTGGAATGAAAAATTTATTTTATTTGTTTTCTTGTTATTATCAATCTTCCGCAAATGGATTATCTTAATTCCGCGTGCAACTTATTCGTCAACTGCTTGATGAGCTTCTGCATCATGGCGTCGATAGCCTTGTCGTTGAGGGTCTTCGTGTCATCCTGAAGGATGAAGTTGACGGCATAGCTCTTCTTGCCCTCGGGGAGGTTCTTTCCCTCGTAGACATCGAAGAGCTCAACACGCTTCAACAGTTTCTTCTCCGTCTGACGGGCGATCTGCTCGATATCGGCGAACTTCACGCTCTTGTCGACGAGGAGGGCGAGGTCACGGCTGACCGCCGGATACTTGCTCAGCGGCTGATAGAGGAGTTCGTTCTTCTTCGTGGCCTTCATCACCTGATCCCAGTGGATATCGGCATAGAACACTTCCTGCTCCACACCAACCTCCTTGGCGAGTTTCGGAGAGATGATACCGACCTCGGCGAGGATCTGTCCCTGGCGGGTCTGCAGCGTCTGTGCCTTGGCGAAGATATTGTTGTCACTCTCCTTCTCCACGATGATGCCGGGGTTGACACCGCAGCGCGTGAAGATATTGTCGACATCAGCCTTCAACTCATAGAAACTGCTGTCCTCATCGGGATGAGCCCAGGAGCCCTCGACACGCTTACCCGTAAGCCACAGGGCGATATGATGCTCCTGCGTATAGGCCTTGATGGGAGCCTCGGGGGTACGCTTCTCGGCATGGAAATGATAGCAGTTGCCACTCTCGAAGAAGCGGAGGTTATGGAGCTTGCGGTTGATATTTCTTGCGATACTCTCCAGACCACCGAAGAGCAGCGTCTGACGCATCACGCCGAGATCAGCGCTCAGCGGGTTCATCACCTTCACCGTCTCTGCCCACGGATAGGCATTGAGGGTATCCTGATCATAATAGGAGGTCTTCGTGAGTGAGTTGTTGAGGATCTCATTGAAGCCACAGCCGACGAGCTGCTCACCGACGAGATTCTCCAAGTGTGCATGATGATCGGCATCACCCTGCACGTTGAGGGACGACTTCAGCGTCGTGGGGATCTCCACATTATTATATCCATAGATACGGAGGATATCCTCGACGACATCACAGGGACGCTGCACGTCGACACGGTAGGCGGGGACAACGAGGTCGAGACCGTCCTCATCCTCCTTTGTGATCTTCATCTCCAGACTTGTGGCGATGTTCTTGATCGTCTCCTTGCCGAGCTGCTTACCGATCAGGCGGTCACAGTACTCATAGTTCAGACGCACGGGGAAGTCGGGCAGCGGATCGGGATAGACATCCTTGATCTGCATGCTCACCTTTGCGCCGGCGAGTTCCTTGGCAAGGATAGCGGCCTGCTTGAGGGCATAGATCTGACCATTGGGATCGACGCCACGCTCGAAACGGTAACTGGCATCGGTGCTCAGGCCGTGATGGCGGGCACTCTTGCGGATCCATGTGGGATGGAAATAGGCACTCTCGAGGACCACATTCTTCGTCGTCTCATAGGTACCACTACCTTTGCCGCCGAAAATACCGGCGATACACATCGGCTCCTCACTGTTGCAGATGCTCAGGTCATGCTCACCGAGGATATGCGTCTCTCCGTCGAGGGTGACGAACTTCGTTCCCTCGGGCTGCGTGCGCACGACGATCTTATGACCTTTCACCATGTCAGCATCGAAACAGTGCATCGGCTGGCCGTAAGCCATCATGATATAGTTCGTGATATCCACGATATTGTTGATCGGACGGAGACCGATGACGGTCAACTTATCCTGCAGCCATTTCGGACTCTCCTTGACGTCACAGTCCGTCAGACTCAGACAGGCATAACGCTTGCAGGCCTCATGGTTCTGAATCTCCACATCGATCGGCAGGTCCTCATTGTCCACCGTAAAGGCGGAGCAGTCGGGACGGTGCAGACTCGTTGGATAGCCGTTCTGCTTCAGCCAGGCATAGAGGTCACGGGCCACACCATAGTGAGAGAGGGCATCGGCGCGGTTGGCGGTGATGTCGATCTCGATGACCCAGTCGCTCTCGAGGTGATAATATTCTGCAGCGGGCATGCCCACGGGGGTATCCTCGGGGAGGACGATGATGCCGTCATGGCTCTTGCCGACGCCAATCTCATCCTCAGCGCAGATCATGCCGTAGCTCTCAACGCCACGGAGCTTGCTCTTCTTAATGGTAAACTCCTTGTCACCGTCATAGAGCGTGCAACCGAGGTCGGCGACGATGACCTTCTGACCAGCAGCAACATTCGGAGCACCACAGACAATCTGCTGCGGCTCGCCCTTACCGAGGTCGACGGTGGTGATATGGAGATGGTCGGAGTTGGGGTGCATCTCACACGTGAGCACCTTACCGACATACAATCCTTTCAGGCCACCACGGATAGCCTGTACTTCTTCGAGATCGTCAACTTCCAGACCCGTGGACGTCAGCGCGTCTGCCGTCTGCTGCGGGGTCATGTCGATGTCAACGTATTCTTTCAACCATTTATAAGAAATCTTCATTATAATGAGTTTTTATATCATTTTCGAAAACGGTGCAAAATTACAAAAAATTCTGATAATGAACAAATATCCCACATATTTTTTAGTTCCGCCCTCAATCGTAGGGACAAGATTCACCATGTTCCGCAACAGAGGCAGAGGAAAAAGACAGAGTAACAGATGGAACAGATACTGTGCTGAATAGGAAGATATATTATTCCGCCTTCACCATCCCATACAACATTCTGAGGGACTCGATGACAAAGCCACCGGCAAGGCCACCAAGATGTCCGGTGAGACTGAATCCGAACCCGAAACTGGACAATAAGGTGAGGGCTGTCAGAATGCCCACGATGAGCAATCCTTCTTTGTTGACTCCCTCCCCTTTCAAGAAACGGAATATCTCGATCGTGATATATGCGCCGGCCATACCCATGATGCCACCACTGGCCCCAATCGTCGATCCATGCGAGAACATGAACACGGCCAGACTGGAGGTCACCACGGTGATGAGAAAGATGGCAGAGGCACGGAAGGCATTCATCTCCGAACAAAGATAGTAAGATACGACGACAAAGACGCTCAGATTCCCCGCCAGATGCTTGATTGAACCATGGAGGAATCCACAGGTCAGCATTCTCCACCACTGTGGCTCATAATCCAACGCGTAAGTATCGAATCCACCTAACCGATAGACAACATCCGGGTAAGGATGGACACCATAAGACATCAGAACTTCAATCAGAAACATCACACCCCATGACGCGCCGATGAGCACCAAGGGTCCATAAGCCTTGACAAACCTCACCACTTCATCCTGAGCCCACAACGACTCAGCCTTTTCTTCTTCTTTCACGGCGACGATATCCTCCCGCTTTCCTTTCTTCAGATAGGGGAACAAGAACACCAGAAGAGAGAAGACGAGATAAAAGAGAAAGAGGTATACGCCTACCGAAATTTCCGACCATAGCGACGGAGCCTCGTTGATATCAGGGATTCTCAGCATGACACAATGGTCCTCATCGAGATCGTTCTGCTCTAAAGAGTACGCTGCCGCTTGGAGATTTCCGGATGACGGATGAAGTACCCGCTCCAAATGTGACACACGATGTGACAACACGTACTTCAAATCATCATTCAACCTCTCCGATATCTTCTTTTGGACTTGATTTGCTTTTTCGTCAGAACCGGAGATATAGCCCGTCTCTTCACTTCTCTCCAAGAGCAGACAGGCATGATGAAGGCCTTTGATGGGTATCGTCACACTGCCTTTGTATCGGATATTCTCATCCCCACGGCTGTAGTCAACTACAGAACTCTCCATGGCCGTGCCTACCATCATCGTATTTAAGGGCAGATGGGCGACATCGAAGAAATAGCCATCCCTGACATTCTCGTCCGTCAACACGTTCACCTTCTGAACACTGCTATTCAAAACGCGGTAGCCTTTTGACAATGATGCTCCCACAAAGATGAGTGTCACCAATCCCACAATATAAAAAATATTACGCACCCATCCGTGCCGTATCACTTGCAGGCGTTGACGGACAAGATACCACCAGATGCCAAAACAGGGAAGGGCAGTAAAGATGAATAGACCTTTCCGTGACAGAATATCATCATCAATAAAGATCCAAATAACGCCAAACAGTATGCTACATCCCAAGAATGTCAACAGGGTCATGCCCCATGCATTCAATATTCTTTTCACTTGTATATTCATTGATCCACTTGTAGGTGGCCGCCATGTTGCGGCCACACACCCGCATTGGGCGGAACATGATGAATCATGTCCCTACAATATTCTCATCAGGAACTCCACGGCACCGTTGACACCGATGTTGCCGACATTCATGGTGAAGTCGTAGTTGCGGGCATCGAAGACCTCCTTACCCGTGAACGTCTTCGTATAGAGCTGGCGCTGATAGTCACTGTCGGCAATGCGCTGGCGGGCCTCGGCATCACTGCAGTGGTAACGGCTGACGATCCGCTCCACACGCTTCTCCATCGGCGCATGGACGAAGAGGCGCAGACTGTTGGGCTCATCCTTGAAAATGTCGAAGGCACACCGGCCGATGATCACGCAACTCTCCTTGGCCACGATCTGCCGCATCGCCGTGGCCTGAGCATAGAAGAGCTGACGCGACGTGATCTCCGGCTGTATGCCTTCCTCATAGGGATTCACGGAGATGAACCGCTTATAGAACATGGCAAAGTCCTCCCACCACGACGGCCGCTTGTTCTCCAGCCGCTCGGCGTCGAGCTCGGAGATGCCGAACTTCTCGGCCACGGCCTTGAGGAGCTGCTTGTCGATGAGTTTCACACCCAACCGCTGAGCCAGCAGACTGCCTATGGCATGTCCGCCGGATCCGTATTCCCGGTTGATCGTAATCAAGAATTTTTTCTTCGTGTCCATATCGTTTCTATTTGTTTACTTTCACATAAAGCTCCGCCGCATCCGCGCACCGCTCCCCGTCAACACCCGCGCTGACGATGCCACCGGCATAACCGGCACCCTCACCGCAGGGGAAGAGGCCCTCGATACGTACGTGCATCAGCGTCTCACGGTCACGGAGGATTCTGACGGGCGACGACGTCCTCGTCTCCACGGCGATACATACGGCCTCATTCGTCAGGAAGCCATGGGCCTGACGGCCGAAGACCTTAAAGCCCTCCTGGAGCCTGTGGGCGATACCCTTCGGCAACCAGAAATGGAGCGGTGAGGAGATCAGTCCCGGCGCATAACTGCTCTTCGGCAGGTCATACGACAGTTTCCCGTTGACGAAGTCAGCCATGCGCTGTGCCGGTGCCGTCTGCCGCCGGTTGCCCTGTTGCCAACAGTCTTTCTCCACCCGTTCCTGGAAGTGCATGACCCTCAGGGCATCGTCACCGGGGATATCCTCGGGGCGCAGCTCCACGACCATACCACTGTTGCTCCATGCCGTGCCACGGTTGCTCGGACTCATGCCGTTGACGACGATCTGCTCGGGACCCGTGGCAGCGGGGATGACGAAACCACCGGGACACATACAGAACGAGTAGACGCCACGGCCGTCGACCTGCGTGACAAAGCTATACTCCGCCGCCGGGAGATATTTCCCGCGGCCGTTCTTATTATGATACTGTATCTGGTCGATGAGCTGACTCGGATGTTCCAGTCGCATGCCCACGGCGATACCCTTCGCCTCGATCTCCACCTTCGCCTCGGCGAGATAGCGATAAACATCACGGGCACTGTGGCCTGTGGCGAGGATGACGGGCCCGCGGAAATTTTTCTCCTCCCCCGTCCGCAGATCCACGGCCTCGACACCGACGACGGTATCCCCCTCGAGGATGAGCCGCGTCATCTTCGTCTGGAAATGGACCTCACCGCCACAGCGCAGGATCGTCTCGCGCATGCCCTCGATGACACGCGGCAACTTGTCGGTGCCGATATGCGGATGGGCATCGGCGAGGATCGCCGTGGAGGCACCATGCTGACAGAACACGTTGAGGATCTTCTCCACCGACCCGCGCTTCTTCGACCGGGTGTAGAGCTTACCGTCACTGTAGGCACCGGCGCCGCCCTCCCCGAAGCAGTAGTTGCTCTCGGGATCCACCTGCTGCGTCTTCGTGATGAGCGCCATGTCCTGTTTCCGGGCCCTGACATCCTTGCCACGCTCGAGGATCACGGGGCGCAGGCCGTGCTCGATGAGCCGCAGGGCCGCGAAGAGTCCGCCGGGGCCCTCACCGATGACGAGGACACGCGGTGCCCCCTCGGGGACCTCCCGGTAGTCGGTGGGCGTATAGGCGAGGTCGTGCGGGTCCTCGTTGATATAGGCGCGGACCTTCAGGTTCACGAAGATCTGTCCGTGACGGGCGTCGATGCTGCGGCGCAGCACCCTCACGGCATGGATCGTCCTGATGTCAAGGCCTTTCTCCTGTGCCAGATAGCGTTTGATATGCTCTTCCGTATAAGCGGTCTGCGGCGTCACCCGCAGCTGATATTCATTTTCCATAAACTATTTATTTTCTATCGCAAAATTAAATAAAAAAGTTGAGACAACAAGGATATTGGCGAAAAAGTTTGGCATTTAAAAATAAAATCTCTACCTTTGCCCCTTGAAAAGAAAAAATAACAACTATAGCAATGCCTGAAATATCAGTACGCGGACTGGAAATGCCCGAGTCGCCCATCCGGAAACTGGCACCGCTGGCAGCAGCTGCCAAAGCACGGGGTATCAAAGTCTATCACCTCAACATCGGACAGCCCGACCTGCCCACGCCGCAGTGTGGCCTTGACGCCCTGAAGCATATCGACCGGAAAGTCCTCGAATACTCTCCGAGCCAGGGCTATCTCAGCTACCGCAAGAAGCTCGTTGACTATTATAAGAAATACAACATCAATGTCACGCCCGATGATATCATCATCACCTCGGGAGGAAGTGAGGCTGTGCTCTTCGCCTTCATGAGTTGTCTGAACCCCGGCGACGAGATCATCGTCCCCGAGCCGGCCTATGCCAACTACATGGCCTTCGCCATCTCCGCGGGCGCGAAGATCCGCACCATCGCCACGTCCATCGAGGAAGGCTTTGCCCTGCCGAGGGTGGAGAAGTTCGAGGAGCTCATCAACGAGCGTACGCGCGGCATCCTGATCTGTAACCCCAACAACCCGACGGGCTACCTCTATACCCGCCGTGAGATGAACCAGATCCGTGACCTCGTGAAGAAATACGACCTCTACCTCTTCTCCGACGAGGTCTACCGTGAGTATATCTACACGGGCTCACCCTATATCAGTGCCATGCACCTCCAGGGCATCGAACAGAACACGATCCTCATCGACTCCGTCTCGAAGCGCTACAGTGAGTGCGGCATCCGTATCGGTGCCCTCATCACGAAGAATGCCGAAGTACGCAAGGCCGTGATGAAATTCTGTCAGGCACGCCTCTCCCCGCCCCTCATCGGACAGATTGTCGCCGAGGCCTCCCTCGACGCCCCCGAGGAGTACTACCGTGATGTCTACGACGAGTATGTCGAGCGCCGTAAATGCCTCATCGACGGACTGAACCGCATCCCCGGCGTCTATTCGCCGATCCCCATGGGTGCCTTCTATACCGTCGCTTCCCTCCCCGTCGACGACAGTGAGAAGTTCTGCCGCTGGTGCCTCAACGACTTCAACTACGAGGGAGAGACGGTCATGCTCGCCCCCGCCGCCGGCTTCTACACCACGCCCGGCGCCGGCATCAACCAGGTGCGTATCGCCTATGTGCTGAAGAAGGAGGACCTCACACGCGCCCTCGTCGTCCTGCGCAAGGCCCTCGAGGCATACCCCGGAAGGGTTGATCCCGAATAATATGAGAAATTTTCCACTATTTATCGCCCGGCGGATCTATGGATCCCACGACGGGAAACAGAAGGCATCACGACCCGCCATCAACATCGCCACGGCCGGTGTCGCCATCGGTCTGGCCGTGATGATCATCTCCGTGGCCATCGTCCTGGGCTTCAAGCATACCATCCAGCGCAAGGTCATCGGCTTCGGCGGACAGATCGAGGTCGCCGACTTCATGACGCTCCAGAGCTCCGACCAGTATCCCGTCGTGATGAACGACTCCATGCTCACGGTCCTGCGCCGCATCCCCAATGTGGCGCATGTGCAGCGCTATGTCCTGAAGGAGGGTATCCTCAAGACCGACTCCGACTTCCTCGGCGTGGCCTTCAAGGGTGTGGGACCGGAATGGGACTCCACGTTCATCCATCAGAACATGGTGGCGGGCTCCATCCCCCGTTTCTCCGACAGCGCGAGCCATAACCGCATCGTCATCTCCCAGGCCCAGGCCGACAAGCTCCACCTCCATGCCGGCGACCGTATCTTCGCCTATTTCATCGACCATAACGGCGTGCGCACACGACGCTTCACCATCGCCGGCATCTATCAGACCAATCTGAAGAAATTCGACGAGAGCATCGTCTTCACCGACCTCTATACCGCCCGGAAACTCAACGGCTGGTACGACGACCAGGCCAGTGGCGCCGAGGTCATGCTCCATGACTTCAGCCGCCTCGACGAGACGGAACAGTATTTCGTGACCCTCGTCAACCGCACCGTCGACCACTACGGCGAGACCTATGCCTCCGCCACCATCCGTGACCTCTATCCGCAGATCTTCCAGTGGCTCGACCTGATGAACCTCAACGTATGGGTCATCCTCGGACTGATGATCGCCGTGGCCGGCGTGACGATGATCTCCGGCCTGCTCATCATCATCCTCGAACGGACCACGATGATCGGCATCCTCAAGGCCCTCGGCGCCCGCAACAAGACCATCCGGCACACCTTCCTCTGGTTCGCCGCCTTCATCCTCCTGAAGGGCCTCGTCATCGGCAACGCCATCGCCCTCGGGCTCCTCGCCCTGCAGCGCTATACGGGCTTCGTACATCTCGACGCCCGTACCTATTATGTCTCGACAGTCCCCGTGGAGTTCGCCTGGCCCTATTTCGTTGCCATCAACATCGTCACGATCCTCCTCTGTCTCCTCATCCTCGTGGGTCCGAGCTTCCTCATCAGCCATATCCACCCGTCGAAGAGCATGAGATACGAATAAGTAGGTGGCCGCCATGAGGGGTTTGCGCATAATTTTCCCCTCTAAATGAAAATTTTGCACAAAATATTTTGAAATGTGCAGAAACGTTTGTAACTTTGCACAAAATTTGAAATATTGTGCAATGCAACCCATACCAAGTTTCAATCAAATCATTGAGGAGAGCATCATCAAGTTCTGGGACCGCGATGCTTTCACCGACTACAAGGGCGCCACGCTCCAGTATCACGATGTAGCGCGCAAGATCGAGAAGGTACACATCCTTTTCGAGGCCTGCGGCGTGAAAGTCGGCGACAAGATCGCCCTCTGCGGCCGTAACAGCAGCAACTGGGCCGTGGCCTTCCTGGCCACGCTGACCTATGGTGCCGTTGCCGTGCCCATCCAGCATGAGTTCACCTCTGAGCAAGTCCACAACATCGTCAACCACAGCGGCGCCAAGCTCCTCTTCGTCGGCGATGTCGTGTCCACGCAGCTCGACGCCCGCATGATGCCGGGCCTCGAGGGCATTGTCTATATCCCCGACTTCTCCGTCACCCTGGCGCGCACGGAAAAGCTCGTCTATGCCCGTGAGCACCTCAATGAGCTCTATGGCAAGCGATTCCCCAAATATTTCCGCAAGGAGCATGTCCACTACTACCGTGACCACAGCGATGACCTCGCCATGATCAACTATACCAGTGGCACCACAGGATTCTCCAAGGGCGTCATGCTCCCCTACCGTGTGATGTGGAGCAACTGGGACGGCCTGAAGCATGCCTTCCTCGAAGGACACATTCCCTCGGGCAGCAATGTGCTGAGCATCCTCCCCATGGCCCATATGTACGGTCTGATGGTGGAGTTCATCATCGAGTTCTGCTGGGGAAACCATATCTATTTCCTCAACCGGCTCCCCTCCCCGACGACCATCGCCCAGGCCTACAGCGACATCCACCCCTCCGTCATCGTCGCCGTGCCCCTGATCATCGAGAAGATCGTGCGCAAGAAGATCTTCCCGCTGATCCAGAACACACGCATGAAACTCCTCATGTCCATGCCCGTCGTCCGTGAGAAGATCCGCGAGCGCATCTGCGAGATGACACGTCAGGTCTTCGGCGGCAACATGTATGAGATTATCGTCGGCGGCGCCGCACTGAACAAGGAGATCGAACAGTTCTTCACCTCCATCGGCTTCCCCATCACCATCGGTTATGGCACCACGGAGACCGGCCCGATGATCTCCTATTCCGACTGGCATGACTTCGAGCCCGGCTCCTGCGGCACCGTCATCGAGCACATGGAGCTCCGTGTGGCCAGCGATGATCCCGCCCATGTCCCCGGTGAGATCCTCTGCCGCGGACTCAACGTCATGGACGGTTATTATAAGAACGAGCAGGCCACGAAGGCCGTCATCGACGACGAGGGCTGGTTCCATACCGGCGACCTCGGCACGATGGACCAAACGGGCCACCTCTTCATCAACGGACGTATCAAGAACATGCTCCTCGGCGACAACGGACAGAATATCTATCCCGAGGAGATCGAGAACAAGCTCAACTCCATGGCCATGGTCGGCGAGAGCCTCATCATCCAGCGTGACAACAAGCTCATCGGCCTCGTACACCCCGACATGGAGGAAGTGCGCAGCCTCGGTTTCTCCGATGCTGACCTCGAGGCCATCATGGAACAGAACCGCAAGGAGCTCAACGCGCAGCTCCCCGCCTTCTGCCGTCTGGCACAGATCCAGCTCCACGACCAGGAGTTTGAGAAGACACCGAAAAAGAGTATCAAACGATACCTCTATCAATAAACTATTTATTGGACTTATTCTATGGAAACTATTCCGTCTTTCAATGCCCTTATCGAGAAGAGCATCATCGACCACTGGGATCTCGACGCCCTCACCGATTACAAAGGGGCCACGCTGCAGTATCATGACGTAGCGCGGAAGATCGAGAAACTGCATATCCTCTTCAAGGCCTCCGGCGTCGTCAAGGGCGACAAGATCGCCCTCTGCGGCCGTAACAGCGCCTGCTGGGCCGTGGCATTCCTGGCCACACTCACCTACGGCTGCATCGCCGTGCCCATCCTCCATGAGTTCACCCCCGACCAGATCCATAACATCGTCAACCACAGCGACGCCAAGCTCCTCTTCGTCGGCGATGTCGTCGCCACACAGGTCGACGCCACGAAGATGCCGGGCCTCGAGGGTATCATCTATATCCCCGACTACAGCCTCGTCATCTCCCGTACCGACAAGCTGACCTATGCCCGGGAGCACCTCAACGAGATGTTCGGCCACGAGTATCCGAAGTTCTTCCGCAAGCAGCATGTACACTACTATCACGACGAGGACCCCGACGAGCTCGCCGTGATCAACTATACCAGTGGCACCACGGGATTCTCCAAGGGTGTCATGATCCCCTACCGTGCCCTGTGGAGCAATGCCGACTTCGCCGAGAGCGTCCTGGGCAAGATCCTCAAGGCCGAGGACAGCGTCATCAGCATCCTCCCCATGGCCCACATGTACGGCATGGCCTTCGAGTTCCTCTATGAGTTCCTCAAGGGCTGCCACGTCTACTACCTCACACGTATCCCCTCCCCGGCCATCGTCGCCGAGGCCTTCGGACGCGTCAAGCCGAAAGTCATCATCTCCGTGCCCCTGATCATTGAGAAGATCATCCGCAAGAAAGTGTTCCCGAAGATACAGAACAACTACATGCGCATGCTCCTCCACATGCCCGTCGTGGCCAAGAAAGTACGCGACAAGATCTGCGAACAGGTCACGAACGCCTTCGGTGGCGAGTTCTACGAGGTCATCATCGGCGGCGCCGCCTTCAACCAGGAGATCGAGCGTTTCCTCCATAAGATCAACTTCCGCTACACCGTGGGCTATGGTGCCACGGAGTGCGCCCCGATCATCTGCTATGCCGACTGGAAGACCTTCCGCCCCGGCTCCTGCGGTCGTGCCGCCCTCCATATGAAAGTACGCATCGACAGTCCCGACGCCGAGAACACGCCGGGAGAGATCCTCTGCAAGGGTCCCAACGTCATGCTCGGATACTATAAGAACGAGGCCGCCACGAAAGCCTCCATCGACAGCGACGGCTGGTTCCACACCGGTGACCTCGGCACCATGGATGCCGACGGCAACGTCTTCATCAAGGGACGGTCGAAGAACATGCTCCTCGGCGCCAACGGACAGAACATCTATCCCGAGGAGATCGAGGACAAGCTCAACTCCATGCCCCTCGTCAGCGAGAGCGTCGTCATCCAGGAGGGTGAGAAACTCGTCGGACTCATCCATCCCGACTACGACGAGGCCAACAACCTCGGACTCTCCAAGGATGATATCCAGAAGATCATGGAGCAGAACCGCGTGGACCTCAACGCCGCCATGCCTGCCTACAGCAAGCTCGCCGCCGTCCGCGTCCACGAGGAGGAGTTTGAGAAAACACCGAAAAAGAGTATCAAGAGATTCTTGTATCAGAAATAAAAAAAAGGGAAAATTCTTTCCACCATAGAGACATCACAGATACATTTTCTATCTGTGATGTCTTTCATGATCATCCATTTCATTCTTTTGCCTATGACTAATCCTGAACTTCGTAACGCATGGGAGTTTGTCAACAATACGGACATCTCCATCTTCCTTACCGGTAAGGCCGGAACAGGTAAGACCACCTTTCTCAAGACCCTCAAAGACCGCTGCACGAAACGCAAAATTGTCGTGGCACCCACCGGCGTTGCTGCCATCAATGCGGGAGGCGTCACCATCCATTCCTTTTTCCAGCTTCCTCTCTCCCCGTTTGTCCCCAGCATGAAAACGGAGCAGCGTTTTGCCTTCTCCAAGGAGAAAAGGAATATCCTCAAGACCCTCGACCTCCTCATCATCGATGAGATCAGTATGGTGCGCTGCGACCTTCTCGATGCCATTGACGATGTGCTGCGGCGCTATCGTGAACATGACAAGCCTTTCGGAGGGGTACAGCTTCTGATGATCGGTGACCTGCAACAGCTGACACCCGTCGTCACGCCGGAAGACGAGAAAATTCTGTCTACTTATTATCAAACCCCTTATTTCTTTGGCAGTAAGGCGTTGCAAAGCATCAACTATGTTACAATCGAGCTCACACATGTCTATCGTCAACAAGATGAGCGGTTCATCAATATTCTCAATCATGTCCGCAACGGGAAACCAACCGATGAGGACCTGAGTGTTCTCAACAGTCGGGTAAATCCATCGTTTACGCCTCAAGAGAGTGAGGGATATATCCGACTCACCACCCATAACCGCATTGCCGATGAGGTCAATGATCACCAGCTTCAGCAACTCAATACGCCTATATTCTACTATAAGGCTGAAACGAAAGGAGAATTTCCGGAATATATCTATCCCACCAGTCCCATGCTTCAGTTGCGGGTAGGTGCCCAGGTGATGTTCATCAAAAACGACAATTCTTCCGATCATCTCTATTATAATGGAAAAATCGGGCATATCACCTATCTTGATAAGGACAAGATCGAAGTGCTCTGCCCCGATGACGAAGAAGCTATTTCCGTGGAGAAGGCCCAATGGGACAATGTGAAATATACCCTCAACGAACAGAGCAAGGCCATAGAACCGGAAGTACAGGGTTCTTTCTTTCAATATCCGTTACGACTGGCCTGGGCGATCACGATCCACAAGAGTCAAGGCCTGACCTTTGAACATGCCATCATTGACGCGCAACTGTCGTTTGCCTCCGGTCAGGTCTATGTAGCCTTGAGCCGTTGCAAGACTTTGGAAGGAATGGTACTGTCAAGTCCTCTTGAACGCCGGAACATCATCACGGACAGTCGCGTGGACGAGTATATAGCCCATCAACATGAACGGGCACAGGAGAGTATCCGTCAGTTACCAGTACTCAAACAGGAATATGAGCGCCACCAACTCATCGACCTTTTCACCTTCCAACAGTGTGTCAATGCCAAACAGCATCTCTACCGGGTGCTGGCGGAGGACTTCCCAAAATATCCCAAAATCATCAGTCTACACCATATCGCCATACAGGATGCGGAGAAGAATATCCTCATCATTGCGGAGAAATGGACGGGAAAAATCCGCCAAATGCCCTACGACATGCTCCGAAACAAGGACTTTTTGGACCGTGTGGGCCGTAGCTGCTCCTATTTCCTGGAACAGTTGGATCATGTCTTCGCCTCACCGCTGGACTTTACCAAGGGCGTGGCGAGTCAGAACAAACAGAATGTGAAACGGCTGGAAGCTGCCTTCAGTGACGCCCGACAGACCTATCTCGCCAAGCGATACTTGCTGAAAGATATCGAGACCAATGGCTTTACCGTTGACGCCTATATCAAATATAAGCAGGAGGCTATTCTCGATGCCGTGGAGGGCAACGCGAGAAAGCGGAAAAAAGAGAAACGGGAGCGTCCCAATCCTACGAGTCTCGTTACCCTCACCCTCTTCCGTCAGGGCAAGAGCATTGAGGAGATAGCGAAAGAACGGGAACTGGCCCCATCGACGATATTCTCCCATCTCGCGTCCTTCGTTGCCTCGGGTGCCGTGGATCCCCGCCGACTATTGTCGAAGGAGAAGCATGACCTCATTTTCAAGGTCATTGCTGAGGTCGGTGCCGACAAGGGCAAAGGCATCATCAAGGAACATTGTCCCGACAAGATCACGTATAACGACATCACCGTGGCACTGGGAGAATGGAAAAAGAAGGACTCTTCCAACCCTCCCCAAAATGCAGGACGTTCGTAGGGACATGATTGATTATGATCCGCCATAAACGGATTCTTGTCACCCAGTGCTTGAACTTCTTGGCGGAGGGGAGTTTGCTGCCGAGGATGAGACTGTAGAGGCCGGACTCGTTGATCATATTTACTCTCGAAACCAAATGCTGATTTCCCAGATACCCGTTTTGAGTACCTCGGTTGATTATCAGCACTTTACGGTTATCGCAGTCAACATGTGATGTAGTAGCGTTCTTAGGATTGACATATCCAAGAGCGCGTGTTACATCAATACCCGTGAACCAGGGCTCGCCCTGCTCGTCGACCATCGTCCGGACCGTTCCGAAGACCGGATGATTGAAGTTCAAGATTTCATTGTTCTGTTCCATAACTTTACATTTTTATTGTTTTACATTTTATCTTTGCAGGGGCCTGCAATTGGCCTCGTTTTGTTTTCTGTTTGCAAAGATAGTTCAGAAATTCAAAGAAAAAAAATCCGAATTTATCCGAAAAACCATTTTCGGATAAGTCTTGACAGCCAACCGGTTACCCCTCCTTCTCATAAGTTGCCGAAATGGGCTTGGTTACAGCGCCTTATCCACCATGAAAAAAACTGCCCCAAATGGCTGCGCAAAAGTGCATTTTCGGATAAATCGGCGTTTGAGCATGATAAGTGGTGTCATCGAAAAGTAAAATTTTATATTTCGTAGATAAATAGCAATGATTGGTTGGTGATATTTTATCCGATGATCATGAACGGATAAAAAATATCACAAAATCACAAAATCACAGTTTGGCGCAATCTGAGGGACTGCCACCCCGGGGGATATATTATATTATAATAACTATTATAATATAATATATCATTATTTTTGTGATAATCTGAAACTATCCCCAAACCCAACTTACGGCAATTTGTGATTTTGTGATTTTCGAGCATCTGTCGGAGACGCTCAATTCTCTCTCGAAGAAAAATTTTTCTCTTCGTCATTTTCATCCGCCAAAATCAGCGAAAATTTTTTCCCGATGGTGTTTTGTAAATATTTGATAATCAATATCTTGCAGAGCCTTTTTCGGGAAGATTCGGGCTCCGCGGCCAGCCTTAAAATATAGTATTTTACAATATTTAACTACAACAAGCCATTTTGTTAACAGATTTTCACAGGTTATCGAGGCCGAAAATTTGGAGATCCTTGTTTTCCGTTGTATCTTTGCCATGTCGAAAGGAAAAACCGCATAACGTTCGGAAAAACATCGATCTCATTAACCCTTTAAATATCAACGCTTATGCTTAAATCCATATTTACAAGAACAACAACAAGAAGAGCACGACGACGGTTAACCCGTAATCCGGGCCTGGTAGGTGGCCGTCCTATTGCGGCCACGCCAGGAAAATGGGAAATAAGTAGGGACATGATTCATCATGTTCCTTCCAATGTAAAAAAATTTTCGTACATTTGCAGACGAAAGAAAAGAAATTATGGCACATAAATACAGATATCGGTGTAAGGCATGCGGGTATGAAGCGGAGATCTATGACGGCTTCGGCTTCATGGGTCAGCATATCGTGACGGTGAGCTGTCCGGACTGCCGGACGCTGCAGCCCCTCGTCGTCGGGGGCGTCATCGGCGACGCGGCACCATCGTTCTCCACGGAGGCGGGGCGGCTGTGTCTGAACTGCGGCAGTGCCCTCATCCGTCGTTGGGACGGGAAGACGTGTCCTAAATGTGGCGGCGAGATGGTGAAGACGGGAGATGTGGGATTTTGGACATAAATATGGTCAATAAGAAAAATGAAGATTATTCCTATCCGACAGCATGAGCTGATACCGCCATTGAAGGGCGGACGGCTCGAGGGGCTGGACTTTCTGAAATGTGTCATGATCCTGCTCATGATCACGTTTCACCTGGTATATATCGAAGGACTCTACCCTACGGTGAAGACGGCGGTATATACGTTTCACATGCCCGTATTCCTCGTGATCTCGGGGTTTCTGATGAACCTGAACAAGAATCCGCGGACGTTCTATGGCCGTACGATACTCTGGCTCCTCGTACCCTATCTGTGGATCGAAGGGGCGTATATCGTCGGGGCTGCTGTGCTGCCGATCCATGAGCATATCGACGGGCTCACGGCGGCGGTGTTCCTCGACCGGCTGCTGCTCCATCCTCTGGGACCGTACTGGTATCTGCAACTGATGGTGATCTGCGGCAGCTGCTACTATGCCGTATGTTGGGCGACAGACAGGCTGTTGGAGCAGTGCACTCCCCTGCCCCGTCCGTTATGCAACCCGAACGTGCGCCTCTCAGTGAAGATGTTGATTCTCTTCGGATTATACTATCTCTTCGGGGCTCTGGGCATCGTATCATTCCCCTGCGCCCTGTATTTCCTCCTGGGGGCACTGCTGCGCAACGAGGGCGGCGAGCGGGCATTCACGCAACTGTTTATCCCGCGCCGGCCACTGCTCTTCATCGCCATTGCCCTGCTCCTGGTGCCGGAGTTCCGTGACAAGGCGAGCTTCGGGGGCATCCTCGTCGTCGTCGCCATGACAGGGGGCCTGATGGGTGTCTTCGCGAAGATGAAAGACGGAAAGGTCCGGCAGACGGCGTGCTTCCTGGGGCGTAACTCCCTGCTGCTCTATATCTTCTCACCGGTATTTACGATCCTCTGTAAAGTACTCATCCCCCTTTTCCGGTTTGATCCCACGGGGATCCTCTACTGGATCATTTGCCTCACCGTCTGTGTCTGCGGCTGTCTCGCCGTAAGCTGGTTCCTGGAACGGACGAGGCTCTCCGTGGTCCTTTTCGGGAAGAGACAGATCATCTCGGTTTAACATTTGTAGGTGGCCGCCATGTTGCGGCCACGCACCCGCATGGGATGGAAAAAAGTAAAGAAGTAAAAAAGTAAAAAAGTAAAGCTGCCGCAGAGGTAGAAGTAAAAAAGTAAAGAAGTAAAAAAGTAAAAGCTGGCAGGGACGCGATCCACTGCGGCAGCTTTACTTTTTTACTTTTTTACTTCTTTACTTTTTTACTTCTAAATTATTCTTTGTTTTCCGGCAACTTGAACTTATAACTGTTGTCGAAGACTTTCTGGACCTTGTTAATCTCCACGAAGGTCGTGCCGCCACCCTCACCGAAGGAACCGGAGAGGTAGGCGATGTTGTCCTCGTTCTTCAGATAACCTTTCTGACGGAGCATACGGACGGCAGCGAAGAACATCTTGTCGGCACCAATCTGGTCACGCTGATACACGGGGATGACACCATAGCTGAGGTTCAGCCACCGCTGCGTCTTCTCCTTATAACAGATGGCGAGCACGGGGACGGGACCACGGAAAGACGCGAGGTTTCGGGCCGTCTCACCCGTCTCACTGTCGGTGATGATACCCTTCACGCCGATGCGGCGTGTCGACTCGATGGCTGCCTGGGCCAGGAAAAGGCGCTGGTCGGCAGCATTGCCCTGCGTCGGGTCGATCATGTCCTCGGGCGTACGGTCCTTCTCCGCCTGTTCGGCAATGCGGGACATCGTCTGTACGGCCTCGAGGGGATACTTGCCGCTGGCGGTCTCCCCACTGAGCATGAGGGCATCGGTGCGGTAGAAGATAGCGTTGGCGATATCCGTCACCTCCGCACGTGTAGGCCGCGGGTTGTTGATCATCGTATGGAGCATCTGCGTAGCCACAATGACGGGTTTCTTCTTCAGGATACACTTACGGATGATACGGCGCTGGATGCCCGGGATACGCTCGATGGGCACCTCGATGCCGAGGTCACCACGGGCCACCATGATACCATAGGAAGCATCAATGATCTCGTCGATATTGTCAACACCCTCCTGATTCTCAATCTTCGAGATGATCTTGATGTCGGAGTGATGCTCGTCGAGGATCTTCTGTACCTCATGGACATCATCGGCATTGCGCACGAAGGAGTGGGCGATGAAATCGATGTCGAGCTCGATGGCCAGGAGGATATTGCGCTTGTCCTTCTCCGTGAGCGCCGGCAGGTCGATATGCTCGCCGGGAACGTTGACACTCTTGTGGGCGCCGAGATCACCGTCGTTCTGCACCTGGGCCACGAGATAGGGACCGACATTCTCGATGACCTTCATATCGATGAGACCATCATCGAAGAGGACATCATCGCCGACCTTCAGGTCGGAGGCAATATTCGGATAGGACACGTTGATGATGTCGTGCGTCGTGTCCATCCCGGGACGACCGAAGATCTTCACCACCTCACCGGTCTTATAGTGTATGGGAGCCTCGACATTCGTCGTGCGCACCTCCGGACCCTTGGTATCGATCATGATACCGATATGGGGGGAGACGGCTCTGACATTACGCACTATCTTACGGATTCCCTCCTCCGTGGCATGGGCGGTGTTCATACGCACGACATTCATGCCGGCGAAGAAAAGCTGGCGGATGAAGTCGACATCACATCTGAGGTCACTGATGGAGGCTACAATCTTGGTCTGTTTCATATTCTTTTTACCTTATTATATATACAACGTTCTGTTTCTAGTGCAAAGTTACTAAAATAATATCATTCTCAACAAGTTAGGGAAAGATTTTTTGCAAAAAAATTGAAATACATTTCCTTTTCTCACAAAAAACTTGTACCTTTGCACTCCGAAAAAAGAATAACAATTAGAAAGAAGTAAGATTTTAAGACAATGACGAAAGCAGATATCATCAACGAAGTCGCCGAAGCCACAGGCATGTCAAAGAAAGAGGTGACGGCCGTTGTCGAGTCCTTCATGGAGACCGTCAAGGGCCACATGATCAAGAAAGAGAGCGTATTCCTCCGCGGATTCGGCAGTTTCATCATCAAGCACCGTGCTGAGAAGACTGCCCGCAACATCTCCAAGAACACCACGATGGTGATCCCTGCTCATGATCTGCCGGCCTTCAAGCCTGCCAAGAGCTTCATGGAGGAGATGAGATAAGCAAAAGAAGATTATAACAATAACATTTTAAAAAATTCATTATTATGCCAAACGGAAAGAAAAAGAAGGGCCACAAGATGGCTACTCACAAGCGTAAGAAAAGACTGCGCAAGAACAGACATAAGAGCAAGTAAGGCCCCTCGGGGCCA
The DNA here is from genome assembly GCF_000424185.1 of Prevotella sp. AGR2160. GTDB lineage: Bacteria > Bacteroidota > Bacteroidia > Bacteroidales > Bacteroidaceae > Prevotella. The sequence continues at coordinate 92,091 of NZ_AUJK01000001.1, forward strand.
TAGACCGCTCGAGGTCTGTGTCTAAAAAAAAGACTGGGGGTGTGCCGATGGATCTGAAGTGATAGCCATGAGGCCCACCCCTTTTTTGGTTATATCTTATAAAAAGAAGAAGAAATGACAAGCGAAGTAGTGATCGATGTCCAACAGAAGAATATCTCCATCGCTCTGCTGGAAGACAAGCGACTGGTAGAATACCAGAACGAGCCCCGCGAGGCGAGTTTCTCTGTGGGCAACATCTACGTGGCAAAAGTTAAGAAAATGATGCCCGGCCTGAACGCCTGCTTTGTGGACGTAGGCTATGAGCGCGACGCCTTTCTTCACTATCTCGACCTGGGACCGCAGTTCGCGAGTTTCCAGAAATACCAGAAACAGGTACAGAGCGACCGCCGGAAGCTGTTTCCTTTCAGCAAGGCCTCCCGTCTGCCCGATATCGACAAGGACGGCACCATCACCAGCCTCCTCAAGCCGGGTCAGGAGGTCCTCGTACAGATTGTCAAAGAACCCATTTCCACCAAGGGGCCGCGCCTCACGGGAGAGCTCTCCTTCGCCGGCCGTTACCTGGTGCTTATCCCCTTTGGGGATAAGGTCAGCGTCTCCTCAAAGATCCGCAAGGGCGAGGAGCGTACAAGATTGAAACAGCTCATCCAGAGCATCAAGCCGAAGAACTGTGGCGTCATCGTGCGTACCGTCGCCGAGGGCAAGAGGGTTGCCGAGCTCGACAACGAACTGAAAATCCTCACCCAGCGTTGGGAGAAAGCCCTGGAGAAAGTACAGAAGACGCAGAAGCGGCCCCAGCTCATCTATGAGGAGACAGGGCGCGCCGTGGCTATGCTCCGTGACCTCTTCAACCCCAGCTACGAGAGCATCGTGGTCAACAACGAGGAGATCTTCCACGCCGTGAAGAACTATATCGGACTCATCGCCCCTGAAAAGGCGGGTATCGTGAAGCTCTATGACGGAAAGGTCCCCGTCTTCGACGCGTATAATGTCACCAAGCAGATCAAGGCCAGCTTCGGAAAGGTCGTCAACTACGCCCATGGCGCCTACCTCATCATCGAGCATACCGAGGCACTCCATGTCGTGGATGTCAACAGTGGCAACCGTACACGCGAGAAGGAACAGGAGGCCAATGCCCTCGATGTCAACCTCGGTGCCGCCGACGAGCTTGCCCGCCAGTTGCGGTTGCGTGATATGGGTGGCATCATCGTGGTCGACTTCATCGACATGCACCTCGCCGAGGACCGTCAGATGCTCTATGAACGGATGTGCAAGGACATGCAGAAAGACCGTGCGAAGCACAACATCCTGCCGCTGAGCAAGTTCGGCCTGATGCAGATCACGCGCCAGCGTGTCCGTCCCGCCATGGACGTCAATGTCGAGGAGACCTGTCCTACCTGTAACGGTACGGGAAAGATCCGGTCGTCCATCCTCTTCACGGATCAGTTGGAGAGGAAGATTGACCGACTGGTGAACAAGATCGGCATCCGTAAGTTCTACCTCTACGTACACCCCTACGTAGCCGCTTATATCAACCAAGGCATGATTTCCTTGAAGCGGAAATGGCAGATGAAGTTCGGTTTCGGCGTTCATATCGTACCCTCACAAAAACTCGCCTTCCTGCAGTATGAGTTCTACGACGACAAGGGGGAGTTCATCGATATGAAAGAAGAGATAGAGACGAAGTAGGGACATGATTTATCATGTTCCGCCTGCCTACAAAAAAAAGACAGAGTAACAGATTTATACATATCTTTTGCAATATATGTTTGAGTCTGTTACTCTGTTTTTTATATTATATCTGTCCGCATCTGTTGCGGAACATGATAAATCATGTCCCTACTATTTGGCAGATTTACTTTTTTTTTGTACTTTTGGGGCTAGAAAGAAAAAAGAAAAAAGCATGCATTATAAATGGAAATATTCATCGCCCTCGACAGCGGAAGATGAAGCTGCTAAAGAACTGGGAGAGAAGCTGAATATCAGCCCTATCCTCGCCCATCTGCTCATCCGCCGCGGCATCACGACGGAATCGGCGGCGAAGCGCTTTTTCCGTCCGCAGCTCGCCGACCTCATCAACCCCTTCCTCATGAAGGACATGGATGTCGCCGTCGACCGCCTCAACGATGCCATGGGACGAAAGGAACGCATCCTCGTCTATGGTGACTATGATGTCGACGGATGCACGGCCGTGGCGCTGGTATACAAGTTCCTGCAACAGTTCTACTCCAACATCGACTACTATATCCCCGACCGCTACGACGAAGGCTATGGCGTCAGCAAACAGGGTATCGACTACGCGCATCAGACGGGCGTGAAACTCATCATCATCCTCGACTGTGGCATCAAGGCTATCGACGAGATCGCCTACGCCAAGAGCCTGGGCATCGACTTCATCATCTGTGACCATCATGTGCCCGACGAGGAGATGCCTCCGGCTGTGGCTATCCTCAACCCGAAGCGTCCCGATGATCCCTTCCCCTTCAAGCAGCTCTGTGGCTGTGGCGTGGGATTCAAGTTCATGCAGGCCTTCGCGAAAAACAACAGCATTCCCTTCTCGCGTCTTATCCCCCTCCTCGACTTCTGTGCCGTGGCTATCGCCGCCGACATCGTCCCTGTGGTGGAGGAGAACCGCATCCTCGCCTTCCATGGCCTCAAACAACTCAACCAGAACCCGTCAGTGGGCCTGAAGGCCATCATCGATATCTGCGGGCTCAGCGGCCGTGAGATCTCCATGAGTGACATCGTCTTCAAGATCGGACCGCGCATCAATGCCTCAGGACGTATGGAGAACGGCAAGGAGAGCGTGGACCTCCTCGTGGAGCGCGACTTCTCTACGGCCCTGAGAATGGCCAAACATATCAATGAATATAATGAGCAGCGTAAGGGTATCGACAAGCAGATGACGGAGGAGGCCAACCAGATCGTCTCCCGCCTGGACGCGCAGACGCACCACTCCTCCATCGTGCTCTACGACGAACACTGGAAGAAGGGGGTCATCGGCATTGTCGCCTCCCGGCTGACGGAACTCTACTTCCGACCCACCGTCGTCATCACGCGTGACGGCGACCTGGCGACAGGATCGGCACGCAGCGTCACCGGATTCGATATCTATTCGGCCATCAAGAGCTGCCGGGACCTCCTGACGAATTTCGGCGGACATACCTATGCTGCCGGACTGACCTTGAAATGGGAGAATGTCGTGAAATTCCGGGACCGCTTCCAGCAGTATGTCGAGGAACATATCCAACCGGAGCAGACGGAACCGATCCTGAATATCGACGCGGTCATCGACTTCCGGGATATCACGAAGAAGCTCTTCAACGACTTGAAGAAATTCTCTCCCTTCGGGCCGGGAAATCAGAAACCCCTCTTCTGTACGATCGGCGTCTACGACTATGGGACCAGTAAGGTCATCGGAAGGCACCAGGAACATATCAAACTCGAACTCGTCGACTCGAAATCGAGCAATATTGTCAACGGCATCGCCTTCGGACAGTCTGCCTCCGCACGGTATATCAAGAGTAAGCGCTCCTTCGATATTGCCTATACCATAGAGGAGAATGTCTTCAAACACGGACAGGCGCAGCTGCAGATCGAGGATATCCGCCCGTCGGAGACATAATCACGCCGTTGGGGCAACCTAAATGCCACCTACAAGAGGATCCTCCGACCCTAAGTTTAATTTTTTACTTCTTTACTTTTTTAATTTTTAATTGGATTATCGTCAGGTTCTTCAACAATACTGGGGATATCCCGACTTCAGGGGTATCCAACGGGAGATCATCGAGAGTATAGGAAGCGGTCATGATACACTCGGACTGATGCCTACGGGCGGTGGAAAGAGTATCACGTTCCAGGTACCGGCGATGACGATGGAGGGTACATGCGTCGTCATCACACCCCTCATCGCCCTGATGAAAGACCAGGTGCAGCATCTCCGCGACCGAGGCATCACTGCCGCCGCCATCCATTCGGGGATGAGCCGCCGCGATATCGTTCAAACGCTGGAGAACGCCATCTTCGGTGGGTGTAAGTTTCTCTACGTCTCGCCCGAACGACTCTCTTCGGAGCTTTTCCTGACGAAGTTCCGCCACATGAAGGTCTGCTTCATCACCGTCGACGAGGCCCACTGCATAAGCCAGTGGGGCTATGACTTCCGGCCTTCGTATCTCCATATCGCCGATATAAGGGCGTTGAAACCCGACGTCCCCGTCCTTGCCCTCACGGCGACGGCAACACCACAGGTGGCTGAGGACATCCAGCAGCAACTCCATTTCCGGGAGCCATGCCTCTTCCGCATGAGTTTTGAGCGGAAGAATCTCACCTATGTCGTACGACCGACCAATGACAAGAAGGAGGAGACACGTCATATCCTTCAGGCCGTCGACGGCTGCGCCATCGTCTACACCCGTAACCGGGAGAAGACGGGCGAGATCGCTGAAGCGCTCAACAGTGTCGGCATCTCAGCCACCTCCTTCCATGCCGGCCTCGACACCGCTACGAAGGACGAGCGACAGAAAGCCTGGCAGGAGGATAAGATCCGCGTCATGGTGGCCACGAACGCCTTCGGTATGGGTATCGACAAGCCCGACGTGCGCATGGTCATCCATGCTGACGTACCCGACTCCATGGAGGAATATTTCCAGGAAGCGGGACGGGCAGGAAGGGACGGTAACCATAGCTATGCCGTACTCCTCTTCGACCAACATAGTGATATCACAACGCTTGAACGCCGCATCGACAACACCTTCCCCTCCCGTGACTATATCCGGGATATCTATGAGCATCTCGCTTATTTCTTCCAACTGGCCAGCGGTGACGGCTGTGGCAGGACGTTCGAGTTCAATATGGGACAGTTCTGTCATATCTATCATTTCTTCCCCATACCCGTCAATGCCGCCCTCCATATCCTCGAAAGGGCGGGATATATCCATTATGAGGAGAACCCCGACAGTGCGGCACGCGTGTATATCCCCATCGATCGGGATGACCTCTACCTGCTCGACAATCTAGACGCCAGAGAGGATCAGATTCTCTCAGAGATGCTGAGGATGTATGAGGGGCTGTTCTCAAAATTCGTGTATATCCGTGAGGAAGATATCGCGCAAAACTGTGGGCTGACACGGCAACAGGTCTATATGACGCTCAAAGAACTCCGGGAGAAACGTATCATTCAGTTTGTCCCAAGGAAAAAAATTCCGATGATCACCTATCTCACGGACCGAGAGGACGAGGACCGCATCATCATCCCACGGGAGATCTATGAGGACCGCCGGAAAATCTATGCCCGTCGCATCAAGGCCATGGAGGACTATCTGCAGAACAGCCATGTATGCCGCAGCCGGCAGCTCCTCGACTATTTCGGCGAACGATCAACGGCAGACTGTGGCCGTTGTGATGTCTGCATCGATCACCGCCACCATCCCGAGCGTATTGCCGAGGATAACCGCCGGCATGCCATGGACCTCATCATGAACCTCCTCGCCGACGGGAAGCCCCATGAACTCTCCACCCTGGATCAGCTCCTTCCCCTGGCCCCCGAAGAGATCACCGACGCCCTCCGGGCCCTCGTGGCCGAGGAAGTGATCCACGTGAACGGAACGACTGTAGGGACATGATTTATCATGATCCACCGTGGGTTTCGGAACATCATAAATGATGTCCCAATACAAAAAGAAAGGGAATTCATTCCTCACGGAACAAATCCCCTCAAAACATTATGTACGAGAAAAAAATTAGTCTTTCTCTGTCAAACAACCATTAGTTGTTCTCATTCTCCGGACGGAGCTTGCGGACGGTCTCACCGGCGCGCCACATCTCCATATCGTGCATAGCCTTCAGCTCAGCATTCAGCTTCTCACGATAGTCGGGCTTAGAGTTGCTGTCGATGGAGATCTGTGCCTCCTCGCCAGTCTTCACACTCAGATACAGCCACTCCATGACCGGCGTGATAGCCTCACGGAAACGGGGAGCCCAGTCGAGGGCACCACGCTGAGCGGTGGTAGAGCAGTTGGCATACATCCAGTCCATACCCTTCGCACCGAACAGCGGCATCAGGGACTGCGTCAGCTCCTCAACGGTCTCGTTGAAAGCCTCAGAAGGTGTATGGCCATGACGACGCAGCACATTGTACTGTGCCTCCAGCAGACCCTCGATGGCACCCATCAGTGAGCCACGCTCACCCGTCAGGTCGGAGGTAGCCTCACGCTGGAATGTTGTCTCGAAGAGGTAACCGGAACCAATACCGATACCCATTGCCAGGGTCTTCTCCTTGGCCTTACCGGAAGCATCCTGGTAAACAGCGTAAGAACAGTTCAGACCACGGCCCTCCTGGAACATCGTACGCAGAGACGTACCGGAACCCTTAGGAGCTACCATGATGACATCGATATCCTTGGGAGGAACGACACCCGTACGGTCCTGCCAGTTGATGGCGAAACCATGAGAATAGTACAGAGTCTTACCCGGAGTCAGATATTTCTTGATCTTCGGCCACTGATCAATCTGGCCGGCATCGGAGAGCAACATGCAGATGATGGTACCCTTCTCGACAGCCTCCTCGATGGAGAACAGCGTCTTGCCCGGCACCCAACCGTCGGCCTTGGCCTTCTCGAAGGTCTTGCCCTGACGCTGGCCGACAATCACGTTGAAGCCATTATCACGAAGGTTGCAAGACTGACCAGGACCCTGGATACCGTAACCAATGACGGCGATGGTCTCATTCTTCAGAACTTCACGTGCTTTCTCCAAAGAGAACTCTTTACTGGTGACGACATTCTCAACTACGCCACCGAAATTCATTTCTGCCATACTACTAATTTTTTATGCAACGTCCTCTCTCGCGGGCGCCGCGGTTTACATATTTAATCTATTTCTTCGTTGTGATTCTAATTATCTCTCGAAAACATTTGCAAAGGTAATAACTTAAAACGAAACTACCAAATAAAATTTCATTTATTTACAAATTTAACACTACTTCTTACGACTTCATTTTCATTTCCATCACCATTCGTAGATTTTGTAAGGCGGATAGTCCACTCATTTTCACCACTTTGAACCGTATAAAAATGCAGACTGTCACCCCAATAGGTCTCTGCGACATAAGCGATCTCCAGACGCTCCAGACGTTTGGTCTCCCAGATGTCACGGGGGAAGAGGTCGAGAATATGCTCGATATATTTCACGGAGTTGATATGTCCGTTGACGTCGACATCATGATAATAGGTGCCGATGGTACGAACCAGCGTCCCTTCCTCCTTCATCACTACCCTACTGCAGGGCTTGATGGGACAAGGTTTCTCCTTTTCTATATAATCTGTGATAATACCGTCGTTTACCTCAAGGATATTCGACGGTTCACGCGTATCGGTATCGATCATCGCCCAGATGGAACGGCCATAACCATAGACGTGTCCGTCGGAACCCGTCACGGCGAAGTTTCGCGACGTGAAATAACGCATGGCACTCTCAACCCATGTCTCAATACTGAAATGATCATAGGCCGCGGGCATCGTCTCCATCTCTATAGCCAAACGGCTGAGGACCCAAGTACGATGGATGGTATTGAGATAGGTCATCCCATACCCTCGCTCCTGACTGTGGAAATCGGCTGCATTAAGCATGAGATTTCCTACATGTCCCAGCAACAGGTGATGGGTGAAATCGCAATGAAAGGGCTCCGCCAGGAAGTCATATTTTCCTACCTTGGAAATGAATTGTCTTTTCTCACACATAATCATAAAGTATTATTTGTAGGGGCAGTCCCATTCCGATTGCAAGGGCCGTCCCTTGTGGCGGCCCGTCGGCGGTACGCCGAATACTATGGGGAGGGAATGCCGTACCGGCATCGGGCCGCCACAAGGGACGGCCCCTGCAGTTGATTCTACTATTCTCCCAGCAGCTCACTCACCGGCTCCTCAAAACTGCGCGTCACGGCAATGCGGCCACTGCGCGTGTACTGCAGGATGCAACCGAAACTGTTCAACTTCTGAAACAGATCGGCTATATCCGGGGTAAGACCCGCCAAGAGGACCGTACTGTAGGTAGGATTCACCTCCATCATGCGGGCATCATGCTTACGGATGGTACGGCTGATCTCCGGATTCTCCAACAGTTTCGCTGTGGAGATCTTGAAGAGGGCGACCTCATGGATGAACAGGTCCTCATCAAGATAATAATCGGCCTTGACGACATCAATCTTCTTTTCTATGGCCTTCGTGATCTTCTGGATCTGCTCCTCGTCACTCCATGCCGTGATGGTATACTTATGAATATTCTCTATGCTGCTGGCACTCACATTGAGACTCTCGATATTCACCTGACGGCGCGTGAACACGGCTGTCACCTGATTCAGGATACCGGCCACATTCTCTGAATACACCAACAGCGTATAGAGTTTCTTGCCTTCGTGATTCTTCGGATTTGTATCACTCATATCTATTATCTTCGTTTTTATTCCTACGAAGAAACTGCTTGCGGCAGCTTTACTTCTTTACGTTTTACCTTTTTACTTTTCCTAGCAGTCCAGATGCAGCTGCATCTCGTTGACACTCTTGCCCGGAAGGGTCATCGGTACGATGTTCTCATCCTCCTTCACGGCACACTCCAAGAGGAACGGGCCCTTGTGAGAGAGCATCTCAGCGATCTTCGCGTCGAGGTCCTTACGGTCGGTGACAACGGCATAGCCGATGCCATAGCCCTTACAGATCTCCTCATAACGCGGGTTGAGCATATGGGTGAAGGAACGACGGCCACCGAACATGAGGTCCTGCCACTGACGGACATTGCCGAGGTAGTTGTTGTTGAGCATGATCATCTTCACCGGTACCTGCTGCTCCATGATCGTACCCAACTCCTGGATACTCATTTGGAAGCCACCATCACCCGTGAAGAAACAGACCTGACGGTCGGGAGCGCCGAAACAGGCACCGACGGCAGCGGGAAGGCCGAAGCCCATAGTGCCGAAGCCGCCACTCGTGACGATGGACCGCTTCTTGTTGAAACGGAAATAACGGCTGGAGATCATCTGATTCTCTCCGACATCATTAACGAGGATAGCGTCGCCCTTCGTAGCCTCGGAGACCTTACGGACAATCTCGCCCATGAGCAACGGGCCCTCCTTCGGATGGGTGGCCGGCTCAATGACCTCACGTTCCTCTTCATCCTGATACTGCTTGAAAGAGTCACGCCATTCACGGTGGGTATTCTTCTTCAACAGTCGCGTGATGGCGGGGAGACTCATCTTACAGTCACCGAGAACGGGGACGTCGACGGGAATGTTCTTACCAATCTCCGCACGGTCGATATCGAGGTGGATAATCTTGGCTTGTTTGGCATAAGTAGAAGGCAGTCCCGTGACACGATCGCTGAAGCGCATACCAATGGCGATGAGGACATCACATTCCTGTGTCTTCATATTCGTGGCATAGGAGCCATGCATGCCGAGCATGCCCATATCGAGGGGATGTCCCGTGGGGAGAGCACTGAGACCGAGAAGGGTACGGCCGGCAGGGATATCAGCTTTCTCCAAGAACTCCACCAGCTCATTCTGTGCGCCACCGAGTTCCACACCCTGACCAACGAGGGCGAAGGGGCGCTTGCTGCTGTTGATCAGTTCGGCGGCCTCCTTGATACGGGCCTCGTCGAGCTCGGGATAAGGACGATAGCTGCGGACATTGTCGACCTTCACGGGCTCCCAGGCACACTTATGGGTCTGCGCGTTCTTCGGGAAGTCAAGGACTACAGGTCCGGGGCGGCCGCTGCGGGCGATATAGAAGGCACGGCTGACGGCCCATGCCACATCCTCCGGACGCTGGATCTGATAGGCCCATTTCGTGATCGGCTGGGCAAGACCGACGAGGTCTACCTCCTGGAAGGCATCGGTACCCAGGGCACCGACACTCACCTGACCGGCGATGACGACGATAGGCGTGGAGTCCATCATCGCGTCGGCAACACCCGTCAGCGTGTTCGTAGCGCCGGGACCACTGGTGACAATGGCTACACCGACTTCACCGCTGACGCGGGCAAAGCCCTCGGCGGCATGGGCAGCTGCCTGCTCATGACGTACGAGGATATGGTTGAAGAGTTTATTCTCACCTCTTGTATACTTATAGATGGCATCATAGACCGGCATGATGGCACCACCGGGATAACCGAAGATGGTCTTTACCCCTTCGTTATGCAGCGAGCGCATCAAGGCCTCTGAGCCGGTAATCATCTCTTTCTCGTTACTCATATCTCATTCTTTGTTAATCGATTATTCTCACACCACCCTTGTCAGCACTGGAAACACTCTGAGCATAGGCCCGGAGCGCCTTACTGACGACGCGATGGCGCTTCAGCGGCTGTTGTGGACGGGCAGCGAGTTCTTCATCGGAGAGCTTGACATTGATGGTACGGCTCGGGATATCGATGACGATGATGTCACCATCCTTGAGCTTACCGATATTTCCACCGCTGGCGGCCTCCGGAGAGATATGACCGATGCTCAGGCCACTCGTTCCGCCGGAGAAACGGCCGTCGGTGATCAGCGCACACTCCTTGCCGAGGTGACGACTCTTAATATAAGAGGTAGGATAAAGCATCTCCTGCATACCCGGGCCACCCTTAGGACCTTCATGGGTGATCACGACGCAGTCGCCGCTGTTCACCTTACCATTCAGAATACCCTCACAGGCATCCTCCTGGGAGTCGAAGCAGACGGCGGGGCCCTCGAAATGCCACAACTCGGGAGCAACACCGGCGGTCTTCACAACACAGCCGTTCTGCGCGATATTTCCGAAGAGGACAGCGAGGCCGCCATCTTTCGTATAGGCATGTTCGAGATCACGGATACAGCCATTGGCACGGTCGGTATCGAGACTCTCCCACTGCTCGTTCTGTGAACCCATGACGGTGGAGAACCGACGGCCGGGAGCGCTGTGATAGATACGGCTGGCCTCGGGATCGATGGTGTCGCCCGTGATATCATATTTCTTCATCTGCTCATCTAGGGTCTTACCGTCAACACGCTTACAGTTACCGCGGATCAGGCCGCCCTTATTGAGTTCATTGAGGATTCCGAGGATACCACCGGCACGGTTGCACTCCTGAACACTGTATTTCTGCGTGTTCGGCGCAAGCTTGCAGAGGCAGGGGACATGGCGGCTGAGCTTGTCGATATCCTCCATCTTGAAGTCTACCTCTCCCTCCTGGGCAACAGCAAGGAGGTGGAGCACGGTATTCGTACTGCCACCCATGGCGATATCAAGCGTCATGGCGTTGAGGAAGGCATCACGTGTGGCGATATTACGCGGCAGCACACTGTCGTCGCCATCCTCATAATAGGCAAAGGCATTCTTCACGATCTGACGGGCAGCATCCTTGAAGAGCTGGATGCGGTTCTTATGGGTGGCGAGGATCGTACCATTGCCGGGGAGGGCAAGTCCGATAGCCTCCGTCAGCGAGTTCATCGAGTTGGCGGTGAACATTCCGGAACAACTGCCGCAACCCGGACAAGCACACTGCTCGATCTTCGTCAGGTCCTCATCGCTGACACTCTTGTCACCACCATTGATCATGGCCGTGATGAGGTCGGCATTCTCTCCTTTCCAACGACCGGCCTCCATAGGACCGCCGGAACAGAAAATCGTAGGGATATTCAGACGCATGGCAGCCATGAGCATACCCGGCGTCACCTTATCACAGTTGGAGATACAGATCATGGCATCTGCCTTGTGGGCATTGACCATATATTCCACGGAATCAGCGATGATATCACGACTGGGAAGGGAATAGAGCATGCCGTCATGTCCCATGGCGATACCGTCGTCAATGGCGATGGTGTTGAACTCTGCGGCATAGCAACCCATGGACTCGATCTCGTTCTTCACGATCTGACCAATCTCATGGAGATGGGTGTGACCAGGGACAAACTGAGTGAAACTATTGACAATGGCAATAATCGGTTTTCCAAACTGCTCGTGCTTCATTCCGGCTGCTACCCACAGGGCACGCGCTCCGGCCATTCGTCTTCCTTCCGTACATACTGCACTTCTCAACTGGTGTTTCATAAGCTATAATCTTGTTCTTATTCTATTTCTTTCCTGAATATGTTGTTTTACTTACAAATTTCTTGCAAAGATACACATATTTATAATAACTCACAAACTTTTTCATGAATATTTTTAAGATTTCACCATAAACACCCGTTTGAACTTTAAAAATAGGAATGGCTTGCCCCCGAGGCAGCGTTGAATGGCCTGCCGTCCAGTGTCGTTGAATGGCCTGCCGTCCAGTGCTTGCGCTTTGCAAGCGCAAGGCAAAAAAAAAGCGCCGCCACAAATGTGGCAGCGCCCTATCTTAAGTTGTCTCTTGTTTCGATTACTTCACATAAACGACAGCGATACGGTTGGAGGTAGTACCCTGTACACCCTTACCGGTAGCCTCGTCAACAGTGACACCCTTGCTCTTCAGGTAGTCAGCGACAACGTCAGCACGAGCCTGAGAAATCTTGTCGTTGATTTCCTTAGAACCCTCAGGAGATGCAGTACCAACGATCTGTACGTGCTTGCCGGCAGCAACACCGTCGAGAGCCTTCTTGGCTTCCTTGGTCAGAGCGCTCTTGCCCTGTGCGAAGGTGACGAAGATCAGATTGTCTACGCGTACCTCAGGAGCAGCCTTGACAACCTCCTTAACAACCTCCTTAGGCTTCTTGGCGAGTTCCTCACGGAGCTGGTTGATCTGGTCGTTCAGACCGTCGATCTCAGCCTGGTCGCGGAGCTGTGCGATCTTGAAGTTGTGAGTACCGTTGGAGTTACCAAACTTGTAAACGATACCAGCATTGAGCTGAACGAAGCTCTTGTTGATATTGTAAGCAACTTCCTGCTTGCCGTCGAAGCCGTTGAGTGCCCACGTGATAGAAGGCTCAACGTATGCCTGCCACTGCTTTGCAGAACCGAAGTTGAAGGCGAAGTCGATACCTGCCTTAGAGGTCAGCGCATCCTTCTTTGCAAAGAAGTTAGTCGTATTGCTGTGGCCGAAGCTATGATACCAACCGAAGCCGAAGACCGGAGATACCTCGAAGAGGCGGGGCTCACCCTTGTAACCACCGAACCAGTTGCTCAGGTTGACGGTAGCCAGCAAGCTGGTGTTCAAGGCACGGACAGCGGTGCCGAAGGACTCTGCGGGCTTGTTGGAGAAGTAAGCGTTGCTCTCAGCAGCAAGACCGAAGACCGGAGTGAAATAACGGCCCAAGCGAACACCGAAGTTAGGATCGAGACCCTTCATCCAAGCATGGCCCGTAGTCTTGGTAGCAACACCACCATTGATTCCTACATACCAGTTGTCGAAAGTCTTACTCTCCTGAACGGTCTGAGCAGATGCGGAAGCTGCCAGAGCAGCTGCTGCAAACATCAAAAATAACTTTTTCATGTCTCTCTGAATTTTAATTTATAAAATTAATTATTATTCTTATACTAGCTTTGCGGAAGGTCTCCCTCCCACTTTTCGGTTGCAAAGTAACAAAAAAAAACGCTAAACTCCAAATCTTTTCTATTTTATTTTATGTTGCAGAACATAAAAGCATTAAAAAAATTCAAAATTTAGCGCTTTTTTAGGTTATTATGCATAATTATTACCGATAAAATTCCTTCTTACCGGCCGACAAAGTATTTTTCATCAATGAACAGATCGTCATTGGACCAACGCCACCGGGGACGGGAGTGATGAAAGAACACTTCGGGGCAACCTCATCGAACTTCACGTCACCGTTGAGCCGGTAGCCGCGCTTCTTCGTGGCATCGGGGACACGTGTCGTGCCGACATCGATGACGACAGCACCCTCCTTGACCATATCGGCAGTGACGAAGTTCGGCTGGCCGATGGCAGCAATGATGATGTCGGCCTCACGGCATTCCTCTTTCAGCGTCTTCGAGTGGCTGTGGCAGACGGTGACGGTGGCATCGCCATACTGCTTCTGAAGCATGAGCTGGGCCATGGGCTTTCCGACGATATTGCTGCGACCGAGGATGACGCATTTCTTGCCGCTCGTCTCAATATGATAATGTTGGAGCAGCGTGAGGATGCCCAGCGGCGTGGCGGAGATGAAACACGGCAGACCGATCGCCATGCGGCCGACATTGATGGGATGGAAACCGTCGACATCCTTGCGGTAGTCGATCGCCATGATGATCTTCTGCTCGTCAATATGCTTCGGCAACGGCAGTTGGACAATGAAACCATCGACATCGGCATCCTTATTCAGACGGTCCACACAGGCCAGCAGTTCCTCCTCCGTGACATCATCCTCATAACGGATGAGCGTGGACTTGAAACCGCACTGCTCACAGGCGATAACCTTGTTCTTCACATACGTCTCACTGCCACCATCATGGCCGACGAGGACGGCAGCCAGATGGGGCTGCTTGCCACCGGCGGCAATGATGTGCTTCACTTCTTCCGCAATCTCGGCCTTGATAGCCGTGGCGGTGGCTTTTCCATCAATTAATGTGTACATATACCTTATTATATATAGTCTCTCTTAAATCCCCCCGGGGTCTTACGCCTTGGCACCAAAGCCCGGCATGCCTTTCATGCGGGCCATCATGCTCGCCATCTTGTTGCCCGTGAGCATCTTCATCATCTTTCTCGTCTGATCGAACTGCTTGATAAGACGGCCCACCTGCTGGATGTCTGTACCGGAACCCTTGGCGATACGCTTACGGCGACTGCTGTTGAGAATCTCGGGATGGGAACGCTCCTGAGGCGTCATGGAACGGATGACGGCCTCGATGCTCTTGAAGGCATTGTTGGCCTCGCCATCGATATCGACATCACGGATGGCCTTACCGACACCGGGGATCATACTGGCGAGTTCCTTCATATTACCCATCTTCTTGATCTGTTCGATCTGTCCGAGAAAATCGTTGAAGTCGAACTTGTTCTTCTGAATCTTCTTCTGCAGCTTACGGGCCTCCGCCTCGTCAAACTGCTCCTGGGCACGCTCCACGAGAGAGACGACATCACCCATACCGAGGATTCGGTCGGCCATACGAGCCGGATGGAACACATCGATGGCTTCCATCTTCTCACCCGTTCCGATAAACTTGATCGGCTTCGTCACGACAGTACGGATACTCAGGGCGGCACCACCACGGGTATCACCATCGAGTTTCGTCAGGACGACACCGTCGAAATCAAGGCGGTCATTGAACTCCTTGGCGGTATTCACGGCATCCTGACCGGTCATGGAGTCGACGACGAAGAGCGTCTCGTCGGGATTGACATGATTCTTCAGACTGCTGATCTCATCCATCATCTGCTCATCAACAGCCAAACGACCGGCGGTATCGATGATCACGACATCATTACCCTTCGTCTTCGCCTCCTGGATGGCATGATCGGCAATCTCATTGACATTCTTGTTCTCCGGCTCACTGTATACGGGGACACCGATCTGCTCACCGACAACCTTCAACTGGTCGATGGCGGCGGGACGGTAGACATCACAAGCCACAAGCAGCGGCTTCTTGCCCTGTTTCGTCTTCAACAGGTTGGCGAGCTTACCGGAGAACGTTGTCTTACCGGAACCCTGGAGACCACTCATGAGGATCACGGCGGGATGACTCTTCAGCACCAACGGCGCGTCCTCGCCACCCATCAGCTCTGCCAACTCATCATGGACGAGCTTGACCATCAACTGACCCGGCTTGACCGCCGTGAGGACATTCATACCCAACGCTTTCTCCTTCACCTTATTGGTGAACGCCTTGGCTACTTTATAGTTGACATCGGCATCCAGGAGGGCGCGGCGTACGTCCTTCATCGTCTCGGCCACATTGATCTCGGTGATCTGACCTTCACCTTTCAGTATCTTGAAACTTCTCTCAAGTCTGTCGCTAAGATTTTCAAACATAATATTTTATTTCTATTTTTGACTGCAAAAGTACGAAAAAAAACATACATCTCCAAATGTCTTTATCAATATATGTTTGATCTGTTACTCTGTCTTTTTAAAAAAGCTCTGTCCCTAGTTGCCGGAGAGCCGTTGTTCCTCCTCTTCCTGTTTCTGTTTGAGGTATGCGTCCATGATGGGATCACCGGTCGTTTTCTTGTCTGCATTGTCATAGTTCTGCAGGATCTTCTGCGCCTCCTTGCGGTGCTTACGGTCACGGGCGGAACGGCGGTCCATCCACCCGAGGAAATCACCGTTGAGGATACCCCGCGGCGCGCCGTTCTCCGAGGCCGTCTGCCGCGCCGACTCTTCCATGGCCTTGAGATGTTGCTGGTCCTGCCCCCAGATCGTCACCTCATGGAGCTGGCGTGCCTGCGGCAGGAGGAAGATGGTGTCGGGAAGACTGTTGAGATAAACTGTCGTCTTGATATATCCCGGCTTGGAGACAACGGCAGAGTCGAAACTGTATTTCATCGCCCAATAGCCACGGTAGTCGGTACGCGCCCAGTGGTTCGTGTTCGTATGAATGATGGCGTCCCGGAGCGGGATATGATCCTCCATACTCGCCACGACACACGTGCGCTGTCCCCACCCCGTGAGGGCGACAAAGCTAAAGATAAAAAGCAAAACTGTTCTCATAATATGATCCTAAAAATCCGGGCGCGCCGTTCCGGGCCTGCCGTTGTGTGCTTGTGCTTTGCAAGCGCTAGGAAGCGCAGGCCCCGCCCCCGCTCTCACGCTTTGATCTCCACGCCGACATCCTCGAGGAGCTTGATGGCATCGACATACTGCGCGATGCCCTGCGCCACCTCTTTCGCGGCTTTCATGGCCAGGACGACGGTCTGCGGACGGTGCACGACATCACCACCGGCGAAGACGCCACGGCGTGTCGTCATTCCGAAGGGACGTTCCTGCGTCTTCACATAACCCTTCTCGTCCACCTCGATGCCTTCCGTTGTGGAGACGATACGATTGGCAGGGCGGGAGCCGATAGCCAGGAAGATACGGTCGAACTTCTCTTCCCGTTCCCCCTCCGGCGTCTTCAACCGACAGGCAGCGAGGCGACCATTACTTCCGGGGAGAAACTCCTCCACCGTCGTCTCCCACTCGAACTTCACGCCCTCAGCTACGGCAGCCTCATACTCGGCAGCGATGGCCGGCATCTCCTCCTGGGTACGCCGATAGAGGACGGTGACGTCAGCACCGAGGCGGATCGCCGTACGGGCGGCATCCATGGCGACATTTCCGCCACCGATAACGCCGACCTTCTCCCCTTCTTTCAACGGGATGGCATTCCGACTCATCGCACCCTCATTGACGGCATTGACATTATGCAGAAAATAAGTAGACTGGCTGACACCATGGAGGGTGGCCCCGGGCGTACCGTCCATATTCTGCGGTACGGCCGTTCCCGTTCCCATAAAAATAGCGTCATAGCCATCCCGGAACAACGAGTCAACCGTAATACCGTTCTCACCCACAAGACAGTCACACTCGAAGTCAACACCGAGGGCCTCGATCTTCTTGATCTCCGCACGAACGACGGCTTTCGGCAGACGGTACTCGGGAATGCCATACATCAGTACGCCTCCGGGCTCATGCTGTCCCTCGAAGATCGTGACATGGAAACCCTGACGGGCAAGATCACCGGCAACGGTAAGTCCTGCGGGCCCGGAACCGATGACGGCAATGCGGCCACGAGTCTTCTGCGGAAGTTTCTCACGCGTGAGGTTCATCTTCGTATCAAAATCAGCGATGAACTGTTCGAGCTTACCTATCTGAATGGGATTACCTTTCTTGTTTAATACACAATGTCCCTGACACTGCTTCTCATGCGGACAGACACGACCACAGATAGCAGGGAGGTTACTCTTGTTGTTGATGATCTGCATCGCAGCACCCATATTACCCATAGAGAGTTCATGGACAAAATCAGGGATGTCATTCTCAATAGGACAGCCCTTACGGCACTGCGGTACCTTACAGTGAAGACAACGATGGGCCTCAGCAATCGCCTCGCGAATGGTGAAGCCCTCATTGACAACTTGGAAATTGTTGTTGATATTTTCTGACATGTTTTATAAGTAGATTCCTATTCCTACCTTAACGCCAATGGTGGAATAATCACTGTGGTTCTTGAAACTCTGGTCATAATAGATGGCCGGCTCCACAGTGACACTGCCATTGAGGAAGAAGGCATAACCGACCTCGAGGCCGGGCATCAGGTCATTATAACTATGATTGGCATGCAACAACTTGACACCGGCACCGAGATAGAGGCCATTCTGAATGATATAATAGCGCCCCTGGGCACCCACCGTCACCTCGTCGGCGACATTGTCATCACTGACATGCTGGTAACTGGCCTCCCCGAGCAACATCAGGTTGTCGGCAACCAGATAACCACCTTTGGCCTGGACACCAAAATTAGCACCATGGCCACGGTAGTTTAAGTCAAGCCCCGTAAGAGAGGCTCCGATATATGTTTTGCCCTGTTCAAACTGAGCACTGGCGGTGAGCGTCATCAAAAACGCAAAAAGTAACGCAGCAATTTTCTTCATTTCTAGATCGTGTTAAGTGATACTTCTATTACAACGTTGCAAATATACGATTTTATTTTCAAATAATACGCTCCACCGCCTAAGTTTACGCATTTATTAACACCACGCCACTAGTCGATATCCTCGGCCACGTTCTTCCGGATCTTCGTCAGGAAGGCCTTCATGCCCTTGGCATCCTTATGGTCGATGATGTCGATGAGCGTCTTCAACTCCTCACGGATCTTCTCCACCTGTTCACTAGTATAGGGGTTGAAGAGGATCTCCTGCAGGAGGTAGTCATCCTCATGGAGCACGCCCTTGGCGATCTGCATGTGCCGTTTGAAGGTCGTGCCCGGCGCGTCCTGGTGCTTCATCACGGCAGCGAAGCAGAACGTCGAGACGAAGGGGATCGACAGGGAGTAAGCCACCGTCTCATCGTGTTCCTGGAAAGAATACTCATAGATATTCAGTCCGAGCTTCTGATACAGGTCCTTGAAGAAGATACGCCCCATATAGTCGCCCTCATTGATGATGATGGCATTCTCCTCACTGAGTTGATTGAGGTTGGCAAACGTAGGACCGAACATCGGATGCGTGGAGACATAGGGATGGCCAGCCTGTTCATAGAACGCCTTCAGTCCCGTTTTCACACTCGCGATATCAGAGATGATACAGTCGTCGGGAAGATACGGCAGCACTTCCTTGAATGCCGACAACGTGTATTTCACCGTTACGGCATTGATGACGAGTTCGGGCTTGAAGTCACGGATCTCCTCAAGTTTTTGAAAACGATAACAGTTATAGGTGAACCGCAGCCGCTTGGGGTCTTTCTCATAGACGGCCACCTCATGATCGAAACTGAGCAGGTCGATGAAGAAACTCCCCATCTTTCCTGCTCCCATAATTAATATTCTCATTTTACTGGTTTACAATTTCCAACTGCTGACGGACACTCTCCTCATGCACCAACTCGAACACCTTCGCGGCGAACTCGGGGCTCATGCCGCAGAGCGAAGCCTGGGCGCCACGCTTCTCGAGGATCTCGTTGTAGCGGGCAGCCTGCAGCACCGTCATGTTATGCTCTTTCTTGAACGTACCGATCTCACGGCAGATGCGCATACGCTTGGCCAGAAGGTCCATGAGCTGGTTGTCGACCTCATCGATCTGCGAACGGAGCTGACGGATACCCTCCGTCGTGGTATGCTCATCACGGACGACGAGGAGCGAGAGGATATAGTCGAGGATCTCCGGCGTCACCTGCTGCTTGGCGTCACTCCAGGCCTCATCGGGATTGCAGTGGCTCTCCACGATCAGTCCGTCGAAGCCGAGGTCCATGGCCTGCTGGCACAGCGGGGCGATGAGGTCGCGACGGCCGCCGATATGACTGGGATCACAGATGATCGGCAGATCGGGGATACGACGGTGCAGTTCGATAGGAATCTGCCACATCGGCAGGTTACGGTAGATCTTCTTGTCGTAGCTGGAGAAACCGCGGTGGATAGCGCCGAGACGTTTCACGCCGGCCTGGTTGATACGCTGCAGGGCACCGATCCAAAGCTCGAGGTCGGGGTTCACGGGGTTCTTCACGAGGACAGGACCTTCGAAACCTTTCAGCGCGTCGGCGAGGGCCTGCATGGCGAAAGGATTGGCGGAGGTGCGGGCACCGACCCACAGGATGTCAATACCATATTTCACGGCCAGTTCCACATGCTCAGGCGTAGCGACCTCAGTAGCCACGAGCATGCCCGTCTCTTCCTTCACTTCCTTCATCCACGGCAGGGCCTTCTCACCGTTGCCTTCGAAGCCTCCGGGTTTCGTACGCGGCTTCCAGACACCGGCACGGAACATGTGGCAGCCGAGTTTGGCGAGGGTCTTCGCCGTTGTCATCACTTGTTCTTCCGTCTCAGCAGAGCAAGGGCCTGCGATGACGATAGGACGTTCCTGATCAGAGGGGAGGTTGAGGGGTTCTAATTCGAGTTCCATAAGCGTTATTGTTTTATATTCTTAATCAATGATTCTTATATTTGTTTCGGTCCCAATGTGGGTGCGTGGCCACAACATGGTGGCCACCTACAAATGGCAGGATGCTACCACTGGAATTGTTGGATTCTCTTCAGCGCCTCCTTCATCTTCTCATCCTTGGCGCAGAGGGAGATGCGGACATAGCGCTTGCCGTTATTGCCGAAGATGAAACCGGGGGTGATAAAGACGCGGGCCTCATGGAGGACACGCTCCGTGAGCTCTTCCACATCCTTGTATTTCTCGGGGATCTTACCCCAGAGGAACATGCCGACCTGCTTCGGATCGAAGGTACAGCCGAGGGTCGTCATAATCTCTTCGGCGATGTCACGGCGACGGCGGTAGGTCTCCACATTATATTCATGGTGCCACTCCGGCGTGTTCGTGTTGAAAGCCTCGGCGGCAGCGAGCTGGATACCCCGGAAGGAACCATTGTCGACATTCGACTTGATCTTCAGGATCCAGGAGATGAACGTCGGATTACCGACGACCATGGCGACACGCCAGCCGGGCATGTTGAAGCTCTTCGACATGGAGTTGAACTCCAGGCAGCAGTCCTTGGCGCCTTCGACCTGCATGATGCTCAGCGGATGATCATTGAGGATCAGCGAGTAAGGATTATCGTTGACGATGACGATGCCATGGCGCTTGGCGAAGTCGACGAGCTTCTCATAGGTCTCCATACGGGCATTGCCGCCGGTGGGCATGTTCGGATAGTTCGTCCACATGAGCTTCACATGACTGAGGTCCATCTGCTCGAGCTTGTCGAAGTCGGGCTGCCAGCCATTGTCCTCCCGGAGATCATAATACGTGATCTTCGTACCGAGGATCTTGTTCAGTGCCGTATACGTCGGATAACCGGGATCGGGGATGAGGACCTCATCACCGGGATTACAGAAAGCGAGGGTGACATGGAGAATGCCCTCCTTAGAACCGATGAGCGGCTGAATCTCACTCTTCCAGTCAAGATCGACATCGTACCATTTCTTATAAAAGTGGGCCATGGCCTGACGGAGTTCGGGGATACCGACGGTGGGCTGGTAGCCATGGGCATCGGGACGGCGGGCGACCTCACAGAGCTTGTCGATGGTCTGCGGCGACGGCGGCATATCCGGACTGCCGATAGCCAATGAGATAATATCCTGGCCCTCGGCATTCAGACGGGCCACCTCCTTTAACTTTCTACTGAAGTAGTACTCTTGTATTTCATTTACTCGGTTTGCTGGCTGTATCATATTTTTTCTGTTTTGTGATCTATTGATTGATCCTTTTGTAGGTGGCCACCTACAAGGGGCAGTTCTTTACTTTTTTACTTCTTTACTTTTTTACTTCTTTACTTTTTTACTTCTCCTTTATGCCCCGATGTACTCCCCCAGTATCCGGATGTTCTTCACCAACGGCGTGATGGCATCGATAGACTGGCGGTAACGCGTGAGATTGTCGAAGCTGACATCCACATAGAAGAGGTACTCCCATTCCCGTCCGATGATCGGCAACGACTGGATCTTCGTCATGTTGATATTATAGAAACTCAGGATCGTCAGCACCTTACTCAGGCTGCCCTCCTCATTGGGAAGACTGAAGACGAGGCTGGCCTTGTTGGCTTTCTCCAGCGGACGGATGAAATCGGCCTTCTGCGGATTGCAGACCACGAGGAAGCGCGTGAAGTTATGCTTGTTGTCGTGGATGTCATCCTCCAGGACCTTCATGCCATACTCCTTGGCGGCATAGGCGCTGCAGATGGCCGCCCAGCCATGGACCTGGTGCTTGGCGATGTAGGCGGCACTGCCGGCAGTATCCTCGGCCTCCACGGCCTTCAGGTCGGGATGGTTGGAGAGGAAACGGCGGCACTGCTGCAGGGCCACGGGGTGCGAGTGGACCTCCTGGAGATTCCCCCAGTCATCATCAGGGAGACAGCAGAGGGCATGGCGGATATGGAGTTTATGCTCGCCGACGATGGTGTCGCCGCTGGCCCTGAGGAGCTCGTAGTTATGGAGCAGTGATCCGGCAATGGTATTCTCGATGGCGACGAGACCGATCACCGTAGGATCTTTCCGGATATTCTCAAAGACCTCCTCGAAGGTGGCGCAACAGATGAGTTGGATCTGCTCGCCGTCGAAATATTCATGGGCGGCAATATCATGGAAGGATCCCCGCTCTCCTTGTATGGCTATTCTTTTCATTCGTCTTATATTTTTATTTGGCTTACCCGTTGGGTGCCCCAACCTTTTACTTCTTTACTTTTTTACTTCTTTACTTTTAAGTAAAAAAAAACGGTCCTGCTCCATCATGAGCGGGACCGTTTCGTTATCTTATCGTTTCAATTTTCCTAAGTTGAAATTCACACGCAACTTCCCGCTCTACAATTCCTTGCAAAGTAAAAGTAATAGTAAAAAGATGCGTAAGAATTCATCATCGTTCTGTTCTTTTTATTGTCGTTATTTTATTTTGACAATGCAAAAGTATAACTTTTCAGCGAACCGTGCAAATATTTTGACGTTTTTCTTCAAAAATAAATAATAATTCCTTATTTATGCGGTATCCCGCCTATTATCCATTGTCCATTATCCATTGTCCATTGTCCATTATCCGTTGTCCATTGTCCATTGTCCATTATTCCGTCCCTTTGGCCTCAAACTTCCCCGTCATGGCTTTGGCGGCCTCGGGGTCAAGGGCGATGAACTTCCGGGCATCGGCCTCGGCACCTTTCATATCTCCCATCTGCCGAAGCAGTTCACCCCGTTTCTTATACAAGGCGGCAAGCGTCTTCGCATCCTGCGGCATCTTCTTCTCCTGCTCCGCGATCTGCTGCGTGAGCAGGGCTAACTCCATAATTGCTGACATATTGCTCAATCTTTAATTTTCTCGTAAACTTCCGTCGTCAGCACATCCGTACGTGCCACGCCGGGCCATTTCCCCTCGACATGCTCATAGGCATCACCGACATTCTTATAGCGCTGGAAGACATACTCCGTATTGATATACCCGTCGTTGCCATCCTTGGCGAGGACATAACAGTACATCGTCTGCAGATAACCGACGATACCGCCGTCACGCTTCACGGGCTCACTCTGCCAGGTCTTCTGCGGGATGACAGAGGAGAGGATGAACGAACTCGGATAACGGTTATAGAAATCCTCACGGCATTGCAGAATGAGCATGTTGGCATCACCGCCCTGATAGCCCTCCTCACTGTAGATGGGCATATACTTCGTGCGGATGTCCTCACCCTTCTTGCCGTCCTTGATGCCGAGCTCGTCCTTCACGCGCTTCGTCGTCGACTTCCACGAGCTCTTGGCATTATTCCAGATCGTCGTAGCCTTCTCACTGATCGACGGTTCCTTCGTCTTTTGTGAACGTGCTTTTGACGCAGACTTCTTCCTCGTCTGTCCCTGTGCCGGGAGGCCGAGCGTGAAGAGCATCAACAACGAGATGGTAATCGAAACTTTTCTGTTCATTTTCTTTCTTAGATTTTTCGTGAGATCATATTTTTAGTTTACCGGGGGCAAAAATACGAAAAAAGACTTAATAGCGGGTAGCATTTGACAGAGATTAACAATATTTTCATTGTAAATAAACACAGAAAGCCGTATCTTTGCAGCCAAAAGGAAAGGAAAAGATGAAAAAGAGAAATATTTTCTTCTTACTGCTCTTAGGAGCCCTGCCCGTCATGGCCCAGACGGACCTCGACCGGCAGAAAGCGGTATGGCGGCAGATGGTACAGGACACGCTGCGGGACCGTCAGCCCCTGGAGGCGCCGACACTCTCCCGCCCCTGGAGCGGCAGTGACGCCCTCCAGTCCGCTGCCGTCGTCACCGATCCGGCATCACGGCTCCATGCCTCCGTGGACCTCAGCGCCTTCTATCTCTCGGGCGACAACCTGCCACATCACGGCGGTTTCTCCCAGAATGTCAACCTCAGCTACGACTCGCCCCTCGTGAAGGACGGCCGGCTGTGGTTTACGGGTGGCGCCAACTTCAACAACGTCATGTGGGGCAGCGACAACTACCGTAGTGTCAACCTCTACGGTAGTCTCGACTATCAGATCAATGACAAGTTCGACGTGTACCTCTATGGCAATCTAAACCTCACGAACAACCGCGGGTCCTACTATACACCTTATTTATATCGTCGCGGCTATGGCTGGTATGGCGGTCCGTGGGCCTCTCCCCTCGCCTATCGCGGTGGCTGGCCGGGCTACTACGGTGCCATGGGGTATTACGATGATTTCGGATATAACGGCATAGCCCCCGGCGCCAATGTCATCGGCGTGGGGGCTACCTATCATCCGAGTCGTAATTTCTGGATCAGCGTCAACGTCGAGCGGGCATGGTATAACGATCCCGTCTTCCGCTGATTCCGCCACATCGATCCGTTTGTAGGTGGCCGTCCTGTTGCGGCCACGCACCCGAATTGGGGCGGAACATGATCAATCATGTCCCTACGTCGGGATCATTTCGCCCATTTCAGCCGCAGGGAGTTCAGCACGACGCTGACGCTGGAGAAGGCCATGAGGGCACTCGCCCACATCGGCGTGATCTGGAAGTCAATGCCGAAGAGGTACAGAACGCCGGCGGCCAAGGGGATACAGATGATGTTGTAGATGAACGCCCAGAAGAGGTTCTCCCAGATCATCCGCACCGTCTTCCGGCTCAGCCGCACCGCCTCGGGGATCGCCTCGAGGTCATCACCCATCAGCGTCACCTGCGCCACATCCATGGCGACATCGGTACCCTTGCCGATGGCGATGCTCACGTCGGCCAGGGCCAGGGCCTGCGTGTCGTTGATGCCGTCACCGATCATCGCGACGACATGTCCCTTCTTCTGCAACTTCCTGACGAGTTGCTCCTTATCATCGGGCTTCACCTTACTCTGGTAATGGCGGATCCCGGCCTTCTCAGCCCAGTATCTCGCGGCCTCCTCCTTATCACCACTCATCATATAGACATCGATGCCCCAGTCCTGCAACTGTCTCATGGCCTCGACGGCATGGGGTTTCAGATGCTCACGCTCCTCCAAGGGGAGGTTATCGGCCTTCGTGAAGTCGATATTCTGGTTGGGGATCGTCAGCGTTCCCGTCTTATCGGTCACGAGGGCGTCGACCTTACGCAGCCGCTCCAGAGCCGTGGCATCCTTGATGAGGACCTTCTTCTCGGCAGCCTTACCGATACCGACCATCAAGGCCGTCGGCGTGGCCAGGCCCATGGCACACGGACAGGCGACGACGAGGACGGCGACGGCGGAGAGGATAGCCTGGGGCAGTGCCTCACTGCCGCCGAGGGCCCACCAGAGGAGGAACGTCAGCACGGCGATGGCGGCGACGACGGGGACGAAGACCATCGCGGCCTTGTCGACGATGCGCTGCACGGGGGCCTTCGACCCTTGTGCCTCCTGCACCATCCGGATGATATGGGCCAGGGCCGTGTCCTCTCCGATCTGCCGCGCTCTCATGCGGAACTTCCCCTGGGAGGGGATCGTTCCCGCCAGCACCTTCGATCCGGCCTTTTTCTCCGCGGGGGTCGGCTCGCCCGTGATCATACTCTCATCGACGTAGGCGGCATCGGCGGTCATGAAGCTCTCGGCCCATGTTACCTCACCGTCTACGGGGACTTTCTCGCCCGGACGGACCTCGAGGAGATCTCCTTTCTCGATCGTGGAGATGGGGACCTCCCGCACATCTCCGTCCTCGACGATATGGGCGGTCTTCGGGGCCATACCCATGAGCTGTCGGATGCTTGAGGCCGTGCCGTCCTTGGCTTTCTCCTCGAGGAGGCGGCCCGTGAGGACGAATGTGATGATCATCACCGACGCGTCGAAATACGTATGCCACGCCATGCCGCGAGCGCCCCATACGGCATCGCCCCAGAACGTGTTGAACGTACTGAAGAGGAAGGCAATGGCTGTCGACAGACAGACGAGCGTATCCATATTGGCGGCCCCATGGCGCAGCTGCCGCCACGCTGTCTGATAGAAGCTCCAACCGCAGAATACGATATTCGCCAGGGCCAGCAGCATCGCAGTCTGGTTCGTCACGGCAGCGCCTCCGATCCGGATCCAGTGCATCGACAGGGCCATGACGAGGAGGGAGAAGATCCAGGAGAGGATCGTCTTACGCTTCAGCAGCGTATAGGCGCGCTGCTCGATCTCCGCCACAGAGCGGTCACTCTCAATGACGAGGTCGTAGCCGATGCCGTTGATGGCTTCCTTCATCTGCGGCAGCGTGATCTTGTCGGGGTCATAATCGACGAGTGCAGAACGCCCCGGCAGTGATACCGAGGCGTTGTTGATGCCGGGAAGGCTGTTGAGCTTCCGCTCGACATTCGCCGAGCAGGAAGCGCAGGCCATCCCCAGTACAGGGATTGTTTTCTTCATATCAGCAGGGATTACAGACTCAGTTCATAACGGCCACTGTTGTCGACAGCAGCCTTCAACTGCTCAGGCGTCACGGCAGCCTCGTCATAGTCCACCGTCACATTGGCGGCATCGAGGTTTACCTCAGCGCTCTTCACGCCACTGACAGCCTTCAACGCGTTCTCTACATTCATCTTGCAGTGGCCGCACTTCATGCCACTGACCGCAAAAGTCTTTTTCATATCGTTCCTTTCCTTTTAAACAGTTAAACATCCCGAGGACAGCTCTTCCGCGCCCCCTCGGCTTTCTTTTCTGCTGCAAAGTTACGGATTTTTTTGGGGAAAGGAGTTACGATTTCTTGGAAGAAAATTATGATTGATAAATCATCATAGATTTATTTTAGAAAATGGGCCATCGGATAAAACATGTGGGCAACGTGCCTCCATCAATGATCATCAATATTTCATCAATATCATCAGCGCCTCAAAAAAATTATCATCTATGGATGCCAAGGCATCGCGTCAATTTTCATCAATAGTGGCGATGGGGGAAGAGATTGATCCACATGCAGGGGCCGTCCTTTATGGCGGTCCGATGCCGGTACGGCATTCCCGTGTGGCGAATATTGATGAAAATTGACGCGATGGCAGAGCCATCCATAGATGATTATCATCGCCACTCGTAGCGCCAATGAATTGATGTTATTATTGATGAATATTGATGGAGCCAACCCACAGAAAATATCAGAAGCCCTATTTATCCTTATATCTTTTATATTTTATCCAGTTCCTTCCGTGTATTTCCGTCCATCCGTTTGAATTCCGTCGGTGTCATGCCCGTGATGGTCTTAAACTGGGAGCTGAGGTAGGCCACGCTGCTGTAGTTCATTTTCAGGGCGATCTGGGTAAGCGACAGTTCATCATATTTCAGGAGTTCCTTCACCCTCTCGACGCGCAGGAGCATATAATAATGTTCGATCGTCTGTCCCGTGCACTCACTGAAGAGTTTACTCAGGGCACTGTAGTCACTGTGCAACTCCCGGCTGAGGTATTCGCTGAGGGTGAGCTGCGTGTTACTGTTCTGCTGATGCACGAGGGTGATGAGGAGACTCTTGATTTGATTGAGGGTCTGCTGCCGCCGGTCGGTAAGCAACTCAAAGCCGAGGTTTTTCAACATCCCGGACAACTTCTCCCGCTCTTCGTCAGGGAGTACATCTTCCCTAATCTTCACCTCACCGAGCTCCACGCTCAGGGGATGAAGGCCCAACTGTTCCAGACAGCCGCTGACGGCCATTTTGCAGCGGTCACAAACCATATTTTTTATATACAAGGTAATCATATCGGATGCAAAGATAAGAAAAAACTTAAAAGATGTCAAATTTTTCGGGAAAAATTTGGGCATTTCGTATAGTTATCGTACATTTGCAGTGTACTACTACAGTGGTACACGTAAAAGTAAAAAAGTAAAGAAGTAAAAAAGTAAAAAAGTAAAAACAGAAATATGATAGAGATCAAAAATCTGACATACCGCTACCCGGGAGCGAAGCATCCCGTGTTTGAGGATTTCAGTCTCACGCTGGAGGGCAACCGCATTTACGGGCTCCTGGGGAAGAACGGCACGGGGAAGTCCACACTCCTCTACCTCATCAGTGGTCTGCTGCGCCCCACGGCGGGGGAGGTGCTGCTGGGCGGCCGACGGAGTTTCGACCGCACGCCCGAGATGCTCGAGGACCTCTTCCTCGTCCCTGAGGAGTATGACCTCCCGGCGATGGGTCTCCGGGAATACGTGAAGGTGAACCGCATGTTCTATCCCCGTTTCAGTGAGGAGATCCTCACCAACTGTCTCCGGGATTTCGAGATCGCCCCCGACGTGGACCTGAAGGCCCTGTCGATGGGACAGAAGAAAAAGGTATATATGAGTTTCGCCCTCGCCACGGGGACGCGTCTGATCCTCATGGACGAGCCGACGAACGGCCTCGATATCCCGTCGAAGAGCCTGTTCCGTAAGGTCGTGGCGAGATATATGACGGAGGACCGTACGATGATCATTTCCACGCATCAGGTGCATGACATCGAGAGTCTCCTGGACCATATCGTCATCATCGACCAGAGTGAGGTGCTCCTCAACAGCAGTGTCAGTGACCTCACGGCGCGCTATGCCTTCCGTGCCATCAGTGAGCAGGAGGCCGAGGGGCCGGATGTCGTCTACACGGAGCCGAGCATCATGGGCCTCGCCGCGATCCTCCGCCGCCAGCCCGGGGAGGAGGAGACGCAAGTGAACCTGGAATTGTTGTTTGACGCAATAACCAAAAGTAAAAAAGTAAAGAAGTAAAAAAGTAAAAAAACGATATAAAAGTAAAGAAGTAAAAAAGTAAAGGACTCTGGAAAATGAAAAAAAGCAATATGGAAAGATTCAGGAAGGTGGTGCTGTGGCAGTGGGCATACACACGGCGGAGCTACCTCTATGCCGCCGGGGGCTTTGCCGCGGCAGTACTCCTCCCGGCGCTCTGCGGCCTTGCCCTCCACCGAGGGGGCCAGGGGGCCATGCAAGTGATGGGGTCCCTCTTCGATATTGCGGCAGTGATCTACCTCCTCACCTGCGGCGCCCTCATCACGTCGGATATCTCGGGGAAGCGGGAGCGCATTGCCGCCTTCACGCTCCCGGCGACGAAGGGCGAGAAATTCGTGGCCCGTTACCTCCATCTCGTCATCGGCATCCCCGTGGCAGCTTTCGTGGGCATGATCGCCGGAGATCTCGTGCAGATGCTCCTCTCCCTGCTCATCTCGGGGGACAGCACCTCCGTGACGGCGGAGTTCTTCGGACGGTCGCGATATCTCTCCGACGTGGACGGGGCCTTCGACTATGGGGCTCTCATGGGGATCCTGTCGCTGCTCTTCGCCCATAGTTTTATGATGCTCTGTGGCATCTGTTTCCGCCGTCACGCGTGGATCAAGACGATGATCCTGCAGGCGGCCCTCGGCACAGTGGTCTCCACGGTCCTCGCGGGTGTCGGCTTCGCCATGATGTTCGCCCTGAACAACCGGTACGGGGAACATAATTATAATGTGGTGTTGGTCGACAATACCTTCACGCAGATCCTCTATGCAGCGGTCCTCCTCGCCCTCACCGCGGGATGTTATTGGGGGACGTTCCGCATCTACCGGCGGATGCAGGCAAATTAAAAAAGTAAAGAAGTAAAAAGTAAAAAAGTAAAAGATAGACAGATTAAAATACAATACAGTATGAAAAAGATCATTTATACCTTTGTGGCGTTTCTCGTCGCCCTCTGCGCCCTCGCCTCCTGTAAGGTGGAGGTAGTGAATCAGAAGGACGGACAACAGGCAGCGTGGTCCGTTCCCGTGACCGCCTTCCGAGGCATCGAGGTGTCGGGCGCCGCCGATGTCACCTATATCCCCTCGGATACGTTCAGCGTGACGATCAAAGGGCCTGCCGATGAGCGGAAATATGTCTCCACGTCTGTCAATAATGGTATCCTGAAGATCAAATACGACACGAAGATTTTCAACAACAAGATCTACATCATCAACGGTCGTACGGAATCGCTGAAGATCGTGGTGAAGGCCCCCACCCTCTCCTCCGTCATCGTCAACGGCAGTGGCGACTTCACGGCCCAGTCCCTCCATGCCGACTCCTTCCGGAGTGTCACCAATGGCAGCGGGGATACGAAGATCACGAATCTCCAGGCCAAGAAGGTCGATATCTCCGTCAATGGCAGTGGGGATATCCGTGTAGGCCTTGAGAAGGTCGCTGACGCGCAGGTCGGCGTCGCCGGCAGCGGGGATATCAACCTGAAGCTGCGTCACTGCGGAAAACTCAACACCTCCGTCTCGGGCGCCGGTGACATCAAGGTCAGCGGCGATGTCGACACCTGGCAGAGCCATACCTCCGGCGCCGGTGATGTCGACAGTGACGGCCTGACCGTCAGACACCAGGAGGTCCACAATAGCCTCAATGATGAATAATGAGTTTCAAGAACGATAAAGCGATCTATCTCCAGATGGCGGAGCGGCTCTGCGATGATATCCTCGCGGGGAAATACAAGTCCGACGAGCGCATCCCGTCGGTACGGGAGTATGCCGTCATGCTGGAGGTGAACACGAACACGGCGGTGAAGGCCTACGATGAGCTGTCGCGGGAGGGCATCATCTACAACCGGCGCGGCCTGGGCTATTTCGTGGCCTCCGATGCCGCGGAGCGTATCCACGGGCACCGCCGGGAGGCCTTCTTCAAGGAGATGCTCCCCGACGTATTCCGCCAGATGACGCTCCTCGGGATCGATATTGAAGAGATCGAGGAAAGATGGATTAAAAGTAAAGAAGTAAAGAAGTAAAGAAGTAAAAAAGTAAAAAAGTAAAACAACTACGAATATGAAGAGACTTTATTTTACGGTTACGCTCGTGCTGCTGGCCATGACGGCGGCGCACGCACAATCCGCTGCCCACAAGGGCGGCGACGCTGCCCAGAAGGACAGCACGGAGACGGACTCCGCCTACTGGAAGAAATTCGACCTCAGCGAGGTGCAGGTCACTGCCGCCCGCAAGTATGTCAAGGCTGACATCGACAAGCTCACTTACGACATTGAGCGTGACGACGACTCGAAGACGAAGAACACCCTCGACATGCTCCGCAAGGTGCCCCTGGTCACTGTCGACGGCCAGGACAATATCAAGGTGAAGGGGTCCTCGGCTTTCAAGATCTACAAGAACGGCCACCCCGACCCGTCGTTTGAGGGCTCTACGGTGAGTCAGATCCTCAAGGCCCTCCCCGCCAACTCGATCAAGAAGATCGAGGTCATCACCGATCCCGGTGCCAAGTATGACGCCGAGGGCACCACGGCCATCCTCAACATCGTCATGAAGGACAATGCCGGCATGCATGGCGTGGCCGGTACGATCAATATGGCCGCCACCCCAGAAGGCTCCACAGAGCCATCGGTCAGCCTCACCACGCAGGTCGGCAAACTCACCGTCGGCATCAACTACGGCTTCGCCAATGTGTCGAAAGAAAATTCCAAGCAACGCCAGAATGGCGAGACCTATTATAAAGACAGTGGCGAGACCGACCGCTTCAATACGGCTATGAAAGGCCCGCTCCGCATCCATTTCGGCGATATCTCCGCCAGCTATGAGATCGACTCGCTGAACCTCATCTCCCTCTCCGGTGGCGGTTACTATTATCATGTCGGCATGGATATCCATACGGACAACCAGCATCTCGACAAGACCGGCGATCCCGTCTACAGCTATACTGACCACATGACGATGCCGAAATACGACTATTACAACTTCAACGGTCGTGTGGACTACCAGCATAAGACGCATCTCGACGGCGAGGTCCTCACGCTGAGCTATATGGGATCGACGACGAGGCAGAACGACAACGAGAGCCATGTCTACAGCAACTTCTCCGGCACCGTTCCCTTCGCCTATACCGGTTTTCTGCAGAAACAGAACGAGAAGTTCTTCGAGCATACGGCACAGATCGACTATGTCCGTCCCATCCATAAGATCCATACCCTTGAGGTCGGCGCGAAATATATCAACCGGTCGAACAAGAGTAAGACAGCCATGGACTATGCCGATGCTGCCGATCAGAACACCGGTGACCAGTTCAAGCATATCACGCAGGTCGCCGCCGCCTATGCTGAATGGATGTCGAAGCTCGGCAAATGGAGCCTCCGTGCCGGTCTGCGCTACGAATACAGTCACATGAAGGCGACTTATCCCGACGGCAGTCAGGCAGGCTTCAGCAAGAAACTCAACGACTGGTGTCCGTCGGCCAGCATCCAGTATGCCATCTCGGACATGAACACGCTGCGCCTGAACTACTCCACAACGATCACGCGTCCGGGTATCAGTTTTCTGAATCCCGCCGTCATCGAGACGCCGACGACGATCACCTATGGTAACCCGGAGCTGAACAGTGCCCGCAACCAGAGCCTCGCGCTGACCTACACCCATGTCGGTCAGAAGTTCACGTTCAATATCAGTCCGCAGTATTATTTCTCCAACAACCAGATTGCTGACGAGGACTTCGCGAGAAACAACAAGCAGGTGTCCACCTATGGCAATATCAACCGAGAGCGCAGTTTCTGGACTTCGGCCTACGCGCAGCTCACGCCTTGGAAGGGCGGCTCCTTCTCCATCAACGGCGGCGCGGGATACCACTGGTATAAGAACCCGAATATCAACCTCGCCCTCGGCGGCTGGCATGGCAACGGCTACGTCAACTACACGCAACAGCTACCGTGGAAGCTGCAGTTCACGGCGGGATTCGGTTGCAACCTGGGCAGGGAGCCGCAGTCGGTATATGACAATTGGACGGGATCCATATTCAATGATTTCTCCATCCGTCGCTCCTTCCTCAAAGAAGACCGGCTGACCGTGACGATCGCCACCTCCAATCCCTTCAATAAATATCAGACGTACAAATCTCACACGGTACAGGGTGACTATATCGGCTACAACAGGAATCAGAACTCACAGTCCCACCAGTTCGGTATCCGCATCTCCTACCGATTCGGTTCGCTGAAGGCTTCCGTGAAGAAGGCCGACAAGACCATCGAGAACAACGATGTCGTCGGAGGCATCAAGAAGTAGTTTGACCGCCACATCGGTTCGTATGCAGGGGCCGTCCCTTGTGGCGGCCCGCCGACCGAAGGTCGGATTTTAGGGATTGTGGGTACATCCGTCGTGCCGACGGCGGGCCGCCACAAGGGACGGCCCCTGCAAATGGATCACAGGCCACAAGGGCCGCGTCCTACGGTGGATCACGTTTGTCATTGCTTTGTCACACATGATCCACAATAAAGCCCTGGCATCGCCGTTATCCATGCAGATATGAAACTCTGGCAAATCATCGCTGCCGCCTCCATCGGCATCATCGTCGTGGTGATCATGATGATCCGCGACTTCGATATCAGCGCCCTCTCCCAGGTGTCCTTCTCCTGGCAGTTCATCGCAGGTGTCGTCGTCGCCTTCATGGGCTATGTCTTTCAGAACCTCTTCATGGCGGAACGGACACGGCTGCTCGTCGACGGGGAGCTGAACTTCTGGAAGAGTCTCCGCGTATTCATCCTCTGTGAGTTCACCTCCGCCGTCACGCCCTCCGCCGTCGGCGGCAGTGGCCTGGCGTTTATCTATCTCAATCAAGAAGGGGTGAACATGGGCAAGAGTACCTTCACCATGTTCGCCGCCCTCTTCGCCGACGAGCTCTTCCTCGGCCTGACGAGTCTCGCCCTCTACCTCTTCGTCCCCGCCAATACCCTTTTCGGTATCCCCGGTGATGTCAACAGCTCCATCCGCTATATCTTCCTCTTCAGCACGACCATCGTCTGTGCGTGGACGGCGACGCTCTTCGTCCTGATTTTCCACCACCCGGAATATTTCGGAAAGGTGTTCAAGCGCGTCTGCACCCTGCGCTGGCTGCGCCGCTTCTACGGAAAGGCTCGCCGCTACGGCAATGACCTGACGGTAGCCTCCGCCGTAGCCCGCCGGCATAACTTCTTCTACTGGCTGAAGATCATGGGCACAACGACGATGGCCTGGCTCTCCCGCTTCGGCATCGTCGTGGCGATTCTCTGGGCCTTCGACGCCCACGGCAACTACCTCATCGGACTGGCGCGGCAGTGGGTCATCTGGATGATCGCCATCATCTCACCGACTCCAGGCGGCAGTGGCGTGGCAGAACTGATGTTCCGCAACTATTACTCCGACTTCATCAGCAACACATCCGTCGTCATCCTCGCCGCCATGATCTGGCGATTTATTTTCTATTACACTTATCTTCTGCTCGGAACGGTAATGATTGCCACAAAACTGAAGAAATAATTTTCCTTAAAAATTATTTTTTCGTAACTTTGTGGCATGAACCACAAGAACATCCTTCTCTTCCTGGTCACCGTCCTCTTTGTCGCTTGTGACAAAGGGCCGTTTGACATCCACCCCTATGATGTCCATATCACGGGGGCCACAAATCTCAACGCTACAAATATCGCGAAGATCGAAGAAACCTGCAAAGGGAAAGACACCCTCCGTGTGGCCTTCATCAGTGACACCCATCTCTGGGTCTCCCAGTTTCAGAAAGAGGTCGACGACATCAACCGCCGCAAGGACTCCATAGACTTCGTCGTCCACTGTGGCGATATCACCGACACGGGGACAACGCGGGAGTATGAATGGACACGGAAGATCCTTGAGAAACTCGAGCGCCCTCATGTCGTACTCATCGGTAATCATGACTTCCTCGGCACGGGAGACCAAGTCTATGAGAACATGTATGGCGACCTCGACTTCTCCTTCATCGCCGGTACGACGAAGTTTGTCTGTCTGAACACGAACGCTACGGAATATGACTATCTCGCCGCCGTGCCCAACTTCGACTATATGGATGAGCAGATCCATGCCGACAGCGCGAAGTTCAACCACACCGTCGTCTGCATGCATGCCGGGCCGGGCAGTGAGCAGTTCAACAACAATGTCACGAAGATGTTCGGATATGTCCTCAGCCTCTATCCCGGACTCTACTGTTGTCTCTACGGCCATGACCATCACTTCCAGGCCACGGATATGTATCATAACGGTACGATGTGGTATGAGATTGCCAGTGCCCAGGCCCGTGAATACCTCCTCTTTACCTTCACCCCTAACGGATACAGCTATGAAAGGATTCATTATTAGTATACTGCTGCTCCTATTGCTGCCCCTCACCGCCACGGCGGGGGAGGAAGACAGCATCTACTTGAAAGACTCCATCCCGGGGAAATACGACCACCGCATCCACCGCTACCGTAAATACTGGGAGTCACTGATCCCCACACAGATCATCATCCAGAATGCGGGCAACATGGGCTTCATCTCCGGCGGCTTCGGATGGGAATACGGGCGACGGGGACAATGGGAGACGCATCTCCTCTGGGGCTTCCTGCCGAAATACAGCAGTACGCGCGCCAAACTGACGATGACGGTCAAAGAGACCTATATACCCTGGAGCATCAACCTCGGGAAGGGCTTCGCCCTCGAGCCCCTGAGCTCGGGCATCTACGTCAATACCGTCTACGGCCATGAGTTCTGGAAGAGTCAGCCGGGGCGCTATCCCGACAAATACTATCAGGCGCTGTCGACGAAATTCCGTCTGAATGTCTTCCTCGGACAACGGGTGACCCTGAATATCCCGGAGCGGCACCGCTTCTTCGTCAAGGCCATTACGGCATTCTATGAAGTCAGCACCTGTGATCTCTACATCCGTGCCATGATCCAGGATGACCAGATCAGCCTCTGGCAGATCCTCGGCCTGTCGCTGGGGTTGAAATTCCAACTGCTTTAAATGCGTTTCTCAAAAATATTTCGTAACTTTGTACCATCAAAACAAATAGCAAAAAAATCAAAAGGCGTATGAATATCTGTATTTTCTGCGGTGCCCGCCCGAACTTCATCAAGGTGGCACCGGTGATCAGAGCCATTGAGAAAGAGAAAGCCGCCGGCACGGACATCCACTACGAGCTCGTCTATGCCGGTCCCGCTGACGACCCGACACTCGAGAGCAGTATCTTTGAGGAACTGGAGATTCCACGGCCGAATGTCTTTCTCGGCGTGGAGTGTGAGAACCTTAATGAACTCACGGGACAGGTGATGTCGAAGTTCGAGACCTATCTGCAGCAGCACCCCACGGATACCGTCATCGTCGTCGACGAC
The DNA here is from genome assembly GCF_000424185.1 of Prevotella sp. AGR2160. Lineage (GTDB taxonomy): Bacteria > Bacteroidota > Bacteroidia > Bacteroidales > Bacteroidaceae > Prevotella. The sequence continues at coordinate 128,648 of NZ_AUJK01000001.1, forward strand.
CTCGCCTCGACCATGGCCGCCGCCATCGTAACGAAGAAACAGGGCATCCGACTGGCACATATCGCCGCCGGCACACGCTCCTTCGATATCACGATGCCGAAGGAGATCAACCGCCTCGTCATCGACGGCCTCTCCGACATCCTCTTCACCGCCGGTATCAGTAACAACTCCATAGCAAACCGTGAGGGCGCTGAACTGTCGAAAGTATATATGGTGGGTAATGTGCTCATGGATAATCTGCGTTTCCTCCACGATAAGATTGAGAAGGCTACGCTCCCCGAGGAAGTGACGCGCTGGACGAAAGATGAGAATGGCAATGACAAGCCGTACCTCGTCTTCACCATCAACCGTAAGGCCCTCCTGGCCAATAAGCCGAACTTGCTGAAGATGCTCCAGCAGATGCTTGCGACATCCGGGGATATGGATATCATCGCGCCACTGCGTGATAAAGCCGTGACGACGATCATGGCCTTCGGACTCCATGACGGACTCGACCTCAGTCATTTCCATATTGTCCAGCCGTTGGGTTATCTCGAATTCTCCCATCTCACGCGTCATACCCGTGGCATCATCACCGACAGCGGTAATGTGGCTGAGGAGGCGACATTCAACCAGGTGCCGTGTATCACGCTGAACAGTTATACGGAACATATCGAGACGGTGAAGATCGGTACGAATGTCCTCGTGGGTGAAGATCCCACGGCCCTCGCCGGTGCCGTCTGCAACATGGTGCAGGGACAGTGGAAAGATGCCGCCATCCCCGACCGATGGGACGGACGAAGCGCCGAGAGGATCGTAAAGAGTTTATAAAGCCGATCAAACGGAAATTATTGGTCTTTAAACAGTTCCTTGATGCCGGCGAGGCTGCCGAGGACATTCGTCGCCTCATAGGGCAGATAGACGGTCTTCGTCTTATCGCCGGCGGCAAGTTCCTGCATCATCTGGATATATTTCTGTGCCAGGAGGTAGTTGGCCGGATTCGTACTCTTGCCGACAGCCTCCGTGATCTTCTCTATGGCGATGGCCTCGGCCTCAGCCTTACGGATACGGGCCTGGGCCTCACCCTCGGCACGGAGGATGGCCTGCTGCTTGGCAGCCTCGGCCTTGTTGATGATGGCGGCCTTGTCACCCTCACTCTGCAGGATCTGTGCCTGCTTGTCACCCTCACTGGTGAGGATCGTGGCACGCTTGTTCCGCTCAGCCTGCATCTGCTTCTCCATGGCCTGGAGGACACTCTGCGGCGGCGTGATATCCTGCAGCTCCACACGGTTGACCTTGATGCCCCATTTGTTCGTAGCATCATCGAGGACACCACGGAGCTTCGTGTTGATGGTGTCACGTGACGTCAGCGTCTGGTCGAGTTCCATCTCACCAATGATGTTACGGAGCGTCGTCTGCGTCAGTTTCTCAATAGCGTTCGGCAGGTTGTTGATCTCATAGACAGCCTTGAAAGGATCGACGATCTGGAAATAGAGCAGCGCGTTGATCTGCATCTGAATATTATCCTTCGTGATCACGTTCTGACGGTCGAAGTCGTAGACCTGCTCACGGAGATCGATGGTGTTGGTATACACATACCGTCCGTTGCGCAGGGAGACGATCTCCTTCGCCCGGTCGATGAACGGAATGATGATGTTCACACCCGGTTTCAACGTGGCATAATAGCGTCCGAGACGCTCAATGATTTTCGTCTCACTCTGCGGAATGATGACGACGGCCATCTTCACGAACACCAGGACGAGGATGACGATGGCAATTAAGACATAGGTTGCAATCATAATACAGTTTTTTATAGGTTTAACGGAACAGGATCAACCATGTCCCTACGTTTACTTTTTTACTTTTACAATAATGCTTTCTCTGCTGACGATCTTCACCTTCTCCCCTTTATGGATCGGCTCGGGATCATCGGAGACCGCCTTCCACTGGTCACCGTCGACCTGCACATACCCGCTGCCACCGGGACGGATCTCCTCGATGACCGTTCCTACCCTACCGATGAGGGCATCGGCATTGCTCACACGATGGTCACCACCCTTATGCAGGGCTTTCAACAGTCGGGGACGGATCAGTTTAATACTCAATACGGAGAAGGCGGCCCAAATCAGTACCTGCAACCAGAAAGGAAGTCCGATAACGGCACTGACGATGGCCACGAGGCCACCGATGGCAAAACAAGTGACAAAGAAATCACCGGAGGTCAGTTCTAGGATGAGGCACACAAAGGTGACGACGCACCACAGGAGCCATAGGTTGGCAGAAATATAATCTATCATAGTCATCGGAATAAAGGGTTATCAAAATATCCACTTGCAGGGGCCGTCCCTTGTGGCGGCCCGCCGTCGGTACGACGGATGTTTCCAAGGCAGTTGGGCAACCGAACAGATACCGGCGGGAACCAAATAAGATATTAACGTCTCTTGCGCGAAGAACTCTTGCGTGACGTCGTCTTCTTTGTCGTCACGGCTTTCGAGCTCTGCTTGTAGTATTTCAGAGCCTCAGGCATCTCCTGCTCCAGGGCGGCGATACGCTTGGCGTCAGAGGGGTGCGTGGAGAGGAAGTCGGATGTGGACGCTCCCGTATAAGAGCCACTGCTACCATTGCCACTGTTACCGGCCATACGCTTCCAGAACGGAATGGCCTGCTGGGGATCATAGCCGGCCATAGCGGCAAAGATCAGACCCATGTGATCGGCCTCGAGCTCATCCTGACGACTGTATTTGAGGTTCAGCAACTGGAAACCATTACTGGCGACATTGGCAGCAACATTGGCCACATCACTGCCGGCGACGGCGCCGAGGAGGGCACCACCGAGTTGAATACCGATGTTCTGATTCTGTGCCTTCGTCATCTGCTCCGCACTATGCTTAGCGACAGCATGGGCAATCTCATGACCGAGGACGATAGCCAGAGAGGTCTCATTCTGCGTGATAGGCAGCAAACCCTCATAGACAACAATCTTACCGCCAGGCATACACCAGGCATTGGCTTCCTTGTTCTGTACGAGGTTGAACTCCCATTCATAGTTCTTGATCTCTGAGGCATAGCCGTTCTGCTTTAGATAAGTCTCTACAGCATTGGCCAAACGGCGACCAACACGCTGGACCATCGCTGTGCTGGCAGCATCGGTAGACTTCTTGTTCTTTGCCATAAAAGCGGCATACTCCTGACGGGACTCCTGGAGGAGAGCCTGATCAGAGACAGCAATCTTGTGCTGACGGCCCGTGATAGGCACCGTCTGCGTCGTGCCACAACCTGCCAGACCTAAGACCATCATGGCAGTGAGCAAAATTACATGTAAACGTTTACTTCTCATTTCTTTACAGCATCACATATATTAATCTGCAGACAAAGATACATCTTTTTCTGCAATGCACAAAAAAATGGCTATAGTTTTTTACACTATAGCCATTTTATTATGATTGGGACATGATTCATCATGTTCCGAAATATTATGCCTCGGGGACGGCAGCGTCCTCAGCGGCCTTCTTCGTCTTACGGATGGAACGCTTGCGCTTCGGCTTCTCCTCTTTGGTCACGGTCTTCACACCGGCCAACTCAGGATCGATGAGGATACGACCACAATACTCGCAGACGATGATCTTCTTGTGCATCTTGATGTCGAGCTGACGCTGTGGCGGGATCTTGTTGAAACAACCACCACAGGCATCACGCTGCACGTAAACGATACCCAGACCATTACGGGCATTCTTGCGGATACGCTTGAAACTCTGAAGGAGACGGGGCTCAATCTTCTTCTCCAGCTCCTCAGCCTTGACCTTCAGCTTAGCCTCTTCATCCTTTGTCTCCTGCATCACCTCATCGAGTTCTCCACGCTTGTGCTCCAAATCAGCAGTGCGGTCCTCAATAGTAGACTGTGTGTTAGTGAGAGTCTGCTGCTTCTCAAAGACCTTCTGCTGGGCCTCCTTGATCTTTTTGTTGCACAGATCTACCTCCAACTGCTGGAAGTCGATCTCCTTACTCAGCATGTCATACTCACGGTTGTTGGCTACCGTGTCCAACTGCTGATGATAACGCGCCAGAGAGGCCTGAGCATCCTGGATGTCGGCCTGGTTCTTGGCAATGGCATTGTTGAAACTGTCAATGTCCTGCTGGATATGCTCCGCACGTGTCTGAAGACCGGCGATCTCATCCTCCAGCTCCTGCACTTCATAAGGTAACTCACCACGAAGGGCACGCTTCTCATCAATGGCAGAGAGCGTCTGCTGTAACTGGTAGAGGGTGGAGAGTTTCTCCTCTACCGTCATTTCTGTAGGATCTTTTTTTGTTGACATATCGTTTGTGATAAATATGAATTAATGTTGATGAAAATACAAAATAGGATTCGTGTCTTCTTCCGTCACTACCGTCCTTAACTCCGGACAACTCTTCTGAAGAATCTCCTGTAACAGTTCTGAGGTATACTGCTCACTCTGGTAATGCCCAATGACACAGAGCTGAATCTCCTGCTCATGGCCGAAATACTCATGATAATGCATCTCACCGGTCAGGAAGGCATCGGCTCCGGCTGCAAGGGCTGTCGGCAACAGGAAACTGCCGGCGCCACCACAGAGGGCAACGGTCTCGATGGGACGGCGCAAGAGCTCATTGGTCATCACGCACTCCACCTTGAAGACACGCTGGACGAGCTCCACGAAGTCATCGGCGGCGATCGGCTCGGCGAATCGTCCAAGGAGACCTTCCGATCCCCGCACACCTTCCACCTCCTGCTCCTTTCCAAGCGGGCGACAGTCGGACAGTCCGAGTTTCTCCGCGATCTTCCAGTTGACGCCACCCTGAGCGGCATCGAGATTCGTATGCATGGAGATGATGGCCAGGTCATGCTTGATGGCCTTGGCGACGACGCGCTGGACCATATCCTCCCCACTGATGCGGTGAAGGCCGTGGAAGAGCAGAGGATGGTGACTCACGATGAGGTTGCAGCCTTTTGACAACGCCTCATCGACGATGGACTCCGTCACGTCAAGACACAATAAAGCCCCTGAGACTTCCGCCTCTGGTAATCCGATCTGCAGGCCGGCATGATCATAGCCTTCCTGCAGGGGCAGAGGCGCGAAACGTTCAAGGGCATGAAGTACATTTCCTAATTTCACGCTAAAATGTTTTAGGTTGCAAAAGTACAATTTTTATTTGAGACCTACAAACTTTTCTCTTTTTTTTTCGCTTTTCGTTGGTGGTATCAATTTTTTTAACTAGATTTGCATCAGATAACGCAGTATCAACATTGTTCAACCCTTAAAACCGAAGAAGATGAATGTAACCTTACAAAGTGATTTTATTTTGCCTCCGGAATGGGACCGACAGAGCGGTATCATGCTCACATGGCCTCATGAACATACCGACTGGAAACCCTATCTCCAGGAAATCACGGAGACCTTTCTACAACTTGCCGACATCATCACACGGCATGAGAAACTCATCATCGCTACACCTGAGCCGGAGAAGGTAGAGAAACAGTTGAAGGACAGACTGAACGAGGAACAGATGAAAAAAGTCAAATGCTATGCCGTCGACACCGATGACACATGGGCCCGTGACCATGGTCCGATCACACTGGTATCTACGGGTAAAGCCCATGTTTGGCAGGTGCCGATCCACATGCTCGACTTCAACTTCAACGGATGGGGAGAGAAATATCCTTATGACAAGGATAACCGCATCAACCTGCAGCTCTATTATGCCGGTGCCTTCAAGGCCGTCTTGGAGAACCACACGGACTTCACGCTCGAAGGTGGTGCCATTGAGAGCGACGGAAAGGGATCGATCTTCACCACTTCCATGTGCATGCTGGCTCCTCATCGCAATGAGCCTTTGACAAAGAAAGACATCGATGAGCGACTGCGCATCCTCTTCCATGCCCAGCGCGTGGTATGGATCGACCACGGACACCTCATCGGCGATGATACCGACGGACATATCGACACCATCGTTCGCCTCGCGCCCAATGACACCTTATTATATATCGAGCCCGGTGACAAGAGCGATCCTCAACACGACGACTTCGTCAAACTGGAAGAGCAGCTGAAGACGCTCCGTACCCTCGACGGAAAGCCCTACCGGTTGATTCCGTTGCCCATGCCCGATGCCATCTACGACGGTGACGACCGTCTGCCGGCCACCTATGCCAACTTCCTCATCATCAATGGCGCCGTCATCGTGCCGACCTACGGACAGCCGGAGAAAGATGAAAGGGCCAAAGAGCAGATCCAGAAGGCCTTCCCCGGCAGGACCGTCATCGGCGTTGATGCCCGTACTGTCATCCGTCAGCACGGTTCCATCCACTGCCTCACGATGCAACTGCCTAAGGGGGCTATCCGCACACATACCAATTTCAACTGGGCTCAAGGAGCCTCTATCGCCCAATAAGCCCTTGATCAACAACAATATGACCAAAGAACTCAAAATCGGACTCTTACAACTGTCCAAGTCCGCCGACGTGAAAGAAAATCTCCGACGGACGGCAGAAGAGATCACGGACCTCGCCCACCGCGGCGCTGAACTCATCGTACTGCAGGAACTGCATAACTCCCTCTATTTCTGTCAAGTGGAAGATGTCAACAACTTCAACCTCGCCGAGCCGATCCCCGGTCCGTCCACGGCCTTCTACGGAGAGCTGGCACGGGAGTTGAATGTCGTCATTGTCACGTCACTCTTCGAGAAACGGGCGCCGGGACTCTATCATAACACCGCTGTGGTGATGGAGCGCGACGGCTCCATCGCCGGTATATACCGTAAGATGCATATCCCTGATGACCCGGCCTATTATGAGAAATTCTATTTTACCCCCGGCGATCTCGGCTTCCACCCCATCGACACCAGTGTGGGATGTCTCGGCGTCCTCGTCTGCTGGGACCAGTGGTACCCCGAAGCCGCACGACTCATGGCCCTGCAGGGCGCGGAAATTCTCATCTACCCTACCGCCATCGGTTATGAGACGAGTGACACGCCGGAGGAACAGCAACGGCAGCGGGAAGCCTGGACGACCGTACAACGCGGGCATGCCGTGGCTAACGGCCTCCCCGTGGTGACCGTCAACCGCGTGGGCTTTGAGCCCGACCCGAGTGGTCAGACCAAAGGTATTATGTTCTGGGGCAGCAGCATGGTCGTAGGACCGCAAGGCGAACTCCTCTACCGTGCTTCTGATAACGAGGAAGAGAGCATCGTGGTCAACATCGACCTCGAGCACAGCGAGCAGGTCCGCCGCTGGTGGCCCTTCCTCCGTGACCGCCGTATCGACCAATACGGAGGGATCACACAACGGTACATTGATTAGAAGTAAAAAAGTAAAAAAGTAAACGTCGGCAGTTGCGGCAGCTTTACTTTTTTACTTCTTTACTTTTTTACTTTTAAATTATTTTTTCCCGAATTCGGGATCAATATGTACGAGTTTTGTTACGATGTAAGTAACTAAACAGAATGCCATGACCAACACAAAATACATCCGATATCCCATCTGCTCCTGCATCCATCCACTCACCAAACCCGGCAACATCAGACTGGCCGTCATGAAGAAGGTACAAAGCGCATAATGACTCGTTTTGTAATCTCCTTGGGAGAAATAAATGAGGTAAAGCATATAAGCCGTGAAACCGAATCCGTAGCCAAACTGTTCAAAGAACAGGCAAGCGCTTACAATCATCAGATTGTTCGTCATGGAATAACTCAGATAGACATATACGAGATCGGGGATCGTGATGGCACAGACCATCGGCCACAGCCAACGCCGCAAGCCATCACGGGAGACGGCCATGCCACCGAGGATACCACCGAGCAGAAGACCGATGACACCCACTGTTCCTGACACGAAACCATATTCCTGGGGAGAGAGCCCGAGACCGCCGTTCGACGCGGAGTCAATGAGGAACAACGGCGTGATCTTCGTCAGAAAGCCCTCAGGCATACGGTAGAACAACATGAACAGTATCGCGGTCACGATATACGGTTTGGTGAAGAACGTCACAATCGTCTGACCCAACTCATGCCATACATCATTCATGGTGACGCCCTTACGCGGATGATCCTCCCGGGGATGAGGAAGGATAAACCGGTGCCAGAGCCACAGGGCAATGAACAATCCCGTCAGGCCATAGAAAGTAAGGCTCCAGGACAGTCGGATACTGTTCCGGAACAACACCTGCAGGTTTCCGGCAACCATCACGAGGACGCCCTGACCGAAGATCATCGCGAAACGATAGAACGTGCTGCGAATCCCGACGAAGAGGCTCTGGTCATGCTGCGACAAGCCTAACATATAAAAGCCGTCGGCGGCAATATCATGCGTCGCACTGGAGAACGCCATCAGGAAGAAGAAGAACATCGTCGACTGGAACCACCAATGGGTGGGGATCGTAAAAGCCACACCCGCCAGGGCGGCACCGATGAACAGCTCCATCGCCACGACCCAGAAACGCTTCGTCCGGATGATATCGACGAAAGGACTCCACAACGGCTTGATGAGCCACGGCAGGTTCAGCCATGTCGTATAGAATGTGATGGCGGCATTGCTCAGGCCCATCTGCTTGTACATCACCAATGAGACAACGGTGACGATGACATTCGGTATTCCCTCCGCGAAATAGAGGGAGGGCACCCAGGCCCATGGATTGATAGATGGTCGTTTCTTCATATCGTTTCGATGGTTGTATGCTGATAATAATGTTTCAAAATTTCCTCGTAGCTGTATCCCTGCTCGCCCATCACGGCAGCACCGATCTGACAGAGACCGACACCATGGCCCCAACCGGCTCCGGTAAGGACGAAGGCGGAAGGTACAGCGGCTCTGTCTTTCGTCTGATCCTCAAAGACCTTGTCGACAACGAAAGCGGAACTATAGAGATGACTGTCACTGAGGGCCCGCCGGATCTCCAACTCCTTGCCGATCACTACCGTTCCTTCCGTTCCCACAATCTGCAACTTCCAGATTCGTCCGCTCTTGCCACGGGCCAGCGGTACGAGGTCCGTAATGGCACCGACAACGATCTGACACTTGTCTCTCAACAACTGCTGCAGATGCTCCTGCGGCACCGTCTCTTTCCAACGATAGAAGTCGGTGGTCTCCTGGTCATAGTCATTGAGGACCTGAGAGAGGATCTTCTCATCATGGGTGTTGCAGAAAGCGGGAGGTGCCGTGCGGATCCAACGGTCGGCATTGGCCTCTACGGTAAGATCGGGAACGACGGTATCGCGGTCATCCCGTATGGCTTTCAGATAGGCCTTCGGCTCAGCCTCCCAACAATACTGATACTCCTCACTCACGCCACCGCAGCTCTTGCTGAAACGGGCATCGACGATCTCACCATCACTGACGAGGACCTGCCCGTAGGTAGCTTCCACAGCCTCACGGACATGCTCACTCGTCTCCTTGGTAATGCCTTGATAACGCTGACAGTGATCATCGGCACAGACATCAAAGAGGGTGTGATCCGTACGGTCGTACCAACGGATATGCTCGCCATGGGTAATGGGACCCTCTGAGACAGGAGATCCGGTCATACTCTTTTGCGGCGCTTTTTCCTCCCGGAGGATATGCATGAGCCAACTGCGGGAGATCACGGCATGGGCCTTCAACAGCTCCAGACTCGACGTGGCACTCATCTCACTCGAGATGACACTCTCCAGATAAGTCTCCACTCGAAGGATATTGATGGCGTAGATCCGCGGCTCAGCCTCCGGACCTTCTTCCTCCCGGTCCTTCCCATCAAGTCCGACACAGAGTTTCAATTTTCCGGAGAAGGTCTGACGCTCTTTGCGCTGCCAGTGGAAATGGACCCCGATGACGACATCATCAATGGAGAAGGAACACGAGCTGGCATAAGGCGCCAGCAACAATTCCTGATCCTCACAGGCTTTGCCGTCCCACAACAGTTCGCCCTTCGCAGAGAGCGCTACGGTATGGTCGCCTTCTATATGCTCGCCATTTCTGACATAAGCTCCATGGAAAGAAACATGCAACTCCTTGGCTCCGACAATACCAACCTTTACCTCCGGCTCACGGACCTTCTGGATGATCGTTTCATAAGTTTCATCGGAAACACACATTTCTTTCAATATCGAAATATATCGCGCTTCGGTCAGTTTCTCGAAATCCTCCTTACGTGGAAGGATGGCAAGTCCCGACATATCAAGGGCTCCGGGACTGATGAGCAACTGGTCGTCACCCGTAGCATAATAGCAATCGGGACGATGTTTTTCGCGCGGGAAAATAACAGTTATATATTCCTCCATGCCACGGTCAAACCAAGCTACGATATTCATCATCGGCTCGGTCTCGTCCTCTCGTTGCGGAAGTGCACGATAGAGGCGCCGGAAGAGGCGCAGACCGATCTCTTTCTCTAAGGTACGGATGGCAAAGGCATGACAAGGATAGTCGCGCAAGGCCAGCAACTGACCGTGATAGTCAAAGTCGACAAGGACGGTCGCATCTTTCTGCTCATCCCACCAGTTCTGTTCCAATGGGGTCAGTCCACTCGTTCCTCCCTGGAAATGGAGATGGTCAGGAGCACTGGCGCCACATTTCGGACCATTATAGAAGAACATCATATCCGGCTCATGATCCAAGAGCTGAAAAAGTTCCCCATACGTCTCCTCGATATGCTGCGGCTGATGCTTACGGGCCGGAATGGTGAAATGCTCGGGAAGGATGGGGAAAGGATTGACCAGTAGATGATAATCGCCATCCAACGGCATACTCTGCTGTTCCTTGGGGCGGTTCTCGTCACAGAGGAAACAAGGCCGCTGGGCGATCGTCGCATGATCCACCTTCGCGCCCGTACTCACGATACGGGCCGGATTCCACTGTGCGCGCAACTTCCCGAGGGCACGGACCTGGACACCCTGCAGATCGGTATAACGCTGTTCCACCTCCGGCCAGATACGCAACTGATGCTCGAAGAAACGGTCGAAAGCGGTCTGCTGGTCTAAATCAATATACTTATTCTCGCGGATGCGAGCCTCGAGTTCCATCGTCCGGATCTCATCCTTATAGTGATTGTTCCGATTCACTTTCTCCTGTGACAGGTCGGCATCACTGTTGCCTCCCCACCGACGACAGAGATAAAGCTCGTCATAGATACGACCGATGCGATAGTGACGACTGAACCACAGGCCCAGGGCATAATCCTCACCATAACTGGTATTGGGGAACTGCACCTGACGGACCAACGGCGTGAAGAAGGCACGGGGGGCACCGAGGCCATTGATACGCAAGGCATTGTTGGCACCATTCTCCAAGGTCCATTCATGATGGTCGATAAGGCCGGGAGGAAGGGTATTCAGTGAGAAATCACACATCCGATAGGCTCCGATGACCATCGCTGCCTTCTGATCATAGAAAGCCTTGACGATCTTCTCCACGGTATGTGGGGAGGAATAGAGATCATCGGAATCGAGCTGGATGGCAAAACGGCCGCAGGCTGCGGAATTGACCGCCTCATCCCAACAACCGCCAATACCAAGTTCCTGACGCTCGGGAACGATGACCACCAGTCGGTCCCCATATTTCTCTTTCAAAGAGGCCAACACGTCGGCAGTGCCATCGGTACTGTGGTTATCAACGACAATCACATTATAGTCGAAAGGTGCCTCTTGTTCACAGGCACTCTTCACGGCATCACCAATGGTCTTGACACGATTGTATACGGGAATCACCACACTGGCCTCACGGTCGAAGGGCTGCTCATGTAAATCGGGAGTCTGATAACCTTTGGAGTCGACCAAGGCGCCCAGACGCCAAAGATGATCCGTGACGACCTGCTCCATCTCGATCTGTACCTCACGGTTTCGGGGATTGACATAATCAAACTGTTTCTCGCCACTCTTCCGGAGATCCTGAGCTTCCGCGGTATAGAGATATTCGTTCACATGGAATATCGTGGACTCACGGGAGACAAAAAGGCGGAAACTGTACCAACCGGCATATTGAAGTTGCACTTCCTCTTTACCATCCCATACCGATGGACATTGGATGGTCGGACTTTGATAAGCATATTCCTCCAAGAGCTCCCGACGCAGAAGGATGACAGGACCAAAATCGAAATCATCACGCAACGATCCCTTCTGATAATCGATAACCGGATGATGCTGCCGCTGGCCTTCACTGATCTCATCATAGTCGGCATAGACAATACCGGCATTCGTCTCTTCTGCCACTCGGACAAGCCGTTGAAGGGCATTGGGCCCCCATGTGATGGAAGTATCCTGCAAGAGTAGGAGAATATATTTCTTATTGGTTTTCTTCAAGAGACCCCTCAAGGCCGCGTCGGACACCAGACCGCCATGAACGGGGGAATCGGAGAAGAAGATATCTACTTGTCGTTTGATCATTTTCTTGTTGAATTGTTCTTATTGCTTCGTATTCAAGCGACAAAGTTACAAAAAAATCAGCACAACGGAGCAGGGGAGACACATAATTATAAAAAATAAAAAGCCTTTCTTGGTCATTCGGGAAAAATATCGTAATTTTGCATTGTTATGACAGAAGCAACAAACAAAGAAGAAAAAATACAGAAAAAAGCCCTCCTCGGCCTTTCCCTGACGGAACTCCAGGATGTCGTCAAGGTCCTCGGCATGCCCCGCTTCACCGCTAAGCAGATCGCCGAATGGATCTATGTGCATCATGTGAAATCCATCGACGAGATGACCAACATCTCCAAGAATAACCGAGCCAAGTTGGAAGAGGAATACGAGATCGGCTGTGCTGGTCCCATCGATGCCCAACATTCTAAAGACGGCACCATCAAATACCTCTTCCCTACCCGCAGCGGGAAATTCGTCGAGACGGTCTTCATCCCGGAGACTGGAGGACGCGCCACGTTGTGTGTCTCCTCTCAGGTGGGCTGCAAGATGAACTGCCTGTTCTGCCAGACGGGAAAGCAGGGATTTGAGGGCAGTCTGCCGGCCAGCGACATTCTCAATCAGGTCTATGCCCTGCCGGAGGTGGACGAACTGACGAATATCGTTTTCATGGGTCAGGGGGAACCGATGGACAATCTCGATAACGTGCTGCGGGCCACACAGGCGCTCACGGCGCCCTGGGGCTGGGCCTGGAGTCCGAAGCGTATCACGGTGAGCAGTGTCGGCATCCGCGGCAAACTGAAACGGTTCCTCGAAGAGAGTGACTGTCAGGTGGCTATCAGCCTCCATGATGCCATTCCCGAAGAGCGTGCCTCCCTCATGCCGGCACAACGCGGCATGAGTATTGAGGAGATCGTTGAACTGCTGAGCAATTACGACTTCAGCCATCAGCGGCGGTTGTCGTTTGAATATATTGTCTTCGGTGGACTGAATGATGACATGCAACATGCCAAGGCTGTCGTCAAACTCCTCAAGCCTCTCGACTGCCGCGTCAACCTCATCCGATTCCACCAAATCCCGAATGTCCCTCTCCACGGTGCCAGCGACGAGGTAATGGAGAAATTCCGTGATTTCCTTACCGAGCATGGCGTGTTCACTACGATCCGTGCCTCACGGGGACAGGACATCTATGCGGCCTGCGGACTGTTGAGTACTTCGAAAAAAATCGGAGAGATCAGAAAATGAAACGAACCCGTCCCGCCCTTCTGCATACCTTGTTGATCAGTCTCTGCGTGATCATCCTCACAGGCTGTCGCCGCTCCTCGAAGCTTCCCGATGCCATCGGCAGACCTTCTGAGATCGTCCTCATTGACGGCCCCCATCATGAACTGAGAAGGATACTGCAAGACCGAAGGATGGAGGGACTTCCCCAACCGGAATATCTCTTCGATCTCACGGACATCAAACCGTCAGACTTTCGGGGTGACTTGAGAGAGGCGAAGATCATCGTTCGTTATGACAGGGGCAGATCACTGGAAAGCATAAATGATAAGTATGCCTTTCCACAGACAATCATCACAAGCAACGGCCGTGATCCCCAACGTCTCGTCAATGCCATCCTTCAGGCTGTCCTCCGACATCAGCAGATCCAACTGCTGCGTCACCGAAACATAAAGATGGAAAAGAGGGTGAGCCAACTGACCGGAGAAAAAATGTTGATTCCACAAGATATGACCTCCTGCAAACGGGCCCGTCATTTCCTTTGGATCTCCAACAACGATGGTAGGGTGATGAAGAACATCCTGATCTTCCCGGCCGGAGAGAAGGTCGACAGCATCCTTCAAAGGAATATGCCTGGAGAAGAAAAAGGCATGTACATGCAACTGGCAACCGGTCTGCCAAACGATCAGCGGACGACAGACTTAGAGAAGAAGAAACTCCCCCGGAAGGCCGACATGCTCCGAGGACTTTGGGAAATGCGAGGTGACGCCATGGGTGGCCCCTACATTCTCTATCACAAAAAGAACTCCCCATGGAGCCTGATGGCTTTCGTCTATGCCCCCGGCCATCCCAAGCGTGAGCCGATGCTGGAACTGGAGGCCTCCCTCCTCTCCTTCCGCCCTTGATCCGCCAAGACTAAATAGCCACGTCTATAGTGAGCTATCACATCTATCGCGAGCTACATATCTATTGTGAGCTATTGCATCTATTGTGAGCTATAAGAATTATCAATTTAAAATTAGCATATAATGGAAGAAAGAAAGATCCGCGTGGCACTGACCCACGGCGATACCAATGGTATCGGATACGAACTCATTTTTAAAACCTTCGAAGATCCGGAGATGCTCGACATCTGCACCCCGATCATCTACGGATCTCCGAAAGCCGCCACCTATCACCGTAAGGCTCTGGACCTTCCGGCACAGTTCTCTATCGTCACCAACGCCTCAGAGGTGAAAGACGGTCGCATCAACCTCCTCACGACCTACGATGAGGAGACGAAGATCGAGTTCGGTGCACCGACCCAAGAATCTGGCGATGCTGCTATCAAAGCCCTCGACCGTGCCATGAGTGACTACCGTGACGGTGCCTTCGACATCCTTGTCAATGCACCTGTTGACAACGATCATATCCAGGTAGAAGGCTATCCTTTCCATGGCATCACTCCGTATATCGAAACCTGCCTCGGAGAAGGTAAGAAAGTGATGCCTATCCTCATGAATAACCAACTGCGCGTTGCTTCCGTGACCGATTGTCTGCCATTGAATGAGGTAGCCGCCAAGATAACCAAGGAGAATGTTGAAGAACGGGCACGCCTGCTTTTCGACACCCTCCGACGTGACTTCCGCATCTCCAATCCGCGTATCGCCGTCCTCGCCCTGAACCCCGTGGCAGAGGGAGAAGGCAAATATGGTAAGGAAGAGACAGAAGCGATCATTCCGGCTATCACGGCTTTGGAAGATGATCACCTCCAGGCTTTCGGACCTTACGCTGCCGAAGATCTATTCGGCAAAGGATGGTATACCCATTTCGATGCTATTCTGGCCATGTACCATGATCAAGGCGTAGCACCGATGCGTGCGCTCTCCGATGCCGATCCGATCATCTACAATGCAGGACTGCCCGTGATCTCCACAGCCCTCGACATCACACCTGATTTTGAAGAGGCCGGAAAGAACATCGTTTCTGCTGACACCTTCCGTCAGGCCCTCTTCCTCGCCATCGACACCTTCCGTAACCGTAATGATTACGAGGAGCCTCTGAAACACCCACTGGGCAAGCTCTACCATGACAAACGGGAAGATGGTGATCGCTCACGCTTCTCGATCCCGAAGAAACATGCCGGCAGCCCGTTCCCTCCAAAGCGCAGCCACGGCATTCACACCTTCGCTCCAAAGAGCTATGGTCGTACACCCAAGACGGAGCATGCCGCCACCACGACACCGGCGCCCACCAAGCCTACTGCGCCTAATGTGCCTACTAAGCTCACAGCGCCTAGTGCCCCCGCTGAGTCCTCTGTCCAATAGGAAAGTGAAAAAAATCTGCCAAATTTGCAGATATCTCAAAAAATATATGTAATTTTGTCAGCTAAATGAATACATCAGAAATTCAGCGAGTCAAACAACGCTATAATATCGTCGGAAACTCCGATGGAATCAATCATGCCCTCGACGTGGCCCTACAGGTCGCGCCGACGGACCTGAGTGTGCTCATCGTCGGTGAGTCGGGTGTCGGTAAGGAGATTATTCCCCGGGTCATCCATGACAACTCACCGCGCCGACGGGAAAAATATTTCGCCATCAACTGTGGCAGTATCCCTGAGGGTACGATCGATAGCGAACTCTTCGGTCACGAGAAGGGCTCCTTCACCGGTGCCATCAACGAGAGTGAGGGCTATTTCGGTGTAGCCAACAAAGGTACCATCTTCCTCGATGAGGTAGGAGAACTCCCGATGGCTACCCAGGCTCGTTTGCTCCGCGTCCTGGAGACAGGTGAGTATATCCGTGTCGGTGGACAAGAGATTCGGAAGACCAATGTACGTATCGTTGCCGCCACGAACGTCAACATGCGTAAGGCTATCAGTGAGGGACGGTTCCGTGAAGACCTGTACTATCGTCTGAACACCATCCCTATCCAGATGCCCCCACTGCGCGACAGGGGAAACGATATCATTCTTCTCTTCCGTCTCTTCGCCATGCAGATGGCTGAGAAGTACCATCTGCCGAAGATCACGCTCACGGATGATGCCAAACAGCTCATGCTGAAATATAAATGGCCCGGTAATGTCAGACAGTTGAAGAATATCACCGAGCAGATGTCTGTACTCTGCGACAAGCGCGAGATCGATGCCGAGACACTGCTCCACTATATCCCCAAAGACACAGAGAGCACGCAACTCGCTACCATTGCCCAGCCCGGCCAACACTCTTACGAGAGCGAACGTGAGATTCTCTATAAGATTCTTTATGAGCTCCGTGGCAATGTCAGCGATCTCCGCCGAGACATGAATGCCCTCCGCAAACAGGTCGAGGAGCAACGGGATCTCAGTCAGGTAGCCCTCACCAAACAGGCGGAATATGGTACGGCTCTGCCTTCTGCTAATACGCCCTATCCTCAAGCTTCACCTTTCACTGCGCCCGGTAACAGTGTAGCACAGGAAGCAGAAGCCGAAGAGATCAAAGAGCCTGAGAGTCTCAATCTTAACGACCTCGGACGTCAGATGGTGGAGAAAGCGCTGGAGCGCAATGGGGGCAACCGGAAAAAGGCCGCACAGGAACTCGGCATTTCCGACCGTACCCTCTACCGCCGTATCAAGCAATATGGTCTCGAAGACAAGGAATACTAAACCAAATCCCTATTGTGAGCTATAGAAATCTATCGTGAGCTATAGAAATCTATCGTGAGCTATAGAAATCTATCGTGAGCTATAATATATAATAAGGTATATGAAGCTGTATAAATACATCCTTCCCATGATGCTCCTGCTCCTCGCCGCCTGTAGTGTCAGCTACAAGTTCAATGGAGCCAGCATCGACTATACGAAGACGAAAACCATCCAGATAGATGAGTTTCCGATCCGTTCCGCTTATGTATGGGCACCGATGGGACCACTCTTCAACAATCAACTCAAGGATGAGTTCAGCAGCCACACGCATCTCCGGCAGGTCAAGCGCAACGGTGACATGGTCATTCAGGGTGAGATCACCAACTACGCCCAGCACAACAAAGGCGTGACAGCGGAAACTTATTCTGCCCAGACAGAACTATCCATCACGGTCAACGTAAGGTTCACGAACACAAAGAATCACTCGGAGGACTTTGAGAAACAATTCACCTCTACCAAGACTTTCGATACGACACAGAGTCTGCAGAGCGTACAGGAAGAACTCGTACAGGAAATGATTAAGGATCTCGTCGACCAGATCTTCAACGCCACTGTAGCCAACTGGTAAGCAGGAAATGCTTCTCATCCGAAGACTCACAACACTCTATCATTCTAATAAATATTATGCAGAATCTCAGCAGACTGATACAACATCCGGAAGAACTCGACAAGGAGACCCTCTATGATCTCCGAAGCCTTCTTGCGCCCTATCCGTACTTCCAGACAGCCCGTCTGCTGATGCTGCAGAACCTCTATATCCTCCACGATCCATCCTTCGATGAGGAGCTGCGCCGTGCTGCCATCTTTATCCAAGACCGTACCGTCATCTTCCAGATGATCGAAGCCGCCCATTACCGACTTCGTCAGGAACAGTCGCCACGGATGGCCTCTCCCACCACCGCTGAGCAGTCTCAACCATCGAAGAACAATCAGGAAGACCGAACAGAGACACTCATCAATCACTTCCTTGACTCTATCCCATCAGAGGAAGAAGACTCCAAGAAGAAAAAGCGGAAGCCGACACCGGCAGATGCCGCCGTCGACTATGTCAGCTACCTTCTTGAGACGGAGAGCGAGGATGAGAAAGAGGCTGCCATGGACACGCCGCAGATGAAAGGTCAACAACTTATAGATGACTTTCTGGAAGATGGTGGCTTCGACCTCACGCAGTCGAATGATCTACCTGACGGTCCTGCAACAGAAGAAGAGGAAGAGAGCGAACCTTCATCCAACCAAGAGCCTCATGATGTCAACGTAGAAGACGGCAATGAGGGGGTCTTTACCGAGACTTTGGCCCGAATTTATATCAAACAAGGTAGATATTCGAAGGCTTTGGAAATTATTCGGCGATTAAATTTGAATTATCCAAAAAAAAATGCTTACTTTGCAGACCAAATACGATTCCTCGAGAAATTAATTCTCAACGAGAAAGAAAAAAAATAAATATAGCTATATAAAAATGTACACACTTTTAGTAATTATCATCGTCCTCGTGTCAATCCTCATGATTGGCATCGTACTCATCCAGGAGTCTAAGGGAGGCGGACTGGCGTCCAACTTCTCTTCCTCCAACCAGATCATGGGTGTCCGCAAGACCACTGACTTCATCGAGAAGGCTACGTGGGGTCTCGCCATCGCCATGGTGGTCATCTCCATCGCCTGCGCTTATGTCGCTCCGCAGTCTACCGCAGACCAGAGTGTCATGGAGCAGAGTTCTACCACTACCAATACCGCTATGCCCGCAATGCCCGGTCAGAACGGTGCTGCACAGGCTCCTGCTCAGGGTGTTCAGGCTCCCGTTCAAGGTGGCGCTGCCCAAGGTGCTCAGGCTCCCGCTCAGAGTGCTCCTGCCGCTCCTCAGACACCGGCAAAATAAAAAAAATAAAAAAAGTAAGGGAAAAATTTGGTAGATCCAAAAAATTCCCTTACCTTTGCACTCGCTTTCTGAAACATGAAAGCAGATAACCAAATGGTGGGCGTAGTTCAGTTGGTTAGAGCGTCAGATTGTGGTTCTGAATGTCGTGGGTTCGAGTCCCACCCCCCACCCCTCCTAACAAAGGCATTTCAAGTTCTGCTTGAGATGCCTTTTTTCATTTTGAAAAGATATGAAAATAACGCTTCCTTTCTTAGAAGAAACTTTTAATAAATTCAACAAGGAGATCTTTGACGGGCAACTGTCTGAGCCTGTTTTCGAGCCCTCCCGTGCCAAGACCTTTCTGGGTCTCTGTGTCCGCAAGCCTTTCACTTATCAAGGAAAGACCCAAGATATATGGATTCTTCGTTTCTCCATCATCATCGATCTCCCCAAAGAACAACTTGAGGACATCATTATCCACGAGATGATCCATTACTATATCGGCTCTACCGGTCAACAGGACAGTTCGGCCCATGGCCCTCTCTTCCTGAAGATCATGGATGACATCAACACCCGCTTCGGAAGACATATCACCGTCAGTGGCAAACTCACCAAGGAACAGAGAGAACAGCTCATCGATAAGCGACGGAAATGGCATGTCATAGCCATCGTCCGTTTCAAGGATGGTCGCGAGGGCTTCAAAGTCTTGCCGCGTGTCCGTGAGAGCATTCTAAGATACAAGAACACCCTCCAACGGTCACCGGAGATTGATGTCGTCCAACTGGTTTGGAGCCAGAACGTCTTCTTCAACCGCTATCCTGTGAGCAGTGCCTTCCGCGTCCATCTGAGCACGAACGAAGAGCTCACGCCCCTGCTCAAAGATGCTAAAATTTTACAACTCTAACCTCCCGTAGTCCTATGTCAATACTCTATCTTTTAGCCGGCCTCCTCATAGGAGCCGTTATTGGTTATCTCTTCGCCCACAGTAAAGTTGCCGCCCTGAACACAAAGGCAGAACTTCTGAATCAGCAACTTGAAGCCCAGAAAGCCCAATATGCCCAGCAACTCGAAGCTCAGAAAGCCCAATATGCCCAATATGCCCAAGAGCAGAAGGCGCAACAGAAGGAGCAGCAGAACCAGCAGGCCCAGCTCATCAGAGAACAGATCAACACGGCCTCTGAGGAGATTCTCCGCAAGCGCAGTGAGGAACTCGCACGCAACAACCATGACCAGCTCGCTGCCATCCTCACACCCCTCCATGACAATCTCCGTCAGATGCGTGAGGCCGTGGAGAAGAACGACCGCGACCAGGCCGACCGCCTCGTCAAACTTGACGCCACCATCAAAGAGAATCTCCGGCAGGCCCAGGAAGTCGGCGAGCGTGCTGACAAGCTGGCCCAGGCCCTGACGAGCGAGAACAAGACCCAGGGAAACTTCGGCGAGCTCCGTCTGCGCACCCTTCTGGAGAATATGGGCCTTGAGGAAGGCGTGCAGTTTGAGGAACAGTCAACGCTGAAGGATGAGAACGGACAGACGATCCATGAAGAAAACGGCCGCCGTATGATCCCCGATGTCATCCTCCATTTCCCCGATGAGCGTGATGTCATCATCGACTCAAAGATGTCACTGAAAGCTTTTGAGGATTATTACAATGCCGAAGATGACCAGGCCCGTGCCGATGCCCTCCAGCGCCATATCACCTCCGTCCGCAACCATGTCAACGAACTGGCACAGAAGAAATACTTTGACTATACGCCGAAGAACAAGCAGAAGCTCGACTTCGTCGTGATGTATATCTACAGCGAGAGTGCCCTTCAGCTGGCGCTGAGCAATGATCCCGGTCTGTGGAAAGAAGCCTATGACAAGGGCGTCATCATCTCCGGCAGTCAGAATCTCTACATGATGCTGCGTGTCCTGGAGATCACCTGGCGTCAGAGCCGGCAGGCCGAGAACCAGGAAGCCATTATGAAAGCCGCCGATGAGGTGGTCAACCGTGTGCAGCTATTCTATGAGCGTTTCCTCAATGTCGACCAGCAACTGACCAATACGCGCAAGGCTTTCGACGACCTGAAGACGACGACGCAGGCCAGTGGGCATAGCATCACTACAGCCGCCGCAAAACTCGTGAAACTCGGCGCAAAAGAGAATATCAAACGAAAGGTCAAACTCCCAAAGGAGGAAAATACAATAAATGATGACGAATAACGTTGTCCATATAAGTAAAAATACGTAATTTTGCAGCATTAAAAGATATTGAGACAACAAATATGAAGAAAATCTTCCTTGCCGCCCTCATGGCACTATGTACGCTTACCATCCACGCCCAGTCATCGATGACCGATGATCAGGTGATTGCAAAGGTAGCGCAGATGAATGCCGCCGGAAAATCACAAGCACAGATCGTCACACAACTCATGCAGAGCGGTGTTGACATCTCACAAATCCGCCGTATCCGGGAAAAATATCAGAAGACATCTTCCAAGAAAAACACGCTCGGCATGCAATCCGACGATACCGGCTCCCGTCTGCGCAAGCAGAACGGGCAGTTGAACCGGGAGAGCAATATAGATAACAGTTCCACCTACCGTGAGAGCAGCATCAGTCTGGATGACGATTACACCAACTATGATGCCAACGGCGACCGGATCCCTTTAAGCGACAAGCAGAAAGACCTGCTGCGAAAGCAACAGATTGATGAGATGATTGAAAATCTCGATGAGCTGACGCCGAAAGATTCCACCCGTCTCTTCCAAATGCTGATCCAACAGCAGCAGGACCACGATAAGCCCCGTATCTTCGGTCACGATATCTTCAACAATGACAAGCTGACTTTCGAGTCCGATATCAATATCGCCACACCGCAGCACTACCGCCTCGGTCCCGGCGATGCCGTGAACATCGATATCTATGGCGCCTCACAGAAATCGGTGACCGCCACCATCAGTCCTGACGGTGATGTCGTCATCGAGGGCTATGGTCCCATCAACCTCAGCGGCCTCACCGTGGCCCAGGCCAACGCCAAGCTGCGCCGTACCCTCGGCAGCCGTTACCGCAGCAGTCAGATCAAGCTCACCGTCGGTCAGACCAAGACTATCACCGTCAATGTCATGGGCGAGGTGAAGAGCCCCGGTACCTATACCCTCTCTGCCTTCGCCACCGTCTTCCAGGCCCTTTATATGGCACAGGGTGTCGACGATATCGGAACGCTCCGCAATATCAAGGTCTATCGTCACAACCGTCTCATCAGTGTCGTGGACCTCTACGACTATATCCTCAACGGCAAGCTCACGGGCAATGTCCGCCTGACCGATAATGATGTCATCATTGTCGGTCCTTATGACTGTCTTGTACAGATCACGGGCAAGGTGAAGCGCCCGATGTTCTATGAGATGAAGAAGAACGAGAGTCTGAGCTCCGTCCTTAAATATGCCGGTGGCTTCACGGGCGATGCTTACCGCAAGATCGTACGTGTGAGCCGTAAGACAGGTAAGGAACATACGGTCTTCAATGTTTCCGAGTTTGACTTCTCCTCTTTCCGCATCAATGACGGCGACTCCGTGAGCGTCGACTCCGTGCTTCCCCGTTATGAGAACACAGTAGAGCTCAAAGGTGCCGTCTTCCGTCCCGGTCTGTATCATATCAGCGGTGAGTGCAACAGTGTACGCTCCCTTATCGAACAGGCCGAAGGTCTCACGGAAGATGCCTTCACCAACCGTGCCATCATCCACCGCATGAAAGCCGACCGTACCCTCGAAGTCGTCAGTCTCGACCTCGAAGGCATCATGAGCGGCCGTGTCGCCGATGTGCCGTTGAAAGAGAATGACGTCGTCTTCATCCCCACCAAGACGGAGAAGAATGTCAAGCGTACGCTGACCATCCGTGGCGAGGTTCTCTACCCCGGTATCTATGAGTATGCCGACAACGAGACCCTTGAGGACTTTATCCTTCAGGCCGGCGGACTCACCGACAAGGCCTCTGTGGTGAAGGTTGATGTCAGCCGCCGTGTGATGAACCCGAAAGCCCTGGAGATAGACTCGATCATCGGCAAGACCTATTCACTGAGCCTGAAAGACGGTTTCGTCGTCGACGGCGAGCCGGGCTTCATCCTCATGCCATACGATGAGGTCTATGTCCGTAAGAGTCCGGCCTATAGCGATCAGCAGAATGTTTCCGTCAGTGGCGAGGTGATGTTCCCCGGCACCTACACCCTCACCAAGCGTAACGCCCGTCTGACCGATCTCCTCGAAGCTGCCGGCGGTGCCAACAATCTGGCCTATATCAAGGGCGCCCGCCTGGAGCGAAAGGTCAACAATGATGAGCGCAAGCGTATGGAGACCCTTCTGAAGATGGCACAGGAAGAGAAACGACAGAACCTCTCCACCCAGTTACTCTCCAACACGGCCATTACGGCCTCTGCGGAGCTCCTGCAGAAGCAGCAACAGCAAGAGTTGAACGAGTTGCAAGCCCCCGACTATTATCCGGTAGGTATTGAGTTGGATAAAGCTCTGAAGAATCCCGGCAGTGATGCCAACATCATCCTCCGCGAAGGTGACCGCCTCGTTCTCCCGCGCTATAATGCCTCCGTGAAGATCAACGGTTCTGTTCTCTATCCGAACACGGTGACCTACGAGCGTGGCAAGGGAGCCCGTTACTATATCGATGCCGCCGGCGGCTTTGCCCAGAATGCCCGTAAGAGTAGTGCCTACATTATCTATATGAATGGCATGGTCGGACAGGTCAGTCACGGCGCGAAGATCGAACCGGGCTGTGAGATCTACGTACCGAGCAAGCTCACCCGTAAATGGACGCCGGCAGAATACATGAGTATGGGCTCATCCTTCGCATCCATGGCAACTATGCTCGCCACGATCTGGAGTATTCTGAAATAAGCGTAACATCCCTATAACCTCCGGCCTTTGAAAGTATAAGGACGGGGGATATCCTTTTTCCGGATCCCAGATGGATCCAACGAAAAGAACGGCTCTGCGAGGACAGTCCTTTCCTCTGATCCTCCGAGGCGGAGTCTCTTCTCCTTCGTTCTGCCCCCTGGCAGCAGTACCTTTGGTTTCTGAATCAGTAGAGAACAAAGGAGGAGAGACTATATCTCACGGAACATGATTCATCATGTCCCTACATCTAGCGGAACATGAAGAATCATGTCCCTACAAAAAAGAATAATCATCAAATCAAGTTTAGATATGGATTTTAAGCGTAATATCATCATTACGGGTGGTGCCGGATTTATTGGCTCCCATGTCGTCAGACTCTTTGTCAACAAGTATCCCGACTACCACATCATCAATCTCGACAAGCTCACGTATGCCGGAAACCTGGCCAACCTCAAGGATATTGAGGACAAGCCGAACTACACCTTCGTGAAAGCCGACATCTGTGACTTCCCGAAGATGCAGGAACTCCTGCAGCAGTATCATGTCGACGGCATCATCCATCTTGCCGCCGAGAGCCATGTAGACCGCAGCATCAAGGATCCCTTCACCTTCGCACAGACGAATGTCATGGGCACGCTGAGCCTCCTTCAGGCTGCCAAGCTCTATTGGGAGAGTCTGCCGGAGAAATACGAGGGCAAGCGCTTCTATCATATCTCCACCGATGAGGTCTACGGCGCCTTGGAGCTGACTAATCCCGAGGGTCTCCCCTCTCCTTTCACCACGAAAGCTTCGTCCGCTCATCATCATGCCTACGGTAGGGAGTTCTTCACCGAAGACCGCCGTTATCAGCCCCATTCCCCTTATTCCGCCTCGAAGGCCAGCAGTGATCATTTCGTACGCGCCTTCCATGACACCTATGGTATGCCGACGATTGTCACCAACTGTTCCAACAACTACGGACCTTATCAGTTCCCCGAGAAGCTCATCCCGCTCTTCATCAACAATATCCGTCACCGCAAGCCCCTGCCCGTCTATGGCAAGGGTGAGAATGTGCGTGACTGGCTGTATGTAGAGGACCACGCCCGTGCCATCGATCTGATCTTCCATAAGGGCCGCATCGCCGACACCTATAATATCGGTGGTTTCAACGAGTGGAAGAACATCGATATCATCAAGGTACTCATCAAGACCGTCGACCGTCTCCTGGGTCGTAAGGAAGGTGAGGATATGGATCTCATCACGTATGTCACCGACCGTCCGGGCCATGACAAGCGTTATGCCATCGACAGCCGTAAGCTCCAGCGTGAGCTTGGCTGGGAACCGAGCCTGCAGTTTGAGGAAGGCATTGAGAAGACTGTCCGCTGGTATCTCGACAACCAGGAGTGGATGGACAATGTCACCTCCGGCGACTACCAGAAGTATTACGACAATATGTATAAAAACAGATAAGCAGATGAACGTTATCAAAACAGCCATAGAGGGCGTCGTGATCATCGAGCCCCGTATCTTCCCCGACGACCGGGGTTATTTCTTTGAGTCCTGGAACGAGAAGGCCTTCAACGAACAGGTCCGTGAGATTCATTTCTGTCAGGACAACCAGAGCAAGAGCAGCTACGGTGTGCTCCGTGGCCTCCATTTCCAGAAAGGCGAGCACAGTCAGAGCAAGCTCGTGCGCGTCGTCCGCGGCAGTGTCCTCGACGTTGCCGTGGATATCCGCAAAGGCTCTCCGACCTTCGGCCAGCATGTCGCCGTGGAACTGACGGAGGACAACCAGCGCCAGTTCTTCATTCCCCGTGGCTTCGCCCATGGCTTCAGCGTACTGAGTGAGACTGCCATCTTCCAGTATAAGTGTGACAACTTCTACTGCCCGGAGAGTGAGGGAGCCATTGCCTGGAATGATCCTGCACTGAAGATCGACTGGCGCATCCCTGCCGACAAGGTAATCCTCTCTCCGAAAGATGCCCATCATCCGCTGCTCAAGGACAGCGACTACCTCTTCGACTACAACGAGGATTTATATAAGTGATTCCCTTTCTCGATCTCAAGGCAGTGACGGCGGCCCATGGCGACGAGATCCGCCGGGCCGTCAACGAGGTCATCGATAGCGGCTGGTATCTCCAGGGAGAAGCCAACCGCCGCTTCGAGGCCGACTATGCCCGGTATATCGGTACGCACTACTGCGTAGGCTGTGGCAATGGCCTCGATGCCCTCTGGCTGATCTTCCGCGCCTATCTTGAGCTCGGCGTTCTCCATGAGGGCGACGAAGTCATCGTTCCCGCCAACACGTATATCGCCTCTATCCTCGCCATCTCCGAGAATGGGTTGAAGCCCGTACTCGTGGAACCACGTGAGGATACCCTTGAGATCGATGAAGACCGGATAGAGAACGCCATCACCTCACGCACCCGTGCCATCCTCATCGTTCATCTCTATGGCCGTTGTGCCTATACGGAGAAGATCGGGGCGTTGTGTCGGAAATACAATCTCAAACTTATTGAGGACAACGCACAGGCGCATGGCTGCCGATTTGAATCTGCAGAAGGATTGCCCTATCGGGCAACGGGCCGCCACAAGGGACGGCCCCTGCAAGCGGATCCCAACAGCGAAATGCAGGGGCCGTCCCTTGTGGCGGCCTGTCGTCGGAACGACGAATCCATACGACCTTCTGAAACACATAATTTTCAGCACGCCGAAAACACCTCTTCGCAACATACCGGTTCCCTCGGTGATGCCGCCGGTCACAGTTTCTATCCCGGCAAGAACCTCGGTGCCCTCGGTGACGGCGGTGCCGTAACGACCAACGACGAGGCCCTCGCCGCCACCGTCCGCAACCTCGGCAATTACGGTTCCACACGTAAGTATGTCTTCCGCTATCAGGGCCGCAACAGTCGTCTCGATGAGATTCAGGCTGCCGTCCTCGATGTGAAACTCCGTTATCTCGATGCCGATAACCGCCACCGCCAACAATTGGCACGGCTCTACTACGACGGTATTCATAACCAGTACATCCGTCTTCCCCGTCGTCTCCCCGATGCGGAGAATGTCTATCACCTCTTCCCCATATTCTGTGAAAGTCGTGATGATCTTCAGCAATATCTGAAAGACAACGGCATTCAGACGCTTATCCACTACCCCATTCCACCCCATCAGCAAGAGGCTTACAAGGAATGGAACACCCTTCATTATCCTATTACGGAACATATCCATCAGACGGAGCTCAGCCTGCCCATCAGTAGTGTACAGACTGAAGAGACAACCCAAAAGATTATAGACGTCATTAACAGCTATAAATAAAAATCCAAGACGATGAATTCTTTCGAAAATATTAAGATTGCCGTCGCTGGCACCGGTTATGTCGGCCTCAGCATCTCCACCCTTCTCAGTCAGCATCATGACGTGAAGGCTGTCGATGTCATCCCCGAGAAAGTGGAGATGATCAATCATAAGAAATCCCCTATCCAGGACGACTATATCGAGAAGTATCTCGCCGAGAAGCCCCTGCGCCTCACGGCGACCCTTGACGGTGCCGCTGCCTATCGTGATGCCGACATTGTCGTCATCGCCACACCGACGAACTATGATCCCGTGAAGAACTATTTCGACACATCCCATGTTGAGGAAGTCATCGAACTCGTCATGAAGGTCAATCCCGACGCGATCATGGTCATCAAGTCGACGATCCCCGTAGGTTATACGGAGAGTGTCCGCAAGAAATACCATTGCGATAATATCCTCTTCGCCCCGGAGTTCCTGCGGGAGAGCAAAGCCCTTTACGACAACCTCTATCCCAGCCGTATCATCGTCGGCCGTCCAGAGGGTGATGCCCGTCTGGACAAGGCCGCGCATATCTTCGCCGACTTGCTGAAAGAGGGAGCCATCAAGGAGAATATCGACACGCTGTTCATGGGGCTCACGGAGGCCGAGGCCGTAAAGCTCTTCGCCAATACCTATCTCGCCCTGCGTGTGAGCTACTTCAATGAGCTCGACACCTATGCCGAGGTGAAAGGCCTGAAGACCCAGGATATCATCAAGGGCGTGAGCCTCGACCCACGTATCGGTGACTTCTACAACAACCCATCGTTCGGTTATGGCGGCTACTGTCTGCCGAAAGACACGAAGCAGCTGCTCGCCAACTACAAGGACGTGCCGGAGAACCTCATCCAGGCCATCGTGGAGAGCAACCGCACACGTAAGGACTTCATCGCTGATCAGGTGCTGCGCAAGGCCGGATACTACGACTATTACAGCCATGGCGAGTATGACCCGCGGGAGGAGAACAGCTGTACCATCGGTGTCTACCGTCTGACGATGAAGAGCAACAGCGACAACTTCCGCCAGTCGAGTATCCAGGGCGTGATGAAGCGCATCAAGGCCAAGGGCGCACAAGTCATCATCTACGAGCCCACGCTCCCCGACGGCACGACGTTCTTCGGCAGTAAGGTTGTCAACGACCTTCAGCAGTTCAAGGCCCAGAGTCATGCCATCATCGCCAACCGCTACAACAGTTGTCTCGATGATGTCCGCGAGAAAGTCTATACGCGCGATCTATTCGAAAGAGACTAAGGAATATATGTAGGTGGCCGCCATGTTGCGGCCACCTACAAAAGGATATATGTGTAACCTTGAGTTCCATCTGCACAACATGGGCGACGAATACTGCGCTGATGAAGTCATGCTGGAACTGGAAAATGCATGAAACTATGGAAATCTACTCAGATACAATAGACGATCGGAAAATTAGATTCGCAGTCATCGCCATTGAAGCAGCAGCGAAGAAGTTAGGCATATCACCCAGTACGTTCTGCGCTCGTTTAGACCATTATGACTTGATAGAGAAACGACTCTTCAAATATTATGACACGCTCCATACTCAAAGTCAGTCTTATGTTGCTGATGATATTATAGAAACCCTAAGAAATTACGAGAGAAGAGAAGGAGGTAAAGAATGAGCAAAATAGTTTTATATCATGGCTCTCTCGTTGAAGTTAGTCATCCCCTTGTCAATGTTGGTCGTAAAGATCTTGACTTCGGACAAGGATTTTACTTGTAAAAAACTATAAAAAACAATGCTGGAATTTACACTAAGAAGAAAAATAGCGAGGGTCATCAAACAACTTGCCGAAACTCTGAATATTAGTTTCCCGCGAGCCGTCGCCCTGTTCTACAGTACCGATACTTGCCGAAAGATGCATGACCCCAAGTATCAGATTCATTATATGTCTGACACTTATCTCGTCAACGATATCATCCAGGAACTTCAGAAAAAACAAGGCTAAACAAACACGATCATCACATGAACATCTATGATCTCCACCACCGATGGGTGGAACGAAAAAAACGGAAACAGGAAGAAAAGAAGAAAAGGATGGAAGAACAGATTACCCAAGAGGAAGAAAAGTCCCGGAAAGTTCTGACGCAGAAGGAGGAACAGCCAAGCCATAATGGAAAAGAGCTTAAGCAACTTGATTTTATTAAGATTTTTCAAATCCTCAAGAAACATATCCTCTTATATCTGATCACTTTCCCTGCAGCAATCATCATCGCTTATCTTCTTGTTGCTTCTGAACCCAGATATTATACTTGTACCGTTAAAATGGCGCCGGAATTCTCTAGTATGAGTTCCAGTTCCATCAGTGCTCTAGCATCATCCTTCGGTGTTGATCTCAGTTCTGGTGGTTCTTCTGGTAACGATGCTATTATACCAGAACTCTATCCAGACCTGATGCAGTCTGTAGATTTCAAAACAAGCATGTTTGATGTCCCTATCACGACATCTGACGGAAAAGTGAAGACAACTTATTACGACTATTTACATAAGTATCAGAAAACTCCTTGGTGGAACAATATTTTTTCGAAACTTTTCTCCAAGAAGAAAACGGTAGAAGCAGACAGTGCCGTTAATCCTTTCAAACTCACGAAGACACAGTCTGATATCGCCAACACAATCGGAGGTAACATCACCTGCAGTATTGATAAAAAGAATTATGCCATCTCTATTTCTGTGACCGACCAGGATCCGCTCATCTGTGCCACTATTGTAGATACTGCAAAAGCCCGCCTTCAAGATTTTATCACAGAATACCGCACACGAAAGGCACGCAAGGATCTTGCTTACACACAATCATTATACAATACCGCGAAGGCTACCTATGAGAAAACTCGTAGAGCTTATGCAGCCTACTCCGACGCTAACACGGACGTGACACTTCCCAGTGTTCAATCAAAGTTGGAAGACATGGAGAATGACATGCAGTTGAAATACAATACTTTCACGCAATATAGCCAGCAGCTCCAACAAGCAAAAGCCAAACTGATTGAGCAGACGCCTGCATTCACGACCATTCAGAATGCCACCGTTCCTGTCAAGCCCGCGGGCCCGAAGAGGATGATTTTCAGCCTTATCATTGGAGTAATTGTTATTTTCATAGATTCTATCTATGCCTTTATCAAGCAATAGGGATGATCATCATTGTTTTTTCCCTGGCTGTCATCGTTGCCGTCCTGTTTCTGCTAGAAGATTATCTGGGGCCTTATAAATTACCGATATATCTCGTTCTTGTCCTCATTTTTATTCTTGTTGCCGGCTTTAAGGACATGGACAGCGTAAACGATGCCTATAATTATGAATTTATTTTTGAACATTATGATGATCCAATCTTAGCAAAAGGTGTTGAATTTTCCTATCTTTGGATATCAAAAATCTTTTATCATTGGTTTCATGATGTACGCTCCATATTTTTATTTTATGCCATACTCGGAGTAAGTCTGAAATTCATTGCATTCCGGAAACTTTCCCCGATCATCTTCCTCCCCGTTCTGTTCTATCTCAGCAACTACTATCTGCTTCATGATCTGACACAGATCCGTGCTGCCGTAGCATCGGGATTTTTTCTTTTCTCTATATACTATTTAGACCGAGATAAAAAAATTGCGTTTCTTCTGATATTATGCGCATTATTTTTTCATTACTCTTCAGCGGCCTTAATTCCTCTTCTCGTTCTAAAAAACAGTAATATTGAAGGTAGGAAACGATATCTTTGGGCATCTATCATTCCCATAGGTTACATCTTGTATTTCCTACATCTCAACCTCCTGTCATTCATTCCTATCCCTTATCTCGCAAACAAGATCGAAGCCTATCAGAGTCTGGCAGAGAAAGGAATCGTCGGCAATGAAATCAATGTTTTTAACCTGGTGTTCCTTGTCAGGATATTGATTTTCTACTTTAATCTCTACTTCCTCGATACTATCAAGATATTCAACCAACGTACGCCCCTACTTCTGAAGATAGACGCATTCTCTCTTTTCAGTTTTCCGGCCTTGGCAACAATCCCCGCCATTGCATTTCGAATAACTGAACTTTTGGGAATTGTAGAAATCTTACTCATGTCAAATATCTTATATACCATCAAACAGAGAAGCATTGCGAATGGAGTAGTCATTTTTGCAGCTTTCACACTTTTGATGATAAACGTATTCTATTTGCATTTGCTCGTCTAATATGGATGTGTCCATCATTATCGTAAATTACAATACAGGAGAACTTATCAAAGACTGTATCCAATCCATCCAGGAAAAGACGAAGGAAGTCTCCTATGAGATTATCATCGTAGACAATCACTCAAAAGAATCTATAGATCAGTTTGTTTTCTCCGGTCAAGCCGATATTAGAATCATTAAATCAGAAGAAAATCTCGGTTTTGGAAGAGCAAACAATTTAGGAGCGAAGTATGCTGCTGGAAGGAATCTGTTTTTCCTAAATCCTGATACGATTCTGAAAAACAATGCCATTAAGCTACTCTCCAACTATCTGGACCAACACCAAGAAGCAGGAGCTTGCGGCGGAAA
This sequence comes from Prevotella sp. AGR2160, assembly GCF_000424185.1. Taxonomy (GTDB): domain Bacteria; phylum Bacteroidota; class Bacteroidia; order Bacteroidales; family Bacteroidaceae; genus Prevotella. Next base: position 160,437 of record NZ_AUJK01000001.1, read on the forward strand.
CTTATTCGACTGGAAGGAGCAACCAACCCTATCCTACCGTCGCATTCTTCCCGGTACATTGTGGGACCTTTCTGAGTTAACCTTCCATCGTCTGGAGATGCTTCTATTTGGAAATAACTGGCAATTCAACCATTCCCAACATCCCATCGCTGTGGGCTATTCTTCAGGCGCTGACCTTATGGTCAAGAAAAAAGTCTTTCAAGAGGCTGGTGGCTTTGACCCTCTCTTCTTTATGTATTATGAAGAGACTGATCTCTGTCTGCAGATCAAGCGCCTGGGTCATCACGTCATAAATGTACCCCAAGCACAGATTATCCATCTCGAAGGAAAGAGTTTCGTGACGGATCCTAACAAGAAAGCGAACCCTATCAGTCTGAGATACTCGGAACAAAGCAGGAGAAAGTATTACAAGAAAAATGTTGGAACGTTCTGTAGATTCTTAAACTATCTTTTATATCCTGCCTTTCTGCATCTTGCCATCAAACTCTTTAACAAGAATGAGAAGGCACTCGACTTTTATCAAACTATATTAACCGTCTATCAGGCTGAAGAGAAACACCGATGATCAGTATACGCTGAAAGAAATTATAGCAATGCCTCATATACTTTCATATGTTCGTCAGCACAACGTTTCCATGAGAAAAGTTTTACACGCTGGTCGCCTATAGCTGTGAGATCCTTGCGCCTGTCCTCATCCTCCGTCAACTTAGTCATCACTGCCAACATTGAGTCTGTGTCTGTCGGCTCAAAGTATTCTCCGGCTTCCTGACAGATTTCCGGGAAGCAACTGGCTTTTGAAAGGGCCACCGGACAATGATTTGCCCATGCCTCCAGAATCGGCATCCCAAAACCTTCATAAATACTGGGGTAAATAAAGAACAAGGCATTTTCATACAGTGCACGCATTATCTGTTCGTCGGCAGAGATATGAATCATAGATTCTTCTATCCCTAACTGATGAAACATTTGATGCTCTGCCGTTGTAAACGGATCTGAAGTACAAACCACCTTCACTTCCGGAAATAGTTGATGATAGGCAGAAAAAGCCTGAACAAAGCGTTCAAAGTTCTTATAGCTGGCACGCACGCCAACATAAAGGATATAGGGTTGGCCTATAGGATCTAAGAGATGTTCCTGGGTGTCAAAGAGTTCGATGCCGTGATAGATGACATGCACCTTTTCTTCATCGACATCAAAATATTTCAGCAAATCATGCTTCGTATTCTCACTAACCGCAACAATCGCATCCGCTCTTTGCAACGCAACTCGCTGAAGGGCAACACGGTCGGGCTGTGGAAAATAAGTGAGATAATTGGCGTCGTGATAAGTAACCACCAAAGGCTTATTGCCTAACTGCTTGTAGAAATAATGATCAAAATCTGTCTGATGCATCACGTCATACTGACGCTTCCCCACCCGATAACAAGTGTACGGCCGGTTGAACAAGGACAGAATGCGATTCTGCCCTCTGAACTTCTTGGGATATGTCTGAAATAGATGTTTGGCATGAACATACTCATTGCAAGACCACAGCGCCGTAGTTGCCCAGGAGTCACGGGGTAATGAATTGATCATCATCGCAAAATATTTCGACGCGCCTCCATATACTTGATAAAACAGGGTATGGTCAAATAATACTTTCATCCTTTTTTTGGATGCAAAAGTAAAGAAAAAAAATCATATTCACGAACTATTCTATGAAAGTTTTAATCTTACTATCTACATACAACGGACAACGATATCTCTCAGAATTGTTGGACTCCCTTGAAAAACAATCCGGGGTAGAAACAGAAATCCTTGTCAGAGACGACGGGTCAAAGGATGATACAGTTGAGATCTTAAGGAAATATCAACAGAAATATGGGAACCTGCATATCCATCCCGACATAAATCAAGGGGCTTGCAAGAGTTTTCTTTCTCTTATTGATCTAGCGTCAAAAAAGACATATTTTGACTATGCTGCCTTCTGCGACCAAGATGATGTATGGCTTCCCAATAAGTTGTCGGCTGCAGTTACGTTGATGCAAAGAGAACATACAGACTTCTATTATTCCCCCTATCAACTGGTGGACAAAAACCTTCAGCCTCTCCATGATAACGACCATTTCCTACCCATCAAACAGCTTGGCCCTAGCCTAGTATATAACTCCGTGACCGGTTGTACCATCCTTTGCAGTAAGAAGGTGATCGATATGGCAGCATCTTCACATCCTGCACAGATTATGATGCATGACTCGTGGATATTCAAGGTAGCGCTAGCCAATCAGTGCGGTGTCTCTGTTGACAACAAGTCTTACATCCTTTATCGGCAACATGGTGACAACGTGATTGGTGGAACTGAGACTGCTTGGAATCGGTTGAAAAGAAGATGGTATAATTTCTCTCATCCCCGATGTGAAAGATCCTTGGAGGCTGAAGAGCTATACCGAAATTACTACGACGTAATGAACCATGAGGATAAAAGTCTTATGGACAAAATCCATCAATACAAAAAAAAGAATCTATTTCAACGTTTCTTAATAGCCTTTGATCCTTTATTCCGGACCGATAAAACGATCAACGACCTTATTTTCAAAATAGCCATTCTTACGAAAAGATTTTAAAATGATCAGCGTTTGTATTGCCACGTTTAATGGTGAAAAATATATCCAGGAACAACTCCTCTCTATCCTGCCCCAATTAGAACAGAATGACGAAATAATCATTTCTGATGATCATTCCTCTGACCATACGATAGAAAGAATTGAAAGTCTCAATGATCCCAGGATAAAAATAGTTCTTCATAGTGCCGAGCCTTGCCGCTTCCTAATTGATCATTCTACCCATAATTTCCAAAACGCACTCCGACAAGCAAAGGGAGATATCATCTTTCTTTCCGACCAAGATGACAAATGGACAGCAGATAAAGTCTCTGTAATGAAAAAGCAGTTACAAGACTACGATCTTGTCGTTTCTGATTGCTACGTCACAGACGAAAGACTGAATATCATACACCCTTCCTACTTCAAGATAAGGAATAAAACTTTGGGGATTTGGGATACCTTTTGGAAGTCTCCTTTCCTGGGAAGTTGTATGGCCTTTCGTAAAGAGGTATTACTGAAAGCCCTGCCTTTCCCCTCTTTTGGTGTAGGTCATGATCTATGGTTAGCCCTTACCGCAATAAAGTATTTTCGGCTACATTACATCGACCAACCATTGTCTTACTATCGGAGGCATGCCGATGCGGTTACGGAAAGTGGAATGAGAAATACCTCCTCTTTTTTCTTCAAAATAAGATATAGACTTTTCGTTCTCTACGCCATTATCACAAAATTATAATTCGTTGATTATGACAATCATGCAAGTCATCACACGCTCTGAACTTGGTGGAGCTCAAAGCGTCATGGCCAATATAGCTAACGCCCTCTGTCAGCATCATCATGTCATCGTCATCGCTGGTGAAGGTGATGGGAAACTATGGGATATCCTTGACCCGAAGATCACAAAGATCTCCTGTCCCTTTCTCCAAAGAAAACCTTCATTACTCCGAGACCCTCAAGCAATATGGTTCCTGAGAAAACAATATAGGATATACAAGCCCGACGTGATCCATCTCCATTCTTCAAAAGCTGGTCTTCTCGGTAGGATCGCATTCCCGTCATCAAAAATCGTATATACGGTTCATGGGTTCGACTCCATCCGACTCAAATACAGGAGCTTTATTCCCATTGAGCGCTTTTTCCAATACTTATGCCACTTTATCGTAGGCGTGAGCCAGTATGACGAGAAGAACCTGAAGGCTGAGGGGATCAGACGGAATGTTTCTTACATTTACAATGGTATTCCTGAACCGAAAACAGATTCGCACACGCCGCTGTCATGCAAAGGATATGAGAAAAAAGTCCTATGCATCGCTCGGATCAGTCAACAGAAAAGATTTGATCTCTTCCTGGATGTCGCCCGTCGTCTGCCGCAATATGCCTTCGTTTGGATCGGTAATTTGGAAGAGGTAAAGGATATACCCAACAATGTTTTTATGATGGGAAATCTCGTCAATGCCCAAGCCCATTGCGCTGATGCGGATCTGTTCTTCCTGCCCTCTAACTACGAAGGCCTGCCCATGGTCATCATTGAGGCAATGAGCCATGGAAAACCTATCGTTGCTTCTGAGGTCGGTGGAATCTCTGAGATCGTCCGTAATGGTGTCAACGGCTATACCGTTGAGAATGATCCTGCGGAAATGGCGGAAATCATTCAGAAGATGATCGAGGATCCGCAACTTTGCAAACAAATGGGACGGCAATCAAGAAAAATCTTTGAAGATAAACTCACCTCTGAAAGAATGATTGCCCGATACATGGATCTCTATCAAAAAATAGCTGGAAAGATGTAAAATTTCAATAACCTTTCGAATATATACCGGTTTTTTCCTTCGACGAATCACCCCTCGTTTTTCACCCCTCAAAATTCGCGTATTTTCAATCGAACAAGCTATTACCCGGAAATACGCGATTCTCAGCAGAGTTAGTATCCTTCTGATATCCAACGGGTTAGCAAATATCACATTTTCTTATCGCATATATATTCGCATAAAACCATCATAATTACGCCAAAAATGATGGAATTATGCAGATTTTCTACGCTATTTACGACCCGTAAACAGCATCAATACGAAATTCTGCACGAAAGATAGAAAATTTTCTATCGTGTTTACGCTCAGAAAACACCTGTTTTCCGCCTCCGACGCCCTCTTTTCCCCATTTTTCTTCCTAGATTGCAAGTGCAATTTGTCAAAAAAAATGGAAAATCTCAATTTTTCGCCAAGATTATCTCTATGGCCCGCACGTTTTTAGCGGCAGAATAACCTTCGTTTGGCTATGCCTTGATACTTCCTAAAAATTCTTTCAATGTATAAACAGGTATAGAAGAGAGATTAAAATCTTTCTTATTTCTGGGCCACCGGATAAAACATGTGGGCGAGATGCCTCCATCAATGATCATCAATATTTCATCAATTTCATCAGCGCCTCATAAAATAATCATTTTTTTGCCAAGGCATCGCATCAATTGACGGATATCGTTGATTCTCGTAGCGCCAATGTATTGATGATATTATTGATGATCATTGATGGAGCTATTCCCACAGGAAATATCCAGTGTCCCAAATTTTGCCAAACTTTTTAGAATATTCAGGCAATAAAAGTTAACATCTTTCGTTTTACGAGTATGAACAACATAGAATATCGAAGCAACATGGAAGAAAATGCTATTCAGATTCCTATCTATGTCAAGTGGAACGACGAAAAGGATAACCCTCGTTTTATCCCTGACGGAATGAATGAATTTGAACGCAATGTGAAGCGGCTCGGTGACTTCTTCATCGCCGCCGGATGTCTTGTGGTATTCTCTCCCCTCTTTCTAATCTGTGCTATCTTGATAAAACACGAGGACGGCGGGCCCGTCATCTTCAAGCAGGAACGTATCGGACGGTTCGGACGACCCTTTACGATCTACAAATTCCGCAGTATGAGAGTGGACGCTGAGAAAAACGGACCACAACTCTTCGGCCACGGTCACGACACACGCATGACAAAAATCGGACGGTTCCTCCGGGATCATCATCTCGATGAACTGCCGCAGTTATGGAATGTAGTCAAAGGTGATATGGCCTTCATCGGGCCGCGACCGGAACGGAAATACTATATCGACCAGATCATGCAGCATGACAAGCGCTACGAGTACCTCTATCAGATTCGTCCCGGCGTAACGTCTTACGCTACCTTATATAATGGTTATACCGACACGATGGAGAAAATGCTCCGCCGTCTTGACCTTGATCTTTATTATCTCGAGCACCGCTCCTGGTGGTTCGACACGAAGATCCTCGTCAAGACCTTCATCAACATCGCGTTCGGAAAAGTATTCTAAAGCCTCCCCGCCACCCCCTCCCCAAAAGGGAGGGGATGATTGTGGACTTAAGATAATCGTTGATCATTTATGGCAGCTGATAACAAGAAGATAGCCAAGAACTCTATTTATATGTACATCCGAATGGGTGTCACTATCCTGGTCGGTTTTTATACCTCGAGAGTGATACTCCAGGTGTTGGGCGTACAGGATTATGGTATCTATAATGCAGTCGGTGGAATAGTAGCTTTGTTCACTTTCTTGAATACAGCTATGACTGAAGCCACGCAGCGTTTCCTTTCTTATGAGTTAGGAAAAGGTGACAAAGTCCAACTGAGAAATACCTTTTCCATGTGTCTCAATGTGCATATGATCATTTCGATGATCATCGTACTATTTTGTGAGATTATTGGCTTGTGGCTGTTCTATCATAAGATGGTTATCCCGTCTGACAGGCAGAATATAGCTTTCTGGGTATTCCAGTTGTCTGTTATCACCTCCGTCTTGAATGTTACACAGGTACCCTACAATGCCTCTCTCTTTGCTCATGAGAAATTTAATGTATATGCCGTATTTCAAATAGGGAAAACGGTATTACAACTTTTATTTGTCATAGCCCTTCAATTTATACCTTTTGATAAACTCCTTGTTTATGCAATATTGGTATTCATTTGCAACCTGACTTTCGTACTACTCAATCGATTGTACGATATAAGAATGTTTGAGGAGTGCCATTATATTAGGTATTGGGATAATCATCTTTTCAAACAAGTGATGGGATACACGTCTTGGAGCCTCGTGGGAAACCTGTCCAATACGCTAAGTGATCAAGGAATAAACATCCTCCTGAATATGTTCTTCGGACCTGTTGTCAATGCAGCAAGGGGCATCGCTATGCAGGTGCAAACGGCTGTGGCATCTTTAGTATTCAATTTTCAGGGCGCTTCTATTCCTCAGATTGTAAAATTATATGCTTCGGGGGATAGAGAAGCCGCCATTAAACTTGTAAACAACAGTTCTAAAATATCTTTCTACTTCTTCTATATCCTTGTAGTTCCTGTCTGTTTTGAGATGCATCAGTTATTGCATATTTGGCTGGGACACGTTCACGATTATATGGTATCTTTTTCCATTCTGACTTTGCTGAGCATCCTTTGCGCAGCATTCGGAGGGACTTTAGGTTTCCTCATTCAGGCAACAGGCAAAATAAGAAGATTCCAACTTTTTATTAGCATCGCCAATATTACAATCTTTGTAGCTTCTTATTTATTTCTGAAATTAGGATTTCCACCATATTCGCCATTGATTATTACGATAGTTATGAAGTTGGTGATCGATCTCTATACATATTTTGAAATTCGAAGATTGATGGATTATCCAATCATGTCTTATTTTAAATCATTTCTATTCCCTTCATTAATTGTTTCTGTTTTGGGACTGGTCGTTCCTGGCTTGTGGTATCTCTGTTTACCAGAGGATCTTTTGAGATGCATATTATTAATTTCAACAACTATCACTATCAATGCTTTGATTATCTTCTTTGTAGGTTTTAAGCATCATGAAAGAATATGGATTATTCATCTATTAAGAGGAGTTCTGTCTTCGCGAATTAAGAAAGAATTAAATTAACAGAAAGTATGAATTTACTTACGATACTGATTACGACATACAACAGGAGTCCTTATATCAAGGTTCTTGTAGAGCGTTTCTCAAGATATATTGAAAAAGGACTGGAGTTTAAGGTCCTTATCAGTGATGACTGCTCTAAGGATGATACTGAGCAACTGTGCCTTGAATATCAAGAGCAGTACGACTGGCTCTCGTATTACCGATTGGAGAAGAATTCCGGTATGGACGCAAACTTCAGAAATGCTTATGCTCATTGTGAGACTAAGTACTGTTGGCTGTTGGGAGATCACCGATATATAGACTTCGACGAGATGAAGACGATATTGGATGTTCTCTCCCAAGAAAAATACGATGCGCTAATTTTAAGGTGCAGAGATGAAGTAATCTATCCGGATAAGGAGTACACGGATATCAATATTCTGTTCCGAGAATTGGGAATCAATATTACCAACAATGCCTCTTGTATTATACCTACATGTTTCTTCAACGAATCCATGTATCAGCGTTTTAAGGGTACCACATTCCTTCACATGGGTATACTCATAGAAGGGCTAGCCGCTAAACAGAGTTTCAACGTAAGGTATCTGTCAAAGGTTGTGGCAAAGAATCTCGAGATAGATGGTTTCTCTTATGTCGGTTGGAATAATCATCCCTTCTTGAACTTCGGTAAGTATTGGGTGAACTTTATATTCTCCCTTACTCCGCAAATTGACGTCCTCAATAAAGCTTATGTATTGAAACTGCATAATAGAATCACAGGTCTGTTTGACATAGGATCAATTCCCCGAAAGATGGCTGTATATGGAGATGTATTCATTAAATCCTACAAGGAGGGCCGACCATACATGAAGTATGCTACGGACAAGCCCTTGTGGTTACTGGATTTATTGATTCTCTTCATCCCAAAGAGCGTCTATGGCTTCACAAGAAAGATATATAAAAAGGTGAAGAAACTGAGAACTAGAGGAAAAATACAATAAGATGGATAAATTAAAAATTTTAGTATGCTGCCATAAGGCAGATCCAAACACAAGAACGCAGAAGCCTTATCTTCCCATTCAGGTTGGTAAGACTTTACACCCGGACCTTGATCTGGGCTTCATCTGCGACAATACCGGTGACAACATCAGTGAGAAAAATCCTTCCTTCTGTGAATATACGGCTCTATACTGGGGATGGAAGAATCTGAAGAATGTTCAATACTGTGGTCTGTGCCATTACAGAAGATATTTTGATCTCAATATCAACGAGAACAATATTGACTCGTTGTTGGCAGATTGTGATATGCTTGTGATCAAGCAGGATTACCCCATGCTAAGTAAGAAGGAACGCCTGAACAACCTTGTTTGGGTTACTTCTGCTGAGGATGCATATCTGTATCTGGATACTATCTTGTCCATGTATCCACAATATAAGAACGAAATCATAGATTACTTCTATGACTCTAAGTTGAGCCTTCCTTTCTCTATGTTTATCTCATCAAAAAAGATATTTGATGAATATTGTGATTTCGTCTTCCCCGTGTTGTTTGAGATGGAGAAGAGGATGAAACCTCATGGATATACAAGACAGAAGAGAGCTATCGGATACTTCGGAGAAGTTTCCTTGGGCTTATTCATTATGTGCAAAAAACTTAAATACAAGGCTATTCCCTTGAAAGCGTTTGGATCTGCCAAACAACCTCATTCTTTAAAAGCAAGTATTCATCGAAGGATAAAGACATTTTTGTATAGTTTGCTGGATTTAGGGAAGACACCAAAATCTCTGACATGTGGAGATGCTTATAAAGTGGGCTTCAAACAGGATGGCATAGAACTGAAAGCGCTGAAATAACCGCTCACGACGCTTGCCGAAAATGGATGGCAAACGACGCAATGAATTCACACCGTCATTTCCCCCGCCCCGAAAAGGGCGGGGAGCAGGGGGTGAGGCTTCTACATTTTCTTAAAATAAATCTTCACCGTCTTCGATGTCAGCACCATGCGGCTGCCTGTCAAGCTCTCTACCTTAAATGATGTGTAGAGTCCCGAGAGACCGTAGAGATTGAGCTTGCTCGAAGCGAAATCAGTAACGGGAATATCGCCGCCGCCACCTTCCTGACCACTGTCCTCATGACCGTGATTGGCATAAGGCTCATAGATGCGGAGACTGTCACCGCTATGGTCAAAACGACAATAATAACCACGATCATCCTTTACATAATCATGGATCCACATCAGTTTATGTTCAATGCCCCAATAACGCTTTTCCGACATTAAATCAGTTGTGCCTCCTGTGGCTAACGTATCTACACGTTGCATACGCCAGTTTCCGTCGAGATCACCGTTATCACTCGTCTCCAGTTCACACGAGGCCATCAGGGCAGCCACGCAGAGGATGGGAAATATCTTTTTCATCATAGTTTCAATAATCCTTTTTTAGCAATCGTCATCTGTAAGCCGGCATTATGCCCGAGAATGGCACCGAAGTCCATACCGTAGCCTGCCGTCAGCTGCCAGCCGTGCGGGAAGAGATAGTTGGCTTCCACGAGGAAGCTGACATTATGATGGATATCATCATAAGGAATGCCATACGTTCCCAGTCCGTCTTGATAACTGACGAGGACACGATAGCCCAACCGCTCTGATGGCTGACCGTCGAAGCCGAGATGCCAGGCATTGAAACGGTTGTTGTCGACATGGATCGTCCCGTCCTCATTATAGATCGGACTGCGGTAGAGGGGATTGCCGACGACCTGGCCCCAGTGCTGCCAACCCGTGAAGTTGGCATGGTTGTAGTAATCATCCATACCGGCCATGTGGTCGGGGATATTCCTCGTATGGTCGTGGTTGTACGGACCGCTCTGATATTTCGTATAGAGATGTTCGATGACGATATCGCGCAGCCAACGGCTGTAGTGGAGGTTCAGTTCGAAACCGATCATATTATCCTTCAACTTATACAGATAGTAACGGAGCTTCTCCCACGTCATGTAGTTGTCGCCACTGCCGTAGCCGTCATAGTCGAGGAAGAACATCTGACTGTGATCCTCAAAGAAATGGTCGTAATAGAGATGAGCACTCCACAACTCCGCATCCCAGTTGATACGGCCCACCCACGAGCCGAGCTGGTTGCCTTCCTTGTTGCCATAGACACCATCCGTGGCATCACTGCCGCCGGGGAGGAACACGTTCCAGAAATCCTTCAGACTGTGACCGCCCTTAACGACAGGGACTTTATCATTAGGACGGTAACTGGTACCGCCAAACTGCGCCGCCATCTCCAGTCCGAGTTCCACGGAGAAGGGCTTGAAAGCCTCGGGCTTGCCGATCATCAGATAACCGGCCTTGGAATGAATGAGCACATCAGAAGTGTATTTCGACTGTCGGTTCGTGAAAGATGCTTCCCAATTGTCATCGGTATACATACCATAGGAGATATGTCCCTTGATATGGAACCAACGGCCAAGGGCAGGGATCGTCCAGTATTTCGGCAGCGCCAGACGGACCTCGGGGAACGGACGGGCATTGATGCCGAGCGTCTGGGAGCCACTGCTCAGTCGGTCGTTCTTCAACTGCAAAGGCTGCTCTTTGGCACCGATGGTCAGCACGCCATGAAGCCAGCGGCCTTCGATATAGGCCTGTTGAAGGATCACCTTACTCTGATAATGGACGGCACCGGCCATATCCACGCCGTAGCCGATGCCCCAGCGGCGCGTAGAGTCATTGTCCAACGAACGGTAGAGTTGGCCACGGAGATAGCCGTTGCCTTTCTCCAGAGAACTGAGGCCGTATTTGTTGGCATTGAGCCACAGCGGCGTCTTTCCCTTCGACCCGGAAGCCTGCAGCTCCACATCGTAGGTCAGTCCGTGCAGCGGCTGCAACTTCGTCTTCACCGGTTCCTCATCCCACTGCCACGCATACTGGGCACGGAGTCCCGCAGGCGCCAGCACCAGGACTGCCACGGAAAGCCATCGTACTGATTCTTTCATCTTTTTTGAAATTGACGTTTTGAGGATAACGCTTTTCTCCACCTTTTATTATATAGCATCGGATTTAACAACGAAACACAGAACTGTTATGGCAACGGATTTCACGGATCTTCACGGATAAAAAGATCCGTGGAAATCCGTGTGTTCCGTTGCAAATATTTTCCTCTGTTTCGTTGCTACTTTTTTAGCAACGGATTTCACGGATCTTCACGGATAAAAAAATCCGTGGAAATCCGTGTGTTCCGTTGCAGAAACTTTCCTCTGTCTTGTTGATTTTTTTTTGCAACGGATTTCACGGATCTACACGGATAAAAAATCCGTGATAATCCGTGTTTTCCGTTGCAAAAACTTTCCGTGATAATCCGTGTATTCCGTTGCAAGAACAACTACCTTGGAATGTTATGAAAAAGCAAACATTATTATTTTATGTTTAAAGAGTTGCATTTTTCAAGAAAAGACAATATCTTTGCTATAACTTATAGAACTAAAAATATTACGCTATATGCTACTATATCAAGATCTCTCAGACAAAATAATTGCAGCTTTCTATGAAGTGGCAAAGCATCTTCCCGCTGGTATGGAAGAGAAAGTTTACGAAAGGGCACTAATCTACGAACTCCGTCAGCAAAGGTTGCATCCTAATGACCAACAACATCTCACGGTAACCTACAAAGGAATGATTATCGGTGAATACATACCCGATATTGTCGTAGACGATAAGATCATCCTTGAACTGAAAGCCGTAAACAAGATAGCCCCCGAACATAAAGCACAACTTATTAACTATCTTGCCATAACAGGTATTCGGGTAGGATATGTATTAAATTTTGGTGACACAAGAGCCTTTGCTAGACTCATCAGAGGATAGGGTGCCTGTTTTTATGCCTTGCCCTCAAAAAAATCCCGTAATTGTTTGGCTGTTCGGGGAAAAAGCCGTAACTTTGCAAACTGTTACGGATTACCGTGGCAAGATTAGATTATAAACATTATATTTTAAAACAAAAATGAAAAAAGGTATTCATCCCGAAAACTATCGCCCCGTCGTATTCAAGGATATGTCCAACGGCGATATGTTCCTTACACGTTCTACATGCAAGACTACAGATACAGTAGAATTTGAAGGCGAAACTTACCCCGTGGTAAAAGTTGAAATCTCCAGCAGCTCTCATCCGTTCTACACTGGTAAGAGCAAGCTCGTCGATACAGCTGGTCGCGTAGACCGCTTCATGAACCGTTACGGCAAGCTGAAGAAGTAATACCGACGATATACAGAAGAATAAGCGCGCCTCATCGTAGTTGCATATGCGATGAGCCGCGCTTTTTTGGTCTCTTTACAATATATCTATAAATGAAACTGAACATTCATCATCTCCTCTTTCTCCTCCCCCTCTCCCTCCTTCTCGCTGCCTGCGGGGGCAGTGACGACGACACGCCCAATACTGATCCTTCTACCGTCAACAACAGTAACCGGAACTTCCCCACGGCCAATGCCAAGGAGATCTACCGACTGGAGTTCCCGAAGGTAAAAGGCGGCAACAGTGTCATCCTCACGAAATATTCCGGTGACGAGGTCAACTACAGCGTGGAATGGGATAAGGATCTCAAGGCTGCCCGCTGGTCCGTCTATGAGATGACGGAGAGCAACAGCAAGAGCAACGTCAAGCGCTATTCTGTTGCCTACGGTACTTCCGATTTCTGGTCAAAACAATATCCTACAGACCCCGATATGCCACAGCCCTACGGCTGGCAGGCCGGAAAGAGCACTGATCCTTACTGGGGCTCAGGATACAGCCACGGACATCTCTGTCCTTCCGCCGATCGTCTGAACTCTTCAGAGTCCAACTATCAGACGTTCTATCTGACTAATATGTCACCGATGAACCAAACGTTCAACGCCGGCGCATGGGCTGCCATTGAGAATTTCGTCCGTACCTCCTTCCGTACAACGCTCAGTAATGATATCAGTAAGTATCAGGATCACAACGACACCCTCTATGTCGTCAAAGGCGGTACCATCGACAGTGAGAGCTACATATTGAAACGGACAGCGAAAGGAATGATCGTCCCGATGTATTTCTTCTGCGCCATGCTCATGAAGAATCATGAGGGATACAAGGCCATCGGCTTTTGGATTAAGCATGACGCCGACAGCCCCACAAAGCTCTCTGCCTCCGTGGTCAATATCGCTACCCTTCAACAACTGACGGGTCTCGACTTCTTCTGCAACCTTCCCGATAACACCGAGAACGAAGTGGAGAATCTCCCTAAAGAGAAGGTCATGAAAGCCTGGGGAATCAATTGACAAAGATCCTCTTGCAGGGGCCGGCCCTTGTGGCGGCCCGATGCCGGTACGGCATACCCCTAAGGAACAATTTTACTTTATGATTCGGCGTTCCGCCGACGGGCCGCCACTAGGGACGGCCCCTGCAAAGGGAACATGTCTATTTGCGCAGCACCGTGCTGTTGACCGTCCATGTCGGCGCCTTCACGCTGTGGCCGAAGGTCTTAGCCGTAGAGGTCGACGCAGCCCTGCTGCCGTAGCTCTTGGCATAGCTGCTGTTGTTGCGGATGGTCTTGAAATAGAACGCGTCATTCGTGTTCGTGCCGTAAGCATAGCCATCGAACGTTCCCTTGTTGCCATCCAAATAGAATCCGATATTATTCTTGGGATTGATATCCATGACGAATACTTTGCCATCAGCATACTTCATATAGATATCCTCCGTCTGCTCATCTACATACCACGAGAACTCCAATGTCTGCGTGTTCCCCTGATTATCCGTGTCGATCTCCGTACCATTACCGCTCAGGGAATTGGTATCATACTGAGCAAACGTCCATTTGATCCCGAAATTGGAGACAGTATTCTCGGAAGCCGTCAGATACTCCATCGTTCCTATCCACTGACCATTCAACGTCTGGGCCAAAGCCAGGGCTTCATCCTCCTGACCGTCGTAAGGATTATTATAGTTGTAGTTCCAACTGTAGCCATTGTCATAGTAGGGATCATCATAATCATCCCACCAGTTCCAATAGTCATCATCACAACTCGTGAAGGCCAACGGCATTGCCGCTACAGCCAGCATCACCATGTATGTACTAATCTTTTTCATATTCGTAGTCTTTTTAATTTTCTGTTGCAAATTTATATAAGATTTCTTAACCCGACAAGTATAATTCTCCTATTCTATAAGGGGGATTTCCCTATCTGTAAATCTTTTACTATTTTCTTTGCGCCGTTTGCAAAAAAATGAGTATCTTTGCAACTACATTCCAATATAAAACAATAAAAGTATAGATATACAGAAACTATAAAACAAAAAATGAGAACGGTTTACGAATTCTCTGTCAAGGACAGAAAAGGCAAGGAGGTATCACTCCGGGAGTATGCCAACGAAGTACTCCTGATCGTCAACACAGCAACAAAATGTGGCTTCACCCCTCAGTATGAGGAGCTCGAGAAACTCTACGAGAAATATCACAGCCAGGGCTTCGAGATCCTCGACTTCCCCTGCAACCAGTTCGGACAGCAGGCGCCGGGCACTGATGAGAACATCCATCAGTTCTGCAAACTCACCTACGGCACGGAGTTCCCGCAGTTCAAGAAGTTGAAAGTCAACGGTGATGATGCCGCTCCCCTGTATAAGTTCCTCAAAGAGCAGAAAGGCTTCGCCGGCTGGGATGAGAGCCATCCTATCTACCCCGTCCTCGACAAGATGCTCTCTGAGGCTGATCCGAACTACAAGGAGAACCCCGACATCAAATGGAACTTCACGAAGTTCCTCATCAATAAGAAAGGACAGGTCGTCGCTCGCTTCGAGCCGACGGAGAAGCTTTCCAATATCGCCAAAGCCATTGAAGAGCTGCTGAAAGCCTAACTATCCCCTACATAACGACGGGCACGTTGAAAAACGCGCCCGTCGTTTGTTTCTTCGTATGGCCTGCCGTCGTGAGCTTGTTTGTATGGCCTGCCGTCCCGTGCTTGCGCTTTGCAAGCGCAAGGAAGCCTCTAGCTCAGCTCTTTCAGCACTTCCACGGCCTCTTTGACCGAGTGGACATTCTTAATCACCATCAGCCGATGGTGATTTTTTTCTTTTAATACGGCACGCTTCACATGACTCGTGGCGTAGTTGAGCACATTCGTGAACGCCTGACTCTGATAGAACGGACTGTCGACATTGGAGACAAACTGCAACTGCATAATCCCTTGCTTGAGGATGACTTTCTCACAGCCACAGCGCTTGCCATAGCGGCGCAGCCTGACGACTTCCATGAGCTCTTCGCCCTCCGCCGGTACAGGGCCAAAGCGGTCCTCCAACCGTTTGCGGTAAGCCTCGAGATCACGGTCGGTCTCTATACGGTCCAGTTCACGATAGAGCAGCATACGCTCACTGCTTCCCGGTACATAGTTGTCGGGGAAGTACATCTCCAGGTCACTCTCCACGGCACAGTCGTCGACGAAGTCATCACCGGTGATAACGGTGCCATTGGCCATCTCATCCTTATAGATATCCTGGAACTCCTCATTCTTCAGTTCCGTGACAGCCTGCGAGAGGATCTTCTGATAGGTCTCATAACCGAGGTCTTCCATGAATCCGCTCTGTTCGGCACCGAGCAAGTTTCCGGCGCCACGGATATCAAGATCCTGCATGGCGAGGTTGAAGCCGCTACCAAGGTCGGAGAAATTCTCCAGCGCTTCAAGACGACGGCGGGCCTCGGGATTGAGGACACTCTTCGGCGGCGCAAGGAGGTAACAGAATGCTTTTCGGTTACTGCGCCCTACTCGTCCGCGCATCTGATGGAGGTCGGAGAGGCCGAAGCGATGGGCATCATTGATAATAATGGTGTTCGCGTTCGGGATATCAATACCGTTCTCCACAATCGTTGTCGACAGCAAGACATCATAGTCGTAATTCATAAAGCCCATGATGATCTTCTCGAGCTCGTCGGGATTCATCTGTCCATGACCGATGGCGACACGACAGTCGGGGACATACTTATGAATCAGATCGGCAATGGACTGAAGACTGTTGATACGGTCATTGACGAAATACACCTGTCCGTTACGGCTCATCTCGAAGTTAATGGCATCGGCAATGATCTCATGACCGAATGTCGCCAACTCCGTATGCACGGGATAACGGTTGGGTGGCGGCGTACGCATGATACTCATATCACGAGCGCCCATCAGTGAGAACTGCAGCGTACGGGGAATCGGCGTCGCCGACATCGTCAGTGTGTCGACATTGACCTTCAACTTCCGCAACTTCTCCTTCGTGGAGACACCGAACTTCTGTTCCTCATCGATGATCAGCAGGCCGAGATCATGCCAGTGGACCGTCTTGCCAAGGAGCTTATGCGTGCCAACGAGGATATCCACCTTTCCGGCAGCGAGATCGGCGAGGACTCCTTTCGTCTCCTTTGTGCTGCGGGCACGACTGAGATAATCTACTCTCACGGGGAAATCCTTCAAGCGGTCACGGAACGTCTGATAATGCTGGAACGCCAGCACCGTCGTCGGCACGAGGACGGCGACCTGCTTACTGTCACAGGCAGCCTTGAAGGCGGCACGGATGGCCACCTCTGTCTTGCCGAAGCCGACATCACCACAGATCAGCCGGTCCATCGGCCGGTTGCTCTCCATGTCTTTCTTCACATCCTGCGTGGCCTGATACTGGTCGGGCGTATCCTCATAGAGGAAGCTGGCCTCAAGCTCGTGCTGCATATAGTTGTCGGGACTGAAGGCAAAGCCTTTCTCCTTCCGGCGCTGGGCATAGAGACGGATGAGATCACGGGCGATATCCTTGATCTTCTTCTTCGCCTTCTCCTTCAGACGGTCCCAAGCGCCCGTGCCGAGGGCACTCAGCCGTGGCGGCTCGCCGGTATCACTGCTGCGGTATTTGGAGATCTTATACAGCGAATGGATACTCACGTCGACGATGTCGTTATGCTGATAGAGGATGCGGATCATCTCCTGATAACCACCATCGGGATGGTTGGCATCCTTGGGGATAGGCACACGGACGAGACCGCCGAACTTTCCGACTCCATAGTCGACATGGACGATGAAATCGCCGGGCTCCATCTCCTGCAGCTCCTTCATCGACAGTGCTACCTTTCCCGCACGAGCGGCATCACTACGAAGACTGTACTTATGGAAACGGTCGAAAATCTGATGATCGGTGAAGAAACAAACTTTCAGATCATCATCGACAAAGCCGGCATGAAGGGTCTTGTCGACAGGCACGAAGGTGATGCCGTATTTCTTCAACTCCTCTGACGAAAAGATATCCTTCAGACGCTCCGTCTGCTTCTGACTGTCGGCAAATATATATAGGTGATAACCCTGTAGGATATAGTCCTGCAGACTCTTCGAGAGGAGCTCGAAATTCTTATGGAAGAGAGGCTGCGGCGTGATATGGAACGGGATCTTTGTCTGAGGCGTCCCCGTAGGACTGTGTCCGAACTCCACACGACGGAGACGGGAGGCATCATCGGTGAACTGTGTAGCCGTACAGAGACTGTTGTCACGCTTCAACTCCTCCTCGATCTCCTTGCGCTCTACCTCCGTGGCACTGGCCAGCCGTTCCGTGACAGCCTGATCGGAGAAGCCTTCCTGGTAGATCTGTCCGATATGGTCGTGGACGAACATGAAATCTTTCATCACCAACGTCGCTGTCTCGGGAAGGAACTGAAGGAACGGCACCTTCTCCTGGTGTCCTTTGGCCAACTCGGGCACAATTTCTATCGCGTCTTTCTTATCCTTCGACAATTGGGTGTCGACCTCGAAAGTACGGATCGTATCGACCTCATCGCCAAAGAAGTCGATACGGTAAGGATACTCACAACTGTAGGAATAGACATCGAGGATACTGCCACGGACAGCAAACTGGCCGGGCTCATAGACATAGTCCTGACGCTCGAAACCTAAGTTAGCCAACTGAGCCTCAAGATTCGTCAAGGAAATATGCTCACCCGTCTGCACCTTCACCACACGGTCGGCGAAACGGTCTTTGGCAACGACACGCTCAGCAAGGGCCTCGGGGAAGGTGACAACAAAGAGACTGCCTGTCTTCGAAGACGAAGAAGCGTCAAGGCGCGCCAGTGTCTCCGTTCGCAGAATCTCGGAGGCATGGTCGCGCTGCCCGTATTTCACGGCACGACGATAGCTGCTGGGAAAGAAGAACACATGTTCGTCACCCAGCAACTGCTTGAGATCATTATAGAAATAACCAGCCTCATCGGCATCATCAAGGATGAAGACCACGGGAGCCTGCAACTTTCCGAAGACGGAAGCGAAGAGCATCGGTGCCGCAGAGGCCTGCAAACCCTGAAGGAAGACCGTATGCTGTTGGTCATCAGACAACGTCTTCACCAAGGCACCACACTGCGGCAGATGACCGTAGAGGGTCTGAATGTCTTGTATCGTCATCAGTCTTACTTCCCTATCTTCGGATATTTACGGAACCAACCGTCGAGACGCAGACGCATGACACCGAAGAAGGCCTCGCCGAAGATACCACCACTCATCTTGCTCACGCCCTCACGACGGTTGACGAAGATCACGGGTACTTCCTTAATCTTGAAACCAATCTTATAAGCCGTGAACTTCATCTCGATCTGGAAGGCATAACCTTTGAAACGGATCTTGTCCAAGGGAATGGTCTCCAACACGCGGCGCTTATAGCACACGAAGCCCGCCGTGGTGTCATGGACCTTAAAGCCCGTGACGATCTGTACGTACTTGCTGGCAAAATAACTCATCAGCACACGACCGATAGGCCAGTTGACAACATTCACGCCACTGACATAACGGCTGCCAATAGCCATGTCATAGCCCTCGTCATGGGTGGCAGCATAAAGCCGCGGCAGGTCATTGGGGTCATGACTGAAGTCGGCATCCATCTCGAAAATATAGTCGTAGCCATGCGCCAGAGCCCATTTGAAACCGGTGATATACGCCGTTCCCAAACCTTGTTTGCCACTGCGCTCAATGATGAACAGCCGGTCGGCAAACTCCTTCTCCATCAGCCCGTGGACGATCTGTGCCGTGCCGTCAGGGCTGCCGTCGTCAATGACCAGGATATGGAAACATTTCTCCAAGCCAAAGACGGCCCGGATGATCTTCTCGATATTCTCCTTCTCGTTATAAGTAGGAATGATAACTATGGAATCACTATTATTCATTGTCGTTATATATTTATTGGTCCGGATTCTCCACAAATCCCTGATATTTCGGTTCGAGGGCACTCATGATCGCCTCATAGCTCTTCTCCATTTGGTTCTTGACATTCTCCGGACCCTTGCCGATAGGCTGGATAGGCTCGTGGATCGTCAACTTCAACGGATGCCAGAACACCCAATAGATATCCTTCATGCGCGGCTTCACGTCGAAAGAGCCATTGATCGTCAACGGGACAACAGGCAACTGGAGTTCGTCGGCAAGCATGAAAGCGCCGCGACGGAAGATGCCCATATGACCGGTGAACGTGCGGGCTCCCTCGGGGAAGACAACGAGGGACATACCGTCCTTCAGTACTTCCTCTGCCTGCTTATAAGTACGATGGATGGCATGGGGACCACTGCGGTCGACGAAGATATGATGGGCGGCCTCACAGGCGACACCGACGAGCGGTATCGTGCGCAGCCCCTTCTTCATCATCCATTTGAAATTACGGTCGAGGAAACCGTAGATCAAGAAGATATCAAAGGCTCCCTGATGGTTGGCCACAAAGACGTAACTCTGTTTCGGATCGAGATGCTCCCGGCCCTCTACCTTTACAGGAAGAAGACAGAGCCACACGATGAGCCGCGACCAGATCTTGCCGGGATAATAGCCCCAGACATGGCCGTTGCCGATCATGCATCCCACACAGGTGAAGAGGGCCGCAAGGATGGAGAAGACCAACAGCAGCGGCACCACTACACAGAGTTGATAAATCCTATACAATAACTTCAGCATGCTATAAGCTCTTTTCTATTGTGATCTATTATATCTATTGTGTTCTATTATATCTATTGTGTTCTATAATGTCTATAGCGATCTATAGAGATCTATTGTGCGCTATCCCCTCGATGCAGCGTGATCACCACGATCTCCGGCGTAGCCCCGAGACGGCAAGGGAAGGCCCCGCTCCAGCCACAGCTAACATAGAGATACCGACCGCTGTTCTCATAGAGCCCATAATCCTCTTTATACGACAGCATCGTAGGCCGCAGGCCGAATAGCTCGATCTGGCCGGCATGGGTATGTCCCGCCAAGGTCAGCTGCGCCTTACTCTCGGGAAGGATATGCAGATCCCACATCTTCGGGTTATGCTGCAAGACGATCGTGAACGCCTTTTTGGGGATACCGCGCAATGTCTTCCGCAGATCAGAGCGGTTTGGACAGCGCTTGGCCTTCGGTATCTCTCCCCACTCTTCTCCGGCTATCCAAAGGGTATCACGGCCGCGGACAATAGGCATGTTCTCATTGCGCAACAACCGCCACCCCAAAGACTTCTGCATCTCTACCATCTGCCGCTCTACCTCCCGCTGATGGGCCTCACTGCCTCCGACATAATAACTGTAGTCGTGATTGCCAAGGACGCTGATCACAGGCACGCGGCCTTTCGAGAAGGTAGCCAGGCGGCGCAGATCCTTGGCATGGAGCTGGAGTTCACCGGGCTGCAGATTCTGCAGATCACCCGTGAAACAGATCATATCGGGACGGGCAGCGATGACACTGTCGATATTCCGTTCCAGACAGTGATCCATGACATGATTGAAACTGCCGATATGAGCGTCACTGAACTGTACGATACGGTAACCGTCAAATGCCTTCGGCAGGTCTTTCAAGGTGAGGTCGACATGCCGCACCGTGAACTGTCGGGGACCGATGGTGATACTATATATAAAGAGGATCACCGTGATGACGGCTCCTACAGCTCCGATAATATTACCGCGGTTGACACGGAGATGATGACGGCGCGCCCACCACAGTCCGATAGCCGAACAGAAAGCGAAGACGGCCTTCGGCATGACGATGACACCCACGAGGGAGAGATAGGCACTGAGCCACCGCAGATCCGTCGGCACGAAATTCTTGATCGACGCCAGTGCGACGGTATAGACCAGCATGACGATACATGGCAACCACCACAACACCCGCTTCTTCAACGTAAACCGGGGATGGCGGCGCAGATACTGCCAGTCTAAATACAGGTCCGGCAATACAATCAGTAATATCAGCCATACAAATATTCGTGCAATCAAGATGGTAATCACTTCGCAGAACATGATCAATCATGTCCCAACGTTTACTTCTTTACTTTTTTACTTCTTCATCAGACTTGCCTGCAGGAATCTCCGCATCATTTCCACGGGGATACCTCGGCGATGGGCATAGTCTCGTAACTGGTCCTCACCGATCGGGCCCAAGTCAAAATAGTGGGCCTTCGGATGGGAGAAATAGAATCCACTGACACTGGCGTGAGGAATCATCATACCACTCTCTGTGAGTCGGATACCGATATCTTTCATCCCGAGGATCTGATCAAGGAGAAAGTTCACACTCGTATCGGGCAGAGACGGATAACCGACGGCAGGACGGATACCCTGATATTCCTCGGCATGGGTCTGCGCCATCGTGAGATGCTCATCGGGAGCATAGCCCCAATATACTCTACGAACCTCCTCGTGGAGTCGTTCCGCCGTTCCCTCGGCAAGACGGTCACAGAGGACCTGGGCGAGCATGCGCTGGTATGGGTCTTCCTTGAACATCCCATCAACATCGACATCTACCGTCGTAGCGAAAACACCAGCCTCATCCTGGATACCTAATGACAACGGACGGACAAAATCGGCCAGACAAAGACTCGGCTGCCCCGCTGCCACCTTCTGTTGACGGAGCATGGGGATCCGCTTTCCGCCCAGGATAAGGTCGTCGCCGTCACTGTTGGCCGGGAGAATGGCAAAGATACCATGGGTATGATATCTCCCTTCCCACGTGGCGAGGAGCGCCTCCGCCTCTTTTCTAAGCCGGTCTTTTTCCTCCTGTGGCTTTCCGTTCAGTCCCCAGGCATGGAAGAAATAGAGCCAGTTAATATACGGCGTGATATCCAATATGTTATAGTCTATCTTTTTCTTCATGATCAAACGCTAATTCCTCACCCTTTGACTGTTCGTCAAATTGGCCATGATCAAAGACCAAATGACCATTACACCAGGTCTGTACAACCTCCCACGTGAAGCGATGACCTTCCAAAGGACTCCAGCTACATTTACTCTGAATAGCGTCCTTCGTCAGCACCCAGCCTTCCTTCCGCGGTCTGACAATAGCAATGTCTGCCTTGTAACCGGGACGGAGGAAACCACGACCCTGGATATCGAAGAGCTGGGCGGGGTGATGGCACATCAGTTCCACGACCTTCGTATACGGGATACCGAGTTCATCGGCCAACTGCAGCATAGAAATCAAAGAGAACTGTAGCATCGGCATTCCCGAAGCGGCATGGGCGCAACCGCCCTGCTTGTCCTTCCACTCATGGGGTGCGTGATCTGTGGCTACCGTGTAGATCGTACCGT
The DNA here is from genome assembly GCF_000424185.1 of Prevotella sp. AGR2160. GTDB lineage: Bacteria > Bacteroidota > Bacteroidia > Bacteroidales > Bacteroidaceae > Prevotella. Next base: position 183,487 of record NZ_AUJK01000001.1, read on the forward strand.
CGGCAACGGCTTTGCGGAGGGCAGCCCGATCAGCGGCCGTCTTCACGGAGGGGTTACACTTGATACGGGCACCGAGACGGACATAGTCCTGATCGGTAAACAACAGATGAGCCATACATGCCTCTCCGGTGATGCCTCTCTCGACATCGAGGAGCGACAATTCCTTCGCCGTCGACAGATGGGCGATATGCAAACGGGCATGGGCGGCCTCGGCCAACTGCACGGCGAGATGACTGCTGGCATAACAGGCCTCGACACTGCGGATCTCCGCATGATGGATGATCGACGGATCATCGCCCCACCGCTCCTTCGCTGCCTTCATATTGGCATTGATCATCGCCGTGTCCTCACAATGGGTCATGACGAGGAGGTTCAGACGGGCTGCCTCCGCGAACACCGCCTCCAGGGATGCGCGCTTGTCAACAAGCATATTGCCCGTACTGGCTCCCATAAAGAGTTTGATACCCGGCACATGGCGGCGGTCAACCTCCTTGAAGAGGGACGCATTGTCATTGGTGGCTCCGAAGAAGAAACCATAGTTGACATGACTCTTCACCGCACCTAACTGCCGCTTGGCCTCCCACGCCTCCACGGTCGTCGTCTGCGGGATCGTATTCGGCATGTCGAGAAAAGAGGTGACACCACCCCAGGCGGCAGCACGACTCTCACTCTCCATATCGGCCTTACGCGTCAACCCGGGATCACGGAAATGAACATGCTCATCGATGACGCCGGGCAGAACGAAACACCCCGTGGCGTCTACTTCGTCATCGTAGTCTCCACGGGGCGCCGGGCCTTCTATAATCTGATCGATATGGTCGTCAACAAGAAGGACAGACCCTTGATAGGCCCTGCCTTCATTGACAACCGTACCGGAATGAATGATTCTTTTCATAACTTACTTACTTCTGGGGAATGGTAGGACGCGCCAAGTCGTTGGCGGTAGGTCCGTCCTGAGGCTGCTGCACACCGTCAGGACCACCGGGGGGAGGAGGAACACCGGGACCGGCATCCTTCATGCCATTCATGATCTGCTCGTTCTCCTGCGCTTTCTGATAATAATCCTTCACATAAGGATCATTCTTGAACTTCTCCGTGGCCCGACTCATGATATCCTCCACCCAAGGGGAGAGCATCGGATACTCATTGTCTATGGTGAACATGAAGAAAACGCCGGGACCCAGGACATTATCAAAATTACTGCATACGAAATTCGTCACGAGTTTGTCCTCCTGATCACTCAGACGGGCCGCCTGAGCCTGCAACTGACTGTTCACAGCCTGCATATTACTGCCATCCATGATGGCTTGGTCATGACGGTGGACAAGCTCTGCCTCCTGACTCTTGAGCTGGTTATATCTCTTGACAAACTTATCCAGTTTGTCATTCAAAGGCGTTCCCGTGACACTCTGTTGCGTATTGTCAAACTTCACCGTGATATCGCCTCCCTCAAGGACAAGGGGTAACAGAAAGTCCTTATCCATAAAGATATTGGCCATACAAGCTGAATCCACCGTTCCGGAGAATTCAAACTGACCATGGACGACATCACAGGAGTCGACATTCTTGAAGTCGTTGTTCTTCAACACCTTAAGATACAACTTCTGTCCGTCGAGCGTAGACATATTGCTCGAGCCGGTGATATTATAAGTCTGAGCACATGAGGTAAAAGCCAATAGACTTACAAATGCGTAAAGTATTTTATTCATAAGCACTTTTCTGTTCGCAGAACAAAGGTACAATCATTTCTCTGTTCTGAAAAATATTTTTATGCTATTTAAAATTCATACCTACTCTTTTAGTTTTTTTTCGCATTCGTATTCTGCCTCTTCCGCTCCTCATGATCGATACGGTGGACCGTATAGAGTTCCAAAACGGCGGCAATGAGCAGCAACAAGACCCACTTATTATAAAAATAGGTGAGGTATGTTTCGTAGTTGGCGAAGAGATCACGGAAAAAGCCATAGGCCGTGTCTACCATCGAGATTCCGGCCAGCACAAAGAAGATATCCGCCATAAGCTGGATACGCTTCAGACGACGTAAAACGAGTGTGCTGTCTGACGGCTCCTGGATAGCCTGAAGGACGGAGAAGAGAAGGGAACCAACGAGGTAGACCCAACAAGCCACGCTCACAAGAGCTGGAAAAATAAAGCCGAAAGAGAAGCAACCGGCACCGATGACCATCAGGACACCACCGATGATGAAAAGGATGGTTTGTAGTTTATTCATTCGTTTCGTTGTTTGTTGTTGATTCTTGATCGATGTTGTCCGGGTTCATGCCATCACTCTTATCTTCTGTCTCGTTCTGCTGCTCGTCCGTACTCAACACATAGATATCCTCATCGTCGGCTTTCATGAAATAACGCTCCCGGGCAATCTTCTCGATCGTCTTCGGATTGCGCTTGAGGTCACGGAGGGTCTTCGAATCCTTCTCGTACTGCTTGTCGTAGTTGTTGATCTGATCCTTCAGGTCGCTGATCTCCATCTCGTACTGTATAAGCTTGCGGAAACTGTTGTCGTCGAGTACACCCACAATAAGCACGCCCACCACAATCGTGATGAGATACTTATAATGGGCCAGGAAGCCTAACCATGCATTTACCTTTCCAGACATCTTACATAGATTTTTCTGCAAAAGTAAGAAATTAAAATGAGAATAACGCAACCAAGGGCGTTATTTTCTTTGTCGTTTCAAAAATTATAGTTATTTTTGCAAAACAAATTCATCCGTATGAAAGAATATATTGTTTCGGCACGCAAATACCGGCCGATGACCTTCGACAGCGTCGTCGGACAGACTGCCCTGACGACAACACTGAAGAATGCCGTCAAGAGCGGGAAACTGGCACATGCCTACCTCTTCTGTGGTCCGCGAGGGGTGGGAAAGACAACCTGTGCCCGCATCTTCGCCAAAGCGATCAACTGTGAGCACCCCACGGCCGACGGCGAGGCCTGCAACGAGTGTGAGAGCTGTAAGACTTTCAACGAGGGACGGTCCCTGAATATCCTCGAGCTCGACGCCGCCTCCAACAACTCCGTGGAGAATATCAAGGCCCTCATGGAGCAAACGCGTATACCGCCACAGGTGGGACGCTATAAGGTGTTCATCATCGATGAGGTCCACATGCTCTCCACGGCTGCCTTCAACGCCTTCCTCAAGACCTTGGAGGAACCGCCTGCTCACGTGATCTTCATCCTCGCCACAACGGAGAAGCACAAGATCCTGCCGACGATCCTCAGCCGTTGTCAGATCTATGACTTCGAGCGCATGACGGTGCCCAACACCATCAAACACCTGAAGATGGTGGCAGAGAAAGAGGGTATTCAGTATGAGGAACAGGCCCTGGCGGTCATCGCGGAGAAGGCTGACGGCGGCATGCGCGATGCCCTGAGCATCTTCGACCAGGCCGCCAGTTTCTGTCAGGGGAATATCACGTATCAGAAAGTCATCGAAGACCTCAACGTCCTCGATGAGGATAACTATTTCCAACTCGTAGACCTGGCACTGAAGAATGATGCTGCCGACATGATGGTACTGCTCAACAACCTTCTGGCCAAGGGCTTCGACGGTGGAAATCTCATCAACGGCCTCGCCGCCCATGTGCGCAATGTTCTTATGGCGAAAGACCCGAAGACCGTGAGTCTCCTCGAAACGAGCGACGAACAGCGCAAGCGCTATACGGAACAGGCTCAGAAAGCGCCTACACCTTTTTTATATAAGGCCCTGCAGATCATGAACCGCTGTGATGTGGAATACCGACAGAGCAGTAACAAACGACTGCTCGTGGAACTGACCCTCATCGAAGTGGCACAGATCACACAACCCGAGGACAAGGATGTCCCCGCCTCGGGGCGCTCGCCCTATAGACTGAAAATCCTGTTTAAAAATCTCCGACAGGTTCGGACAAAGGCGGCCCCGCAGGTAGCTGCCCCGAAACCGCAGCCGGTGAATGCTGCTGCCGGATCTACGGCGGCAGCCCACACTGCTTCTGCGCAGGCAGCCGCGACAACGGCTGCTACTCCTCATGCCACGACACATTTCAACCCAAAGGGCATCGGCGTCTCCTTCGACTCTATCCTCCATCCGCGCCAGCCGTCCTATCTCCGTCAAGAGAAGGTAGCGGAGGCTGCTGCCGCCAAGGAGAACAAAGACCGTGACTTCACGCCTGAAGAGCTCGACCTCCAATGGGTGGCCATGTGCAACCGTATGCCGAAACAATATATCGGTCTGGCACAACGGCTGAAGAATATGCGGCCGCAGATCACCACCTATCCCAACGCCGAACTCGTCGTCGACAACCAGATCTTCCTCGATGAGGTCAATAAACTGCGCGGCAGCATCCGTGCCACACTGGCCCAGCTGCTGCACAACAACAGTATTCAACTTACCACCCGCCTCGCCGAGGCAGGGGAAGCCCAGAAAATTCTTTCCAGAAAAGATGTGTTCGATGAACTGCGGAAAAACAACCCGTCCATCGAACGCTTACGTCAGGCTCTTGATCTTGAGCTGACTTAGATCAGCGGCATGCCCGCCTCTTCGCACGCTTTGCGCATGTCCTCGGGCCAGATACTGGCCTGGATCTCACCGATATGGGCCTTGTGGAGCATGACCATGCACAGACGGCTCTGACCGATACCGCCACCAATGCTCAACGGCAACTTGCCATTGAGGAGCTGCTGGTGGAAATAGAGTTTCTCACGCTCTTCCTTTCCCTCAATCTTCAACTGACGGAGCAGACTCTCCTTGTCAACACGGATACCCATACTACTGAGTTCGAAGCTGCGGCCAAGGACAGGGTACCAGATGAGAATATCACCATTCAGTCCGGCCTTGCCGTTCTCGGCTACCGTTGACCAGTCATCATAGTCCGGGGCACGACCGTCATGCTTCTTTCCGTCACTGAGTTTACCTCCGATACCCTCTACGAAGACGGCTCCATATTTCTTGCAGATGGCATCCTCACGCTCATGGGGAGTGAGATTGGGATACATATCCAATAGATCCTGACTATGGATGAAATGAATCTCCTCGGGCAAGAACGGCTTCAACTGCGGATAGAACTCACAAGCCAGATACTCCGTACGACGGATGGCAGCATAGATACGGCGCACGACATCCTCGAGGAAATGGATCGTACGGTCCTCTCGCGTGATGACAGCCTCCCAGTCCCACTGGTCGACATAGAGCGAATGGAGATTGTCCAACTCCTCGTCGGCACGGATGGCATTCATATCGGTATAAATGCCATACCCCGGCTGAATCTCATACTCGGCAAGCGTCAGACGCTTCCATTTGGCCAACGAATGAACGACCTCGGCCTGTGCATCGCCGAGATCCTTGATGGGGAACGTCACAGGACGCTCCACGCCATTCAGGTCATCATTGATACCTAAGCCCTTCAACACAAAGAGAGGAGCCGTGACACGACGCAGACGAAGCTCTGTGGCTAAGTTCTGCTGAAAGAAATCCTTGATCTGTTTGATACCCTGCTCGGTCTGGCGCATGTCCAACAGCGGCTTGTAACCTGCAGGCTTAATTAACTGACTCATGTTCTGTATTTTATTTCTTTTATTGTCAAAAACTGCTGCAAAGTTACAACTTTATTATTAAATCGCAAGTATTTTTGGAAGAATTTTTGCAAAAAGTCAACAGAAATATCAATTTAAAACCTGTAGGGACATGATTGATCATGTTCCGCCCCCTTCGTAGGGACATGATTGATCATGTTCCGCCCTATGGAATGGCATGCCGTTGTGTGCTTGCGCTTTGCAAGCGCAAGGAGCCGCATCTGCAGGCCCAAGCATAAAAAAGACAGAATAACAAACAAACATATCTTAGGAATAATCCCCAAAAAATTTGGCTTTTCAAAATAAAAGATGTATCTTTGCACTCGATTTACGAAAAACCGCTTTCCACGGCCAAATCGTAAGTCACATCATTGGACCCGTAGCTTAGCTGAATAGAGCGTCAGATTCCGGTTCTGAAGGTCCTGGGTTTGAATCCCAGCGGGTTCACTTCTTAAAAGGTTAAATATCTTACTACTATCAAAAGCACTTACAATAATCCCCAAAAAGGAAAGGAAAGCGGTTGCTGCTGCAATGTTATGGATCGTACTCCTCATGTTTTTTATTTCTTTGTTTTTTCATATATATAAAAGAAAGTCTTCAACTGAAAAGCGCGGCTTGACTTAAAAGAGCCACCACCCGCTTCCCCAATCGGTAGAGAACAGAACAACGAGCAAGGAGATGCCAAACAAGAGCAGGCAGATACCACAAAAAACGTAATCTCCGCTTAGTGCTGTCGCGAATGAACCGAAAAATGATATGGTCATAACGATTTGGCAAAATGTTCTTATTTTCTTCATAATGTTCAGCGTTTTAGTTGCTACAAATGTAGTCAAAAAATACAAAAGACAATGGCAAATAACATAAAGTTTAACTTAAGTTTGAATATCAACGGCAAGAACGTAGTTAAGTGTATTTAACTATCAAGGGAAAATGTCAAAAGGAAGATATTTTTTGCACAATATTCCAATGTTGTGCACCATTTAACGGCGGTTAAGATTTTCTAACAAAAAACGGGGACATACATGGGGTGACTTCCTATTTTTGTCCTTACTTTTGCAGAAAATAAAAAGAAATGACTTCATACGAATACTATCAACAAGGCAATGACTATCGTCGGAAAGGCGACTTCCAACAGGCCATCAACAGCTATCTGGAGGCCATCGCACTCGATGCCGACAGTCCTGCCGTGGAAGCCAAACAGATGCTGGATGATATCCTCAACTTCTATTGTAAGGATTATTACAACCCCTGACATCCCGTCTGATTGTACCCTCATAAACATTATTACGAAATAAAATATGTCAACAAGATTTCAAGGCGCCGTTGTGGTGGATACCGACCGCTGCAAGGGCTGTTCGCTGTGTGTCGTGGCCTGTCCGAAAGACGTGCTGGCCCTCTCACAGAAAAAGGTCAACCGACATGGATACCCCTTCGTGGAGGCCGTCCGTGCCGATGACTGTATCGGTTGCGCATCCTGCGGCATCGTTTGCCCCGACGGATGCATCACAGTGTATAAGAAAAAAATAGAAGGGAACGCATAGCAATGGAAAAAGAGAATCAAGAAGTGACACTGATGAAAGGCAATGAGGCCATCGCCCATGCCCTCATCCGCTGTGGCGCCGATGGCTTCTTCGGCTATCCCATCACGCCGCAGAGTGAGATCATTGAGACCCTGGCCCTGCTGAAACCGTGGGAGACAACAGGAATGGTCGTCCTCCAGGCCGAGAGTGAGGTGGCGGCCATCAACATGGTCTATGGCGGTGCCGGTGCCGGCAAGCGCGTCGTGACGACAAGTTCCTCCCCCGGTGTGGCCCTCATGCAGGAGGGTATCTCCTATATGGCCGGTGCCGAGATTCCCGGCGTCATCGTCAACGTGCAGCGCGGCGGTCCCGGACTGGGTACGATCCAGCCGAGTCAGAGCGACTATAACCAGGCCACACGCGGCGGCGGCAACGGCGACTATAACGTTATCGTCCTCGCGCCGGCCTCCGTCCAGGAGATGGCCGACTTCGTGGACCTCGCCTTCACCCTCGCTTTCCGTTACCGTAACCCGGCAATGATCCTCAGCGACGGCGTCATCGGACAGATGATGGAGCGTGTCGTCCTGCCACCGATGAAGCCACGTCGCACGGAGGAGGAGATCCGCAAGGAGTGTCCGTGGGCAACCATCGGACGGACGAAAGACCGCAAACCAAATATCCTCACCTCCCTCGAACTGAAACCGGAGGTCATGGAAGCCCGCAACCTGCAGATGCAGGCTAAATACCAGGAGATCAAGGAGAAAGAGGTACGCTATGAGACGCAGCAGTGTGACGATGCCGACTATGTCATCGTCAGTTTCGGCTCCGCTGCCCGTATCGCCGAGAAGAGTGTGGAACTGCTGCGCGAACAGGGTGTCAAGGCCGGCCTCTTCCGTCCCATCACCCTATGGCCGTTCCCGACAAAGACCCTCCGTGAGATGGCCGGACGCGTCAAGGGATTCCTCGTGGCGGAGATCAATGCCGGACAGATGGTCTACGACGTCCGTCTGGCTGTCGAAGGCCGCGTCCCCGTGGAATATTTCGGTCGCCTCGGTGGTATCGTCCCTGATCCCGAGGAGATTGTCAACGCACTGAAAACTAAACTGATCAAGAAATGAACAAGGATATAATTGCTCCGGAGAACCTGGTCTATCAGAAACCGGAGCTGATGAATGACACCCCTATGCATTACTGTCCTGGCTGTTCTCATGGCGTCGTCCATAAGCTCGTGGCCGAAGTGATCGCCGAGATGGGCATGGAAGAGAAGACCGTCGGCATCTGCCCCGTGGGCTGTGCCGTCTTCGCCTACCGTTACCTCGATATCGACTGGCAGGAGGCTGCCCACGGTCGTGCCCCTGCCCTCGCCTCCGCCATCAAACGCCTCTGGCCCGACCGCCTCGTCTTCACCTACCAGGGTGACGGCGACCTGGCCTGTATCGGTACCTGTGAGACGATCCATGCCTTGAACCGCGGCGAGCATATCCCCATCATCTTCATCAATAATGCCATCTATGGCATGACGGGTGGACAGATGGCTCCGACGACACTCATGGGGCAGAAGACGTCTACCTGTCCTTACGGCCGTGAGGCTGACCTCCATGGCTATCCTCTGAATATCACCGAACTGGCTGCCCATCTCCAGGGCACCTGCTATGTCACGCGACAGAGCGTGGAGACCGTGGGCGCTATCCGTCAGGCCAAGAAAGCCATCCGCAAGGCCTTCGAAGCCAGTATGAAAGGCCTAGGCTCCAGTCTCGTAGAGATCGTTTCTACCTGTAATAGTGGCTGGAAACTCTCTCCCGTAGAGGCTAACAAATGGATGGAGGAACACATGTTCAAACAGTATCCCAAAGGGGATCTTAAAGACACGACAAACTTATGAAAAAGGAAATCATCATATCCGGTTTCGGTGGACAGGGCGTCCTCTCTATGGGAAAGATCCTCGCCTACTCGGGACTGATGGAGGACAAACAGGTGACATGGATGCCGGCCTACGGACCGGAGCAGCGCGGTGGTACGGCCAACGTGACGGTCATCATCTCCGACGACCGTATCTCCTCGCCGATCCTCAGTAAATATGATATCGCCATCGTCCTCAACCAGCCGTCTCTCGACAAGTTCGAGAGTAAGGTGAAGCCCGGCGGTACCCTCATCTACGACGGCTATGGCATCATGAACCCGCCGACACGCCAGGACATCACGGTATATCGCCTCGACGCCATGGATAAGGCAGCAGAGATGAAGAACGCGAAGGTCTTCAACATGATCGTCCTCGGCGGTCTGCTGAAAATCTGTCCCGTCGTCAGTACGAAAGGTCTGGAGAAAGCCCTCTATAAGGCGCTCCCCGAACGCCATCACAACATGATCCCCCTGAACATGCAGGCTGTGGAAGAGGGAATGAAACTCATAAAAGTAAAAAAGTAAAGAAGTAAAAAAGTAAACGCGGGATCATGATTCATCATGTTCCGCAATAACGTAAACGTTGGCACATCCCTGCCAACGTTTACTTTTTTAATTTTTTACTTTTTTACTTTTAAACGCCTCCATCGCCTCAACTTTCGGCAGTCCGAGGGCAGCAAAGCGTGCTGCCGTACCCCGGTTACGGTCCTCGGCCCGCTGCCAGAAGAGACGACTGTCACTGCCGGGGAAGGGGGCACTCTCCATCTGACTGTGATGCTTGAGAATCGCCTCACGCTTCTCGGCCAGTTCACCGGCCGTCAACGGTATCGCCAGGTCGATATCAGCCAGGTCCCATTCAGCCCAGGCACCCCGATACATCCATATCTTATAATGATCGAGCCAGTCGAAAGAATCACCGGCAGCACCCTTGGAACATTCCTGCCTCTGCGTCTTTGCTTTCTTCGCCTTGAGTTCATCCAAAGCGGAAAAGACGGCAGCCGTACACTTGCGATGGGTGTCATGAGGATCGGCAAAATCACCAGCGACAAAGATCTGCTGGGGACGGACAGCTGCCAATAGGTTGGCGATAAGGGCCACATCACGCTCACTGACGGGATATTTCTCGATACGTCCACTCTCATAGAACGGCAGATTGAGAAAATGGACATGATCCTTCGGGATATGGTTATAGTCACAGGCCAACCGGGCCTCACCACGACGGATCAGCGCCTTGAGTTCCTGTACCTCCAAATCATCAACCTCCCCGTCTTTCTTCTTTTCGAGAAAGGCCGAGACGGATTTCACCAACTTGCTCACCGCATCATCAGCGCCATCACAGAAGAGGTCGTTGACGCCCTTGACGAAATACAGATAACGCCGTACCTCTTCGTCTCCCACAGCGATATCTCCTGAAGTCTGATAGGCAACATGGACGTCATGCCCCTCACGGACGAGCCGACGGAGGGTGCCGCCCATGGAGATGACGTCATCATCAGGATGGGGGGAGAAGACCAGCACACGCTGAGGAACGGGAAACGCCGGAGGTGTCCCTGCCTTCTCCGCAATGATTCCCAGGAAATCTTCCTCAACAAGCCGGTTGATCTTCTCTGCCGACCCATAACCGTCAAGAAGATCCCCAAAACCACCTTGCCGATAGTCGTCCTCCGAGAGGTCCAAAATGGGCTTCCCGCTTCGTTCACAGAGACTTACAACAGCCTCTCTTAACTGATAAAGATCCATTGTCATATTCTTTCGTCTTTTATAGGGCCTGCCGTTCCGTGCTTGCGCTTTGCAAGCGCAAGGTCGCCTTTATGCCCTTCCCTTATAATATTTATAGGTGGCGACATGCAGCTCGTCCGTCGCCGCCTCATCACAGACGAGGATACTCCGGGGATGGAACTGCAGGGCACTGACCGGCCGCATCTGTGTCACCGGCCCCTCCACAGCGGCAGCCAGGGCCTTCGCCTTCTGATGACCATTGATGAGGATCATCACCTCACGGGCATCCATCACCGTCCCGACACCCACCGTCAGTGCCTCTGTGGGCACCTGTGTCGTGTCGCCTCCGAAGAAACGACTGTTGGCGAGGATCGTATCCTCCGTCAGACTGACCTTCCGCGTACGGGAGGCCAGTGACGACCCGGGCTCGTTGAAGGCGATATGACCATCCTGCCCTACGCCGCCGATGAAGAGGTCCACACCTCCGGCCTTCCGGATCAACGCCTCATAATGGCGGCACTCCTCCTCGGGATGGGTGGCATTGCCATTAAGGAAATGGACATTCTCTCGTGGGATATCAATATGGGAGAAGAAATGGTCGAACATAAAGGAATGGTAACTCTGCGGATGGTCCTCGGGGAGTCCGACATACTCATCCATATTAAAGGTTAGCACATGTTGAAAGCTCACCTCCCCACGGCCGTTGGCGGCAATGAGGGCGTCATACATGCCGATCGGCGTCGAGCCCGTCGGCAGTCCGAGGACAAAGGGATGGTCAGCCGTTGGCGACGCATCACGGATGCGCGCCATGACATAATTGGCGGCCCACTGTGACAGGGCTGTATAGTCTTTTTGAATGATCAGTCGCATAACAGATTGTATTTAGATTCGTTATTTTGTCTTTTTCTTATCTACAAAGGTATAAAAAAATTGATAAAAAAACAATGAAAGAGAGATTTTTTTATTAACTTTGCGGAAAATATTCATTTATCCTATATGGAACTGACAGAACGATTTATCAACTACACAAAGTTTGACACACAGTCGAGCGAAGATTCCGACAGTGTGCCGAGTACGGCGAAACAACTCGTCTTCGCCAAGTATCTGAAAGAAGAACTCGAGCATGAAGGGCTCGAGGATGTCGAGATGGATGACATGGGATATATCTATGCCACCCTCCCCGGAAACAGCAAGAAAGAGACGCCGACCATCGGCTTCATCTCTCATTATGATACCTCCACGGATGCCAGCGGAAAGGATGTCAAGGCACGTATCGTCAAGAACTATGACGGCGGCGACATCGTCCTCTCCCCGGGCATCATCTCCTCTCCGAAGAAATTCCCCGAACTCCTGGCGCATAAGGGCGAGGACCTCATCGTCACCGACGGCACGACGCTCCTCGGCGCCGACGACAAGGCAGGCATCGCCGAGATCGTACAGGCTATGTGCTACCTCCGCGATCATGACGAGATCAAGCACGGCGATATCCGCGTCGCCTTCAACCCCGACGAGGAGATCGGCATGGGCGCTCACCACTTCGACGTGAAGAAGTTCGGATGCCAATGGGCCTACACCATGGACGGCGGTGACCTCGGTGAACTGGAGTATGAGAATTTCAACGCCGCCGGAGCGAAGGTCCATATCAAGGGCGTCAGCGTACATACCGGTTATGCCAAGGGAAAGATGATCAATGCCAGCCGACTGGCCTGCGAGTTCAACAACATGATTCCCGAGACGGATATCCCGGAGACCACGGAGGGCTATCAGGGCTTCTACCACCTCCTCGGCATCAACAGCCGTTGCGAGGAGGCCACACTGAGCTATATCATCCGTGATCACGACCGGGAGAAGTTCAACGACCGGAAGGACTTCATCCTCGAATGTGCGGAGAAACTCAACCAGAAATATGGTGAGGGCACCTGCACCGTAGAGATGAAGGACCAGTATTATAATATGAAGGAGAAGATCGATCCGAACATCCATGTCATCGACATCGTCCTCAAAGCCTTCGAACAACTGGGTATCGCCCCGAAGGTTCAGCCCATCCGCGGTGGTACCGACGGCGCTCAACTGTCGTTCCGTGGTCTCCCCTGCCCGAACATCTTCGCTGGTGGCGTCAACTTCCACGGCCCTTATGAGTTCGTCTCCATCCCCGTCATGGAGGCGGCCATGAAGACCGTCGTGAAGATCTGCGAACTCACGGAAGCCTTCAACGACTAAACATTTTTCTCTATGGATCTGATTTCTGATCTCAGCCTCATCCTCATCGTCGCAGGCATCGTCACCCTGCTCTTCAAGAAGCTGCGGCAGCCCCTTGTGCTGGGTTATATCGTCGCCGGCTTCCTGGTGTCTCCTCACATGCCGTATACGATGTCGGTGGTCCATGAGGCGAATATCGAGACATGGGCCGACATCGGCGTGATGTTCCTGCTGTTCTCACTGGGATTGGATTTCTCTTTCAAGAAAATCGTCAAGATGGGCATAGCTCCCGTCATCGCCGCCCTGACCATCATCTTCTGTATGGCAGGACTGGGGATGACGGTGGGCAAGGCCTTCGGATGGGGACGCATGGACTGCATCTTCCTCGGGGGTATGCTCGCCATGTCGTCGACGACGATTATCTATAAGGCCTTCGACGACCTCGGACTGAGTCAGCAGCGCTTCGCCTCCCTCGTCATGAGCGTCCTCATCCTCGAGGATATCCTCGCCATCGTCATGATGGTCATGCTGAGTGCCATCGCCGGAGGCAGCAGTCCCGACGGCACCCAGATGGTGGGAAGCATTCTGAAGATCGCCTTCTTCCTCATCCTGTGGTTCGTCGTCGGCATCTATCTCATGCCGAGCTTCTTCCGCGTCACGAGGAAACTGATGACGGCAGAGACCATGGTCATTGTGTCACTCGGTCTGTGCTGTCTCATGGCGGTCATCTCCACAAAGGTGGGGTTCAGCTCGGCCTTCGGAGCCTTCGTCATGGGTAGTATCCTCGCTGAGACGGTGGAGGCCGACAAGATAGAAAAGGTGGTGGAACCGGTGAAGAACCTCTTCGGTGCCATCTTCTTCGTCTCCGTCGGTATGCTCGTCGACCCACAGATCATCATCAGCTATGCCGGACCGATCATCGCCCTCGTGGCGGCGATCCTACTGGGACAGATGGTGTTTGGCACCATGGGATTCCTCTTCAGCGGGCAGGATCTGAAGACGGCCATGCGATGTGGGTTCTCCATGGCACAGATCGGTGAGTTCGCCTTCATCATCGCCTCGCTGGGTCTGAGCCTCGGCGTGATCAGCAAATTCCTCTACCCTGTCGTCGTCGCCGTCTCCGTCATCACGACCTTCCTCACACCATATATGATGAAGGCAGCTGATCCTTGCTATCATCTGCTTGAGACAGCCTTACCCAAGAAATGGATCAGACGGTCGAACCATATCCATATCGGTACTCCGGAAGGATCCGTCAGCCACAGTGAGTGGCACGACCTGCTGATGGCCATGACGGTGAATGTCGTCGTCTATGGCATACTCTCGGGAGCAGCCATCTTCTTGATGTTCACCTTCATCCTCCCGCTCTGCCGCCATCTCTCCGTACAGATGACCGGAAACCACTGGACGGGCAACTTCGTTTGCGGCGTGGCGACACTGCTCATCATCTCTCCCTTCCTCAGGGCGATGATCATGAAGAAGAACCACTCCGAGGAATTCCAGCATCTGTGGACGGAGAACCGCATCAACCGTCTGCCGCTGGTGTTCACTGTACTGGCACGCATCGCCATCGCGTCGGCATTCGTGTTCTATATCGCCAACTATCTCACACGCTTCGCCAACGCCTTCCTCGTGACCTTCACCCTGGCGATCATCGTCATCATCATGCTCTCGAGAAGGTTGAAGAAACGGAGCATCAGTCTGGAACGAAGGTTCATCGAGAACCTCCACAGTCGGGAGATCGCACAACAGGTGAAAGGTACCCGCCGGCCGCTCTATGAAGGGAAACTCCTCGACCGTGATATCCATATCGGTGAGGTGATGATTCCTGAAGACTCGGAATGGGCCGGGAAGAGCCTCCGTGACCTCCATCTGCGTAACCGCTTCGGGATCCATGTGAGCAGTATCCTCCGTGGACGACAGCGACTGAATATCCCCGACGGCCAGTCCATCCTCTTCCCCGGTGACCAGTTGCAGGTGATCGGCAACGATGAACAGTTGCAGAAATTCAGTAAGGCCGCCAAGAGTGAACTCGTGGCTGAAGACCCGACGATAGAGAAACGGGAGATGAAACTGCAACAGCTCGTCCTCTCCAAGGATTGTCCGTTCATCGGAAAGACACTCCGCGAGAGTGGAATCCGCGATGAGTACAACTGTATGGTCGTAGGACGCGAGGAAGGACAGGAGAATCTCACACTCATCGATCCCAACCACTGCTTCGATCCCGGTGACATCATCTGGGTCGTCGGTGAGAAAGACAACCTCCGCCGCCTGGCTATTGCCGTAGGGGCATAAGCCCCTCCACAACCCTCCCTCAAGGAGAGGCTGCCATAGTTCCGCCAAGCCGGGCCTGCGTGCTTGCGCTTTGCCGGGCCTGCCGTCGGGTACTTGCGCTTTGCAAGCGCAAGGAGGCGCAAATGCCCCTCCCCCCTCTATCGCGAGTGATCAAAATCTATTGCGAGCTATATTAAAAACCAACCAACATGCAAACAAAACAAATCCTCCTCGCAGCCCTCTTCGGCTGCCTCCCCCTGGCTGCTATGGCACAGTACCACTCCCAGGTGTGGAACCCCGACCTCGGCAACGGACAGTACAAGAACCCCGTCCTCTATGCCGACTACAGTGATCCCGACGTCTGTGCCGTCGGTGATGACTACTACCTCACCGCCAGTTCGTTCAACTGTATCCCCGGACTGCCCATCCTCCACTCCAAAGACCTCGTCAACTGGGAGATCATCGGCTATGCCCTTCAGGAGCAGGAACCGAAAGACTTCTTCGACAAGCCGCAACACGGCAAAGGCGTGTGGGCCCCGTCCATCCGCTACCACAACGGTGAATACTTTATCTACTGGGGTGATCCCGACTTCGGCGTGATGATGGTCAAAGCCAAAGATCCTCGTGGTCCTTGGTCTAAACCGCTCTGCGTCATCAGTGGAAAGGGAATGATCGACACCTGTCCCCTCTGGGATGATGACGGCCGCTGCTATCTCGTCAACGGATGGGCAGGCAGCCGATCCGGCTTCAACTCCGTCCTCTCCATGCGGGAGCTCTCCGCCGATGGCACACAGGCTATCAGTGCCCCACGCATCGTCTTCGACGGCGGACAGGCCAACCATACCACGGAAGGTCCTAAACTCTATAAACGGAATGGATGGTACTGGATCATGTGCCCCGCCGGTGGCGTGGAACAGGGTTGGCAACTGGCTATGCGCTCCCGCAGCGTATGGGGTCCCTACGAGGCTACGAAAGTGATGGCGGAAGGGAAGAGTGGCATCAATGGACCTCACCAGGGTGGATGGATTCATACGGCCCAGGGAGAGGACTGGTTCCTCCATTTCAACGATAAAGGCGCCTACGGGCGCGTCGTCATGCTGCAACCCGTGACCTGGAAGGACAACTGGCCCGTCATGGGTCGTGTGCCCGCCAAAGGCTATTGCGGGGAGCCCTACGCTACGTTCCGGAAACCCAAGAGCAGCTCAACCACAAAGGTCAATCCCGTGGAGAGTGACGAGTTCAACTCCGGGGAACTGGGACGGCAATGGCAGTGGCACGCCAACTACGACCAGAGCTTCGGTATGCCGACAGCCAACGGAACGTTACGACTGTACAACTATTATGAGCCGACTGACTATAAGAGTCTGTGGGATGTGCCCAACCTACTGCTTCAGAAACTCCCGGCACCGACATTCACGGCTACAACAAAGGTACGCGTCGCCGCCAAGGCCGAAGGACAGTATAGTGGCATCGTCATGATGGGTATGGATTATCAGGCTCTCGTGGCTAAACGAGTGGGGGATCAGTTCTCTATCGAACTCCACAACTGTACCAAGGCTGACCGCGGAAATACGGAGACGGTCACTCCGCTGACTACCGTAAAACCAACGGCGAAAGACCCACTGCCCTATCAGCCCGCCATCTACCTCGACCTTTACCTCCAGATGAAAGTCAAAGACGGCAAATGTCAGATGGCCTATAGCCTCGACGGGAAGACCTACCATTTCGCCGGTGCCCCCTTCACGATGGTCAAAGGAAAATGGATCGGTGCTAAAATGGGATATGTCAGTGAGTGGAACGCTCAGAAAGGCAACCGCGGCTGGCTCGACGCCGATTGGTTCCGCGTCAAATAAAAAAAAAATCTGCATCAATCCTCAATGGACGGATGCAGATTTTTTATTGGAGATTGAGACCCGCAGGTCTCACGTATTTACTTGTTCAGACCACGGTTAACCATGGTAGCGTTCAGCAGCATGAGGTACTTCTTGTACTGCTTCTCAGAGAGGATGGAGTGCATGTACTTCAGATCCTTCTCTACAGCCTTGTCGACGATGGCCTTGCGCTCGGTAGCAGGAGCAACAGCAGCATTCATCATCTCTGCCGTGAAGTTCTTGTGGACACTCTCTACAGCGTCAGCCTGATCACCGTTCAGTGCCAGTGCGTTGCTCAGCGCGTTCATGTTCACGTTCATGTTGTAAGCTGCAGTGGCTGCGGTAGCACTTGCGTTCTCATCTGCTGCGAATGTTGCGGTGGTCATGCCCAGCATGGCGACTGCCAATAAAATCATCTTCTTCATAATCTTTTTACCTTTCTTTTACGGCCCCTTGTTATGTTATTCCTGAATGGGACCTTTGTTAAACATTATCCTAAATAGGCCTGATGGCCGTGTGTGTCGTCAAACTTGAATCAATCTCCTAAAAGACCTCCTTCTTGTCTTTTGACATTGCAAAGGTAGGAACTTTTTTCATAGCCTCCAAATATTTTGTAAGATTGTTTGCGAAAACAGCGATATTCTTGACATAAATCAAAGTTGACTGCTTACATTTCAAAACTGTTACAGGAAAAAACATGCCTTTTCCTTTGTTTTCCGACCGAAAAGCATTACCTTTGCAGACAGTATCCACCGGCAGGAGGGATCATCCTATAAATGTCCCCCGCCACAAGATCCATTTTATGAAAAGATATATCCAAGCATCCTACAAGCTCTATGACGCCACACCAGGGCGTCACGACCTCCTGGAAGAGACCCAGGACGGCAAGCCCTTTGTCTTCATCACGGAGATGGGCATCGCCCTTGAAGCCTTCGAACAGAAAATAGCCGACCTTGAGGCCGGAGAGGAGTTCCGCTTCACGCTCCCCGCTGCCTCGGCCTTCGGTGAACATCTTGACGAGCGCGTCATCGACCTCGACAAGAGCATCTTCACTATCGACGGGAAATTCGACAGTGATCATGTGCAACTCGGCGCCACACTGCCCCTGGAGAATGCCGACGGCAACCGCTTCCTCGCACAGGTCGTCGCTATCGGGGAGAAGGTCGTCCGCATGGACCTCAACCATCCCCTCGCCGGCCGTGACCTCTCCTTCGAGGGAAAGGTCCTTGTAAACCGCCCGGCTACCGAGGAGGATATCCAGGCCTTCAACGACAGCCTCCATCACCACTGCCACCACGGCAAAGACGGCGGCTGCGGCAACTGCGACGGCAGCTGCGGCAACGACGGCGGCTGCAAGGACGGCGGCTGCCACTGCGGCGAGTAGGGACATGATTTATCATGTTCCGCTCCGCCTCCCATGGCCTGCCGTTCCGTGCTTGCGCTTTGCAAGCGCAAGGATCCTATAATATTCATCCCTATAGCTATGAGCAATACTTTCGGAAAAAAATTCACGCTGACAACCTTCGGTGAGAGCCACGGCGTGGCTGTCGGCGGCATCGTCGACGGCTATCCCGCCGGTATACCCATTGACCTCGACTTCATCCAACACGAACTCTCACGCCGCCGCCCCGGACAGAGCCGGCTGACGACCTCCCGGAAAGAAGCCGACCAGGTGGAGTTCCTCAGTGGCATCTTCGAGGGGAAGTCAACCGGTACTCCTATCGCCTTTGAGGTACGCAACACCAACCAGCACTCCAACGACTACGACAACCTGCGGGACCTCTTCCGGCCCTCCCATGCCGATTACACCTATTATAATAAGTATGGCATCCGTGACCACCGTGGTGGCGGACGCTCCTCGGCACGTATCACACTGGCACGCTGCGTCGGTGGCGCTCTGGCCAAACTGGCCCTGCAACCGAAGGGGATCTCCATCCGGGCTTATACATCACAGGTGGGCCCCATCGCCCTCGAGAGAGACTACCGGAAATATGACCTGAGTAAGATCGAGGACAATGATGTGCGCTGTCCTGATCCCAGGAAAGCCCGGGAGATGGCCGATCTCATCCTGAAGGTGAAGAAAGCCGGTGACACCGTCGGCGGCATCATCACCTGCGTCATCCAAGGCTGTCCCGCCGGTATCGGTGATCCCGAGTTCGACAAGCTCCATGCGCGCCTCGGGGCTGCCATGCTCAGCATCAATGCCGTCAAAGGGTTTGAATATGGTGAGGGCTTCGACGGCGTGAACTCCTGCGGCAGTCTGCAGAATGATGTCTTCATCCCCGCCGCGGATATCAGTAAGTACCCCGAGGGCCCCGACGCCCCCCGTATCTGTACGGGAGGCACGCCGGCAGCTGCCACCCTGACGAATCACAGCGGTGGCATCCAAGGGGGTATCAGCAACGGACAGGATATCTATTTCCGCGTGGCCTTCAAACCCGTGGCAACGATCCTCCGGGACCAGCAGACCATCAACAAGGCCGGCGAGGCCGTGACCTTCCAGGCCCGTGGCCGTCATGATCCCTGTGTTCTCCCCCGCGCCGTTCCCATCGTCGAGGATATGGCCGCCATGGTCCTCCTAGACATGATGCTATAAAAAAAGGTGGTCGCAAAAAGCGGCCACCTTTCTTTTTATCTATTGCGAGCTATAGCCCCTAATCTATGCACCCAATGATCTCATTGACATCCTTCACGCCATGATCATCAAGCCACTGGTTCATCCCGTCAATGACCTTCACGGTGACCTGCGGATCAATGAAATTAGCTGTACCAATCTCGATGGCCGTAGCTCCACACATCATAAACTCCAGGGCATCGCGCTCATTCATAATACCGCCCAGTCCGACAACAGGAATCTTCACGGCATGGGCCACATCATAGACCATACGGAGCGCCACGGGCTTCACGGCAGGCCCACTGAGTCCACCCGTGCGGATACTCAACAGCGGCCGACGCTTCTCGATATCCACAGCCATGCCCATCAACGTATTGATCAGGGAGACACTGTCAGCACCCTCTGCCTCACAGGCCCGGGCGATCTCCGTGATGTCCGTCACATTGGGCGAGAGTTTCACAATAATGGGTTTAGGATATACCGCTCTGACGGCCTTCACAACGGCTGCTGCCGATGTACAAGAAGTGCCGAAAGCCATGCCGCCATCCTTCACATTCGGACAGGAAATGTTCAGTTCTATGGCCGGAATATGTTCCAAATCTTTTAATTTCTCTGCACATCTCGCATAGTTCTCCGGGGAATTTCCGCTCACATTAACGAGAATATTTGTGTCGTAACCCGCAATGAATGGATATATTTTTTGCACGAAATAGTCCACACCCTTATTCTGCAATCCTACACAGTTGAGCATGCCCTGTGGCGTCTCCGCCATACGCGGATAATCATTCCCCTGACGAGGCTCTAAGGTCGTTCCCTTGACAATGATTCCGCCCAGACGACTGAGGTCTACAAAGTCCTCAAACTCCTTTCCGTAACCGAATGTCCCGGAAGCCGTCATCACCGGATTCTTGAACTTTAATGTATTGATTTTTACACTTAAATTAGCCATAATTGATTCATTTATTTCCACAATAACTGGTCAATGGAGAACACCGGACCATCCTGGCAGACACGCTCATTTCCCTTGATGGTCTTCTCTACACAACAGAGACAGGCACCGACACCGCAGGCCATCATGTTCTCTAAAGAGGCCTCACAAGGTATATTTTTCTCACGCGCATAACGGGCCACAGACATCATCATCGGCTTAGGACCACAGGTATAAATGTAGTCAAAATATTCCTGCTGAAGAATGGAATGCTGGGTGACGAAGCCTTTCTCGCCGACACTGGCATCCTCTGTCGTCACGAAGACCCGGCCTACCTGATCGAAGAGATCGAGCTCCAGGAGGTCACGGGCACTGCGTGCGCCGAGCAGGAACGTCGGTTCGCCGCCATTGGCCTTGATCCGACAACCGAGGTCATAAAGAGGGGCCACACCGACGCCACCGCCGATGAGCAATGTCTTCTTTCCGGATTCTTCGGGAAGGGTGAAACCATTGCCCAGGGGGAATACACAGTTGAGCGTGTCTCCCGCCTTCAACCGTGCCAATGCCTTCGTGCCGTCACCGATGGCAGCAACCAGGAGCCAGAGTTCGTTACGCTTACGGTCAACAAAATTGATGGAGATAGGACGACGAAGGAAGGTCGTCGGGGAATGGTCCACACGGACCTCTACAAACTGTCCGGGATGTGTCTCGGGCAGTGGAGCGTCCTGCGTGAGCTTCAGCAGCACATGTTTCGGTGACACATGATCCACTGAAGCGACGCGGAGATCAAGGATATACTTTTTCATCTTTACACCTGATTAATGGATATGGTGCAAAGTTACAAAAAATATTTCAAAGACTTACTTCTTAGGCACAAAACTCTCCCATGTGTTATCATCATAGAAGATGCGGATTTCTGAAATTTTCCGTTGTGGTTTGTCAATATTCTTTACCAAAAGCTTTTCGATATTCCGGTTCAATTTCTCCTCCTGACAGAGGGTAGCGGAAGCAGGGGAGGGGACGGCGGTATCCGTGACGGAACCTACCGGCGAAACAGAACCCTCGACAGCCGATACCGTAACACTACCGCCTGTCACATCTGCCTGATCCTCTCCCGCAGACGAAGCGGCAGCGGACTGAGCCGATGTCTCTTCCAGAAACATCGGTCCATTGCCGAACATCAACCAGTCGATATTGATATTCGGGAATCGCTTCTTGATTGCCTCGACATGATTCAGGGTCGGATTGGTACGACCCTTGAAAATATTCGTCAACGTCGCCGGATTGATGCCCGTGGCATTGGCAAAAAGAGTATTGTTCATATGCTGACTCTCCATCAGCTGACGGATGCGTTCCTTCATTGTCGTGTCTTTTAGTCGTCGTTTTTTTAACAGACAGTCTCACGTCGACTTTTTAGCCTTAAATCGTACGTCACTGTTTCAGTTTACAAAGGTAAAACAAAAAATTGAACTATACAAATATATAAAGAAGAATTTTAAATTTTAAATTTTAAATTTAGAAATTTATATCCGTAAATCAAAATAGAGAAAAATGGGTTTTCTATACTACATTTTTAAATTTATAAATTTCAATTTCAAAGATCGTATTAACCTAAACTTCAATCAATTAGAAGAACATTTTGAGTTTTTGAAGTCTAGATCTCCCATTTTATGGATATCCTGAGCACTTATGCACTTTTTTCGTCAGAAACCGACGGAATCCATGAAAGATGATGGAGAAGAAATCTATAATATTTTGATTTTTAGCATTTTATGTCATACACTCCCATTTGCATAATTATGTATTCACTTTCGTAAAGTAAAGAATTTATTTTTCTGTTTATAAAATTATATTGATTCATTTATTTTTTAGTTTTATGTATTTTTATTTTCAAAAGTAAAAACGCCGTTTATCTTCATGAAATTTATATTTGTATACCCGGAAAATGACTTGTTATTTTATGTTAAGCTAAATTTTCCAGGGGTTGAAAAAGGGAAAAATTGTCATTTTGGGCGAATTCTCCATCAGACGGCCGAAAGCTTGGAAATTCGGCCGTATTGAGAAAGATAAAATGCGCTGAAGCTCTGATTGATAGCTACTTAGGTATTAAAAAGGCTGAATTGAGAAAGTTCAATCTAGCGCCAAAAAGGCCCTTTTTCAATCGTTTTCGACCGCTATTACCTCGAAAACAACTCTTTTTCAATGCCCTCTCCCACCCCGCTACCTACTCAAAAAGGCCGTTTCTCCTCCTCTTTGATGCCTCCAGGCGGAGATTTTCGAAAGAGCTCCCAACACTACTCCGTAAAGACAAGAAGGGGGAGCAGCCCGCTCCGGGACCACTCCCCCACTCTTCTTCCCCTCCTGCCGCTGTGGCGGAATTCCACCGGGGTCAATGAAGGATAAAGAAGATCAACTCCTGCATCAGTTCATTGGCATCCGTACTCGGATTATTGATACCCTTACTCTTGGCATCCACCTCACGGATCTTCCGGATGATCTGCATGACCTTCACGCCCGTATAGTTGCGCATACCGATTTTGTATTCCTTGGCAGCCCAGGAAGAGCGAAGATCGAGGAAACGCGCCAGCTCACTGTCGTTATTCTTATCGGGCGCATAGTAGGCGATCATGAGTGTTTCGAAGAAAGAGAAGAGTAGCGGGAGGAGACGGAACAATCCACCCGCTTTTGGATTTTTGTCAAAATATTTTACTATTTGGTTAGCCTTGAAGACATCCCGGTTAACGATGGCGGACCGGAGTTCGAAGGCATTGAATTCCTTACTCACGCCAACCTCCCGCTCCACGATCTCCGGCGTCACCCGTCGGTTGTCCTCAGAGAGAGAGATCAGGATCTTATCCAACTCGGAGACGAGCCGACTGAGATCAGAGCCCACATGGTCGGCCATCATCTGGGCAGCCTTCGGCTCGATCGTCGCCCCCTTCCCCTTGAGATAGGTCTCGATGAATCCCGGCAGCTCCCGGTCATAGAGTTTCTTACTCTCGAAGAGGACGGCCCCATTCTTCTGTGCCAGGGTATACATCCGCTTGCGCTTGTCGATGGCGCCATTCTTGTGACAGCACACGAGGACTGTCGACGGCGACGGTTTCTCGAAATATTTCTCCAGATAGGCCAGTCCGGACTTCATGGCCTGACTCTCCTTGACGATGACGACCTGACGCTCGGCCATCATCGGATAGCGCCGTGCCAGATCAGCGACCTGTCCGCCCGTGACATCAGCGCCGAAGACAACCGTCTGGTTGAAGTCACGCTGATCCTCCGGGAGGGCATGGGTCAGGATATAGTCGGTGATACGGTCAATGAAATAAGACTCATCACCACTTAATATATATATAGGTGCAAAAGACCCCTTCTGCAGATCTTTCATCACCTGGGCGAAAGTTACGCCCGTTTTCTTTTCTGCCACCATTTTTTTTAGTAATTTTGCAATGTCACTGCAAAAATACAAAAATGATTCGATTAAACCTACCTCCATACGCAATAAAAATCGGTGGAACGAAGGATCACCCCCTCATCTGGGACTTCCTGAGGCGGAAATATGTGGCGCTGACGCCCGAAGAATGGGTACGACAGCACTTCACACACTATCTCGTAGAACATCGCGGATATCCTAACTCGTTATTAGCCAACGAGATACAGCTCCACGTAGGATCCAAGAGCCTCCGCGCAGACAGTATCCTCTACGACAGGGATCTCAAACCTCGCATGATCATCGAGTATAAAGCCCCGCATATCGCCCTGACACAGCGTGTCTTTGACCAGATTACGGTCTACAACATGCTCCTGCACGTCGATTATCTCGTCGTCAGCAATGGCCTGCAGACCATCGTCTGTAAGATGGACTATGCTCACCACAGCTACATATTCTTAAAGGAAGTACCTGATTATCAGAACATTAAATAAATATTTCTATGGCATTTGGAAAATGGATCGGCGGCGCTTTGGGCTTCATCACAGGCGGACCGCTCGGTGCCCTGGCAGGATTCGTCCTCGGTACCCTTTTTGATGAAGGTATGGACGCCGTCAACACCCCCGGTAACACGCAACAGACGGGATACGACTACGTCAACCGCTCCTCCCGTGGCTATTCCGCTGAGGAACAGCGCAACAGTTTTCTCTTCTCCCTCCTCGTCCTCTCCGCTTATATCGTCAAGGCAGACCGGAAAGTGATGCATTCGGAGATGGAATATATCCGACAATTCCTTCGCCGCAATTTCGGCGAGGAAGCCGTCCTGCAAGGTAACGAAATTCTTCTGAAACTGTTTAAGAAACAAGATGAGACGGCGCCGAATGAATATCGGCAGGTGATCCTCGACAGCTGTCATCAGATCGCCTCCGTGATGCCTTTCGAACAACGCCTGCAACTGCTCAATTACCTCGCGGACATCGCGAAAGCGGATGGTATCGTCACTCCGGAAGAGGTAGAAACACTGAAATTTATGGCCACAAACATGGGACTGACCGCCCGGGATGTAGAAGGTATGCTCAATCTTAGCGACGCTTCCTCCAACCTGGAAGCCGCCTATAAAGTGCTCGGCGTCAGTC
This sequence comes from Prevotella sp. AGR2160, assembly GCF_000424185.1. Lineage (GTDB taxonomy): Bacteria > Bacteroidota > Bacteroidia > Bacteroidales > Bacteroidaceae > Prevotella. The sequence goes on from NZ_AUJK01000001.1 coordinate 208,643, forward strand.
CCGACGCTACCGACGAAGAGGTCCGTAAGGCCTATCGCAAACTGGCCCTTCAGAACCACCCCGACCGCGTGGCAACGCTCGGTGAGGATATCCGCAAGGCAGCAGAGAAGAAATTCCAGGAGATCAACGCTGCCAAGGAAACCATTTGGAAATCAAGAGGTTTATAAATTTTGTATTACTATATGATAGAATTACTTTCTGTTCCATCATATAGTAATTATATTTATATGAATCACATACATAAATTAATACCATCATTCAATCATATAAAGATAAATATAATTATAATACATATTATGTCATTATTATATTAAATGATTATATATTATTTATCAGATGTAATTATATCATATTGTATTAACATCGTATCATATTTTCAGACGATGATGTAATCAGAAATATTAATATCTTGTTTTCATATTTATGTAATAGATTATAAATATAATAAGATATTATTTATTATAATACTATCATATGAATTATAATACAATATTAACATAATATCAATTTATCTATTTATGGATGATTCATTATTAATAATAAAGTATTATGTAATAACTACTATATAATATTACATAATAACAGACACATAAATGCAAATATATAGTATATTATCTTAATACATAAAGACAACATTACTCATAGATAAGTATTTATATTTTAAAGATGATATATTATGTTCTTATTAAATAGATATAATATAGAATATAAATATTACCTATCATTTATAATAATCTACGTCTATATTATTTTATAATCTGAATATAAGAGATACGATTATACGAATAGAATGATACGTGGCCGCACAAGGCGGCCACGGCATTTAGTCAATCGGAGGATCATTACGAACGTTTAGTCACAGGCTTGTAATACAAGCCACGATGCAATCGATTGAGGACTTCGTACTTAAAAGTTAGGTTACTTAGAATGCGTTTCGCCGTGCGTTCCGAGAAACTAAGTTTCTTGGAAATCTTTACGAGGTCGCCTGTCCGAAACTCACCCTCTGGAAGCGCATTATAAAGTTTCAGATCTTCCGCTGAGGGTTTCAGTCCCTTTAAGGCAAAAGGATTGTCATCCTCCTTAGCCATCACGGTGTATACCCGAGCGGTATGATTGATGAGACAGCCGACAATCGTCATGGCCATCCGGAAGTCACGGTCATCACAGACGATGGCATTCTCCTCTTCGGGAAAGAGATCAGAAGGGTCAGAGGGATTGAACGACTCCTGCCACTCGGTCAGGCGGCGGAGCAGGGTAAGGATCATGGCATAGCGGAAGTTCTCCAGGGCCAGACGGAACACGAAGGCACGGATGCCCTTCCCCAACATGCCGAACTGCTCTTCCAGCACTTCCTGATAGGTATCGAGGAACATCTGCTGTTGGCTGTCACTCATCAGAAACTGAACGGGATGGCCGGCACGCTGCTGCAAAGCGTGGTAGAGTGGCGCGAAGTAATCGCCCAACTCTTTATAGACATCATCCAGTGATCGGTCCTTCACCGCGAAGACATTGTGGAAGGCCACATGGTCATCGGGCATATAATAGAAGAGGAAGCGGGATCCCAGGCCATTCTCAAATGAAGGGAAGAGGGCCGGCAACTGTCCGGGCGTACAGGTGAGCAAGATGCTCAGTCGGGGCTCATCAATGTCAATATGAATATCATCAGTGACACGTGTCATCGACAGCGGCTCATGATGATGGGCCTTTCGCATGAGATCGGAATAGTTGCCATAATCACTGTCGAGCATACTCGACACGGTGTCAGCCTCCGTCTCATACATCAGGCCCCACCCTCCGTTGGCCTTTAAGGCACGGTAGACCGCCGAGGACGTACTGTTGCCCGGCACGAAGGGATCGCGGTAAAGAGGCTTCTCAGGCGCCTCACCCCGCTCCTTTTTTCCCTTAGCCTCCCAAGCAGCCATCGCGGTATCATACGCTTCCTTCTCCGCCGCATACTTCCGCCGCATCTCGTCCTTGACGGGAGCCGCCAACTGCTTGTCGAAAACAAGATTACCCTTCTCGTTACCGGCCCCGGAATAGATGATGTTGAACAGAGGGGCGTAGACACGGCGGCCATCGTAGAGACCATAGACGCCGCTGCGCTCATCACCCACGAAATTGGCGCCTCCCATCAAGCCACTACAGACATTGAGGGCTCCCAATATCATCGCATCACATTTGGCGACGTTGTCATGATGCAAGTCGTAGATCGTCCGAAGGATATGATCAAGATCTTCCACCTTCAACTTGTCGGAGAAAGTGAAGCCATTATGCGCCTTGTCGGCAGTTTGTGCCAGTTGTGCCATTGTGCCAAGTGGCATTTCACCATCAAAAGTACGTAAAATAGGGGTTTTTACCTCTTTTCCCATACTTTTGGCACTTGGCACAATGGCACAACTGGCACAAACTCCATGATCCGACTGACTCTGCAGATGTTCTTTCGCAAAGGCCTTGAGGTCGACACCGGCCTGCTTCGCCATCCAGTAGAGGGTGCTGATGTTCACGCCGTGGCCATCGGTATGGACAGTGCGGAGGCAGTTGTCGTACTTCTTGTTGCATTCCCGCACGTTGTACTTACTGCTCAGGCGGCTGAGCTGATGGAAGTAGATACGGCCACGCTCCCCGAGTTCCCCGGCGAGGGCGAAGCCGACCTTCAGCCAGTCGCCATAGTCGTCGGAGAAACCGGCGCCATGGGAGGTGATGGCACTGACGAGGTCGCGGATCTTCCCTTCCGAGGAGGTCGTCTGAGGGTTATTCACTGGAGAAGGAGCAGCCATGTGCTCATTCTCATTACGTCTTGCTTGATTCTTGTGGGCCCAAGCAATAGGGTCAAAAGGTATTGTTGCTGTCATAGAATAGTATTTTTTATAAAATGGACGGATGAACATAACAGTTGCCGTCATGGGGCAGGAAACAGGCCCGGGAGACGTTGACGCATTTCTCGTCGACCTCTGTCTGATAGACCTCGCGGACATACTCCCGTATGGCGAGGAACCACGTGCGGTGGTCCGCCCGGGAGACGTCGATATCGACGACCCATTTCAGCCCGTGGCCACTCGGTGATACGAAGAGCAGCCACGTATCGAAATGTCCGTCATGGATGAGCCACTCCCTGAGGTTGCTAAGCTCCGCCGGTCCTCCGACATCGTCGAAGTCGAGGCAGAGCAATCCGCTGTGCCGGATGAGACCGTCATCCTTACGGTAAGAGAAGGTCCCTGAGAACGTGGCGAAGTCGAACCATCGGGTTTTGAACTTCCCGACCTCCTTGGGATCCCGCCGTCCTGCGGTGACGTCCTTGATGATCTCCCGCAGCTCCAGCGTGCGTTTCATCGCCTCCGGATTCCGCGTGATGTAGTCATAGGCCTCCCGTATGCCCCATACGGTGTTGCTGCGCACCGTACTGGCAGGGGCGGTATAGACCTGAAACAGGTGTCTTTCTGACATCTTGTGGTTAACACATTCTTCTTGCATAGCTTATAGGTTTCATTGAGCGTTATTAGTTACATTGCAAAGATACAACCTGGAGAGCCGTTTGTCAAGTGATTTTCTTTAGCTTTTTCCGTTAATTATTGCAAAGATACAATATTGAGGGCCGTTTGTCAACTGAAAATCATATACTTTTTTAGGGAAATTTTAAAATCGCCATTATTCACACGACAAAACAGAATATTTTATTCGTTTTTCATGATTATCGTTCTACTAATAAACATCGTGTTTACAAAAATATCTATCGTAGAGAATTTTCTAAACATCGTGTTTACGAAAATATCTACGATAGATATATCAGGCCATTTCTTCTGCCGGTCGACTTATCCCGGCAGAAGAAGGATTATAATTCTACCAGCACCTCATGATGTCCCGACAGACAGGGGATGAGGTTGCCGCTGACGGGCTTGCCGTCGACGGAGAGGGAGCGGACGCCCTTCTGACGGCCGTTGGGATTACGGACGGTGATGTCGTAGTCAGCGCCACGGAAGCGGCGGTGGACACGGTATTCACGGGCCTCGGCGGGCAGACAGGGATCGATGCGCAGACCTTCGAAGTCGGGCTGGATACCGAGGATGAACTCGGAGACGGTATACCACATCCAGGCGGCCGTACCCGTGAGCCAGGAGTTCTTACCCTCACCGGGACGGAAGGCATCCTTGCCGGCCACCATCTGACAGTTCACGTAAGGCTCCACCTTATGGAGCGTCTGGTATTTCTCCTCGACATACGACGGCAGGATCTTCTTGTAGTGTTCCCAGGCATCATTGCCGCGGCCGTCCACCGTCTCACCGATGATCACCCAGGGGTTGTTATGGCAGAAGATACCGGCATTCTCCTTATAGCCCTCGGGATAGGAGCTGATCTCACCATATTCTACATAGTAATGGGTGAAGGCGGGGTTGTTGAGCACGATGCCATGCTCGCACTCCATACGTTCCTTGACACTGTCAAGAGCCTTGTCGCAGAGGCCGTCCTCAAGACCGATACCGGCCATGGTGCACCAGCCCTGGCTTTCGATGAAGATCTGTCCCTCACGGTTCTCATGGGAACCGATCTTCCGGCCATAGAAGTCATAGGCGCGGAGGAACCAGTTGCCGTCCCATCCATGGGCTTTCACGGCCGCCATCATCTTGTCGACCTCCGTCTGCATGCGGTCTCCCTCGGCGGCATAATCGGCGGCAGCCTTCACGGCCTTCGGATGGTCAGCCAGAAAGCGGCACAGGGCGACATAGTCCTTTGCCGTGACGACGAAAAGGCCGGCGATCATCACGCTCTCCGCCTTCGACCCCTTGGAGTTGTTCTCCGTGGTCTGGAAGCTCTCGTTAGGATCCCAGGAGAAGCAGTTCAGGTTCAGACAGTCGTTCCAGTCGGCACGTCCGATGAGCGGCAGTCCGTGGGGACCGAGGTTATGGACGACATGATTCAGCGAGATGGTCAGATGTTCCATGAGTGTCTTCTCCGTTCCCGGCTGGTTGTCAAAGGGCACCTGTTCGTCGAGGATGGAGAAGTCACCCGTCTCCTTGAGGTAGGCCACGGTACCGAAGATCAGCCAACAGGGATCATCATTGAAGCCGCCACCGATATCGTTGTTGCCCCGTTTCGTCAACGGCTGGTACTGGTGATAGCAGCCACCGTCGGGGAACTGCGTAGCGGCGATGTCGAGGATACGCTGGCGGGCACGCTCGGGGATGAGATGTACGAAGCCCACGAGGTCCTGGTTGGAGTCGCGGAAGCCCATGCCACGGCCGATACCCGACTCAAAGAAGGAGGCGCTGCGGCTCATGCAGAAGGTCACCATACACTGATACTGATTCCAGATGTTCACCATCCGGTCGAGTTTGTCATTATCCGTAGAGACCCGGAAGATGCCCAACAGCTGATCCCAGTAGTCCCGGAGCTCCCCGAAAGCCTTGTCTACCTTCTCCGGCGTGTCGTAGGCATCGATGAGGACATGAGCCTTCTCCTTATTAATAACATGGTCGAGACCGTCCTCAGCACTGTAGTTGCCCTCGGCGTCAATCCATTTCTTGTCCTGCTCATTCTCCACATAACCGAGGATGAAGATCAGGTCCTTCTGCTCACCCGGCTTCAAGGTCACCTCCACCGACTGTGAGGCGATCGGGCTCCAGCCATGGGCCACGGAGTTACGGCTATGGCCGTCGACGACGACATCGGGGGCACTCTTCTCACTGTACAGTCCCATGAAGGTCTCACGGTCGGTATCGAAACCGGCGATGGGCTGGTTGACATGATAGAAGGCATAGTGGTTACGGCGCTCGCGGTATTCCGTCTTATGATAGATCGTAGAACCCTCGATCTCCACCTCACCGGTAGAGAAGTTACGCTGGAAGTTCTCCATATCCGTGGCGGCATTCCACAGGCACCACTCCTCGAAGGAGAAAACAGTAAGGTGCTTCTCCGTCTGACTGTTATTCGTCAGGGTCATCCGCTGTACCTCACAGTGGGCATGGAGGGGCACGAAAAAGAGCACGGAGGCCGTGATGCCGTCCTTGGCGCCGGTGATGCGGGTATAGTTCATGCCATGGCGGCACTCATAACTGTCGAGGGGTGTGCGGCAGGGTTTCCATCCGGGGTTCCAGATGGTCTCTCCGTCCTTGATATAGAAATAGCGGCCGTCGTTGTCCATCGGCACGTTGTTATAACGGTAGCGCGTGATACGGCGGAATTTCGCGTCGCGGTAGAAGGAGTAGCCACCGGCGGTATTACTGATGAGGGAGAAGAAGTCCTCGTTGCCGAGGTAGTTGATCCAGGGCCACGGCGTCCTGGGATCGGTGATGACATACTCACGATGGGCGTCATCGAAATGACCATAGCGTTTTTGTTCCATGATTGTCAGTTGTATTGTTGTTAGTGATTTCCGGTACAAAGGTAAGGAAAAAAAAGGAAAAGACACAAAGAGAAGGCTGTTTTTTACGGTAGAGATGTTTCAAAAAGGGGAGGCGGAGGTACTCCTCCCCCCTACTCGTCCTCGTCGAAATCGAAGTTGCTGTCGTCATCCCATCCGAAGAGGGCGGGATCGACGAAGGCATCGAGGGCACGGCGTTCCTTCTTCGTAGGACGGCCCGTGCCACGCGCCCGGTCGACGAAGCCGCTGATACGGCTCATCTCCAGGAGCTCATACTGTTTGGGATCGGTGACATTCTCGTAGACCCCGGCGAGGAGCTTCGCCCCCACGCGCTGCTCGATGCAGTTCTTCACCTTAAAGGAATAGGTGATCGGCGGCTTACGGACACTGATCACGTCGCCCGTCTTGATGGTATGACTCGGCTTGGCATTGGCCCCGTCAATGGTGACGCGTCCGTTCTTACAGGCGTCGGCGGCGATGGAGCGTGTCTTGAAGATGCGTGCCGCCCACAGCCATTTGTCCAGACGGGCACTGTCATGCTGTTGCAGTTCTTTCATTTTCCCAGTTTATTGAAATCATTCATTGTCACGTCGATGCCGGCGAGGACGAAGCTGCGGATGATATCGCAGGCCGTCTCGATGGCCGGCGTGAGGACTTTCATCTCCTCCTCACTGTAATGGCCGAGGACCCAGTCGATCTGTCCGCCCCGCGGATAGTCATGACCGATGCCCATGCGCAGACGGGCATAGTCCTGTCCGATGAGCTGCTGGATATGTCCCAGACCATTATGACCACCGTTACTGCCGTTGGCCTTCAGTCGGAAATGTCCCAGGGGCAGGGCGACATCATCGGAGATGACGAGGAGCCGTTTCTGGTCGATATTCTCCTTGTTCAACCAGTAGCGCACGGCATTGCCACTGAGGTTCATGAATGTCGTCGGTTTGAGGAGAATCACCTTCCGGCCTTTGAGAGAAGTCTCGGCGACGAAGCCGTACCGGCGGTCCTCAAAACAAATATTGGACGCTTTAGCGAAAGCGTCCAATACCATAAATCCTGTATTGTGACGGGTCCCGGCATATTCATCACCGGGATTTCCCAGTCCACAAATCAAATATTTGTCCATTCCGATTATTTAGCCTCTTCAGCAGGAGCCTCAGCAGCTGCATCGTCGCCCTCAGCAGCCTCAGCGGTATCGTCGGAAGAAGCGGCAGCGTTACGTGTCATCTTGATGGAGCAGACAACGACGCTCTTCGGCGTAGCCATCTCCAGACCCTCGAAGCTCAGGTCGCCGACACGGATGCTCTTACCGATCTTCAGAGCGGTGACATCGATGTCGAGGTGCTCAGGGATCTGCTGATAAGGAGCGGTGACATTGATCTTACGGATGGAGAGGTTCATACGACCACCATCGCGGACACCCTGTGCCAGACCGACGAGCTTCACGGGGATACCGATCGTGATCGGCTTCTGGTCGTTGACCTCGAGGAAGTCGACGTGCAGAAGAGCGTCGGTGACGGGATGGAACTGCAGCTCCTTCAGGATAGCCGTGTGGTTCTCACCGTCGATAGTGAGGTTGATGACATAGATGTGGGGAGTGTAGACCACCTTACGGAGCTCAGACATCGGAGCAGCGAAGGACAGGGCGACGGGCTTGCCGTTCTCGTCCTTGGCCTCACCATAGAGGTTGCAGGGAACCATACCCTCCTTACGGAGAGCCTTTGAAGCTTTCTTGCCAAGGTCTGTACGCTTCTGACCTGAAACAGTAATCTCTTTCATTTCGAATAAATGTTAATGTGTTACTCTAAATTAAATGTTGTATTAATTCGCCATCACACGGAGATGCTTTGACGAAAAGCGGGTGCAAAGGTACACATTTTTGGTGAGACCAACAACTTTTCTATTAAAAAAACTTGTTTTTCCCCCCTTTTTCTTGCGTATATGGTGGGAATTGTCTAAATTTGCAGTGTCATAACAGCAAAACGAACCATAAATTATTGGAGAATGATTAATAGGCAGCTGATAAGAATCAAGATCGTACAGTTGACGTATGCCTACTACCTCAACGGAGGAAAGAACATGGATACGGCAGAGAAAGAACTGATATTCAGTCTTTCCAAGGCCTACGACCTGTATAATGATCTGCTCTACCTCATCGTGGCCATCACCCAGGAGGCCCGTCGTCAGAATGACGTCCTCACGGCCAAGGCAGAGCGCGAGGGCACAGAGGCGCCGTCGCCCAAATTCGCTTTCAATAAGTTCGCCGTCCAGCTTGAAGAGAACAAGATGCTCGGTGAGTTTATCGAAAATCAGAAATTCACATGGAAGGACGATATTGAGCTCGTCCGCAAGATCCTTTCTCTCATCGAACAGAGTGAGATCTATCAGGATTACATGTCCGCTACCGACGACAGCTATGAGGCTGACCGTGAGTTGTGGCGGAAGCTCTATAAAAAGTTTATCATGGACAATGTCGACCTCGACGATGTCCTGGAAGACAAGAGCCTGTATTGGAATGACGACAAGGAGATTGTCGACACCTTCGTGGTGAAGACCATCAAGCTGTTCGATCCCAATGAGAAAGCCGACCAGGAGCTCCTCCCCGAATATAAGGACGAGGAGGACCGTGAGCTGGCCCGTAAGATCTTCCGTGCCACCATCCTCAATGCCGACACCTATCAGCGCTATATGAGTGAGATGAGCCGCAACTGGGATCTGAGCCGTCTGGCCTTCATGGATCTGATCATCATGCAGATCGCCATTGCCGAGATGATGACCATCCCGAGTATCCCGCTCAACGTGACGATCAACGAGTATGTGGAACTGGCGAAGGTCTACAGTACGCCGAAGTCAGGCCGTTATGTCAACGGCATGCTCGACTCCATCGCCCGTAACCTCATCGCCCAGGGTAAGCTTCTGAAGACCTTCGAGGCACCCACGCCGGCCCATGAGGCAAAGGCACCGCAGGAGAATGCTCCCCAAGAATAAAGAAACAAACAAATAAGAATAAAGATGAATACAATGATTTTATCCGCTCAGGCTGCCCAGCAGGGCGGTGGACTGGGATTCCTGGTGATGATGGTCGCCATCTTCGTCATCATGTGGCTTTTCATGGTCCGTCCCCAGCAGAAGAAGCAGAAGAAGATCCGCGAGTTCCAGAACGCTATCAAGGCTGGTGATCAGGTTGTCACCGGTGGCGGTATCTATGGTACCGTCCGGTTTATCGACCAGGCCCGCAACACCGTTGACCTCGAGGTCGCTCATGGTGTCACCATCAAGGTCGACCGTGGCTATATCTTCCAGAGCACCGATGCTGCCGCAGCTACCACGGCACAGAAATAAATTTCCAGAAGAGCATTGAACAGACTCAAGAATACGGAACACCTGGTCAGAGACTCCGTGCTGAAAATCTTCAACAAGGAGTTTCTGACTTTTTTGTTCTTCTTCGTCCTCAGCGGTATCTTCTGGCTGATGATGGCACTCAACGAGACCTATGAGAAAGAGGTCCCCGTGCGCGTGCGCCTGACGGGCATACCGAAGAATGTCGTCATCACCCAGGATATCAATGATACCGTGATGGTGACGATGCGGGACAAGGGGTTCTATATCGCGGCCTATATGCTCAAGGGCTACCTAGCCCCCGTGTCCTTCGCCTTCGACAATTATGCCAACGACAAGGTGGAGAAAGGGGTCATACCGGCCGCAGACATCGTCAAGGCCGTAAGCCTGCAGCTCCAGGGATCGACGAAGGTGATGTCGCTGAAGCCCGACCATCTCGAGTTCTATTACAACTACGGACTCTCGAAGACGGTCCCCGTACGTCTCTCCGGCGTCATACGCCCCTCTGCCAGCTGTTACCTCGCGAAGGTACTGTTCTGGCCCGATCATGTCACGGTCTATGCCTCACAGCATGTCCTCGACAGTATCCAGTATGTCACGACAGAGGACCTGCGCATCACCAACTTCAACGATACGGTCATCCGCCGGGTGCCGCTGATGAAGATCCGCGGCGCGAAGATCATGCCGGTGACGGTCCGTCTCGGCCTCTTCCCCGATATCCTCACCGAGGAGAGCATCGAGGTGCCTATCGAAGCGGTCAATATGCCCCCCGACAAGGTCTTCCGGCCCTTCCCCAATAAGATCCGGGTACATTTCACCATCGGTGCCAGTCAGTTCCGCCATATCCGGCCCGAGCAGTTCATCGTCGTCGCCGACTACAATGAGATTGCCCGTCAGCCCTCGTCGAAGTGTAACCTCTATCTGAAGTCGGCACCGAAGGAAGTCCGGCATCCGACCTTGGAATTCAACCAGGTGGACTACCTCATCGAGCAAGAATAACTTCAAATCATGCATATTGCGATTACGGGCGGCATAGGATCCGGAAAATCCTATGTCTGCCATCTATTGGAACAACGGGGCATTCAGGTCTACGACTGTGATGCCGCCGCCAAACGCCTCATGCGTGAGGACGCGCCGCTCAGAGAGGCGCTGAAGGCACTCGTAGGCCCACAGGTCTATGAGGGAACTACCCTGCAGAAACGGGTGCTGGCCGCCTTCCTCCTGGAGAGTGAGGCCCACAAGCAGGCCGTCAACGATGTCGTCCACCCCGCCGTCGCCCGTGACTTCCTCCGTAGTGGCATGGTGTGGCTCGAGAGTGCCATCCTCTTTGAGAGTGGCTTCGACCGCCGCATATCCTTCGACAAGATCGTTATGGTCTCTGCCCCCGAGGCGCTCCGTGCCAAGCGGATCATGGCCCGTGACCATCTCTCCCAAGAGAAGGCGGAGGAATGGATCCGCTGTCAGATGTCGCAGGAGGAGGTGCGACGCCGCTCCGATTTCGAGATCATCAACGACGGACGCCCCCTGGAGCCACAAGTCGAGGCGCTACTTCTAAAAGTAAAAAAGTAAAAAAGTAAAAAAGTAAAAAACGAAAACATAAAAATGGAAACAATTCTCTCTATCTCCGGCAAGCCGGGCTTGTATAAGCTCGTGAGCCGTGGCAAAATGAATCTGATTGTAGAGGCCCTCGATGAGAGCCACAAGCGTGTCCCCGCCTTCGCCACCGACCGTGTGACGTCGCTCGGCGATATCGCCATGTATACCGATGATGAGGATGTGCCTCTGTGGCAGGTCCTCGAGAATGTCGGCAAGAAGGAGAACAACCAGGTCAGCACCTTCAAGTATAAGAAGGCCAGTGCTAAGGATCTCCACGAATACTTCGCTGCCGTCCTCCCCAACTACGACCGTGACCGTGTCCACGACAGTGACATCAAGAAGCTCCTGCAGTGGTACAACATCCTCGTCAGTGCCGGCATCACCGATTTCAAGACCGTTTTGGCACCTACAGAGGGTGAGAATGTCGACGACCGTCAATAAGCTGCCGTCATGGTCGACATCATCCTCTTTATTGTAGGAATCATCCTCGTTCTCAAGGGTGCCGACTGGCTCACCGATGGCAGTGTCGCCGTGGCCTCGCGCCTTGGCGTCTCACAGCTCGTCATCGGCTTGACCATCGTCGCCATGGGAACGAGCATGCCCGAGTTCTGCGTCAGTCTCTTCTCGGCTCTGAAGGGAACGCCGGACCTCGCTGTGGGTAATGTGGTGGGCTCGAATATCTTCAATGCCCTCCTCATCGTCGGTGTCGCCGCCCTCGTGGCGCCGATGACGATCCGCCGGAGTACGGTGAAGCGTGACATCCCCTTCGCCGTCCTCGCCTCCGTGGCCCTGATGCTGATGTGCCTCGACAACCATATCGGTCGCCTGGATGCCTTCATCCTCATCATCCTCTTCGCCATCTTCATGACGATGACCCTCCGAGGGGCCCGTAAGGATGCGGAGGAGCCACAAGGGGAAACGAAAACATTGCCGACGGGTAAGGCGGTCGTCTTCATCCTCCTCGGTCTGGCCGGACTGATCATTGGCTCCAACCTCTTCGTCGACAGTGCCAGCAGTATCGCCCGCAGCCTCGGCGTCAGTGATGCCGTCATCGGACTGACCATCGTCGCCGGTGGCACCTCCCTGCCCGAGCTCGCCACGAGTGTGGTGTCCGCCCGGAAAGGCAACAGTGGTATCGCCATCGGTAATGTACTGGGATCGAATGTGTTCAACATCCTCTTCATCCTCGGCATCACCGGACTCATCCAGCCTATGGCGATCACGGGTATCACGATGGTAGACCTCAGTGTGATGGTCCTGAGCATGTGTCTGCTCTGGCTCTTCTCCTTCACGCGCTATCGTATCCAGCGCTGGGAGGGTGCCGTCCTCACCGCTGCCTTCATCGGATATATGGCCTGGCTGTTGGCCTAACGGTAGCCAATATCATTCATATACCCTATCTGTAGGTGGCCGCCATGTTGCGGCCACGCAAGGAAGATAGGGAATATAAAAAGAGTGCTTGTCTAACCTCTTAAAAAACAAGAAAAATGAAATCCAACACCAATCAGGTGAGTGTGCTGTTTCTGCTTGTCAGCATCCTCTTCTGCGTCTGCCTCATCACGGCAAACCTTCTCGAAACCAAGCAGATCGACGTATTCGGTATCTCGCTCACGGGGGGCCTCCTCGTCTTCCCCGTCTCCTATATCCTCAACGACTGTGTCTGTGAGGTATGGGGCTATCAGAAGGCACGGCTGCTCATCTGGTGCGGCTTCGCGATGAACTTCTTCGTCGTCCTCATGGGAGCCCTCTGTGACTGGATTCCCGGCGCCCCCTGGTGGCATAATGATGCCGGTTTCCATGCCATCTTCGGACTGGCACCACGCATCGCCGCTGCCTCTTTCGTAGCCTTCCTCGCCGGCAGTTTCGCCAATGCCTACGTGATGAGTCGCATGAAACTGCGTGACGGCAGCCGTCATTTCTCCCTCCGTGCCATCTGGAGCACCATTGTCGGGGAGAGTCTCGACTCCCTCATCTTCTTCCCACTGGCCCTCGGCGGTGTCGTACCTTGGAAGGAGTTGCCGGCCATCATGCTCTGGCAGGTCTTCCTCAAGACCGCCTATGAAGTCGTCGTCCTCCCCGTCACCATCCGTGTCGTCCGTTGGATGAAAGCCACGGAAGGCTCCGATGTCTACGACGAGAATATCAGCTATAATATTTTTAAACTGTAAAATGGAAAATCAAGATTCAAGAAAGTCCGAAGGCTTGAAAGCCCTCGGCGCGAAGACAAAATATCGGATGGACTATGCCCCGGAGGTTTTGGAGACCTTCGTCAACAAACACCAGGATCATGACTACTGGGTACGCTTCAACTGTCCCGAGTTCACGTCCCTCTGCCCCATCACCGGTCAGCCGGACTTTGCGGAGATCCGCATCTCCTATGTCCCTGACATCCGAATGGTGGAGAGCAAGAGTCTGAAACTCTACCTCTTCAGTTTCCGCAACCATGGTGACTTTCATGAAGACTGCGTGAACATCATCATGAAGGATCTCATCCGTCTCATGGATCCGAAATATATCGAGGTCACGGGTCTCTTCACCCCTCGAGGCGGAATCTCTATCTATCCCTATGCCAACTACGGCCGTCCGGGGACGAAATGGGAACACCTCGCCGAACAGCGCTTCGCAACACACGAATAACCTGATCCCCTTGCAGGGGCCGTCCCTTGTGGCGGCCCGTCGGCGGTTACGCCGAATCGAATCGAGAAATAATTTCCTTTTTTGAATGCCGTTCCGGCATCGGGCCGCCACAAGGGACGGCCCCTGCAAATGGCAGATTTACAACCGCATCCCTTGGGATGGGGTTGAGTAAGCCTTTACTTCAGTTTGTTCTGAATATTCTGTTCCACCTTCTTTGCGGCAGCGTTGGCCTTGGCATTGGCGGCGCGGGCACTCTGCTGACGACGGAAGCCGATAACGGTACCGTTTTTCGTACGCAGGGCCAGGGAGTCATTAAGCATATAGACGATATTGAACGTGTCGCGCACCGTCTTGGCGTTGAAGACGACACCATTCATCTCAAAACGGCCCTGCACGAGGATCAGCCGGTTGTTGTAAGGATGCCACTCCGTATACATTGGTACCTTCGGATACTCCACGGGACTGTCATCCTCAATATCCGAAGTCTGACGGACCATACCGATGGACGACGCCTCACTCTGTCGACTCAGTGTGAAACCATACTGCCGAGGTATCATATAGGTCTGTACGATGGAGTCCGGCATGTTGGCCAGGATACGCTGCTGCTGTCGCTTGCTCAGCCGACTGACATCACGCAGATGGGGCATGACGGTATAACTCCACGACCCTTTCAGCTCATCGAGGTCGACAACGGAGTAGGCTTCCTTGCTCCCCTTGCTCACGGGCAGCACACCGATCCAGTCACCCACCGTCGGTGTTCCATAGATACGATGGGCACGACGGGCGTCCAGGATGTTATAGGTCACCGGATCACCACCGGCATTCGGCAGGAGGACAACGACGGAGTCCGTACAGCCCACACAGGCCAGACCATAGATGACACTGTCACCCGGTGCCGGTTTCGAATAGCTGATGGCCTTCTCCTCATCGTTGAATCCTTCTCTCGGCTTCCCTTTCGGCTTTCCACAGGAAGCGGCGACGAGGACGGTCAGGGAAATGAGCAACAAAGTTCTAACTTTCATATTTCTTAGGGTCGTTTACTGCACAACAAACTGATTTTGTGCACAAAGTTAATACAATATTTCTAAAAAATAGTACCATTGGCTCCGTATTTGAATTTTTTTATCTAATTTTGCACCTCGGAACGACTTTGTCATGCGATCCGTTGCCCATAAGACGGATGGCAGGCAACAAAAAGGCGTATCCCGTATTCAGTAACAAGACAACATTAGATTAAAAGAAATAATGGGAAAGAAAATTCAGTTCAGTCTCGTCTATCGAGATATGTGGCAGAGTTCTGGCAAGTTCCAGCCTCATGCTGACCAGTTGGCAAAGATCGCACCCATCTTCGTAGAGATGGGCTGCTTCTCCCGTGTGGAGACCAACGGTGGTGCCTTCGAGCAGGTACAGCTGTTGGCCGGTGAGAACCCCAACAAGGCCGTCCGTGCCTTCACCAAGCCGCTTCACGAAGCCGGTATCAAGACGCACATGCTCGACCGTGGTCTCAACGCCCTGCGTATGTACCCCGTGCCCGATGATGTGCGTCAGATGATGTATCGTGTCAAGCATGCCCAGGGTACCGATATCACCCGTATCTTCGACGGTCTGAACGATATCCGCAATATCGCGCCGTCTATCAAGTGGGCCAAGGAAGCTGGCATGACGCCGCAGGGAACGCTGTGTATCACCACCTCTCCTGTCCACACGCTGGAGTACTACAGCAAGCTCGCCGACGAGGAGATCGCCGCCGGTGCTGAGGAGATCTGTCTGAAGGATATGGCCGGTATCGGTCAGCCCGCCTTCCTCGGTCAGTTGACGAAGATGATCAAGGACAAGCATCCTGAGATCGTCATCGAGTATCATGGCCACAGTGGTCCCGGTCTCTCCATGGCCTCCATCCTTGAGGTCTGCAAGAATGGCGCCGACATCATCGACACCGCCATCGAGCCGCTGTCCTGGGGTAAGGTCCATCCCGATGTGATCTCCGTACAGAGCATGCTCAAGCATGCCGGCTTCGATGTTCCCGAGATCAATATGGACGCTTACATGAAGGCCCGTGCCCTCACGCAGGAGTTCATCGACGACTGGCTCGGCTATTTCATCAACCCGCAGAACAAGATCATGTCCTCCCTCCTCCTCGGCTGTGGACTGCCCGGTGGTATGATGGGCTCCATGATGGCTGACCTCGGTGGTATCCGTACGACCATCAACAACCTCCGCAAGAAGAAGGGCGAGGCAGAGCTGACGATGGACGACATGCTCATCAAGCTCTTCGACGAGGTAGCTTATGTATGGCCGCGCGTCGGTTATCCACCCTTGGTGACCCCGTTCAGCCAGTATACGAAGAACATCGCCCTGATGAACCTGCTGTCCATGGAACAGGGCAAGGGCCGTTATGTCTATATGGACGACTCCATGTGGGGCATGATCCTCGGCAAGAGTGGTAAGATCCCCGGCACCATCGCACCCGAGCTCGTTGAGCTCGCCAAGGAGCAGGGCCGTGAGTTCACCGATGTCGATCCCCACACGCTGCTGAAGAACAACCTTGAGGACTTCAAGAAGGAGATGGACGAGAATGGCTGGGACTACGGCCAGGATGATGAGGAGCTCTTCGAGCTCGCCATGCATCCCGAGCAGTACCGCAACTACAAGAGCGGCCAGGCCAAGAAGAACTTCCTCGCCGACCTGCAGAAGGCCAAGGATGCCCGTCTCGGCGCCAAGGTGAGCGTAGAGGAGGCTACCGCCTTCAAGCATGCGAAGGCTGACGCCATCGTCGCTCCCGTGAAAGGTCAGATTTTCTGGGAGTTCCAAGGTGATGCCGAGGCTGCTCCCGCCGTCGAGCCCTATATCGGCAAGGAATACCTGGAGGGTGATGCCTTCTGCTATATCTGCACGCCGTGGGGCGAGTTTGAGATGATCCCCGCTGCCCTCGGTGGCAAGCTCGTGGAGATCAACGCCAAGCAGGGCGCGAAGGTCCGCAAGGGTGATGTCATCGCCTATATCCAGCGCGAGGCCTAAAGTCCCACCTATTTTATATATGGATTATCAAAAGATCATAGATCAATACTACCAGGACCAGAGCGCCGATCTGCGCTCGGTCCTGATGGTGCACAGCACGCTTGTCATGAAGCGTGCTGTGCATATTTGTGACCAACACCCCGAACTACACATGGACCGCGACTTCATCATAGAGGCGGCCATGCTTCACGACATCGGCATCTTCCGCTGTGATGCCCCCGGCATCTACTGTTTCGGTGACCAGCCCTATATCTGTCACGGACGCATCGGCGCCGAGATCCTCCGCAAGGAGGGCTTTCCGCGTCATGCCCGCGTCTGTGAGCGTCATACCGGTGCCGGACTGACGAAGGAGGAGATTATCCGTCAGGATCTCCCCCTGCCCCATGAGGATTTCCTCCCCGAGACCCTTGAAGAGAAGGTCATCTGCTATAGTGATAAGTTCTATAGCAAGACCCATCCCGACCGGGAGAAATCCTATGACCAAGCAGAGAAGAGCATCGCCCGCTTCGGCGCCGACGGCCTAGCGCGTTTCCGCGCCTGGCATCAGCTCTTCGAACCCTAAAAAATGACAGGTCACATTCGTCCTGCCCGCATAAACGTATCTGAATGAGAAGAAATTCCCTTATCGTCCTTCTGCTCCTTGCCGTCGTCTGTATGATGGCAAGTCCGGAACTGCAGTTCTTCAAGAAACATAAGAAGAATCCTGAGACGGAGAATGCCGCCGGTGCCCCGTTGGCTGCCGACAGTGCCGTCACGGACACCACGCAGATGGACTCCCTCCAGCTAGCTGTCTACCATCATAATAAAATCGTCGACGACTCCATCCGCCTCGACTCCATCAACCGTCGCAGGGCCGGTGGCATCGACGCCCCTATCAGCTATACCGCCCAGGACTCCCTCGTCTACGACGCCAAGGAGCGTACGGCCCATCTCTATGGTAATGCCGGCGTGAAATATGAGAAATACGACCTCACGAGTGACCGTATCCGCATGAATATGGACTCCTCCCTCGTCAGGGCCCATGGCACGAAGGACTCCACGGCAGAGGGTGGCGTGAAGGGAAAGCCGCTCTTTAAGATGGGTAGTGATCAATATAATACCGACACCATCGCCTTCAACTATAAGACGAAGAAGGCGTTCATCGATAATGTCTATACCGAGCAGCAGGAGGGTTTCCTCACGGGCAAGGAGAGCAAGCGCGACTCCACAGGTATCATCTATCTCCAGCATGGCCGTTATACCACCTGTGACAAGGAGGATCCCGACTTCTATATCGCCCTCTCCCGTGCGAAGGTTCGTCCGGGCAAGGATGTCGTCTTCGGACCCGCTTACCTCGTCGTCGCCGATGTGCCGCTGCCCCTGGCTATCCCCTATGGCTTCTTCCCTTTCACAAAGCGGTACAGCTCCGGTTTCATCATGCCGACCTACGGTGATGAGCAAGACCGCGGCTTCTACCTCCGGGAGGGTGGTTATTACTTCGCCATGAGTGACAAATGGGACTTGAAACTCCTCGCCGAGATTTATACGAAAGGCTCATGGGGTTTCAGTGCCGAAAGCAGATACAACAAGCGTTACCGCTATTCCGGCGACTTTAACTTCTCCTATCAGGACACCAAGACGGGTGACAAGGGCATGCCCGACTTTGCCCGTCAGGAGAGTTTCAAGCTGCAGTGGACTCACCGTCAGGATGCCAAGGCCAATCCTTACAGTTCATTGAGTGCCAGCGTCAACTTCGCCTCAGAGAGCTATGAGCGTAACAACCTCACGAGTCTCTATAACCCACAGTCGCTGACGCAGACCACCCGTACCTCTTCGGTGGCTTACAGCACGAGTTTCTCGAGCATCGGTCTATCGCTGAGTACCACAATGAATCTCAATCAGAACATGCGAGACTCTACCATCGCCATGACGCTCCCCGACATGAGCATCTCCCTGGCCCGTTTCTATCCCTTCCGCCGGAAGAAACAGGTGGGTGACGAGAAATGGTATGAGAAGATCTACATGAGTTATACCGGTCAGATCTCCAACTCCATCACCACGAAGGAGAACCAGCTCCTCCATTCGAAATTCGGCCGTGACTGGCAGACACGCTGGACCCACAACATCCCCATCGGTGCCTCCTTCACCCTCTTCAACTATATCAATGTCACGCCGTCATTCAACTTCCAGGATGTCACGCTGACGAAGAAGGTCAAGCGCAGCTATGATGCCCTCAGACAGGAAGAGGTCCGCGACACCACCTATGGCGTCTATAATGTCTACAACTGGAACATGTCCGTCTCCGCCTCCACGAAGCTCTATGGTTTCTGGGTGCCGAGCCGAAAGCTCTTCGGTGATAAGATCCAGGCCATCCGTCATGTCATCACGCCAACGGTGAGCCTCTCCTATGCTCCGGATTTCGGTGCCTCCCGTTATGGCTATTATCAGACCTATCAGAAGACGGACGAATACGGCAATGTATCCCTCGTCAGCTATTCTCCTTATGAGAGTGCGCCGGGAACGGGAAAGACGGGCAACCTGAATTTCTCCATCGACAACAACCTCGAGATGAAGGTCAAGAGCGACAAGGACTCCACGGGATATAAGAAGATCTCCCTCATCGACCAGCTGGCCCTGAGCATGAGCTACAACATGGCAGCGAAGGTACGGCCGTGGAGTGACCTGAACATGAATATCCGCCTGAAGTGGTGGAAGAACTACACCTTCTCCATGAATGCCGTCTTCGCCACCTATGCCTACGACCTCGACGAGAACGGCAAGCCCGTCCTCGGCACCCATACGGAGTGGAGCCGTGGTCATTTCGGCCGTTTCCAGGGTACGAGTCAGAACTTCTCCTTCACGCTGAACCCGCAGACTTTCAAGAAGTGGTTCGGTCACAAGGATGATAATGACAACGACAAGGACACCGACAGTGACAACGACCATGAGGGCCCTGATACGAATATCGAGAGCAATATCGACGATACGATGGAGAAAGGCAAGAACGCCGCGAAGCGGAAGAACACAAAGGCCGAGACCGATGATGACGGTTACATGTCCTTCTCCATGCCCTGGTCGCTGACCGTCGGCTACGGTATCACGATGCGTGAGAGCTCCGATGTCAATAAGTTCAACTACCGTAAGATGCGCTATCCTTATGAGTTTACGCAGACGCTGAACCTCAGTGGAAACATCCGTATCTCCGACGGTTGGAATATCAACTTCTCCAGTGGTTACGACTTTGAACAGCATAAGATGAGCATGACCACGGCATCGCTGCAGCGTGACCTCCACTGCTTCAACATGAGTTGTCAGGTGGTCCTCGCTCCTTACACGAGTTATAACTTCACCTTCCGTTGTAACGCCAGTACGCTCACAGACGCGCTCAAATATGACAAGCGCAGCGGCTACAGCAATGCCGTGCAGTGGTACTAAATCAATGGAGAATGGATAATGGATAATAGATAATAAGAGCCTCTTGTAGGTGGCCGCCATGTTGCGGCCACGCACCCCCAAGGGGCAAACAGCATATTTTAGAGAGATTATATGAAGAAACAGACACAAGCCATCCATCTGGCGTATAAGCGCCCCGACGCTTACAACGCACTGAGTTTTCCCGTTTATAATGCCGTCGCTTATGAGTTCCCCGACGCGCAGATGATGTCGGACGCTTTCTGCGGCCGTATCGACGCTCCCGACTACTCTCGTGTGGAGAATCCTACTGTCACCAACTTTGAGCGCCGTGTGGAAGCCCTCACAGGTGCCGTACATGTCACGGCTGTCAACTCCGGCATGGCAGCCATCAGCAATGCCATCCTGACCCTCGCTGCCAAAGGAAAGAATATCGTCACGTCGAAGCACCTCTTCGGCAACACCTTCTCCCTTCTGGCCTTCACCCTGCACCGCTTCGGTGTCGACGCCCGTCTCGTCGACCTGACGAATCTCGACGAGGTCCGTGAGGCTGTCGACGACAAGACCTGTGCCCTCTTCTTCGAGATCATCACGAACCCGCAGATGGAGGTGGCTGACATCGGTGGTCTCGCCGAGATCACCAAGAGCCATCATGTGCCCCTCGTGGCTGACACGACGACGATCCCCTTCACGCAGTTCTCCGCCAAGGACCTCGGCGTGGACATCGAAGTCGTCTCCTCCACGAAATATGTCAGTGGTGGTGCTACGAGTCTCGGCGGTCTGATCATCGACTACGGCAACTTCCCGCGCTTCACGAAGACGATGGCCGGAGAGAGCCTCTTCAATTTCGGCGCTTACATGACGCCTCAGGTGGCTTTCCTGCAGACCATCGGTCTTGAGACCCTCGACGCCCGCTACCGCGTGCAGAGCAGCAACGCCCTCGAGTTGGCCAAACGCCTGGAGAAACTGCCGCAGATCAAACGCGTCAACTACGTCGGTCTGGAGGATAACCCCTATCACGAACTTGCCCGGAAGCAGTTCGGCAAGGCCGCCGGTGCCATGGTCTGCATCGACCTCGAGAGTCAGGAGGCCTGCTTCTCCATGCTCAATAAGTTGAAGGTCATCCACCGTGCCACGAACCTCTTCGACAACCGTACCCTCGCCATCCATCCCGCGAGCACGATCTTCGGCCTCTTCCCGCCGAAGGCCCGTCAGGATATGGACGTCCTCGACACCACCATCCGCCTCTCCGTAGGCCTTGAGGATGTCGACGACCTCTTCGAGGATATCCGGCAGGCACTGGAAAAGTAAAAAAGTAAAGAAGTAAAAAAGTAAACGTAGGCAGGGAATTATTCAGCCTACGTTTAATTTTTTAATTCTTTAATTCTTTACTTTTTTACTTTTCAATTTTTTGTCATATCTTTGTAACCGAATCAACCAACGAAAGGCAAGTGATATGAAACAGTACAAGATGATCGTGCTCGACTTGGACGGCACGTTGACGAACGAAAAAAAAGAAATCACCCCTCGTACCCTTGCAGCGCTCATGGAAGCCCAGACCGTCGGTGTCACCGTTGTCCTGGCTTCCGGTCGCCCTACCTATGGCATCATGCCGCTGGCCAAGCAGCTCAAACTGAGTAAATATGATGGTTACATCCTCGCATACAATGGTGGTAAGATCACACGTCCGAAGACGGGTGAGGTGATCTTCAACCAGAGTCTCAACCCGCAATATGTGCCCCTCCTCTACCATGCCGCCATGGATGCGGGCATGGAGATCCTCACCTATCAGGGCGAGGGCATCGCCGCGACGAAGAAGGAGAACAAATATGTGCTCCATGAGGCGTTCATCAACAAGATGCCCGTCAAGCAGTATGACGACTTCCTCCATCAGGTACAATACCCGATCAATAAATGTCTCATCGTCGGTGACCCGAAGCCGCTCCATGAGTTGGAGCAGAAGCTCACCATGGAGCTCAGAGGCAAGATGGAGGTATATCGTTCTGCCGGTTTCTTCCTCGAATGTGTCCCTCTGGGCATCGAGAAAAGTAACGCCATCGACATGCTCGCCCACACCCTCGGTATTGACCGCAGTGAGATCATCGCTGTCGGTGACGGTTACAACGACAAGAGCATGATCGAATATGCCGGCCTCGGCGTCGCCATGGCCAACGCCTCCACGGAGGTACAAGATGCCGCCGATTATATCACCTACAGTAATGAGGAGGACGGTGTGGCCCATGTCGTCGACAAGTTCATCCTCAAGAAGGAGTCCCGTCCTGACTTCGTCTCCAACCACCGCGAGGAGGAAGAGGAGGAGGAAGAAGACTTAGAAGAATAAAGCCCATTCCCTTCTGCAGGGGCCGTCCCTTGTGGCGGCCCGTCGGCGGAACGCCGAATTATTTTTGTACACCTTCTGAATGCCGTACCGGCATCGGGCCGCCACAAGGGACGGCCCCTGCAAGAAAATAAATAAACACATCCGACAATGTACGATTTTTCAACGGAAATAGAACGCCGCGGCAGTGGGGACCTCATGCATGAGGCCCTGCTGCCACGTTGGGGCCGTGACGACCTGCAACCGATGTGGGTCGCCGATATGGACTTTGCCGTCTGCCCCGATATCCTCAATGCCATACGCCGTCGCCTCGACCATCCCATCCTCGGCTATACCGTGGAGCCAGAAGACTTCTGGCCGTCAGTACAGTACTGGATCCTCTCCCATCATGGCTGGCAGGTGGAACGGCCATGGCTGAAATTCATCCCCGGTATCGTCAAGGGTATCGGAATGGTCATCAACGTCTTCGTCAAGCCCGACGAGAAGGTCATCGTCATGCCGCCTGTCTACCATCCCTTCTTCCTCACGCCCCGGGGAAACCATCGGGAGGTTGTGTGGAATCCGCTGCGACGCCGTGATGGCGGCTACTACGACATCGATTTCGACAACCTCGAGAAGGTCTGCGACAACAAATGCCGCCTTCTCATCCTCTGCACCCCCCATAATCCCGCGGGAATCTGTTGGGATAAGGAGACATTGCAGAACCTCGCTGCCTTCTGCTATGACCACCACCTCCTTGTCATCAGTGATGAGATCCACTGCGACCTGGCCCTCTTCGGTCACAAACATATCCCCTTCGCCACCGTCAGCGATAAGGCCCGTGACATCAGCATCACGTTCCAGGCACCGACGAAGACCTTCAATATCGCCGGTGTCATCAGCTCCTATGCCATCGTGCCGAACCCGGAGATCCGCCGGAAATTCTATGGCTGGATCACGGCCAACGAACTCGACGAGGCGAATCTCTTCGCACCCATCGCCACCATCGCCGCCTACCGCCATGGAGAGCCGTGGCGACGGGAACTTATCGCCTATCTCGAGGATAACGTCCGCTTCGTGGAGGACTACTGCCGTCAGTATATCCCCGGCATCCGTCCGCTGCGCCCACAGGCCAGCTTCCTCGTATGGCTCGACTGCCGGGATCTCCATCTCTCCCATGACGCCCTCCTGGACCTCTTCATCGACAAGGCCCATCTGGCCCTCAACGACGGTGAGATGTTCGGTCCCGGTGGTGAGGGTTTCATGCGTCTGAACATCGGATCGCCCCGCAGCTACATCGAGCGTGGTCTCCGCCACCTCGCCGACGCAGTGAACTCCACCGTAGGGACATGATTTATCATGCTCCGCCCCAACAAAAAAAGACAGAGTAACAGAAGAAACATATACTGCGCAGTGTATGTAAGTTACACTAAAAATCGAGATAAAAGTTGTATGATATGGAAACTTTTTGTATCTTTGCAACATGGAACGAAGGATCCTGACATATGGCGGTTATTTTGAAGCTTTCATGGAAACGCTTTCAGAAAAAGAGCAGACTAAGATACAGTATGGTCTTCTCCTCTTAAAAACGCAAGATAGGTTGCCAAAGAAGTTTGTCAAACTTATTCGTGATGGTATTTATGAATTAAGGACAGAATGGAGTGGCAATATTTATCGAGTATTCTTTATATTTGATGAAGGAAGAATAGTCGTTCTGTTTAACGGATTTCAGAAAAAGACTCAGAAGACACCACAGTCAGAAATAGAAAAAGCTATAAAGATAAAGGAGGCATATTATGCAGACAAACAATCACAAGATCGTTGATTACGACGCAATACTGGATCAGAAATTTGGCAAGCAGGGAACACCTCAGCGTGCAAAGGCTGAGGAAGATGCTTATGCTTTTTACTCAGGACAAGTGATTCATGATGCCAGGAAGGAGGCTAATGTCACACAGGCGGAGTTAGCCAAGCGAACGAATATGACAAAGTCTTATATCTCGAAAATAGAGAATGGGGTGATAACTCCAAGTGTCGGTGTCTTTTACAGAATTATCGGTGCTCTTGGAATGAGAGTAGAAGTTGTTAAACCTGTGTATTAGTTATTATTTGAAAAAGACAGAGTAACAGATGAAACATATACTGCGCAGTGTATGTAAACATCTGTTACTCTGTCTTTTTCGTTTCCCTTTGCAGGGGCCGTCCCTTGTGGCGGCCCGTCGGCGGAACGCCGAATCCCAATACCGCCAAAAAAGAATGCCGTACCGGCATCGGGCCGCCACAAGGGACGGCCCCTGCAGGGCGATCAGAACATCGGACGACCACCGGGACCGCCGCCGGGACCGCCCATGCCGCCACGACGGAACTCCGGACGGCTGAAATCGGGACGGGGACCATCACCGGGACCTTGTCGGCGGGCCTGCTTGCCACCGAAGAGGTTGAAG
Organism: Prevotella sp. AGR2160; assembly: GCF_000424185.1. Taxonomy (GTDB): domain Bacteria; phylum Bacteroidota; class Bacteroidia; order Bacteroidales; family Bacteroidaceae; genus Prevotella. The sequence goes on from NZ_AUJK01000001.1 coordinate 233,736, forward strand.
CGGTAGATGGCATGGAGCATGATGTAACTGTTGATACTGTTATACTCCACATCACTGCGCTGCAGGGCAGAGATCGTACGGGAGATATTGCTCTGGTTATGGAGGATATCGTAGAACTGCAGGGAGAAGGTCAGCGCCTTGCCCTTGAGCATGCTCTGAGCTATCTGTGCGTTCCAGACGAGCTCATTCGTATTCATCGAGGCATCACTGTATCCGCGGCGGCTGTTCTCCGAGAGATCGGTGGAGATGCTCATGCCCCAGGGTAGCGTCACCGTCGCCGTAGGACCATAGGAGAACTGCCAGGTGCTCAAGTTGCTGGCCTGCTGCAGTTTATTGTCGGCATGGGTATAGTCGAAGGATCCGTTGACACCAATCTCCAGCCAGTCATTACGATAGGAGAAATCGAGTTTCTCACCAATTGTTGTCGTCTTCGTCGTATTCTTCTGAGAACTGCTCTTGGAGTTGAGAGCGAGATAGGACACATAATGGTTATAGTTCACATTCGTGAAGGAGTTGATGTTCCATACCCCGGCAGTATCGATAGCGGTATTGAACATGAACGCGCCATTCACGTTCCAGTTGCCATTGATATTCTCGGGCATCGTCGTCCGTCCGCCCGTCGTCTCGTCGTAACTCACCCTATTAGATATGGCATTACTCGTCGTGGAGAAATTCAGGAAGGTCATCACGGCACGCTGGTGACGCTGCACATAGGTGTTATAGAAGAGTCGGAGGTTCTGCGTATACGACGGCTTCAATCCCGGGTTACCCTTCGTGATATTCAGCGGGTCACTGTCATCGGTGATATCGAGCAACTGAGAGATCGACGGCTGGTCCGTAGAGCCCTTGTAGTTGATGCGCAGGTTACTGACCTTGGAGAAACGGTAACGGAAGTCGAACATCGGCGACCAGTTGGTCACGGTCCTCACGGTATCAACATGGATGCCCTGATAGTCCTGCATGTATTTCGAGCGCTGCGGCGTCATCTCCACACCGACATTCAGGTTCCATTTCGAGCGTACGAAACGGAGCACGAGACGGATATTGTGAATATAGTTGCGGTACTCGGAATAACGACTGAGATCATTGTCGAGATAATCGGACAACGGGCTCGTCAGTCGATTGATATAACTATCCCAGGAACGGTAGGCAGTGTTCAGACCGTCGAAGGTTCCGGCAGCAATATCACTGAAGTCATACGTCGCCCGGTCACTCTTACTGTACTTATAGTTGAAACGGTAACTGAGCTGCAGGAAAGTTGCCTTCCACAAAGGCTCACTGTACATCACGCGGAAGCCATAGCCGTAGTTTGTCGTCGGCGTATAGTTGTACCGGTTCGTCATATAAGTGGAGTCCTCACCGAGGGCTGTCTTCACGAGATAGAGGTAGGTATTGTTGAGCTGGAGGTCACGGGCTGTCGTCTTGCCATAGTTACCGTTGACACGCACGGTGAGGTTACGGCCCTTACGACTCAGCCGGCGGCTAAGCTGTACCATAGCCTCGGCACTGTTACTCTTACTGTAACTTATATCATCATTCTCCTGCTCATTGACGGCAACGGCTTTCTCAGCCAGTTCCTGAATACTGTTCTTGTCAAGGGCATCCTTCACGTATTTGTAGGGATCCTCATTGAAAGAGGCACTATGACTGTCCGTGAGGCCATCGGTCGTACCCCAGGAGACGCTGCCTCGCGTCATCACATCAGTCAGCGAGTCAGCTTTCCACTCGCCCCAGAAACGGCCATCCCAGGAGTCACTGCGTGAGAAGTTCTGCCGGCGACTGTTGGAGAACGATCCCGTCGTACTGACGAAATTCTCCGCTGCCGTCGTCGTCAACAGATCGCCGTCACTATGATTCCAACGGAGACTGAGGTTGAGGTTGAGCTTCTTGCCATTGGTGAAGTTATAGTTGCCACCAATCATCTTCGTTGCCTGGAGCCCCTGACGGCCGGCACCGAAGAAGCCACGGCCGCCACCACCGGGGAACCCTTTGTCGTTGACATTATTGGCATTGGTGAAGATCATGAACCGGTTCTTGTCGTTGAAATAGGCACCCATGCCACGCCAGGAATAGCGGTTCTGAGTGCCGATGCCGAGGTCGAGGTTGGAGAACATACCTTTGTTCATGCCTTTCTTCACGCCGAAGTCGAGGACCGTCTGTTCCTCGCCATCATCGATACCCGTCACCTTCGCCTCGTCACTCTTCTCATCGTAAGCCTTGATCTTGTCGATGATAGAGGTCGGCAGATTCTTCAGCGCCGTCTTCGTATCACCGGTCATAAACTCCTTACCGTCTACGAGGATCTTCTTCACGGTCTTGCCATTGATAGTGATCGTACCATCATCGGAGACCGTGGCACCGGGGAGACGCTTCACGAGTTCCTCAATGGTAGAACCTTCGGGGGTACGGAAGGCGGAGGAGTTATAGACAAACGTATCCTCTTTCAGCACCACTTTCTGGGCCTGTGCCGTGACGACGGCGCCCTTGAGCATGATAGCATCGGCATGGAGGGCGATATTCCCCATGGCGAGGTCATGGCCCTCCGCCATATGGATATGACGGAACACCGGTTTATAACCGACACTCGTAATCTTCAAGAGATAATCACCAGGCTTGACGATGTTGATACCAAAGAGGCCCTTCTCATTCGTCAGAGCTCCATCCACATAACTGCTGTCCTTGGCCAGGAGGAGCTGGACAGTAGCCTGTTCAATAGGTTCCTTGTTGTCCTTGTCCGTGATCTCTCCCGAGAGGAGGAGGGTCTTCGGCTGAGAGGCAGTAGCGGCAGGGGCCACAGGGGTTGTTATAACGGGATTCTGTGCCGACACTATAACGGTTGACAAGGTCAACAGGAACATCCAAAAAAGTCGCTTCATCTTGCTATTCTTTACAATCCTTTATTATATATATCGTTTTGACGGCCTGCAAAGGTAAACGTTTAATTTTAAAAATCAAAAAAAATCTTACACTTTTCACCTTTCTGAAATAAAATCCGTATCTTTGCGAAAACAAAACGAGTATGTTATGGCACAGAGAATCATTATTTCCAAACAACTGGAGGAAGAGCTGGTGACAGCTATCTCCGAATGCGAGCACGACAAGATCTTCGTACTTACCGATGAGACCACACGCGAGAAATGCTGGCCACGCCTGCAGACCTTCTACCGCCTGCGTGACGCCCACCTCATCACTATTGGCGCCACCGACAGCAACAAGAGCCTGGAGAGTCTCTCCCACGTGTGGAAGGCCCTGAGCGACGGTGGTGCCACGCGTCACTCCCTGCTCATCAATCTCGGCGGTGGTATGGTCACCGACCTCGGCGGCTTCGCGGCCTCTACCTTTAAGCGCGGTATCAACTTCATCAATATCCCCACGACACTCCTGGCCATGGTCGATGCCAGTGTCGGTGGAAAGACGGGCATCAACTTCAATGGGTTGAAGAATGAGATCGGCGTCTTCAACGACTCCCGTTTCGTCATCCTCGACACCGAATTCCTGCGTACCCTCGACGAGGAGAATATCCTCAGTGGCTATGCCGAGATGCTCAAGCACGGCCTCATCGCCAATGAAAAGATGTGGAGTGAGCTCGTGACCTTCGACATCGAGCATCCCGATCTGAAAAAGCTCTCCCGCATGCTCGCCGACAGCGTGAAGGTGAAGGAACGTATCGTCAAGAAAGATCCTCATGAACTCAATATCCGTAAGGCCCTGAACTTCGGACATACCTTCGGACATGCCTTCGAGAGCTTCTCCCTGCGCACGACAAAGGCCGACGGCAGCGCCACAGGCCGCCAGGCGATCCTCCACGGTTATGCCGTCGCCTTCGGCATCATCCCCGAGCTCTACCTCAGTGCCACACGTCTCCATTTCCCCCAGGATCAGTTGCGGCAGACCGTCGACTTCATCCGCCAGCACTATGGCACACTGCCCATTACCTGTGATGACTACGACGAGCTCATCGAACTCATGCACCACGACAAGAAGAATACAGCCGGACAGATCAATGTCACCCTCCTCGCCGCCGTCGGTGATATTCATATCAACCAGATCATCAGTGAGGAAGAGGTCAAGGAGGCCCTCGATTTCTTCCGGGAAGGATAATACCAATTATGCAAATAACTATCTCTGATAAAATACTCCACTTCAAACAACCCGCGGGAACATCCCGCGGCGTCTATACCACCCGTCACTCCTATTACGTCACCATTGAGAAAGACGGCGTACGGGGCATCGGCGAATGTGCCACCCTCCCCGACCTCAGCTGTGACACCCTCGGATCCGATGATGCCTACCGGCAGACCCTCTCACAGCTCTGCCAGTTGACAGCCTCTATGGGCTCCATCCCCTTCGACCTGCTGCGTCCCTACCCCTCCATGCTCTTCGGCTTGGAGACGGCGATGGCCCAGGTGAATGCCGGAGGAAGCCTCGACTTCTTCCACACGCCCTTCGGACGTGGCGAGGAGGGAATACCGATGAACGGTCTCGTATGGATGGGAACCTTTGAAGAGATGTACGCGCGCATGAAGGCAAAACTCGACGCGGGCTTCCACTGCATCAAACTGAAGATCGGGGCCATCGACTGGGACCGTGAGCTCTCCCTCGTACAGTTCATCCGCCAGCATTTCTCCAAGGAGGATATCGAACTGCGTGTCGATGCCAATGGCGGATTCACACCCGAGAATGCCATGAGCCGTCTGGAGCAACTGGCCAAATATGATGTCCACTCTATTGAACAGCCTATCCGTCAGCATCAGTGGAAAGAGATGGCGGCACTGTGCCGCAACACGCCACTTCCCATCGCCCTCGACGAGGAACTCATCGGCGTGAACCTGAAGATGATGAAAGAGGATCTCCTCGACACCATCCGCCCCCAGTATATCATTCTCAAACCCAGCCTCCATGGTGGCATGCGGGGCACGGAGGAATGGATTGCCCTGGCCCGTAGCCGTGGCATCGGCTCATGGATCACAAGTGCCCTGGAGAGTAACATCGGCCTCAACGCCATCGCCCAACTGGCCGCAAAGATCTACGGCCCCCATATCTCCATGCCCCAGGGCCTCGGCACCGGTCAGCTCTTCACCGATAACATTCCCTTGGACCATGCCGTGCTGCAGCTCCGCGGCGACAAGCTGTGGCTGAAATGATCCCACTGCAGGGGCCGTCCCTTGTGGCGGCCCGTCGGCGGAACGCCGAAACGAACTGGGAATAAACCCTTGTTTGGAATGCCGTTCCGGCATCGGGCCGCCACAAGGGACGGCCCCTGCAAATCCCCAAAATAATGACTTTAGAAGAATTTCTTGCGGAGTGGTGCAGTCCCTCCCCCACCGTATTGGTCCACACTAGTGGCTCCACGGGGACTCCCAAACCGATGTACGTAGAAAAGCAACGGATGCTCAACAGTGCCCGTATCACCTGTGACTTCCTCGGCTTGAAGCCCGGCGATACGGCCCTCCTCTGTATGCCCTTGGATTTCATCGCCGGTAAGATGGTCGTCGTCCGTGCCATCGAGCGCCACCTCAAACTCCTCTACACACATCCCACTGGCCATCCCTTCAGCGACAATACCACATATACTCTCTACGATTTCAGTAAAGAGGAACCACATGTAGTCGCTATTTCCCCAAAGGAGGCTTCTTCCTTTGCTGCTCTTGTCCCCCTTCAAGTCTACAACTCCCTCTCCATCCCCACGGAGCGGACCCGATTGGAACATATCGACCAGCTCATTATCGGCGGCGGTGCCATCGATGGCGACCTGCAACGACAGCTTCGTGACTTTCCCCATAGTGTCTGGTCCACCTATGGCATGACAGAGACGCTCTCCCATATCGCTCTGCGGCGCCTCAACGGTCCCACGGCGAGTGAATATTATCAGCCCTTCGACTCCGTAAAGGTTAGCCTCAACGACGACGGCTGCCTCGTCATCGACGCCCCTCTCGTCCACGATGGTCCCCTCGTCACCAACGACCGGGCAGAGATCATCCCCGGTCGTGGCTTCCGCATCCTCGGTCGTAAGGATAATGTCATCGACAGCGGGGGTATCAAGATACAGATTGAGGAGGTGGAGAAGGTACTGCGCCCCCTTCTCTCCGCCCCCTATGCCATCACGAAAGCTCCCGACAAAAAGTTCGGCGAACAGGTCGTCCTCCTCTCTGAGGATCCCGACACGGCCGCCCTCGCCGCCATCTGTCGTGCCCATCTCCCAAAATACTGGCAACCCAAGCGTATCGTCCATGTCGAACAGATTCCGATGACAAAAACAGGAAAGATTGCCCGCGCCGATTGTGAGTCGTTGGTTAAACAATCCTAAAAAACACAGATATCAAACATTTGTGACCAACGGGATCTCGTCTTCCACCGTATCTTTGCCGAAAAAACAGAAAGATATGGAAAAGAAACAAATCAACCTCTCCAACTCCGTGTTCTCCCTCGTCCACCAGTATCCCGAGATCGTGGAGATCATGGCCGACCTCGGTTTCACGGAGATCCGCAAGAAATCCGTAGTCAACTCCATAGGCAAGCTGATGACGATCCCCAAGGGCGCCAAAATGAAACATATCGACCTCGGCACCATCAATAAAGCCCTCGAGGACCATGGTTTCGAAGTTGTCGACCAGGCAGCAGCACCGAAGTCCGCCACACCGTCGATCCGTCCGTTGAAGAAGATCACGAACATCTTCTCCCGCAAGAGTTCCCTCTCCGAAGAGCGCATGCAACTCCTCAAGAGTTACCTCCGTCGTCTCGGTACCGGTGAGGATCTGGAGGCTGTCCGTGCTGACTTCGTCGCCAATTTCAAGGATGTCGAAGCCTCCGATATCATGAAGGCCGAACAGGAGCTCATCGCCGAAGGACAGCCCGTCCGTGACGTCCAGAAACTTTGTGATGTACATTCCGCCCTCTTCCATGGCAACACGCGTGAGGAACAGATTGCCAATGCCGAGAAAGCCGCCGAAGAAGGTCTGCGACGCGAACAGGCAGTGGTCCGTGAGGCCCATGAGAACCGCAGCCATGCCGAGGAGCTCATCGCTATCCCCGGTCATCCCCTCAGCACATTCACACAAGAAAATGATACTGTGAAACCCCTCATCCTCGAGGCTGAGAAAGCCCTGGAGGAAGGCCGTGATATCCAAAATCTCCTGCCGCGAATCCGTGAGATCGCCCTCCACTATGCGAAGAAAGGCGACCTCCTCTATCCTCTGTTGGCCACGCGCTATGATATCACGGGCCCCAGTCAGGTGATGTGGTCTGTCGATGACGAGATTCGTGATGCCCTCGCACGTCTCGTCAAAGCCAAGGAGATCGATGGTGCCTGGAAAGAGAAGGCTGCCGCCACCCTCCAGCGTGCCCGCGAGATGATCTACAAGGAGCGTAACATCCTCTTCCCCATCTGTGCCGCCCATTTCACTGATGCCGAGTGGCAACAGATCTACCATGACAGCCAGGACTATCCCGTATGTCTCCGTGTGGAACATGAGACATGGGAAGAGGCAGAAAAAGCACCAGCTGCCGCCCCTGAGACGGACACGGCTGCAAAACCCGTCACAGCAAGTGATGAGATTGTCCTCCCCGGTGGTCATTTCACGCTCGAGCAGCTCCGTGCGATGTTGAACACCCTCCCTCTGGAGATCAGTTTTGTCGATGCCGATGACTATAACCGTTTCTTCAACGAGGGTCCGAAACTCTTCAAACGCCCGTCCATGGCCATCGACCGTAAGGTCTTCTCCTGTCATCCGCCGAAGATCCAGCCGATGGTCCAGGCCATTATCAACGACTTCCGTGAGGGCCGTCGTGATGAGGTTCCCGTATGGATGGAGAAGAACGGCCGCACGGTCTATGTCAATTACATGGCCGTCCGTGACACCGAGGGCCATTATGTAGGCACCCTTGAAGTTGTCCAGGACATGGAGTTCGCCAAGAAACACTTCCTGCACTGATCCATCAGGAATGGGCGGGGAGGCATGATTTTTTCTGTGGAAAGATAGAGGTCATATCCCCGAAAAATATTACCTTTGCAATATCGATAAAAACGAGCAACTATGAGAGCAAACATCAGAAGAAACGAACTCACGAGAGTGGTCATTGTCGGTGGCGGCACCGGAGGTCTGAAACTGGCCATGGCGCTGCGCCATACCAACTACCAGGTGGTGCTGGTGGATAAGAACAACTACAACCAGTTTCCGCCGCTGATCTACCAAGTGGCCTCTGCCGGTCTGGAGCCGAGTAATATTGCGTTCCCCTTCCGCCGGATGTTCCAGGGCCGGAAGCATTTCTTCTTCCGTATGGCCGACGTGAAGCGTATCGACGAGGAGGAGCAGGCCATCGAGACCTCCGTGGGTCTGATCCACTACAACTACCTCGTGCTGGCGCAGGGAGCCACTACGAATTTCTTCGGCAACAAGGACGTGGAACAGAATGCCATGCCGATGAAGACCGTGGAGGATGCCATGGTGCTGCGCAACAAGATCCTCATGGAGCTCGAGCGGGCAGAGACGGAGGAGGACCCGGAGGCGCGGAAGAAATTCCTCAACTTCGTCATTGTCGGCGGCGGTCCCTCGGGCGTGGAGATCGCCGGTGCTCTGGCCGAGATGAAGGCCAATGTGCTGCCGCGAGACTATCCCGACCTCATGGACCGCGCCCATATCTACCTCATCGACTCCGGTCAGCGGCTGTTGAAGACCATGGATGAGAAGCTCAGTCAAGAGGCCTATGAGGACCTTCGGAAGATGAATGTCCACGTGCGTTTTGGCTGGCGTGTCATCGACTATAAGGACAACACGGTTACGGCGCGCAATAGTGAGACGGGAGAGCTCAAGACCCTTCCTTCCCGTTGTGTCATCTGGGTCAGTGGTGTCCGTGCGAACACCATCGGCGGCGTCCCCGAGGAGGCTGTCGGCCATGCCGGACGGTTGCTCTGTGACCGCTACAACCGCGTGAAAGGCATGAAAGGCAACGTGTTCTGCATCGGCGATCAGAGTCTCATCGAAGGAGATCCCGACTACAAGCTCGGTCATCCGCAGTTGGCCCAGGTGGCCATGCAACAAGCCGTAAATGTAGCGAAGAATATCCAGAAGATGGATGCCGCCGACCATCCGCTGACGGATGAGGAGTTGACCGTGTTCAGTTATAAGAATCTCGGAACGATGGCGACGATTGGTCGTAAGTGTGCCGTGGCACAGATCGGTAAGGTGAAGTTCGGTGGCCTCTTTGCCTGGCTTCTCTGGCTTGTGGTCCATCTCCGCAGTATCCTCGGTGTGAAGAACAAGTTCATCGTCCTGCTGAACTGGATGTGGAGCTATTTCAACTACAAACAGAGTCTGAGGCTGATATTGAGGAAGTAAGGACATGATTTATCATGTCCCTACTGCAGGCTTCTTAGTGTATGCAGAATGATCGGCAGTGATAGGGTACAGGCGCAGATGTCACTGATGCTCTGGCACATCTCCACACCCTGAAGAGCGAAGAGACGGGGGAGGAGGAGAATCAGGGGGATGAAGAAAAGACCGTTGCGCGCCGCGGCAAGAATGTTCGCTGCCAAGGGCTTACGGCACGTCTGCGTGAGCATGTTTCCGCTCATGGAGATGATGTTGAGTGGGATCGTCGACAACTGCAAGCGCAGGGCCACGGTACCCACGGCGATGACGGCGTGGTCGTTGCGGAAGATTTGGATGACATCCGACGAGCACAGCCAGCCGGCCACGGAACAACAGAGGAGGAAGACGAGGCCCACACGGACGGTGAACCAATAGGCGGCCCTCAGACGGTCGTAGAGGCGTGCCCCGTAACAGAAGCCGCAGACGGGTTGGAAGCCCTGTCCCAGTCCGATGACAAAGGCCATGATCATCATCGTCACACGGTTGACGATCGACATACCGGCGATGGCAGCATCCCCGTAGGCCCCGGCGGCATGGTTGAGGAGCATGACGGAGATGCACATCATCCCCTGGCGGTTCAGCGACGGACTGCCACCGTAGAAAATCTCACGGAAGGCTGCCCATGACGGCGTGAAATTACGGAACCGGATGGCGATGCTCCCACCGTGGCGCGTCATGAAGAAGAGGATCACGCAACTCACCACCTGTCCGATGACCGTGGCAATGGCGGCACCGCGGATGCCGAGACCGCAGCTGAAGATCAGCAACGGGTCGAGGCCGACGTTGAGGACGGCCCCCGTGACGATGCCCACCATGGCATAGGCGGCATTGCCCTGCAGACGCAGTTGGTTGTTAAGCGTCAGTGAGGAGGTGAGGAACGGTGTGCCGAGGAGGATGATACCGAGATACTCCATCGTATAGGGCAGGATGCTCTGTGTCGATCCGAGGAGGAGTGACAGCGGCCGGAGGAAGACCAGTCCGGCGATGAGGAAAAGGATCCCCGTGAGAAAGGAGAGGACGAAGCCCGTGGCCGCCATCTTCTCCGCGTTACCGTGGCGTCGAGCTCCCAGTTCACGGGAGATATAGTTGCCCGAGCCGTGTCCGAAGAAGAAGCCGAAGGCCTGGATGAAGAACATCAGGGAGAAGACGACGCCGATGGCTGCCGTGGCCTGCGTGTTGATACGTCCCACAAAGAACGTGTCGGCGATGTTATACAGGCTGGTGACGAGCATGCTGATGATCGTCGGTATGGCCATGGTGGGGATGACACGGCGTATCGGTGCCGTCGTCAGATAAGTATAATTGTCGTGATGGTGAAGCATTTTCGTTTTTTTGAGCTATCCTTGCCGCAAAGTTACCCCTAAATTTCTTTACAGCCAAATATTTTTTGTATTTTTGCACAAACTGTAGGGACATAAGCGCGACCTTGCGCTTGCAAAGCGCCAGCACACGAGGGCAGGCCATTCAACAACAAAGACAGAGTAACAGATGAAACAGATACTACACTACAACAAAGACTTCCTCTTAACAGGATTGTTGTTATTGACGGCAATCATTGCACGTGCTGACGGGGGCGCGGCAGGGTCGCTCGACCTCCGTGGCACGTGGCAGTTCACCACCTCTTTCGAGAAAGGTTTCACGGAGACCGTCGTTCTGCCGGGGACAATGGCGGAAAACGGGAAGGGCATTCCGGCGTCTGTCACTACGGAGACCACCCATCTCACGCCCCGCTACAGCTACCGCGGTCCGGCCTGGTATCGGCGGGAGATCATCATCCCGCGGCATCAGGACTGGCGCAAAGCGCATGTATGGCTCTATCTCGAACGGACGAAACCGGCAACGGTATTCGTTGATGGTGACAGTATCTCCTATTGTAATGATCTCTCTACGCCACAAGTTCATGATCTGGGGCCTTTGCGTCCAGGCCGTCATGTGCTGATGATCCGTGTGGACAACGGCAGTGGCATCCCGGAGCAGCTCTATGCCTCCAGTCACATGCTCTGTGAGGATACACAGACAAACTGGAACGGGATCATCGGGGAGATTTCCCTCCGTTGGGGGTTAGGGTGCGACCCTTGTGGCCGTCCTAATTCCAAATTGGCGGAACATGATGAATCATGTCCCTACAAGGGCCGATTTGAGATCCGCGGACAGCACTTCTATGCCGATGGTCATGAGATCTTCCTCCGTGGCCGTCATGATGCCTGCGTATGGCCGCTGACGGGCCATTGTCCGATGGACAAGGCGTCGTGGCGCCGGTATTTCGAGACGTGTAAGGCCTATGGGCTCAATCATGTCCGCTTCCATTCCTGGTGTCCTCCCGAGGCCTGCTTTGCAGTGGCCGACAGTATGGGCTTCTACCTCCAGCCTGAGCTGCCGTTTTGGGGCGACTTCAACGCCAAGGATACCGTACTGATGGCCTTTCTGATGAAAGAGGGTAAGAATATCCTCCGGACGTATGGCCATCATCCCAGTTTCGTGATGATGGCCCTGGGCAATGAGCTTTGGGGCAGTATTGACGAGATGCGCCATTTCGTGGAAGAGTTCCGTAAGATCGATCCCCGTATCTATTATACTTTCGGCAGCAACTACTACCTCGGTTATCAAGGCGCGAAAGAGGGCATGGACTATCTCACGACCTGCCGCATCGGTGGCGAGCAATGGGGGACCTATACGACCCATACCCGTGGCAGTTTCTCTTTCGCCGATGCCTATGAGGGAGGCCTCATTAACCACTGCCGACCGAATACGGAGATGGATTTCCAGCAGGCCTGCAGCACCGTCACGATCCCCGTGATCAGTCATGAGACGGGCCAGTTTCAGAGTTATCCCGACTACCGTGAGATTGACAAATATACCGGCGTCCTCCTACCCTATAACCTCATGACGTTCCGTCGCCGGCTTGAAGCGGCCGGTATGGGCGATCAAGCGGAGGCCTTCCACCATGCCAGTGGGCGGTGGGCTTATGAGCTTTACAAGGCGGACATGGAGATGGACTTGAGAACCCGTGACATGGCGGGATTCCAGTTGCTTGACCTCCAGGATTATCCCGGGCAAGGCAGTGCCTATGTCGGGATGCTTGATGCCTTTATGGACTCAAAGGGCTTCGTCACGCCTGAGGAGTGGCGCATGACGTGCAGTCCCGTGGTACCGATGCTGGCCATGCCGTCCTACTGTTATGAAGAGGGAGACACGCTCAAGGCTCATGTGCTCATCGCCAATTACGGCGGCAGCAGTCTGGCGGGGAAGACGCTGAGAGTGACGATGGATGGCACACACGAGGATTTTCAGATTCCGGAGGGAGAGGGGTTGATAGAGGTCCCCCCTTGTGGGCGCCCTGATGTTCACGAATGGCGTGCCGTTCTGTGCTTGCGCTTTGCAAGCGCAAGTCGCCAGTTAGGACGGCCACAAGAGCTGCCCGTACGGAGGGAGATCGACCTTTCTATCCTCGACACGCCCTGGCATAACCGCTATCCGATATGGGTCTATCCGAAGAAGATGGTGAAGGCGAAGGAGGTCATCGAAACATCGGTGATGGATGCCGCTACGATCCGACGGTTGGAGAAAGGCGCAAAAGTACTGTGGACACCCGATACGACGACCTTGAAGGGACATACCTTTGGCGGACTGTTTATGACGGATTATTGGAACTACCGCATGTTCAAGACAATCTGTGAGAACAACCACAAGACCGTGTCGCCGGGTACCCTCGGTATCCTCACCGACCCCACACTGCCGCTGTTCCGTGACTTCCCCACGGAGGAACATACCAACTGGCAGTGGTGGGCCGTGGTGAAGCACTCACGGCCACTGATCCTTGACGGGATGCCGAGGGGCTACAGGCCACTGGTACAGGTGATCGACAACATCGAGCGGAACCATCGCCTTGGACTCGTCATGGAGTTCCGCGTTGGACAGGGCCGTCTGCTCGTCTGTATGGCCGATCTGAAGGCGGCGGCGCAGTGGCCTGAGGGGCGTGCCTTCCACAACACATTGCTGGACTATATGCAGAGCGGCGACTTCCGGCCGTCCATGGCCTTCCCGTCGTTTCAGGCACTGTGGCAGTGTGTCACCGCCAAGGCTCCCGAGGCGGCCTTGGAACGGCTGGATAACATTTCAAAGTACTAAGGGCCACTGCGCTTCCTTGCGCTTCTTCTGCGCCTCCTTTGCGCTTTATTTGCGCTTCCTTGCGCTTGCAAAGCGCAAGCACCCAACGGAAGGCCCTGCCTGGGAACATAGGAAGGGCGTGTCTCGGTAATTGTCGCCCCGTCCCCGTTAGGGGCGGGGTCTCCCCTCCCCTTGGGGGAGGGGGTGGGGGTGAGGCCTTACGCGATGACCCTTGACAGGTGTTGTCCGGCGAAGAGGGCAACCATGCCGAGGAAAAGGCTCAGGAAGAGGTATACCACGAAGAAGTGGTAGTCATGACCGGTGATCAGCTGACCGTTCTCCTTCATAAAGGTGGAGAACGTGGTGAAGCCGCCACAGAAGCCCGTGGTGAGGACCATACGGGCCGTCGGGGAGAGGAAACGGCCGTTGAATGGCAATCCCGAGAGCAGGCCAATGATGAAGCAGCCTACGATGTTTACACCAAGGGTACCAAGGGGGAAACGGTCGGGACCAAGGACCTGAAGCCATTTGGAGATACAGAAGCGGAGGCCGCCACCCATGAAACTGCCCATTCCTACGAGCATGAAATCTTTGAACATAAAAACAATCTTTGGAATTCCGCTGCAAAGTTACAACATTTTATCGTAACGACATCTTTTTCCGACAGATATATTTGTAACCTGAATAATTCACGGATCCTATTGTAGGTGGCCGCAACATGGCGGCCACCTACAATAGGCAGAGTAGAAGTGGCCAATCTCTTGTTTCTTGACATAAATCAATTTTGTGTTAAACTGTAAGGCTTGAACCCCTATTTTCCTTACAGTATGATATGTATTTTTCGCTTCAAAACAGCATATTGTTATTTGCGAAATAATTATACTATCTTTTTATTCGTTTGGTGGTGCTACACCGGTTTCGAGACCTGCTGCTCCGTCGGTGGTGAGACGAAATTCCCGCAGTACACCCTGCCGAGAGCCCTGAAACTCTCCGTCTTCCTCGTCTTTGCCGTCAACGCCCTCTTCCAGTGGTTCCTCGTGGCCCTCGTCAGTCCGGCCCACTATGGTATGCTCGCCGTCTCCGACGCTCCTTATGCCGAAGGTCTGAAGGCTGCCGGATTAGTCGGCGCCCCGATCATCCTGCTCTGTATAGCTATCACCTTCGGTGGTGACCTGAGTACCATCAACCCGGGTATTGCCGCACCGGCCCGTTATATCTACACGATGGCCGAGGATCACAGTCTGCCGAAATTCCTCGGTAAGATCTCCCCGCATTTCAACACGCCGAACAACGCCATCATCCTCGTGGGTATCATCAACTTCATCCTCATCGCCACGAACTCCATCACGTATATCGCATCCGTATCCCTGATCTCTCTGGCTGTCTGCTACATGATTGGTTGTCTGGCCTATCTCGGACTGAAGAAGAAATATCCCGAACTGAAGCGACCGTATAAGGCTCCCTATGGTACCTTCGGCTGCTGGTTCACCATCGTGGTCTACACGTTCATGCTCATCTTCGCTGACCACATGGCCCTGATTACCGCCGCCATCATCGGTGTTGCCTCTCTCATCTACTTCTTCCTCTACACTCGCGGCCATAAGGATGTGATGCCGTCCATCGAGGCTGAGGTCGGTGAGGTCGACGAGCCCACAGCAGTGGAGAAGAAGCACATCGACAAGGAGTATAAGATCTGGGCATGGGGCACGGCCGTTGTGACCGTCATCTCTCTGGCCATCTATCTCGTACCGATCCTGTTTTAAAAGAAATTCATTTCTGCCTATGTATAAGATCACGTTAGATCATACCACCTTTGCGTTCCCCGACTTGAAGATGTTGATGGCCAAGGCCACCCCCTTGAGGTCCGGGGACCAATTGGCTGGTATCGCAGCCAAAAGCATGGAAGAGCATGTGGCGGCACAGATGTGTCTTGCTGACGTGCCCTTACGGCGTTTCCTGGAGGAACCGCTCATAGACTATGAAAAGGATGAGGTGACACGGCTGGTCTTCGACACCCATGACGCCGGGGCTTTCGCACCCATCAGCGATCTCACGGTGGGGGAGTTCCGCAACTGGATCCTCAATGACCATACGACACCGGAGATGCTCACGGCGGCAGCACCGGGTATCACGCCGGAGATGGCGGCTGCCGTCTCGAAGCTCATGCGCAATCAGGACCTGGTGCTCGCAGCACAGAAATGTCATGTGGTGACGAAGTTCCGCAATACCATCGGTCTGCAGGGCTCCATGGCGTCCCGCTTGCAGCCGAACAGTCCAACCGACGACCTCAAGGGTATCGCCGCGAGTATCATCGACGGACTGATGTACGGTTGTGGTGATGCCGTTATCGGTATCAATCCGGCCAGTGACTCCGTACCGTTGCTCGTCAATTTGGAGAAGATGCTGGACGCTGTCATCACGAATTATGAAATCCCCACACAGAGCTGTGTGCTCAGTCATATCACCACAGGTATCGAGATGATCGAGCGTGGTGCGCCGATAGACCTCCTCTTTCAGAGTATCGCCGGAACGGAGAAGGCCAATGCCGGTTTCGGCATCAACCTCAAACTCCTCGACGAGGGTTATGATGCCGTGCGCAGTCTCCATCGCGGCACCCTGGGCGACAACTGCATGTATTTCGAGACCGGTCAGGGCTCAGCGCTGTCGTCGGATGCCAACTTCGGCGTTGATGAGCAGACGTGTGAGTGCCGTTGTTATGCTGTGGCCCGTCGCTATCACCCGTTGTTGGTGAATACCGTCGTCGGGTTCATCGGTCCCGAGTATCTCTATGACGGCAAGCAGATCACGCGTGCCGGTCTGGAGGATCATTTCTGTGGCAAGCTCATGGGGGTCCCCATGGGGTGTGACATCTGTTATACGAATCATGCTGAGGCCGACCAGGATGATATGGACAATCTGTTGCTGTTGCTCGGTGTCGCCGGAGTCAGTTATGTGATGGGGATCCCCGGCGCTGATGATATCATGCTCGGTTATCAGAGCACCAGTTTCCATGATGTCATCTCCACGCGGAAGATGCTCGGCAAGCGTCCCGCCCCCGAGTTTGAGCAGTGGCTGGAGAAGATGAAGCTCTTCAATGCCGAGGGCCGCATTCTCCAGGCTGCGCCGACGCACGCCCTGATGAAACTCGTGGGGTAGGAAAGTAGGTG
This sequence comes from Prevotella sp. AGR2160, assembly GCF_000424185.1. Classification (GTDB taxonomy): domain Bacteria; phylum Bacteroidota; class Bacteroidia; order Bacteroidales; family Bacteroidaceae; genus Prevotella. The sequence continues at coordinate 250,378 of NZ_AUJK01000001.1, forward strand.
GCCGCCATGTTGCGGCCACGCACCCGCATTGATCTATGAATTATGCAGGATAGAGAGCTATAAATATGAGTGAAAAATGGAAGCATCAATCAGTATAAGACCGAAACATCTGGAGGAGAAGGACTGCTGGCAGTCGCTCCGCCAGTTCACCGATGCCCGTATCGCCTTGGGACGAACGGGCAGCAGTGTCCTCACCAATGATTATCTGCAGTTCCGGCTGGCTCATGCCCGGGCCCGTGACTCCATACAGATGCCGTTCGACTCCCGGAAGGTCGCCGAGCAACTTCATAAGCTCGGACTGCATACCCTGGAGGTGGAGAGTAAGGCTGTAGACCGTGCTACCTTCATCCGTCGTCCCGATCTCGGCAGACGGTTGAATGATGAGAGTAGGGCGCGGCTGAAAGCCATGCATTATCCCGGTTGTGACGTGCTCCTCGTCATCGCCGACGGCCTCTCGTCGAAAGCCGTCCACCGGCAGGCCGTACCCCTTGTGGCCCGTCTCCTTCCTTATCTCAAGGCCCTTCATCTATCGGTCGGCCCTGTCGTTCTGGCCCATGAAAGCCGTGTCGCCTTAGCCGACGATATCGCGGGGATCATGAATGCCAGTTTGGTGGCCCAGCTCATTGGGGAGCGTCCGGGCTTGTCCTCCCCCGACAGTCTGAGCGTGTATATGACCTACAAGCCTTATTTCGGCCGTATGGAGAGTGAGCGCAACTGTATCTCCAATATCCGTCCCGAGGGACTGGGTTATGATGCCGCCGCCTTTAAACTCGCGTGGCTCATCGATGCCGCTTTCAACCGCCGACAGAGTGGTACGGGGCTGAAAGACGAGAGCGATGATCCGTCGAAATACGGGCGTCTCGCGCCGTTGCGGGAGAAGTTTTATGGCATTGAGGCCTGATTTCCCCCTTATAGGGTGCGGCCCTTGTGGCCACAAGGACCGCGCCCTACCCTTTTCACAGAAAGAATCAAACTTTTTGCTGAAAGATTTTGTTTTCGTCACGGATTGTTCTTATCTTTGTAATCCGAAACATTTAAAAGCTGATGAGAACAATCACAAGGTTGAAAATTTTGAAATATCATATCACGCGGGAGAAACTGATCTATGTGGGGTTGTGGATCGTCCTTTTCCTCACACCCGTCATCAGTTTCTATTTCCGTCCCATTACTTCCGGAGCTCATCGGATCTTGCTTTGGAAGGATGTATGGCCGTTGTGGTTGATGATGTCCGTCTATCTCATCATCTTCGTCATTCATGACTTTATCCTTGCCCCGTTGCTCATATACCGTCAGAAGCGGAGAATCTATCTGCTTTCCACGACCATCCTCATTGCGGCATTCCTGATGGTGCAGTGTGCCGGCGACAAGCCAAGAGATCCAAGACTGGAAGAAGAGCAACGGGAACTGCCGGGACATCTCACGCCTCCACCTGGGCCGATGGGAGCGGACCGGAGAGATATTAACGTCCTTCATAACAGTCTTGGTCCCGGTCCTATCGTCAACACGCTGATCCTGATCGGTCTGCTCGGGCTGAACCTCGGCGTGAAACTCTATTTCAAGAATGAGCGTGACCGGGCGAGTATTGAACAGTTGGAACATACGAGGGTCGTACAACAGCTGGAATATCTGAAATACCAGATTAATCCCCATTTCTTCATGAATACCCTCAATAATATCCAGGTCCTGGTCGATATGGACCCTGAGGCGGCGAAAGCGGCGCTGCGGGAACTCAGTGTGATGATGCGCTTTATCCTCTATGAGGGCGACAAGCCCCGTGTGCCGTTGCAGAAGGAGATCACATTTCTGCGCAACTATGTCAGGCTGATGCGCCTGCGCTATGACGAGCGGCTGACGGTGACGATGGATATCCCGGAGAATATGCCGGATATCCTTATCCCTCCGTTGCTCTATGTCACCTTCGTGGAAAACTCTTTCAAGCATGGCGTGAGCAACCGGCATGGGAGTTTCATCACCATCTCCATGGATGTTGAGGACGGGCAGTTGCTGTTCATCTGCATGAACAGTAAGCGGGAATCCTCCAAGGGCGACTCGACGGTGCCGACGGAGGGTGGCGTAGGTCTTCGTAATGTCCGGCAGCGGCTGGACTTGATCTACGGTTCTCGTTACGACCTGACGATAAATGATGGCAAGGAGGTCTATACCGTTAAACTGAGTTTACCATGCGATTGTTGAAATAAAAATAAAGGAAAAGAAATATGATCAGATGCCTCGCTATAGATGATGAGCCCTTGGCGCTCAAACAATTGAAAGATTTCATCACGATGGTTCCAGACCTCGAACTCACAGCAGCTTGTACGAGTGCTGTCGATGCTCAGCAGATCCTCGACCATCAGATCGTCGATGCCATCTTCTGTGATATCAATATGCCCGACCTCAATGGGATGGACTTTATCAAGGGATTGTCCTGTCCGCCGCTCGTCGTTTTCACCACAGCCTATTCAGAGTATGCCCTGGAGGGCTATAAGGTGGATGCCGTCGACTACCTTCTCAAACCCTTCGGGCTCGATGACTTCCGGCGGGCGGCAGCGAAATTGCAGCGGCGGCTCGGAGAGAGAACGACGGATGACTCCGGTGTTGCCGGCTGTCCTGCTGCCAGTGCTTCAGATGAAGAGATCGCAGCCGGCTCGGATGTAGCCACTGAGGCCGCTGATAACCGTCGCCTCTCTGCCGATACCGATTCTCTCTTCGTGAAGGTAGAGAACCGGATGGTCCGTGTGGCTTTGAGTTCCATCGTCTATGTGGAGAGTATGAGTGAATATCTCAAGCTCCATCTCGATGGTGTCGACGCCCAAGGCCATCCCCTGCGCCCCGTCATCACCCTCTATTCGATGAAGCGGCTGGAGGAGCGCCTGCCATCCTATTTCCTGCGTATCCATCGTTCCTATATTATCAACCTCCGGTATATTAAAGAGGTGAGTAAGACGCGCGTCCTTCTGCGCGATGATGTCCTTCTGCCTATCGGTGAACTCTACAAGGAGGCCTTCAATGATTATCTGAACAAAAACTATGTGGGGAAATAAGTAATAGAATGTGGATGTGGAACATGATGAATCATATCCCTACACTATTCATTTCACTGAATGAAATGGCAGTTTGGCTGAATGATTTGCTGAGGGAGAGCAAAGATATTGTATCTTTGCAAATGTAAAAACTTAGTAGGTATTTAGACAGAGAGATAGAGAGACAAAGTCCAACTTCAACTTCAAATAGTAGTTTTTTTTATGACCAGCCGGCAGACAAGGACGAAGCGTACGTCCCAATGTCTGCCGGTCTTTTTTATTTCCATCCTTTCAGTTCATCCTGTTCCACGTCGGGGATCTGTTCTTTGTGGAAGACAGGACTCTTGATGCCTGATCGTTTCTGTTTCTGATAGTCACGGAGGAGCCAGAGGGCCTGAGGATGAAGTTTGACGATGGCCACGAGGTTACAGAGGGTGATACAACCCATGCAGAGATCACCGAGGTTCCAAACAAGGTCGAGGCTGGCAAGGGCACCGAAGAGGACCATCACGGCACCGTTCATGATTCTGACGAAGAAGAGCCACCGCTTGTCGGAGGTCAGGAATTTCACGTTCATCTCACCATAGGTGTAGTTGCCGATGATGGAGGAGAAGGCGAAGAGGAAGATGGCGACAGCCACGAAGGCGGGGCCCGCACTGCCGATCTCCTGTTGCAGGGCCGTCTGTGTCAGTTGGATACCGTTGAGGCTGTCGTTGGTATAGACCCCACTGATGAGGATGATGAAGGCCGTACAACTGCAGATGAGGATAGTATCGGTGAAGACGCTCAGCGCCTGTACGAGACCCTGTTTGACGGGATGGCTGACACTGGCGATACTCGCCGCACAAGCTGCCGATCCCTCACCGGCCTCATTGGAGAAGAGGCCGCGCTTGATACCCGTCATGACCATCATACCGAAGGTGCCGCCGGCAAAGGGCCGGAAGCCAAGGGCGTTGGAGAGGATGAGCTCGAAGACCTGCGGGATCAGTCGGATGTTCATCGCAATGATGACGATGGCGAGGATGATATAGAGGATAGCCATGACGGGCACGAGGATGGCACTGACTTTCGCAATACGGTTGATACCGCCGAAGACACATGCCGTGGATATGACGACGAGGAAGATGCCCACGGAGAGGGGCGAGATGCCAAAGGCCTTATCCATTGCTCCGCAGATGGTATTGCTCTGTACGGAGATATAGGCCATACAGAAGGTCGCCGTGATGAGGACAGCATAGAGCTTGGCCATCCAGGGCTTGTGGAGACCGTACTGCATATAATAGGCCGGTCCACCGATGAAGGATCCTGCCGTATGCCGTTTGTAGAGTTGGGCGAGAGTCGACTCGATGAAGGCCGTTGCCGATCCCATCAGGGCGATGACCCACATCCAGAAGATGGCGCCGGGACCGCCCACGGCAATGGCCGTGGCTACGCCTGCGAGGTTGCCTGTTCCCACACGCGAGGCAATAGATACGGCGAAGGCCTCGAAGGACGACACATGTTTCTCATGCTCTTTCTTCGTGGAGTCACCGAGGAGGCGGATCATCTCACCGAACATTCGGAACTGTACGCCACGGGTCTTCCACGTGAAGAGGATGGCACAGCCGATGAGGGCGATGATGAGGATATAGGACCACAGTACGTTGTTGATGCTGCCGATGGTGGTGTTCAGCCAGCCATCAACGGAAAAAAATCTCTCCATTTATTGTCGTTTTTGAAATTTATTGATGCCGGGATGGGCGGAACATGATGGGTCATGACCGTACGGGTTGCAAAGGTACGAATTTATTTGGAGATTCTTGTTCGTTTCGTTTCTTTTCCGTTTTTTTGCAGCAGAATAAAAGAAAAGTTATGAAACATCCTGTAGATATTGAACATTGGGACCGACGGGACAACTGGCGGTTCATGCGTGATTTTGCCAATAGTTGGTATAGTATCACCTCGGAAGTGGATGTCACGGAGGCTTACGCGGAGGCGAAGCAACGGCATGAGAGTTTCTTCATCCGTTATCTCTATGCCATCCTGCGGGCCGTCAATGAGATCCGGGAATTCGGCTACCGTCCCGATGGTGACGGCGTATGCTGGTTTGACGAAATAGGTGCCACAGTGCCCCTCGCCGTTCCAGGGAAGACGTTCTATACCGTATTGATTCCTTATATCAAGGACTACAAGACTTTTTATGAGAAATTCATGGAACTCAAGAGTCATATTCCGGAAGACGGTGATCCTTATGGCGTCAATCGGGAACTTATTGAGTCGGGACAGACGGGCGTGGTGAATATCTCCGTCACGCCGCGGTTGTACTTTACGAGTATGACCTATACCTTTCATAAGCCTGGCTTGGGCAGTGACTGGCCGCTGATGAATGTCGGGAAGGTCGTGCACAGGGGGGACCGTCTCATTATGCCTATCGCCGTCTATGTCGACCATTGCTTCGTGGATGGCGGAAACCTCTCCACACTGATGGAGAAGATCCAGAGCTACCTCTGATCCCCCTCCTCTGTAGGGGCATCCCTTATGGGCGCCCTCCGATGAAAAAGAAAAAAATACGGCAAATAATTTGGATATTCCGAATATTTGCCGTACTTTTGCACTCGCAATTCAAACATAGAGGCATAGCCCAGCTGGTTTAGAGCGCTGCAGTCACATTGCAGAGGTCATGGGTTCGAGTCCCATTGTCTCTACAAAAACCGCCTGATTCCGAAAGGAGTCAGGCGGTTTCTGTTTGTTATAGGCGCATCGTCAGGGAGATACGGTGGCGGCGGTTGTCGACGTCGAGGACACGGACGCGGACATGCTCGTGGAGATGGACCACCTCGGTGGGGTCCTTCACATAGTGGTCGGCGAGCTGACTGATATGTACCAGTCCGTCCTGATGAACACCGATGTCGACGAAAGCACCGAAGTTGGTGATGTTCGTGATAATACCCGGGAGCTCCATACCAGGCTTCAGGTCATCGGGGGTCTTGACATTCGGATCGAAGGCGAACTCTTCGATCTGTTCTCGTGGGTCACGGCCCGGCTTCTCCAGTTCTTTCAGGATATCACAGAGTGTCGGCATACCGACATCTTTAGTAACGTATTTCTCCAACCGGATCTTCTTGCGCTTCTCGGGATCATGGATGAGATCGGCAACCTTACAGCCACAATCCTTAGCCATCTGCTCTACGATCTTGTAACTCTCGGGATGTACGGCACTGTTGTCGAGGGGATTCTTCGCCCCCGGGATACGGAGGAAGCCGGCACACTGTTCAAAGGCGGCAGGCCCGAGGCGCGGCACCTTTTTCAGTTGCGCACGGGAGGCGAAGGGGCCGTTCTCCCGTCGGTAGTCAACGATATTCTGTGCCAGCGAAGGACCGAGTCCACTGACATACGTCAGCAGATGTTTGCTGGCAGTGTTGACATTCACGCCGACACGGTTGACACAGAGTTCCACGGTGGTGTCGAGGCTGTGCTTGAGGTCAACTTGGTCGACATCATGCTGATACTGTCCCACTCCGATGCTCTTCGGGTCAATCTTTACGAGTTCAGCGAGGGGATCCATCAGTCGGCGTGCGATACTCACGGCACCACGCACGGTGACATCTTCATCGGGGAACTCCTCACGGGCGGTCTCTGAGGCGGAATAGACGGAGGCGCCATCCTCGGAGACAACGAAGATCTGTACGGGATGGTTGAACTGCAGTCCATGGATGAAATCGGATGATTCTCGGGAATAGGTACCATTGCCGATGGCGATAGCCTCGAGACGGTAGTCGTTGACGAGCCGCTGCAACTGTGCCGCCGCCGTCTGTGGCTGACGGGCAATCTGTGCCACCTCATGATGCAGCAGGTTACCCTGGGCGTCGAGGCAGACGATCTTACAACCTGTTCGGATGCCGGGGTCGACACCGAGCACACGCTTCTGTCCCAGTGGGGCGGCGAGGAGAAGCTGACGGAGGTTCTCGGCGAAGACGGTGATGGCTTCCTCGTCGGCTTTCTCCTTACTCAGCGAGGAGAACTCCGTCTCCATGGACGGTTTGATGAGTCGTTTGAATCCGTCATCAACAGCCTCGCTGACGAGGTGCTGACAGGGGCCGTTGCCATGGACAAACTGGCGGTGAAGCCGATCACTGCAGTCCTCATCATCAGCAGAGATGGAGACACGCAGAATACCCTCTTTTTCTCCGCGCCGCATGGCGAGGAGACGGTGGGAGGAACAGCGTTTCAGCGGTTCTGACCAGTCGAAATAGTCACTGTATTTCTGGGCCTCGTCCGTGTCCTTCTTCTTGGCAACGACCTTTGAGGAGATCATAGCCTCACGGCGGTAGACGGCACGGACACTCTTACGGGCCTGCTCATCCTCACTGACCATCTCAGCGATAATATCTTTTGCGCCCTGGAGGGCCTGAGCGGCATCGGCGACATCGCCTTTGACATAGCGTGCGGCGACAGTCTCGGGATCCCGCTCCCGTTGTAATAATAATACGGTGGCGAGGGGCTCGAGACCTTGTTCGCGCGCAATCTGTGCCTTCGTGCGCCGTTTGGGCTTATAGGGGAGGTACAGGTCTTCGAGGCTGTTGGCATCCCAACAGTCGTCGACGCGTTTCTTCAGCTCCGGCGTGAGTTTTCCCTGAGCGGAGATGGTGTTGAGGACCGTCTCCTTACGTTTCTGCAGTTCCTTGAGTTTGGAATAGAGGTCAGCGATATGCGCGATCTGGACCTCGTCGAGACCTCCCGTCCGTTCCTTGCGGTAACGGGCAATAAAAGGGATGGTACAGCCTTCGTCCAACAGAGCCAGCGTGGCATCAATGCGACTATCCTGGAGGGACAAGGACTGAGAGATGATATGGGACAATATATTCATGACAAACTTATGTTAGATGAAACATATATTCTTATTAAAGACATAATAACAGATGGGACATATTTTCAAAGACATAATAACAGAAGAAACACATTGTATACAGTATATGTAAAATCTGTTATTCTGTCTTTTATCATTTTGCGCAGTATATATGTAAAATCTGTTACTCTGTCTTTTATCTTTCTGTCTTTCTATCCCGTAGTGTGTTGTAGAAATCTCGGATGGTGGGGAAGAGTTTGTTCGGATGTTCGGCGAGGAGGGTAGCGTCGGGGAGGGGGCCGCTGTTGATGGCGACGGTATAGATGCCGGCGGCGACACCGGAGCGGATGCCCAAGGGGGCATTCTCCACGACGACAGCATCGGAGGGCTTGAGGTTACCGGCTTTCCGGAGACCGGCGAGGTAAGGATCGGGGTATGGTTTTCCACGGTCTACGTCATAGGCTGTCGTGATGTGGTCCTCGTCAAGGAAATCGCCGAAGTCATGGAGGAGGCGGCGAATCAAGGGGCGCTGTCCACTGCCCGTGACGACATTGACGGAGATATGATGATCGTTGAGCCACTGCATGAGGTCGAGGACACCATCGAAGATCGGGGCGTCACCCATCTCATGGAAGATGCGCGTCTTCTCGTCGTACATCTCCTGGGCCTGTTGTAAGGTGAGTTCCTCATGGAGCTGCTGACGGGCAAAGAGCCGGATGGTGTCGATGCCGCGGGCTCCTTCCGTGGCATAGGCGTCGGCAGCCGTCATATGGATGCCGAATTTCTTCATCGACTGTTGCCAGGCAATGGCATGGTGCGGCATGCTGTCGTACAGCACGCCGTCCATGTCAAAGAGAAATGCTTTTTTACTCATTCTTCAGTCTTTCCTGGATCGCCTTGCTCTCAGCCTCGTAACCGGGCTTGTTGAGGAGGGCGAACATGTTCTTCTTGTAAGCCTCAACACCCGGCTGGTTGAAGGGGTTCACACCGAGGAGGAGCCCACTGATACCGCAGGCCTTCTCGAAGAAGTAGATGAGCTGGCCAATGTAGTATGCCTCGAGACGGGGAACAGAGATACGGATGTTAGGTACGCCACCATCGACATGAGCCAGACGGGTACCGAGCTCAGCCATCTTGTTGACCTCGTCGACACGCTTACCCTCGAGGAAGTTCAGACCGTCGAGGTTCTCGTCGTCATGCGGGAAGAGAACCTTCTTCTCCGGCTCCTCAACGCTGATGACCGTCTCGAAGATGGAGCGCTCACCCTGCTGGATCCACTGACCCATGGAGTGGAGGTCGGTCGTGAAGTCGCAGGCAGCGGGGAAGATACCCTTATTGTCCTTACCCTCACTCTCGCCGTAGAGCTGCTTCCACCACTCAGCGAAGAAGTGGAGCTTCGGCTGGAAGTTGGCAACGATCTCAATCTTCTTGCCGGCCTGGGCATAGAGACCATTACGAACGGCAGCATACTGTGCGGAGGGGTTCTCAGCGAAGGGAACATCGATGGCCGTAGCCTTCTCCATATCCTGTGCGCCCTTGACGAGCTCCTTGATGTCGTAACCGGCGACAGCGATCGGCAGCAGACCTACCGGCGTGAGGACGGAGAAACGACCACCGACATTGTCGGGGATGACGAAGGTCTTGTAACCCTCTTTCGTAGCAGCGGCGCGGGCGGCACCCTTATGGGCGTCGGTGACGGCGACGATGACATCCTTAGCCTCTTCCTTGCCACGCTGAGCCTCGCACTGACGCTTCAGCAGACGGAAGGTGAGGGCGGTCTCCGTTGTCGTACCGGACTTGGAGATATTGATGACACCAAACTTCTTATCCTTCAGATAGTCGGTGAGCTCAGCGAGGTAGTCCTCACCGATGTTGTTACCGGCGAAAAGGATCGTGGGGTTCTTCTTGTCGTTGACGAGCCATGCGAAGGAGTTGTTCAGGGCCTCGATGACGGCACGGGCGCCGAGATAGGAGCCACCGATACCGGCGACGACGACAGCCTCGCACTTGGAGCGCAGCGTGTCTGCGACAGCCTGGATCTGTGCCAGGAAGTCATCAGTGATGGAAGACGGCAGGTGGAGCCATCCGAGGAAGTCGTTACCAGCGCAGGTGCCATCCTCGAGGGCTTTCTGTGCGTCTTTTACCTGGGCCTCATAGCCCTCAACCGTGCCCGGCTTGAGGAACTGGGCAGCCTTGGTGATGTCTAAAGTGATATTCTTCATAACTTTATTTGTGAAACATTCAGAAATCAATTTAATTGTGTAGTGAGCCCGGCGATATCCTGTCGTGCGTTGCCCCCCTCATATAATATATGGTGTACAGTACGTAGGATGGGCATGTCGACATGGACCTGTGCGTTGAGCTCTGTCATGCATTTTGTGCCGTAATAGCCTTCGGCCACCATCTTCATCTCTACCTGTGCGCTCTTGATGGAATACCCCTTGCCGATCATCATACCGAAGGTACGGTTTCGGGAGAAGTTGGAATATCCCGTGACAAGGAGGTCACCGAGGTACACGCTGTCGCAGATGTTCCGGTGGACAGGGTTAACGGCGGAGAGGAAACGGTCCATCTCACGGATGGCATTCGTCAGCAGCACGGCCTGAAAGTTGTCGCCATAGCCGAGACTACTGGTGATACCGGCGCAGATGGCATAGACATTCTTCAGCACGGCGGCATATTCGATGCCGACGACATCGGGGGATGTCTCCGTATGGATGTAGTTGCATTCGAGGACCTGTTCGGCAAACTCCCGGGCTACCTTTTCCTCGCTGCAGGCGACGGTGAGGTAGGTCAGCCGTTCCAGCGCCACCTCCTCAGCATGTGATGGGCCGCCGATGCACAGCAGCTGGCGGTAGGGCACGTGGTAGCGGTTGTGGAAATATTCCGAACAGACGACATCCTCCTCGGGCACGATACCCTTGATGGCCGTGACGATGATCTTCTGGCTGAGGTCCGTCGTGAGCTTCCTCAGATGATCCTTGAGATAAGGAGAAGGGGTGACGAAGATCAGCGTGTCGTAACGGCGTACGATGGCGTTGATGTCGGAGGAAAAGTCGATCTCATCAGTGTCGAAATGCAGTCCCGTGAGATAGGCGGGGTTATGGCCGAGCTTAAGGAAGTCGGCGATGCGGTCGTCGCGCCGCATATACCATCCGATGTGATGGGTGTGATCCACCACAATCTTGGCGATGGCGGTAGCCCATGAGCCGCCCCCGATGATGGCGACACGGCCGAAATCGGGGACATAGCCTCTCTTGGCGAGGCCGAGGGCTTGTTTGATCTTATGAATCAGGCGCATGGACAGTCGTAGAATTTATTCGGCAGCACTGTTGCCTGCGGCATCAATCCATTTCTGGATGTCGTCGACAGACGGTTTCTCGTAGCCGAGTTTATATTTCTTGTTGATCTCACCGATCTTCTGCTGCAGACCCTGGGCTTTCTCACCCTTGATATCCGTGATGAGGTTGAAGCCGGCCTTGCGAAGCACGTAGACCCAGTCTTCGGGGACACCGATGGCGGCCCACTCCTTGATGGAGCTCTGCGGGATCTTAGCCTCAGGCTTCATCTGCGGGAAGAGCATGATCTCCTGGATATTCTCCTTACCGATCATGAGCATGCACAGACGGTCGATTCCGATACCGATACCACTCGTCGGCGGCATACCATACTGCAAGGCGCGGAGGAAGTCATGGTCGATGATCATGGCCTCATCATCACCCTTGTCGGCGAGGCGCATCTGCTCCTTGAAGCGCTCCTCCTGGTCGATGGGGTCATTGAGCTCAGAGTAGGCGTTGGCGAGTTCCTTGCCGTTGACCATCAGTTCGAAGCGCTCGGTCAGTCCGGGCTTGCTGCGGTGCATCTTCGTCAGCGGACTCATCTCCACGGGATAGTCGATGACGAAGGTCGGCTGGATGAAGGTTCCCTCACAGAACTCGCCAAAGAGCTCGTCGATGAGCTTACCCTTACCCATCGTCTCGTCAACCTCCATACCCTTGCTGAGGCAGAACTGGCGGATCTCGTCCTCACTCTTGCCGTTGCAGTCGAAGCCGGTCTTCTCCTTGATGGCATCGAGGATAGGGATACGGCGGAACGGGGCCTTGAAGGAGATCATGTGATCACCGTTCTTCACCTCCGTAGAGCCGTTGACGGCAACACAGATTGTCTCCAGGAGTTTCTCCGTGAAGCTCATCATCCAGTTGTAATCCTTATACTGAACATAGAGTTCCATACAGGTGAACTCAGGATTGTGGTATTTGTCCATACCCTCGTTGCGGAAGTTCTTGCCGATCTCGTAGACACCCTCAAAGCCACCAACGATGAGTCGCTTGAGGTAGAGCTCTGTAGCGATACGCATGTACATATCGATGTTCAGGGCATTGAAATGGGTGATGAACGGACGGGCGCTGGCACCACCGGGGATAGACTGCAGAATCGGCGTCTCCACCTCCGTATATCCGGCCTTGTCGAAGAAGTCACGCATCGTACGCAGCACGGTGGCACGCTTGAGGAACGTGTCCTTGACGCCATCGTTGACGATGAGGTCGACATAACGCTGACGGGCGCGCAGCTCGGGATCGTCGAACTTATCATAGGCCACGCCATCCTTGTATTTCACGATGGGCAGCGGTTTGAGGCTCTTGCTGAGGAGTTTCAGGCTCTGGGCATGGACACTCACCTCTCCGGTCTGTGTCTTAAAAACGAAGCCTTTGATGCCGATAAAGTCACCGATGTCAAGGAGTTTCTTGAAGACCTTATTATAGAGGTCCTTGTTCTCGTCGGGACAGATATCATCACGGGTGACATAGACCTGAATACGGCCCTTGGAGTCCTGGAGCTCAACGAAGCTGGCCTTACCCATGACACGACGTGTCATCATACGGCCGGCGATGACGACTTCGCGTTTCTCGCCCTCTTTGTATTCTGCCTTGATATCCGTACTGAAGGCATTGGTGGGAAACTCGGCTGCTGGATAGGGGTCGATACCCATGTTGCGCAGCTCCTGAAGACTCTGGCGGCGACCAATCTCTTGTTCGCTTAACTCTAAAATGTTCATAAATCTAATTTTCGAAAATTCTTTTATGCTGCAAAGTTACAAAATTATTCCGAACTCCGAACATAAAATACAGATTTTTACTCGAACAGACGGGATGATAAAAGACAGAGTAACAGATTTTACATACACTGCACTGTATATGTGAAATCTGTTATTATGTCTTCTTAATGAATAAGGAACATGATGAATCATGTCCCTACAGTGTTATATATTCTTAAATTTCCTGGAGATGATGTGTCGGATAACGTATAAAGATGTAGTTTTGTAGTAAAATTGATTCAAAAAAGCTATGAACAAGAAGTTATTGAGTTGTATGGGAGCCTGGGCGCTCACCACTACTGTTTTCGCCGGTACGCCACAGCGTTTTGTCGTCAAGGGCCAGTTGGCTAACATCGGCGACACACTGATCGTCCTGCGGTCGGCACAGCCGAAACTGTTGCGTGATACGATTCTCGTGAAGAAAGGGAAGTTTGAGTATACCGCCAATATCGACAAGCCGAAGAGCGTGTATTTCTTTACCCCAGCCACAATGCGCCATCAGGATCACAAGCGGTTCACCATCGTTGCTGTTCCCGGTGAGGAGGCGCAGCTGAAGGGCGATATCAACATGCGTTATGACATCACGGGCAGTAAGTTCTATCAGCAGTATCACCAGGCCGACCTGATGATGGAGGCGGGGCAGCAGAAGATCAATGCCCTCGAGAAAGCCTGTGATGACCGTCTGTCGAAAGGCGAGAGTCGTGATGCCGTAGCCAAGGACTATGACGCGCAGATGCCGGCTCTGGAGAAAGAATACCACGAGACGGTGTTGAACTATATCAAGGCTCACCCTTCGGAGGAGGCCTCTGCCGCCATCATCCCCGAACTAGAGGATCTTGATCTGATGAAAGCGGGTGTCGCCGCCCTCGATTCCTCTGTCCGTGACGGTAGGATGAAATGTTATTATCAGCGGTTCCTCGACCAGGCACAGAAAGAGAAAGAGGAAGAGGTCCGCGCTGAGAAGATCCAGGCCAGTGGGGTTGAGGCTAAGGACTTCACGCTGAAGGACATCGACGGCAAACCCTTCACGCTGAGCAGTCTCCGTGGCAAATATGTCGTCATTGATTTCTGGGGCTCCTGGTGCTATTGGTGTATCAAGGGTATGCCGGAGATGAGAAAATACTATGCTAAGTACAAGGACAAGCTGGAAATCGTCGGTGTCGACTGCCAGGACACGCCGGAGAAATGGCGTGCTGCCGTGAAGAAGAACGGGATGACATGGAAGCAGGTGTATTGTGACAAGGACAGCCATTTGCTGGAGGACTATGCCATCAGTGGCTTCCCCACGAAGATCCTCGTCGATCCCCAGGGCAAGATCGTCAAGACGGTCGTCGGTGAGGATCCCGCCTTCTATGAGTTGCTGGATAAGACACTGGAATAATAAAGCCTTCCACGTCGTAGGGACATGATTCATCATGTCCCTACTTTTTTTCTTGTTTTTTTTCCTTATCTCATCCTTTTTTCTTATTTTTGCAAGTAAGAAAAAATAACGCTTATGAATATCGATCATTTGAAAGAAGTGTTGGAGAATGAGGACGGCCTCTCCAGAACATTGGGGATGACCTTTATTTCCACGCCCGAGGAAAATACGCTGAAGGCGACGATGCCCGTCGATGACCGTACGAAGCAAGTCTTCGGCTTCCTCAGTGGCGGTGCCTCCCTGGCTCTAGCGGAGAACCTTGCTGGTGTGGGCTCCGTAGCCCTCTGTCCCGGTAAGATCTGTGTGGGAATCAGTGTCAGCGGCAATCATATCAAGGCCATGCCTTACGGCGGAACGGTGACAGCCTACGGTACGCTGCGCCATAAGGGCCGTACCCTTCACCAGTGGCAGGTGGATCTTTACAATGATGGCCATGACCTGATATCCACGGTGATGGTGACAAATTATGTCGTACGTGGAGAAACACCAAAGAAAGAGAATCCGAAGAAAGCGCAGAAAGGCAATGAGTAACTTTGTTCTCTACCGTCTGCCCCATAGTGATCGCTATGTCCGTCTTGTGCAGCATAGCGGTCATCCGGAAATGGTCACGGGAGTCGCCGACCTCAGTGGAAAGAGTGGGTTCGTCTTTGCTCCCTTCGTGGAGAACAAGGAATGTCCGCTTCTGCTCCTTCACCCCGACGAGCGGGAGGAGGAGAGGTTGACCGACAGTCCCGCCATTGCTGTCGATCCCTGTCAGGCCATCCAAAAGGGACAGCCCCTACGGAACGAACACAAGGCGGCGCCGTTGCAGGCCTCAGAAACGGAATATGGCGATTATGCCATCGACTATGCCAATTTCCATGCCCATCTCGAGGACGGAGAGTTTCAGAAGATCGTCCTCGCCCGTCGCAGCCGTGTAGCCCTTGCCCCCGGCACCGATGCCGAGGCGCTGTTCTTCCGAGCCTGCCGGCTCTATCCCCGCCTCTTCATCGCCCTCGTGGAGATGGAGGATGCCGGCACATGGCTCATGGCCACGCCGGAGGTGCTGTTGGAAGGTGACGGAATGGAATGGCACACGATGGCCCTGGCCGGAACGATGCGCCTCGAGGGAGAAGCGCTGAAGACGGAAGGGGAGTTCACCACGTGGTCGGCGAAGAATATCCAGGAACAGCGGTATGTGGCGACATATATCACGCAGTGCCTCGAACAGTTCACGGATACGTTCCGTGAGGAGGGACCGCGGACGATGCGTGCCGCCGATCTCGTCCATCTGCGCAGTGATTTCTTCTTCACCCTCTCCGACGACCGTTATCTCGGTGATGTCCTCAACCGCCTCCATCCCACGCCCGCCGTCTGTGGTCTGCCGAAGGCGGCGACGCAGGCCTTCATCCTGGCCAACGAGCATGCGCCGCGGCGTTACTACAGTGGCTTCCTCGGTCCCCTCAATCCCCATGAGGAGACCCATCTCTTTGTCTCCCTGCGTTGTATGGAGCTCCATCAGGATCATGCCGACCTCTATGCCGGTGGTGGCCTGATCACCGACAGCCGTCTGGCCAGTGAGTGGCAGGAGACGGAGAACAAGCTCGGAACCATGAGGAGGGTTTTGGTCCCTTTGCAGGGGCCGTCCCTTGTGGCGGCCCGTCGGCGGAACGCCGAATGACCAACGTCTTCATCCGGGAATGCCGTACCGGCATCGGGCCGCAATATTCCCGGTTAGGGCGCCCACAAGGGGTGCCCCTACGGTGATAAAAAATATACGAAAAAATGTATTCAAACAAGAAAAATGTCAATATCTTCACGGCGGTGCTCGTGAAAGGCGGTATCCGTGATGCCGTGGTCTGTCCCGGCAGCCGTAACGCCCCTATCGTCAACAATCTCAATGAGACGAAACAGATCCGCTGTCATGCCGTCACCGACGAACGCAGCGCGGGTTTCTATGCCCTCGGCATCGCCCAGGCCACGGCCCGTCCCGTCGTCGTCTGTGTCACCTCGGGCACGGCACTGCTGAACCTCCTCCCCGCTGTCGCCGAGGCCCGTTACCAGCACCAGAGCATCATCGTCGTCTCCGCCGACCGTCCGCAGCAGTGGATCGACCAGCTCGACGGACAGACCATCGTACAGCCCGGTGCCCTCGGCCGTTTCGTCCGTAAGAGTGTCTCGCTCCCCGAGCCCGTCGATGCCGAAGGAGAGTGGTACTGCAACCGCCTCGTCAACGAGGCCCTGCTCGCCGCCACCCATCACGGCAAGGCCCCCGTACACATCAACGTGCCCATCTCCGGTGACCTCTATGAGTTTACGGAGAAGAAGCTCCCCGATGTCCGTCTCATCACCCGTTGGGAGAATAACGATGTCAGCAGTGCCGCCATGGATCATTTCATGGAGACCTTCACGAAGGCGAAGCGCCCGATGATCGTCATCGGTCATATGGCCCCGAACTCCTTCGACTCCATCTTCCATGACATCAACGAACAGCCGGGCCTCGTATGGATCACGGAGGCTACGGCCCCGTCGCCGTTCTTCGGTGAACAGATCGACGCCGCCCTCGACAATATTGAGGCGGGAGGGGAAGAGAATATCGAGCGCTTCCTCCCAGACACGATCCTGTATATCGGTGGCGCTCTGATCAGCAACCGGCTGAAGGCTTTCCTGCGCCGTGCGAAGGATGCCCGTACGTTTGTCGTCAACGAGGATGGTGCCGTCACTGATACCTTCTGTCATCTGACGGATATCATCGAGTGTGATCCTGTCGATTTCCTCCGTTTCTTCCTTCAAAAGCTGCCAACAGATTTCCGTAATGAGTTTATGGAGCGCTGGGAGGAGAAGATCTGGGCCGCCAAGGAGCAGACCTATGCCGAGATCGAGGCGCAGAAGAACAAATGGCGCCCCGATACCGTCCTTATGCGCCTCAATGTGGAGCTGAACCTCCACGGCCAGGAGGGTATCCGCGTACAGGCCGCCAACAGTATGCCCGTGAGACTCTGTAACCGGAATGTCAACCATGTCGTATGGTGCAACCGGGGTATCAATGGCATCGACGGTTCCCTGTCGACGGCGGCCGGTATGGCACTGGCCTCGGAGAACCGCGTACTTTGTATCATCGGTGACCTGAGCTTCTTCTACGATGAGAACGCGCTGTGGAACAAGGAACTCGGCGGAAACTTCCGCATCCTCTTGCTCAATAACGGCGGTGGAGAAATTTTCTCGAAGTTCGACGGTCTGAAGGACAGCGGGGCACGTCCGATGGTCATGGGTACACATAAGACGAGTGCCGAGGGTATCTGTAAGCAGAACAACTGCCTCTATTTCTCTGCCCGTAACCTGAAAGAATATGCGACGGCATTGCCGCAGCTCCTGGCCTCAAGCGCCGATAAGCCTGTCGTGCTGGAAGTGTTCATCTAATAAACGAAAATATATGCCAAGAGAATGGAAAAAGATTGAGGGTTTCGACTTCAAGGAAATCCTCTTTGAAGAGTACAACCACATTGCGAAGATCACGATCAACCGACCGCGCTACCGCAATGCCTTCACGCCTCTGACGGTGTGGGAGATGAGTCAGGCCTTCTCCTATTGTCGTGAGAGCCTCGACATCCGTGTCGTTATCCTCACGGGAGCCGGTGACAAGGCCTTCTGCTCCGGTGGTGACATGCATGTCAAGGGCCGTGGCGGATATGTCGGCAAAGACGGCGTGCCGCGCCTCAATGTCCTCGACGTACAGATGCAGATCCGTCGGTTGCCGAAGCCTGTCATCGCCATGGTCAACGGTTATGCCATCGGTGGCGGTCATGTGCTGCATATCATGTGCGACCTCACGATAGCCTCAGAGAACGCTATCTTCGGACAGACAGGTCCGAAAGTCGGCAGTTTCGATGCCGGTTTCGGTGCCTCCTATCTCGCCCGGATGGTGGGGCAAAAGAAAGCCCGTGAGATCTGGTATCTCTGTAAGCAGTATACGGCCAAGGAAGCCGAGGAAATGGGTATGGTCAACAAAGTCGTGCCGTTTGACCAGCTCGAGGACACCTGTGTGGAGTGGGCCGAGACAATGATGGAGCGGTCACCACTGGCTCTGCGCATGATGAAGGCCGGCTTCAATGCCGAACTCGACGGGCAGGCCGGTATCCAGGAACTCGCCGGTGATGCCACGATGCTCTATTATACCCTTGATGAGGCCCAGGAGGGTGGCCGTGCCTTCCTTGAGAAGCGCAAGCCCGACTTCGACAAATATCCGAAATTTCCTTGATCATAGGGACATCATCATCAGGTTCAACTTCCCCAAAACAAAAGACAGAGTATCAGACGAAAAATATACGGTGCAGCGTATGAAAAATCTGTTACTCTGTTTTTTTATAATTTTTGCTGCAAAAATAACAAATATTCTGTCATTTTTCTGTTTTTTCTTGCATCTTTCAAAAATTCTTTATACTTTTGCAGCCGTCGTAAATAACGACAAAGGGGTGCCTGCCTGTTGGCAGTGCTGAGATCATACCCATACAACCTGATGCAGATAATGCTGCCGTAGGGAAAAAGTTTCTCTTTCTTCGGAAGAGAAGCGTTCTATGCCGTAATCTCTCTTGCTCCTTATTCATTTAATCACTCATGAACGCATAGTATGCAGACATTGAACATTGCGGGCAAGACGTTCTCATCCCGCCTCATCCTGGGAACAGGAAAATTCAGTAGTAATGAAATCATGCAGAAGGCGATCAAGGCCTCCGGCACACAGATGGTCACGATGGCCATGAAACGCATCGACCTCGGCGACAAGAACGACGACATGCTCAGTCATATCGCCCAGCCCGGTATCCAACTCCTTCCCAACACCTCAGGCGTGCGGGATGCCCAGGAGGCTGTCTTCGCCGCAAGGATGGCCCGTGAAGCCTTCGGGACCAACTGGATCAAACTTGAGATCCATCCCGACCCCCGCTATCTCCTGCCCGACAGTACGGAGACCCTCAAGGCCACGGAGGAACTTGTAAAAGACGGGTTCGTCGTCCTCCCCTACTGTCAGGCTGACCCCGTACTCTGTAAGCGTCTCGAAGAGGCCGGTGCCGCCACCGTGATGCCCCTCGGTGCCCCCATCGGCTCCAATCTCGGCCTGCGGACCCTCGACTTTCTGAATATTATCATTGAGGAGGCCCGCGTCCCCGTTGTCGTCGATGCCGGTATCGGCGCACCCAGTGATGCCGCGAAGGCCCTGGAGATCGGTGCTGACGCCGTGATGGTGAACACCGCCATCGCCGTCGCCGATGACCCGGTAGCCATGGCTGCCGCCTTCGCCAAGGCTGTGGAGGCCGGCCGTGAGGCTTATGAGGCGGGGCTCGGCAGCCGCCATCTCGATTTCCAGGCTGACGCCACATCACCCCTCACCAGTTTTTTGGATTAAAAGACTGAAAGATATTCTACGGAACATGATAAATCATGTCCCTACAACGGCCTATACAATGAAAATCCATATCAATAAGAAAGAGGTGGAACTGCCCGAGGGCAGCCGCCTCACCGATGTCGCGCAACGGGAGAAACTGCCCAACAAGGGCGTGGCCATTGCCGTGAACAACGAGCTCGTCTGTTGCGACGACTGGAAAGATCACCCATTGAGAGAGGGTGACGATCTGTTAATTATTAAAGCATTCTGCGGAGGATAATATTTATGTTTTACGATGTAATCAAGCATATCGACTGGGAGGAGACGAAAGCCCGCATCCTGGCCAAGACCGACAACGATGTCAAGAACGCCCTCAACGCCCTCCATCCTACGGTGGACGACTTCATGGCCCTCATCTCACCCGCTGCCGACAAGTTCATTGAACCCATGGCCCGTCTGAGCCGCAAACTGACCCGTGAGCGCTTCGGCAAGACCATCAATATGTTCATTCCGATCTATATCACCAACTCCTGTACAAACTCCTGCGTCTACTGCGGATTCCACGTACAGAACAAGATGAAGCGGACCATCCTCACTGAGGACGAGATCGTACGGGAATACGAGGCAATCAAGAAACTCGGGCCCTTCGACAACCTCCTCGTCCTCACGGGCGAGAACCCCCGCCTCGCCGGCGTCGACTATATCGCCCGCGCCCTCGACCTCGCCAAACCGTATTTCAACAACCTGCAGATAGAGGTCATGCCCTTGAAGGAGGAGGACTATGCCCTACTGGCCCGCGACCACGGCCTCGACGGCGTCATCTGTTTCCAGGAGACCTATCATGAGACGAACTACAAGAAATATCATCCCCACGGCATGAAGTCGAACTATGAATGGCGCCTCAATGGCTTCGACCGCATGGGACGTGCCGGTGTCCATAAGATCGGCATGGGTGCTCTCATCGGTCTCGAGGACTGGCGGACGGACGTGACGATGATGGCCTATCATCTCCGTTATCTCGAGAAACACTACTGGCGGACCCAGTATAGCGTCAACTTCCCACGTATGCGGCCCTCGGAGAACGGCGGTTTCCAACCCAATGTCATCATGAGTGACCGGGAACTGGCCCTGGCGACGTTTGCCATGCGAATCTTCGACCCCGATGTCGACATCAGCTATTCCACCCGTGAGAGTCCGGAGATACGCAACCACATGGCGACCCTCGGCGTGACAACAATGAGTTCGGAGAGTCATACCGACCCGGGAGGCTACTGTTGTTATCCCACAGCCCTGGAACAGTTCCATGTCGCCGACAGCCGTCGTACGCCTCAGGTCATCGCCGACCTCAAGGCCATGGGCGTCGAGCCGGTGTGGAAAAACTGGGACCGCTGCTTCGACCACGGAAAACGATGAAACATTATCTCTCTACGCTGACGATTGCCGGCTCTGACTCCAGCGGTGGCGCCGGCATCGCCGCGGACATCAAGACGATGACGGCACTGGACTGTCTGACCTCTCTCGTCGTCACGGCCGTCACGGCGCAGGACAGCCACGGCGTCCATGCCGCCCTGCCGATGCCGCCGGAACTCGTGACAGCACAGTTGGAGACGGTCCTCAGCGAAACGCCTCCCATGGCGGTGAAGATCGGAATGCTCCCCAACGGAGCCGTCATCCATGCCGTCGCCGCGACACTCCGCCGGTTTCCCTCCTGCCCCATCGTCATCGATCCCGTGATGGTGGCTACAAACGGCAGCCGACTGATGGACGAAGAGGCCATCGGGACCTTCATCGACGAACTGCTGCCCCTGGCGACGCTCCTCACGCCGAACATCCCCGAGACAGCCTGCCTCACGGGACTCCCCGTCTCCACTCCCGATGAGCTCCGCACGGCGGCCCTCCGTCTGCGGGACATGGGTGCCCGTGACGTTCTCATCAAAGGGGGTCACCGGAAGGGAACGACGAAGGACGACCTGCTCCTCACGGGCTCTGATTTCCATACGTTCTCCGCCCCTACCCTGCAGACAACGAACACCCATGGTACGGGTTGCGTCCTCTCCTCCGCCATCACGGCTTTCCTGGCTCACGGTCTCCCCATGCCCGAGGCTGTCCGCCGCGCCAAGGAGTTTCTCTATCTGGCCCTCCTCCGTGGAAAGGATTACGACCATGGCCCAGCGTTGGGAACAATGGAAAATGGACAATGGACAATAAAAAATGGATCATATTAAATTTCAATTTATATCGCACGCAACGAAACACTACAGCGACCTCGACGGGATCCGCATGGCCCTCGAAGGAGGCTGCCGATGGATCCAACTGCGCATGAAGGATGCCACGGACGATGAGGTGGCAGCAGTATCCCGACAGGCGGCAACGCTCTGCCACAACGCCGGTGCCACACTGATCCTCGACGACCGCGTAGGCCTCATCAGGGAGACAGGTGCCGACGGGGTCCATCTCGGCCGACATGACATGCCCGTCGACGAGGCCCGCAAGCTCCTCGGCACATCATATATTATAGGTGGTACGGCGAACACCATCGACGATGTCCGCCGTCTCCACCGCCAGGGGGCTGACTATATCGGCTGCGGCCCCTTCCGGTATACCACAACGAAGGCGAATCTCAGTCCCATCCTCGGCCTCGACGGTTACCGACGGATCATCACGGCCATGCATGCCGAAGGGATCACCCTCCCCATCGTCGCCATCGGCGGTATCACCCTCGAGGATATCCCCGATATCCTCGCCACGGGTGTCACCGGCATCGCCGTCAGCGGCGCCATCCTCCGTGCCGCTGATCCCGTCCAATACGCTGCCGCCGTAGGGGCGGCCCTGTTTCAGGGCCTGCCGTAGGGTGCTGTTTCAGGGCCTGCCGTCGAGTGCTTGCGCTTTGCAAGCGCAAGGAAGCGTAATAATAACGACCCCCAAAAACAAAACGAAAGATGAACCAAGACTGCAAACAGGAATCAACCTATTCTAAAAAGATTTACCGGGCGGGGACGCTGTTCCCCGACCTGCGCGTGGGCATGCGGGAGATCTCCCTCACGCCTACCGTCACCATCACCGACGGAAAGAAGGTCATGAAGGCCAACGACCCCGTCCTCGTTTATGACACCAGTGGTCCCTATGGTGATCCCAACTATCAACAAGACCTCCACCGTGGCCTGCCGAAGCTCCGTGAAGGATGGATCCGCCGCCGTGACGGCAAGTCCCTCCTCGACTGTGCCCGTCAGGGCATCATCACCGAAGAGATGGAGTATGTCGCTATCCGCGAGAACATGGACTGCCAGGAGAAAGGCATCGAGACGAGGATCACCCCGGAATTCGTCAGAGCGAAGATTGCCGAGGGTACCGCCGTCATTCCTGCCAACAACCACCATCCCGAAACGGAACCGATGATCATCGGTTCCGACTTTCTCGTGAAGATCAACACGAATATCGGCAACTCAGCCGTATCGTCGGGCATCGAAGAGGAGGTCGACAAGGCTCTATGGAGCTGCCGTTGGGGCGGTGACACCCTCATGGATCTCTCCACGGGCGACCGCATCCACGAGACACGCGAGGCTATCCTCCGCAACTGTCCCGTCCCTGTGGGAACGGTACCGATGTACCAGGCTTTTGAGAAAGTCGATGGGAAGATTGCCGATCTCTCCTGGGAGGTGTTCCGCGACACCCTCATCGAACAGGCCGAACAGGGCGTGGACTATTTCACGATCCACTGTGGCATCCGTCAGAACAATATCCCCCTGGCCCTCCACCGTCTCACGGGAATCGTCAGCCGTGGCGGCAGCATCATCGCCCAATGGTGCCAGCAACACCATGAGGAGAGTTTCCTCTATACGCATTTCGATGAGATCTGTGACATCTGTCACCGCTATGACGTCGCCATCTCCCTCGGCGACGGTCTCCGACCGGGCAGTATCCACGATGCCAATGACGCCGCACAATTCGCCGAACTTGACACCCTCGGTGAACTCGTCCAGCGGGCCTGGGATCATGGCGTACAGGCTTTCATAGAAGGTCCGGGCCATGTGCCGATGCAGAAGATCCGTGAAAATGTGGAGCGTCAGAAGGAGAAATGCCACGGCGCACCCTTCTATACCCTCGGTCCGCTCGTGACGGATATCGCACCAGGCTATGACCATATCACGAGTGCCATCGGCGCCGCCATGATCGGGTGGTACGGTACGGCCATGCTCTGCTATGTCACACCGAAGGAGCATCTCGCCCTGCCCGACAAGGACGATGTGCGCACGGGTATCATCACCTATAAGATTGCCGCCCATGCTGCTGACCTCGCCAAGGGACACCCAGGGGCACAGCTCCGTGACAATGCCCTCTCGAAGGCCCGTTATGACTTCCGATGGAAAGACCAGTTCCATCTCTCCCTGGATCCTGAACGCGCCGAGGAATACTATCTCGCCGCCAACCCGCAACAGGGTAACTACTGTTCCATGTGCGGCCCGAACTTCTGTGCTGCCCGCATCAGTCATCAGTTGAATCGTTAACCTCAGCATATGCTTCGTATCGCTATCACACGACCGGATGTCTTCGAGGGAGAGGCGGCGATGATCGTCGACCGCCTTGCCCGTTTCGATCTCATCCATATTCGAAAGCCGGGAGCATCACGGGAGGTCATAGCCAGCCTCCTCGATGCCCTCCCGGCATCTTGTTATAACCGTCTCGTCCTCCATGACCATTACGACCTCGTCAGGGAATATCATCTCCGTGGCATCCATCTCAACCACCGCAATACCACACCCACATGGGTCGATCCGACCGCCACGGGCAGGGGCTGTCCCTTGTGGCGGTCCGTCGGCGGAACGCCAAATGAGCCCTCCATTTCCCGCAGTTGCCACTCCCTCGAAGAAGTGGCGCACTATAAAGAAAGGTGTGATTATGTCTTCCTCAGTCCTATCTACGATAGTATCTCCAAACAAGGATACCACAGTGCCTTCACGACGGAAGACCTACTCCAGGCCCGTGACGAGAGAATCATCGACGCGAAAGTCATTGCGCTGGGAGGAGTGAGTGAGGAGAAAATTCCCGAAATCCAAATTCTCGGTTTCGGCGGTTATGCCATGCTCGGTGCGGCATGGAGTGCTATGTAAATGGAGAATGGAAAATAGAAAATAGAAAATGGAAAATAGAAAATGTCCTAAAAAAATTTACGCCACAACTCTCAAACGAGCTGTGGCATAAAATATGTTTAACTTGAAAAGTAATTTCATGTAATGAACACTGCCTCACGACAATCTTCGTTACCGTTAAACAATCATCTTTTACCTTAACCTAATAACTAAAAACCTAAATCTATTACTACTAACCTAAACAATCTATTAACCTTTTGACGAGTGCAAAGGTACATCGATTATCTTTACTAGCCAAATATTTTCGTGATAAATTTTCGAAACCAATAATATACTTGACTTAAATCAAGCCTTTTGCTTATATTTTCTCACCATAACACAAATCTCCGGCATCTCCGAAACCCGGCACAATGTATTTATGCTCATTCATCCCGGGATCGATAGCGGCACACCACACCGTCGTATTTTCCGGGAAGGTCTTGCGAATATGATCGATTCCCTCCGGCGTGGCAATGACACAACAGACATGGACTTGGCGCGGCGTGCCCTTCGTCAGAAAGGCCTTGTAACCGAGTTCCATACTACCTCCCGTGGCCAACATCGGGTCGGCGATAACAAGGACCTTCCCTTCGAGACTCGGCGTGGCCAAATACTCCACATGAATATCGACCTCCTCATGGGCGGCATCCCGATATTCACGGTAAGCGCTCACAAAGGCATTACCGGCATGGTCGAAGACTCGCAGAAAGCCCTGATGAAACGGCAGACCGGCACGAAAAATCGTGGCAAGGACAACCTCTTCCGACGGGACGTCGAGGGTAGACACGCCAAGGGGGGTCTCCACCTTCACAGAATGATAGTCAAGGGTCTTCGAGAGTTCGAAGGCTTCAAACTCCCCAATCCGTTCAATGTTATTGCGAAAGAGCAGTCGATTACGTTGGTACTCCTTATCCCTCACCTCGGCCATATATTGGTTGATGATGGAATGTTGTTCACTAAAATTAATAATCTTCATTGCTTGTATTTTTTCCGACTGCAAAATTACAACAAAAAATACAACCAAGAAAACATAACGGGGATTTTTTGTAGGGACATATCACTCCCCTCCCCCTTCGGGGTGGAGTTGGGGGGTGAGGCTTCTAAATATCCATCTCCGCCTCCACCACTTTCCCTTGCCGCAGCGACTCCTGTACATCAATGAGGCGCTGATTGCTGCTGCCACGGAAAAGGAGGTCGGGATCCTTCAGAGCCTCCACGAAACGACCGTCGACGAGGACGTCAAGCTGGGTGAGGAGGCGGCGCTGCGCCTCGTTCTTCACAAGGTCCTCAAAAGAGAAACCGGTATAGCACCAGATCGTCTTCTTACTCTTGGCCCGGATCGCCTTCGCCAGTTCATAGAACCCCTCCGGCTGGAACATCGGATCACCACCGGAGAACGTGACATCGGCGAAAGGATCACTCAGCACTTCTTCCAGGAGAGCCTCCGTATCTACCTCATGACCATTATGGATGTCCCACGACTGAGGATTATGGCAGCCCTTGCAATGGTTCGGGCAACCGGCACAATAAATGGACGTCCGGAATCCCGGCCCGTCCACCATTGTATCGTGAATAACTTGTAATATGGATATCTTCATTAATCTAATTTTGACCCTTGGATATGTGTCACACGGTCATGGAGCTCAGCGAGTTTACCGGAGTTCCAGCGGTCGGTGGTACCAACGAGATAACCGGTGATACGCTGCAGACGGTCGATATGGGTGCTGCCACATTTCGGACAACTCTTCATATTCGGATCGGCATTCTCGTAACCACAGTTCATACAACGGTTGCGGTTGTGGTTCACACTGCCGTAACCCATATTGAACTTATCCATCATATCGACGACACGCATGATGACCTGCGGGTTATGGGTAGCATCACCATCCATCTCCACATAGAAGATATGGCCGCCACGCGTCATCTCATGATAAGGACCCTCTACCTCCGCCTTGTGGAGGGCGGAGCACTTATAGTATACCGGAACATGGTTGGAGTTCGTATAATACTCACGATCGGTGACACCGGGGATGATACCGAACTGCTTACGGTCCTTCTTCGTGAACTTACCGCTCAGTCCCTCTGCCGGCGTGGCGAGGATAGAATAGTTATGATGATAACGCTCACTGAAGACATTGGCACGGTCACGCATATGACCGACAATCTTCAGACCTAGCTGCTGAGCTTCCTCACTCTCTCCATGATGCTTACCGACAAGGGCCTTCAGACATTCTGCCAAACCGATGAAGCCGATACCCAGCGTACCCTGGTTGATGACACTCTCGATGGTGTCCTCGGGATTGAGCTTGTCTGCGCCGATCCACAGATATTTCATCAGCAGAGGGAACTGCTTGACCATGGCCGTCTTCTGGAACTGGAAGCGCTCGTCGAGCTGCTTGGCCGTAATGTCGAGCATATGGTCGAGCTTCTCGAAGAAGAGAGCGATACGGTCCTGTTTGTCTTCCACACCCATGCACTCAATGGCGAGTTTCACGATATTGATGGTGGAGAAACTCAGGTTACCACGGCCCACACTCGTCTTCGGTCCGAAACGGTTCTCGAAGACACGTGTACGACAACCCATCGTAGCGATCTCCCACATATAACGATTGGGATCATCAGCACGCCAGTTTTCGTTCTGGTTGAACGTAGCGTCGAGGTTCAGGAAGTTGGGGAAGAACCGGCGCGCCGTCACCTTACAAGCCAACTTGTAGAGGTCATAGTTACGGTCCTCAGGGAGGTAGTTGACACCACGCTTCTTCTTCCAGATCTGAATAGGGAAGATAGCCGTCTCACCATTGCCAACACCCTGATAGGTACTCTTCAGAATCTCACGCATGATGCAACGCCCTTCGGCACTCGTATCCGTTCCGTAGTTGATGCTGGAGAAAACCACCTGGTTACCACCACGGCTGTGGATGGTGTTCATATTATGGATGAATGCCTCCATGGCCTGATGGACACGGTGGACGGTCTTGTTGATGGCATGCTGCTCAAGGCGCGCCTTTCCCTCGAGACCGTCAAGGTCCTTCTCGAGATAGTCGTCGATGGCGATATCGTAAAGATCATGGAGATCCTCACCCGTGAGCTGCTCAAGATTCTTCACCTCTTCTTGATAAGAGCTGCGGACATAAGGAGCAAGATAGAAATCGAAAGCGGGAATGGCCTGACCTCCGTGCATCTCGTTCTGACAGGTCTCCAGGGAGATACAAGCCAGGACGGCAGCGGTCTCTATACGCTTGGCGGGACGACTGCTGCCGTGACCAGCCGTGAAACCGTGCTTGAGAATGACATCAAGAGGATGCTGCACGCACGTCAGACTCTTCGTGGGATAATAGTCCTTGTCGTGGATATGGAGATAGTTGTTCTTCACAGCCTCACGGACATCATCACTCAGAAGATAGTCGTCGGTAAACTGCTTCGTCGTCTCCGAGGCAAACTTCATCATCATACCGGCAGGCGTGTCGGCATTCATATTCGCATTCTCACGCGTAATATCGTTGTTCTGAGCGTTGACAATACTCATGAAGATATCGCGCTGGCGATTCTTCGCTTCCTTCATCCGAACCAGACGGACGTGCTGGGCCTCAATGGTCTCTATCGTTGCTTGTTCTTTCATTTTTACGGGTTTATTTGACTTGCCAGGAATTGTGATTGCAAAGGTAGCAAAAAGAACAATACAACGATAATTTTGGACAACTTTTTACGTGTTAATTTATGTCAATTCGGTATTAATCAATAAGTTACAAAAAGTTTTGGAAAACTTTCCCGATTGTTTATGGATGAATGTTCACAAAATCGAGCAAGTTTTCCTTTAAGTATTACAGTGTAATTTCCCCACTACCAAAGCATTTGTGATGTTCCGCGTCATAGATCACGCAGAACTGTCCGGGGGCCACGCCGTGGATCTTCTCGTCACTCAAGACCCGATAACGGCCGTCGGAGAGCATCTCAACGGTGGCCGGATGATACTCGGGCGTATGACGGATCTTGAAGGTCACACGATCAGGAAGACTGTTGATACCCTCGGTGAGAAAGTCAAAGTCATGGATCAGGAATTCTTTCTTATAGGCCGTCTCGGGATCATAGCCGTGAGAGACATAGAGGATGTTGTGCGCCACGTCTTTCTTGACGACAAACCAAGGACCACCACCGAGACCAAGTCCCTTGCGCTGACCGATGGTATGGAACCACAGCCCCTTGTGCTCGCCAATCTTCTTACCCGTCTCGAGCTCAATGACATCACCGACCTGTTCACCGAGATAACGGCGGACATATTCATTATAGTCAATATTCCCGAGGAAACAGATGCCCTGGGAATCCTTGCGATGGGCATTGATGAGATGTTCACGCTCGGCGATCTCCCGCACCTGCCCTTTCACGAAATGGCCGATGGGGAACAGCGCCTTCTTGAGCTGCCACTGGTAGATCTGCGCCAGGAAGTCCGTCTGGTCCTTCACGGGATCGGGACTCGTCGTGAGCCATTTGCGGCCGTCGATGATCTCCGTCTGGGCATAATGACCCGTGGCGATGAGGTCATAGTCATGGCCGCGCTTCTCGTCGAAGGCACCGAACTTGATGAGCCGGTTGCACATCACGTCGGGATTGGGCGTGAAGCCCGCCTTCACCTTCTCCATCGTATAGCGAGTCACCTGTGACCAGTATTCCTGATGACAATCTACAACCTCCAGACGACAGTCGAAACGGCGTGCCACGGCTGTCGCCATCTCCAGGTCCTCCTCGGAGTTACAGTCCCACGACTCCTTCTCCTCGGGACCGATCTTGATATAGAAACAGTCGGGATGGAGGCCATGGGAAGCCATCTCCCAGACGACGACGGACGAGTCGACGCCGCCGGAGAGCAACACGGCAATGCGCTTGTCTTTGAGTGCAGAATAATCAATCATGGTGCAAAAATACAAAAAAAACGGCAATCCCCGACATTTTCCGTCTATATTCTGTTGTAGATTTTCACGTTCGATATTGTTCACTGAGAGAGAATAAATACAAAAAACCCCCATCACGATCGTGTTTTTTCCCTATTTTTGCATTAAAATAATATGTAGGCCAATAAAATACAACTTTGAAACGATTATTTTCTCTATTCATCACCTGTCTGTTGCCGCTGACAATGGCAGGTTCTTTAAAAACCGCGAAAGACACCACGGCAATGGATGTCAGTGCCCTGCGATGGCTCTCCACCATCAGTCAGGGTCGCGACCTCATGGACAATGATCATGACGCTGAGGGGGCCACGGAGAACGAGCAGGCCCTCCTCAAACGGATCAGGGAGATGAAGTCTGAGGGCTGTGACGCCATCAGACTTTCCGTCTGTTGGGATACTTCTTTTTATGATTCAAGATGTCGTTCTTTCGCCCCGGCATGGCTTGATCATATCCAAATCGTGGTGTCGCCGGAGTTGGCTTCGAGTTCATTGCCGAGATTCCACCCCGCACGGATGTTCTTCACCGTCTGCCAGGCTGTCTCCATGGATTCCTGTGCCCCCGCTGATGCTGACAGCAAGAGCAAAACTAAGGTGACACTTGTTTTGATTGTCTTCATAAATAATTTGATGTATTGTTGTTGGTTAAATAACAGCTACAAAGATAATCTTTTTCCTCCATTTAATCATCCGAAAAAACAGAAAAAATGAATCTTCTGGCTAATCAAGACCCATCTTTAAAACATTTCCTACCCACAAAATTTTGAAAGATGGAGATTTTTTCCTATTTTTGCAAGGACAAGCTCAAAATGGCAATACATTTACCAGAATACAAATACAATGGAACAAATCAACAACGACACACTGACGCTGACCATCAGTGAACATGGTGCAGAACTGCAGAGTATCCGCGACGCCAAAGGTCAGGAATATCTCTGGGATGGTGACGAACACTATTGGAACCGCCACTCTCCGATTCTCTTCCCGCTCGTCTGTGGACTGTGGCAGGATACCTACCGCATAGACGGAAAGGAATATCATCTCTCCCGCCATGGCTTCGCCCGCGACACCGACTTCAAGGTAGTACGCAAGTCCGCCGACCGCATCACTTTCGCCCTCTCCGACAGCGAGGAGACCCTCAAGGTCTATCCCTACCATTTCAACCTCGCCATCTCCTATCGTCTGGAAGGCAACAAGATCCATGTCGTATGGCATGTGGAGAATACCGACCGCCAGACCATCTTCTTCCAGATCGGTGGCCATCCCGCCTTCCTCGTTCCCGGAGCCCGCAAGGGAGAGCCACTGCGCGGACGACTGCGCTTCGACAATCCACGCCCCGAGCGCCTCTATGGCAATGACCATGGCTGTATCGTCAAAGGCTATCACCCCATAGAGACCGACAACGGCGTCTGGGTCTTCACGGAGGATATGTTCCGCGATGACGCGCTGATCTTCGACCGTAGCCAGATCCGACATATCGAGATCCTCGATGACGACGACAAGGCTGTCGTCACCGTCGACTGTAAGACACCGGCCCTGGGCATCTGGAGTCCCGCCGGCAAGCATGCGCCCTTCGTCTGCATCGAACCGTGGTATGGCATCCATGACTGGGCCGGCTACCAAGGGGAGTTCAAAGACAAGTATCTCATGAACCAACTCCTCCCCGGCGCCTCCTTCATGAGCGAATATACCATCACCATCGGCTAACCAGTTTCATGGCCTGCCGTCGAGTGCTTGCGCTTTGCAAGCGCAAGTAACCAAAAAGCCCGTCTAAGAAGATCCCTCCTCTTAGACGGGCTGATCCATACACGCCTGTATGAGTTAAACCTATAAAATGTCATGTGATACGATACTGCAAAGGTAAAAGCATCAAGGGTTATGAGAACTATTTTTTCAGCAAAACGCTTGTTTTATTCAGTAAAAAAAGAATGCCCCCTGCCTCAAGGCAGAGGGGCACCATCCTGAAATTCACGGTACAAACTACTAATAAAATTCTTACTTTCTCAGAACAATGAGGATCACGGCGGAGAGGATGAGAAGAATTCCTATGGCCAAACGGAAGGTAAAGCTCTCACCATATATGGCACAACCAATGAAGACAGCCGTCATCGGCTCCAAGGCGCCCATGATGGCCGTCGGCGTTGATCCGATGTTGTCGATGGCAACATTGATGAAGAAGATGCTCAGCACGGTCGGCAGTAAGGCCAACTGCAGCGCATACGTCCACTCCCCTGCACCATGAAGCATCGGCACATGCTCGCCCGTGATCAGCAGCCACAGACAGACGGTGATACTGCCGAAGAGGAGTACCCAGAATGTGAAGCGCAGGGCGGAATAGCCCATGTGTACCTGACTCGTGGCGATAAGATAGAACGCATAGAGCAGAGAGGAGAGCATGACGAGGGACACGCCTACCGTACTCAGTGTCGCCCCTCCTGCGCCACCACCTCTATATAATAGGGCAATACCGAGGACAGCGAGGGTGATGGAGATCGTCGTCGACCACCTCAGCCGCTCATGGAAGAACGCCACCATCAGAATAGCCGTCATGATCGGATAAGAGAAGAGGATCGTCGAGGCCACACCGGCATCCATGTAATTGAAGCTCAGATAGAGCGTCAGCGACGACATCGCGAAGAAGGCGCCAAGGATCGACAGACGGATGGCATTGCCGCGCTTGATATGGAAGGTCTCATGCCGGCAGGCCATCCAGACGGCAATGATCACCGTCGCCAGAACATAACGATAGAACAGAACGGCCCCCGCCGTGAAATGGTCCTGATAGAGGGCCAGTGTTCCCAGTGGGTTCGTGCCATAGAAGATAGCGCCGAGGATCCCGGCGAGATAACCTTTTACTTTTGTATTCATAATTCATCGGAACATGAACAATCATGTTCTTACTAGAATGCCTCACGATATTTGTTCTCGTCCTTATCCTCCAACATGGAGAGATAACTCTGATAACGGCTCTCGGCAATGTAATGTTCCGCCACGGCCTTGCGCACGGCACATCCTGGCTCATGGGTATGGGTACAGTTGGAGAAACGACAGTCCTTGGAGAACTTGAAGATCTCACGGAAATAACTCGTCAGCTCTTCCTTCTCGATATCAAAGGTGCCGAAGCCCTTGATTCCCGGCGTGTCGATGAGCCATCCCCCACCGGGAAAGGGCAGCATCTCGGAGAAGGTCGTGGTATGCATGCCCGTGTTGTGAGCATCACTGATCTCCGCGGTACGCAGATGGGCCTCCGGGATGAGCTGGTTGATGAGCGTGCTCTTCCCCACTCCACTGTTTCCGCTGAGGAGTGTCGTCTTTCCCTTGAGCAACGGCCGCAGGGCATCGACCCCGTCGCCATGGACGGCGGAGATCTCATGACACTCATAACCGATGGTGTCATAGAGCGTCATCATCATCCGCTCATAATGGATCTCCTCCTCGGAGAGCAGGTCATGCTTGTTGAAGATGAGCACCACAGGCACACGATAGGCCTCGGCACCGGCCAGGAAACGGTCGATGAAGGTCGTGGAGGTCTGCGGATAGTTGACGGTGACGACGAGGAAGGCCTGGTCGAGGTTGGCGGCGATGATATGACTCTGTTTCGAGAGATTGGAGGCCTTGCGGATAATGTAGTTCTTCCGGTCCTCGATCTCCGTGATGAATGCCGTTCCCTCGGCATTCTCCACAAGGGTCACACGATCGCCGACAGCCACGGGATTCGTAGAACGGATACCCTTCAAACGGAAGTTTCCCTTGATCTTCGACTCCACGAGACGGCCGTCATCGGTCTTCACCGTATACCACGACCCGGTATTCTTGATGACAAGTCCTTTCACTGGCTTAGACCGTCATGATTTCCTTCTGCTTGGCATTAAGAAGTTCATCGACAACCTTGATATACTTGTCGTGAACCTTCTGCAGACTGGCCTCAGCATCTTTCTCGTTATCCTCGGAGAGACCATCCTTGATGGCCTTCTTCAGCTTGTCCTTGTAGTCACCGCGGACATTGCGGATCTCCACCTTCGTCTTCTCGCCGATCTTGTTGCACTGTTTGACAAGTTCCTTACGGCGCTCCTCGGTAGGCTGCGGGAGATTCAGACGGATCACCTCACCGTTATTCTCCGGCGTGATACCGACATCAGAGTCCATGATACCTTTCTCAATGGCATGGATCTGCTTCCGGTCCCAAGGACGGATGGCGATGGTACGGGCATCGGGAATCGTCACGTTGGCAACCTGGTTCAACGGCACCATCTGACCGTAACTCTCCACACGGACAGAGTCAAGGATGGCGATATTGGCACGGCCGGCACGGATACGCGCCAGCTCTTCCTCAAGATAGACAGCGGCCTTCTTCATGCGGCCCTCTGCATCTTGCAATGTTTTCTTAACGTCTAACATATCTGTTTTTTTTAGATTTTTGCCACAAATTTAGTCATTTTCCGCCGAATGAGCAAACGATTGCAGTGTTTTTTCCACTTCACGGGTCAAAGAAACGAAATCGGCCACACTGAGTTGCTCGGGGCGGCGCGTCATGATGTCTTGTTCGAAGAATGCCGCCGACGGCTTCTCCTTACCGAAGAGCTGTTTGATACTCACGCGCAGCATCTTCCGCCGCTGTCCGAAGACGGTCTTGACAATCCGCTTGAAGAGACGCTCGTCGCAGTCGAGATGATCCACGCCGTTGCGCGTCATGCGGATGACGGCACTCTTGACCTTAGGTGGCGGATTGAAGACATTCTCGTCAACCTGGAAGAGATACTCCACATCATAATAAGCCTGGATAAGGACACTCAGGATGCCATTGGCCTTCGACCCGGGCGCGGAGGCGATGCGCTGTGCCACCTCCCGCTGGATCATTCCCGTGCAACAGGGGATGAGATCCTTGTTCTCCAACATCTTAAAGAAGATCTGGGAGGAGATATCATAGGGATAATTACCCGTGAGCACAAACGGCTGCCCCTCAAAGACCTTCGTGAGATCCATCTTCAGGAAGTCGGCGCCGATGATATCCTCATGGGCGATGTGGAAGTTCTCATGCAGCCACTGCACACTCTCGGGGTCGATCTCCACGACACGCACGCGGCGGCCTTTCTGACAGAGATACTGCGTCAGCACACCCATGCCCGGCCCTACTTCCAGGATGGGGATATCAGGACAGGCATCAACGGTGTCGGCGATGCGCTTGGCTATAGACAGATCGGTCAGGAAATGCTGACCGAGATTCTTCTTTGGTGTAACGAGTTTCATTAGCTTACGTTTTCTGTCTGCAAATATACAAAAAAAACAGGGAGGAGCGAAGAAAGACCGTAGTTATTTTCTTAATTTCCCGGCCTGCCGTTAAGTGCTTGCACTTTGCAAGCGCAAGGAAGCAAAAAAAATCCGGCCCCCAAAAAGGGAACCGGACCATATGAAACATTTTCTTGCTTTCTCAAAAAAAGAGGACGACCATGTGTCTGTCGCCCTGTCGGGCAGCCTTACTTCTCGTCGAAGTTGATCTTGTTGCCCATGTTTACTGCCTGTGCCACCATGATGGCAACAACGGCAAATGAAATCAATGCTAACATAATGTGTGTCTCCTAAATTTTATTTGTTACCTGAATTTCTCTTGCACCCTTGCGGATGCCAATCTTTTTTCTTTTGACACTGCAAAGGTACAAAACCTTTCGTGTGCACGCAAACAAATGAAGTATTTTCTTCCATTTTCGCTTTTTTTCTTGATTTGGGTCAAAGGTCTCAGATTTTTTCCCTAACTTTGCACGACAAGATGAAGCAAACATTAAACGATATCATGAAGGTCGTCTTCTCGCTCCTTTTGGGCGGCGCGATCCTCTACTGGATGTACCGGGGTTTTGACTTCGGGAAGGTGGAGTATGTCCTTTTGCACGAGATGGACTGGACCTGGATGATCCTGTCCTTTCCCTTCGGCATCCTGGCACAGACCTTCCGCGGCTGGCGGTGGAAACAGACACTGACACCGCTCGGTGAGCACCCACGCGACAGTGTGAGCATCAATGCCATCTTCATCAGCTATGCTTCCAGCCTGCTCATCCCGCGCATCGGCGAGTTTGCACGCTGCGGCGTTCTCCGTCGGTGGGACAACGTGTCCTTTTCCAAATCCCTCGGTACCGTAGTGACGGAGCGGGCCATCGACTCCCTCCTCGTCATGATCATTACCCTGCTCACCTTTATCACGCAGATCCCCGTCTTCATGACGTTCTTCCGCAAGACCGGCACAAGCGTGGATGCCATCCTTGGAAAGTTCACCGCCACGGGCTATCTCGTCACCATCGGCTGTGCCCTTGTCACGGGAATCTTCGGATATTACCTCATCCGGAAACTCTCTATATATAATAAGGTGAAAGATATGATCGCCGGGATATGGGCGGGCATCACCTCACTGAGGAACGTGAAGAACGTCCCGCTGTTCATCTTCTTCACCATCGCCATCTGGGTCAGCTATTTCCTCCATTACTACCTCACGTTCTTCTGTTTCCAGGAGACGAGTCATCTGAGTATGGCCTGTGCCCTCGTGACTTTCATCGTTGGCTCCATCGCCGTCATCGTTCCCACACCGAACGGCGCCGGTCCCTGGCACTTTGCCGTGAAGACGATGCTCATCCTCTATGGCGTGAGTCAGAATGCTGCCCTCTATTTCGTACTCATCGTACACTCCATCCAGACACTCCTCGTCATCGTCCTCGGCATTTACGGTTGGATCGCCCTCCAGCTGACTGCCCGAAGAAATGAAAACTAATTATAAATCTATCGTGAGCTATAGAAATCTATAGCGAGCTATATAAAAAAACTATCAAACTATGAGCGCAATCACAAACTTATCCCCCGCCGCCATCTGGCGCAACTTCGACCTGCTCACGCAGGTGCCCCGTCCCTCCGGTCATCTGGAGAAAATACAGAAATTCCTCGTCGACTTCGGCAAGAAATGTGGCGTAGAGGCCTTTGTAGACCCCGCCGGCAACGTCATCATGCGCAAGAAAGCCTCCGCAGGCTATGAGGACCACCCCGGCGTGGTCCTCCAGGCCCACATGGACATGGTGCCGCAGAAAGCCTCCGACAGCAACCATAACTTCGAGACAGATCCCATCGAGACGCGCATCGTCGATGGCTGGGTCTATGCCAACCATACCACTCTCGGCAGTGATGACGGCATCGGCGTGGCGACGATCATGGCCGTCATGGAAGATGACAGTCTCAAGCACGGCCCCGTGGAGGGCCTCATCACCGCTGATGAGGAGACGGGGATGTACGGTGCCAACGATATTCCCGAAGGTGAGCTACACGGCAAGTTCTACCTGAATCTTGACTCCGAGACCTGGGGTAAGTTTGTCATCGGCTCTGCCGGCGGCGTCGATGTCACGGCAACCCTCGGCTATCAGAATGAGGCCAACAGCCTCGACGCTGCCGTAAAGGTCACTCTCAAGGGACTCCGTGGCGGCCACTCCGGACTGGAGATCAACGAGGGCCGCGCCAATGCCAACAAGGAGATGGTACGCCTCGTCCGCGAGGCCATCGCAGAGGATGAGGCTCGCCTCGTCAGCTGGAATGGCGGTAATATGCGCAATGCCATCCCCTTCCACGCTGAAGTCGTCCTCGCCCTGCCGAAGAACCGCGTCGACAGTCTGAAGAAACGGGTAGAGAAACAGAAGGATCTCCTCGAGGAGGAATACAAAGGTATCGAGAACGGTATCGAGTTCTTCACCGAGGATGTGGAGCGCCCCGCCGAGATCGTCCCCGAGGAGATCCAGGACAACCTCATCGACGCCATCTATGCCTGCCATAACGGTGTCCTGCGTATGATCCCCGCCTATCCCGATGTTGTGGAGACCTCCAGCAACCTCGCCATCATCACCATCGACGGCGGTAAGGCGGCCTTCAAGATCCTCGTTCGCTCCAGCCGTGAGGACATGAAGATGGTACTCGCCACACAACTCGAAAGCTGCTTCTCCATGGCCGGCATGAAGGTGGAGTTCTCCGCCAGCTACGGCGGCTGGGATCCGAATCCCGACAGTCCCCTGCTCCATCTGTTGATGAAGGTCTACAAGGAGCAGAACGGCACCGACGCTATCCCGCAGGTGGATCACGCCGGACTGGAGTGCTCGGTCATCATGGCGAAATATCCGGGCATGGATGTGGTCAGCCTCGGTCCTACCCTCCGTTCTCCCCACACGGCCAATGAGCGCTGTGAGATCGCCACGATAGAGCCTTACTGGAACCTCGTCAAGCAGGTCCTCGCAGAACTCTAACCGGTATCGATCCTCTTGTAGGTGGCCGCCTTGTTGCGGCCACGCACCCGCAAGGACGGAACATGATGAATCATGTCCCTACAAACTTCCTCAATATTGACAGCAGGTAAATGGTTATGACGGCGACAGAAATCACCGCATGACCATTTGTCGGCAAATACGCGAAAAATGAAGGCTTTTCATATCTGTCTGATTCATAGGCAGATATAAAACCAGACCATTTCCACTGAGAAATATTTCGCATAATTATCCGTATAGTTATGCCAAAGAGCTAAAAATTCTCAATAAATATACGAAAATCAATGGTATTTTTCCATCGCAAACACGTCATTGGCGATCGTATCTTTCGTAGAGAATTTTATAAACACGATGTTTAGAAAATTTTCTTCGAAAGACAGTCCTGTCCAGTCGACAGATTGCCATGTCCACTTGACATTTTCAAGACTCTCTCTCCTAGAACCGAAAGTCAGGAGCGCGTTTTTCCGCTGTTTATTTTCAGTCAGTAGCCTCCTTCACTGACTGTTTACGACATTCCACACGCTGCCATTATTGACGTTAACCTGCAAAAGGATCAATGCGGGTGCGTGGCCGCAATAGGACGGCCACCTACTCATTGTCAGAAACATACCTAACCTTCGTCCTTCAAAATGGGAGGCCCTCCTGTCCCCCATGATGTTTTTTATCGTAAAAAATCAGTTACAAAAGGCCATTGTTCCGTATTTTTTTGTAACTTTGCACGAAAATTAGAAAAAACAACAAATATATGGACGACTATCACGCGGAAAACGAGAATTTCTAGGCGTGAGGAGAAGCCAGGCTGATCCTCATGTCCCACTTTTTTCGTAGCATGAAGATTAGCAATTATGAGAACTTTCTGGAATATCAGCGGAAGCTTGAATGCCATTCCCGAATGGCAGCCTAACTGCTGGATACAGGTGACGTGTCCAACAGAAGAAGACCAGCGCGTGCTGGAAGAAGAGTACAAAATCCCCGACTATTTTCTCTCCGATATCAGTGATACCGACGAGCGGGCTCGCTATGAGTATGATGACGGATGGATGCTCATCATCCTGCGTATCCCCTATGTCAAGGAGGTACGCTCCCGGACACCATATACCACCGTACCGTTGGGTATCATTCATAAGCGTGACGTGACCATCACCGTATGCTACTACGAGACGAATATGCTCCTCGACTTCGTCTCCTATCAGCAGAAACGCGGCGAGGGCTTCACCGATTATGTCGACCTCATCTTCCGGCTCTTCCTCTCTTCGGCCGTATGGTATCTGAAACGGCTGAAACAGATCAACGCCCTCATCGAGAAAGCCAAGCGCAACCTCGACCGTGACGTCAATAATGAGAGCCTCATCGGACTGAGCCGCCTGCAGGACTCCCTGACCTATTTCATCACCTCCATCCGCGGCAATGAGAACCTGTTGCAGAAACTGAAGTTCAAGCTGCAGGTCGATGAGCTCGATGCCGATCTTATCGAGGATGTCAATATCGAGATGACACAGGCCCGCGAGACGACAAGTATCTACTCCGATATCCTCGAGTCGACCATGGATACCTACTCGAGTATCATCAACAACAATATGAACAACACAATGCGTACCCTCACCTCCGTGAGTATCATCCTGATGTTCCCGACACTCATCTCCTCCTTCTTCGGCATGAACCTCGTCAACGGGATGGAGACGTGGAAATGGGGATTCGGCATCGCTGTCGTCATCTCCGTCATCATCACCTTCCTCTCTTGGTGGATTCTGAGACGGAAACGGCTGTTGTAAGACCTTTTTACAAAAAAAATCAAGATTTGGTTGGACTTTTCAAGAATTTTGATTAAGTTTGCAAAATAGTTTCGTATGTTTCTCACATACTTGCATTTGAATTAAGAACGTAAAACCAATCATTTTTATGATGGACTCTCAAGAAACGGCCCTTGAACAGGGTACTCTGAATGAAGGAAAGCAGACTGAGGAGACTCAGAACTCCGCAGCTGCTGAAACAACCGACAAAGTCGTCAACACGACAGCTAACGAGACTGCCGACACGGATCCCGCCAAGCATGTCTTCAAAAACAAACAGGAAGTCCTGGAAAGAACCAAAGAACTGGCACACAGTGACGAGGTTCCCACAAAGGCTGAAGTCGACCACCTGAAATCGGTCTTCTACAAATTCAATATCGCCCAGCGCGATGCCGATATGAAGGCTTATATCGAGGGCGGCGGTGATCCGGCTCAATACCAGATGCTCCCCGACGACGACGAGGAGACCTTCAAGGCTGAGATGCAACTCATCAAAGAGAAACGTGCGAAAGTGTTCCTCCAGCAGGAAGAGGAGAAACAGCAAAACCTGCAAAAGAAACTTGATATTCTTGAAAAGATCAAGGCGATGACGGAGTCTCCCGAGAAAGCCAGTGAGAGCTATGACGCTTTCAAGGATCTTCAGGCGGAATGGAAGACCCTTAACCCCGTTCCCGCAGAGAAAGCCAATGAGCTCTGGCATAACTACCAGCTCTATGTCGAGCAGTTCTATGATATGCTCAACCTCAACCGTGAGGCCCGTGAATATGACTTCAAGAAGAATCTCGAGGCCAAGACAAAACTCTGTGAGGAGGCTGAGCAGCTCGCCGACGAGCCCGATGTCATCAAGGCTTTCCATGAGCTTCAGGATCTCCATGAGCAGTATCGTGAGATCGGCCCTGTCGCCAAGGATCTCCGCGAGAGTATCTGGGCGCGTTTCAAAGCTGCCTCTACTGTCATCAACAAGAAGCATCAGCAGCATTTCGATGATCTCCGTGCACAGGAGGTGGAGAATCTGAAGAAGAAGACTGCTCTCTGCGAGCAGGCCGAGGCCCTCGTGGCCAGTGAGCGGAAGAATGCCGGCGACTGGGACAAGCAGACGCAGGAAATCATCGATATTCAGAAAGAATGGAAGAAGATCGGTTTCGCTCCGCAGAAGATGAACCAGAAGATCTTCGACCGTTTCCGTGCTTCCTGTGATTCCTTCTTCACACAGAAGGCTGAGTTCTTCAAGACCCTCAAGGCGGAATATGCCGACAACGCCACGAAGAAACGTGACCTGATCACGAAGGTCAAAGCGCTCCAGGACTCTACGGAATGGAAGACGACGGCTGACAAGATCATCGAACTGCAGAAAGAATGGAAGAAGATCGGTCCGGTGGCTCACAAGCTCGGTGACGAACTCTGGGCTGAGTTCAACGGCGCCTGCAACCATTTCTTCGAGGCCCGTAACAATGCCCACGCCGGTGTCCACCAGGAAGAGCGGGAGAACCTGCAGAAGAAACAGGATATCATCGCCCAACTGCAGAAACTCGCCGAGGAGAAGACAGAAGGTCTGCAGGCTAAGGTTCAGGCCCTCGTGGAACAATATAATAAGGTGGGACACGTACCCTTCAAGGAGAAAGATAAGATCTTTGAGGCCTATCACGCCGTCCTCGATAAGCTCTATCAGGATCTGCATATCGCTATCCAGACCAAGCGCCTCGACAAGTTCAAGAATAATCTGAAGAATGTCGCTCAGCGTGGTGAGAATGCCCTCGACAATGAGCGTGGCCGCTTGCAGCACCGTCTTGACCAGTTGAAGAGCGAGATTGCTACCTATGAGAACAACCTCGGCTTCCTTTCCGTCTCGAGCAAGAAGGGCAACAGCCTCATCGACGAGATGAACCGGAAGGTTCAGAAGCTCAAGGATGACGCCAAACTCCTCAAGGATAAGATCAAGGCCATCGACAGCGAGAACAAGTAAATCGGATTACGATCCACTGCAGGGGCCGTCCCTTGTGGCGGCCCGTCGCCCGAAGGGCGAATAATAAAGACAGAGTAACAGATAAAACATAGCTTAGTATATGTAAAATCTGTTACTCTGTGTTTTATTCTCCATTCTCCATTGTCCATTAAAAAATACTCCCCGTACAGCAGGACGCTGTACGGGGATTTTCAATCTGTTATCCTGACACCACTAATCTGTTAAACTACTGAAACATCAATATCCAGGATTCTGGTCCTTCGATTCATCGAGAGCACTGTTAGCATCAAAGGCAGCCTGAGGAATCGGACGGAGGAGTTTCTCACCAATAGCTTTCGCTGCCGTTCCTTCCAGGTCGTGATTATAGAGATTATTGTGTTCCACCAATTTCTTCGTACGGCGCAGATCGATCCAACGCGGACTGTTGCCGAAGAGCTCACAAGCGCGCTCCTTCAGGATGGCATCGATATCAATCGTCGTGGCATCGGCAACACCGGCACGCTCACGGACGACATTGAGACGCTTCA
This sequence comes from Prevotella sp. AGR2160, assembly GCF_000424185.1. Lineage (GTDB taxonomy): Bacteria > Bacteroidota > Bacteroidia > Bacteroidales > Bacteroidaceae > Prevotella. The sequence goes on from NZ_AUJK01000001.1 coordinate 292,724, forward strand.
GAGCCTCAGCGGTATTGCCGGCCTCGAGATAAGCCTCGGCAGCCACGAGATACATCTCCGGAAGGGTGATGACATGGATGTCACGATAGTCCGTACTGCTCTGGTTGGAAGCGGTCTGGGAGTCGTCGAACTTCTTACAGCAGTTGCTGCCGAAGACAGAGGTGATGGCATCCCAATAGCTCATGGCCTTGCCGTTCATCTCCTGTGGCTCCACGGTATTCTCATCCATCGGGATGACATAAGTGTTCTTACGGTTCTCCGGATCCTGTGCACGCCAGGCAGCGACATCAGCATCCGTCTCATACCAGGCACGGTAGTAACGCTGTACGGGATAGCCCTTCAGACTCTCACCATTCTTATACCAGGTCCAATAACCAGTACCGGCCTTGTTGCCCTTGGAGACATCGGGGAGCTCCTTCATGAAAGTCACGTCGTAACGCACATCTCCCTTCTCAAAGCAGTGAAGGGCATAGATCGTCGGCACATACGAAGAGGTCGTGGCCTTGATAGGATCCTCGGCACCACCGAGATAATTGCAGAAGTAAGAACTCCAGCTATGACCACCCGTCGTGGTGTTCGTGGCGGAAGCGAGGTCGTATTCTACATCCCAGATAAACTCAGCATTGTCATCACCACTGCCGTCTGCTTTCCAGAGGTTGGCAAACGGTGTCGTCAACTTACGGCCGGCAATAACCTCATCGGCATACTGCGCAGCCTTGGTGAAGTAGTCTTTCTTGCCGAGATCCCATCCGGCAGCGAGGTAAGTCTTGGCGAGCAGACCCTTGGCAGCCTCCATACTCACGCGGCCACCACCCTTCGTGGCTGTGGAAGCCTCAAGATAGTTGTCCTTGATAACGGCTTCAAGCTCGGAGATGATATAGTTGTATACCTCCTCTGCGGAACTCTTGGCATAGCCGTCATCAGCTCCCGTGAGGAAATCCTTCATGATAGGCACACCGCCATAGTCATTGACAAGGATATAGTAGAAGTTGCAGGCAATGACGCGAGCCTCGTCAGTACGTTTGTTACGCAGTGCCTCATCAACACCTGTAGCCTTCGCGGCATAGGAGCGGACGGCATTGGCAGCACGGATACCTGCATAGCAGGTCTTGTAAAGGGTGGCATTATACGTATTCTCCGGATTCAGCGTCTCATAGAGCTGATAGCTCTGCTCGATCTGGTTACGCGCCGTGGCATACATGTCCGTACCGGCATTGAACCACTCATTATAGTTCGTGCTCGCATAGATATTGCGCATCTGACTGTAGGCATCGTTGACGAGGGACTCAAAGCCACTCTTCGTGCCAAACTGCTGTTCATCGGAGACACTCGACTTGTTTTCCGGCGTCAGGAAATCACTACATCCGCTGAGCAGAAAGGCGGAAGTCATGAAGAGTGTCGCTATTTTGATCTTGTTCATAAGATTCGTTTTTAAGTTGTTTAGAATTTGAGGTTCACACCAAACTGATAGGTAACGGAGGAAGGACCGCCGTTCTGCAGACTGGCACTGGCCCACTCGGGATCGAAGCCCTTATAGTTAGTGAAACAGAAGGGATTCAGCACATTGAAATACAGACGCAGCTGCTGCAGACCGATATGCTGGATGAGATGACGGTCGAAGGTGTAACCGAGGGTGATATTCTTCACCTTCGTGAAAGAGGTCTTCTGATACTGGAAGTTCTCGCCCTTCGCACTACCCTTGTCGGAGAAGTAGCCACCGGCAGAGTTATCACTGTTGTTCGGATAAGGATAGCTTCCATAGACGGTCTCCGGGTTAGCGATGATGTCACCCGTCGTATGGTCGATGATCGGCGCGCCCTTCGGGATATAGAAGTCCATCACCATGTGGGCATTACCGCGGTCGCCGTATTTCGCGTATTTCTCGTGGAAATAGCTGCGGGACCACTGACCACTCTTCGTGTAAAGCATCACGGTGAAATCCCAGTTCTTATAGATGACAGTAGTACTCAGACTTCCGGTCCAACGGGGATCAGTGCAACCATAGATCTGCTTATCATTATCGTCGATCTTACCATCATCATTCCAGTCGTTGACAGCGACCTGACCTTCGTACCATTTATACTTGGAACCATATTTCTGGTAGAACTCCTGCAGCGTGTAGTGCTTGTCACCATTCATCGTATGCATCGTGACACCCTTGTCGGTGATGACACCGGTATGGGTGTAGTCACGCAGCACATTCAGCGGCTGACCGATGAACCAGTTGTTGGCCACCTCGTCGACCTTACCACGGGACAGCTCCTTGATCTTGTTCCAGTTGCGGGCAAAGTTGACATTCACATCCCAGGAGAAATCCTTCTTACGGAAGATATTGAAGTTGGCACCAATCTCAATACCTCTGTTCTGGACACTACCAATATTACAGGTCATCGAGCTCTCACCCGTCTCATACGGGATCGTCTTCGCCATGATCTGACCATCGGAGAGACGGTTGTAGAGATCCATCGTAAGGTTGATATGGTTCAGGACAGCGAAGTCAACACCAAAGTCAAACTCCTTCACTTTCTCCCAGATCAGACCGGTATTGACAATACCATTGGGATAATAGCCCTGAACCTCTGTGCCGTCGAGGACGACATAGCTCGGACCGGCAGCCGTGTTCATCGTCACATAGTCGCCGACATTATTATTACCGGTGACACCATAAGAGAGACGGAGCTTCAAGTTGTCAAGCCATTTCTGATTCTTCAGCCAGTTCTCCTCGCTCATACGCCATGCCAAAGCCATAGACGGGAACCAACCCCAGCGATGACCTTCGGCAAAACGGGAACTACCATCGGTACGGAGTGTTGCCGTTGCCATATATTTGCCTTTATAGGCGTAGTTCAGACGGGCTGCGAAAGAGACGAGGGAGTTCTCGGTATAGGAAGAACCCACGGTCTTGTCGCCACTGACCTTGTCGAGGGCGTTATAGCTCAGACGGTCATCGGAGATTCCCTTTCCGGCAGAGAGCGCCGTCTCGGTATTGCTCTTGTAGAGGGAGAAGAGGCCCATGGCATTGATACTGTGCTCTTTCTCCTTACCCAACGTGAGGTTATAGTCGATCTGGTTATCCCAGGTCCAGTCGAAACGGGTCTTCGTATTGATCTCACCATAGTTGGTCTTGTTCTTCTGATAATACATGGAGCCCTGAGGATTATCCTCGGTGATTCCGGCTGCATAGAAGATACCATTACGGCCATGATAGAAGTTCGGTGAGAACGTTGTCGTGAACTGCAGACCCGGCAGGATATGGGCACGCAGATAGAGGTTACCCAACACGTTGAAGTCACGCTGCTGGTTCTTGTCGTTATTGTCATACAGGTCGATGAGCGGGTTGACAGTAGACGTGAACTGAGAGTTGGAGTCAAAAGCTGACTTGGCACCCGGGTTCGTATAGAGCTTGCCATTCTCATCATACGGGGAGACAAACGGGTTGAAATAGAAAGCGTTGACATACGGGGAGAAACTGCCGTCGGTACAGAAATCCTCCGTCACACTGTAAGCCATATTAAACGACAGACCAGCTTCGAAGATCTTCGACAGACGGGCATCGAAAGCACCCTTGAGGTTGTAGCGCGTATAGTCGTTCTTCTTGAAGACATTACCCTCATCCTGGTAACCAAGACCAAGGCGGTAGTTAACAGCCTCCGTAGATCCGGCAACACTCAGATAGTGATTCTGCTGCATGGCCGTACGCGTGACGTAATCCTTCCAGTCGTAACCACTGAAACTGGGATCCATCATCTCCTCATAGAGCTTCGAGTCCCGATAGCTCGTGCCGCCCTTGCGCATGAGGAAAGCAGAGGTGAGATCGCCATCTTTGATGATGTAATGAGGATGGCCTTCGGCATCAACACCCTTGCGCGAAGAGCCGTCATAACTCTTACCGTCAAGAGTGGTATAACGGGCAAAACGATAGTCCATAAACTGCGTAGGATCCATGAAGTCCGGCATACGGGCCGTAGACTTCCAACCTACATAACCATCATAAGAGATCTGGGGCTTGAAACCTTTCTTGGCTCCCTTGCTGCCTTTCGTGGTGATGATGACGACACCGGCAGAAGCACGGCTACCATAGATGGCCGTTGAGGAGGCGTCCTTCAAGACATCGATACGGTCGATATCATCGGGGTTCAGGAAGTCCATGGAAGAACAGACGACACCATCGATGACATACAGCGGAGAGGCCTGCTTGTTGATAGAACTCTGACCACGGATCTGCATGCTGATGCTCGCACCGGCACGGCTGCTCGACTGCGTGATGTTCACACCGGGAACAGATCCCTGAAGGGACTCGCCGACACTCGTCACACCGCGGGCAGCGACTTTCTCACTGCTCACACTGGCGACAGATCCTGTCAAGTCACTCTTCTTCATCGTACCATAACCGACAACAACAACCTCATCAAGGGCCTGGTTGTCTTCCTGCATGACGATATTCAACTTGCTCTGACCATGAACCGCAATCTTCTGATCTTTGTAACCTACATAAGAGATCTTCAACTGGGCCTTGGCCGGAACATTGGGAATGGTGAAATTACCATCCAAGTCCGTGACACCACCAATGGAAGTGCCGTCAACCATGACACTGACACCGATCATAGGCTCGCCTTCAGCGTCCTTGACCGATCCGGTCACCTGCCGTTCCTGAGCCAATGCCGACATCGTCGCCAGACCCATACAAAGCGTAAGTGATGCTTTTGTGATTTTTAGATGCATAAACGTTTGTTTTAGTTTAGTTATTAGTATGTGAACAGAGACGGGATTTCTCCCCTCTCAGATTATGTTTTAAGTAGTCCCCCGTATCACATGGGTAATAAATTCTGTGGCGAAGATACAAAAAATACAAATACGACAAATCTTTTAGTCGTATATTTATAGATTATTAACGTTTAGGGCCTGCCGTCCCGTGTCGATGCTTGGCAAGCATCGGTCTATCGTTCTTACTCCGTGATGCTAAACCCTGCCCAGGCCTTGCTCTGCTCATACCGCTCCTTGCACCCTTTCGGTACGATGAGCGTGATCTGACTCTTGTCGAGATCGCCGAAAGCATCCGGGAGAACCATGAGGTTAGGATCACTCCCGAGTATCTTGAGATGTCTGAGCGCCTTACATCCGGCGAATGCTTCATGACCGATAAAATTCACAGATGCCGGCAAGACGACATTGTCCAACTGCTTGCAGTCTTTAAAAGCGCCATCACGGATATTATACGTTCCTTCCTTGATATTCACCACCTTCAAATGGTTACAACCGTAGAAGACACCTTCCTCGATATCTTCCAACTTCGGACTCAGCGTCACCTGCTCCAAACGAACGCAATCGGCGAAAGCCAACGATCCCAACGTGGTAAGCGTAGAAGGCAACACAACCGCACGGAGATGATAACAACCGATAAAAGCCTGTTCTCCGATGACTTTTATTCCCGGACGGAGAATGAGCGTGTCTATCTTCTGTTCCTGGAAAGCATTGGCAAAGACAGCCCTGACCGTCAACTGCTTGCCTTCATAGAGCAACGCACTGGGTAAGGTCAACGTTCCCCTGAAGATACCGTCGACATTGTAAACGGCAGCCGTAGAGTCATCGACTGCACCATAATGGATAATAGGCTGTACCTCCTGGCCTCGCATACTCGGAATACAAGCGAGAAGGAGGAAGAGAAAGATAGATAGGATTTTTTTCATCGTTTTCCGCTATTGATATCGCATGCAAAGATAACGAAAAACGATGAAACAGACAAAAAATCTACAATATTTTATCTCCTGCGGAAATTAGGAACAGAAGAAGGTCACGAGCAACGGAACGCTGACTTCCAGGCAAAGACCATGGAAGATGGCTATCGGCATGAGACGCTTGTTTCCTGTGGAACGCATGATAGACGGCAGACAGACATCCATGGACGAGATGCCACAGACACTGATCGCGGCAAAGCCACTGCCTTTCCGGGCCACGAACTTACAACCGAAGAGACCAAGCATCTCACGGGAGATATTGGCTAAGAGGGCTACCGTAGCCAACTGATTGGCTGCTGCCGCTCCTATGGTCGCCGCCTTGAGATTGTTGATCAGCACCGAAGAGAGTGAATAATATCCAAATCCGCTGCCCACAGCCAGGAAGTCACGTAGATGGTGGCCCTGAAAGATGAAAATGCCGAGTGAGGAGAACAAAAGCGTTCCCGCAATGGTAAATGCCGGCAATAACAACATCTCCCAATGAAAGTCCTTGAAAAGACTGCGGAGATTATCCATACTTCCTACACCTATACCGACTTGAATGATGAGTAACTCCAAAATGATCATGGGCAACCGAGGATCATGGAAGAAAGTGGGCACATGACCGCTCATACCAAAGAAGATGCCACCGAGGAGAGAACCAAAAAGCAACAAATTATCTTTCATCACGCTCCTCCTTCTTCTCAATCAGGGTATGGAACAAATAGGCAGCCCAAAAAGAACCCATCATACCTAATAAGGCAATGACAAAGGCCTGCCAACCTACAAGACCTATATGATGCAATAAATCATGGTTACTGCCTATACCAATGCCAAAGACAAAGAGCAACAACGCTATCGTGTAACGCGCCGTCTTATCCACTTCGTGAATATAGGGCAACTTCCTGAGTAAAAAACCCAGCACCATGCCTATACATAAGATAAATAATATTCTAAACATTTCTATTCCTTTCTTGGTTGCTTCCCTTAAAGCAGTGCAAAGGTATAAAAATTACATGAATATGCAAAGATAATAATAGCATATTTATTGCATATTTATAGTTATTTGATTTATATCAAGAATTTCTCTTAACGATTTTTTTTAATCCACACGCCGCGAATTCCATAGATTTCCGTACCTTTGCAAACATGAAAACAAATGATTTCCCCTACCGACTGATCGCCATTGACGCTGACGACACACTCTGGGACTGTCAGAGTCATTTTGAAGTTGTGGAACGGCAGTATGCCTCCCTGCTCGCTGACTTTACCGACAAGGAGACGGTCGCTGAAGAACTGTTTGCCACGGAACACCGAAATATGGAAGACCTAGGCTATGGGGTCAAAGCCTTCATCATCTCCCTCTGTGAGACGGCAATCAGAATATCAAAAGGAAAGATTGACGCAGCATGTCTGGCCAAGATCATCAACCTCGGCAGGAGCCTCCTCACCTTCCCCACTACCCCTCTGCCCGAAGTCAGGGAGACACTCTCTCAACTGCAGCAACAGGCCAATATGCGAAACTACCGCCTCGTCGTCTTCACGAAAGGAGAACTGCAAGATCAGGAAAACAAGCTACGGCGATCAGGCCTGTGGAACTTCTTCGATGATGTCATCATTGTGGCTGACAAGAATACAGAGGCCTATCGGCATCTCTGCGATCAGTTCTCCATTGAACCTCATGAACTGTTGATGATTGGCAACTCCTATAAATCCGACTGCGCGCCTGCCCTCGCCATCGGTGCCTACGCTATCCATATCCCCTATCACGTGATGTGGCGCATGGAGGAAACAAAAGAGGAAAGTCATCCCAGACTGAGAAAAATCAAACATTTCTCAGAAATTCTCCAACTTCTATAATCGTATTACCAAAAATAATATTATCTTTGCAAACGAAAATATAAATTCAAAGAAAAAATATATGAAGGAAACACAAATCATTGCCTTCGCCAACCATAAAGGCGGCGTGGGGAAAACAACGACAACAGCCAGCGTGGGATCAATCCTCGCTGCCAAAGGATATAAGGTACTCCTCATCGACCTTGATGCGCAGGCAAACCTTTCGGCATCTCTATTAAAAAACCAAGAGATCGATAAGACCATCTACGACGCCCTTATCAATACCTCCGTCGGACTGCCCATCTATCCTATCCGCGAAAACCTCGACCTCACACCGGCCACCCTGCAACTCGCGATGGTAGACCTGGAGATGGCCAGCGTCATCGCCCGGGAGAAAATCCTCTCAGAACTGCTCGATAAGGTGAAAGCCAACTACGACTTCATCCTCATGGACTGTCCACCGTCACTGGCTCTGCTGACGCTCAATGCCGTCACTGCCGCCAATGGGGTTATTATTCCTATCGTTGCAGAAGTGTTACCCTTCAACGGGCTTATCATGATTGAGAACTTCATCAACATGATCCATAAGAAACTCAACCCGGAAGCCCACGTCACGGGCATTCTCATCACCCGTTGGGAAAAAACAAACCTCAGTAAACAGATTGAGGAGGGGATGCGTGAGAAACTCGGTGACGAAGTCTTCCAGACCAAGATCCGTAAGAACGTCAGTATCGCCGAAGCGCCCCTTGAAGCACAGGATATCGTGTCCTATGCACCGAAGAGTAATGGCGCCCAGGACTACCTCGCCTTTGTAAACGAACTGTTAGAGAAACTCCATATCAATAAATAATAACGATTTAAAATACAGGCTATATGGCAAAAAATAATTTTAGCAAGTCTTCTATGGACAGTCTCCTGGGTGGACTAACCAGCTACGATGAAGAAGAACAGGAACACAAACCACAGACTCCTGAGGAAAATGTAAGAAATTACGAGAGAGAGACGGAGCCTGCTGAGGAAGAGGAATATGAAGAGGCTCCGCGTCGCGGACGCAAACCCAACCGTATGAAGTCTGAACGTATCTGCACGATCCTCCCCGTTGACCTCATGAACAAGGTTCGCTCACTGGCCGACAAAGAAGGTCTGGCTATCAAGGATATCTTTACTGCCGGCGTGAATATGGTCATCCAAAACTACGAGAAGAAATACGGCACCCTCCGTGTCCGCAAGCCTAAGAAGGGCGATATCAACGAGCTCCTCAGCTAAGAGAAGGTGGGCGCGCCCGTCAACACTGGGCCTGCCCGTCACTCCTGGCCTGCCCGTCACTCAAGGTGCCTCTGTCTCTCCGGGCCTGCCGTTGTGTGCTTGCGCTTTGCAAGCGCAAGTCGCCACGCCCTCCCCTTTAATTTTTTACTTCTTTACTTTTTTAATCTTCCTATAGATCGTCTCGAAGAGCACCACTCCAAGTATTCCCGTGAGGATTCCCAGCAAGACATCAATGACATAATGATGTCCTGTATAGACAGCCGTACACCAAATACCTGCCTGGATGATGCCAAAGAGCACCGTCATCGGCCAACGCCGTTTACTCATATAAGCATAACAGGTAGCCACAAGCATATAGGCGGAGTGCAATGACGGTATGGCCGCAAAGACATTAGAGTTATGGACATAGATGGAATGAAAGATCGGCAGACCCACCATCTGATCAAACCGCGCCAGTCCCGCCACATTTCCGGGAATGTCAAACCTCGGCGTGAAACCATAATTCATGGCATACCACGGTGCGGCCGCCGGATGGATATAATAGCCGATAAAACCGAGGATGTTCACAAAAAGGAAACACCAGGAGAAACGCGAATACCAGTTATACTCCTTCTTATATAATAGGTATACACCAAATGCTATCGGCACCGGGACCCAACAGAGATAGAAAAGACCGGCAAAGAAGTCCGCCACGGCACAGTGATGAATGGCGAAATATTCTCCGGGAATCAACAGTTTCCCACCATCCATGATGCCGAAGAGATGTTTCTCCGTGTCATACAGCCCCCGAATGTCAATGGGGTTGAAATCATAGTTCGGGAACCACCGCATATTGTCATAGATGATACCGAAGAGGGCCCAGGGAATGAGATACAGAGCCAGTTTCCGCGTCTTCTTCCAGGCATACAGTACAAGGAAGATCGCCAATATTTCTATCGTTACCATTGTTCTTTCTCTTCTTTTTGTCTTCTATTGTGAACTATAGCATCTATTGTGAGCTATTTCAGTTGCTTATACACATAGCCCACACGCCAGAAAGCAGTGATATTGGCCAAGACGGCAATAACGGCAATACCTATCTCCAGCGGCAGCCAACTTCCCGTGAAACCGGTGATGAGTGCGGTCACAGCCAGGACAACGACACGCTCGGGACGCTGCATCAGGCCGACCTTACACTCCAGGCCAAGGCCCTCGGCACGGGCACGCGTATAAGATACCATCACACTGCCAATCATCGCCAGGAAGGTCACCACCGCCATCCAAAAGGCATCATTATAGAAAAAGATGAGGACGATACCAAAGAGGGAGATCAACTCACTGTAACGGTCCAAGGTAGAATCCCAGAAAGCACCGAAGGTCGTACTCATGTTACCCATACGGGCAAGACGTCCGTCCATCATATCGAAGAGACCGGCGAAGAGGATGATAAAGCCTCCCCATCCTGCCAGGGTCGTCGACAACGCCGACAGATCCTCCGTGGCATCAAGGGGCAGATCGTCTCCTTTCAGCATCCATGCGGCAGCGATAAAGAAACCGGCAGCCACACAGTTGCCGATAAAGCCTATCGTCGTAATCGTATTCGGCGTAATCCCTACCTTGATCATACCTCTGATCAACGGATTGATAATCTTATAAATAACCTGTTGTAAATAGTCCCGATAATTCATAGCTATATTTTATTTTTACTTCTTTACTTTTTTACTTCTTTACTTTTTTACTTCTTTACTTTTAAACACGAATCCTCGCTGCAGCGGATAGTTGAAACCCACAGCCACCAAGAAGGCAATGACACTTTTCACTACCACAAACCAACGGGCTCCCATAAGAGCCGTCACCCCGTTTGTCCCAAGGCCGTTAATACACATACTACCCAACCAGACAACGAAATACCGAAAGGCAATATCTTTTTTATTCCTTCCATGCCCCCGAAAGACATATCGACTGTTCAACAGACAATTCGTGATTCCTCCCATTATTACACCGATAATATTCGACCAGGTATACGGCAAAATATGCCCATAGACAAGTCCCAGGGCTAGGCCGAAGTCAACGATGGAGGCGGCTGTCGCACTGGCCTCAGCTTCTAAAAAATGGAAGATTTCTGTCCGTATATTTGCCATTCGCATGCAAAAGTAAAATAAAAAATTAAATTATCCAAAATCATTTCCACTTTTCTATATTTATATTTACCTTTGCAACATCATTTTATCATAATATTGAATGTCAAAGAGATAACACGATATATCGTTTTGAGAAATTTTGTCCTTTTTCTATGCTTTCTTGTCCTGAGTCTGCCAGCCCTGGCTCAACAAGACAGCATCCACATACAAAGCAATAAGAAAGATACGGTCACCTGGCACAAGAATATCTCTGAAGTGGTCGTCAAGGCCCATCGGATCCATTACAAACGGAAGGGAAATCCTGCCGTGGAACTCATGCGCCGAGTGATCGCAGCGAAGAAACATACGGACCTGCACAACCACGATTGGCTGAGCTATGACAAATACCAGAAGATCACCGTCTCCGTCAATGATATCCAACCCGAGGATCTGGAGAAGAAATACGCCAAGAAACGACAGTATATTCTCGATCAGGTAGAGGTGTCTCCATGGAATAATAAACTTATTCTCCCTATCTCCATGGACGAGACACTCACCCATGTCCTCTGGCGCCGACAACCTCAAAAAGAGCGGGAAATCATCGGCGGACGACAGACGGTGGGTATCACGAAACTATGGCAGACAGGAGATGTGTTCAACGTCATGCTGAAGGATGCCTTCACCGATGTAGACCTCTACGACGATCATATCCGTCTCCTCCGCTTTCCCTTCACCTCTCCCATCGGCAACACAGCCATCTCCTTCTATCATTTCTATATCGTCGACACCGTCAAGGTCGACCGGGACTCCTGCTTTCATCTCGCCTTCATGCCGGCCAACAAACAGGATATCGGCTTCAGTGGAAACATCTGGATTGTCAAGGACTCTACGCTTCATGTCAAACGCTGTGAGCTGACACTACCTAAGCAGAGTGGCGTCAACTGGATCGACAAGATGAAAGTCATCCAACAATACGACCGTCTTGACAATGGCGAATGGGTACTGACACAAGACGATATGGCAGCAGAGATGAAGGTGACGAACTTCCTGCCGAAAGCCCTCATCGTTCGCACCACACGTCTGAGCCGCTATTCCTTCGACCCTATCCGCAAGGAATATCTCACCGGACCGGAGAAGGTTCTCTTCGAGACCGATGCTCTGCGGCGGAAGGATATCTACTGGCAACTGCGGCGACAGGCACCACTGACAGAGAGCGAGGCCCACCTGCCACGCTTCGTCAAAGCCATCAGCCACTCCCATGGCTTTGGTCTCATCCGTACCATCTGGAACATCGGTATGGAGAACTTCGCCGAAATCATCCGCAAAGATTCTGCCAGCGTCCTCGACCTCGGACCCGTCAACACGTTTCTCAGCAAGAACTATGTCGACGGTATCCGACTGCGCCTCGCCGCACGCACACAGGCTGCCCTGAGCCCTCACTGGTTCTGGGACGGCTATGGCGCTTATGGCACGAAGAGCCACCGGTGGTACTACGGCACAAACATCACCTACTCCCTGAACCGCAAGAAGAATGCGGCCTTTGAGTTCCCGATGCGCAGTATCTCCTTCGAATCTACATCGGATGTGATGTCAGAGTCCGACCGTAACCTTCTGCATAACAAGGATAATATCTTCATGACCTTCCGTGCCGCCACGGAGAACAAGATGTTCTTCTACAACCGGCAACGACTGTCGTTCAACTACGAGACACTCTGGGGACTCAGATGGAGCGGTGCCCTAACCACGGAAAGTAACCATACAGCGGGAACACTTCATTATATCGGTATGGACAATAACGAGATCTTCAAAATCAGAAAGAGCAATGTGACCCTCGGTATCGCCTGGGATCCGAATATCCATTATATGAACACCAAACAACAGCGTTTCCCCGTCAACCAAGACTCCCCGAATATTGCTCTGAGCCATACCATGGACTTCAAAGGTTTCCTCGGCGGCAGCTACCGCAGCAACACGACGACACTGAGCTTCTACAAGCGTACCTGGCTCGGCTCCTGGGGAAATATCATGACCTTCGTCACGGCAAAGGCGCAGTGGAACAAGGTGCCGTTCCCCTACCTCGTTCTGCCGCCAATCAACCTGAGCTATATGGAGACACCGAACACGTTCATGCTCATGAAAGACTGGGAGTTCATGAACGACCGACAGCTCTTCTGGTCCCTGGCCTGGCAGATGAATGGTAAGATCCTCAACCGTATCCCGCTCATCAAGAAACTCAAATGGCGTGAATACTTCGCGGTGAAAGGGATGCTCGGACATCTCACGGACAAGAACAACCCCTTCCTCGAACGGAACGCCCACGACACCATGCTCTTCTGGTTCCCCTCCGGCAGCCATGTCATGGGCAACACCCCCTATTGGGAGTATGCCGTCGGCTTGAGCAATGTCTTCAAGTTCTTCACCATCGAATATACCCGGCGCCTCACCTACCTCCGCCCCGACACGCATAAATGGGGCATCCGCCTGGCCTTCGACATCTCCTTCTAACCGCCCCCGCCGGGCCTGCCGACGCAGCCGTCCTCCCCCCCCCGCTGGGCCTGCCGTCGCGTGCGTGCGCTTTGCAAGCGCACGAAAAACTTCCCCAAAAACTTTCATATTTCAATAAAAAACCGTAACTTTGCCACAATATGAAAATATTACTAGCAGACAGACAAGATATCACGCGCGCCGGCATAGCCTGGCTCATCCATTCCGAGGAAGGCTACGACTATCGCTATGTAGAGGATAAGGCAGAGCTCATCGAAGCGCTCAAAAGCGATGATGACACTGTCGTCATTCTCGACTATACCCTCTTTGACCTCAATGATGCTGATGAACTTCTTATTCTGGAGGAACGCTTTCCACATACCCGATGGATTCTCTTCTCCGAAGACCTCAGTCTCGACTTTGTACGCCGACTGATCGCATCAAGTACACAGTTTAGTATTCTGTTGAAAGAGTGTCCAATGGCAGAAATACGGGAAGCCTTCAACTTTGCCGTTAAAAAGCGCCGGTATATCTGTCAGCGAATGACAGAGATGCTCCTGAAACCGGAACCGAAGGAGGAACAAGAACAGATTCATCTCACAAAGACAGAAACGGAAATCCTAAAAGATATCGCACTGGGGATGACAACAAAGGAAATTGCGGAGAAACGTATCAGTTCCTTCCACACCGTCAATACCCATCGGAAGAATATCTTCCGGAAACTCGGCGTCAACAACGCCCACGAGGCCACAAAATACGCCCTCCGCGCCGGCCTCGTCGACTCCGCCGAATATTATATTTGATTATCTCAACCACAGATTCAACGCCCCCACGATAATCAGGGCATAGATCCCGGCAAGGATATCATCGGCCATAATGCCCCAGCCGCCCTTGACGTGATTGTCCACCCAACGGCAACCGAGAGGCTTAAAGATATCCAACAGACGGAAAGCGGCAAAACTCACGATGGCCAACAGCCAAGTATAACGCCCGCAAGGTGCCGCCAACAACGGGATCCACACGCCGACCATCTCGTCGATAACGACCGAACGCGGATCCTCACCCCAGTAATGTTCCATAATCCCCGACGACCACGTACCGACAATCGTGGCCACGATGATCACGGCCACCAATACCCAGAAAAGTGTCTGCGGCGACAGCCACAGATAGCCGGGAATCCACATCAGCAAGGCCAGTAAGGCCCCCGCCGTCCCCGGCGCCACTGGACAGAACCCCGAGCCGAGGCCCGTGGAGATAATAACGTGCAGCCAAGGCGCCTCCCCCAGCGGATGATTATTGTTGTTGCTCATAGTGATTTCTTGCGTTCATCGTTTCTATTCTATTGCGAGCTATAGTATCTATTGCGAGCTATCGCTCCCTCTCGCTCCGCAAAGTTACGAAAAAATCTCCGTCCCTCACAAAAACCATCCTTTTTTTTCAGCATTTCACGAAAAAGTTGTATCTTTGCAGTCATATTATATTGGTACAAGCAACATGAGCAAGATTGATATAGCCCAACGGTTGAACAAAACGGTCAAAGCCCTCTCCGAGCAGGAGTCCCTCAACGGACTCTTCCATCAGCATCGTGATGGCGACCCACTGCCCTCAGGCAAAGTGCTCGAAGATATCATTGATATCAGTAGATCCATTCTCCTTCCCGGTTATTTCGGAAGGAACTCCTTTACCCGACAAACCCTTGAATTCCATATCGGCGTACGCACGGAAAAACTCCAGAAACTGCTCGCCGAACAGGTCCTCGCCGGTCTGTGCTTCAGCAACCACGACGAAGAAGAAAGCGCCGATGAACTGGAATGTGAGCACTGCAAAGCTGAGGATATCGCCATGCAGGTCATCGAACAGTTCCCGAATATCCGACGCATCCTCAGCACGGACATCACCGCAGCCTACAATGGTGACCCCGCAGCAGAGAGCCGTGAGGAGATCGTAAGCTGTTATCCCGTCATCAAGGCGCTCACCTCTTATCGTATCGCTCATGAACTCTTCAAGCGCAACGTGCCCCTCATCCCGCGTCTCATCACGGAGATCGCCCATTCAGAGACGGGCATCGACATCCACCCCGGCGCGCAGATCGGTGAATATTTCACCATCGACCACGGCACAGGTGTCGTCATCGGCGCTACTTGCATCATCGGCCGAAACGTAAAGCTCTATCAAGGTGTCACCCTCGGCGCCAAGAGTTTCCCGCTCGACGAGAACGGCAACCCCATCAAGGGTATCCCCCGTCACCCGATTATCAAGGATAACGTCGTCATCTACTCCAACGCCACCATCCTCGGCCGGATCACCATCGGTGAGGGCTGTGTCGTCGGCGCCAACGTATGGGTGACGAAAGATATGAAACCGAACACGAAGAAATATAAAAAAGACAAAATAGACAATTTAGATTTAGAATTCAATAATGGAACAGGAATTTGAACTCATCGCCAAGACTTTCATGGGACTGGAAGAAGTCCTGGCCAAGGAGCTCACCCAACTGGGTGCCAACAATGTACAGATCGGCCGTCGCATGGTGTCGTTCTCCGGAAACAAGGAACTCATGTACCGTGCGAACTTTCAACTGCATACCGCTATCCGTATCCTCAAGCCGATAGCACACTTCAAGGCCCGCTCCGCCGAGGACATGTACACGGAGGTGAAGAAACTCGACTGGAGCAAGTATCTCGACAACAAGAAGACCTTCTCCGTCGACTCCGTCGTCTACTCCAAGGAGTTCACCAATTCCCGCTTCGTCACCTATAAGGTCAAGGACGCCATCGTCGACTGGTTCCGTGAGCATACTGGTGAACGGCCGAATATCAGCGTCAGCAACCCCGATATACGCTTCAATATCCATATCGCCGAAGACGACGCCACACTGAGCCTCGACTCTAGTGGGGAGAGCCTCCACCGCCGCGGCTACCGACAGGAGAGTGTCGAGGCACCGCTCAATGAGGTCCTCGCCGCCGGCATGATCCTCATGACAGGCTGGCACGGCGAGTGCGACTTCATCGATCCGATGTGCGGATCGGGAACACTGCCCATCGAGGCCGCCCTCATCGCCCGCAATATCTCCCCGGGCGTCTTCCGGAAGGAGTTCGCCTTCGAGAAATGGCCTGACTTCGATCAGGACCTCTTCGACGAGATCTATAACGACGACTCTCAGGAGCGCCCCTTCGAGCACCATATCTACGGCTACGACATCGATATGAAAGCCGTTAACACGGCACGTCTGAATGTCAAGGCTGCCGGACTGAGCAAGGAGATCACCATCGACCAGGCTGACTTCAAGACTTTCCAACAGCCTACCGAGAAGAGCATCATCGTCATGAACCCGCCCTACGGCGAGCGTATCTCCACACCGAACCTCTTGGAGACCTATAAGATGATCGGTGAACGCTTCAAAAATGCCTTCAAGGGCAATGATGCCTGGGTACTCAGTTACCGTCAGGAATGCTTCGACGCCATCGGCCTGAAACCGAGTATCAAAATCCCACTCTACAACGGCTCCCTGGAATGTGAGTTCCGCAAGTATGTCATGTTCGACGGTAAGATGAAAGAGTTCCGCCATGAGGGCGGCGTCGTCAAGACCGACGAGGAGAAACGGGAAATGGGACAGAAGCACCGCTTCAAGAAGAACCGTGAGTTCAAGCGCCGTCTCGAAGAGGAGGAGAACAACGAGGAAGGGGATATCCGCACCTTCAAGTTCCATAAGTTCAACGACTTCGACAACAAGGGCAGCCGCTTCGCCGGCAAGCGCCGCTTCTCCGATGACGGCGACAGCCGTGGCGGCCGTGGCTTCAAAAAAGAGAAATTTAGTAAACGCGGAAAATTCAATAAGTTTAAGAATGATGAAGACTAAAGCTATGCTGGCACTCTGTGCCGGCATTCTTTCGTTCACGCTGATGACACAGAACGCGACAGCACAGAATAGCAAACAGAATAATAAGAAGACGCTGACCCTCGAGGATCTCAACTTCGGCGGCGTGCACTACCGTGAGCACCTCCCGGAGAACCGGTGGACGGCATGGTGGGGCAATGAGCTCATCCGCCTCGATGCCGACAAACTCTCCCTCGTCGACAAGAATACGGGTAAGGAGACTCCGCTCATCACCCTCGATGCCATCAACGCCATCACGAAAGGGAATACGGACCTCGACGTACACACCCTCTACTATGCCTCCTTCCCTTATGCCGATAAGCCCCTCGTCTTCCTCGACAACGGCAAGAGCCGCATGCTCATCGACTGGAAGAAGAAAAAGGTGGTATGGAGTCTGCCGAAAGAGGATGAACAGGCGGCTGAATGGAATGCCGCTTCCAAAGCCCTCGCCTTTGTCAAGGGTGACCAGCTCTTCGTCAACGACGGGAAGAAAAGCCATCAGCTCACGACCGACGGCAGCCGCGATATCGTATACGGACAGAGCGTACACCGCGACGAGTTCGGTATCAATGGCGGCCTCTTCTGGGCGCCGTCAGGCGAGAAGCTCGCCTTCTACCGCATGGACCAGAGCATGGTGACCGACTTCCCCCTCGTCAACATCCCCGAAGTAGACTGGAAACCGGCGGCAGGACAGAGCCGCATCGCCACGCCCGAGCCGATCAAATACCCGATGGCCGGTGAGACGAGCCACAAGGTCACCGTGGGCGTCTACGACCTCAAGAGCGGCAAGACCGTCTATCTCAACGCCGGTGATCCTACCGACCGCTATTTCACGAATATCGCCTGGTCACCCGACAGCAAGACGATCTATATGTTCGAGCTCAACCGCGACCAGAACGACTGCCGCCTCGTCAGCTATGACGCCACGACGGGCCATAAGCTCCGCGAGCTCTACCGCGAGACCGACAGTAAATATGTGGAGCCCCTCCACCCCATCGCCTTCTTGCCTTGGGACAACACGAAGTTCATCATGCAGAGTCAGAAGGACGGATACAACCACCTCTACCTCTTCGACGTCAACGGTCAGCAACTCAAGCAGGTCACGTCGGGCAAATGGGTCGTGGAGAATGTCCTCGGCTTCGACAGCGACCATCACAGTGTCGTCATCGAGAGCAACGAGTGCAACCCGATCCAGAAGAATATCTTCGTCGTGAATATCGACACGGGCAAGCGAGCCCTCATGGACGACAACGGCAAGGGCTGGCACGACGGCAGCATCAGTGCCAACGGCCAGTATATCGTCGACAACTACTCCACGCCGACAACTCCGCGCAACATCGCCATCATCAACACAAACAATGGTAAGCGCACACGATGGCTCACAGCCGCTGACCCGTGGAAGGACTATACCACGCCTGAGTTCAGCTGCGGCACACTGAAGGCGGCCGACGGCGTCACCGACCTCTACTGGCGGATGGTGAAACCCATCAACTTCGACCCGAAGAAGAAATATCCTACCATCGTCTATGTCTATGGTGGACCCCACGCCCATAACGTCGACGCACGCTGGCACTGGGCCAGCCGCTCCTGGGAGACCTGGATGGCCGAGAACGGCTACCTCCTCTTCATCCTTGACAACCGCGGCAGTGAGAACCGCGGTAAGGACTTCGAACAGGTGACGTTCCGCCAGCTCGGACAGGAAGAGATGAAGGACCAGATGAAAGGTGTGGAATACCTCAAGAGTCTGCCGTATGTCGACAGCTACCGCATCGGCGTCCATGGCTGGAGCTTCGGCGGCTTCATGACGATCAGTCTCATGACCAACTATCCCGACGTCTTCAAGGTAGGTGTCGCCGGTGGTCCCGTCATCGACTGGAAATGGTATGAGGTGATGTACGGCGAACGCTATATGGACACGCCGCAGACAAACCCCGAGGGCTACGCGAAGACCTCACTCCTCGCCAAGGCGAAAGAACTGAAAGGAAAACTGCAGATCATCATCGGCCTCAACGACCCCGTCGTCGTTCCCCAGCATGCCTTCTCCTTCCTGAAAGCCTGTATCGGCGCCGGCACGCAGCCCGACTTCTTCGTCTACCCCGGTGAGCCTCATAACATGCGCGGCCATCAGAGCACGCACCTCCATGAGCGCATCAGCCAGTATTTCTTCGACTATCTCAAATAAAAACATATAGACCTCATCAGACATCGATATGAAAAGAATTCTTTTGTTAGGCAGCGGCGGCCGTGAGCACGCCCTGGCCTGGAAAATTGCACAGAGCAAACAGGTGGAGAAACTCTTCATCGCTCCCGGTAATGCCGGTACGGCAAATGTCGGCGAGAATGTCAACATCGCCGTCGGCGACTTCGACAAGATCCGTGACTTCGTAGCCGACAACGGCGTCAACATGGTCGTCGTCGGTCCCGAAGTGCCCCTCGTGGCCGGTATCACCGACTTCCTCCGCGCTGACGACCGCACGAAGGACATCCCCGTCATCGGTCCCTCCAAGGCCGGTGCTGAGCTCGAAGGCTCCAAGGACTTCGCCAAAGCCTTCATGCTGCGCCATCATATCCCCACGGCACAATACCGCACCTTCGACGGCACGACGGTGGAAGAGGGCCTCCGCTTCCTCGAGACACTGAAGGCGCCTTATGTTCTGAAGGCTGACGGCCTCGCTGCCGGCAAGGGCGTCCTCATCGTTCCTACCCTGGAGGAGGCCAAGAAGGAATTCAAGGATATGCTCGGCGGCATGTTCGGCAATGCCAGCGCGAAGGTCGTCATCGAGGAGTTCCTTAGTGGTATCGAGTGCTCCGTCTTCGTCCTCACCGACGGCCGTCACTATAAGATCCTCCCCGAGGCCAAAGACTACAAGCGTATCGGTGAACACGACACGGGTCTGAACACCGGTGGCATGGGCTCCGTCTCTCCCGTCCCCTTCGCCACGAAGGAGTGGATGCAGAAGGTAGAGGACCGTATCATCAAGCCGACTGTTGACGGACTCGCTGAAGAGGGTATCGACTATAAGGGCTTCATCTTCTTCGGACTCATCAATGTCGACGGTGAGCCGATGGTCATTGAGTACAACTGCCGTATGGGTGATCCCGAGACGGAGACCGTCATGCTGCGCCTGAAGAGCGATATCGTAGACCTCTTCGACGGTGTCGCCAATGGTGATCTCGATAAATATGTGGTGGAGACAGACCCGCGGGCCGCCGTCTGCGTCATGCTCGTCTCCGGGGGCTATCCGCAGAAATATGTCAAGGGCTATCCCATCAGTGGCCTTGACGATGTCGAGGGAAGCATCGTCTTCCACAGCGGTACGGCTCTGAAAGACGGTCAGGTCGTCACCGCCGGTGGACGTGTCATCGCCGTCTCCAGCTATGGCCGTGACAAGGAGGAAGCCCTGCAGAAGAGCTTCCAGGAAGCCCAGAAGATCCACTTCCAGGATAAATACTTCCGTTCTGACATCGGCCAGGACCTGTAAAGTAAAAAGGTAAAGAAGTAAAAAAGTAAACGCGGGGCGGCCCCTCTTGCCGTCCCGCCCTTTCACCGTAGGGGCGGAAAGCCTCTGCCATGTGCTCCCGCGAGCCGGGCCTGCCGTCGTGTGCTTGCGCTTTGCAAGCGCAAGTCGCCACTGCCCGCCCATAATCCCTCAAGAACATTGATACGAAAAAGATTTCAGAATAAGATTGCGGAGAACCGCTTCGCACTGCCTATCGTCAGCGTCTATGCCCTCGTAGTATGGACACTGAGCGGTCTGTGGTCCGGCCAGATGTGGACAACATTCTTCATGGCGGTCTTCGCCACCTATCTCATGGTGGAACTCAACAACCGCAATGCCCTCATCCGTATCTACAGCCGGATGGTGTCCTGTTCCTTCCTCATGCTCATGACCATGTCCACCTTCCTCTTCACCGATAGTCAGGCCCAGGTGGTGGGCATCTGCGTCATCGCCACCTATCTCCTGCTCTTCAACGGCTATCAGGACCGACAGGCCATGGGCTGGTCCTTCTATGCCTATGCCGCCTATGGCATCGGCACGCTGAACTTCGTTCAACTGTTCTATTTCGTACCTCTGTTGTGGCTCCTCCACAGTTCGAAGATTATGGGACTGAGCATCCGCACATTCATCGCCTCCATCCTCGGACTGACGGTGCCTTACTGGTTCGCACTGGGTTATGTGGCCTATATAGGCGACTACACCATCCTTACCGATCATTTCGCGGCATTGTGGCATTTCATGCCGCTCTGCGACTTCACCTCCGTGGGTGTAAAGCCACTCATCAGTATCATCTTTATTACCATCCTCGCGATCATCGGTATGTTCCATTTCTTCACCCACGCCTATCAGGATAAAATCCGTACACGTATGCTCTACGAGGTCTTCTCCTATATGGATCTCGCCATTCTCCTCTTCTTTATCCTTCAACCCGGAGCATATCATGTGCTCATTCCTTTGATGATCATCAATACGGCACCTATCACAGGACATTTCTTCGCACTGACGCATAGCAGGGTGTCGAACATCATGTTCATCACCATTCTCATACTCATGGTGGTGATTACCGGCGTGAACCTATGGACGTAATCAACAGCTTCCTCATCAACTGGGGATACTGGGGCATGCTCCTCGCCGCCTTCCTCGCCGGCAGCTTTATCCCCTTCTCCTCCGAAGCTGTCATGCTCGGACTCATGGCCGCAGGGCTCGATCCCTGGGGCCTCGTCATCTATGGCAGTATCGGCAACATCCTCGGTTCGATGTTCAACTATGCCGTCGGACGACTGGGAAAGATGGAATGGATAGAACGTTACCTCCATATTAAAAAGGAGAAGATCGAGAAGACACAACGGTTCCTCGCCGGACGGGGGGCATGGACGGGCTTCTTCGCCTTTTTGCCAGTCCTCGGCTCGGCGGTGATGATCACTCTCGGCCTCATGCGCGCGAACATGTTCATCTCGTTCCTCAGCTGCAGCATCGGGAAAGTCCTGCGCTATGTCATCCTCATCGTCGGGGTCAACACCCTCTTCTCCTGTACGCGGCCGGCAAATGCTCCTGCTGAGGAGCCGAAGACAATCACCGTCACGATAGAGCCTCTGCGCTGGTTCACCGAACAACTCTGTGGAGACCGCTACAAGGTACTGACGATGGTCCCCGCGGGCAGCAGTCCTGAGACCTACGAGCCGACACCGCGGCAGCTTGTCGACCTCAGTCACACCTTATTATATATAAAGGTGGGACAGATTGGTTTCGAACGCTCCTGGATGACCCGTCTGAAAGAGAATGCGCCGAAGATGACCATCGTCGACAGCAGTCGGGGCCTCTCCTATATCCATTCTTCCGACAACACTCTCGATCCCCATACCTGGATGAGCTGCCACAGCGCACGCCTCATCGCACGGAATATCTACGATGCCCTCCTGGCCAAAGGGGCCAAGAGTCACGGCGACAGCCTCTTCTACCGCCAACGCTACGGCCGTCTGCTCCACCGGATTAACACCGTCGACCGTATGATCCGACGGCACTCGTTCCGGCAGCGGGCATTCGTCATCTACCACCCCATCCTTACTTATTTCGCCCGGGACTATGGCCTCATCCAACTGCCCATGGAGGAAGAAGGACGGGAGCCGAGTGCCCGACAGATGCAGATGCTCATCCACCGTGCCCGCCAGCTCCACGTCAAGACGGTATTCATCCAACGGGAGTTCAGTCCGCGCAATGCCATGGAGGTCGTCGAGGCCACCCATGCAGAACCCGTCTCTATCAATCCCCTCGCCTATGACTGGGATCAAGAAATGTTGAATATCAGCAATCTCCTTCAAAAATAACAACGGAGAAAAGAAAAGATCGATCATGACAGAAAACCATAACTCCAAGGACAACCAGGCCATCATCATGCTCCATGATGTTACGGCGGCCTATGGACGGAAGGTCATCTTCCGTCACGCCTCCCTTACCATTTATGATCATGACTACCTCGGTATCATCGGACCAAACGGAGGCGGGAAGACGACACTCCTGCGCATCCTCCTCGGACTGATGAAGCCGCTGGAAGGCACCGTGACCTATCTCTGTGATGGCAAGCCCGTGAAAGAGATCACCATGGGCTATCTACCCCAATACAGTGCCATCGACCGCCAGTTCCCGATCTCCGTGGAAGAGGTCGTCAAAGCCGGTCTGAGCAGCCGGAAGCCACTCTTCAGGTCCTTCACCGCGGCACAGCGTGAACAGGTGGAGCAGACGCTTCGTGAGATGGAGCTCTCCGACCTCGCCGACCAGCCCATCAGTGCCCTCAGTGGCGGACAGCTGCAGCGGGTCCTCCTGGCCCGCGCCGTCGTGAGCAATCCTCAGGTCATCGTCCTCGATGAGCCGAACACCTATATCGACCGCCATTTCCAGGAACAGATGTACGACATGCTCGACGACCTCAACCGCCACTGCGCCATCGTCATCGTCTCCCATGATGTCACCGCCATCGAGCCCCGCGCCCGCCATCTCGTCGAGGTCGACCACGCCCTCTCCTTCCCGTCGTAACCGCCACCGCAGGGCACAGCCCTTCTGGCGATAGTCCGGGCCTGCCGTCGTGTGCTTGCGCTTTGCAAGCGCAAGGAAAGAAAATCTACCCTTCTCTGCCCTATATCGATTTTTTTTACTAAATTTGCAGCGATTTCGAACTCTAATTATTATTTTTATCGATAAATGAAACAGTTTAGACTTGTGGACATCATCGTAGGGTGGATCACCTTTGTGATCGCCGCCTTCACGTACTGCTCCACCATCGAACCCACAGCCTCTTTCTGGGACTGTCCGGAGTTCATCACCACGGCCTTCAAGCTGGAGGTCGGCCATCCGCCAGGGGCACCGTTCTTCATGCTCCTCGGTAATCTCTTCACGCAGTTCGCCTCCGATCCCTCTCATGTGGCTAAGATGGTGAACACGATGAGTGCCCTGCTCTCGGCAACGTGTATCCTCTTCCTCTTCTGGACCATCACCCACCTGACGCGGAAGCTGATCCTCAAGGACTGGAGCGAGCTCACCACCGGGAAGCTCATCGCCATCGAAGCCTCCGGTCTCGTCGGCGCCCTCATCTATACGTGGAGTGACACGTTCTGGTTCTCAGCCGTAGAGGGTGAGGTGTATGCTTTCTCCAGCGCCTTCACCGCCGTCGTCTTCTGGCTCATGCTGAAATGGGAAGACCATGCCGATGAGCCCCACAGCGACCGCTGGCTCGTACTTATCACCTTCATGATGGGTCTGAGTATCGGTGTCCACCTGCTGAACCTGCTGTGTATCCCCGCTATGGCGCTGGTATTCTATTACCGCAAGAGCAAGGAGCCGAACTTGAAGGGATCACTGATCACCCTCCTCGTCTCCTTCGTCATCGTCGCCGCCATCCTCTTCGGCGTCGTACAGGGTATCGTCACCGTCGCCGGCTGGTTCGAGTTGTTCTTCGTCAACACCCTCGGCTGTCCGTTCAACACCGGTGAGATCATCTATATCATCCTCCTCATCGCCTCTTATGTATGGGCTATCTGGGAGACTTATCAGGAGGGACACCTCAAACGGCAGAACGCCGCCTTCCTCGTGGCCTTCGGCATGATCGGTATCCCGTTCTACGGCTATGGCTGGAAAGCCTTCATCCAGGGCATCGTCGTCCTCGCCATCCTCTGGTTCGTGCTCAACTACAAGCGGCGCGACAAGGCAGCGAAGACGAGTAAGCTCCTCGTCTCCCCGAGACTGAAGAATACCGTCCTGCTGTCACTGATGATGCTCATGATCGGCTACAGCAGCTATGCCCTCATCGTCATCCGCTCCTATGCCAACCCGCCGATGGACCAGAACTCCCCGGAGGATATCTTCACCCTCGGCTCCTATCTCAGCCGTGACCAGTATGGCTCCTATCCGTTGCTCTACGGACAGGCCTATACCTCTCAGGTAGCGCTGGAGCAGGACGGTAATATGTGCAAGCCTGTCATGAAGTCGGGCGCTCCCGTCTACCAGCGTAAGGAGAAGGCCTCTAAGAATGAGAAAGACTCCTACTTCGTGGTATCCCACAAGGACAACTACGTCTATGCGCAGAACATGCTCTTCCCGCGTATGTGGGACCAGAGTCACGCACAGGCCTACGAGAGTTGGATGGGTGGCGTCGACGGCACCGATATTCCTTACGACCGCTGCGGTGAGCCCATCACCGTGAAGATGCCGACACAGCTCGAGAACCTCCGTTTCTTCCTCTCCTATCAGTGCAACTTCATGTACTGGCGTTACTTCATGTGGAACTTCGCCGGACGGCAGAACGACCTGCAGGGTAACGGAGAGCCCGAACACGGCAACTGGATCACGGGCTTCTCGTTCATCGACAACGCCCTCTATGGTGACCAGAGCAAGCTCCCCGACGAGCTGAAGGCCAACAAGGGACACAACGTGTTCTACTGTCTGCCGTTGCTCCTCGGCCTTATCGGACTCTTCTGGCAGGCCTACCGCGGCAAGCGCGGCATCCAGCAGTTCTGGGTCGTCTTCTTCCTCTGGTTCATGACCGGTCTGGCCATCGTCATCTACCTCAACCAGACACCGATGCAGCCGCGTGAACGTGACTACGCCTATGCCGGCTCCTTCTATGCCTTCGCTATCTGGTGCGGTCTTGGCGTCGCCGCCATCACCGACCTGCTGAAGAAGCACCTGAAACTCGACGGCACCGTGGTCTCCGCCATCGTCGCCGTCCTCGCCCTCCTCGTGCCGATCCAGATGGTCAGCCAGACATGGGACGACCATGACCGCTCCGACCGCTTCACCTGCCGTGACTTCGGACGCAACTATCTCATGTCGCTCCAGGAGAAAGGCAACCCGATCATCTTCACCAATGGTGATAACGATACCTTCCCGCTCTGGTATAACCAGGAGGTGGAAGGCGTAGGTACCAACGACCGCGTCTGCAACCTCTCTTACCTGCAGACAGACTGGTATATCGACCAGATGAAGCGCCCGGCCTACGACTCGCCGAGCGTGCCGATCAGCTGGCCGCGCCTCGACTTCTGCTCCGGTACCAACGAGTATGTAGAGGTACAGCCGGAGGCTAAGCAGCAGCTCATCGAATTCTACAAGGAGAACCCGCAGGCTGCCGCCGCACAGTATGGCAAGGATCCCTTCGAACTGAAGAATATCCTGAAATACTGGGTACGGTCGAAGGATCCCAACAACCACTTCATCCCCACGGATACCGTCTATGTCACCATCGACAAGAATGCCGTTCGCCGCAGTGGTATGCTGATGGCTTCCGACACCATCCCCGACCGCATGGTCATCAGCCTCAAGGGTAAGCAGGCCCTCTATAAGAACGACCTGATGATGCTCGAGATAATCGCGCAGTGCAACTGGACACGGCCGCTCTATGTCGCCCTCACCGTCGGCGAGGAGAACTACATGAACCTGGGTGACAACTTCATCCAGGAAGGTCTCGCCAACCGTATCACGCCGTTCACCACGAAGCTGCCGGGCGTGAAGAACTTCGACACCGAGCGTACCTATCATAATGTGATGACGCGCTTCCGCTTCGGAAACCTCAAGCAGCGCGGCCTGTATATCGACGAGACAACGATGCGTATGTGCTATACCCACCGCCGCCTCCTCGCACAGCTCGCCCTGCAGCTCGTAGAGGAGAAGAAGCTCGACAAGGCCCGTAAGGTCCTCGCCCTCGCCGAGCGTGAGCTCCCGACCTACAATATCCCCGTCAACTATATGTCCGGCGGTCTCGACTACGCCCAGGCTTACGCGATGGTGGGCAACAAGGCCATGGCGAACAAGTACCTCGACGGCGTCTTCAACAACTCCCGTCAGTATGCGCAGTACTTCGAGAGCCTCAACCAGGATAAGTTCCAGATGTGCTCCGATGACTGTATGCGGGAACTGATGATCATGAACCAGAGCTGCCAGCTCGCACAGGTCGTCAACCCCGCGAAGATGCAGAAGATGCAGAAGACGGTGGAGACGCTCTACCGTACCTACCAGATGCTCGGCGGTAAGATGCCGCAGATGGGAGGTGGTGACCAGTAATGATCATCGAGCAACCCTCCTGGTTCCTGCGATGGATCTATCCGAAGGCGCTGTGGCGCATGGACAAGCATGACCACAGCGTCTACCTCACCTTCGACGACGGACCGATACCGGAGTCGACGCCCTTCATCCTCGACACCCTTCGGAAGTTCGGGGTGAAGGCAACGTTCTTCATGGTCGGTGAGAATGTGGCGCGCTACCACGAGCTCTACAACCGAATCGTCGCCGAGGGCCATCAGGTGGGAAACCATACCTTCAACCACCTCGGATCGCTGAAGCATATGGCCATCACCTACGGACAGAATGTCGCTATGGCCAACGACCTCATCAAGGCGCATCTCTTCCGTCCGCCCCATGGCTGGATGAAACTCAGCGTCTACTGGTGGGTGAACCGGTACTACAAGATCGTCATGTGGGACCTCGTGACACGTGACTACTCCAAATGGATGACCGCCGAGGATGTCCTCAATAATGTGAAGCGATATGCCCGCAACGGTTCCATCATCACGTTCCACGACAGTCTGAAGAGCATCGACAAACTGCATTATGCCCTTCCAGCAGCCCTCAAATGGCTTCAAGAACAAGGATATGAATTCAAGACTTTCGAATGAGAATATCAAAGCCGAGGCCCGTCGCCTCGGCTTTTTTGCTTGCGGCCTCGCCCGTGCCGACGCAGTCGACGAGGACACGGCGGCACGTGTGCGGCAGTGGCTAGACCATCACGATTACGCCACAATGGAATATATGGCCAACTATACCGACAAGCGCCTCGACCCGCGGCTCCTCGTCGACGGCGTCCATACCATCGTCTCCGTGGCCATGAACTACGCGCCGGCACAACGGCTCCCCAAGGGACAGCCGCAGATGGCCGCCTATGCCCTCGGACAGGACTACCACGACCTCGTGAAAGAACGGCTGCGGAAACTCGCCGCAGCCATCGGTGCCGCCGACGGCTGGCGCGCCTTCTGCGACTCCGCCCCCGTGCTCGAGCGGTACTGGGCAGTGAAGGCGGGCCTCGGATGGACGGGCCGGAACCACCAGCTCATCATCCCGCATGCCGGTAGCATGTTCTTCCTCGGTGAACTCTTCCTCCAGGAGGAACTGAAGCCCGATGAGCCGATGGTAAGTCGCTGTGGCACCTGCCACCGTTGCATCGACGCCTGTCCCACCCATGCCCTCACCCTCCGGGGCGAGATGGATGCCGAACGCTGTCTGAGCTATCAGCTCATCGAGAACCGCGGGGAACTCTCCGACCTCGCGAAAGAAAAAATGGGCGACTGCTTCTATGGCTGTGACCGGTGTCAGACGGCCTGCCCATGGAACCATTTCGCCACACCGACAACAGAGCCGTCACTGCAGCCGAAGCCCGAACTCCTCCAAATGACACGCGATGACTGGCGGCATCTCTCTGTGGAGGACTACCGCCGACTCTTCAAAGGCTCTGCCGTCAAAAGGGCTAAATATGACGGACTTAAACGCAATATTGACAACCTCTCGTAAACATCGTAGATAATTTTTTATCTTCGATGTTTACAAAAATATCTATCGTGTTTAGCTCCCCTAAACAACATAGATATTTTTGTCTGCTCCTTTGATGACCTCCCTACTTTCTATTTTTCTTTCATTTTTAACATAAAAAAGTTGGAAGTATGAAATTATTTTAATATCTTTGTCAAAAATATAAAGAAGGTGAATTCAACTAGCAAGTGCAAATTTAAGAAATATTTTTGACAAAGGCTTCATCAGGCGAGAGAAATTTCAATTTAGCTCTTGGTCTTGTGTTAATTTGCCGTTGTATTTCCTTGATTTTTTGTTGGCTGACATTGTCAAAATCGGTCCCCTTGGGGATATACTGTCTGATGAGTCCGTTTGTGTTTTCAATGAGTCCCTTTTGCCATGGAGCATGAGGATCAGCGAAGTATACCTTGGCACCAAGTTTCTTGGTAATATACTCATGACAGAAGAACTCTGAGCCATTATCAGTGGTAATGGTTTTGATCAAATATTTATAGGGTTCAAGCAGGTGTACAATAACC
>NZ_AUJK01000002.1 GCF_000424185.1 Prevotella sp. AGR2160
GAATAAGGGATATACCCTTCTTTTTCTATAGATGTATTACCGTCTTTGGTTAGGCAGCGGCATCCGCCCGCCACGGACAATCCCCCTTGGGCCTATTTGTCTACAGCTTTCCGCCAGGAGTTGATGTCTGTATCAAAACTCACGCCTACAAAAGTGGCCTTGTCCTTGAAGCGGTCATAGATACGCATCATCTCCGGCATGTCACGACGACAATCGGGGCACCAGGAAGCCCAGAAGTCGAGGACGACGACCTTTCCTTTCAACGACGACAACTTAAAGTTTTTGCCGTCTATGGTCTTCATCTTAAAGTCCGGAGCTTTGGTTCCTACCTTGGGCAAGTCGGTAGCATATTGCGTATCGATGTCGTGTACCGGGCCGAACTGAGCCGAAGAACGAAGGGGTATTGCTGACAGCAAAACTATCGCCAGCATAAAAAGTACATGTTTCATTTGCTTATCTTTTTTATTTACCGCAAAGATAGCATAATTTTGCGAAGTCTGCAAACATAATCATAAATTTCCATACAGAATCCGTTGAATACCACCTACAAATGGATTAATTGATACAAATCAAGTAATCGCATATTTTTTGCATTTTCCTGGGAAAAGATTTAGCGTGTTCGAACACAATGCGTAACTTTGCAGTGTCAAAAGGTTAATAGATTGTTTAGGTTAGTAGTATTAGATTTAGGTTTTTAGTTATAGGTAAAGATTGTTTCATCATTTGGATAACACACAACATTAGTTTTGCGCCGTGAGGCACAAACCTAAAAAACGGTCAGGAGCAGCGTGCTCTTGACCGTTTTTTTATGGTTCGTTGCAGGACGGCCCA
The DNA here is from genome assembly GCF_000424185.1 of Prevotella sp. AGR2160. Classification (GTDB taxonomy): domain Bacteria; phylum Bacteroidota; class Bacteroidia; order Bacteroidales; family Bacteroidaceae; genus Prevotella. Next base: position 832 of record NZ_AUJK01000002.1, read on the forward strand.
TCGACCGTCCTGCCGGAGAATTCCTTAACAAGGGGTTATTTCACGAGGACCTTCTTGGTGGTGACAGTGCCATCAGAGAGAATGGTCTTGACGATATTCATTCCTTTTTGAAGACCCTGCTGTTGCATACCACTCAACGAATAATAACGGGTAGCAACCACTTTTACGTCAGCAGCCTGCGCTTCGATGCCCGTTGTCCCATCGGAAGCGTCCATAGATGCGCTCTTGGCAGCGGATGACGGGGCCGTGATCTTAAGGGTGGCACCGGCATGAGCGGATACTTCCGATTTTACCTTACCGGCGTCGTAGGCAGTCAGCTTATAGTAGGCTGAAGGGATGAAATAGGAGATGTTGCCTGAACGGGACTGGACATCACCGGCTCCGTAACAACCCTTGACCGTGATGTTATAGTCGGTATATCCCTTGGCCGTGGCATATACTTTCCAAGGTGTCTTCTGAGCTGCGGAACTGGTGAAAGCGGTATTCTCCACATACAGGTTGCTGCGGTAGGCGGCACCGATACAGTAGTTGGAGACCGAAGAGGAATAAAGACAGTTGACGATATGTACCTGACCGAAGCGTACGCGCGGCTGACGCTCCTTACAGCCCTCATCCCACCAACAGTTGGCGAATGTCGTGCGGAGCTTTCCCAGATCCTTCGTGTTCTTGTCGCTGCCACCCCAGAGATCAGAGAAGCGGTGATCATTACTGCCACCGGAACCACCGGCCCACGGCTTGATGAAGTAACGGAAACGGCACCAGGTGACACTGATATGGTCGGCACCATTGTTACAGTCGAAGTTTCCATCCACGCCATCCTGGAAATCGCAGTGGTCGACCCAGATATATTCTGAACTCTGCAGGGTCAGGTTGTCCTTTCCGTCAATGTCATAGGCTCCGGCACCCTTGAAGGTGAGGTTGCGAAGGATGATGTTCTTGCATCGCTTGATCATCAGAATTCCCGTCTTGTTCACGTCTGCCGTATGCGTCAGATTGACAAGCGCCGATCCCGGCAAGCCATAGACGGTCTTGTTCTGCGCGTCCTGGACGGCCAACTGACCCGTGAAGGTCAGTGTTCCCTTGACATAGATCGTCTTGGCATCTGTGCCCGACATCTGTTTGATCAGATCGGCAGCCGTGGTGACGATGACGGCATTCTTGTTGGATGAACCCGTAATGGTTCCGCCTACCGTACCCCATCCAACGGGCGCATTGGCATCATACTGGCTCAGACCGGAGGTCGTCGTCGAACTGGAGGAAGAATTCGAGGAAGAGCTGCTGGAAGAAGAAGAGCTGGAAGAAGTGGAGCTGGAGGAAGAACCCGAAGATTTGTATTGATTGAGTACAACCTTGATATTCTGCAGATAGGAGGTCGCCTTGGCATAGACCACGACATATCCGGCCTTGGCTTCACTCGAGGTAGCCTTGTGCGTCGTAACATCCGCCGAAGCGTTAACGCCGGCCACCTGATAGTTGTGATAGCCTTTGACACTCGTCACCGTCACCACATCTCCTGTGGCGCTGACCGGAACACGCAGCGTGGTCTTGGCGTTCAGCTGGGCATCAGCAGTACGCTGGGCGAACTTACCATACTTGGCAATGCAATAGATGGTGACATTGCTCACCGTGGAAGGGATACGTCCTTGCTTGCCCTCCAGCGTCAGACCTTTCAGGGAAGACGGGTTGACATTCTTGAAATCCCAAAGGGCAGTAATGGTACCGGCCGACACCTTGGACGGGGACACCAGGGAGCACAGCAAGACAAGGCAGAAGGCCATGCCCCATTTCAATTTTACTTTCATTTTGTTTAAGTAGATTGAATAAATTGTGGCAGCACGATTTGTAATAGTAAAGATCGCATGGAAAAGGGCTCTCACGAACTTCTTTCCATATCTTTCTATCAAACTTCCCACTCTGTGCTGTCTTGAGGGCAGAACATCTGACAAAAAGACGTTGCAAAGATAGAAATAATTTCTTTATGATAGCCCTATTTGGAAAACATTTTTAGTTTTTTCTTAATTTTGTTTGATTTTTAACGAGGGGGGTAACGAGGACCTTTATGTTTCAAATCGATGAAGAAACTATGACGATAGAGTTGCCCTATTGTTGGTACGAAAGGAATTTCATAACTTTGTAGCGGGAATTTAAAAGAATAGGAATGATGAAAAAAATGTTGTTAACAGTGATGCTTGTCCTCGCCGGAATGACGACACAGGCACAGAGCGAGATTCACAATCTTGTGTTTGGAACGAAAGAATGTCAGCAGACATTCCGGAATGTCAATTATCAAGGTCAGCAATGGGACACGATGGTCGTGACCTATAGCGTCAACGGCCAGCAGAGAGAGGTAAAGAGCTGTCGGCTCGTCAAGCAGTGTAAGAGCACGCATGACGCCTTCAATACCATCGCCGCCCTCCGTTATGGTCTTCAGAAAACGTATGGCGTGCTGGAGGAGAATACGGATACGGATGGTTGGATGTGCTATCAGGGCGGTACGGATCCCCGGAATGACAGCCGTTCAGCCTTCTCCTTCGGCATCTATAAGAATGGAAAGGTTGATGAGGTCCGACTGGATTTCGGACCATTGAGCAGCCTGTAATCTTTCGACGGTTCAATAAAAATAAGCAAGCGTCATGACGGATGGACCATCATGACGCTTCTTGGTTTTTATATTTATTGAATCTTATCGTAAGCACGGATAGCCTCCGTGAAGCGGCCGTTGACATCCTCGAAGGAATAGAGGCCATCAGCGTTGGCCGTCAGGCCCTTCAGCTTCAGCGGATAGATCATCGGCGGGTTCTGGAGGTCGAGGAGGGCGAGATGGCGCAACTGGTCGGTGGACTGATAGACCAGATTGATGGCGATGTATTCCTTGCCATCCTTATCCGCCCATTTCTCGAAAACGACCTTTGAGCCGATAGGTGTCTTCTTCTCGATGGAGTGGGGCAGACTGTAGTCCTCGACACCCAATGCCGCGTCGACACTGGCGATATTGCTGTCGTGTCCGCAGAGGAAAGTAAACTTCCTGTTCTTGGCGTTCAGCTCATCACTCATGTACATCAGCAACGGATGCGCCACATTGACGGCAACGATGGGAGCCGTGAAGAGCACATCGCCGTAGACATCCTTGATGCGGGCAATCTTCTCCCAGTCCTGAAGGGTGATATCATGGCCGAAAGCGGCCTTCTGGGCATCCGGCTCCTCATAATACTGGAGGATGAAGGCATCAGAGGCGGAGTTGGCCTGCTTGAGGGAGCCCTTCATCTTCGGCTCGTCATTGAGCTTGAAGATAAACTGGGTGTTGTAGTCGTCGAAGGCACAGGTCGTACCGTTCTTACAGGCCGGAGAGTCCTTGAGATCCAACACCCGGGCTGTCGTCTCATAGCTGTCCTTCAGTCCCTCGTTGATGCCGACGATCCCTTTCTTTCCACCCATGGCGGCAATCTCCTTGAGGGCTTCTTTCCGGAAGGCCTCACTGACTTTGGTCAGACGGGGACAGAACACGGGGTCCATCGTACTGGCATTGTAGCGATGAGCGACCCGGATATTGGCAAGGGGCATGAAACCGGAGGAGAAATATTGTGCCGTGGCGATGGTCCGCTGCATGCTGTTGGCGTAGAAGTTGACATCGTCGACAGAGGGTGTGGCGTTCTCCTTGAAGAGGCCTTCGTCGACCACCCATTTGCGGAAGAACTGTCCCATGATGGTTTCCAGTACACCTCCCCGGGAGGTCAGCTCACTCGGTGCCGAGGACCATTGTGTCCACTGGTGCGGCGTGAGTTTACTCAGTTCACTGCCATTGGTAGACAAAGGGGAACGGATATTATGTCGACTGAGGATAACGACTTCCTTCAACTGATATTTATCCTTGAACTCCTTGCTCCGCTCCAATTGCGCCATCAGGACCGACGGGCAAAGGGAGAGGAGGAGGATCAGGACAGAAAAGAATTTTCTGTTCATATGCTTTTCGTTTAGAATTTGATTTGGAGACGGGTCTCAAGAGCGGAGAAATGATTGTCGTCATATCCCGCACGGTCAGTAACCTTCGTGTAAGAGCCACGGATACGCCAAATCATATACTTGTTGATATAGTAGTTGATGGTTGCTGACCAGTCATTGCTGCGTCCGCCCCATACCTGTGCCTTGGAATCGGAGAGGTCGAGATAGTCGTAGGACAGGACGAGCTCGAGACTGCCTCGTGCCGGCGTGTCAATGCCGCCGTCCCAGTAGTTGTATTTATACTGTTTGCCGAGGAGCAGACCACGGACCGTAGCATAGGCGCCGTTACTGTGAAAACTGTGATTGCCCTCTTCACGCGTGATGGCATTGTAGAAATACTGACCTTCAAAACCAATACGGTCATAGGCTGCCGTCACCTCCGGCGTGAACTTGTACATCGCCTTCGCATTGTCCACCGTTGCCGACATCGAGGTGACCTGGGCGATACGGGTGGGCCATGTGGTGGAAAGGACGAACGACTTATGGTTCAAGTCAGAATTGCTGTTGTAGCGGGGACTCTCATAAGCGCCGGAGAGGCCGACATGGAAGATACGGCCGGGAGCCGTAAAGGGATGATAGACGAGACGCGTCATCACACCGATACCTTGATTACCGGTCTTGTCGCTCGTCATCTTCATGGCGTCGGTCTCAGAGAAGAAGCTGAACGTTCCCAGAAACTTGTCGTCAGCATGCTCAAACATCAGACCGAGGAGACGGGAGTTGTTCAGAGCCTGGTTGCTGCGCGGCTCTTCCATGGAGATTTTGAAAGAGGAGCTCGTGGCACTCTGCAGACCATACTGATGGACGAAATAACCGGCACGGATGAGGTTTTGCTTACCCAGCGAGTGCTCGATGAAGATATCTTTCAGTCCTACCTTACCATAGGCATAGCCGATGTCGACCTTTGCCGTCCAGTCCTCATAGGTAGCCTTGAAACCAACACGGGCATCGGGGACGGCCATACCGTCATTGAGCTTGTCGTTGATCTCCTTGTTGGCATCGAAGAGACCGGCATCGAGGAGGATACGGCCGGAGGGCTTCACCACGAGTTTACTCTCACTGTTCTCCTGGGCAAAAAGAGGAGCTGCCAGCAGAAGGGCAGATCCCAAAAGTAGCATAGACTTATTCATGATCACGTTTGTATTTTAAGGTTCAACGATTACTTAGTCTCTTCCTGGAGGTTGACCTTACCGTCCTTCACGAGTTTGGCAAACTCTTTCTTGGCCTTCTCCAGTTGTTTCATGAAGTTGGCATTGGCATGCAGACGGGCAACGACAGCGGCAGCGACGAGGCGGGCGGCATCGACATCACTCTGGAAATGATAACCACAGATCACGCGGCTCTGTCCCATCTCATAGCCACGCTTGAGGATATCATCCTGACGGGACGTGTTGATCTCAGCCAGCACCAGCGCCGTGGCCCAGCCGATAGAGGTATGGCCGGAGGGGTAGGAGCCGTTGGTCGACAGCTCTTTCTGCTGCTCGGGGTTACAGGTCATCTCATTATAGTAGGCGAAGGGACGCTTGCGCATATAGTAATTCTTAGCGGCACGGGTAGCCAGGTCTCCGGCATCCTCACGCATGTTGATAACAAGCTTATAGATCTCCGGCGTCGTCTCCTTACTGATTTTCACGCCGAAGGCCTCTGAGAAGGCATTGGGAACACCGTCACCACCGACACGGGCGTCGGCAGCGGCCTGATCGCCGCGCGGCGTGTCACGCTGCAGTTTGCCCCACTGATACTGGGCCTCGTCATTGAGCCAGAGGATAGAGCCCTGCTGGGGAGGAGCGGGGAGGAGCTTCAGGGAGTTGGCCACCTCGTCGGCACGGAGGAAGTAGAGGTCGGGATTAGTACGTACGTCCTTGATCTTGGTCTGACCGAAGGAAGAGATCGCTACGAATGACAGTGCGACACTGACAAAAATGTTTTTGACGTTCATCATTTTGAATTGAGTTTAAGTTATTAATTCGATTTCAGATTTCTTGCTGCAAAGTTATGTTGTAATCTCCAACAAAAAAAGTTGCATTTGATGTTTTGTGGAAACAACTCAAATGCAACTTTTTACAAAGTATTGGTATTTAATAACTTATGACTTTTGTGTCAGAACCAAAATAAATTCGGCCACACTCGACGGATGGCGCTCGGCATAGGCTCTCAGCGCCTCTTCCTGTGGCTTCAGACGGCCCCGGACCAGACGGCTGATGACCGGATTGAGGTTGCCGGCAAGGTCAAGCATGCCGGGGATGAGCAGCCGCTTGACTTTCGGACAGGCCATGAGAAGAAGAAGGACACGGGAGGGCTGACTGTCACTGTTCGTCAATTGCAGGATGTCACGGAGCAGCCGCGGGTCGGTCTTCTTGAAGTGGTCATAGAATCTTTCGTTCAACAGGTGGATGGACTGGACCGTGGCGCGGGGATCCGCCTGGTCGTCTGCCTCACGGACATACTCGTAGATCTTCTCTCGGATCTGTTGCAACAGGATGAGCTGAGCTGAGCGGTCATAGAGGTGCTGCAGACGGCGAAGGAGCTCCAGACAGAAGGGAAGTGGCATACCGGCAGCAGGGTCCTCCGGAATACGGCGGCTGGCTTCCTCATATTGACTGCAGAGGGTGCTCATCACCTTGTCCTGCGGATTCAGGGCCCGGAGCCGTTTGACCTGACGCTGACAGAACTGTTGCAGGCGGACCACCACGGCAGGAGAGGTCAGGGTGTCGTAACGGCCGGTGATATCTTCAAACAAGGGCTTGAGGTCATCCAGTGGCTTGATCGCCAGATCTTTGTAGAATTGCTCAATCTTTTCGGATAAAGTATCCGTAATGCCTTTCAGAGGGAGCGTGCCACGGATATTTTCCTCTATAGTCTGAAGCTGCGCTCTGGAGTCGGCGACATTCTGCAGCCATTGCCGGTTTGCCAATGCCTGCCGTCCCATCTGATCGGGATGTCCGTCGTTGATGGCCTTCTCTGAGGCAATGACAAGGGCCGTGGCGTCGAAGAGCTCCGTGGCGGTGATCTCCTTGATCTGTCCTTCCAGGAGTCGGAGCAGAGAAAGGACGACATCACGGTTCAGGCGCATGATCGCGTCAGAACAGGTGGAAATTCTCTTGTCTACCTGTTTCCAGGAACCGACACCTCTGTAATGGATCTGATAGACCTGTTCCCGCAACTGCTCCAACTTTTCCCGCTGTTTGACGTCGATGATCTCCCTATAGGGCCAGATGTCATGAAGGCGGTGGGTGAGTTCTGCCTTTCGGGTCCTCAGCTCTCCCCGTGACCACCGATAGACGAAATGCCGCACGGCCAGTAGGGTAGTGACGATGAACAAGAGGAGCAGGATGGACATCAGCAGTCCGCGTCTGGAGACCTTGCTCTCCGTTATCGGCAGCCAGGAGCTCTGGAGCTCGTGGCCGGTCATGAAGGTCAGGATACCCAGATTACAACCCAGAAAGAGTCTCCCGTTCAGCGTCTGACAAGCCTGTGGGTTGAAATGAATGTCTGAGAAGAGATGTCCGCCGTCATACAGATGATGATTGCGGATGCTGAGTCTCTCTATGCCGTTGTCGAGTACGGCATAGACAGTCGTATCGTTGGCCATGAGGAGTTTACCGATACCGGCAAGCATCAGCGTGTCCCGGCTCCCTTGGAGAAACACGCGGTCGTTGGTGGCGATGAGCATGTCGGAAGGGAAGGCGGAGGTGACGACGACATGCTGGGGGGAGAGCGTGGAATCGTTCATCACCTTTGTCGTCCGGTCGTTCTGCAGCACATACAGTCCGTCATTCAACGTAGGGAGATAGACATGGGGATCTCCGTCTCTTTGAAAGATGGACGTAACATACTGATTTCTGAGCGACGGGAGCGTGTCGGTCCTGCCGTTGCCATCTATCATCACCAACCCGTCCTGCAGGCCGATCATGAGTTGCTGCGGACCATTGTCCGAATCGATATGCAGTGCCGTCACCTTGGATTTCGAGGAGAACAGTTCTTTCTGAAACGCCGTGAGGTAGTTGCCCCAAAGCTGTCGGCCGAGGGTGATGCTATAGATCCGCCGCTGGTTGTCCAAATAGAAGAATCTCCCCTGGTGACAAGCGCAACTGACGATGGAGTTGCTCTTGATAAAGTCGAAGATCTTGTCGGCATACGTCCCGCTCTTGTCAACATGATAGATGTTATTCCTCGTATCAACGAAATAGAGCGTTCCTTGGTCCTGACAAGAAGTCATCATCGGATGGTCGGCACCATTCACGGACAGATGCGATGGTATTTTCCAGACCGCATGGTCGGTAACCATCCAGACATAGTCGTCACCGGGGGTATACGTGAGGATATGGGAAGATTTCTGCGGGATGGATCGGCGCAGGGTGACATGGGTGAAATGGCGGAGATCATCCGTGAGATAGGCTTGGTTGATGCCGAAGAAGGCCATCGTATTCCCTGACGGAAAGACATAATGCATGGCTTCGGGGAGCTCATAACGCTCTTCCCGGCCACGGGAGTCAATGAGAAAGCATTGTTTCTCTGCCACGATGAGCAAGCGCCCCCGGTAAAGGGTGATATCCCCGATCTTCTCTCCCTCATGGGTCGTCGTCAGCGTTCCGCTGTGCGGGTGCCGGCAGACCAGTCCGTTCTCCGTGGCGGCGACGATACCCTGATGATGGGGTAGTTCGATCAGCCGGTTTACCTGGAAGGTGTTACGGTTAGACAGTCGGGAAGGATATAGTTTGGTAAGCAGGTTCTCTTTCTCCTGGTAGAGGAAGAGTCCCTGACTGGTACCCATCAGCAGGCCCTCGGGGGTAGGGAGAACATCATAGGTAGAATAGAGCTTTCCCTTTTCCGGCATCATGATGGTTGTACGAAGGACCATCTTCCCGGAATGAAGGGTGTAAAAGCGCAGACCGCCATTGCGGACGCTCACCCAATAGCCATTGTGGTAGGGCTTGACGAAATAGATACGGTCGGAGGCCAACTTGTATTTCGTTTGTTGATGGGCCGTGATGCGCCATACATTACCATATTCACTGCCCACCCAGTGGATGCTGCCACCCTCCGTGGAAAGCGACGACAGTTGTTCGTCGAAATACATCTCTATCTCGCCAAGGTCTGATTGTTCCTTGACCTTTGAGCATCCGGCTAGCAGACTGGTCAGTAGCAAGCACAGCCAGAGAGTGCCCGGGAGGGACAGATATCCCAATATTTTCTTTCTCATAGTTGTGTGTCTTTATTGGAGACATAACTGTATATCCCCGGATTTACCTCATCTGAAAAGCGGAAGATGCAGCTTCTCTAGAAGTGGAAATTGATCGTTGCGGTACCATCCAGCCAATGATAACTATCCTTTACGGCAGGATATCGCTTTAGCGTATTGGTCAGACCAATATATCCCTGTACGCCGAAACGCCAATACTTCCCTAGTTGATAGTATATGCCGGGCTGAATACCGACATCAAAGGTCTTATAGATCGCTTTGTTGTTATCTCGTTGGATGGATCAGCGTCAACGTAATAGGTGTTATTCGAGGTGACGAAAGAGAGGACCGGACCACACTCCACCACGAGGCCGCTCTCCTTCGGTGCACGCAGATGGTACTGCGCGAGCAGGGGAATATCGATATAGGTGCAGTCATATGCGCCCACATTGTAATCAGCATCCCCGGGCTCTACTCTCGCCCGCATGGCTACACCGGGCATGAAAGACCAGTGGTCGGAGAAATAACAGTTGAGACCGTAACCCACACGGAAGGCAAAGGAGTCATCCTTGTAAGGCGTGGAGGTCACACCTCCCAAACCTAAATAGAAGTTATGCTCTACGTGTTTCACCTGGGCATGACCTGTGGTACAGATGCCCAATGCTAGGAAAAGAAGTAAGGACTTTCTCATTATCTTTTTGTTTTTTACCATACAAAGGTACAGTATTTCTCGGAACGATACGAATATTTCTCATAATTTCTTTGCAAAAAAAATGAGGAAAGGCCAACTGAAAAACAAAACAGCCCCGGAAGACGATCCCTTTGAAGGTGGTCACCATGTTGTGGCCACGCACCCACATTGACCCAATAATATACCGAATATTTTCCTTGCGTGGCCGCAACATGGCGGCCACCTACAAGAGGATTTCACCCAGTCACATCCTTTACTGCACGAGTTCGGGATATTTCTCCAACAGTTTATCCTGGAGCATGGCGAGGTTGTCGAGCATGCTCAGGCGGTAGTCTACGGGGAGGAAGACCTCATGGGCGGGCATGCGCACGCCGATGACGCCTAACATCTCCCGATAGTATACCGGTAAACGAACGTCTCCGAAGACGAAACTAAAGTCACCGCCTTGTTGCTTGAACTCGGCGATCTCTTGCTTGAAAGTATCCTTGTTCATTTTATACGATCAAAAATTCTACGCAAAATTACAGTATAGTTTTGAAGATCCCAAATATTTTCGCGTATTTTTTTCCGCTTATTCGGGTCGTCCGCAGAGGGCCCGATAGGGGCAGCGGGTGCAGCGGTCCTTGTCGGAGGTAGGCTTGAAGGGCTCATCGGGGTTGTAGATATCGGCGAGGAGCCTCTTCAGTCCGGCCTCGAAATCCGGGGCATAGGCCCGGATATCGTCGATCTTCTCTTTTCCGATGGCCAGCACGGGGTCGTAGTCGGCACCGCCGGCATGCTGGATATAGAGGAGGGCAGGGATGACGGGCGTGGGCGCCTCATGGGCGAGGCGCTCCGGCAGTCCCGCGGCACCGTCCCGTCCCTTCTTCAGCATCTCGACGATGAGGGCATAGAGCATGGTCTGGAGAAAATAATCGGTATGGTTCTGCAGATTATCGCCCGTGAAGATCTCATCGACTGTCTTAACGGCAAGCTTGTTGTTGGCCCCCGTCTTATAGTCGACGACGCGGATATACTCCTTCAGCATCCCGTTCTGATCCTTCCTCCTGACCTTGTCGAGGCGGTCGATGAAACCGTAGATGGCGACGTTCCTCGACTGTCCGTCAGCCATCTCGACGTTGAACTCGTGACTGACATTCTTCTCCAGTCCGAGGATGGTGAACGGCGCCTGGTCCTTGTCGATCCGGGCGAGCTGCCGGAGATAGTCGATGATGACCTGCCGGTTGATATACTGCAGACCATTATACTCTGCCTTCTGATGCTCATCGAAATGGAAGAGCTCCTCGTTGAAGGCACGGTCCACGAGGATATCGAACTGTTCGGGATGCTTGAGGGTCTCCTCGAGCTTCTCCTTCGTCACCAGACCGTTGCGATCCATGAGACCCCGGTAGAGGAGTTCGGCGGCCTTATGGAAGATATTTCCGAAGATACGGTTGTCGACCTCATCCTCATCGGTATCGTCGGGCTCCGTGATCTTCGCCACGAAACGGTAGTAGAACTTCAGCTGACAGTAGATGAAGTTGTTCAGGGCCGTTGGGGAGAGGCTGCGCGTCCCGTTGAGGACCCGCATGACGGCCTCGTCCTTCTCGATGGGCATGATGACGGTCTTCACGGGGATCTGTCCCACGGCGAGGCTCTCCCGGAGGATCGGCTGACGGCTCTCGACGAGGAGCTGGAGCATGAACCGCGACATCTCCCCGTTGCGGTTGTCGGTAGTGGCATGGTTGAAACAGAGGGTCACGTCGGAGGCCCGCTGCAGCAGCCGGTGGAAATAATAAGCGTAGATGGCCACCTTATTATCGATCGTCGTCAGTCCGAAGGCCTTGCGGATGGCATAGGGGATGAAAGAGGAGTCGTTGACACTCTTCGGCATGTTACCCTCATTCGTGGAGAGGAGGAGGACATGGTCGAAGTCGAGGTTACGGGTCTCGAGGACACCCATGACCTGTGTGCCGACGACGGGCTCGCCGTGGAAGGGGATGGAGGTGGTCTTGATGAGCTGTCCGAGGAGGCGCTGCCAGATGTTCAGGTCCTCCGTGAGATCGCCGGCGTCGATGAGGGCGCAGAGACGGTTGATGAGGGTGTACATACGGAAGAGGGCTTCCTGGAAGAAGGGATCCTTCACCGAGGGTGCCTGATCGTCGGCCACGGCCTGATGGTAGTGGGCGCCGATACGTCGCAGGATGTCGAGGAGCCAGTGGGAGAGACCGTTGGCGGGGTAGTGGAAGAGCAGTCGCAGTCCTTCGTCATCACCGGCGAGCTCATCGCCGGAGAAATAGAAACGTTTGCCGACCTCGTTCAGGGGATCGCGGTCGGTGTCGGCGATATAGCGAGCATAGGGATGGCGGAGGATCATGCGGATCCAGTGGAGGCGGTATTTGTCGGCAGAGGGACTGTAACCTTTCGTCTGCAGTTCCACGAGGATATTGACGAGGGTAGCCACAGGAGTCTGTGCCAACGGGAAGCCCGTGGTGACATTGAGCTTCTCGACCTCGTCGGGGAGGGAGTGGATGACCGTCGGCAACAGGTTCTCATCGCAGAGGACGACGGCGGTACGGCTGCCGGCGTTGATACGCTCACCCTGGTTGTCGAGGAGCCAATCGGCGACATAGCGGGCCTGGATATTCTCCGTGGAGGCCTCAATGAAACGGATGTCTTTAGGACGGGAGAAGTTGCGGTAGATCTCCGCGTCCGTGGTATCGAGTTCATTGGGATAGGCTTTCAGATACTGAGCGATATAGTGTCCGGCCTCCTGACCGTGCATGTAGTAGTCGTCGAAATCCCAGTAGAACTTTGCCTTACCCGCTTTCTGCAGCCGGTCGCAGAGGCGCAGTTCCACCTGTTGCATCATGTTGAAGCCGACGAAGAGATAGGTGTCATACTTGAACGTGACGGACTGGTCGTTGACGACACGGCGGTAGAGGGCACCCTCGTAGGCCAGGCCCTGACGCTCGAGGCGGGCGTTGAAATCGTTGTAGATATCGAGGAAATGACTCCACAGCCGGAAGAACCGCTGCTTCAGTTCACTCTCCTTGTCGATGTTGAAGTTCTTGAAGAACCGCCGGAGGATATCTTTCTGTTCCTCAGAGAGATAGTTGACATCGTCATACTCATGGATATCCTTCAGGTTCGAGAAGATCTTCGTGGCATCGGCCATATTCTTGTCGATGTCGTCGAAGTCGCTGATGAGGAGTTGTCCCCAGCCATAGAACTTATCAAGATCCTCATTGAGTCCGGTGACCTCATTATAGGATTTGTGGAGGTCACAGACGAGCTTGATGGGGTCGCCGACGGCCAGCGTGGAGTGCCGGCGGAAGAGGTCGGAGATGGTGATGTAGGCCGGGCTCCAGATCGGGTGTCCGGCCTGGGTGGCCAGTTCCTCATTGAGGAAGAGAGAGGCGCGCTTGTTGGGGAAGACAACGGCGATATGACTGAGGTTGTCGCCATATTTCTTCAGGATATCGCGGGCGACATAATATAGGAATCGTTTCATTTTACTTCTTCTATACGGTTAGGGAGAACATACCAGATATATCCGGTGATATTTTGATGGCCCATGGCCCGGAGCAAGTCCATATATTCCTTGACTTGGTCGTGGTACTCGTCATGGTGCTTGGCGAGCTTGAAATCGACGACGATGGTCTCGTTGCCGTCGGTCATCACACGGTCGGGGCGGCGCTCCTCGGGCTGGTGGGTATCGGGGTTCATTCGGAGGATGGAACACTCGGTGAAGAGCTGCCACCTCGGGGAGAACCAGTCACGGATCTTCGGTGACTCGACACGCTTGCGGATCATGTCCTTCAGCACGTCGGCCTTCAGGGCGGTGTCGTAGATGACGCCCTCGAGCTCGAGCTCCTGCAGCACACGGTCGACATCATCGGCGGTATTGATGGAGCTGAAGATGCGGTGCATGAGGTCACCCGTCTGGATGAAGGAGGTCGGCGCGTCCTCATCCTCCCGGCCGCTGACGAACTCCTCGGAGCGGTTGCTCTGCTTGAAGACGAGGGGGGCGTCGTAGTTGCGGATGTCCACGCGCAAAGGCGCCACGGGGCGGAGGAAGACGTTCGGCTCGGGAGCGGATTCAGAGGCGGACCCTGCGGCGGCCTGCGGCGCCGAAGACGAAGCGCTGCCTTGCGCTTGCAAAGCGCAAGCACCCGACGGCAGGCCCTGAACGGCGGCGGACTGCTGCGACGGGGCGGACTGCTGCGACGGAGCAGGCTGCTGCGACGGAGCAGGCTGCTGCGACGGGGCGGCGGGCTGACCGAAGGAGAAGACGGCGGGGGACGTCTTGGGGGCGTCGAGGGCATCGAAGGTCGCCTCGTCGGCGATGGCGGCTGTATAGACGCTGTTGGGATCGAAGGCATCGATGAGCTTATCCTCCGTGGTGTCGGCATTGGCGGGGAGCTGCGGCTGCCGGGCATCCTCCTGCAGCGAGGAGATCACCTGTTCGATGAGGATGCTGCGGCGTGAGACATTGTCGCCATGTTTCGTGAGGATATAGAGACTCTTTCCGGCACGCGTGAAGGCGACATAGAGGAGGTTGAGGTTATCGATGATATCCTGGAAATGTTCCTCCTGATAGTCCTCCTCGTAGACGGACCCCACCATCTGTTTCTTACTGAAGTCGATCGGGATGACGGGCAGGGCGTTATAGGGTGCCTTGTCGGTGGAGCACCAGAGGGTATGGGATTTCTCCAGCTGCCAGTCGCAGAAGGGCATGATCACATGGTCGAACTCGAGGCCCTTACTCTTATGGATCGTGAGCAGTCGGATACCGTTGACCTCATCGCTCTGGATCGTCTTCTTGCAGAGCGTGTCGGCCCAGGCGTTGAGGAAGGCGGCGAGGTCGGGCACCTGGTCCTGGGCGAAACGGTTCAGCTGGTCGAAGAAGGCACAGACATAGGCGTTCTGTCCGTCGAGCTTCTCGAGGTCGAAGAGCTGGTAGAGTCGCTCGACGAGTTCTACGAGCGGCATCTTCAGCAGTTCGGGGAAATGGGCCGTGAAGGCGTCGGGCAGGAGGGTGTTTAAGGCCGCGATCATCTCCCCGTCCGTATCCTTGCTCTTGAACAGCATCGGTTGCAGGATAGCCGTCTCCGGGGCCTCCGACTGCAGCACCTGGGTCTGATAGAGTTTGACGAGGGTGGCCCGGCAGAGGAGGTTATCGGGGGTGAGCAGGGTCTGTAGGGCAGCGATGATGATATTCACGGCAGAGGAGGCATCGAGGCGGAAGGCCTCGTCGCTGACGAGCGGGATATCAGGTTCACTGTTCATGAAATAGTCACCGATCTGTTGGATCGTGGCATTGCTACGAACGAGGATGGCAATATCTTTCGCCTTCACGCCACCATCGAGGAGCTGCCGGACGATGTCAGCCGTCTTCTGCAGGGTCTCCGGCTCATAGGAGTCCTTGGCGTTGGCCAGGAAGTCGACCTCGACATATCCGCCGCCTTTCTCCTTTTTTTTCGCGGGGATGTCCTGGTCTACATCGGCATAGGCCTGCAGCAGTTCCGCGTGACGGCTCTTGCTCGTCTCGCCGACCTCCAGGCCCGTCAGGAAGGCGGCACGGCGGAAGAAGGCGTTATTGAAGGTGATGATATTCGGCAGGGAGCGCCAGTTGGTCTGCAAACTTCTGAGATCGAGACTCTCTGCGGGGAACTGTTGGTTGATATGGTTCAGCAGTCGCCAGTCGCCGTTACGCCAGCGGTAGATGCTCTGTTTGACATCACCGACGAGGAGGTTGTTGACGGCGCCACTGTTGGGATCACTATGGCTCATGGTCTCCAGGAGGAGTTTCTTGAAGTTGTCCCACTGGATATTACTCGTGTCCTGGAACTCATCGATCATGATATGGTTGAGCATACTGCCGATCTTCTCGAAGATGAAGGGAGAGTCGTCGTCTTTGATGAGTCCTTTGAGGAGCGTCTGCGTGTCGGAGAGGAGGAAGCGGTTGGCGGCCTCGTTGTTCTCCCTGACGCGGCGGCCGATACTGCCGAGGAGGCGGAGCTGACTGAGGTGGTTCAGCGTCAGCTTGGCGGAGAGATAGTCTTTCACCCAAGTGGCACGCTGTTCCTCGCATTTCACGAGCAGCGGATGGAGCTCGCCCCTGACGAGATCGAAGAGGGGATTACCGTCGACGGCATCCTTCTTGTTGACCCAGTTGGCGGGATCGTCGAGGCATTTCTGCGTGGTGGTGTTGAGGAGATGTTCCGTATCGGTGAAGTTGTTGTTCCGGAGCTTGTTGAAATAGCTGCCGATGCCTCTGTCCTTACCTTTCAGGTCCAGATAGGTGAAGCCGTTGGCCTCGAGCTCGTCGAAGAAGGTGGCGGCATATTGCTGCACCTGGTCCTCAATCTTCTTACAGGTCGTGGAGAGGGTGCGCTTCAGATCGTCGAAGAAAGAGGAGGCCTGAGTGCCCCGGGAACTGTCGAAGAGTTCCTCCAAGGCCTGCTGGTGCGTCTTATAGTCATCCTCGAAGATCTGCTTACCGAAGGACTTGATCTGTCCGATGACATTCCAGCCCTTGTCGTCACTCATCTTGTCGTGGATATAGTCCATGATCCAGAAGAGGACGGGATCGGTGGCATCGAGGCTCTCGATGAGTTCGTCGACGGCCTCGTCGAGGACCTCGTTGTCGTTGAGACTGACACTGAGGTTGGCCGTGAGGTCGAGCTCACGGGCGAGGTTTCGGAGGACGGTCTGGAAGAAGGCATCGATGGTCTCCACGCGGAAATAGTTATAGTGATGGAGGAGACTGGTCAGGACGATGGCGGCGCGGCGTGCGATCTCCTCTTCGGGGAGTCGGGTGTTGGCCTTGACGACCTCGAGGTAGTCGCGGCTGCCGGGGAGCTGTCGGGCGATGCCATAGAGTTGGGAGAGGATACGGAGTTTCATCTCTCCCGTGGCCTTGTTGGTGAAGGTGACGGCGAGGATGTTACCATATCCGGAGGGGTCGTTGATGAGCAGGGATATGAACTGCGTGGCCAACGTGAAGGTCTTTCCTGAGCCGGCGCTGGCGCGGAAGACGGTGAGTGGTTTCTGTATGGAGGATTGTGCCATAAACAATATATCGTTGTGGTTAGAATTGAAAAAGGGAGTCTCACTTCTCAGCGAAACTCCCAGATGTACAAAGTTACAAATTCTATGATGGAGGTGCGTGGCAGAGTCGAACTGCCTTAAGCGGTTTTGCAGACCGGTACCTAACCGTTCGGACAACGCACCATGGTTTTGAATTGCGAGTGCAAAGGTAGTAAAAGTTTTTCAGCCGTGCAAATTTTTCGGGGATTTTTTTCATTTTTTCTTTGGGGGAGGGGTAGTGGGAGCTATCTGCGCCTCCTTGCGCTTGCAAAGCGCAAGCACTTGACGGCAGGCCATGAAACGCGGCGGCACTGCGTGAACGCGGCGGCACTGCGTGCGCCGAAGGGGTGAGGGAGGGCATAAAAAGGCCCCTCCCTTGCGGGAGGGGCCGGAAAAATAGGTTCCCTCCCTTTGCAGGGAGGGTGGCGGTCACCTTTTCTATTCTTTACCGTTCTTGATCTTCTCCACGTAGGCGTCGATGACGGCGACGGCGGTGATGTTGACGACATCGCTGACGGAGCTCTCGAAGTCAGTGAAGTGGATCGGCTTGTTCAGACCCATCTGGATCGGGCCGATGATCTCACAGTCTGGATCGAGGCTCTGCAGGAGCTTGTAGCTGCCGTTGGCGGAGCTGAGGTTCGGGAAGACGAGGGTGTTGACATCCTTTCCCTTCAGGCGGGTGAAGGGATACTTGTCATCCCGCAGGTCCTTGTTAAGGGCGAAGTTGATCTGCATCTCACCGTCGATGGGGAGGTCGGGGAAGTCTTTCTGCATCATGGCGACAGCATTATGGACTTTCAGCGGCCCACCGATGGCGTCGGTACCGAAGTTGGAATAGCTGATCATGGCGATGACGGGGTCCTCGTTGAAGAACTTCACGGTGTTGGCACTCAGTTTGGCGACATCATAGAGCACGCTCTCGTCGGGATGGCGGTTGATGAGTGTGTCGGCAATATAATAGGTGCCCTTCTTCGTGTTGAGGATATGCATCGTGGCGAAGTGGTTGAAGCCCGGCTGGATGCCGACGACCTCCTTGGCCACCTTGATGGTATTGCTGTACTTCGTATACAGACCGGTGATGAAGGCGTCAGCGTCGCCTTGCTCCACCATGGACATGCCGAAGTAGTTACGCTCATACATCTTATCATAAGCCTCCTCGAAGGTGTAGCCTTCACGGGCACGCTTCTCGGCGAGGTGCTTGGCGAAGGTGGCGCGGCGGCCCTGCTCCTGGTCAGCACGCATATCGACGATCTCGATGCCTGAGAGGTCGAGTTTCAGACGATTGGCGATACGTTTCAGCCGGTCGGGGTTACCGAGGAGGATCGGCTGACAAATACCCTCTGTCTTGGCCTGGACGGCAGCCTTCATCATGGTCGGGTGACCACCCTCGGCGAAAACGACACGCTGCGGATGCAGACGGGCAGTATCGTGGAGCTTACGCGTCAACTTCGTCTCCTGACCGAGGAGCTGGCGCAGGTTCTTCTTATAGGCATCCCAGTCGGTGATGGTGCGGCGGGCGACGCCACTCTCGATGGCGGCCTTGGCGACGGCGGCACTGACCTCCGTGATCAGACGGGGATCGACGGGCTTCGGGATGAAGTATTTCGGACCGAAGGTGAGGTCGTTGACATGGTAGACATCATTGACGACATCGGGCACGGGCTCCTTAGCGAGCTGTGCGATAGCCTTCACGGCAGCGAGCTTCATCTCCTCGTTGATGGCCTTGGCGTGGACGTCGAGGGCGCCACGGAAGATATAAGGGAAGCCGATGACATTATTGATCTGGTTAGGATAGTCGCTGCGGCCCGTGGACATCAGCACGTCGGGGCGGCTCTCCATCGCCTCCTCGTAGGTGATCTCCGGTACAGGGTTAGCGAGGGCGAAGACGATCGGGTTCTTGGCCATGGAGCGGACCATGTCCTGACTGACGATGTGTCCCTTGGAGAGACCGAGGAAGACATCGGCGCCGACCATCGCCTCGGCGAGCGTGTGGACATCGCGGCGGCTGGTGGCGAAGAGTTTCTTCTGCTCCGTCAGGTTCGGACGGTCATCGGTAATGACGCCGTGGGAGTCGAGCATGACGATATTCTCCTTCCGGGCACCGAGGGCGACATAGAGTTTCGTACAGCTGATGGCGGCAGCGCCGGCACCGCTGACGACGATCTTCACATCCTCAATCTTCTTGCCGGCCACCTCCAGGGCGTTGAGCAGTCCGGCAGAGGAGATGATGGCCGTGCCATGCTGGTCGTCATGCATCACGGGGATGTCAAGAGTCTTCTTCAGACGGTTCTCGATATAGAAGCACTCCGGGGCTTTGATATCCTCGAGGTTGATGCCACCGAAAGAGGGAGCGATCTTCTCTACGGCCTCGCAGAACTTCTCAGGGTCTTTCTCGTTGACCTCAATATCGAAGACATCGATGCCACCGTAGATCTTAAAGAGCAGGCCCTTACCCTCCATGACCGGTTTGCCGCTCATGGCGCCGATATCACCGAGGCCGAGGACCGCCGTGCCGTTGGAGATAACGGCAACGAGGTTACCTTTGTCTGTATATTTATATACGTCATCAGGATTTTTCTGAATCTCAAGACAGGGATAGGCGACACCGGGCGAATAAGCCAGACTCAGGTCTGTCTGTGTGCGGTACGGCTTGGTCGGTTTTACTTCGATCTTACCGGGTCTTCCATTAGAATGATAGGCTAGGGCAGCCTCTTTCGTGATTTTTACCATAATATAATCATGTTATTGGTTTTCTTCGTGCAAAGTTAATAAAAAACGATGTAAAAACAATCAGTTTTCCGAACTTTTTTTGTAACTTTGTCACGAAATCGATTACATGGTTAACAACTATGAATACGACAACAGCATATAAGATCAATCTAAAACAGAAAATTCTTGAGGCCGCTTTTAAACTTTTCTGTCGGAAAGGTATCCGTGCGGTGAAGATGGATGACATTGCCGCATCCCTCTCCATATCGAAGCGGACGGTCTATGAGATCTTCACCGACAAGGAGAGTCTCGTGCTCTGTGGCGTGAAGTATTTTAATGATAAGATGGACCGAGAGATGGATGCCTACGCAGAAGTGCCGGAGCATAACCCCATCGACAGTATCATGTTTTTCTATCACCGGCAGTTGGACTTCAACCGCCATGTGGTACCGCAGTTTTACGAGGATGTCATCAAATATAAAAAGGTGACGGATTTTATCCAGAATCTGAAGGTAAGGCGAGTCGACGACGGCACGGCATTCTTTGAGAAAGGCGTCAAGGAGGGCTATTTCCGTCAGGAGATAGACTATCGGATGGCCTTGCAGGTTGCCCAGTCGGCCTTTGACAACTTCCATGATTCCAAGAAGATCAAATGCTATAAGACAGAGGATATCTTCCGCAGTTTCATCTTCGTCTTCCTTCGCGGACTCTGTACGGAGAAAGGCCTGCAGAGTCTCGATCATCAATTGGGTTTACTGAAATAGTCATGGATATCACGATACGGATCATAGACAAGTTGAACGATCTCCCGCCACTGAGAGATACGGTGTTCTTCCACAGCAAGACGTATTTCAAGGTCGCCGCGGAGAGTCCCCTGACGACGCCCCTCATGGCCGTCGCCGAGGATGAGGAGGGGCATATCGTAGGCCATCTGCTGGCGGTGATCCGTATCCGTCATACCTGGCTGCCGCCGTTTCTCTTCCGTCAGGCCCGTATCTACGGCAAGGGAGTCTATGCCGACGGTGTCGACGAGGAATATGTCTTCGGACTGATGCTCCATGCCATGACGAGGGCGTTGAAGCGGCGCTTCTGCGTGCTGATCGAGGTGTCGGATATCTGTCCGAAGATGTTTGGCTATCGTATGTTCCGACGCTGTGGCTATTTCGCCCTGAAATGGCAGGAAGTATACAACTCCCTGCACAGTCTGGGACCGGAAGAACGGCTGACGGAGAAGACGGAACAGCATATCCGCAAAAGCCGGGAGATAGGGGTGGAGACCACGGAGACGACGGATCCGGAAGATATCCGACGGTTCTACAAGCTCCTCTCGGGATTCTACCGGCTGCGACTGCGACGGGTGCTGCCGCCGCTGCAACAGATCCTGCAGTTACAGGCCCTGGGCAGTGCTCATGTCCTCGTGACCCGTTTCAAAGGCCGGATCATCGGTGGCTGTGTGAGTGTCTATTCTGATGGCGATGCCTTCCTCTGGTATCTGGCGAGGGTGAAGAAACGTTATGTCATGCTTCATGCTGACTCGATGACGGTATGGCAGGCCATTGTCAACGCATGGCAACAGGGGTGTCGTCATATCCGTTTCCTCGATGTCGGACTCCCGTGGCGCCGCAATCCTTTCCGTGAGTTCATCCTCGGTTTCGGTGGCAAGCCCGTGGCCCGCTATCGCTGGTTCCGCTTCAATATCCCTTGGATCAACGGTTTCTTCAGATGGTGGTACAGGGAATGATAGAAATGGAAAATGGAGAATGGAGAACGGAGAATAGAGAATAGAAAATAGAAAATAAATAATAAACAACAACAATGAAGACTATACTAAAACAAACCTTATTGATCGCGCTGGCCTCACTTCCTATGAATGGTCTGGCAGCGCAGCATGCTCAGGAGACGGGCGTCAAGACCGTCGTCGTCAGCAACCACACGCATCAGGAGAAGAAAAACGAGCCTGTCATCTGCACCCTTGACCGGCAGGATGTCGACTCTGCGTCAGTGACGAATGAGAAAGGGGAGGTGATCCCCTGTCAACTCGATGACCTGAACGGTGACGGGAGATACGACGAACTCTGTTTTCTGACCGATATCCCTTCCCGAAAGTCCCTGTCGTTCACCGTGCGGACGTACCAAGGAGGACATCCGGCCGTCTTTGCCGACCGTACCTTTGCGCAGATCGTACTGCCGAGCAAGAACAAGAATCTGGCGAAGAACGCGCAGGATGTCTTTGTGGACCGCATCGCTTTCAGCAACCGTACGAAAGATCCCTATCATGCCGTTCACGGACATGGGATGATGTTTGAGAATGAGCTTCTGGCCCTCCGTGTCTATTTCGACCACCGGCAGACGGTTGATCTCTACGGCAAGCGACATCAGGGCTTGGAGTTGCAGGCCACGCAGTTCTATCCTTCTGCGGAACAGTTACAAAAAGGTTATGGTGATGACGTGCTCTGGGTCGGCAACACCTACGGTCTCGGGGCCCTGCGGGGCTGGGATGGTTCCCGGTCATTGTTGCTCAGTGACGTGAGGAGCCGTGAACAGCGTATCCTCGCTTACGGACCTGTCCGGACGGTCGTTGAGATGCGTGATGTCCACTGGACACCGGCACCGGGGGCTCCAGCCATCAACGCGACCATGCGCTATACTCTCTATGCCGGTCACCGCGATATCCGCGTGGATGCCTTCTTCGACGGCGACACGTCGCAGACTTTATTCGCTACAGGATTGGTCAACGTGAAAGGATCGGAGGAGTATAGTGACCATAAGGGCCTGCGGGCCTGCTGGGGCACCGACTGGCCGACGGGAAAGGATGACGGCAAACACCAGTTGGAGACGGTGGGACTCGCCATTCAGATCCCTCAGGAATATTTCGTCAAGGAGATGCCGGCCACCCAAGACGACTATACGATGGTGGTGCGGCCCCAACAAGATGGTGCAGGAAAGAGTCATCTCACCTATTATATATTATATACGAGTAAGAAAGAAAACTATGGCTTTTCTTCAGCCAAGGACTGGTTCCGTTATGTAGGTGGCCGTCCTGTTGCGGCCACGCAAGGAAAAATGTAGGTACAGAAAATATTAAATATTAATGACAATGAATATCGTAATGATCGGCTCCGGTCGTCTGGCCACCCAACTGGCGGTGGCCTTAAAGGCTGCCGGACATCAACTCTTACAGGTCTTTTCACCGACGGCGGCTCATGCACAGGCACTGGCGAAGAGGGTAGGCGCAGAGGCGGTGACCACCGTGGATGCTCTGCGGTCGGATGCCGACGTCTATTTCCTCGCCGTCAAGGACAGTGTACTACCGTCGCTGATCCCGGAGGTCTGTAAGGGAAGAGAGGATGCCCTCTTCCTGCATACGGCGGGCTCCCTATCGAAAGATCTCTTTCAAGGCTATGCCAAGCATTACGGCGTCTTCTACCCGATGCAGACTTTCTCCAAGGAGCGGGATGTTGACTTCCGGAAGATCCCTGTCTTTCTCGAGGCGGACAGTGCGGCGACGCTGCAAACGATGAAGTCACTGGCAACAAGTATCAGTGAGCTGGTCTACGAACTGTCCTCTGAGGACCGCCGCTATCTCCATCTCGCGGCCGTCTTCGCCTGTAACTTCGTGAACCACTGTTATACCCTCTCGGCAGAGGTGTTGGAGAAGGTCCATCTGCCTTTCAAGGTCATGCTGCCCCTGATTGACGAGACGGCACGGAAGGTACATGAACTGTCCCCTGTAGCTGCCCAGACAGGCCCGGCCGTCCGTGAAGATGGGAATGTTATGGAGGCGCAAAAGAGACTCTTGGATGATGATCCCCGGATGCAGGAGATTTATCAACTGATGAGCGAAAGTATTATAAAAAACAAAAATAATGATTGATTACGACTTAAAGAAAATCAAGGCGCTGATCTTCGATGTCGATGGCGTGTTGAGTTGTGAGACCATCACGCTGGCCGCATCGGGAGAGCCGTTGAGGACCGTGAATATCAAGGATGGTTATGCCATTCAACTGGCCGTTAAACAGGGGCTGTCCGTTGTCATCCTGACCGGAGGCACGACAGATGCCGTACGGATCCGTTATGAGCGCCTCGGCGTGAAAGAAATCATTCAGGGTGCCGGCGTAAAGATCAAGGCTTATGACGATTATCTCCGGCGAACGGGCTACAAGGATGAGGAGGTGCTCTATATGGGTGATGACATCCCCGACTATGAGGTCATGCGGCGCGTTGGCTGTCCGTGTTGTCCGAAGGACGCCTGTCCGGATATCAAAGATGTCAGTCTGTATATCTCTGACCGTCCAGGTGGCTGCGGCTGTGCCCGAGATGTCATCGAACAGGTGTTGCGCACGCAGGGTAAATGGCTCAGTGACGCCAAGGCCTTCGGATGGTAATTGTTTAGGGCGGTCTTCGTGGCCGTCCTTACCTTTTTAATAAAAAGAATATGGAAATCAGAAATCAAGAAAACCGGCCATTGCGGCTGATCCTCGCCAGTGGCAGTCCGCGCCGTAAGGAGCTGTTGGCGGCACTGGGCCTGGACTTTGAGGTAAGGGTGAAGAAAGGTATCGAGGAACAGTATCCCTCAGACCTCCCTGCCGTTGCCGTACCCGAATATATTGCCCGAGAGAAGGCGGCGGCCTATCAGAAAGAGCTGCAAGATGATGAGCTTGTGCTTACTGCGGACACGGTCGTTATCAGTGTCCATGAGATTCTCGGCAAGCCGAAGGATGAGACTGATGCACGGCGGATGCTCCGTCTCCTCAGTGGCCGTACCCATCAGGTGACAACGGGAGTCTGCCTCACCACCACCTCTTTCCAGCGCCATTTCTCGGTGACCACGGAGGTGACCTTCAAGGCGTTGGATGATGAGGAGATCAATTATTATATCAGCCGTTTCAAACCTTTCGACAAAGCCGGAGCCTATGGCATCCAGGAATGGATTGGCTATATAGGATGTACAGGACTCAACGGCAGCTTCTATAACGTGATGGGACTGCCCTTGCAGCGCATCTATGAGGAATTGCGCCGTCCGCCGTTTATGCTCAGATACGGTGGTAAAACTCTTTCAGCGGCAGACGGAAGCGCTCTCCGCGTACACCTCCGGGCGCCCGATAGCCACAAGTGATGACCATGTTGATACCACAGTCGTGGGGCAGATGAAGGGCTCGCTTGACGAGCAGACTGTCGAAGCCTTCCAACGGACATGTGTCATAGCCCTGCTCACTCATGGCCAGCATGAAGGTCTGGACGACGAGGGCACAACTCTTATGAACAACGGTGTTCATCTGTGCCTCGCTCTCCTGACGGGGCACGGGGCGGAAGAGGCCGACGACCTGGGAGATGATGACACGTAGAAGACCCAGCAGACCGAAGCAGCGTTTGTAGGTCAGCGGCATCAACTGGGCATAGTATTTTTTCTGTAACTCGATGCGGTGGGCTTTCCGGTCCTTCGGGCTGTTGGCGTTGATCTCGGCGATATTTGCCTCAAGGACGGCCTGAGCATGGCGCTTCCATTGATCTTGTCGGGTGACGAAGACGACCATCTCCTTACAGGTCTTCGCGCTGCCTTGGTTTAGGCAGGCCACGGCCATTTTTTTCAATACTTCCGGATCGGTGATATGATAGGCTTCCCAAAGTTGCATGTTTGAACTTGTAGGCGCCAGTGTGGCCAGACGGATACACTCCTTGACCTTCTCCGGGTCCAGGGCCTTCTCGGCGTCGTATTTTCGTACGGCACGACGGTGTTGTAGGATTTCTTCTAAACTCATTTCTTTAACTTTTATGATCTTTATAAACTGAATAATTCATAGTCCTTATATGTGGGTGCGTGGCCGCAATAGGACGACCACCTACTCGTGTCAGAAACATACTCTTATTCATACCGTATAGCCTCGATCGGGTCAAGCTGTGCGGCCTTCTTGGCCGGATACCAGCCGAAGAAGACGCCGGTGAAGGTACAGACGGCGAACGAGAGGATGATGCTCCAGGGTTCGATGACCATCGTCATGTGAGCGAAATACTGGATGCCCAGGGAGATCCCCACGCCCAACAGTACACCGATGATACCTCCCGTGACACTGAGGAGGATCGACTCGATGAGGAACTGGTTGAGGATATCGATGCCACGGGCACCGACACTCATACGGAGGCCGATCTCACGCGTACGCTCGGTGACACTGACATACATGATGTTCATGATGCCGATACCACCGACGAGCAGACTGATGCCGGCGACGGAGCCGAGGAGGATCGTCAGTGTCGTCATCGTGGAGTCCATCATCGAGGAGATCTCCTCCTGAGAGCGGATGTTGAAGTCGTCATCGTCCGCCTCCTGCGTATCCGTGGCGTCCTTCAGCTTATGGGTCCGGCGCAGGATCTGTTCGATCTGATTCTGCGCGGGCTCGGAGGCTTCCTCTGTCGTAGCCGAACAGACGATGCCGCCGAGATAGGTCTGGGCGAGGATACGCTTCATCACCGTGGTATACGGAGCCAGGGCAAGGTCATCCTGATCCATACCCATGGAGTTGTATCCTTTCTTCTTCAGTACGCCGATGACTCGGAAGGGGATGGAGCCGAAGCGGACCACTCGTCCCACGGGCTCCTCACCATTGGGGAAGAGGTTGTCGACGATGGTCTGTCCGAGGACACAGACTTTCGCGTTCGTCTTGATATCCTTATCGGTGAACATCTCACCGTCGTCAACACTCAACTGACGGATGGTGAGATAGTCGGTATTCACGCCATAGATCGTTGACGGCCAGTTTTGGTTGCCGTTGATCCACTGTCCACTACTGCTGACGGTGGGAGAGATGGCGGAGATATAATCGCATTCGTCCTTGATCGCCTCATAGTCGGTCTCCTTCAATGTCTCCATGGAAGAGGCATCCTGACGGACGCCTCCCTGGCCATGGTCATCGGATCCCGGGGAGATCATGATCATGTTCGAGCCCATCTCGGAGATATTGTCCTTGATACTTTTCTTCGTACCCTGACCGATAGCCAGCATGGTAATCACGGAGGCGATACCGATGATGATACCGAGGGCCGTGAGGAACGACCGCATCTTGTTGGCGGCAATGGCACGGACGGCGATTTTGAAAAGATTCGTAAAATTCATAGTTGAGTAATCTTAATCAAGAAATGTAGGGACATGATTTATCATGGTCCGACTGATGCGGGTGCGTGGCCGCAACATGGCGGCCACCTACTCATCCGAATTCGGCGGCAGGGCGGCGAGACCATCGGCAGCGCTGAGGATATGATGGTTATACTCGTCACTGATGATATGTCCGTCGCGCAACTGGATATTCCGGCTGCTGTAGTTGGCGATATCCGGGTTATGGGTGACGAAGATGATCGTACGCCCTTCGGCATGGAGCTTCTGGAAGAGGATGAGAATCTCAAAACTCGTACGGGTGTCGAGGTTACCTGTTGCCTCATCGGCGAGGATGACGGCGGGGTTGTTGACGAGGGCACGGGCGATGGCCACACGTTGCATCTGACCACCGGACATCTGGTTGGACTTATGGTACAGACGGTCGCCGAGGCCTACAGCCTGCAAGGCGGCCACGGCACGCTGACGACGCTCAACGGCGTTGACATCGGGGTTATACATCAGCGGCAACTCGACATTCTCAATACTCGTCGTCTTCGGCAGGAGGTTGTAATTCTGAAAGATGAATCCGATCTTCCGGTTGCGGAGCACGGCACGTTGGGCGCGGCTCATCGTCCTTACGGAGACACCATCGAGATAATACTCTCCACTCGTAGGCGTGTCGAGGCAGCCCAACTGGTTCAGCAGGGTCGACTTACCGGAGCCTGACTTTCCCATGATGGTGACGAACTCACCCTCATAGATCTTGAAGCTCACGCCACGGAGAGCATGGACGATCTCGTCGCCCACCTGAAACTCCCGTTTGACATCATCGAGTTCGATAACGACCTTCTTGCCAGCATGCTCGCTGGCATTGGGGTCGTCCTGCGCTGTCGGAATGACAGCGGCAGCGTTCTTATCATTATCCTGCATACTTATTTACTACTATTGGAGTTTTTACCGTTCTTCTTCTTTCCCGGAGGACCGAAGAGACCGCCCTGGCTATCGCTGTCATCACTGTCGTCATCAGTCTTCACGGCGATAGCGGTGATGATCCGTGTGCCCGGTTTGATACCGCTGAGGATCTGCGTATGGATGCCATCACTCGTACCGATATTGACGGCGTGGGCCGTGAGGGTGTTACCGGAGAGCGTCCATACCTTATTCTTTCCCTTGCAGTCTACGATTTTCTTATCCTTGCCTACCGTCTCCTTCGTCGGCGTGAAACGCAAGGCCTTCGTGGAGACGCAGAGCACATTCGGTTTCTCGGAAGTG
Organism: Prevotella sp. AGR2160; assembly: GCF_000424185.1. GTDB lineage: Bacteria > Bacteroidota > Bacteroidia > Bacteroidales > Bacteroidaceae > Prevotella. The sequence continues at coordinate 28,846 of NZ_AUJK01000002.1, forward strand.
TAGATGGTGACATTGGCGGTGAGGCCCGGCTTCAGTTTCAGATCAGCATTGGGAGCAGAGATCACCACCTCGTAGGTGACGACATTATTCGTGGTTGTAGCTTCCTGACGGACCTGCTTGACGGTACCCTCGAAGGTATCATCGGGATAGGCGTCGACGGTGAAGGTCACACGCTCACCCACCTTGACATCACCGATATCGGCCTCGTCGACATCAGCGACGACCTGCATGTTCGTCAGATCCTGGGCGATGGTGAAGAGCTCAGGGGTGCTGTAGCTGGCGGCCACCGTCTGACCTTCCTCGACGCTCTTGGAGAGGACGACACCATCGATCGGAGAGGTGATGGTGGCATAGCCGAGGTTCGTCTGTGACCGTTTCACCTCTTCAGCGGCAGAAGCGAGGAGATCCTCGTTGGCGTTGACCGTCTCACGGGCTTTCTGATAGCTCAGGCGTGCATTTTCAAAATCATCGGCACTGACGAGGCCCTTATGATAGAGGGTCTGATAGCGACGGAAGTTGGCTGCCTGGTAGTTGAGGTCGGATCGTGCACTCTCCAGGTTAGCGCGGGACTGGTTCTCGGAGGCCTTGGCAGAGTTGAGTTGACTGATGAGGTTGCTCTTGTCGAGTTCAGCGATGACCTGTCCTTTCTTCACGACACTGTTATAGTCGACGTAGATCTTGTCGATGATACCGCTCACCTGGGTACCCACGGTGACTGAGGTAACCGGTTCGATGGTACCTGTGGCGGTGACACTATTCTGTAGCGTCTGTTTGGATACGGTCTCCTGGGTAAAGGAAATCTGTTCCGTGTCCTTATCCCCGGAGAAGACGATGCAGGCGACGGCGATGATGACGATGACACCGACCGCGATCCATACCTTGCTGATTTTCTTGAAGTTAAATTTATTCATGATGTTACTACTTTTTCAATGTACCGTTCTTATAGAAGTCGAGCATGTCGAGATTGAGGATGGTGAGGTATTTGGCCTGCAACTCCGACTGGCGAGCCTTGATGAGGTTATCCTTTCCCGTACGGAGGTCGGAGATATTCTTCAGCCCGAGTTTAAACTGTTCGGAGAGGAGGTTATAACTCGTCTCCGCACTCGTAGTACTGACACGGGCGGCCTTGTACTGATCCTGGTTGGTGACAGCCTGCAGCCAGTAGTTCTCAATGGTGGAGTAGAGCGTCGTCTGCTCATTCTGCAGGTCGAGGCGTGCACTCTCCTGAGCGATCATCGCCTTGTTCATAGAAGTCTTGCGAGACCGCTGGTCGAAGATCGGGATGGAGATGGTGACACCGCCATTGATCCCGAAATTGTTCTTGATTTGGTTGCCCCAGGCATTGGAGCTCAGTGAGGTCGTTGATGTTCCTACGCCGGCGTTGACACTGACGGTGGGCAGGTTGGAGGCTTTGGCCATCTTATAGTTCAACGCATATTGATCGATCGTGTTCTGATAGGCTTTCAGCTCCGGCCGGTTGTTCAGCGATGCCTCATAGATGCCGCTGAGCTTCGGCACGGGTTGCAGGGCCTGTGCGTCGGTGGTCTTCGGATCGACGACGTCGAAGGGCTCATCATTGGTGATCTGCAGGAGTTGCTTGAGCTGTCGTTTGTAGTTCTTCACGCTGCTCTCCGCTGCCACAATATTATATTTATCCTGGGCGGCCTGAGCCGAGAGTTGTGCGAGGTCCGAGCGACTCATCTTTCCGGCTTTCACCATCTCCTTACCGCGCTCCTCATTCTTGGCACTCATGGCATAGCTCTCCTGACAGACTTTCACGTCTTCGGTGGAATAGAGGATCTGCACATAGAGTTGGGCGATCTGCTCCTGGATAGAGCGTGCCTGAGAAGCACTGTCGAGATCGGCCTTGTCGGCTATGAGTTGGTTGAGTTTAACCTGATTGCGGTTACGGTTGCCATTCCATACCGTCCAGTTGCCCTGAACGGTGTAGGAGCCGTTATAATACACCTTATCGACACTCGACTCGATATAGTCTCCGGCCATCGTAGCACGCCCCGACTGAGGAAAGGGGTTGTAGGTCACCGTCTGGGAGGTGCTGGCGGAGAGAGAGGGGAGAAGTTGTGCTTTCGCTTCACAGACATCCTCCAAGGCACTGAGCCGCTGAAGGGTGGTCTTCTTCAGGGAGATGTTATTGGTCAGCGCATAGTTGATGCAATCGCTCAACGTCCATTGTCTGGCCTGTGTCGTGGCGGGTACTCCTATGAAGAAGAGGGAGAGCACAGCCGCAGAAGCCTTCATCACTGTATTCATGCGTTATCTGTTTTTTTTTATGTTCGTTTGCTTTTTGACGAAAACAGGCTAGAAACGTTTACTAAAGGAAGATGTGTTTAAGTTTAGTTAACATAGAAAGAAAAAAAAATAGGGCAGCGCTGTGCGTTGCCCTAAAGATTATGACTGAATGGTATGCTCTTCGACGTAGTCCTGAACGGCGATCTTTGCCGTCTCGGAGATCGGGATGAAGACATCGCCGAATTTGAAGCGTGCCCGGTCGATGAGCGTGACCTTAGGCATGTGGACGATATGCGAGCGGTGGACGCGCATGAACTCCGGTTTCGGAAGCATGTCTTCAAGGGTCTTCATGTTCAGAAGACAGTTGACGACGCGACCATCTTCAAGATAGAAGTTCACGTAGTCTTTCATACCTGTGACATACAGGATGTCGTCGAGGCGGATTTGTACGGTCTTATAATCACTGTTGACATAGAAGAAGCGGTCTTTCGTGATCGTCTCTATCTTCTTGGTTGTAGATACTGGTCTTTTCATACTCATTCTTGTTTATGTGGTTATTACGATAACGTTTGCAGGCGTGCGATATATTTGCCGAGGATGTCGAACTCGATGTTGACAACCGATCCTACTTGTATGTTGCAGAAATTGGTATGCTCTCGGGTATAAGGGATAATCGCGACCTTGAAGGTATTCTTCGTCGGGTTGACGACGGTCAGCGAGACACCATTGACGGTGACGGAACCTTTATCGACCGTGAAATACCCTTTCTTGGCCATCTCCGCATCATAGGGATATTCAAAGGTGAAATAAGTGGAGCCGTCGGCATCCTCCATCGCCGTGCAGGTGGCTGTCTCGTCAACATGACCTTGTACGATATGTCCGTCGAGGCGTCCGTTGAGGAGCATGGACCGCTCTACATTGACCTTGTCGCCGACCTTCAGACTACCGAGGTTGGAGCGGTCGAGGGTCTCCTTCATCGCCGTCACCGTATAGGTGTTATCCTTGATGTCGACGACGGTCAGACAGACGCCGTTATGACTCACGCTTTGGTCTATCTTGAGTTCGTTGACGAAGGGACAGGTGAGTGTGAGGTTCACATTACCGGCTTCCTTCTCAACGGCTGTGACTGTTGCCATCGCTTCTATAATTCCAGAGAACATCGTTTTCCTTTCTGTTTACTAGTTACTATTATGATTTTCTATTCTTCTATCTAAAAAGGCAGGGTGGGCATGCTGTCCATCCTGCCTTGTATGAAAAAGGGTCGCTCGATGATGTGATGAAACTCCGAGCTAAGAAGTTTTGAGTGTCCCCTTGTCTTTGTAATCCACCGATCCTTACGGATTAGCTGCGCAAGCAGTGTATGGCCCGCCATTAACAAAGAAACGTTCTCGGTTTTCGTATTAATTTGATGAGTATCCCGATCGAATCGACACGACCCCGATAGTTGTCTCCTTTCTGTGTGCAAATATACTATAAATGTTTGAAAGATGCAAGTATTTGTTCGAAAATTTCACGAAGTTTATCATTATTATCGATAATCTCCCTGATTTCGGCTAAATGTCGCTCGTTGGGACTTCCGGGGATCCACAGGCGGAGGTATCCGCGGCGGGAATATTTCTCTTCCATATGTTGGCGGAAGCGTTGCCACTGTCCCTCGTCATCGAGGTCGGGACAGTTCTCCAGTCCGTACTGCACGGCCCGGGTGAACACCTCATGCGGTTCGAGATCGCGGTCAGCCTCTGCCACGATCTTGCCATAGATGCTCCGGGGCTGTCGGCTGCTGGAGGCACGGTGGTCTTCAACGGCCTCTTTCATGATTTTGATCTGTTCGGGCGAGAACCATTTCTTCAGGCGGGCGTCAGCGGCGAGGATTTTTCCACCCGTGATATGGTGGATGGCCCGGGGCCCTTCCATGCCGAGATCATGATAGGCGGCGACGACATAGACCATATCGATGTCGGCACCGGTACAGGGCACGAGTTCCAGGGAGTTTTTGATCACTCTCGTCACATGCCGCAGTCCATGACTGGCACCGAAAGCATTATAGCGGGGGAGGATCTGCTGTTCTACGAACGCCATGATCTCCAGATTGACATGTTGTTTCATAGGCTTAAGAGGATAATGGCCAGAGCGTTGAGGAGGCCGAAGATAAACATGTTACGAGCATTCTTTCCCAGCACACTGTTCAAGGCTTTGCCTTCATGGATCTCCACCAGTTGTCTTACCGTAGGTCCGTGGAAAAAGAAGAGGTATACCACAGAAGGGATGAAGGCAACGATGTGAAGCAGGATGTTGATGCTTCTCTCATTGTAGAAATCAAGGAGCACGAACAACATGATCAAGCTGGCCACAATGCCCAGCCAATGGTAGAGCTTCTCCGTCCGTTTGGCGCCTAGTCTGACGACGAGTGTCATCTTCCCGTCTTTCTTGTCATTGTCACGATCCCGGTAGTTGTTGACGATGAGGAGGGTGTCGATGACGAGGCCACAGGCGATGGAAACGAGAAAGGTCGCCCAGGAGAATGCCTGCAGGCTCTCAGGCAGAATGACATAGGTCGTCAGACAGACCGGGATGATGCCGAAGAAGACGAGGACGAGGAGGTCGCCGAGGCCGAGGTAACTGAACTTCAGCGTATAGAGGAAGGCGAAGGCGACACAGAGGATACCGATGATGATCATTGTCCAGCCGCCGAAGAGGATCAGCGGCAGTCCGACGAGACATCCCGTTGCTGTCGTCACGGCCAGTCCTACGCGCATGGCACGTGGCGTGATCCATCCTTCCGCGCAGGCTCTTGCCGGTCCGAGGCGACTCCCGGGGTCATCATTGCCGTGTATGAAATCGAAATAATCATTGATAAGGTTGGAGTCAATCTGCATGATCCACGCGAAGGCGAGACAGAGGATGGCCGGAATCATTTGGAAGTTGTCCCATCCACCGATATGGAAGGCCATAGCCCAGCCCAGGAGCACAGGCACGGCGGCTCCGGAGAGTGTCTTTGGCCGTGCGGCGAGGACCCAGGCATGGAGAGAGTTGACTTTTATGTTCTGTTCTGTCATGATCAATTAAAGAAAGTCCAGCTGATACCGAAGCGGATGACGGCCGGATCAATAGGGTAGTGAGGTGTGAGGAAATACCCCTTGTTTCCTGACCCACTGTTGAAGTGGCTGTATTGCACATAGAAGCGGGCCGACTTCAGTTGGAAGTTGACATAGGCGTTGAGGATGGGGTAGTTGCCTATTTTCACGCGCTGGTCCGTACCCTCTCCCTGTACGGTGAACAGGCCGAGGGCGGGACTGTAGTCGGGAGCGTAATAGCTGGTGAAAAAGCGTGCGTCGACGCCGAGCTCCGTATTCAGCACATGGGCGATTTTGAATTTCAGGTAGAGGTTCGTATAGATATTGAACGAGGGCAGCGGCAGCACGTCCTCATCGGACGACTTCTGGAAGGTCAGGATATTCTCCCAGTTGACGATCTTATAGCGCAGGTTCTGCATCAGTTGTGCCGTGAGGACACTGATGTTACGCTTGCTCTGAGCGACCTCTACATGGTTGTTGGAACGGCGGATCGTCGTACCGTCGACGATGTCGTAGCTCTGAACGAGATACGTGTAGTTCTGCAGATTATCGTAAGCCACACGGAGTTTCGTCTCCGTACGGTCAAGACTGAACTCTCCCATGATACGGGAATGGATCTCCTTGTCGAGGTCGTCGTTGTCCCACCAGTAGTGACGGGCATGATAGTGACGGTAGTAGAACGATGGTGTCGTACGATGGAAGAAGGCCGTAGCGGCCAGTCTGACGGTATCGCCGAAGAGTCTGAAATTCATATCGCCGTGGCCGTCGAGCAGGAGGTTGCCGGCATCCTTACCGACGACGCCGACCTCACCCGTGACATTATAGTGGAAGAGGGTGCCCTGGGTCTTGATGAGCTGTCCACCCACGGAGAGGTTGTTTTCGGTATATTTGTTCGTACCCCCGATACTGTCGGGCAACTCATAATGGCGCAGGTCATGGGAGGCGAAGATCTTCAGTCCTGCCTTGGCCCATTTGTTGAACCCCTCGAGCATAGCGATAGCGAAGGTGTTCTTCAGTTCGAAGTGTCTCGTCCGGTCATAGATAGAGTCATTACGCAGTCGCCCTATATTATAATAGGTGTCCTGATAGTAGTCGACCGGCGTCTGGTAAGCCTCATAAATCCGTCGGAAGTTCTTGAACTCCAAGGTATGGATGAAACTTGTCACGGGAACATACTCGTTCTTCAACCAGGAAGTATCCTCTTTGGCCTTGGTAGCGGCAGCGAGGAGGGAGTCGGCAGCGGCGGTGCCATGGACGGCGATGCGCTCATGCTGTTTATCCGCAGCGGCGGGTTCATTCCCCGCGATCTTCGCGTCGTCTGGACGGCCGTTGAAGGTCTGCTGACGGTCATAGGCCTCCTCATCGAATTTCCGTCCATCCTTTCTGGCGGCTTTGCGGGCCTCCTCCTTGGCTTTCTCGGCGGCATTCTCCTTTTTGGAAGCTATGGCGAATTTCTTGGCCTTGATCTCTTCCGGAGTCATCGGTACCTTCCGATTGAAGCCGATATTATAGCGTTGGGAGAAGAAGACACGTTGGTTGTCCTCCCGGTTCCAGTTCTGTTCAAAGACTGTAGGAATCTCATCGGAGGCATAGCTCTCACTGAACATCTCCGGATGGGTGATATAATTATCGTTCGTTATACCACCGTTCTCCGTCATCTTCTCATGGTTGGTAGAGAAGAGGAGATGAGCCTGATAACGGTCACCGAGATAGGAGCCCCACATCTTATAGCCGAAATGGGAGTTGCTCTGACTGTTATAGTATCCACGACCGTAGAGGTAGTCGAACTGGAAGCCGACACCGAGTCGTTTACCGGCATTGACGGCGAAGAAGGCTTTCAGGGCATCCTCCCCGTTCGTACGGTTACCACAGGTGTTAAAGGACACATTCGTGATCGGGGAGTAGGTATTCGTGAAATGGTGCTGGTCGACGGGTGATACGAAATAATCGTAGGGATCCGTGAAGAGGAAATGGCTGTCGGGCAGTCGGTCGATGAAGATACGGTTGATACGCGGCGATCCGAGGTTTCCCGTACTGTTATAATCCGTATAGCGTCCCGTGGTAAAATGCTCGTTGGAGTAGAGATGCGGCAGCGTGTCAGGCTTTGCCGGTGTGATGTCTCCGAAACGCTCGTCGACGGTCCATACCTTCAGCCCCTTAGGAATCACTTTCTCACTGCCCAGCGAATCCTTTCTGTTGAAATTTCTATTATTGTTCAGTGTGGTGTTGTCCTGTTGCCCGAAGGCATCTGTTGTCGTCAGTCTGGTCTGTGCCTGTGCGGAGACCACGGCGGCGACCGTCAGGGATAAAAGAAATAACTTTCTCATGAAGGGCGAAACGGTTCAACGATGAAACAATCGAAGGGATACTTCGATGATTTTGATCACGACGGCGATGAGCATGATGACCATGGCTGCCTGCCGCCAGAGAGGTTGGATGAAGAAGAGGGCGACGCCGATGAGGGCCAGGACCATGAACGCGATGTTGAGGTAGTTGCGTACGCGTAACATTGGCGTGTGATCGGTGATCTTCTCCATACGGTGATGGGGCTTGACAGCCACCGTCTCCTGTTGTCCGCTGCCTTTCACGGTTGATTCAGCGGTCGGGGTATGCTTGGGTGTTGTATTCTGATTTTCCAAAATGTAGAATATTATTTAAATAAATTCTGTATCTCATCGAAGATCTGATCTTTACGATCGATCATTCCTCTGCGGAACTTGCCGAAACCACGGCTGAGCTTCGAGCCTTTCTTGTTCAATGCCTGTTGATCGGAGATGACATCGTCGGCAGGGGCGACGAATCCCGTAGGACGTTCCTGTTCGTAACGGAAGACGATATTGCGGATCTCCGCGTCCACACTGCCGTCATGACAGTTGACGATGAGATTATAATCTACTTCCGTGCGGTCGAGGGAGAGGAATGTGGACTGGAAGACAATCCATTCCTTGACACTAGCGACGACGGTACCCTCAGAAGGATTGAGCAGGGAAATCCTACTGCCCGTGATCTCCTGGTCGCCGGAGGTGAGTTCTGTCAGTTCTTCCTGAATGGCCTGATAGAGTTCTGCCTTTGTCTTACCCGGCAATTCGATATGCCGACGGAAGACGACCTTGCCGTCAGCATCTGTGGTGACAGCGCCTGCGAGGTATTTCGGATCCGACTTCGGATCATATTCCGCTTGCTTCTGCTGCGTGGTCTTGCGTGGCGTCGTTACAGGTGCCGTCGGTATTGTCCAGCCTTGCTGAGTCTCCGCAGCTTGTTGCTGAGCCTCCGTAGCTTGTTTCTGAGCCTCCGCAGCCTGTTCTTGGGCTTTCTTCGCTTCTTCCTGAGCTTTGGCAAGGGCAGCCTGGGCCTCCTGCAGTTGCTTTTGGGCCTGCTTGACTTGTTCTTCCGGTGTGAGCGTGCTCTGCGCGTATGCCCCTGTGACGCCCATGGCGAAAAGCAAGGACAAAGAGATCATGATTTTTTTCATATCGGTAGTTTCTTAGTCTTTCTTATCTATCAATTCGCAAAGATACTAAAAAATGTTGGCCGTACCTATTTTTTATCCTTAAAATTTGTTGGAATGGGGAAAATATGATAATTTTGCAAAGATACACAATGGAGTAATACGAGAAATGGATTTTAAACTTACCTCAAAATACAAGCCTACGGGAGACCAGCCGGAGGCGATCGCCCAACTCACAGCAGGAATCCGCGAAGGCGATCCTGCCCAGGTTCTGCTTGGTGTCACGGGCTCGGGAAAGACATTCACGGTGGCTAATGTCATCGCGCAGGTGAACAAGCCGACGCTGGTCTTGTCGCATAACAAGACATTGGCAGCTCAGCTCTATCAGGAGATGAAAGGGTTCTTTCCCGATAATGCGGTGGAGTATTACGTGAGTTATTACGACTATTATCAGCCGGAGGCTTATCTGCCTACGACGGATACGTATATCGAGAAGGATCTGGCGATTAATGAGGATATCGACAAGTTACGGCTCGGTGCCGTCTCCGCCCTCCTCTCGGGAAGGAAAGATGTCATCGTCGTCTCTTCCGTTTCTTGTATCTATGGTATGGGCGGCCCCGTGGCCATGCAACAGAGTGTCATCAAACTGAAGAAGGGGCAGCATCTCGACCGTCAGGAGTTCCTTCGTAAACTCGTTGATGCCCTTTATGTCCGTAATGATATAGACCTTCAGCGTGGCAACTTCCGGGTAAAGGGCGACACCGTTGATGTAGCCATGGCCTACAGTGATCATGTGTTGCGTGTGACGTGGTGGGATGATGAGATCGATTCCATTGAGGAAGTGGATGCCGTCTCTTTCCATCGGTTGACATCCTTTGAGACGTATGAGATCTATCCGGCCAATCTCTTCGTGACGACGAAGGACCAGACGGAGCGGGCTATCCGCATGATCCAGGATGATCTGGTGAAACAGGTCGATTATTTCAATAGTATTGGTGACGCGGTGAAGGCTCAGCGTATCAAAGAGCGGGTGGAATATGACATGGAGATGATCAAGGAACTCGGTCATTGTTCGGGTATCGAGAACTACAGCCGTTATTTCGACGGTCGTCAGCCCGGAGAGCGCCCGTACTGTCTATTGGATTTCTTCCCGAAAGACTATCTGATGGTTATCGACGAGAGTCATGTCAGCGTGCCGCAGATCTCCGCGATGTATGGTGGTGACCGAGCCCGTAAGAAGAATCTTGTGGAGTATGGCTTCCGTCTGCCCGCCGCTTTCGACAACCGTCCGCTGACCTTCGACGAGTTCCATAGTCTCATACATCAGGTGATCTATGTCAGTGCCACGCCTGCCGATTACGAGTTGCAAGAGAGCGAGGGCGTTGTCGTCGAACAGATTATCCGCCCCACAGGACTCCTAGATCCGGAGATTGAGGTACGGCCGAGTGAGAATCAGATTGATGACCTGATGGATGAGATCCTCACGCGTATTCATCGGAACGAGCGTGTCCTCGTGACGACATTGACGAAACGGATGGCCGAGGAGCTGACGGAGTTCCTGCTGAACCATGAGATTAAGGCGGCCTATATCCACAGTGATGTGGCCACCCTCGACCGTGTAAAGATTATGAACGATCTTCGTGCGGGAGTTTATGATGTCCTCGTCGGTGTCAACCTCCTCCGTGAGGGTCTTGACCTCCCGGAGGTCTCCCTCGTCGCTATCCTTGATGCCGACAAGGAAGGTTTCCTGCGTTCCCATCGCAGCTTGACGCAGACGGCGGGTCGTGCGGCCCGTAATGTCAACGGAAAGGTGATCATGTATGCGGATACCATCACGGAGAGTATGCAGAAGACGATCGATGAGACGGCCCGTCGAAGGAGTATCCAGATGAAGTATAATGCCGATCATCACATCACGCCGAAACAGATCGTGAAGGCCATCCACACGGACCTCCCTGTCGGGAATGCAGACGAGAAAGGGACTTCTATCGGCACCATCCAGTCGGCGAATATCAAGGCTCAGCAGGCTTGTCTTGAGCCCGACGAGGGTGCCTTCGCCGCTGATCCTATCGTTGCCCGCATGACAAGACCGCAGTTGGAGAAGAGTATCGCCGACACGACAGCACTGATGAAAGAGGCCGCCAAGAACCTCGACTTTATTCAGGCTGCGCAATACCGTGATGAGATTCTCCGGTTGCAGAAACAACTGGAATTGAAGTAGGACGATGTCGGAGTTGAGGATATCAGAAAGTGATATTTCGAATAGGGGCGGAACATGATGAATCATGTCCCTACAAACAAAAAACCTTCAGAATTGCTTCTGAAGGTTTTTGCGGTGCGTATGAGACTCGGACTCATGACCTCCTGCGTGACAGGCAGGCATTCTAACCAGCTGAACTAACGCACCAAAATGCATAATGAGAAGAAGAGCGGTGCGTATGAGACTCGAACTCATGACCTCCTGCGTGACAGGCAGGCATTCTAACCAGCTGAACTAACGCACCATTTGAGCCTTGCAGAGAAGGCTTGTTTCTCAAATGCGAGTGCAAAGGTACAAACTTTCTTTTAAACCACCAAATAAAAACGGAACTTTTTTGCATTTTTCTTACAAAAAAGTTCCGTCCTATCATGTTCGGGTAGGGGAGGATATCCTTCTATCCGTTTATTCTCAGTCTATTAGAGGATTCCCTGGGCCATCATCGCCTTAGCGACTTTCAGGAAGCCGGCGACGTTAGCGCCCTTGACGTAGTTGATATATCCGTCTTCCTGTGTACCATATTTCACGCAGGCATCGTGGATATCGTTCATGATCTGATGGAGCTTGTTGTCCACCTCCTCACGGGTCCAGCGCAGACGCTCAGAGTTCTGGGTCATCTCCAAGCCGGAGACAGCGACACCGCCGGCATTGCTGGCCTTACCCGGACAGTAGAGAATCTTCGCGTCCTGGAATACCTTGATAGCAGCCGGGACTGTCGGCATGTTGGCACCCTCACTGACGGCGATGACACCATTGGCGACGAGGGCCTTGGCAGCCTCTTCGTTGATCTCGTTCTGTGTAGCACAAGGAGTAGCGATGTCAGCCTTCTCAAACCAAGGCTTAGCACCTTCCACATATTTCACGCCGTATTTCTCAGCATACTCACGGATACGGCCACGCTCGACATTCTTCAGTTCCATGATATAAGCCAGTTTCTCCGCGTCGATACCATCGGGATCATAGATATAACCATCGGAGTCGGAACAGGTGACAGGCTTAGCGCCGAGCTGGATGAGTTTCTCAATGGTGTACTGCGCAACATTACCTGCACCTGAGACGAGGACCGTCTTACCTTTGAGGTCAATGCCACGGGTAGCGAGCATGTTCTGCAGGAAATAGACGTTACCATAACCGGTAGCCTCAGGACGGATGAGAGAACCGCCAAACTCCTGGCCCTTTCCGGTAAGGATCCCCTGGAACTGGTGTGTCAGTTTCTTGTACATACCGAACATATAGCCTACCTCACGGCCACCGACACCGATATCACCGGCAGGAACATCCTCGTCGGGACCGATGTGACGGTAGAGTTCCGACATGAAAGCCTGGCAGAAGCGCATGACCTCAGCATCGCTCTTACCACGGGGAGAGAAGTCGGAGCCACCCTTGGCACCACCCATCGGCAGTGTGGTCAGGGAGTTCTTGAAGGTCTGCTCAAAGGCAAGGAACTTCAGGATGGAGAGGTTCACAGATCTGTGGAAACGGATACCGCCCTTATAAGGGCCGATGGCGTTGTTATGCTGGATACGGTAGCCCATGTTTGTCTGGACCTTTCCCTTGTCATCCACCCATGTGACACGGAAGGAGATGATGCGGTCGGGGATGCAGAGACGCTCGATGAGGTTGTACTTCTCAAATTCGGGATGCTGATTGTAGACATCCTCGATGGTGCCGAGGACCTGACTGACGGCCTGGATGTACTCCGGCTCGTTGGGGAATCTGCGCTTGAGATTCTCTACGACTTCTGTTGCTTTCATTGACAAAATCTATTTACTTTTATTGGTTAAAATGTTTGCAGTTGCAAAGTTAAACATTTTTCGGCAGAAAAGCAAGAAAATCATCAAGTAAAATGTAAAAAAGTAAAAAAGTAAAAAAAGTAAACGTAGGACCTTTTTACTTCTTTACTTTTTTACTCTTTTACCTTTTTACATTTCCTCAAATTGTCCGTTGAAGTCAAGGGTGCCCTTCATCTTTCCATTTTGAGCCTCGAAATAGGGAGGTTCGTCACGGAGGGAGATATCGTCGAAGACGAAATCGGCAACGACGGTATCATTGCCGTCAGCGAGGATCAGTCCCATCTTTCCGTTCTTCTCGGCGATGATAGGGACGTTGATGAGATCGTCTACATATATATAAGGTGTACGCAGGAAGTCATAGACGGGCTTGACGATGATATTGCCCTGATGGTCACGGATACCGAATTTCCCATTCTCCTCAAAGACTTCATGAAACTGCATATAAGTATCCCGTATGCGATGGAGATAATAGACCATCTTCCGTTTGTTGTTGATCAGCGTGAGCATATACGAGAAGGTATCGCAGTAGTTGGCCACGGCTCTGGCGAGGACAATCTTGAAGTCCAGTCCGTCGAGGACTTTCCGGTTCAGATCGATGTAGCGTGCAATAGCCTGCTTTTTCTCCTCCAGCGTCATCGTGTCAAGACGTTTGATGAACCGTTCCATCGCTCCTTTCGTACCATGCATGGCTTTGATATAGCGGTGGATCTGGCGATCCATCTCCTTGCAGACGAACTTATCAATCTCTTCCTGTTCAATAGGATCGATATACGTATTTTCAAAATTTTCAAATGTAATCGGTTCCATAGGCTTGTCTGGTTTTATTATTCGCAAAGATATATATTTTTGGGGAAGAAAGTGAATAAGTAGTGTTAAAAATATAAAAGTAACCATTCGGTTTTAAGGATCGCCTATGCGAAGGGCCGTAAGGGGCTGCATACAGACGTTGCCAAAATGACACACTAATCTGTCAGAATTACACACTTCGATACCTTGGTATAACTGTTGCAAAAAGGGATGTAGAAACGAAAAATAAAAACAATAATAAACAAATAATCAGGAGGTTAAAACTATGATGTATCCCGTTTTGAATGATTGGTTTGATAATGCTTTTAATGATTTCTTCGATCATCGTGCAATGAACCGCATGAACGCCACGGCTCCCGCCGTCAATGTGAAGGAGGATGAGAAGAGCTATACGATGGAGGTGGCTGTCCCCGGAATTAAGAAAGAGTTCTGCCGTGTGGACCTGAACGCCGATGGTGATCTGGAGCTCGCCATCGAGAACAAGCTCGAGCATCACGAGGAGGAGAAAGGAGAGAAGAAGGAGCACTATCTGCGCCGTGAGTTCGCCTATGGCAACTACCAGCAGGCCTACACGCTGCCCGATGATGTCGATAAGGATCATATCTCTGCCAAGGTAGAGAACGGTATCCTCTATATCACGCTGCCGAAGATGATTGAGGAGAAGAAGGATCAGGTCCGCAAGATCAACGTGGCCTAATCGTTGAAAGTTTCATCTAAATACATACAGTCTAATTAGGGTTCGTCCCCGGTTTCCTTTTAGCGTTAGGGAAGCCGGGGATTTTTTTGTAAAAGTAAAGAAGTAAAAAAGTAAAAGTTGGCAGCAGCGATAAGATCAATCATGTCCCAACGTAAGTCCAAACCTTTTTATGATCTGTCTCGTTGAGGATTTCATGGCGCATACCCGGGAAGAGTGTTTCCGAGACATGATGGTAGCCGACGCGGCGCATGAGGTCGGCGGCATGGTGGAAGGCACGGTCGGAGATGCGGCAGGGATCGGCGGCACCGGAAAGGAAGCTGACGGGCATGTCGGGGTTCTTCATCTGCCAGCCTTTCGTGGAATAACAGTCGAGCATCAGTCGGAAGAGGTTCTCATAGCCGTTGACCGTGAAGTTGAACATACATAACGGGTCGGCATGATAGGCTTTCAAGGTCTCGGGATTGGAACATACCCACGCCTGCGCATAGCCCTCATGGCAGAAGGGGCGGTTGAAAGTTCCAAAAGAGAGATGCCGTAACAATTCTGGGCGGTAATGGCTGCCGCGGAGAGCTCCGAAGATGCGGGCCAGCAGGAGCGCGATGGGGGTGCCGGGGTTATAACTCGGACAGCCACAGACGATGAGCTTGTCGATACGGTCATCATAGCGCTTGACGAAGGAGCGGGCCACGAGGGAGCCCATGCTGTGGCCGAAAAGGGTCAGCGGGAGACCGGGATATTGCGTGTGGATCCATTCGTTGACGAGCTGGGTATCGTCGATGAGAGCCCGCCAGCCCCCATCATACATGAATCCGAGATCATCGGGGCTCTTCACGCTCTCACCGTGTCCGCGCTGATCATGGATGATACACACATAGCCTTTGGAGGCCATATACCGCATGAAGGGCAGATAGCGTTCCTTATGGTCGCACATGCCATGGATCAGTTGCAGAATGGCACGGGGAGCAGAGTCGGTTGGCGTGATGAGCTCAACGGCGAGATTCAGTCCGTCGGCATTGGATTGAAGTGTGAATTTCTTTTCCATCATTGGTGAATCTTTAATCAACCTACGGCGGCATAATCGGAACATGATGAATCATGTCCCTACGGCGGCAGAAAGTTCTTTCAGCGCCTCCTGCATATCCTCGGGGAAGGTGGTGTGGTCCTGCAGGAAGGCCTCACGGCCATGGGCCAGCCGTTCATAGAGGTCACGGTCCATCTGATCAACATAACTGCTGATGGCATATTCAATGTCATCCTTCTGCCCGTCACTGTGGGAAAATTCGTAGACTCTCCATTTCTGATGGAAGAAGGCATAAGCAGAGTCTATCGCGTCTTGCGTAATCATAAGGTTTAGTTGATTTTCGTCATGTGATAGCCCATATCCTTCAACTGTATGGCGGCCCCCATGAGATAGAGCTCGTGGAGGGCGGCGATGAAGGCGCGGAAGGCGGACTCGCTGCCGGGGTTGAGATGAAGGTGATACAGTCGGTTGTTGGTACGCGAGGCGCACTCAGCGATAACCTCCCGCAGCGCCGCCGTCTCCTCATCCTTCAGCAACAGTACCTGTGAACAGATATAGTCGTCGAGATGGTCGAAGTCGATGCGGTCACGGAGATATTTGTAGAGATCGGGCACTTGGGCGTAGAGCGTCCAGTCCGTATCCCAGTATTTTGCGATGGCCATACCGACATACATGATCCAGCCGAGGGCCACCGTGGGGTAGTCGTTGAACTCCCGGAGAGCGTCGGGCAGATAACTCTCACCGATCTTCGGCCACAGCTCCTCGATATCCGGGGCTTCAGGGAAATGGGCGTCGACGCGTCCGATCTTTCTGAGATGGTCATGGAGATCATCGTGAAAGATCTTTTCATATTCTTTCGTTGCCGAGGCCCCCAGTTTCTTTTCTTCTGTCATTTTTGTCATTTTTCGTTTTCCGTTTGCAAATATAAGAAATTCTGATATGTCGTGCAACTTATCTGATCATTATTTTCTTGCCGTCGCGGACATAGATGCCACTCGTCAGGGAGAAGAAGTTACGGGAATAGCCATCCACATTACCATGGATATGCGACTATTTCTTATGAATATGCATAAAATGGCTGATGTTTTTCATCAGAAAGCAGTCATTTACGAGGCGTAAACACCGTAGATAATTTTCTAAACACGATGTTTACAAAATTATCTACGATGTTTAGCCGTCGAAAGATCAAAAATTTCTACATATCGAGGCTAGAACTGACTTTCCACCCGATCATTTTTGACGGGAAAATCGGGCAAGAATTAGAAACTATTGCGTGATAGGTCCAAGTGAGAATACGCTCTCGTCGCCACAGATATTGCGGATTTTCATGCGCAGCGGTCTCTCGTCACAACAGATCGTCCCGTCCCAGAGTTTGCCGGTATCGATGCAGTCCTGGCGTACAAAGCCCTTTGCATCGATGAAGATCTCCGTCGTACTGTGCCAGGGGGCTTTGACATCGTCCGTCGTCGTGTCGAGGCTGATCCACTCGATCGTCTCCAGACCCTCGTCGCTGACAGTGACGGGGTGATACGTAACGCCTTTGTTTTCAGCTTGTGCTTGTCCCTTGGCATTATAGTCGCGGATGCAAGAGAGTACACGGTCACTGAGGAAAGAGTCGATGGTCACCTGCCACATCTTTAAGAGATCTTTCTGAACTTCCTCGAGATGCCAGGTGGCTTCATCATTGATGACCACCTCGTCGAGGACACGTTTGAGGTCACGCAGTTCCACACGGATCAGTGTGGCATTCTGTTCATGGATGAACGTCTCCAACTCTTTGAGATCTATACTGTCGATATAATAGATGATGACCCGCTTTGTATTGTCGGGCAGATCGGGGAGCTTCTCCCGAACGATCTCGTTCATCATCGGACGGTCGAGGAGGCGGCAGGCCGGATCAAGAAGGTTGGGCAGATAGACGGGGACCATACCATCGTGCGGATCCATCACCGTACCGGCCCAGAAAGCGTCCAGACCGGGCTCTTGGCGGAGGCCGGGGATGAGACTCTTCAGTTTGTCCATCGTCTGCACGGGGTTGCGGAAGAGGCGTACGCCATCCTCAATGTCAAGGATACGGAATGAGGCCTTGGCCTTGATGAGACGGTCACGGACGATCTGCGTGCTGTTGACGCCGACATCGCCATGGATAAACTTCCGTCCTAACCGGTTGGCCACGACGGCCGTGACACCACTGCCTCCGAAGAAGTCTGCCACCGTCATCCCCTCATTGCTGCTGGCCTTGATGATTCGCTCTAACAAGGCTTCGGGCTTCTGAGTGGGGTAACCGACCGGTTCTTCCTTGTCGGCTGGTTGCAGCATAGAAAGTCTCCAAACATCATCCACAGTTTTTTCATTACTTTCTATATATACTACTTTGCCTCTTTCGTCTTTGGCATTTACTAATTTCTGTGAATTCTTATCCCAAACTCTTTTAATTTGTTTTGTTTTACTTTCACGTTCCTCTTTTATTGGCTGAAAGAAATAATCAGGAGATTTATGATATACAAAGATATTATCATGGTTTGAGGCAAAACGATTTATATTACCTTGCATCTTATTGTAATAATGCCATATAATCTCATTTTGGAAGTTTTGTTCTCCGAAAATTTCATCCATAAGGATTTTGACATAGTGTCCGATATGGTAGTCGAGGTGTACATATATCGACGCGTTATCGCTCATGACACTCTTGATGGCCATGAGGTTCTCATACATCCAGTTGAGGTAGCGTTCCTTATCCCAGATATCGCCGTACATCTTCTCCTCGAAGCCCCGCAGTTCCTCGCTGTCGAGTTCCTGTTCCGCCTCTTTCACGGCCTGCGCCACTTTCGGGTTACGGCGGAGATAAATTTTCTTAGCATAGTCGGCACCACTGGCAAAGGGCGGGTCGATATAGACGAGGTCGACGGTCCGTCCCTGATCACGGAGCCAGGCACAGGAGGAGATGCAGTCGCCACGAAGCACGACATTGTCACTGTCATTACCCACTCGCTCTCGTTCGGTAGCCTCATAGAGGGGCATGCCACGCTGGATCTGCGTCACAACCTGGTCATTGTCACGATAGGCGAGGAAGCGGCGTGTACGTACGAAGTTGTTGAGGATTGCCTGACCCTCAAGGGTATTCGGGAAGAAAGGAATATATTTTACTGCCATAATAATCTGTTAGAGTTGAAAGAAATCTTTGATTTTCTGTAGGGTAACCGTCGATTGTTCATTTACTGTCATCGTGTCCTCAATATAGAGGAAATCGAAACGGCGATAGCCGAATTTATCATTATTCAGTCTCACGAATTCCTGCGACATGAAGTCCCGGCGTTCACGGAACAGGGGCGCGAAACCCTCACCCTTGGTCTCTATGATAAGCACGCGGTCGATGGTTCCGTCCTCCTTACGGCTGAGCATGAGGAAGTCGGGCACGTAACACCCGATATACCGCCAGTCATCGCCCCGCATGCTATAGCAGGCGATACGGAAGTCTGTCAGGGTGTCATCACCATTGAAATAGACCTCCAAGGGCTTGTTGCCGACGATGCTCAGCAGTTGATCGGAGAAATAGCTGATCTCGAAATTGCTGTCAAAGTGGTAGGGGATATAATGATAGGTCTTGTCAAAAACGGAGTCATTCTTGCCCCGTCTTTCCACCAGTTCCTCCAGTTTCTTGATGCTTTCCTCCATCCCGGGGAGATTCATCTTCCGAAGAGTCTCGAGCGTTTCCCGTGCCTCTTTCATCTTCTCATTTTCAGTAGGCTTACTTTGATCATCGAGGATAATTTTGTGAACCGTGGGCTGATCGGGGTAGAAGTTACGCTCAGAGTCTACGATGAGCGGAGAGGTCAAGTTCTCAACCTTTAGGATGCTGGCCTCACGGCGCAGCGTGTCTTTCCGTGTCTCTATCGTCCGTTCGGGCGCGAAGCAGCGTCGGATGAGGGCCCGCAGACGTTGTTGGTCAATGTCGGTACGGAGATAGCGCAGTCCGTCTTCCGGGTTCTGCTCACTGGCTTGTTCGAAGAGCTGTCTCAGCCGTTCGTCACACGCCCGCAGATCAGCCATCCTCAGCATACCCATGCTCTCTTTGCTGATGCGCAGGAGCCACTGATGGTAACTCACGGGTGCAGCCTCACCCTCCTGACGGACATGGGCAAGTGTTTCATTCACCATGTGTCCGGAGAGATCATGGGCTTCTCTGATCACCGTTTGCGCCATCGCTGCCTGCGTCTCCATATCCAGTGCGGCGAGACGGCGTGCGGCATCATTTTCCTCGGCGATGATGAGCGTGTTATAATGTATCTGTAATTGATAGAAATCGATAGGCGGAACATCGCGGCGCACATAGCGGTCGATATGAGGCCTCTTGTTATCTGCGGCCCGGTTGAGGGTATCGATATCGGTATCTTGCTGGCGCTGCAGTTCCTTATTGAGGACTTTCGCATTGTCATCATTCAACCAGATCAGGGCCCGCTCCTCCGTATCTCCCTTGATGACCTGACGCAGACAGCGGCAGGAAGTCTGCAAAACCATGTTTTGCGGACAGGCCCCTTTCTGAGGGAGAATGACGGATGTCAGGCTCTTACAGTCCCAGCCCTCCTTGCCGATCTGTGCGAGAAGGACAATACGGTAGGGAGAGAAGTCGGTATCCAGGGCCGCAAAGGCAGCCGCTGCTCCGGCAGGAACAGCATACTGTTTATTGCCACCATGATATTTAAGGATGGTATCCTGTGGGTTCATGCCGCGCTTGCTGACGAGGGCGGCAACGAGGGGATAGACGGTCTCTTCCAGATTCTCGATACGGGAACAGTAGATGGCGAGTTTCGCCTTTGTGCCGTTGGCATAGACCAGAGATCCGAAGTTGTCAAGAAATTCCTCCACACCCTTGGTGACGATAGCCTCCTGACTGTTGGCAGTCGTCTTGATCGTTGGCCGTTTGAGGAAATTACCCACGCCACTGACGAGCGGGTAGTGGTAAACGACATTAGAGAGACTCGTGTCTTTGATGTCGAAAGTATCGCCAAGCGTTATCTTCTCCGCACTCTTCAGATAAGGTGTGCCGGAGAAACCAAGGACACCGTTGAAGCCATCATCATCATCCTTTGTGCTCTCCATCCAGTGGTTGACCACCTGACGGAGTTTGATATCGCCGTCACTGGCATGGTGTACCTCATCGATATAGACAGCGAGATGGGGGATACGTCCGATGATATCGCGCAACTCATTACTGCAACGGATATGATTCCATTCCGTAGGATTTTCATGGAAAAGGTTGTTGTCGGCATCCTTGTCCAGGCGGTCGAGGATCACCTTCTCGGCATTTGTCACGGCCACGAGGCCCCAGCAGTCATGGAGAGGCTGGTGGTTGTTGATCTTCTGCGCATTGGGATTCTTGACGAGGTTACTTTTATTGGAAGTTTTTTGTTCGTCCAGGACCTCAAAGGAGATCATCCTCCGCAGTTTCGAGGCCGTAGGATCGGGCATCACCCACGTAGGGTCGAAGTCCTGAATATGCTTGATACTAGGAATGATGCTCGTCTTCAAGCCCGACGGGGCCATAATCATGAAGTTATGCGCGAAAGCAGGATTCTCGGGATCCTGCAAGGCGAGATAGAGATCCAGGTAGATAAATGCCGCCATGAGGAAGGTCTTGCCGGCGCCCATCGGGAGGGAGAAAACATAATCGGGATAGGAAATGCCATAGAAGATGTCACGGAAGGACTGGTCGTAGTCTATCTCGTCGGAATGAACGGTGATAAACTCCTCCAATTCTTTCGATAACGGCTTGCCTTTCCGGTCTTTCGTCTGGGCATACTGGAACAGTGCCTCTGCGGCACCATGTTTCTTGAGGGCCTTACGAGCAGCGGTGCTCAGGGGCATGTCATCGTAATCAGGAGCCGGACCATTGAAACGACCTTCACAGAATAGACTTGCTAATGGCTGATTACCGCAAGCGATCTTCAGATATAGAAAGGTTCGGATGGCTGCAATCTGAGCGTCACGCATCATGCCGCGTTGCGTAATATAACCTACGAGTTGTCGTGCGGGACAGTCGTCCTGTCGGAACCATTCTTCTACTTTCTGTTGGATGAGCTGGTAAAACATTTCTTCTTTCGTTCTTTCCGTGCAAAGGTACAAATAAATTCTGAAAATTTTGTTTGATTCAAAATAAAAAGATTATCTTTGCAGACAAATGCGATATCACTCCTTTTATAATGATCTGCTTGCCCTATTGGCAGTAGCTTTGATGGCGGCAATGGCCGAATTGTCCGGACAGCGGGCGATGATTTATCCGCCGATCGCGGCGCTGGCTACGGGACTTCTCGTGGCTGACCATCGACCGTGGCAGGTCCGTCTGTGGCAGATCCCCGTGTTGCTGACATTGGGGGCGCTCATCGGGACAATGCTGGAGCAGTGGCTGCCAGAAGTGCCGGTGGTGGCCTTGCTCATGGCCTTTCTGTTGACGGGCATGGTACTCATGACGTTCCGGTCCACACTGTTCCCTACGGTAGCCACGGCGATGCTGCCGATCATTCTCCACCTCACAACACCACTCTATCCGTTGACCGTGGCCCTGATCGCTATGATGATGGTATCTCTCAATCGGATAGCGGTCAGTAGGGGATGGAAGGACGTAGATCCTGTGAACGGAACGAAGCGGAGGAGTCCGTTGGACCGTCGCCGGCAATGGTTGTTGATGGCCGCCGGCATTCTCCCGTTATTGCTCATGGCGGAGTACGGCGGTCATGCCGCCCTCGTGGCACCGCCGCTGATGGTCGTCTTTGCCACACTTTGTCAACCGGGTAACGCGCTGCGCCATCATCCCCACAGACTGGTGCGGGCACTGATCCTGACGACTTGTTGCGGGGTGATCGGGAAAGAAATTCTGTTGGAGTTTTGCGGAATGCCCCTTTTCATCGTCATGCCCTTGGTCCTTCTCACGGCCTTCACCGTCCTGCGACAATGCCGTCTCCTCATGCCGCCGTTGGCTGCTTTGAGCCTTCTTCCGTTTGTCATGAACGGTCCCGTGTGGAATTATCCTTTCTTTGCGTTAGTCGGTGCCGGGTATCTGTTCGTATGTTCCCGTACAGACTGGCGCGTCCTCCGGGCGGTTGGCGTAATCAGATCTTGAGCGATGGAAGAGGAAGTGGATGAATATGGAGTTAGTGTCTGTTGGCGAAGAAGACGCCGATGAGGATCATGGCGGAGCCTACGAAGGCGAGGGTTGTCATAGGCTCGCTGAGGACGAGGGCACTGACGACGACCGTAGTGATTGGGTTCAGATAAATATAATTGGAAGCTTTCAGGGCGCCGATCTTCTTGTTCACCCAACTCCAGAGGAAGAAACATAGGAAGGAAGCGATGAAACCGAGGAAGATGAGGTTTCCTGCAATCACGGGATGGAGGAAGCCGCTCAACGGGAACTGCCAAGGATGGACGGCGAAGAAGGGGATCATCGTCACGAGACCATAGAAGAATACTTTCCGTGTGATGAACACGGCCCCGTAACGTCCCGTGACATTCTTCATCAGCAGACTGTATATGGCCCAGCAGAAGGCGGCGTTGAGGGCCAGCAGGTCACCGACGGGATTCAGTTTCAACACGAAATGCCCGTTGAAGATGACGATAGCCACACCTGCCAGCGCCAGTAGGGAACCGAGGATAAGCGATGGTGTCGCCTTCACATCCTTCAGAAAGGCAATGGCCAGTAAGGTGGTGATGAGTGGTGCCGTACAGACGATGAACGACACGTTGTTGACATAGCTGATGCTTACGGCCCAGTTCTCCGATACGAAATATAAGGATCCACCGGTGATGCCGAGCAACAGCATCAAACCCTCGTCGCGCCAGTTATCCGCCCACAGCCGGTGTGGAGAGACGGTCCAGATGGCGATATAGGCGATGAGGAATCTCACCATGAAGATCTCCTCGGGCGTCATGCCATGGAGGATGAGAACCTTACTGTTGACGAAAGTACCACCCCATACGAAAACGGTGAGACAGGCAATGAGGTGATAAAGAAAATTCTTGTGTTTCATATTTTATGTTTGTGTATTAGAAAAAGCGGCTATTCTCCCGAATAGCCGTTTTTCAAAAAAAGATTACATAAACTATTGCAATTTAAAGAAGTAGTACAAGTCCTTTTTACACTTGCAAAGATACTTTCTTCTTGTTGCAATTTTATGTATAAGGAATGACGAAACGGCGACATTATTTCTTGCCGAAGCCGAAGACCTTACGGAAGAACTTCTTGATGCCGCTCTCCTGACGCTTGGGCTCGGGGATATTATATTTTGTCGTCTTCGTTGAACTCTGCTGTTCTTTCTGCCGCTTGTGGTAGTTACCCTCCACATTACCGCGACGGCGCTTATGGCGCTGCTGACCGTTAGCGGCCGCATTCTTCGTGGCATTGTTCTTCGGCGTACGCTCCTGTGCAGCGGTACCGTCCTGCTTCTGACCATTGTTGGCCGGGCGCTGCTTACGGCGACGGCTCTGCTGTTCCTGCTCGCCATTCTGTCCATTGGACGGGTCATTTCTACGTTTCCGGTTGTTTTTCGGCTGACCCTGCTCCTGACCCTTCGGCGTAGCAGACTGCTGAGACTGTCCCTCACCGTTCTTCTGAGCCGGACGCTGCTGACGGGACTGGCGCTGACCGCCCTGCTGGCTGTTCTTCGTACGCTGTTTCTTGTCCTTATGACTGTTCTGGTCACGGTCCTTACGGCGACGGCTCTTGGCACTCGTCTTCTGACCCTTGGCAGGGCGCTTCAGAGGCTTGTATTCCGGACCCTCCATACCATCGGGCAGCGGATTCTTCTCTACTTCTTTCTCCAGGAACTTCTCGATCTGCTGGAAATAGAACATATCCTCCTCACTGACGAAGGTGATGGCCTTTCCGTCACGCTGCGCACGGGCCGTACGACCGATACGATGGACATAATCCTCGGCATCATGGGGCACGTCATAGTTGATGACCATCTCGATATCGTCAATATCAATACCACGAGCAACGATATCCGTAGCCACAAGAACATCATACTGTCCGCTCTTGAACTTGAACATCATGTCGTCGCGCTCTGCCTGGTCGAGGTCGGAGTGCATCTCACCGCAGTTGATATGCTGGCGCTGCAGACTGCCGGCCACCTGCTTGACCTTCATCTTACTGCCACAGAAGATGATGACGCGCTTGAGGTCCCCGGCCTTGAAGATATCCTTGATGATCGCCATTTTCTGCGTCTCATAACAGACATAGGCACTCTGCTTGATCTTCTCTGCCGGCTTGCTCACGGCGAGCTTCACCTCTACGGGGTTCTTCAGCAATGTCTTGGCGAGATCCTCGATCTTCTTCGGCATGGTAGCGGAGAACATGATCGTCTGACAGGTTGCAGGGAGTTTCGACGCGATCTTCATGATATCATCGGAGAAGCCCATGTCGAGCATACGGTCAGCCTCATCGAGCACGAAGAAGCTCACCTTACTCATATCGACATTTCCCATGGAGATATGACTGATGAAACGGCCCGGCGTGGCGATGACGACATCAGCGCCGAGGGAGAGGCTTTTCACCTCCTGATCATAACGGTTACCGTCGTTGCCGCCATAGACAGCGACGGAGCTGACACCGTCTAGATAGTAGGCAAAGCCCTGCATGGCCTGGTCGATCTGCTGGGCCAGCTCACGGGTAGGACTCATGATGACACAGTTGATGGCTTTGTCGGGATAGTCGCCTTCATCGAGACGGCTGAGGATAGGCAACAGATAGGCGGCCGTCTTGCCGGTACCGGTCTGTGCGACACCGAGAACGTCATGACCTTCGAGGATAGGAGGAATACATTTCTCCTGAACGGGCGTACACTCATCGAAATGCATGTCATAGAGTGCATCGAGAACGTTATCGGATAAATCTAATTCTTCAAATTTCATTATTACAATTTTTTTAATGGGTGGTTCATTGCCTGATCAGCGAAGTTGCAGGGGCCGTCCCTTGTGGCGGCCCGCCGACCGTCAGGTCGGATGGCTGCGTTTTATCTCGGCGCTTTCCGGTAACATCCCCAGGCAATGAAAGCATAAAGGATGTTCGGAGCCCAGGCGGCGAGGATCGGCGGCGCGCCGGCATTGATGGCGAAGGTCGCCGAGATGGTCTGCAGGAGGATGTAGATAAAGCTCAGGGCCAGTCCGATACCGAGGTACATGCCCATGCCGCCCTTGCGCTTGCGGGATGACAGGGAGGCGCCGATGATGGTGAGGATGAAGGAGGCGAAGGAGGAAGCGATACGCTTGTGATACTCCACCTGATACTGCACCACATTCTGTGACCCTCGGTGCTGCTGCTTCGCGATATAGTCGCTGAGCTGTGGCAACGTAAAGGTCTCCTGCTGACCTTTACTGTAGACGAGGTCCGTAGGCTCCATCATCACCGTGGTGTCCTTCTCCGCACCCGTGGTGATCGTCTCCCGGAGGCCACGGAGACTGCGGATCTTCCAGTTGGAGGCTTTCCAATGGAATTTCGAGTCGGAGATGGTGTCATACTGGATCTCCATGGCTGTCATGTGACTCACGAGTTTCTTATCCTCGAATTTGTCCAAACAGAAGCCATAGCCTTTCTTCTGCGTGTCATCGTAATGCTGGATATAGGCGATGACACCGGGAGCCACCTGCAACTGCACATTCTCTGCCGCCGTGTTCTTCTTACTGTTCTTATACAGCGATTCGAAATTCTGACGGATGACGGTGCCATGGGGAATGACGAAGGCCGAGAGATAAAAGGAGAGGAGGGCGATGAAGGTACAGGAGATCATATACGGCCGGAGGAGCCGCTTGAAGGATATTCCCGTAGCGAGCATGGCGATGATCTCCGAGTTGCCGGCTAACTTCGAGGTGAAGAAGATGACGGCGATAAAGACGAAGAGGGCACTGAAGAGGTTGGCAAAATAAGGTACGAAGTTCGCATAGTAGTCGAAGACGATCGCACGCAGCGGAGCATGATACTGCGTGAATTTTGCCAGGTTCTCATTGACATCGAAGACGATGGCGATGGAGATGATCAGGGCGATGGAGAAGAAGTAGGTGCCAATGAACTTCTTGATGATATACCAGTCGATCCGCTTGATGTAATGAAACGGATTGAGGACCCTGAGGAATCCAAGAAAAGCAAGATGCGTTTTCAGCCACCGCCACATCCGGATCATCCGGATGGCGGCGCGTCGGAAGAACAGCTTGATATTCCTTTTCTGCATGATGAATGATGTTAAATTCTCCGGCCCAGTTGGTCGATGATCCCTGCTTTCCACTTGACGAAGTCACCTTTTATAATATGCTGTCTTGCATCGGTGACGAGGCGGAGATAGAAAGCCAGGTTATGGATGCTGGCGATCTGCATGGCCAGGAGCTCGCCGGCTTTAAAGAGATGGTGTACATAGGCCTTCGTATACACCCTGTCGGTCTCGCAGCCATCGGGATCGAGAGGGGTGAAGTCGGCCTCCCATTTCTTGTTGCGCATGTTCATCGTCCCCTGGTAGGTGAAGAGCATGGCGTTGCGCCCATTGCGTGTGGGCATAACACAATCGAACATATCCACGCCGCGCTCGATGGCCTCGAGGATGTTCTGCGGCGTGCCGACGCCCATGAGATAGCGCGGACGGTCCTTGGGGAGGATGTCGTTGACGACCTCGATCATCTCGTACATCACCGCCGTGGGCTCTCCTACGGCGAGGCCGCCGATGGCATTACCGTCAGCGCCCTTGTCGGCCACGAATTTCGCCGCCTCTCTCCGCAGGTCCTTATACGTACAACCCTGGACGATGGGGAAGAGACTCTGGTGATAGCCGTAGAGGGGCTCCGTCTCGTGGAAGCGCTTGATGCAGCGGTCCAGCCACCGCTGCGTCATCCCGAGACTTTTCTTCGCGTAGGCATAGTCGCTCTGTCCCGGCGGACACTCGTCGAGGGCCATCATGATGTCGGCACCGATGATACGTTCGGTGTCCATCACATTCTCCGGCGTGAAGAAATGCTTGCTGCCATCGATATGACTGCGGAACTCGCAGCCTTCCTCGGAGAGTTTGCGGATGCCCGTGAGGGAGAACACCTGGAAGCCACCGGAATCGGTGAGGATAGGGCGCTCCCAGCCGTTGAAGCCATGGAGACCACCGGCGGCACGCAGGATCTCCAGTCCCGGACGGAGATAGAGATGATAGGTGTTACCGAGGATGATCTGTGCTTTCACCTGCTCCCGTAACTCACTGAAATGGACCGCTTTGACGCTGCCGCAGGTACCTACCGGCATGAAGATCGGCGTCTCGATGACGCCGTGGTCTGTCGTGATACGTCCGGCGCGGGCGTCGGAACAGGGATCGGTATGTTGTAGTTCGAATGTCATTCTTTCTTCTTCGTTTCTTCAGGGATGGAGAGATCGACAGGATTCTTGACGACCTCATCGGTGAGGGCGAAATCCCATACATCCTGAACATTCTCCACATAATGGAAGGTGACACCTTTACGGTACTGTTCAGGAATCTCTTCGATATCTTTTTGATTGTCCTGGCACATCACGATATCCGTGATGCCGGCACGCTTGGCGGCGAGGATCTTCTCCTTGATACCACCGACGGGGAGCACTTTGCCACGGAGGGTGATCTCACCCGTCATGGCCGTGTTCTTACGCACCTTACGCTGCGTGAGGGCGGAGGCGATACTCGTAGCGATAGTGATACCGGCTGACGGACCGTCCTTCGGCACGGCACCCTCCGGGACATGGATATGGATGTTCCAGTTGTCGAAGATGCGGTAGTCGATACCGAGGTCATCGACATGTGCCTTGACATATTGCAGGGCGATCATCGCACTCTCCTTCATCACGTCACCGAGATTTCCCGTCAGCGTGAGCTTGCCACCATGGCCTTTGCTCAGTGACGTCTCGATGAAGAGGATCTCACCACCGACGCTCGTCCAGGCCAGTCCCGTGACGACACCGGCGTATTCGTTACCTTGATAGATATCGCGGTAGTACGGCGGCTTGCCGAGGAGATCTTCAAGATGGGCCGGCGTGACCGTTGTCGTCTCCAGCTCTCCGTTGAGGGCCTGCTGATAGGCAAGTTTGCGGAGCGCTTTGTTGATCTGTTTCTCCAACTCTCTGACGCCGCTCTCACGGGTATACGACTCAATGATCTTCTCCAGGGCGGCCTTGGTAAACTTGATCTTCGGCTCATGGTCCTTAAGTCCCGTATTCTCCAACTCCCGCGGCACGAGGTGACGTTTGGCAATCTCGATCTTCTCCTCCGTGATATACCCACTGACCTCGATGATCTCCATACGGTCGATGAGCGGCCGCGGAATGGTGTTCAGATCGTTGGCCGTAGCGACGAAGAGGACCTTCGAGAGGTCGAAATCCATGTCGAGATAGTTGTCATGGAAGGAACTGTTCTGTTCCGGGTCGAGGACCTCCAGGAGAGCAGACGCGGGGTCACCATTATATTGGTTCCGGGTTACCTTATCGATCTCATCAAGGATGAAGACGGGATTGACGGAACCGGCTTTCTGAATATTCTTGATAATCTGTCCGGGCATGGCACCAACATACGTACGGCGGTGGCCGCGGATCTCAGCCTCATCATGGAGACCGCCAAGACTCATCCGCACATATTTGCGACCGAGGGCTTTGGCGATACTCTTGCCCAGCGAGGTCTTACCGACGCCGGGAGGACCATAGAGACAGAGGATCGGACTCTTCAGGTCATGACGCAGGGACAGCACGGCGATATATTCGAGGATACGCTCCTTCACCTTCTCCATACCATAGTGGTCACGGTCTAGGATACGGCGGGCACGCTTCAGGTCGAGATCATCCTTCGTCTCTTTTCCCCAGGGGAGGGCCACAAGGGTCTGCAGATAGGTGATCTGAACATTATAGTCAGGAGACTGCGGGTTGAGGTTGTCAAGTTTCTTGATCTCTTTCTGGAAAAACTTACGCTGTTCCTCCGTCCACCGGATATTCTTGGCCTTCCGGAGGAGCTCGGCCCTGTCGCTGCTGTCATCTTTCGATCCGAGCTCATCTCTGATATTCTTCATCTGCTGCCGCAGGAAATATTCCTTCTGCTGCTCGTCAAGATCCTGCTGCGTCTTGCGGTTGATCCGTTGGCGGATGCCGAAGAGCTGGAGATCACGGTTCTCGGCCTTCAGGGTTTCCATGATACGATCCTCAATGGTGTCAGCTTCCAACATCTTGATCTTATCCTCTACCGCAAAGGGGAGGTTGTAACTGACGAAGTTGGCGAACATCGTATCATTATTGATATTACTGAAGGCCGATTTCAGCTCGTCGGGCATCTCGTCGTTGTCCTCGACGTAACGAAGGGTCGTGTCCTTGAGGGTATCCACGAGCATGGCGAAATGGCCTTTCGTGGCATGATTCTCTTTCGGCATGACCTCCGGGGCATTGACCACAGAACCGGTATAATAGGGTTTCGGTCCCTTGACGGTTGTCAGACGGCATCGGCCCATGGCCTGCACAAGGAGCGTGATATTGCCATCTCCGCCCGGAAGTTCCATCGAACGGATTGCCTTCGCAAAGACGCCAACCGGATAGACGTCATCGAAGGTGGGGTCTTCGGTCCTCTGATCTTTCTGACAAAAGATGCAGAACACCATATCGTTGTCCTTCTCGAGTCTATGGGCCAGTTCGATACTGGCTTTACGGCCTAAGAGAATAGGGGAGACCACTGTGGGGAACACCACGAGGTCACGGGTGAAAAGGATCGGATAGTCACCGTCGGGGACAGACTTGAACAGCTGACTGACATCCCCGTCGAAATCGGCGATCATCTGAATGGTTGTATTTGATTTTCTACTCATGAGTTTGATTATCCTTTTTGGGCTGCAAAGATACAAAAATACTTTCATATAAGAGAAAGTTTGTTCGAAAATAGGTAATAAAAAATCAAAAAAGCCGTTAGAAGAGGTATGGATACATTCACTTTTCAACATTTTACCATTGCTCAGGACCGTTGTGCGATGAAGGTAGGCACTGACGGTGTCCTCCTCGGCGCTTGGGCTCCAGTGCCCCCTCATGGCCGTCGTATTCTCGATGTGGGGACGGGGACGGGAGTGATCGCCTTGATGATGGCGCAGCGTTTCCCCGAGGCTGTCGTTGAGGCTCTCGATATGGATGCGGAGGCGTGCCGGCAGGCCAGCGAGAATGTGGAGCGCAATGGCTATAACGGACGCGTGATCGTCCATCAACCATGTATGTTTCAAAACTTTAATGCTGATAACATATCTTCCGAAGATACAGATTCTTATACATATTCGCCAAACAACACGTATCAACCTTCGCTGTACGATGCCATCGTCAGTAATCCCCCTTTCTTCCAGGACAGTCTTCGTAACCCCGATGAGCGCCGCTCACTGGCCCGGCATAATGACAGTCTCTCTTTCCGGGATCTTGCCCGACACAGTGCGCGCCTACTCCGTAAGGACGGTCTCTTCTCCGTCATCATCCCCACGGAGGTACGGGAGCGGGTAGAGGAAGAGTGTGTCTTCGCCGGTCTTTCTCTCTGTCGTCGTGTTGGTATTCGCACCACCCCCTGCAAGCCCGTCAGACGCTGGCTGCTGACCTTTTCAAAGGCGATTCCCACGGTGACAGAGGAAAAAGAAGCATGTCTTATGAATCCCGACGGTTCCCGGTCATCATGGTATGCTGACCTTACAAAGGATTTTTATATCCGGTAAATTCATTAATTTTCCTAAACAATTTTGGAAAAATCAATAATTCTTCATAACTTTGCCGTAAGAACGAATAAATTGATAATTAGACCAGATGAATAATAAGATCATTACCTGTATAATCCTCCTTGCGACGACCCTTCCGTTGTCGGCACAGAAAATTACGTTGGGGTCATGTATGACTCATGACGGTGGACAATATAAGGGCGAGATGTCGGGCGGTAAGCCCTACGGCAAAGGGAACACCCTGTTTAAGAACGGGGACACCTATGAGGGACAGTATATAAAAGGTAAACGTCAGGGATATGGAATCTATACTTTTTCTGACGGAGAGAAATATGAAGGCCAATGGTTTCAGGACCAACAGCATGGCAAGGGCACATACTATTTCTCGAATAATAACAAGTATGTTGGTCTTTGGTTCCGTGACTATCAACAGGGCCATGGCATCATGTATTATTATAATGGTGACAAGTATGATGGTGACTGGTATAAGGACAAACGTCAGGGGATGGGTACCTATACCTATGCCAATGGTGCCAGTTATAAAGGACAGTGGGCCAACGACATGAAAAATGGCCGCGGCCGCTTTGACTGGGGAGACGGCACTGTTTACGATGGGAACTGGCTCAACAACCAGCGTTCCGGCCGTGGCACGAATCATTATTCCGACGGTGATGTCTATACCGGCGACTGGCTCAACGACATCCAGGATGGTAAGGGTATCTACCGTTATCAGAACGGAGATAAGTATGAAGGCGACTATCACCAGGGAGAACGAACGGGAGAAGGCATCTTCTCTTATGTCAATGGTGACAAATATACCGGTCATTTCCTTGAGGGAGCAAAGGACGGAAACGGAACTTTTGCCTGGAAGAATGGCGATGTCTATACGGGCTCGTGGCAGAACGACCTGCAGAATGGGCATGGAAAGTTGACCAAGAAAAACGGCGATGTCTATGAGGGAGAATTCAAGGACGGTCAGGTGAATGGTGAGGTCATCATCCATTTCGCCAATGGCAATAAGTTCAAGGGAAACTTCAAGAATGGCAAGCGCAATGGTCCTGCCATTGAGGAGACAAAAGACGGCAAGCGTTTCGAAGGCTCCTATGTCGATGACGAGCGAGAGGGTAAGTTCGTGGAGAAGGACCGTGACGGGAATGTCACTGCGCACGGCACTTATCGCCACGGCCGCCGTTACCAGGAATGACCCTAAAGGCCTAACGGAAATACAATTTATCGAACACTAATACAGAATCTTATGACACAGAACCTAAAGCCCGAGCATGTGGGCATTGTCAAGAATGATCCTTATCTGGAACCTTATGAGGATGCGATCCGTGGTCGTCATGACCATGCTTTATGGAAGATCGGCCAACTGACACAGAATGGCAAACAGACGTTGAGTGATTTTGCCAACGGTTATCAATATTACGGACTTCACAAGATACCACGGGGTTGGGTGTTCCGTGAGTGGGCCCCCAATGCTACGGATATATACCTCGTTGGCGATTTCAACGATTGGAAAGAGAGCGAGGCCTACCGCTGCCATCGCATTGAGGGGACGGGCAACTGGGAGCTGAAGCTACCGGCCAAGGCCATGAAACACGGAGATCTGTATAAGATGCATGTCTATTGGAATGGCGGTGAGGGAGAACGTATCCCGGCCTGGTGTCAGCGTGTGGTGCAGGATGAACAAACGAAGATCTTCTCCGCCCAGGTGTGGCATCCTGCCCGTCCGTACCATTGGAAGGTGCAGGAGTTCATTCCCGAGCGTAAGCCGTTGCTGATCTACGAGTGTCATGTCGGTATGGCTCAGGATGCTGAGAAGGTGGGAACCTATACGGAGTTTAAGAATAATGTCCTGCCGCGTATTGTGGAAGACGGCTATAATGCCATACAGATCATGGCTATCCAGGAGCACCCCTATTATGGTTCTTTCGGCTATCATGTCAGCAGTTTCTTTGCTCCCAGCTCCCGCTTCGGCAGTCCGGAGGAGTTGAAAGCCCTTGTTGATGCCGCTCATGAGAAAGGTATCGCCGTGATCATGGATATCGTTCACTCCCATGCCGTGAAGAATGAGGTGGAAGGACTCGGTAACCTTGCCGGTGATCCTAACCAGTATTTCTATCCCGGTGACCGCCATGAGCATCCGGCATGGGACAGCCTCTGTTTCGACTACGGTAAGGATGACGTCATCCATTTTCTCCTCTCCAACTGTAAGTACTGGTTGGAGGAATATCATTTCGACGGTTTCCGTTTCGATGGTGTCACCTCCATGCTCTACTATAGTCATGGACTCGGAGAGGCCTTTACAAACTATGGCGACTATTTCAACGGTCACGAGGATGATAATGCCATCTGTTATCTGACCATGGCCAACTGCCTGATCCATGAGGTCAATCCTCATGCCTTCACCATCGCCGAGGAGGTCTCCGGAATGCCCGGGCTTGCCGCACCGTTCAAGGACTACGGTTATGGCTTTGACTACCGTATGGCCATGAATATCCCCGACTTCTGGATCAAGACGATCAAGGAGAAGAAAGACGAGGATTGGAAACCGAGTTCTATCTTCTGGGAGGTGAAGAACAGGCGCAACGATGAGCGTACGATCTCTTACTGTGAGAGTCACGACCAGGCCCTTGTGGGTGACAAGACCATTATTTTCCGTCTCATCGATGCCGATATGTACTGGCATTTCAAGAAAGGGGATGAGAACGACCTTGTGCACCGTGGCATCGCCTTACATAAGATGATCCGCCTCGTCACGCTCGCCGCCATCAACGGAGGATATCTGAACTTCATGGGTAATGAGTTTGGGCATCCGGAGTGGATCGACTTCCCGCGCGAGGGCAACGGATGGAGCTATAAATACTGTCGCCGCCAATGGAATCTCGTGGACAATCATGACCTCTGCTATCACTACCTCGGTGATTTCGACAGGGCCATGCTCGCTGTCGTGAAGAGTGAGAAAGCCTTCAACGATACCCCCGTCCAGGAGATCTGGCATAATGACGCGGATCAGGTGCTCTGCTTCGAGCGCGGAGATCTCTTCTTCGTGTTCAACTTCTCACCGACCCACAGTTTCACGGATTATGGCTTCCTCGTTCCTGAGGGAGCTTATGATATCGTCCTTGACAGTGATGACAAGACCTATGGGGGCAACGGACTCAATGATGACAGCGTAGAGCATTTCACGAATCCGGATCCTCTCTTCACGCCACAGCATAAAGGATGGCTGAAACTCTATCTGCCCGCCCGTTCCGCCCAGGTACTGCGGAGAAAGAAATAATCGGGTATAGTAGGTGGCCGCCATGTTGCGGCCACCTACAAGAGGATCTGAATAATACAGGTTAAATATTGATTTGATTGTATGGATAATCCCAAGAG
Organism: Prevotella sp. AGR2160; assembly: GCF_000424185.1. Taxonomy (GTDB): domain Bacteria; phylum Bacteroidota; class Bacteroidia; order Bacteroidales; family Bacteroidaceae; genus Prevotella. The sequence goes on from NZ_AUJK01000002.1 coordinate 63,282, forward strand.
TAGCACAGTACCGATGATGGTGACCTGTGCTATTGTATTTTTGATTTTCACATTCTGTTATGTCTTCTTCTTTCAGAGTGATGTGCTCACGGTGACGCAACATGTTCTCTCGGAAGGTGAGACTTCTTATGGCCGTACGATAGGAGCGGTCCTCATCACCCTTGTTCTCTGGGCCCTGCAAGCCACCGTCTACTCTCTCACCAAGCTCCGTCGGCGGGCACATGCGTTGACCTATCTGCCGTCATTTCTTATTTTGACGGTTATCACGGATATCAGCGCACATACCGATGAGCATTTCTCTTTCGGTGCCTGGCTCTGGCTCTTTCCGCTGATTCTCATCGTCTGGTGGATCATCGTGATGATGGCAAGGGCGATAGAACCGTATGAGCCGAATCAGAAATCGTGGGGATTATTCTCACGGACTACGGCCATCAATCTCTTTGAAATGGTGTTCATGATGTTTCTCGTAGGCATGATTGCGCAGAGCAACGAGAATATACACCGTCGTATGCGTGCCGAGGTCTGTTTGTCGCAGCAGGATTACAAAGGGGCCGTGGAGGCAACGAATACCGAAAAGGCCGACAGTAGTCTGACCCTCCTCCGTGCGCTTGCACTGACTCATGAGCATGCCCTTGCCGAACATTTCTTCGAAGTTCCCGTTTGTGGAGGCAGTAAGGCCTTACGTCCGGATGGCCACTCCGTAAAACTCCTCATGACAGCCTATCCACGCCATTTCACGCGTCAGGAGGCAGCAGACCTTCATCTTGTGGGATTGCTGATGGACAAGAAACTTGACTTGTTTGCCAAGGAATTACCGAAATATTATGATTTGAGGAAACCATTGCCGAAGCATTACCGTGAGGCCCTCGTACTTTACACCCATCGTCGTGCCAATCCGATTTATGTCTTTAAGTCACCGGTGATCGATGCCGACTATCAGGACTATCAAGATATGGAGCTGAAAAATGGAAACCCTGCCGTCCGCAAGAGTCAGCTCCACGATACCTATGGTAACACTTATTGGTATTATTGGCAGTATGAGTGATCTACAAAGAGACCTGGACCGCAGAAGTGACCACGAGGGGCTGAAGGCAGCGAATCATTTCTTCAGCATGCTTCTCTCGGCTATGGGCAAAGTCGATATGGAGCGCCGTTATGCGGCCTTGGACACTGTCTTCCAAAATCTGTTGGACCAGAACACCGATTTTGCCCGTATCCGTCTGGTTGGCCCCTTCGCCAAGACAGACTATCTGCTCAAGACCCATGATGCCAATGGTGCCCTTTCCCATGCCGTCCATACCGCGAGGATCCATTTCCGTGATCTCGGTCGGGGAGAAACACCCTCGGAGACAGCGTCGCGCTATGACTTTCAGGCCGTGACCTGTTTTGTGGCTCTGATCTATCATATCGAGGAGATCCCGGAACGACTCCGCCAACTCTTTCCGCCCATGCGTCCCCAGAGCGTGGCAGCGCTGCCGAGAGCTGCCGTAATGCGCCTTCTCGTGGAACATTGGGATGACGAATTTATCTATGGGCTCCTTGAGGACCCTACCATTCCGGCGAAAGTCAGATATCATGCCGATGAGGCCTATCTGCGCGATGATCTCTATCAAGGAGTACAGCTGAACCTCATCCATCCCCGTCAGGAGGATGATGGAACATTAACACCCGAACTGATTATCTTTGCACCTGACCTGCTGATTGATATCAGTGCCATCGCCGGTTGTTTCGAGAGTTATAACCATACCGAACTGATCTACCTGCTCAACAAGATTAAGCCCAACGTCACAACGGAGCCGATTCTCATGGGTGAGTTTGCCGGCGAGCTCTTGGATGATGAGGTACACGCCAAGGATCAGGAGAAAGCGTATGTTGACTGTGCCCGGCACTTCTTCACGCATCATGCCGTAGACCTCCTCTGTACGCCCCTGTCACCTGATTTTCATCATCAGGCACAGCAGCAACGGACCTATATCCGTCAGGCGGTGCGACAGACATTGCCCCAACGTGTGAAGGAATATCATCGGGAAGAAGTCATGCTGGAGCCCTCCTTCTTCTCTGAGATGCTCGGACTACAAGGACGTATGGATTTCCTGCAGCAGGATCTCGAAGTCCTCATCGAACAGAAGGCAGGTAAGGGCGGATTCCCGCAGCGAGACCCCGACACCCCGGTCTATCAGTTGAAACATTACATCCAGATGCTCCTTTATATGGCCTTGCTCCGTTATGGATTCGCGGACCATTATGACCGGTATCATCATCTTTACGCTTTCCTGCTCTATTCCCGTTATGCCAACTCCCTCGTCGGTCTTGGCTATGCCCCCCAACTTGTCCGTGAGGCACTGATGATTAGAAATCGCATCGCGGCCAACGAACTGAGATTCACCCATGGGGGCATGCGCATTCTGGAGACCCTTCGGCCGGAGGATCTGAATGCTTACCACACGGCAGGAAAGTTATGGAATAACTATCAGCGGCCTCAGCTGGAGGCACTGCTGGCGCCTATTCATAAAGCGTCACCATTGGAGCGTGACTATTATTTCCGCTTTCTGCAGTTTGTGGAGACGGAACATGTCCTTTCGAAAGTGGGTAATGCGCTGAAGGAAGACTCAGGCTTTGCCGCCAAATGGCATGACAATCTGCATGACAAACGACAGGCGGGAAACATCTTCGACAACCTCATTCTCAAAGAACCCGGAGAAGGCCACCAGGGAGAGGTCACCGAGGTCGTCCTCGAGCGCCATGATGATGATGAAGAGGGAATGAGCAATTTCCGCATAGGGGATATTGTCATCCTTTATCCTTATGAGAAGGGTACGGAGCCCGATGTCCGGAAGACGTGGACCTATCGTTGCAGTATCCGGCAGATCACAGCGACAACACTCACGCTGACCTTACGTGCCGCACAGAGTGATGCCCGGGTATTTCTGCGGGATAAGGATAAGGTCTGGGCAGTGGAGCATGACTTCTTTGAGTCTAGCTATGGCGCACTTTATCGTGGCATGCATGCCTTCCTCTCGGCACCGAAGGAACGCCGTGACCTGATCTTATTGCAGCGCCGGCCGCGTGTCGACCATAGTCTGACCCTACGGGGCAACTATGGCAGTTTCAATACCCTCAGCCTCCATGTACGCCAGGCCAGGGACTTCTTCTTGATCATTGGTCCACCGGGAACAGGCAAGACCTCCTTCGGACTGATGAACACGTTGAAGGAGGAGCTCCTTACTCCCGGGAGCAACATCCTTCTCATGGCATTCACAAACCGTGCGGTCGATGAGATCTGCAGTAAGTTGGAGGAAGAGCACCTCGACTATCTGCGCGTGGGCAGTAGACTATCCTGTAGTGTGGCTTATCAGAGCCATCTCCTGGAAGAGACCGTCAGCAACTGTCATACCCTCAAAGACATGCGTCGCCGTGTCCTCGACTGTCGTATCGTCGTGGGAACGACGACGGCGCTGAGCAGTAAGATCCAACTCTTCAGCCAGAAAACTTTTGCGTTGGCCATCATCGACGAGGCTTCACAGATCCTCGAACCGCATCTCATGGCTCTGCTCTCTGCCGTGCATACCGATCCGGAAACAGGCATAGAGGAGAGTGCCATCCGTAAGTTCGTCTTCATCGGTGATCATAAGCAACTGCCGGCTGTCGTACAACAGAGTCAGCAAGAGAGCAGGGTAGAAGAAGACGATCTCAACGCCATCGGCCTCACCGACTGTCGCCTGTCCCTCTTCGAAAGATTGCTGCGTCGTTACCGTAATGATCCGGAGGTGGTCTATATGCTCACCCGTCAGAGCCGTATGCATCATGAGATTGCCGTCTTCCCGAGCGAGGCCTTCTATGGTGGCAAACTGCGGGAGGTGCCGTTACCCCATCAGACCCCATCACTGCCCTCGTCATGGCAAGGGAAAGATGAGCTGGACGACGTGTTGCATACCCGTCGTGTGGCGTTCTTCGACTGTCAATTGCCGGAAGACAGCTGCTCAGACAAAGTCAATACCATTGAGGCTGACCTCATAGCAGCAACGATTCAGAAGATTTGGACCATAGAGAAGGCGCATTTCATCGCTTCACAGACCGTGGGTGTCATCGTACCCTATCGGAATCAGATCGCCGCCATCCGCAACGCCCTCGAACGGTTCAATATCCCGGAACTCATGGAGATCACCATAGACACGGTCGAGCGTTATCAAGGGTCACAGCGGAAGTATATCCTCTATGGATTCACGGTGCAACAGTTTTATCAATTGCGATTCCTTACCAATCATGTCTTCGAGGAAGACGGAGCGGTTATCGACCGCAAACTGAATGTTGTCATGACGCGGGCACAGGAACATCTGCTGCTCTTTGGTCATGCCGCGTTGCTCAAGGAAAATGCGCTTTTCGACAGGCTGATCGATTTTTGTAAGGAGAGAGGAGAATATTACAGTACTCAAGAGGATAGCTATAACTCTCAATAGAAGCCATAGCATAGCATATCATAGTAATCAAACAAAAAAAATAAACTAAAGCAAAAAAAGATGGAAGAACAAGAAGAAAGGCAGCAAGTTGCCGTAAAAGTGTTAAGAACGGATATCGATACCCATCAGTATGTGGTATCCTACGGAGAAGACGCCAAGCTTTATCGTATTCCGATGCTCCCGTATCAACGGAAGATGCCGGAACCGGACACGATACCTTGTCTCGTAGAGAGAAGTCTGTCAGGGGGTGTTTATATCCGACAAGATTTTGAGGCATTGATCCGTGGTTTTTATCAAGAAGGTGACGTGACCGATTTTACTGTCCAACGTTCCTATGGCGATGACTATATCCTGCAAGAATCCCATGGTTTTACGGCACGTCTGGCGAAGAAGCTCATCCCGAACCCGGCCCTGACACCATGCATCGGTTGCAGGATCAAGAAGATTAAGGGTCGGTATATGCAGATTGAACCGGCTTTTGTGGACAATAAGAAGGAGGCGACCTCTTTCTCACTCACCAACAGCCAACTACAGGAATTTATCGGACAGACGGCATGGAATCAGGAAGATCTCCGGAACTTATTGTTAGGCAATACGCCCTCAGACCTGTTTGATGCGGAATGTCATCAGTGGATAGCCGGTCAGGCAGCACAGTGTCCCGATCGGGAGATGCGCCAGGAGGATCTCAAATCGTTGAAGAGTCATCTCCTTCAGGCTCTGGAGTCATCAGAGATGCTCAAACTGTGTGATGATACCACCCGTAAGGTCATGGAGGAGCGCTTCTCCGATGTCATCGAACAGGCGGGCTATTATCTTGACGCTTTGGATATGGTCGCGGAGGATGGACAGCCTGCCGCCGATTTCGTGACGACCGTCTTAGAGAAGCTTTCCAAGAGCAGTTATGTATACCATCCGCGCAAGCGACTGTATATCATGCTTTCCATCTTCCATCTCGACTTTAACCTCATGGAAGAGAAGATGGACATGATCCTCTCCATTATCCGCAAGCATAGCCTGAAACTCAGTAAGCGCGAGCCATTCTGTAAGATGTGGATTATCTTGCTCGAATATTATATCCATCATATCTATGAGACGCCGGACCGTCTCAACGACCGTAAGGTGATGGAGACAATGATCATGGCACTGGCGCTACAGATGAACCTGGCAGAGGATTTCAAGAATGACCTCTTCGACGATGTCCTCAACCGTAGTCTTCTCTACCGCCTGTGCAGTAGGATGAATGTCACCAATCCCGACCAACTCCTGGAAGAATCGTTGTTCAACGTTGTCTCAGAGTCGGGTGACCAAAGTGTTTATGTATTGAATACGGATGATGCCGCCTTGACGGCGAACCTGATCTCTAACCAGGTGAGCGATACCGTTGACGGCTCTCTCGCGCCCGCCGTCTATTCCTCCGACCGTGTTCATCTTTCCATTGAGAATGGTAAGGTGACGCTCTCTGCTCCCGATGTCAATGATGACAATGAGTACGATCCTCTGCCGGCACAGTTGAATCTTTGGCATAACCTTTCCATTCGTCTCAGTGAGAGACCTTCCTCTGATCTACGGGGAGACAAGAGCAATACGGTGCGCCATTACAAATTGTTATGGGATTTCATCTATAAATCCTTCTTCAGTGTACGTCAGCGAACTAAGAAAAAGAGTCGCCGTCCGCTCTATCCCGGGGATAAAGTGGATATCATTGTCCGACAGAAAATGGAGAATGGTCTGATCTTCTTATGTCAGGTTGTTGATCAAGGATATGAGGATGTGGTAGGATATATCGATGCCGCCAAAGATATTGTTCCTTATTATCCCGGGAAGTTAACCCTTTCTGATTTCTACAAGAATGGGGCGCCGCTGGAACTGACGGTGAAGATCGACCAGATAGAGGACGATGGCTCCTGTCATTTCGTGATGAACGACCTCGTCATTGATTTCATGGACGACTACCGCATCAACCATTATGGCTATACCAGTCACCTGAACTGTTGTCTCAACACGCCGGCGCCAGGCTCTTTCAGGGTACCCGCGATCTCCTTCGATGGTCTCTCCGTCTCTGTCAGCGTGGAGAGGGGAACGAGTATGAGTGTCCTCACCAAAGGAAAGGTCGTAGAGGTCACAAATCCCGAACGAGGACCGGTTCCATATATGAATGTGACCTATGTACGAGACCTCCCCGAGATCAACTTCAGTGTCAGCAATGCCTTCCATCAGCTCATGATCAATTACGCTGACGGACTCGTTTATCAGCCTGAAGAAGAGAAAAAGACAGAAGAAGAGAAAGAAGAGACGTTAACGACGGTTCTCGACGACAGTCGTGTCTATGAGTTGATGAATATCATTGAGACCTATGCCGGCTTCGAGGATGACTACGTGAAAGCCTACAATTATATATCCACCTGCCGGGTACTGGCCCGAATGATCAGTTCGAAGCGGGAGGACTATTATGTCAAACGGCTCACCCTTCTGGAATTATTGAGTGACTTCGCGCAGAACAGCAGTTTTACCGATGAGAGTCTGCGCATTCTGGACAAGAGTGGTTCCGATACATTTAATCCTCACAGCAACCTTTATCAGGAATATCAGCAGATGCGTGTCGTCTCTTGGCTGAATACGGATGAACATAATGATGAGCTCTACCAGATGAGTTGTGACCGTACCCATCCCGTATTGCAACAACTGGCGGCACTCGTCATGTCACATAACACGGTGAAGAAGGCCGGGCTGATTCCGCAGGCCGAGGAAATTCTGGAAAAGATCCGCAGTATCCTGAAGCTCCGTCGCCAGAATGTCAGTGACAAGAAAAACTACGGAAAGGAGAGTTATCTGGTGGAGTTCAAGACTTCTATCGTCTATCCGGAATACTCCATGCGTCCGAACCTCTTCGATCAGACCCGGAAGATTCTCAGTGAGATCTGTGCCTTCCTCAACGCCGATGGCGGAACGCTCTACCTCGGGGTCAACGACCAAGGAACGGAGATGGGTGTGGAAGAAGACCTCCATTTCCAACAGTTCAATGGTTCTGCCGACCATTACGAGGTGTATGTGAATAATATGGTGGCCAGTCAGATGTCTCAGGAGGCAGCCCATCATGTTCATACCCATTGGGATGATGACCCGAAGGTACGGACGAAGGTCCTTGTGATTGAGGTCACACCTAGTCCCGATCCCATCAGTCTCAACGGAGAATACTACGAACGTATGGGCACCTCATCCCGCCGTGTCAACGAGGAGTATCTTCCTGTCTTCCTCGCCAATCGCCGGAAATGGGCAGCAGAGCATCAGATGGAGACACGTGAGCAGGCTAAGGAACTCTTCGGACAGTTGCCGCAGCAGAATACGGTAACTATGGGCAAGGAGTACGAGGTAAGAACACAAAATATCAAGGATAAGATCCAGACCAGTCGGATACGCAATAATGTCATCAATGATTGGGAGGAGGAGTATTATCCGGTCATCAACTATATCTGTTTCATCGACCAGGATGAATATAAAGTACTGGATGAGAATGACTATAAAACCGACGACTACCGGCTCGAGCTGGCCGTCCATGAGGACGAGCAGGATTACTGGCTGCTCATGGCCTATGCCGATGGCTCTCTCATCAAGACCCGTGTTGCAGAACTGCTGAACCGTGGTGTCAACCGCGTCTTCAAACGTTATAGTAGTAAGGAACTGATCTATGCGAATATCGTCTGTGAGGATGATATCGTGGTGGTTGGTTATATTGATGGCAAAGGAAATCACTATGTCCGTTTCAACACGATGGACATGGTGGAGGAAGGGAGTATGCAGGAAGGTGGCAGCACGCTCTGTTCGGTAAACAACCAAGGCGTACACTATGTGGAAACTCTTCACCGGAAAGATGTGCCCGACTGGGTGACCTTCAATCCGAAGGCTACGACACTCGGTACCTCTTTGAAGACCGTCAACGGCAAGAAGATGAAGGAGTTTCTGCCGGGATGTAAGTAGGGACATGATTCATCATGTTCCGCATAGAGACCAGATTGATCATGTTCCGACGATTTGGCGGGACATGATCAACCAAGTCCTTATGGGTTAGTATCTGCTCCAGTCTATGCCCCGGATCAGTTGCAGCGCCTTCGTCCAGTCGCAGTCGAGAGAGAACGGCGTCGGATAGTCCGTACGGTTACTGTAAGCATGGACGAGATCCTCGTCATTGTCTTTATAAAGCGGACAGTCGAGGGTTGCCTTCCGGAACGTCGCCGTGATCAAGTCGCGGTTTTTCCGCTTACAGTCCTCCAGTCGTTTCTCAAAGGCATTGAGATACTGTACCATGTTGTAAACTTGCTCATTAGCCGCTTTGATGAGACGATTTTTCTCATCGAGGGAGACACTGTCTGACATCATCTTCGGCGCCATCTTCGACTTCAGATAGCTGCATTCATCATATTTGAAAACAGCGATCTTCCGTTGATGGATGTCGAGGGTGGTGTCATTACAGATCTTCTCTGCTTCCTTGGCCACATAGTTCAAAACGTCCTGTGCGGAAACGGGGAGAGCGAGGAAAGCCAGGAGGGCAATCAGGGAAAATAATTTTTTACGCATGTCGTTGGAGATAAATGCTGTGGTCTATACAGGCCGGCAGCTCATTTTTATAATGGGTGACCATGATCATGGTCTTGTTGTCACGCTGACAGAAAGTCTCTATGACATCCTTGACGAGACGTCGCTGCGTGTTGTCGAGACCATGGAGGGGCTCATCGAGGATGAGGAGTTCAGGATCTTTGACAAAGGCACGGGCCAGGAGGACGAGACGCTGTTCTCCACTGGAGATCTTCAGGAAGGTACGGTCGGCAAGGTCCCCGATGCCGAAGATGTCCATCCAGAAACGGCACTTCTCATAGTCCCCCTCTTTCGGCTTGACATAGAGACCGACAGAGTCCATCAGTCCACTGGCCACGATACGCACGCAGGGCATGTCACGCTGATAGGCGCGGTGCATTTCGGGAGACACATAACCAATATGTTTCTTGATGTCCCAGATACTCTCGCCACTGCCACGGGGATTGCCGAAGAGGGCGATGTCACAGGCATAGCTCTGCGGGTTATCAGCACAGACGAGACTCAACAGTGTCGACTTGCCGGCACCGTTCTGTCCGGAGAGGGCCCAGTGCTCACCATTCTTCACAACCCAGTTAAGATCCTTGAGAATCGTCCGCTTACCATAGCGGATACAGACGTCATGCATATTGACAACCTCGTCACTATGAAACTCCTTGGCCTTATGGGGAAGGTTGAGGATGGCCTGACGTTTCTCCTCCGAGAGGACATGGGCCGGTATTTCGGGTCTGCTCTTCAGATATTCTTCCTTGGTGACCTTCGGCAGTACTTTCATATCCCTGACTTCTACTACATGAGTGATGAAATCAGGGATATCATCGACCTTCGAGAGGACGAGGATAATCTGCAGATGGCGCTCACGGGAGAGGGTACCCAGCAGCTCCTTCAACTGATCACGTGTCTCTGCGTCGAGGCCGATGAACGGGTTATCCATGATCAGGATCCGCGGGTCAGCAAAGAGGGTAGAGGCGAGTTTGAATTTCCGAAGCTCACCACTCGAAAGCAGGATGATATATTTGTCGAGGAGATGTTCCATATGGAAGAGCTCGTAGATATGCTGCTGGAGCTCACGGCGCTCAGGGGTGTCGGCACCGGCCAGTTGGTAGGCCTCCTCGAGTTTGCTGCCGACAGTCGGCGTGTTCTCGTCAATCTCCATCTGGTTCCACCGCTGCTGGAGATAATAAGTTTTGTCATTGTCTCCACCATAGGAATCACGGAAGGTGATATAGCGGATATTGTCACTCACAAGAGGTTTCGCACTCGGTGAGAAGTCGTATTCAGGATCGTGCATGAGCAGGGGATGCCGGCCGACAATCATATCAACAAGCATCGACTTACCACCGCCGTTAGGACCGACGATAGCCAACTGCTCTCCATCGAGGGCTTCAAAATTTACGGGCTCTGCCATACGCCATTCGGGCATGCGGGCTACACCATGGGTAATCTGAATCGTTTTCTGCATATTCTCTCTTATTTTTCGTTGCTTCAAATCTTTCCTTGCGTGGCCGGAATAGGACGGCCACCTAGAAGAGGAGATTATTTTGATATTCTGTCTTTATTCTTTAATACAAAATCCTTCCACGAGCCATAATGGTGAGCATCGGTCTCAGGACGTCCCAACTGCAGGAAATGGCAGTAGGCGGCAGCGACGGCATCGGTGGCATCGAGGAATTTGGGCATATCAGCATCTGAGATATGAAGGAGTCGCTGGAGCATGGCGGCCACCTGTTCCTTCGAGGCTTGGCCTTGTCCCGTGATGGCCATCTTGATCTTCAGTGGCGCATACTCATGGATAGGGACACTATGATGGATGGCAGCGGCAATGGCGACGCCCTGTGCTCTGCCGAGCTTGAGCATCGACTGGATATTCTTCCCGAAGAAGGGAGCCTCGATGGCCATCTCGTCGGGGAGATAGGAGTCGATGATTCCCGTCACCCGTTCAAAGATCTTGCCCAGGCGGAGATAGGGATCACGCTCCTTCCGCATGTCGACGACGCCCATGACAACGAGAGAGGCCTTGTTGCCATTGACCTTGATGACGCCATAGCCCATGACATTTGTGCCCGGGTCAATACCGAGGATGATTTTTTCACCTTTCGTCATCGTTCTTTGTTAACGGTCGAGATAAGGATTCGTAGCAAGTTCATCACCGAGGAGAGTCTGAGGGCCATGACCCGGGAGGATCGTCGTCTCGTCAGGGAGCTGGGTAAGCTGCCGCAGACTCTGGATGATGAGGAACATACTTCCTTCCGGGAAATCCGTTCGTCCGATACTTCCTTTGAAGAGCGTGTCGCCCGAGAAGAGGACATGTTCCTCAGGACAATAGAAACAGACGGAGCCATGGCTGTGACCGGGGGTGGGGATGATTTGAAACTCATGGTCGCCGAAAGCAACCTTTTCGCCGGCCTTGAAGAAATGGTCTACCGGCGGGAAATCATTCGGGATATCCATCTGCCAGTTCTTGGCCTGCTCGTCAAGATGGAGCATGAGCGTCTCATCGCCGCCACTGACCTCGGGCTTTAGTTGGTAGCTGTCGTATATGAACTTGTTGCCCATGTTGTGATCGAGATGCCCATGAGTGACGATGAGATATTTCGGCGTGAGCTGTTCCTTACGGATATAATCGCTGATGGCAGTCCGCTCTTCCGGATACTGTGCGCCACAGTCGATAATGACACATTCCTTGGTGTCGTCATTGACAACATAACAGTTCTCACGGATATCATTGCAGACAAATCGTTGGATATTTAACATATTCTGTTTCTTATTGATCAGGGTGATACAAACGATATATTATAACGGGATATACACCAGTTTCTTCTCCTCGGCGAACCACGGTTCATCAAACCAGGTGCTGAGGTCGGTGACTTCGGCTATCTTCTCTACTCCTCGGAGCTCTTCATGCAGATCACCGCCCTTAAGGCAGAGGAGGCCGTTGGGCAGGGCATGATGCTGTTCCCGGGAAATATTCTTACGGATGATCTTCAGGAGTTTGTCCACAGGCATGACAGCCCGTGAGACGACGAAGTCATATTTTCCTTTCTCATCCTCTCCACGGAGATGCTCGGCCACCACATTCTGTAGTCCGATGGCCTTGCTGACCTCCTGACAGACCCGGATCTTCTTGCCCGTACCGTCAATGAGTTTGAACTGCGTCTCGGGAAAGAGAATAGCCAGAGGAATACCGGGGAAGCCGCCACCGGTACCGAAGTCGAGGACATGGGCACCGGGCCGGAAAGTCACGGCCTTGGCAATGGCCAGGGAATGGAGGACATGATGCTCATAGAGGTTATCGATATCCTTACGGGAGATGACGTTGATTTTGGCGTTCCAATCCCGGTAAAGATCATCGAGAGCCGTCAACTGCCGCTGCTGGGTGGCAGTAAGATGGGGAAAATATTTTGTGATGATATCCATATAGGTTACAAAGATACGAAGAATATTTCAAAGGACACCATCTTTAGGGAGAAAATTAATGATATCTCTTTAATGATGTCTCTTGAAAAACTGTTTGAAGACCTTACGGTGGAATTCATCCTCAGCACGGATAATCTGGAAGACTTTCCTGGCGGGGAGGATCTTCAGGAATGCACGGTGGTATTTCTGTTGCAGCTGTTTCTGCTTGATATCAAGGTCATCAAACTGTGAGATAGCTTCACGGCAGGCACGGTCACTGGTTACATCAATCCAATGGAAACGGCGGCGCTGGTCAAAGAGGGCACGCTCCTGACGCTTCCACTGACGGTAGACAGGAAAGAAACGGGCGGCCTCGACAGGAGAGAGTCCGGCTGTGGTCGTGATATACTGTTCCATCTCTTTCTGGAATTTCTCAGGATTAAATCCTTTGCCGGGGCCACCCATAGGCGGTTGCGCCACAGCCATCAGGGGACTAAAAAGGATCAAGAGCAATCCTAAGAAGAAGTGCTCACGTATGGTCTTGAATATTTTCATTTTTTGCTTAGTTCTGTTCTACACAGTAGTTATAGATGTCGTCATTATCCATCGCGGTATAGTTGGCCAATTGATCAAAATAGGCATCATTGCTGCTACTCTGGCTGACGGCAACAACGGGTATTGCGGTCTTCTGTGTTGCCTTTCGGCTTTGGCTGAACCAAATCGTGGACGTGAGGACAGCGATGCCGGCGACGGAAGCTGCTGCTATCCATCGTCTGAAAATGGTCTTGCGGGCAACGACATGCAAAGTCACCGGTTGCGGTTCCGCGTCTGAGGCGAACTCCTTCTCCACGGCAGCCACCTTCGTAAGGATCTGATCAGTCAGACCATCGAAATAGCCTTCCGGAACGCGAAAAGGATTTCCCTTTCCACAGCGTTCAAAGATATATTTTTCTTCCGTATCCATAACATTTTTCTTTTATTCTTTTGACGCTATTGATGATCAAAGGTTTAATCATGAGTTTTCAAATATTCCGTAATTTTTTTCACGGCGAGATGATAGCTGGCTTTCAAGGCTCCTTCACTGGTCTTGAGGACCTCACTCATCTGGGCATATTTCATTTCATCATAGTAGCGTAGGGTAAAGACCGTACGCTGTACGTCCGGCAGTGTGGCCAGGGCCTCCTGTAAAAGGGTCAGCGTGTGGTCTCCATCAAAATAAGGATCAGAAGAGAGCTGATTGGAGATGCCCTCATCACTCTCAGAACAGAAGTTTTGCTCCCTCTTCTTTTTTCTCAGAAAATCCAGTGCTTCGTTGATAGCGATACGTGTGAGCCAGGTCTTAATATTTGATTTCCCTTGGAACTCATCACGATGTGTCCAACATTTAATGAGGGTATTTTGCAGTACGTCATTGGCGTCGTCATGATCAAATACGATACGACGAATCTGCCAATATAGCTGTTCGCCATACTGGTTAACCAATTGCTCAAAGTCCTTACGCTCCAATGAAATACAGTAACCTGACCAAACGGAATTATCCCAGAGCGATCTTACGGACGGTACGGCCCACTTTTACGATATAGCATCCCTTGCGGAGGTTGAGCTCATAACGGCGGTCATTGCCATCAACACGCAAGGAATAGACGCAAACACCGGCAACATTATAGATTTGCAGCATCTGTCCGTTGCCCCCGGCAATCCGAAGACTATTGCCGATGACCTGGATGGTGACGGTCTGATCCAACTGTTCCGCAATCTCTACAGCTTCCTCAGCGTGAGAAATGGAAGGAACGGCAAGAAGGACAAGACCGAGAAATAGCAAAGTATATAATTTCTTCATAAACGTTTTATTTTTATTGGAATCCGCTGCAAATATACAAAAACCCTATGAAATGACAAAATTTTTCATGGCTTTTCACAGAAACTTGATTTATCATGTTCCACCTATTATGATGTAGGGACATGATTCATCATGTTCCGCCTAGAACGAAAGAAGCCTGCTCGTGATGGAGCAGGCTCTATGTTTGTTTGGAATAAGTTTGTTTTTTATTGTACGTTAGGCCTGAGGCTTCTTCGTCTTCTCAGCGTAAGCCTCCGGAGTGAGCACACTGACCGTACTCTTATCGTACTTACCCTTGTGGAAATAAACCACACCATCGGTAAGCGCGTAAAGCGTATCATCTTTACCCTGTGCTACATTCTGGCCGGGATAGTGCTTGTTACCACGCTGACGGACGATAATGTTGCCGGCAGTGATGGTCTGGCCACCCCAGATCTTGACGCCTAATCTCTTGGAAGCGGACTCACGACCGTTCTTAGAACTACCTACACCTTTCTTATGTGCCATAATTTGTTCCTCCGATTTTAAGCGATTACTTGTTTAACTTCTACCTGTGTGAACTGAGCACGATGACCATTCTTCTTGCGATAGTCCTTGCGGCGCTTCATCTTGAAGACGATCACCTTGTCACCCTTAACGAGGGGGTTCACAACTTCTACTACTACTTTTGCACCATCAACCGTGGGTGCACCGACAGTGACTGCTCCTTCATTGTCTACGAGCAGAACCTTGTCGAACTCAACAGTCTTACCAGCTTCAGCATCCTTGATGTGATGAACGAAGAGCTTCTTGCCCTGTTCTGCCTTGAACTGCTGACCGTTAATTTCTACAATTGCGTACATTAACTGATATTTAAACGGGTTTCTCCGCCAGGCGACCGGTCCTTGACCAGTACTTCCTCGAGCCCGAACGGACTAAATCGGCTGCAAAATTACAAAATATTTCCGTCACAGAGGAAGGTCCTCATGAAGGAAATAGAATATTTATGGATAATTAACAGTTAAAACTCTATGTTGCCCTCTGGGATGCAGGCATCGGGAGTGATGTCGCGGATTTTACGGGCGGGAACTCCGGCGACGACGGTATGGGCAGGAATATCATGGAGAACAACGGCTCCTGCCCCGATGACAACACCGTCACCGATCGTTACGTCACCGCAGATCGTGGCATTGGCACCGATCCATACGTCATCACCGATTACAATGGGACGGGAAACTTCAATGCCGGCGGCCCGTTGCGCGGCATCAAGGGGGTGGGAGGCACAGCTGATGGTCACCTGTGGCGCGATGAAGCAATGTGTTCCGATCATGACGGGACTCGTGTCGAGAATGGTCACGCCGAAGTTCAGGAAAGCAGTACCCCGGAAATGGGTATTGAAACCATAGTCGAAGGCGATTCCCGGTTGGATGACGACCCCTTCATGATAGGTCCCGAGGATCTGTCGCAACAGTTGTTCTTGTCGCTTGGTATCCGATGGTTTTGTGCGGTTGTATTCCCACACGAGGTCGCGCCCCTTCTGAATACGCTCAAAAGGAATTTTCGTGACGTCACCGATGTAACCGTCCATACCGGTGACAAGTTGCATGATTTCTGATGGGGTCATCTTGCTTTGATTTTATCTGTCTGAATAGGGTAGGTGGCCGCCATGTTGCGGCCACGCACCCATGTTTGGCGGATCATGATCAATCATGTCCTTACAGGCTTTTATTTGCTCAGTTTCTTCAGAATCAGCAGCAGGTGATCCCAGACCATCTGTACGGTAGGAATGAGGAGTTTCTCATCCGGGGTATGGACATGACGGAGGGTAGGACCGAAGCTGACCATGTCAATGTCAGGATATTTCTCGGAGAAGAGACCGCACTCCAGACCGGCATGGATACCGAGCACCTTCGGCTCCTTGTGGAAGAGATCCTTGTAAGCCTCCACGGCTGTCTGCACGATGGGGCTGTTGGCATCGGTCTTCCAGGAAGGATAGCCATCACCCTGCTTCACCTCGGCACCGGCAAGCTGGAAGGCTGCCTTGATGCTGTTGGCCTCATTGAGGAGGTTACTCTTGACATTGGAACGCTGTGAGGAGACGATGACGATCTGATCGTCCTCGGTCTTGATGCTGGCGATATTGCTGGAGGTCTCAACGAGCCAGGAGAGTTCCTCCTCCTGACACATGGCGAAGACACCGTTGTCTACGGCCTGAACGGCACGGATGAGATTCGTGGAGACAGCCTCGGGAACGACGGGCTGACGGTCAGCACTCTTGAGACTCCACTGCATCGTCGTATCGGTGACATGAAACTCGTCCTCTACCTGTGCGGCAAACTGGTTCCAGTCGGCTTTCACCTCTTCTTTCTTGTCGGCACTGACAGCGAAGACGATCTTGCCGTCACGAGGAATGGCATTGTGCATCTTACCACTGTTCCAGCTGACGAGACGGATACCATATTTCTCATTCTCGTTATAGAGGAAACGACCGAGGACCTTGATGGCGTTAGCGCGCTTCTTGTTGATGTCATCACCACTATGGCCACCCTTGAGACCCTTGACGCTGCCCTCGAAGAAGAAGTAATCCTTCGGGGCCTCCTCACGGGAGAAATGGAATGTTGCCTCCGTGCCCATACCACCGGCACAGGAGATGAAGATCTGTCCCTCTTCCTCTGAGTCGAGGTTGATGAGATATTTACCCGTCATGAATCCCGGTTTCATGCCTTCGGCACCAGAGAGCTGTGTCTCCTCGTCACGTGTGAAGACACACTCCAGAGGACCATGTTCAATATCGTCACTCTCGAGGATAGCCAGTTCGATGGCATCACCGATACCGTCGTCGGCGCCGAGCGTCGTACCCTTCGCCGTGAGCCACTCACCATCAATATACGTCTGGATGGCATCCTTGGAGAAGTCGAAGTCGACATCCACGAGTTTATCACAGACCATATCCATATGGCTCTGCAGGATGATGGTAGGATAGTTCTCGTAGCCTTTCGTGGCCGGTTTACGGATGAGCACGTTACCCGTCTCATCGACATGGGTCTCGAGACCATGCTCTTTACCGAAGTTGCTCAGATACTCGATCATCTTCTCCTCGTGCTTGGAAGGACGGGGAATGGCATTGATTTTGGCAAACTGCTCAAAAACGCGTGCCGGTTTCAAATCACTTTTGTTCATTTAATTATGTTATTTTATTTGGTGTTTTAACCGAAATATATTACCTTTGCGCTTGAATTTCAATTCAACGCATTGCAAAATTACGAAAAATGATGAAAACTCTGCTCTTCACTGTGTTAATAATTGCTATATCTGTTGCATTATTATCCATT
This sequence comes from Prevotella sp. AGR2160, assembly GCF_000424185.1. GTDB lineage: Bacteria > Bacteroidota > Bacteroidia > Bacteroidales > Bacteroidaceae > Prevotella. Next base: position 80,873 of record NZ_AUJK01000002.1, read on the forward strand.
AAGGTGATTGTGAAGAAGAACGGGAAGTTCTCTTCACAGCATGTCCACGATAATCCTGCCCTGCGCAAACTCGGCATTCACTGCGTCCTTGATCAGGACAAAGAGGCGAGAGAAAAGTAAAAAAGTAAAAAAGTAAAAAAGTAAAAATAGAAAATTAAACATACAATGAAAAAGAACATGATTATGATGGCTGTGGCAGCAGTAGCCGCCGTGGCCATGACATCCTGCAACAAGAGCCAGCCTCAGGTAGAGTCTGCCAGTGAGACGGCCAAGGCACCGTCAACATTGAAGATCGCTTATGTGGAGGTTGACTCCATCATGACGCAGTACACCTTTGCCAAGGAGTATTCCGATCTGTTGCAGAAGAAGAGTATGAACATCCAGAAGACGCTCAACGCGAAGGCACAGGCCCTGCAGGCTGCCGCTGCCAACTTCCAGCAGAAGGCGCAGCAGAATGCCTACACGCAGGAGCAGGCCCAGGCTATCCAGGCCGGACTGCAGCGTCAGCAGGCTGATCTCCAGGCTCTTCAGCAGCGTCTGGGCAATGAGTTCCAGGCTGAGCAGGACAAGTACAACAAGGCTCTTCATGACTCCATCGCCCATTATCTGACAGCTTACAACAAGGATAAGAAGTACAGTATCATCTTCAGTAAGAGTGGTGACAACCTGTTGTACTGTGACAAGGGTTATGATATCACCAATGAAGTCATTGCCGGTCTGAACAAGGCTTACAAGGGCCATCTGGGTGATGCCAAGAAGTAAAGGGTAGGGGGTACCCTTGTGGGTGCCCTCATCAAGAAATCATTTATGACACGCAAGGACCGATATCAATATATATTGGACTATTTTGAGAAGGCGCAGCCAAATGTGACCACGGAGTTGCAGTTTGGCAGCGCCTTTCAGCTTTTAGTGGCCACGCTCCTCAGTGCCCAGTGTACCGATAAGCGTATCAATGCCGTCACGCCGCCCCTCTTCGCCCGTTATCCCGATGCCCACAGTATGGCGCAGGCCACGGAGGATGACCTTTACGAGCTGATCCGCAGCGTGAGTTATCCTCATGCCAAGGCGGCCCATCTGGCAGCCATGAGTCGTATGCTTGTCAGTGACTATGGCGGTAAGGTACCGACGGATCCTAAGGAACTGGTGAAACTGCCTGGTGTAGGACGGAAGACCGCCAATGTGTTACAGGCCGTATGGCTCGGTCGTCCGGCGATGGCCGTCGACACCCATGTCTATCGTGTCAGCCACCGTATGGGACTCGTTCCCCGCGAGGCCAACACACCACAGAAGGTAGAGGAATATCTGGAGAAGCATATCCCGGTGGAGGTGATCCCGAAAGCGCATCACTGGCTCTTACTCCATGGCCGCTATATCTGTAAGAGTCTTCATCCCCGGTGTGCCCAATGTCCTTTCAACGACATTTGTCCGAAGTTGATGGAAGGATCAAAGTTGGAGTAACGTCGATCAAACGGGGAGAGACATCCCATAAACGGGGAGAGACATCTCCTTATTCTTTGCTATATTCATAGCAACCCATATCCGGCTCATCATCACGTTTCCGACCCTTACGGTCAAGAGGGAGTGAGGTGTCCGGATTGGCTTTGCCGATGGCTGGACTCGTTGCCTTCAAGGCAAAGTTATACCTGAGATGATCCGTATCGAAAAGCACAAAATTCTTCTCACCAAATATTGTCGTATCTTTTACGTCCTCATAGATGATATTCGTCATGCGGAGACTGTCGGCGGTGGTGAAGCGCGGCGTTCGCAGGAGACAGTGGTCGAAACGGAAGTCGACCTTGGCCATGGTCGTGTCTGCATAGGCGATGCTGATCTCGTCGTCGGCATAGCCCGTGACGATAGAGTTACGGACCACAGAGATCAGCGGCTGACGCAGGGCCGTAAGCTGCAGGGCCGTGCCACGGAGACTGAAAGGATAGAACTGGGCCAGTGTGCACTGGTTCATCATCAGTGAGCCGCCCGTGATATCAACACAGTGGTCGAGGACATTGGAGATCTCCGTGTCTTCCACCGTGATCTTCGCCGACACGGCCTTGATGCCACTGCCCTGACAGTTATGGATCGTACTGTGGTCGATAGCCAGTTTCGTCTCGTCCACCGATGACGAGTCACAGACGATGCCGTCGTACGGACTGTGGAGATCGGTATAGGAGAGGCGGTTGCCGAAAGATGACGACATGAAGTGAATGCCTTCCCATTGGCCCGCCGTGAGGTCATAGGGCAGATAGTCGAACATATTGTCGAGACGGTCCCCACGGAGCACGACATTCTTCTCCGCCGTTCCCTCACTCTTCAGTCGGCCGTAGACTGTCATGGCAGCATCACCATGGAAATAGAGCCGGGCACCGGCAGCGAGCGTCAGGGTCGCCACCGAGTCGACCTTCAGTCCACCGTAGATGACGACGGGCCTGTCGGCCGTAATGGTCTCGTCCTTGCTGATGACCCAGTTACGCCGCAGGTCAGCATCCCAGCAGAAGGCGTTGAGGTTCACTTTCTGTTGTGTTCCGTTCTCAAGGGTGAAAACGAGGTTGTCCTCGATCTTCTTCGGATCGGACGTATTCATGGTCCGCGATGTCAGTTCGACATAGACACGGAGACTGTCGCCACGGCGGATCTCCACATCCCGGGCCTGATAGTTGGAGGATGAGGAGAGGTAGGTGCCGTCGACATTGACGCGGAAGCCCGTGGTGCCGCCATCCTCCTGACGTACGGATGAGCAGCGGAGGTTGTCGTCCGTATGGTTGTAGACCCAGAAGGTCTGTGTCCGTGTGGGAACAGTGGAGAAGACGGTATCCATGCTGACGGTATCCGTGGAGAATGTCAGTTGGTCGCCCGTGGAGATCGAGAAGGTGTCGTCTTCAGCACAGGAGCAGAGGGCCAGAAGCCCGGCAAAGAGGAGAATGTTTAATTTCATTTAGTATATTTCTTCAGGTTTACTGACAAAGGTGGTGGCACCATGACGAACGAGGAAGGCACGGTCACGGAATCCCCAGAGGACACTGATACACGGCATGCCACTGTTGCGCGCCGTCATGATGTCGACATCACTGTCACCGATATATACCGCACGGTCCTTAGTCACGCCGAGCTGCCGCAAAGCCTCAACGACGGTGTCGGGAGCCGGCTTCTTACGGATATTCTCCCGTTCGCCGATAGCTACTTCCACCAACGGACCGAAGAAGTCCTTACAGAGGGCTTGTGTGGCGGCATAGAACTTATTGCTCACCACGGCGACATGTTTGCCTGCGGCACGGAGGCGACGCAGCATGTCCATGATACCGGGATAGGGCGCCGTATGATCGCGGTTATGATCCATATAATGTTTGCGGAACAAGCTATAGACCTCATCAAACTTAGGATTATTGAGACCGTCGGGAGTAGCACGTTCCATGAGTTTCTTCACGCCGTTGCCAACCATCATACGCACCTCTTCCAGACTGTGCTGCGGAAAACCGAAATGATGAAGGGCATAGTTGCACGAGGCGCAGAGATCCTCGAGACTGCTGATCAGCGTACCATCGAGGTCAAAGACATAGGTATCGTATTCCTCACGCCATGCAAAGTCCCTCACACGAGTACCGGCTGGGAGATGCCAGAGCAGATATTCCGGATTCGTTGTCTCCAACGTAAAGATCCCTGTCTTCGCCGGGTCTTTGACACGCAAGAGATATCCGTCCTCAATGATCACATTGTCGGGATAGACACGTGACACGTGGACACGACGGTTCGCTCCTTCCTCCCAGATCTTCAGCAGACGGGTCTCACGGTCAATGATGACATATTTATACTCCAACGGATATTCTACCCCCGTGACATCGACGCTCAGCATCCACAGATCACCATCGACAGACTTCATTCTCAGAAAACGTTCGGGAAGCCAAGAACCCAGGGTGGGATGGTTTCCGATAATGGCCACCTCCTCGCCCTCATGCAGGTCGGGGGCTTTGACGGCAAAGAGGACCGTCTGATGATAGAGCACGCAAGAGAGCTTCCGCGACAACAGTTCCACCTTCTGGAGATAGTTGTTCACGGCTTTCTGCTCCTGTTGCTCCCGCTCTTTCTCATCCGCTGCCTGTGATGCTGACCGGGAGAACCGGATGTTAAGGGGAGCGTCACGCCAGTAATCGGGGAAGAGAAAGTCCTGCTGGATATCGAAAGGATAGAGGCGTGGCTCTCCGAGCCATTCCCGCCGCAATAGCTTCCCGTTGCCGTCGACGACCATATAATAATAGGTAATAAAGGCGGCGGGATGACGGTAGCTCTCCATGGCTGCTGTCTCAAGTGTCCACAGGATGCCGTCACGGGTATCCATGGCCAGTTCCGAACGACGGCGGTGACCGTCACGGCTGAGATAGGTGACCATGACATGGAGGCTCTCTCCCCAAGCCGTCTTATATTCCAGTGAGAATTTCAATTTCATGCTTACAATTTTTCCTTTAAGAATTTCCCCGTGATACTCTGCGGGCAGGCGGCAACCTCTTCGGGCGTGCCACTGACGACGAGCTGGCCACCACGGTCGCCGCCGTCAGGTCCGAGGTCGAGGACATAGTCGGCACACTTGATAACATCGAGGTTATGCTCAATGACAATGATGCTGTGGCCACGGTCTATCAGGGCATCGAAAGCCTGCAACAAGCGTTGGATATCGTGGAAGTGGAGACCTGTCGTCGGCTCGTCGAAGATGAAGAGTGTCGGCTGGGCCTGCTCCTGACCGATGAAATAGGCCAGTTTCACACGTTGGTTCTCACCGCCGGAGAGCGTCGACGAGTTCTGTCCGAGTTTGATATAACCCAGTCCGACATCCTCCAGAGGCTGCAGGCGCTTGACGATGGTCTTCTCGTTATACTGATCGAAGAAAGCAATCGCCTCGGAGACCGTCATGTTCAGGATATCGTTGATATTCTTGTCATGGAACCGCACCTCGAGGATATCCTTCTTGAAGCGCTGGCCGTGACAGGCATCGCACTCCAGGACGAGATCGGCCATGAACTGCATCTCCACGGTGATGACACCGGCTCCCTTGCACTCCTCACAGCGGCCACCCTCAGCATTGAAACTGAAATACTGGGCCGTGAAACCCATCTGTTTGGCTAAGGGCTGGTCAGCGAAGAGTTGACGGATGGCATCATAAGCCTTGACATACGTGGCGGGATTGGAGCGTGTCGACTTGCCGATGGGGTTCTGATCGACAAACTCCACATGACTGATGCTCTGCCAGTCACCCTCCATCCCGAGATACTCACCGGGAGCATCGCAGATCTCATCGAGATGACGCTTCAGGGCAGGGTAGAGGATGCCCTTCACGAGGGAGCTCTTACCCGATCCGGAGACACCGGTGACGACGGTGAGGACATGGAGCGGGAAAGTGGCGTCGATGCCCCGCAGATTATTCATCCGACAGCCTTTGAGGAGGATACGCTCATTCCACCGACGGCGGGAGGCGGGGACGGCAATCTGTTCCTCCCCTGTAAGGTAACGGAGGGTATAACTCCGCGGATTCTTCTTCCGCAGTTCCTCGTAATAGTCTTTCGCCGTACGCCCCTCAGGTACTTTCAGAGATCCCTGGAAGACCACCTCTCCGCCGAGGCGGCCGGCATCCGGACCAATATCGAGTATATAGTCGGCGGCCCGCATGATCTCCTCGTCATGTTCAACGACAAGGACAGTATTGCCCAAAGCCTGCAACTCCCGCAACACATGGATCAGCCGGTCGGTGTCACGACTGTGAAGGCCGATACTCGGTTCGTCGAGGATATACAGACTTCCCACGAGGCTCGACCCCAGGGAGGTCGTGAGGTTGATGCGCTGGCTCTCGCCGCCCGAGAGGGTGTTACTGCGACGGTTCAGCGTCAGATAACCCACGCCGACCTCCACGAGGAAGTGAAGCCGGTTGCGGATCTCCGTAAGGAGGCGTTTGGCCACCTCTGCGTCGTGATCGTCGAGCTGAAGATTGAGAAACCACTGTTCCAGGTCACGGACAGGCATCTCCACGAGTTCCGTGATACTCCGTCCGCCGACCTTCACATAGTTGGCCTCTTTCTTCAGACGTGTGCCGTGGCAGTCGGGACATACCGTCTTACCCCGATAACGGCTGAGCATGACACGATATTGTATCTTATACTGATTCTCTTTCACCATCTGAAAGAACGTATCAATGCAGACACGCTCGTGGAGATCCTTGTCACGCTCCGAGGGGAGGCCGTGCCACAGCGCGTCCTTCTCCTCCTTGGAGAGTTGGAAATATGGTTTGAAGATGGGGAAGTTATCCTTCTGTGCCCGACGTACAAACTCCGTCTGCCACTGGCTCATCTTCTCGCCGTGCCAGCACTGTACGCAACCGTCATAGACAGAGAGGGTACTGTTGGGGATAACGAGTTTCTCATCGATGCCGATGACACTGCCGAAGCCCTCACAGGTAGGACAGGCTCCCAGCGGGGAGTTGAAGGAGAACATGTTATCATTCGGTTCCTCAAAGGTGATGCCGTCGGCTTCGAAGCGCGTGGAGAAGTCAAAGAGCTGATGCGATGGAAGGATCATCACGCGGAGGGCACCGTCACCCTCATAGAACGCCGTCTCACAGGAGTCGGTGAGACGGGAGATCTCACTCTTCTCCGAGGAGACACTCATACGGTCAATGACGAGCCAGATATCTGCGGCATCGCCTTTTGCATCGGGATGAGCCTCGAGATAATCATCGATGCGCGTGAAGTCACCGTCGGCATAGATGCGGGCATAACCTTCCTGCATGTACATCTCCAACTGCTTGGCCAGTGTGCGGCCCTCGATGATATGAAGGGGGGAGAGGATGACAAATTTTGTTCCCTCACCAAACTGACGGACACAGCGGATGACATCTTCCGGACTGTGACGTTTCACCTCCTCACCACTGATGGGACTGAAGGTCTTGCCAATACGGGCATAGAGAAGACGGAGATATTCATAGATCTCCGTTGACGTACCCACCGTAGACCGTGGGTTGCGGGCCACCACTTTCTGCTCGATGGCGATAGCCGGCGGGAGCCCCTTGATGAAGTCACACTCAGGCTTGCTCATCCTACCGAGGAACTGACGCGCATAGGCCGACAGTGACTCGACATAACGGCGCTGACCTTCAGCGTACAATGTGTCGAAAGCCAATGAACTCTTGCCGGAGCCGGAGACACCCGTGACAACGATGAACTCATCACGCGGGATCTTCAACGAGATATTCTTCAGGTTGTTCACCCGGGCTCCTTTCACTTCTATATATTCCATAGTTTCGTTTCTTTCCTAGTTTCTTTTATCCATGGCCTGCCGTCCCGTGCTTGCGCTCAGTCTTGGGCTCGTTGACGGCCTGCCGTCTCGTGCTTGCGCTTTGCAAGCGCAAGGCAGGGCTTCCTTACTCGTGGTGGTACGGCTCCCCCTTGATGATCGTGCAGGCCCGGTAGAGCTGCTCGACGAAGATCAGACGGACCATCTGATGGGAGAACGTCATGCGGGAGAGGCTGATCTTGTCGTTCGCCCTTTTATATACCTCCTCAGAGAACCCGTAAGGCCCGCCGATGACGAAGACGAGGCGCCGGGACGTGTTTGCCTTCTTCTGCAGCCAACGGGCATATCCCACCGACCGGTATTCCGTGCCGTGCTCATCGAGGAGGACCACCGTATCGGATGGCTGGATCTGCTTGAGGATGTTCTGTCCCTCGGCCTCCTTCTGCTGCGCTTCCGTGAGCGACTTCGTGTTCTTCGGCTCGGGGAGAACGGTGATGGAGAAAGGCATATAGTGACCGATGCGCTCCACATAGTCGTTGATGCCGGCCACGAAATGCTTGTTGACGGTCTTCCCGACAAGGATCAGCAGCGTCTTCATGCCTCTGCCTCCTTCTGCTCGGCCGTCTCCGATGATTTCATCTCCTGAACTATGGAGGGCCGCTTGGGAAACCATCCCCGCTCCACACGCTTTTTCTGTTCAAAGAGTTCTCCGATACTCCACAGCAGGGAGGCACCGAGGACACCGACGATCGCAGAGACCATGGTATTGCTGATCAACATACTGCCGATGACGGCGGCAAGTCCCGTGAGGAGGAAGATCCACCAAGGACGTGTACCGAAATAATACTCCGTCTTGATGACGACAGGATGGAAGAGCCCTATTATAAAAAAGGTGGACAGGGCGATGATGATGCCTTCAAAATACATATCTTTGTTTTCTGTTCTACTTTTAAAATCTTTTCAAGCGACAAAAATACAAAAAAATATCCATCAAAACGCACGAATACGAAAAATTTTCCTTATCTTTGCGAGTAAAATAAGATAAAATAAGAAATCAGTAATAAACATCTATTTTATTATGGCTAACAACGCAGAACTCATCGCCCAGTGTGAGGCGAAAGCAAAACAGTGGCTCTCTCCGTCCTTCGACGAGAAGACCCGTCAGGATGTGCAGGCTATGCTTGACGCTGACGACAAGAGCAACCTCATCGATTCCTTCTACAAGGATCTCGAGTTTGGTACCGGCGGTCTCCGTGGCATCATGGGTGCCGGCAGCAACCGCATGAATATCTACACCGTAGGTATGGCTACCCAGGGCTTTGCCAACTATCTGAAGATCAATTTCAAGGATCGGGAGCAGATCTCCGTCGTCGTTTGTCACGACTGCCGTAACAACTCCGACCTCTTCGCCCATACCGTCGCAGACATCTTCTCCGCCAACGGCATCAAGGTCTATATCTTCGATGACCTGAGACCTACTCCGGAGTGCTCTTTCGCTATCCGCTATCTCAAGGCGCAGGCCGGCGTGAACATCACCGCCAGTCATAATCCCCGTGAGTATAATGGCTACAAGGCTTACTGGGAGGACGGCGCTCAGGTGCTCGCTCCCCACGACAAGGGCATCATCGACGAGGTCAACAAGGTGAAGATCGAGGACGTGAAGTTTAAGGGCAACAAAGACCTGATCCAGATTATCGGTGAGGATATCGATGAGCCTTACATCCGTAAGATCCGCACGATCTCTATCGATCCCGACGTCATCAAGCGTCAGCATGATCTGAAGATTGTCTACACGCCGCTGCATGGCGCCGGCCGCGTCATCATCCCGCGTTCCCTCGCTTACTGGGGCTTTGACAACGTGCACTGCGTCCCCGAGCAGATGATCAAGGATGGCAACTTCCCGACCGTCGACCGTCCGAATCCCGAGTTCGCAGAGGCCCTGACCCTCGGTCTGCGTGACGCGAAGGCGCTCGATGCCGACATCCTCATGGCTTCTGATCCTGATGCTGACCGTGTGGGTATGGCCTGCAAGAACGACAAGGGTGAGTGGGTACTCATCAATGGTAACCAGACCTGCCTCATCTTCCTGTGGTATATCATCACGAACCGTAAGGCTGTGGGAAAGATGAAACCGACGGATTTCATCGTCAAAACCATCGTCACCACGGAGGTTATCCGTAAGATTGCCGAGAAGAACCACATCGAGATGCGTGACTGCTATACGGGCTTTAAGTGGATCGCCCGTGAGATCCGTCTCTCTGAGGGCAAACAGCAGTATATCGGTGGCGGCGAAGAGAGCTACGGCTTCCTGGCTGAGGACTTCGTTCGTGATAAGGATGCTGTCAGCGCCTGCTCCCTGCTCGCAGAGATCTGCGCTTATGCCAAGGATCACGGCAAGACGCTCTACGACATCCTCATGGACATCTATACGGAGTACGGCTTCTCCAAGGAGTTCACCGTCAATGTTGAGCGTCCGGGTAAGACGGGTGCCGACGAGATCCAGCAGATGATGACCAACTTCCGTCAGAACCCGCCGAAGGAACTCGGTGGCAGCAAGGTCATCCTGTGGAAAGACTATAAGACCCTCGAGGCTACGTCTATCGACGGCACGAAGACCAAGCTCAACATGCCCGAGACGAGCAATGTGCTGCAGTGGTTCTGCGATGATGACACGAAGGTCAGCGTCCGTCCCTCCGGTACAGAGCCGAAGATCAAGTTCTATATCGAGGTGAAGGGCACCATGACCGACAAGAGTCAGTATGCTGCTCTTGATAAGGCTGGTTCTGAGAAGATCGAAGCTATCAAGAAGAGCCTCGGACTGAAGTAAAAGTAAAAAAGTAAATAAGTAAAAAAGTAAACGCAGGTAGGCTATGCCCTCCTGCGTTTCTTTTTTGGCCTGCCGTCAAGTGCTTGCGCTTTGCAAGCGCAAGGTTGCTTTTTTTACTTTTTTAATTTTATATTTTTTTCTTTTTCTATTTTTCTCCGTATTTTTGCAAAAGATTTATAGAGAAAGAGAACGCGATGGAAGAAGTAGGAAAAGAAGAAGAAGCATTTACACTGGGTATAGATGTCGGGTCCACAACGGCCAAGGTAGTCATGTTGGACCGGAAGAACGCCCTCGTCTACCACACTTATCAGCGGCACCAGGCACAGGTGGCACGGCTCCTTGCCGGTGAGATCGCCCGGCTGATGGATCAGTTCGGTGACATCCCCGTACGCCTCTGTGTCACGGGCTCCGTAGGTATGCAGACGGCCCAACAGCTTCAGGCGGAATTCCTTCAGGAGGTAGTTGCCGCCACGACCTATGCCCGTCAGCTCCATCCAGAGGCCCGTGCCCTCATCGATATCGGTGGTGAGGACGCGAAGGTGGTGTTCTTCGACGGTCAGCGGACAGAGCTGCGCATGAACGGCAACTGTGCCGGTGGCACGGGAGCCTTCATCGATCAGATGTCCGTTCTCATGGGCGTCTCCAACGAGGAGATGAATGACCTCGCCATGAAGGCTACAACGGTCTATCCCATGGCCGCCCGTTGTGGCGTCTTCGCCAAGACGGACATCCAGAACCTCATGAGCCGTAACCTCCCCGAGAGTGATATCGCCGCCAGTATCTTCCATTCCATCGCTGTTCAGACGGTGACGACACTCTCTCACGGCTGTACTTTCTCTCCGCCGATCCTGCTCTGCGGGGGACCGCTGACCTTCCTGCCGGCACTCCGCAAAGCCTTCGCCTCCTATCTCCATCTTTCCGACAACGATTTCATCACCTCCCCCAATAGTAACCTCATACCCGCTATGGGCTGTGCCCTCCGTGCCCGTAAGGAAGAGAAGACGGTTATGCTCTCAACACTGTTGCAACGCGTGAAGACGACAACGGTGACCCATTGGCACAGTAATCTCGATCCCCTCTTTCAGGATGCTGACGACTATGCCCGTTGGAAAGCCGACAAAGACCGGTTCCAAATCGCGGAGGCTCCGCTGCGCAGCGGTCGTCAGGATGTCTTCCTGGGTATCGACTCGGGATCCACAACGACGAAGGTCGTGGCCTTGCGTTTCGATGAGGGACGACCCGTGATGGTCTTCTCCGACTACCGCATGAATCTCGGTAATCCGATCCTCGCTGTAAGAAAGGCCCTGGAGCGGATGGAAGAGGAGTGCCAGAAGGCTGGTGCTGATCTGCGGATTCTCGGCAGTTGCTCTACGGGATACGGTGAGGAACTGATCCATACGGCCTTCCATCTCTCAGGCGGAATGATCGAGACGATGGCTCATTACCATGCCGCACGGCAGCTGATGCCTGACGTGTCCTTCATCCTCGATATCGGCGGACAGGACATGAAGGCGATCTTCGTGGATCATGGTGCCGTCGTCCGTATGGAACTGAATGAGGCCTGCTCATCGGGCTGCGGCACCTTCATCCAGACGTTCGCTACAAACCTTGGTTATCGGGTGGAGGACTTCGCCCGCTTGGCTTGTGAGTCGAAAGCACCGTGTGACCTGGGTACCCGTTGTACGGTATTCATGAACTCCAAAGTGAAACAGGTACTGCGGGAGGGGGCCGGCGTGGCCGATATCTCTGCGGGCATCGCCTATAGTGTCATTAAGAACTGTCTTTATAAAGTATTGAAATTCAGGGACGCACGGGCGCTCGGTAAACATGTGGTTTTACAGGGCGGCACGATGCGCAATGATGCCGTCGTGCGTGCTTTCGAGTGCCTCAGCGGGGTCACCGTGGCCCGTAGCAGTCATCCCGAACTCATGGGCGCCATTGGCTGTGCCCTCCATGCGGCAGAGATGACGGTCGGGAAACAAGACTCAGCCCTGTCAGTGACGGCCAATCAGGAAGAGGGCCGTACGATCTCCGACCTGCTGGCCCAGGCCACCTATGCCACGCGCCAGTTGCAGTGCCGCGGTTGTCAGAACCAATGCCGCGTGACGCGTTATACCTTCGCCGATGGTGCCCGTTTCTATACTGGAAACCGTTGTGAGCGGGTCTTCAATAATGCCGGCAAGAGCCGCTTCAAGGGCGAGAATATCTACACCTATAAATATCAGCTCCTCTTCGACCGTCCGTCAGAAGGCCTGCCGTCGGGTGCATGCGCTTTGCAAGCGCAAGGAGGCGCTGTTGCCCCCCGTGCCGTCATCGGCATCCCGCGGGCCCTGAACATCTACGAGAATTACCCCTTCTGGAACACGCTCCTGCGCGCTTGTGGCTTCCAGGTTGACCTCTCGCCGGAATCGACCTATGCCCACTATGAGCAGGCGCTGGGAACGGTAATGGCCGACAACATCTGTTTCCCCGCCAAGCTCGTACACTCTCATATCGAGGCCCTCGACAAGGATGAGCGCGTCGACCGCATCCTCATGCCTTATGTCGTCTATGAGCGTCAGGAGGACCCGAAGCATACGATCAATAGTTTCAACTGTCCGATCGTCTCCGGTTACAGTGATGTCATCAAGAGCGCGATGGACCTTCATAAGCCTTTCGATGCCCCCGTGATTAATTTCTCCGATGAGAAACTGCTCAGACGACAGATCGTAGCCTATCTCCATACCCTTGGCGTAAGCAAACACGAAGCTCAGAAAGCCGTAGCGTTAGCCCTTGATACTCAGCGTACTTACGGACATCAACTGAAGGAACGCTGTAAGGAAATTCTGAAGAAGAGCAGAGCGGAAGGTCGGTTGACGATCCTCCTGGCCGGACGCCCCTATCATACGGATCCACTCATCCAACATAAGCTCTCGGAGATGGTCGCTGCCCTCGGCGTGAATGTCATCAGTGAGGACCTGCTGCGGGAGACACCGGACCTTGTCGGGGCGGATACCTATCTCGTCAAACAGTGGGCTTACATGAACCGGATCATGAAGGCGGCACAATGGGTAGCAGGAGAAGGAAAGGATGTTCATTTCGTGGAGATGACGAGTTTCGGCTGTGGTCCTGACGCGTTTATCCAGGATGAGAACAGTAATATCCTCCGTCGGGCCGGTAAACCCTTCACCTTATTGAAGATCGATGATGTCAGCAATGTCGGCAGTCTCAAGCTCCGTGTCCGCTCCCTCGTGGAGAGTCTCCGTGAACAACAGAAGGATACGGTGAAGCAGAAGGGACAGAAAGCAGGAGCGGGTGAGGGTCAACCGATGAAAAAGGGCCATTCCACCGCTCTTCCACAGTTGCCGCCTTTCACGGCTGCTGACCGAAGGAAGAAGATTCTGGCGCCTTATCTCACCAACTATCTCTCTCCGATGATTCCGGCACTTCTGAAACTCATGGGCTATGATGTGGAAGTGTTGCCGATGGCTGATGAGAAGAGTGCGGACCTGGGACTGAAGAATGCCAACAACGAAGTCTGCTATCCGGCAACCTTGATTGTCGGTGACATCATCAAGGCCCTGCAGAGTGGACGTTATGATCTTAAGAATGTTGCCGTGGCCATGAGTCAGACCGGTGGACAGTGTCGTGCCACCAATTATGTAGGACTCATCAAACGGGCCATGATGGCCAATGGATTCGGCAATATTCCCGTCATCACCCTCGGCGTGACGGTGGCTGCCGACGGCAGTGATGCCGGCAGCCAGTTTACGATAGACTGGAAGAAATACGCGGGTATTGCCGTGACGAGTATCCTCTTCGGCGATGCCCTCAACGAGATATATTATGCCACGGTCGTCAGGGAACGGGAACCCGGACTGGCCAAGCGACTGCGTGATGAAGCACTCAGGACTTGCTGCCGCCTCATCCCACATAACCGTCCGAAAGAATTGCTCCGTCTGCTCGATGAAACGGCCCGGAAATTCGATGCCGCCGCCCTCGATGAGGAACACCCGCGTGTGGGCATCGTCGGTGAGATCTTCCTGAAGTTCAATCCGTTCTCCCATCAGTTCCTGGAGAAATATATCGTCTCCAAAGGTATCGAGGTCGTACCGCCGTTGCTGGCGCCGTTCTTCCTGCAGGAGTTTGTCAATGTCGGTGTTCAGAAAGACTTAGGACTCAAGCGTTCTCATCTGCCGAACATGGCCGTGAAAGCCCTTTATCAGCTCGTCATCGGCCGCCGGATCCGACAGATCAACACCATCTGCAACCATTTCCGCTATTTCCGGCCGTTCTCGGATATCTACAGTGATGCCGAGGCCGCCAAGCCGATCGTCAACCTGGCGGCACAGTTCGGTGAGGGCTGGCTGCTGCCTGCCGATGTCGTCGGCTATCTGCATGACGGGATCAACAACGTGCTGAGTCTGCAACCGTTCGGCTGTATCGCCAACCAGGTGATCTCCAAGGGTATTGAGAAGAAACTCAACCAGCTGTATCCCCAACTGAACATGCTGTCGCTGGATTTCGACAGTGGCGTCAGTGCCGTCAATATCACCAACCGTCTGCTGCTGTTCCTCGATAAGATCAAGGAATGAGCAGGCCCATGATCCGGACATGCTGATCCCGGGAGAGTTGTCCGGGATTGGTGCCCGGGGCGCCCTCGGGGACCTCCATGCCGAAACGACGGTAGAATCGCTTCCAAAACGCCGTGATCTTTCCACTCTTGTCATGGAAACTCATGGGGATGGTGGGGAAGATACGATGGCCCAGACTGTCCACGGCTATCTTCTGCACCAGTTCACTGCAATACATCGCACGGTCATCGGGCATGAACAGCGTGTCGTAGGGCAGGTGCTCATATTGCTGATACCGCTGATACGTTTTGGAGAAGTCGAGACCGGACTTCACACGGCCGATCAGGATCCTCGATGCTAAATCCTTATCGCTATTATGATGGATGAACTCAGCGAGCGGGGTCATCCCAACGCCCTTGCGTCCCGTGGCCTCCATGACAAAGATACTGTCCTGATTACGGTAGACCATTCCCACATGGTCAATCTTCAGCCCGTCGACACCACGGGTCACGTCGGTAATGGCATTGCCTCCGAGAGCGATGGCAAAGACCAGATCACCACTGCGAAGACTGTCTGACGGAAATTTATTCTGTGTTTGGGAATAGGCCGCGTTGGCAAACGTCAGCATGAGAAGGGTGGATAATAAAAGTCGTCTTATCATTGTTATTTGATCATGTTTGATTGAATCGATGGATTATTTAATCATGGTGTTGACATACTGGTACCAGGCACGGGCCTTATAGGCTGACGCCTGGTCGGCATGGCTCAGCGGCCGCTCGTCCGTTGTCCCGTCATGCTGCCATCTCACACGATATTGACGCACACGGCGGACCGGGGAGAGAACGGTCAGAATGTTACGCTCCAGGAAGCCCAGATCCTGATAGGTCGCCATGAACGCACGGGGCGCATAGTGCGGGGCGAGGACATCCGTACCGGCAAAACGCACGCGGGTCCGCAGATGGAGCATCGACAGAAGTGTCGGCATCACGTCTATCTGGGAACAGGTCTTCTTGAAAGCCGTAGGGACAATGAAGCCCGGACTGTAGATCAGACAAGGAATATGATATTTTTCTACCGGAATACTCGTCTTTCCCGCACTCGAAGCACAATGGTCGGCAATGATGACGAACACGGTGTTGCGGAACCATGACTTTTCTTTAGCCTGCCGGAGGAACCGGCCAATGGCATAATCGGTATATTTCACGGCGGCATCACGGCATTGCGGATCACCGGCATAGCGGATGCGGCCCTCGGGATAGGTGTAGGGACGGTGGTTGCTGGTGGTCATGATCTGAGCGAAGAACGGCTTGCCCTGATGGCTGTCGGCATCGAAGACCTGCAGACTCTTGTCGAAGATATCCTCATCGCAGACGCCCCAGATATTGGCGAAATGGATGTCTTTCTGCGCGATGGCGGCACGGTCGATGACCGTATAGCCGTTGTGGGAGAAATAGTCACGCATATTGTCGAAATAGCTGTCACCACCATAGAGGAACTGCACGTTGTAGCCTTCCTTCCTCAGTACGGCACCCACGGAGAGACTGCCCATGCGGTTCTCCGGCCGTTTGATGATGCTCTCGCCGGCAGAGGGCGGGATACAGAGCGACAAGGCCTCCAGACCTCGCACCGTGCGGTTGCCGCAGGCATAGAGACTGTCGAAAACCATACTCTCTCCGATGAGCCGGTCGAGGTTGGGCGTGATACGATTCCGGTTGCCATAGCGTGTCAGGAAGTCAGCGCTCAGGCTCTCCACGGTGATGAGCACGATATTCTTGCGCTGAGGAGTGAGGCTGTCGCCGAGGACTTTCTCATGGTGGGTATCAAGTCCCGCCAACCGACGGTATTCGGCCACACACGCCTTTTGGGGCATCAGCGCGTAGAACTTCTTATAGTCAAGGGTGTTGCTGCGGAACGCGATAACGAAGTCGCAGGCACCGTTCTGTTCCAATTGATTCACATACTGATCACCACTGTCGAGGCCGTGCGTCCAGGAGACCAGTCCCAACCCACAGAGGCCGCACACGACATACCAGACCTCACTGCGGACGAGGGGCCGCCAGGAGCAGTCACGGTCCAGGTGGAGGTGGAAGAGACGTGTCTGCAGTCCGATGATCAGGGCTGTCAAGGCTATGAGGACCGCCATAAGGGGTACGATGTGGTAGCTCTCCATGATATTGCCTATGACCTCATTAGTGTAGACGAGGTAGTCAACGGCGATGAAGTTATAGCGTACGCCAAACTCCTGCCAGAAGAAGAACTCACCGGCAGAGACGCAGAGCAGCAAGAACGTGTAGACGCCCCATAACGCATAGACGGACACGCGCCGCCATGCCTGTCGGATACGGGGAAGGAGACAGCGCAGGGAGAAACTGATGGCTTTCCACCCGAAGAACACCCGTGCCACCATCGGCGCGCCGCCACCATACTGTCGGAAGATGGAGAACGGCATCCAGGAATAGAGGAATGCCAACCACCAGATGGCCACGAAGACACCGTTCCACGGCCGACGGTATTTCCACGCATTATGCCCCGGGGCGATGACGGCCATGGGAACACACAGCAGGACGCCCATGCCCAGGTCGGACAGGACGCCGACGGAGAAACTGCGGATCACTTCGCCCACCGTGTAGGAGGCATCGGCGGGAGAGGTGGCGATGAGGACGATGCGGAGCAGGAAACCTACGATAATATAGGTTACGAGAAAACTGATCAATACATACAGGACGGAATGTCCCGACTCTTCAGATGCTTTCATTGGATAATACTTTTTTCGCTCAGATAGAATGCTGAAATCTTTTACGGGTGCAAAAGTACAATATTTTTTTGAAAATACGATACGTCAAACACGTTCCTTCACTATTTTGGCGGTATCCTCTGTTGCGTGGCCTCCGTGATATATGTCTCTCACCGTGCACCCAAACTCCTCTACCTCTGGCTCCCGTGTTTCGTAGCTTGTACCATCTATCCCCCGAGCCATATTCTTTTCGAGGAGTTCACCTGTATCCTTGAAATGGTACTGCTCAACCTCAATCCCCACCGAGACATTGCCCCTCGGTATCTGAAATAGAATCTGAAGGAGTCTGTTGCAAAAGAATAAAAAAATTGGGGCTTCTGATATTTCCTGTGGGTTGGCTCCATCAATATTCATCAAAATAAAATACCCCCGTCCTTTTCGGGGCGGGGGTAGGTGAGAGAGGCGACTACTTTCCGGTTGTCGTGCCGCTGCCCGACGTTGTGCCACCCGACGTCGTCGTGCCCGTCGTCTTCGTCACGCCGGTCAGCGCCGTGGCCTTGCGGAGCGTGGCGTCGAGGTTCAGGCTGGAGGTGCGGAGATCACCGGTGGCACGGGCACGGAGCTTCACGCCCTTGATGTTCTCCGTCGTGGTGAACTTATCCTCCGAATCGGCACCATGGGCGTTCTTGATGCCGCAGGAGAAGATCGCCAGGTCGTCGAGCTTGACGTTCTTGCCCTCGAGGACCATCTCCTTGATACAGCGTACCATGGCCTTCATCACGCCTACACACATGGCCTCGGAGAAGCCGGAGTTGTGCTGCTCCATGTGCTTGGCAAGGGCAGCCAGGTCCATGGTCTCCTCAACGACGGGGTAGGCGAACCACTTGTTGAAGACCGGACTCTTTTTGTTGTTGTTCTTTCTTAAAATATAACGAATCATAAGCTAAAGAAATTAAAAATGAAACATCCGACTCGGCTATCGCCTCATCGCATAAACCTTTCTGATTTACACCCACAAAGATACGAAAATCCGCAGTGGCGGTCAGACGATGGTATACGATGCGTGCGATAGCCGACGATAAGAGGATACATGATGTCCCGCCCTCCTATGGACACCCCAGGTATTCCACAATCAGCCCGACTTCACGAGGGGTGAAGAACTTCGCCGTCTTCTGGTACCCCACGGCCCGGAGCTGTTCCAAGAGCCCCGTACACCGTTTGATCCAACTCATGAGATGGTTCACGGCCGTATGCGCCGAGGATGCCGTAGGGAAGTAGAGCAGGGCGAGCTCACTCTTTCCGTAGGCATGGATGGGAAAAGTATCATTGTTTTGATTCATAACTATTATACTTATTTTGATTAAACATTATATTTACAATAAATATATTGCTGACTTGTGTCCACGTCAATCATAACTATCATCCATCCAAATGCAGGGGCCATCCCTTGTGGTGGCCCGATGCCCGTTAGGGCATTCCATGAGGCGGATTTTTCCTGTATGATTCGCCCTTTCGGGCGACGGGCCGCCACAAGGGGACGGCCCCTGCGTTGGATCCACTATCCCTTCTTGACCTCGGGCTTGAAATACACGCCACGTTTCATTGGATTGATGACACGATATTTGAAAGCGAGGTTACTGAGCGCACGCTGTGCAGTACGTCGGGGGATATCCTGTTTTTCAGCTATCTCGTATACTGTAGCCGTACTGAACTCACCTATAGGCAATAGCTTGTATAGCGAAGCTTCCACCACAGTAGGCTTAAAGCCTTTGTTGGCAAAGGGATTATCATCCTCCTTGGCCATCACCGTGTACACTCTCGCCGTATGATTGATGAGACACCCTATGATCGTCATAGCCGTCTGGAAATCGCGGTCATCACAAACCAGCGCGTTCTCATCGTCCGGGAAAATATCGGAAGACCGGGATGGATTGAATGAATTTTGCCAATCAGTCAGCCGACGGAGTACCGTCAGAATCATGGCATAGCGGAAGTTCTCCAGAGCGAGGCGGAAGATAAAGGCCCGGATGCCTTTACCCAACATGCCGAACTGTTCCTCCAACACCTCACTATACGTGTCCAGGAACAACTTCTTTTGATCTTCACTCATGACGAACTGAATAGGGTGCCCGGCACGCTGCTGCAAAGCATGGTATAGCGGCAAGAAATATTCGCCTAAATCCTTGTAGATATCATCCAGCGATTTGTCCTTCATCGCAAACACATCGTGGAACTCTACATGTTCATCGGGCATGTAATAGAACAGAAAGCGAGAGCCCAGTCCGTTCTCAAAGGAAGGGAAGAGGGACGGCAGTTGTCCCGGCGTACAGGTGAGCAAGATACTCAACCGTGGTTCTTCAATATCAATATGTACGTCGTCAGTCACACGCGTCATCGACAGGGGCTCATGGTGATGGGCCTTTCTCATCAGATCGGAGTAATTACCATAATCCGAATCGAGCATACTCGAAACGGTGTCGGCCTCCGTCTCATACATCAACCCCCAGCCACCATTGGCTTTCAGCGCGCGGTAAACGGCCGAGGAACTGCTGTTGCCCGGTACGAACGGGTCAAGATATACAGGCTTCTTCGGTGCCTCACCTCTATCTTTCTTACCCTTAGCTTCCCAAGCAGCCATAGCAGAGTCGTACTCAGCCTTCTCTGCTTCATATTTCCGCCGCATCTCGTTTTTAATGGGGGAAGCCAATTGCTTGTCGAACACAAGATTGCCTTTCTCGTTGCCTGCACCCGAATAGATGATGTTGAATAGTGGGGCATAAACGCGGCGCCCGTCATACAGGCCATAGACTCCACTGCGCTCATCACCCACAAAGTTGGCACCACCCATCAATCCGCTGCACACATTGAGAGCTCCCAAGATCATGGCATCACATTTAGGTACATTGGCATGATGGAGATCATAGACCGTTCGAAGAATATGATCCAGATTCTCTACTTTTAACTTGTCGGAGAAGTAAAATCCATTACTGCGACCATCATCAGTTAGCGCCACTAGCGCCATAGCGCCAAGCGCCAATTCATCATCAGAAATACCTAAAATGGTACTTTTACCCCCCTTTTTACTATTTGGCGCAATGGCGCTAGTGGCGCTAATGGCGCTAACTCCATAGTTAGAATGATGCGTTCTTGCAAACGCACTGAGGTCCACGCCGACATTTTTCGCGAGATAGTAGAGTGAGGCGATGTTCACGCCGCTGCCATCAGTACGTACATTGCGGAGACAGTTGTTGTACTTTTCGTTGCTGTCCTTCTCATCATACTTACTGATGAGCTGACTGAGCTGATGGAAGTAGGAGCGGCCGCGCTCGCCGAGTTCCCCGGCGAGGGCGAAGCCGATCTTCAGCCAGTCGCCATAGTCGTCAGAGAAGCCTGCGCCGTGAGCCGTGATAGCACTGACGAGGTCGCGGATCTCCTCTTCCGAGGATGCCGTCTGCGGGTTGTTCACCGGAAAAGGAGCCGCCGTGTGCTCGTTCTCATGTCTTCTTGATCTGTTCTTGTTGGCCCAGAAGACGGGGTCAAAATCAATGGTTGCAGCCATATTATTTGTTTTAATAATGTTTTTATTGTTTTTGTCACGACGCACGTAACAATCGCCGTCGTGTGGCAGGAAGCAGGCACGGGAGACATTGCCGCATTTCTCGTCGACCTCCAGGCCGTACGTCTCGCGGACATACTCCTCGACGGCGAGGAACCACGTCTGATGATCAGCCCGGGCCACGTCGATGTCAATGACCCATTTCACTCCCGTGCCACTCGGTGACACGAAGCACAGCCATGTCGTGAAGTTCGTGTCGTGGATGAGTTTCTCCTTCAGGTCCGCGAGCTCCGTCGGTCCGCCGACATGGTCGAAGTCAAGGCAGAGCAGTCCGCTGTGCCGGATGAGGCAGTCATCCCTGCGGCGGGAGAAGGTCCCCGAGAAGCAGACGAAGTTAAAGTATTTCTTCTTGAACTCCCCGACCTCCTTCGGGTCCCGCTTCCCCGCGTTGACCTCCTTGAGGATATCCCGCAGCTCCTGGGTGCGCGAAAACGCGTCCGGGTCTGTGGTGATGTAGTTGTACACTTCCCGAATTCCCCAGACGGTGTTGCTCTGCACCGTGGTGGCGGGGGCGGGATAAAACTGGAACAAATGCTTTGATTCCATTTTTTCTTAATATCGGCAGGAGAGATTAGCCTGCCCGACATCTATCGCAAGTTATGTGGTTTCGGGTTTACACAGATTTGAAAATCCGTGTCGAAATTGCAAAGATCTGACGAGTGAGTGGCCGCTATAGGACGGTCACCTACTGATCAGAGACATACCTTACTTTGGGATCCTTTTTAAAAGCAATTACTTGCAAATTATTCAGTAACAGCTAGTTATTAGGTCTACATGGCAAAGATACAACAATCAAAGCCCCTTGTCAAGTGATTTTCTTTAGCTTTTTTGGTTAAAAATGTTAAATCCAACATAATTGGATGAAGAATTATCTATTTTCTATTCTCCATTATTCATTTGCGAAGCATCGCGCAGCGGGTTTTTATCGTGTTTTTCCGGGGCTAACCATTTTTGCCCTCTTCGAGGGCCATTAGTGGCGGAACATGATGAATCATGTCCCTACGGCGGCAGCTTTACTTTTTTACTTCTTTACTTCTTTACTTTTAAATGTTATTTATTTGTTTTTCTCCCATATTTTCCCTATCTTTGCATCATCAACAAGAAGTGAAGATGGCGGAACCGATAGACATTTCCGAAAATGAATGGGTGTGGGAAGACGGACTCCTCGATGTCCTGCTCCTCGACCGTACGACCCGGAAGCATATTTTCTGGGCCACGGACAGTTATGCCGACTACGGAGCGGGCTACCAGTGGCACGATGCCATCACCGCCGAGGCCATCACGGGGGACCACGGCAACCTCATCATGCCGCGGGCACTGAAGAGCCGTGACGAACAACAGCGGCGCTCACGACAGATGGCTGAGGTGTTCACGCCCGCTTGGATCGTGGCGGAGATGAATGACGTCATCGACGAGGAATGGAGTGGGGAAGCGGAGCCAAATACCGCGGTGGCGGCCGATGCCGACCGGCGTTGGCAGGACTATGTCGTGGCTACCCGTCTGGAGATCACCTGTGGTGAGGCCCCGTTCCTCACGTCACGCTACGACACCGTCACGGGGACGCCGATCCCCCTCAACGAGCGCGTCGGCATCCTCGACCGGAAACTGCGGAGCGTCAGCGAGCACGCTGCGGCAGATGACTGGAACCGTTGGGCACTGCTCGCCCTTGGCAGTGTCTATGGCTATGAGTGGCAGGGCGATAACCTGTTGCTCGCCCGAGAGGCATTGCTGGCCTCGTTCAACGACTATCATGAGGCGCGGTTCGGTCGCAAAGCCGACAAGCCGCTACTGCGGAATGCCGCGGAGATCATCTCGTGGAACATCTGGCAGATGGACGGGCTGAAAGCCGTCTTGCCCGATAGTTGCCATGAAGAACGGCCCAACGTGGAACTCAGTCTCTTTGGCGAGTCAACGCCCGAGAAAGTCTCTCCTTGTCCCGGTTGTGCGCAGAATAATATCCTGTTGCACAACGGCGTGCGACCTCAGCTCCGGCGGTGGATTCCCTCCGACAACGAACAGCCCGACCATTTCGACTGCCTCTTCACCGACTTCATCACCAAGAAATTCAAAACCTACCATAAAACCAAATGGCCTATGAAATTCGACTTCGTCATTGGAAACCCACCGTATCAAGATGAGAGCGTGGGAGACAATGCCTCTTTTGCACCACAAATATACAATATCTTTCTTGATGAATCATTCCAAATATCTGATAAGGTTGAGATGATCCATCCAGCCAGATTCTTATTTGATGCTGGATCTACTCCAAAAGAATGGAACAGAAAGATGCTGAATGACAGCTCTTATAAAATATTGAAGTTTTATCCGGATTCAAGTGACGTTTTTCCTAATATTCAACTTACGGGAGGAGTAGCGATTTCTTATCATGACACAACGAAGTCATTCGGAGCAATAAAAGTTTTTACTCCTTTTGATGAGCTGAACAGTATTTTCCATAAGGTAAACACTTTCCATGGATTTAAATCTATGGAACCAATTGTCATAACAAGAACAATTTATCGACTGACTGATAAACTTCATGAAGATTTTCCAAAAGCAAAAAGTCAGATGAGTAAAGGACATATGTACGATATGTCTTCAAATATCTTTGATGTTATACCCGAAGTGTTCTCAGAAGAGGAGCCTGATGATGGTCTTGATTATATCAAAATGTTAGGACGCAAAGATAGAAATCGAACGTTTATGTTTATTCGTAGAGATTATGTAAACACGAGTAGAATTCCTAATATTGACACATACAAGGTTGTTCTTTCAAAAGCAGATGGAGCTGCTGGAACAATTGGTAAACCTATTCCGGCAAGGATTATAGGTAAATCTCTTATTGAATGCCCTAAAGAAGGGTCGACTGAATCTTTTATAAGTATAGGAGCTTTTAACTATAAGGAAGAAGCTGAAAACTGCCAACAATATTTAAAAACAAAATTCGCACGTACGCTTATCAGTATATTAAAAGTTACACAGGAGATTAATCCTGCGAAGTTCAAGTATGTCCCCCTCCAAAACTTCACCTCTTCATCCGACATCGATTGGAGCAAGAGCATTCACGAGATTGACGAGCAGCTATACGACAAATATGGTTTGTCTACGGAGGAGCGCAACTTTATAGAGACCCATGTCAAGGAGATGGAATAATGAAAAGACCGGATATACATACTACCCATGTGGCGCTGCCGCAGATCTATGCTTATACGACGCCCGAGATTGCCCGTCATCACGGATGGGTGAAGATCGGTTATACCGAAAAGGCCGATGTGCGGGAGCGCATCAAACAGCAATGCCATACCGCCGATATCGCCTGGCAGCTCGAATGGCATGGCAATGCCGTCTATGAGGGGACCAACGAGACCTTCATGGATAAGGACTTCCATGCCTATCTCAATAAGTTGGGTGTCCCGCAGCAGCCGGACACGGAGTGGTTCAAGATCGGTGTTGACGAGTCGAAGCATGACTTCTACGACTTCCGTGAGAACCACGGCATCATGCCAGGTCAGCCGACGCACCACTATCAGCTCCGTGACAGTCAGGAGCAGGCCGTGGAACAGACGATGGCGAGCTTCACCGACCGTCCGCAGACCGAATATCTCTGGAATGCGAAGCCACGCTTCGGCAAGACCCTTGCCGTCTATGATCTCTGCCTGCGCATGCAGCTGAAGCGTATCCTCGTCGTCACCAACCGTCCCGCCATCGCCGACTCGTGGTATAACGACTATCTGAAGTTTGTCGGTCCCGACAACTATCTCTTCGTCTCCCGTGTCGCCGCCATCCGGGAGCGCAAGCATCCCTGTCTCTCCCGTGAACAGTATCTCCAGGCCATCAAACAGCCCGGCAAGACGAAGAACATCATCGAGTTTGTCAGTCTTCAGGACCTCAAAGGTTCCCTCTATTTCGGTGGCAACTACGACAAGCTCGAAGAGGTGGCGAAACTCACGTGGGACCTCCTCGTCATCGACGAGGCCCATGAGGGCGTGGATACCTATAAGACCGATGTCGCCTTCGACCAGATCCACCGCTGCCATACTCTCCATCTCAGTGGCACGCCCTTCAAGGCCCTGGCCAACGAAAAATTCCCGCAGGATGCCATCTTCAACTGGACCTATGCCGACGAGTGCCGCGCCAAGGAGCAGTGGAACGAGCGCCGTGGCACCAATCCCTATGCCGAGATGCCGCGGTTGAACATGTATACCTACCGCATGAGTGATATCGTGCTCGACAAGGTCCGCAAGGGCGTGGAGATCGACGGCGACCAGGAAGCCTATGCCTTCGACCTCAATGAGTTCTTCCGGGTGGAGCGTGGCCGTTTCGTCCATGATGAGGCCGTCGACAAATGGCTCGACGCCCTGAGCCGTCAGCCCCGTTATCCCTTCTCTACGCCCGAGCTGCGCCATGCCCTTCGTCATACTTTCTGGCTGCTGAACCGAGTGGACTCCGCTAAGAAGCTCGCCGAGAAACTGCGGGACACTAAGCGCCATCCCGAGTTTGCCGATATCGAGATTGTCGTGGCTGCCGGCGACGGCAAGACGGACGATGACGAGGTCATTGAGGACGACAGTTCATTGCGTCGTGTGCGCAAGGCCATCCATGAACATCCCCAGGGCACCATCACGCTCTCCGTTGGACAGCTCACGACGGGCGTCACCATCCCCGAGTGGACGGGCGTGCTGATCCTGAGCAATATGAAGAGTCCGGCGCAATATATGCAGGCCGCCTTCCGTGCCCAGACGCCTTATCTCTATCTCGGTGCCGACGGCAGCTATCACCGTAAGGAGAATGCCTATATCTTCGACTTCGATCCCGCCCGTACGCTGACGAATTATGAGGAGATGGCCAACGGTCTCTGTGCCGATACGGCATCGGGCTATGGCGATACCGATACACGCAAGCGGCA
Source organism: Prevotella sp. AGR2160 (assembly GCF_000424185.1). GTDB lineage: Bacteria > Bacteroidota > Bacteroidia > Bacteroidales > Bacteroidaceae > Prevotella. Next base: position 106,778 of record NZ_AUJK01000002.1, read on the forward strand.
TATTCGTGAATTGCTCAACTTCTTCCCCGTGATCGGTGAGGACGAGAACGGCGAGATGGAGCCCCTCGATGCCGAACAGGTGATGCTCATCCCACGGAAGATCCGTTCGAAAGAGGTCGTACGCAGTGGGTTCATGAGTAATTTCCTCTTTGCCAATATCAGTAGCATCTATGGTTGTTCGGCAGGAATCCTCGACATCATCAACCATTTTGAGCCCGTGAAGAAGCCCAAGGACAAGGTTGTCGATGCCCAAGATGTGGAGGAACTCTCGCAGGATCTCGACGAGGAGGGCAACGCGAAGCCCGACACGCAGAAGGTGGAGGACATCAAGGACCAGGTCTTCGGCGACAAGATCTTCGGGGAACCGAAGGAAGAGCTCGACAACTATGTGGAGGAGAGTATGCGGAAATACAGCCAAGGCAAGGAACACAAGGGCAAGACGGCCGAGGAACAGATGATCGACCAGGTGAGTGAGAAACTGACGAGTCTCTTGCTCTCCCATGCCGATGAGGGCGCAAAAGCCCAGGATCTCGACACGCTCTCGAAGCGCAACAAGGGTAAGGCGACGGTGGAGATCAAGAAGGCCGTCAACGAGCAGTTGGGTGCCCACTTCCATCAGGCCTCCATCGAGAAGAAGAAGATCGACCATCAGTGTGCCCAAGACTGTGAGGGCAAGACGACGCAACAGCAGAAAGCCATCCGTGAGGCCGCGGAGGAGCAGAAGAAAGAGATCGACAACCAACTCTCCGAGACGATCCACGGCAAGACGCGTGAGATGCTCGACAAGGGTTCGGAGATCATCGCCAACACCTTTGAGGAACAGCGCATAGAAGCCAAGAAGGGGAGTACCGACGAGCTCATCCGTGACCATCTGCGCGGCTTCTCCCGTACCATCCCGTCGTTCCTCATGGGATACGGCAACGAACATACGACACTTCAGAATTTCGACGAGAATATCTCCGATGCGGTATTCCTCGAGGTGACGAGTGTTACGAAGGAGCAGTTTCACCTCCTGCGTGACGGCGGCGACTATGTCAACCCGGCAACGGGGGCGACGGAGCACAGTCCCGGTCATTTCTTCGACGAGGTGGTGTTCAACGACTCCGTGAAAGAGTTCATGCGCCTGCGGAAGAAGTTGGCCAACTATTTCGAGACTACGGCGGAGGAGGATATCTTCGACTATATCCCGCCACAGAAGACAAACCAGATCTTCACGCCAAAATGGGTGGTGAAAGAGATGGTCGATCTCCTGGAAAAAGAGAATCCCGGCTGCTTCGATGATCCCGACAAGACGTTCGCCGACCTGTATATGAAGTCAGGACAGTATATCACGGAAATCGTGAAACGGCTGTACAACAGCACCGGGCTCCGTAAGGCCTATCCCGACAGTGAGGCGCGCATCCGTCATATCTTCGCCCATCAGGTCTATGGCCTTGCGCCGACGGAGTGTATCTACCGCATCGCCATGCGTTATATCCTCGGTTTCGACGATACGATCCATATTGCCCCCGGTGACCATCATCTGCGACAGGCCGACAGTCTCCCCGCCGCGAAGGATGGCACCATGGAAGCGTTCCTCGACAGCGTATTTAAGGATTAACGGATGAAAATCATTCGTCCGATCCCCCAAATCATTCGGGAATAGTAGGTGGCCACCATGTTGTGGCCACGCAAGGGAAATATTCGGCATCTTATCTGGTCATTGTGGGTGCGTGGCCGCAACATGGCGGCCACCTACAAGAGGGGCAAGGAATTATTAGACTAAAAATATACAAGATCATGGAAAAAGATAAAGATAATAGATCATGATAAATCATATCCCTACAGGATCTTCAGCGCAATGGCGGCACAGGCCTCGGCATCAGCAAGGGCATGATGGTGGTTTCTGAGGTCGAAGCCACAACGGGCAGCGATGATGTCGAGGTTATGCCGACCGCCCGGCCATACTCTCCTGGACTGGATGAGCGTACAGAAGAACGGATAGTCGGGATAATCCATGCCATACATGCGGAAGACGGCCTTCAGACAACTCTCATCGAAGGCCTTGTTGTGGGCGACAAGGGGCAGAAATTCAGTGCCTAACTTCTCTTGGTCGTCTGCGGAAAGTAGGAGCTTCGGCTCTATCTGCCGCCATACCTCGGGGAAGACGGGGGCATTCTCGGTATCCGAACTCGTCAGGCCATGGACCCGTGTACACCAGTAGGTATAGTAATCCGGTTCGGGTTTGATGAGCGAATAGAATTCATCCACCTTCCTGCCATCCCGATAGATCACGACCCCCACCGAGCATACACTTGTTCGCTCGTTGTTGGCCGTCTCAAAGTCTATTGCTGCGAAATCTTTCATCTGATCTAAAATATGCGCCTCTCAATAACGTTGCATCGACATTATTTCAGTTGCGCTCCATCTTTGAAGGCATTGCCGACACGCTGGCCAATCTCCAGATAGCCGAGATGGACGGGGTCGAAGGTGATGAGATGCATCTTCTCCACATCGGGCTTACCGTCCTCAGCGAGATACTCTTCCTTGACCTGGATATTCAAGATGTCCGCCACGATGTAATATCCCGTAGCACTCTCGTCGATCTTCCGCTCTATGCGGCATTCCATGGTCATGGGGAAGTCCGTGAAAACGGGAGCATTGACCTTCTCACCCTTGACAGCCGTCCAGCCCGTTTGGGCAACCTTGTCTTTTGCCTTCCTTCCACTGATGATGCCTACGTAATCGGAGGCGACGAGCGTCTCTTTTGTGGCGAAAGCGACGGTGAAGTCCGGGCAGCGGTTGAGGTTGAGCGTCGTCTGATGATTACCCATGGAGATCATGATCTTATCATTGTCCCATGTACCAGCCCAAGCAGCATTCATGGCGTTGGGCGTTCCGTCCTCATCATAAGTCCCGATGATGATGACTGTCTGTGGCAGGAACCACGGTTTTGGATTGAATTGTTTCATAACAGCATTCTTTTATAAGTTCTTGGTGCAAAGATAAGAAAAAAAAATCAGAAATTATATCAGAAAGATTTCTTTTTTGAACTACTCGCTCTGCTCGAGAGAATTCAAGGATTTAGAAGGATTTGAAAGATTTGTATGATATCTGCTCGAAGAGCTTCTTATAGGCTGCCGCCTAGAAATCATTCAAATCATACAAATCATCCCAAGCGGAGCGTAAATCCATTCAAATTCTTCAGATCTCTTGCCTTTAGGCATAGTTGAAAAAGAAAACCGTGTCAGAGTTTTTTTAGAAGAAAACATGGAAAAACAAAATAAAAAGCCGCTTCGCTTACTGCGGGGCATCGGCCGACACCCCCGCTGAAGCCGGCGGCAATGCGCAGGGCCAGCGTCTCGTCCAGGCCGTATCGGTCGGCAAAGGCGGCTACGACACTCTGGCAGCAGCCATAGCCCTGCATGAAGGAGTGGCGATGGGTATCATGCAGTAGCCTGAATAATTCACAGATCCTTTTGTAGGTGGCCGCAACGAAACCGTCCGTGTCTTTCGTTTCCTCATCATGATGGAGTATATACCATCTGAATCGGGGACAATGGTTCCAGACACTCACTAACAAAAGAAGAGCAGTGCCGATGATGCCACCTATATATAATAAGGTGAAATCCTTTTTCATCATACAAAATCATTATGAGTAAGAAAATCCTATTCCTGTCCATCAATGCATGATTATCTCAAGAGCAAAGATTTTTGATGGAAGGAATTCGAGAAGGATCTGCTATCTGACTTGACCACTTTGGAGGAGAAACTTTAGATATTCTACTATCCATTCCTTAACCTAAATAATTCACAGGTAAGAGCCTTTATGTTGGACGTAGGTTAAGTATATTACTGACACCTACAATAGGATCTATGAATTATACATGCTAATGTTCATTCCCGTACCACGTCGTCGAAATGTTGTTTGGCCCAGCCGATGAGGACTTCCATGGCAGGGATGAGCGACTGGCCCGTTTCGGTCAACCAATATTCCACCCTTGGCGGTACTTCGGGGTAAACCTTACGGTCTACGAGATGACTGTTCTGAAGTTCTTTCAGCGTCTTCGATAGCATCTTCTGCGAACAGTCTGCCATATGGTCGTGAATCTCACCAAACCGCATAGCACCTTTCTTACTGTCATGAAGCGTGTAAAGCACGAGCATGGACCATTTGTCGCCAAAGCGGCTGATGACTTGACGGATAGGACAAGTGAGATATTCGGGGTTGATTTCTTTCTTTTCCATAAGCGTTATTCCTTTATTTCTTACAAAAGTAGCAAAAAGTAACCAAAGAACCACGAGTTACAAGGTTAAGACTTGTTAAACTTGTTTCTGAAGAATAGCGTGTTTATCCAATTCCTACTTTTTGGTAACTATGACGTCACACGGTAACCTCTTGTAAGAGAGGAAAAAAGTTTGTATCTTTGCATCAGTAAAACAATAATCACCCAAGGCAGTTTTATCGGCTGTTTTTATAATAAAGAAAGGACGAAAGATATGAAGAATGTAGTTTTAATCGGCGCAACCGGCTTCGTAGGATCAGCTATCCTCAGTGAACTTCTCAATCGCGGTCATCACGTGACGGCGGTAGTACGCAATACCAGTAAACTTCCCCAGCATGATAACCTCACGGCCGTAAAGGAGGACGTGAGCGATGTGGATGCTCTCGCAGCTATCGCCAAGGGCAAGGATGCCATCATCTCGGCATATAATCCCGGATGGACCAATCCGAACATCGCCAAGGATACCGTTGTCAACTATCAGAAAATTATCGCCGCTACGAAGAAGAGTGGGGTAGAGCGGCTGCTCATCGTCGGCGGTGCTGGTACGCTCTTTGTCGCCCCGGGCCTGCGTGCCCTCGAGACAGATGGCTTCCCCGCTGAGATCATGAATGGCGTGATCTCTCTCGGATATGTCTATCTCAACATCCTCACGAACGAGAACGACATCGACTGGGTGTTTTTCTCTCCCGCCGGTGAGTTTGACACTGACGGTCCCCGCACGGGCAAGTTCCGCCTGGGCAAGGACGATATGCTCTTCGATGCCAATGGCAAGAGCCATATTTCCGTGAAGGACTATGCCGTGGCGATGGTCGATGAGCTCGAGAAGCCGACACACCACATGGAGCGTTTCACCATTGGGTATTAATCTCTAAAAAATATCATTATGAAGTTGAAGAATATTGTACTGACGCTGGGTCTCGCGCTCTCTTCCTTGGCTGCCGGTGCCAAGCCGTCAGCCTTGAAGGTAAAGGTCTATAACGCCGGTCAGGATGCCATTTTCCAGGTCACTTCTACCATTGTGTATGGCAAGAAAGACGCTATGCTCGTTGACGGACAGTTCCAGAAGAGCAAAGCCGAGGCCATAGAAGTTGTTCTCCTTCTTACTGTTCTCCGCCGTGTAGACTAAGGTAAGTTTTTTCTGTAGTCCCACACGGCGCATACCGGTTGTCTTTGTCTTGAGGAACTGCTGCGCCAATTTTGCGGCTTGCTCCGACGTCAACTGTTTGGCCAGAGATGATATTGTAGTCAACAACATCATCACAAATAGAATTTTTTTTCTCATCTTACTCTCTTGTATAAATTATGAATAATGATGCAAATGTAGATTTTTTGCTCCAATTTTACAAGAGAAGATCGAACTATTTAGATGATATGTATAAATACTACCCTCTTATTATACGAATCTTATACCTGTTCCTTTGTGTCACATGCTTCTTTCCGCTCCAGATATTCGGCGAAGATCCGGGCGGCACTCTCTACCTTGGCGGCACAGGGGCGGTGGCGGTAGTATTCCGCCGTGCGCTCCGATGCCGTATAGTTGCCGACAGCTTTTTCGTGACCTTTCAGACCGAGGATCTCGGCACAGATGATAGAGCCGTTCTGCGCCTTCGATTCCGCCAACAACTCCTGGACGATCTTGTAGCAATGCGACTTGCCCTCACGGTCGGAGCCGAGGACCTGTCCTTCCTCCAAACCTACGAGCATGACAATGCCCGATACGGCACCGCACATCATCCGCAGTCGGCCGACACCTCCGCCGAAGCCGGCGGCAATGCGCAGGGCCAGTTTCTCGTCCAAACCATATCGGTCGGCAAAGGCGGCTACGACACTCTGACAGCAGCCGTAGCCCTGCATGAAATAATCTACGGCACGGCTGACCCTTGCCTCTGATTCTTGATTCATTTCGATAAATGTTATTTCTTTCCCCCGAAAGAGCCATTGAGGGCCATGGGCATACCGTCAAACATATGCTCGTTCTTCACGAAGACGGAATCGTTGCGGAAAGAAACGGTGATCTTACCCTCTTTCACTTCGTATTTCTTGGTCTTCCCGAAGATGCTGACCATTGCACTGTCCTTTTGAGCGGCATAATCAAGATACCATACTCCCTTGTTGCTATCGTACGGAATATGGCTCACCGTATAGGATCCCTGAACGATATTGCCCATCTTTACAGCCGTGAAGTCGAATGTTTCCGAAGGAAGGGTCACATCAATGGAACCATCCTTATTCGCTTTTACGGCATAAGAGACATCCTCGGTGTTCGGCTGGTTAAGATTCATACCTTTTACGCTGAACGTGAGGGTATCCCGACCCGTATAGTTGCCACTGAGCGTGTCGATTACTTCAACATCATCATCATCGCTACAACTGACGAACATCGTGGTCGTCATCAAGGCTGCAGAAAGCAGCAGGAAAGGAATTGCTTTTTTCATTTTATGTTGAGAATTGATATTGTTCACTTGAATGTATATCCAGGGTGTTTCTTGATTTCCATGCTGCAAAGGTAGCAAAACTTTTTGAATCCACCTCTAAATAAACCTAAAAATAAACTGGAGGTTCTGCGTCATTTTTGTTGGACAAGAATGTCTTATAAAAAATCTCCAAGATGGTTTCTTGGAGATTTTTTGTTGAGCATTAAATAGCTTGCTGTTCCATACGGAGGAAGCCCGGGAAAATGAGATTGTTCTCCAATGAGATATGCTCTTTGAGATCGAGGAAGAACTGCTTCAACTGCTTATTCATCAGACGGTAGGAGGAACAGCCATCAGCGGGAGTCTCGAAGTGATGCGACAACTCCGTGATATGCTGCCAGGTATCACCGGCAGTATCATGCTCGAGCATCATCTGGTGGATAGGAGGGGCGATGGAACCGCAGTGGAAAGGTGCTGCCGGACGCTCTTCCTCATGTGCGTTGTAGATCTCGTAGAGTTGCGGGAAGAGGATGTTCTCCTCCTTGGCAAAATGGGAATCAAGTTCTTCGAAGGACTCAGTAACCAGATCTCTGATCTGCAACAGTTCGGGATGACGGCCACCATGGACGCTGGCAACCTTGTTGACCAGTTGCAGGAGTGCATCATGATGGAGGTGGAAGTTACGATGATGATACTTCAGCACATAGTCCACTAACAAGTCCAAAGGCCAGTTGGCGAAGTCGGGGGCACCACCGCCTACGGTCTGCCGGTCATTCAACTTGGCCAGTACGTCATCAGGGTTAAGATGGGTCTTTGTGCATGCCTCCTCGAGCGTATCTGAGCCATGGCAGCAATAGTCGATGCCTAACTGTTCGAAAACCTGCGCACGGTTGAAATCCTCAGCTACCATCGAGCCGACAGTCATGTTCTTTGTCAATTCCTTGTTCATAATCTTATCTTTTTAATGGATACTTATTCTTGTTCACTATCAGAAGAACAAAAATAATACCAACCAAGGAAAACGAAGGAATCCGGAAAAATAAGGTAACAAATGTGACTAAGCCCTGTTAAAATACAGACAAGGGGTCAAAACAATGTGACCGCATCATGCCGGTTATCGGGAATTTTTCGTAACTTTGCGGGCAAAAAGAGATATCAATGATGCAAGAAAAAGATACCAACCGTAAAATTCATACTTCACGAAAACAGCTGGCTCTGTGGATCGGTGCCCTCGTTATCGGTGCACTGCTCGGACTGACGGGACTGGGCTGGCTCAACGCACTGATGAACTTCATTGCCACGGTCTACACTCGTCTCTTCCAATTCGTCGCCGTTCCGACAATTCTTTTGGCTGTCATCACGACCCTCACCAAGTTTGGACAACAGGAGGATACAGGACGAATATTCCGTCATGCCATCACCTATACGCTGTTGACAACAACCGTTGCCGCTGCCATAGGCCTTCTTCTCTATTTGATCATTCAACCGGGCAACCTCCCAGCCGTCATGGTCCATTCCGGTGTACACGCCCTGCCCCAGGACCTCGGAAAAGAAAGCTATTATGATCATATCCTCTCGGTTATCCCAAACAATGTTCTTCAGCCCTTGTTGGAGGGGAATGTCCTGTCGTTGCTGCTCATCGCCTTCGCGGTAGGCTTCGCCTTGTCGAAGATGCCGGAGACAGAAGGGAAGAAGAGCGTCGTCCATCTCTTCTTAGGTCTTCAGGAGTTGCTCTTCACACTGATCCGTGGCCTCATCTGGACATTACCCGTTGGCATCATTGCTTTTTCCGCACAGTTGTCGGCACAAGTGTCGGCGGGGGTGGCGGCTGCGTCCCTCGGTCGTTATGTCGCCGTAATCCTGGGTGGAAACTTTATCCAGTTCTTCATCATTCTGCCCCTTTTCCTTCTGGCGCGTGGGTTGAATCCTATCCATACCCTTGGTCGTATGATGCCCGCCGTCCTCATGGCACTGTTCACGAAGAGTAGTGCGGCAACACTCCCGGTGACGATGGCAACGGCAGAGAACCGTCTTGGGGTCTCGCCGAAGGTATCACGCTTTGTATTGCCGATCTGTACGACGATCAATATGAACGGTTGTGCCGCTTTCATCCTTGTGACGAGCCTCTTTGTGATGCAGAATGGCGGTACGATATTGACTTTGCCGACGATGCTCCTGTGGCTGATCATTGCCGTCATCTCTGCCGTGGGTAATGCCGGTGTCCCCATGGGCTGCTATTTCCTGACGTTGTCATTGATGACGGGGCAGGGGGCTCCCTTGGGAATCATGGGTATGATCCTTCCCATCTATACCATCATAGACATGATAGAGACTGCTGAGAATGTATGGTCCGACAGTTGCGTATGCGCCATGACCGACAAGGATATTTACCTATCTTCCAAAGGATATGGTCATTGAACCGCGGTGCCAGCATGTCATTATAGTTTCAGTAATGGCCGATCCGATTATTGTAATCATCATCCTATGAAAACGTTGGGCAACGATATCGGACAATTAGTACACCAGCTTCAACCAGTCATCAAACTCCTTGTTCTGAAAACTGTGAATGCCATTGCGCTCAGCGGCCTGACAGTTGACTTCAAGGTCGTCTATAAAGAGCGTATCGGAACGATCGATGCCCGTTTGGGCGATAACGGCCTGAAAGATCTCGTCATCCGGTTTCTTCATGTGCATTTCCTGAGAGACAAATGTACGGTCGAAATAGTCGTCAACCGTATGTCCCTCCATGGGAAAGAGATGATCCACGCAGTAACGCCAATGGAGATCGATGGTATTGCTCAATAAATAGGTATGATAACCGGCCGCACGTAATGCCAAGAGGACACGTTTCTTCTCATCGGGGATATACAACAGCATGGCATTGACAGCCTCCGTGATCTGTTCGTCGGTGGCATTACTGCCTTTCAACTTTCGGAAACCGTCGAAGAATTCACGGTTACTGACTCGCCCGATGCCCATTCCCTGGAAGAGACGCAGGGCCTCTGGATTCTCGCGGATATGCTCGAACTTGCCGAGGCCCAGCTGCTCAAAGCCTCGCATCGTAGCCTGTTCGTCGAGTTTGACAAGTACATTACCCAAGTCAAAAATAATATTCTGATAAGAAAGTTCGCCGATTTTCATTTTGTTGTCATTATTCCTGTTGGGCGGAACATGATCAATCATGTCCCTACATATTCCCAATCTTCTTTGCGTGGCCGTAATAGGACGACACCTACAAGAGGGTTATTGAAAATGTCGGGTTACAGCTGTGCCTCAACGGCAGCCTCGACGGTCTTCAAGTCTGTCGTCGGCTCGAAACGGGCTACAACGGCACCGTCACGGTTGATGAGGAACTTCGTGAAGTTCCACTGGATATCATCCTTCTTACGGGGCTCGGCGTTCACCTTATTATAGAGTTTCTCCATCACCTTGGCGAGTTTCGGCTCATAGGTTCCGGTGACAGGCTTCTGACTCTTCAACCAAGTGTAGAGGGGAAGCTCGTTCTTGCCGTTGACCTCACTCTTCTTGAATTGCGGGAAGTCGGTACCAAACTTCAGCGTACAGAACTTCGTGATCTCCTCATCACTGCCCGGAGCCTGATGACCAAACTGATCGCAGGGGATGTCGAGGATCTCGAAGCCCTTGTCCTTCAGACGGCCATACATAGCCTCCAACTCTTTATACTGAGGCGTGAAGCCACAGCCTGTAGCGGTATTGACAATGAGCAATACCTTACCCTTATACTCTGAAAGGCTCACATCCTGACCTTTCTTGTCCTTTAACGTGAAATCATACACTGTACTCATGTTCTTGTTGATTATGTTGCTACTATCTTGCTGTCCGTAAGCGACGATAGCCACCAGTAGGAACAGCCATGTGAATATTACTTTCTTCATAAGCTTTTCTTCTTTTCACTCCGCGAAATTACCAATTTATTTTGACACTTCCAAATAATCAGTAAAAATTTAACATTTTTGTAATGTTTACGAAAACTATAGATTAAACCTTTCCCGTTTTCCATCGTCTAATCTTCAGTTAAACCAAAAAACAAATAAAGAATGAAGAAATCAATTTTGATGATGACAGCCGCTGTCATGCTGCTCGCCGCACCGGCTGTCGCCAACAGCATGAACGGTAAGGTTGCTCAGGATAACAAGCAGGAGACCACCCTGAAGAAGAAGGTCGACGGTGTCAGCTCTGCTACCTCTCAGGAGGCAAAGGTCAAGGATGCCAAAGGCGTTGAGAAAGTGAAGAAGGCTCCTGCCAAGAAAAAAACACCCGCTCCAAAGAAGAAAGCTTCTAAGAAGCAAACGCTGAAGAAATAGCTTGCGAGCGGGTAGGTGGCCGTCCTATTGCGGCCACGCAAAGAAATCTGTATGGACGTGATGAATCATGATTTTTCGGCAACGATCGCCAACTATTCCATGACACAGTCGAAAGACGGACGGTATCTTATCAAAATGAATGTGGACAATGGTGAGGACGAAATGATCTATCAGTTGGAGATTTTCTCCAACGGCCGCAGTTATGTCTCCGTATGGGCCAAAGAACGTGATCCGATCTCGTACACGGGAGAAATAGAATAGTTGGGGCATGATTGATCGTGATCCGTCAAACAGAGAAATAAAAAAGACAGAGTAACAGATTAAACATAAATGCGAAATCCGTTGCTCTGTTTTTTTGGGTAGATAGGGCGTATCAATAATTATCTATTTATCATAATGTCGATTATAATATGATTTACAAGTTGATTTCCCCCAATGATGGCAGTTCCTTCCGCCTGGTTCATGCCAATGACAAGAAACAAAAGTTTCTTGTTTATCACCGTGCTCTGCTTATGGTAAATAGATTTCTTGCAGGTATTGGTTACGCTGTTCCTGATCGTATCTTCGATCCAGAGCGTTATCTATTCGAGCTTCTGGTTTCTGCTTCGCACATTCCTCTTACTCTATGGTCTAAAGTTGATTATATTCTTGTTGATGACTTCACTCATAAATATTCTATTGTGTTCACTTCTAATTTTGATTAGTTATGTTAGATCGTAAAACTATTCTTGTCTGCCTTCTTAAAAGCGTTATTTACGCTTGTGGTGTTTTCCTCGCTGCTCTTGGTGTCAGTGCTTTGACTTCTTGCACTGTTACTCATTCTGTTGAAGGTTCTGGACATTCACGTATCATTTATGTTGATACTACTGATGTTAACCACTCTGGTTCTATTGTTTACCCTAAACATTGATTTATGTATTTATATCAAGTTAATTATACTGATCCAGATATTCAAGTTTTGAAGTCTGTTTCTTTCCGTGATTTGAATTATGCTTTTCAAATCTTTTCGTTGTTCTATCATTGGAACTTTACTAATTTAAGTATGTTTGAGCTTTCTGAACACCGTGATCTTACTGATGTTGCACTTCGGTTTGCACATTATCATACTATTGAAGTTACTAATCTTCCTATAGATAAGTAGTATGGATTTAACACGTTTTAGTTTGCCAGTTAATTGCGAGCATCCAGTACGTATTTTTAATGGATATACTGGACGCTTTGAATACGTGCCTTGTGGTTCTTGTACGGCTTGCCGTCTCCGTGATGCAGGTAAACAAACTATGCGTGTTTCGTCTGAAATTAAAGAGCATCGTTATTCGGTGTTTTTTACTCTTACCTACAATAATAAATTTGTTCCTCGAGCCGAACTCTTTGAGGATTCTAACGGTGTTATCCAGTGCCGTCCTATTGGTCGTACTTCCGATATGTATGATCGTTTTCCTTTAAATCCTCGTGATAAGTATGGTGAATATTTGATTAAAGATGATACTTTTGTTCCTTCTATTGAACATGATCTTTCGTCTGATCTTACTTTCGCTGTTGCTTGTAAACGTGATGTTCAGAATTTTATTAAGCGTCTCCGTTTCCTTATCTCCAAAACTTCTATTTCTGCTTATGAGCAAAAAATCAGATATTATATTTCGTGTGAATATGGTCCCAAGACCTTTCGTCCACATTACCACGGTATCTTGTTCTTCGATTCTCCGTTACTCTCGACTAAAATCGTTGATTTTATCGTTTCTGCCTGGTCTGTCAAAGTCAGAGTTGCAGGAAAAGGACGTAACTGTTTTTCGTTTCAACCGTTTGCAGATCCTCGCCTTACCAGAAATTATGTCAAATTCTGCGACAGTAACACAAGTTACTATGTTGCGGACTATGTTACTGGCAATGTTAATTTACCTTCGTTGTTACGATTCTCTATCTTCCGTCCGTTCCACATTCAGAGCAAAGATCCAGTTATCGGTTTGTTCAAAAATGATACTGAAGCGTTACTCTCGTCAATCTCCAGAGGAACTATTACGCATCTTGTTTCACGAACTGACAGTAAAAAAGGGATCACCTTGCTTTGTGATGTTCCTTTTACCAAAGATTCTGTTAATTCCCTCTGGCGCAAGTGTTACCGATATAGTGAGTTATCTTTTGATGCAAAATACTGCTTGTACTCTTTTTGTCTCTCGCACATTGAAGAATATGAAAATGAAGTAAATTCTATTCTTAAATGCTTGAATATTAAGTATTCTCTTGCTTTGTCTAAAGGTATTGTTCCCTCTTTTCGTTCATGGTGTAAGGATCGTTATTCTGATTCTTATAATTCTTTGTTCGTTCATGATGTTACTAATACTTTTGGTTTTACTCGTTTCAATGTTGATGATGATTCCTCCTGGTATGCTTCTCTTCATTGTATGAAGGTTCTCCGTTTGGTTAACTTTAATAAGTTTATGCCTTTCGTTGATCCCGTTCATGTTTATATTTCTCTGTTTGATAAGTATTTATATCTTTCAGCTCAATATCAACTTAAGCGTTTTTATGATTCTCAAAATGATTTCATTTCTACGTTCGGTCGGCGTTCCTTAGCTTGTTTTTATCCAGATCTTTTAACTGACCTTATTAGTTCTGGTAACTTTCTTACGTCTCCTTTCTTTTCTCTTGCACGTTTTATTTATGGTAAAGATTTGTTCAACGATAGTGGTCGAATTAATCTTTATGATTATTCTAAAGATAATTTTTACAAACTCTGGTTGGATACTAATATTAAACGTTTTCAAGATAAGAATAAATCTAAAAAGATAAATAATACTTTAATTAATAATTGTCGTATTTTAAATTAGTTTATTATGGGAAAAGTTCCAGTTTTAAAACCTCAGAGCGTTAGTCGTCCTCGAAACGCTTTTGATCTTTCGCAACGTCATTTGTTTTCTGCTCATGCAGGTATGCTTTTACCTGTTCTTTCTCTTGATCTGATTCCCCATGATCATGTTAAGATTTCTGCGCAAGACTTCATGCGTTGTCTGCCTTGTAATAGTACAGCTTTTCTTTCTATGCGTGGTGTTTATGAGTTTTATTTCGTTCCTTATTCTCAACTCTGGTCTCCTTTCGACCAGTTAGTTACTGGTATGCACGACTTCCGTACTGTACAATTATGGAATCGTTATAACTCTTATACCAATTCTAAAGCGCTTTCTATTCCTTCTGTTAAGCGTTCTTCTATCAATGCTTGGCTTGAAAAGAATCATTATAAGCTCCATGTTGTCGACACATCTGATATTGATGGTTCTTCTTCTGCTTTTGGTCATCGAACATTTAAATCTGTTAAGACTCCTAATCCTGTAAAGTCTCTTACTGGTATAGTTTCTGAAATCGGCGCTGATGGTTCTTCAGTTTTAGTTACTCTCCCTTCTAATACATCCTCTAATGACTCTGTTATTACATCTAATAATGGCCGTGTCATCTCTGCTGATCGTACTGGTGTTCTTGTTAGTTTTCCTAGGTCTGTAGTACAGGATCCTGATGCTCATCCTCTTACTCTTAATCAATCTGTTACTCTTGTTGACCATGAAGTTGCAGGTCCCTCTTCTGCTAGTTCTGCCATTTCTGGTTCTGCCACTTCTGGTTCTAATGCTTCTGGTTCTACTCGTCCAGATGGTACCAATTCGCAAGGTTATACAGGCTATAAGTCTTGGGGTTCCGGTCGTTCTTATAACGAATCTTCTTCTTTTATTGCTCCTCATGATTCTGCTAAAGATGATCTTTGTGGTTTTTCTAAGTCTTATGATGCTGTTCGTCTTCTTGATCTCCTTGGATATGGTCGCTTCTTCCCTGATGGTTCTGGTGTTGGTCATTCCCAAGGTAGTGGTTATGTCGATTCTGAAGGTGTTCATTCGTATGATAAAGATTGGATAACTCGTAATGATCGCTCTTATAATCCTTTTAGACTTCTTGCATATCACAAGATCTATGAGGATCACTACCGTAATACTACTTATGAAGATTTTGATCCTACATATTTCAATATTGATGGTGATGTTGATTCTGTTTCTACTCCTTTAGATCAGCTTCTTGAACTTCATTACCGCAATTGTAATTTGGATTTTCTTACTAATATCCGTCCTTCTTTTGTCTATGATGGTGTTAGTGAAAAGTCTCTTACAGATTATTTAAATATTGATGGTTCTAAGTTGGATCTTGATGGTACCACTGTAAAAGATGCTTCTGGTTTCTCTATTATGTCTCTTCGTGCTGGTTATGCTCTTGAAAAGTTAGCTGCTCAAACTATGCTTGCAGGAAAGACTTATGCAGATCAGATCAAAGCTCACTTTGGTATTTCTGTTTCTGAAGGTCGTGATCATAAATGTACTTATATCGGTGGTTTTGACTCTAATTATGAGTTTAATGATGTTACTCAGTCTGTAGGTAACTTTGACTATGATAATTCTAAAACACTCGGTTTTTCTGTTTCTAAAGGTCTTGGTTCTGGTTCTGGTTCTATTGAATTTGATGCTAAAGAGCATGGTGTTCTTATGTGTATCTATTCTTTGATACCTTCTTTCGGTTATGACTATAACCGTCTTGATCCTTTTAATAAAAAGTTTTCACGTGGTGATTACTTTGTTCCTGAATTTGAAAATCTTGGTCTTCAGGCTGTTACTGCCGATCAGCTTTATGATGGTGTTAATTCAGTTCTTGGTTATGGTCCCAGATATAATGAATACAAGACTGCTATTGATATTAATCATGGTCAATTTGCGAATGAACTTTCTTATTTTACAACTTCTAAAAGTCGTATCTTAAAGGAGCATCTTACTAAATTGGTTAATGGTGACACGGATTATGTCCTCCAAATTAAACTTGATTTGTTCAAAATTTCACCAACTCTTTTGGATTCAGTTTTTAATGTTTCTTATGATGGTTCTCAACAGTCTGATTGTGTTTACGGTGGTGTAAATTTCCAGATTGCTAAAGTATCTGATATGTCTGAAACAGGTTTACCTAATTATTAATTCTTTGTTATGTTTAGATCTATCCATATTGATCCTGTTGTTAATCACGATCTCCGTGTTTTAAATAGTGAAGCCCTTGAATTGCAGGATACTCTTTTTCCAGTTGATCCCCTTACTGGTTATCGCTTGCAAGCTACTACCCGTTTGTTGGATCCTGCTGTTTCTTCTAAAGAAAAGGAATTGATTATGTCACAACTTGAAAAGCTTCCTGCTTCTTCTCGCTTCCGTCTCTCTGATGATGAGCTTATTTCTTTGCTTCCTTCTCGGTATAATTCGACTAATACCGATATGGACAAGGTTCGAGATCTCATGACTCAGATTATTGACTCTATGAATAAGTCTGACGCTTCTGGATCTGACGCTTCTGGTTCTGATGCTTCTGGATCTGACGCTTCTGCATCTGACGCTTCTGGGTCTGATGTTTAATTACTTAGGTGGACAAAAATACATTTGTCCACCTTTGTATATTTATTCATCTTTTGTCCACCTTTGTTTCATTTTTGTCCACCTTTGTTTCATTTATTAATATATATTCATTATGTTGCATATTTATTCTTTTGATCGTCCCCTTTTAGATCACCGTTGTAATGATTCTGTTGGTTCTTCCGGTTCTGGTGCTGCTCTTGCAGGGGCAGGTTCTTTCTTCTCTACTGTTGGTGGTCTAGTCGGTACCATAATGACCAATAATCAAAATGACAAACAGTTGTATCGTCAATCTGCTGAAAATTCTGCTGCTCGTCGTTGGCAGGATCTTGAGTCTGACCCTGCTTATGTTCGACAGCGTTTAGAAAATGCAGGTTATAATCCTTATCTTGGTATGTCTGCTTCTTCTCCTGCTGTTCCTTCTGCTTCTTCTGCTCCTATTGCATCACAGTTTGATACTGGATCTCAACTTGGTCAAGTTTTTCAGAATATTCCTTCTACTTTCGCTACTCTTTTGAACGCTTATTCTGGTGCTAAACTCAATGATTCTTCTATTGATCTTAATCACTCTAATTCCGCAAAAGCTTGGCAGGAGTCTCTTAATCTTAACTATGACAATTGGCGCCAAAAGTTTCTTGATAATGCTAAAGATTCTTCTGGTAATACTGGTTTACAAAATCAAGTTATTTCTACTTCTGCCGCTGCTCGTGGTGCTGCTGCTGCTGCTGATTCTGCTGCTTTCGAAGCGCATAGAGCAAAAATCTTTCAGATGCTAGATGATGAGCCCTATGTTAATGGGCAAAATGGAACTTCTTTGGTTAATGATGACGGTTCTCCTGTCACTAATGCCCAGGAACGTTATTATGCTGATCGTGATACTTTGGTTACTTCTGTTCAGAAAATTTTATCTGATGTTGGTGTTGCTAACGCTAATATTAATAATATTTCTTGTGATTCAGAGATGAAGAAATTACATATCAATTGGTTGCCTAAAAAGTATAAGGTCGAGATTGATAATATGATTCAGTCTCAACGCAATGATAATAAAGTTGCTGATGCTACTGTTGGTAATCTTAATGCAGGTGCCGATGCTTCACGTGCTTCTGCCGAAAATACTCGTGCTGACACTAAAACTAAAAACTTAACCCGTCCTTATGTTGTTAAAGATGCTCGTAATACCGCTGCTCTTCATGGTCATCAGTCTGTCACCGAATCTAATCGTTCCAAAACAGAATATTGGAACTCTGTTTCTGCTAAAGCTCGTGGTGCTGCTGATTATCAACGTAACGCTTGGCGTTATGGTCATGGTTTCTGGAATCAACAATTGATCCAATGGGACGGTACTTCACATTTTATTAATCATTCTTTGTTAGGTACACATTTTGGTATTTTTTCTAAATAAAATCCTTTTGTTTCTTTTGTAGTTCAATTTTAATTATTATCTTTGCAGTGTTATTCACTGCTAATGGAACGCTTTTTTAAAATTCTTATCGCCTTAGTTGGATCTTATTGGTTCGCTTTGGCTTGTATTGATCTTTTAGGACTTTTGTTCCTATGTCTCTATTTTTATGTAGGAGGTTAACCTCCTACATTTTTTGTGCTTTTACATATTATCATTTTGAGTTTTCGAAAAATGATATAAGCCGTTCTGTGCGTGCGCTAATGAGCGTTAGCGAACCTCTAAAAATCTTGTATTTTCAGTTTCCGTTAGGCGCTTGCCTCCGCCAAGCGTCCCTCTCTTGTTTCACTATAGGAAAACTGACAGCACATTTAAAGTATAATTAATGTTAACAAAATATTGTTTTCTTGTTTTTTTTTTATCTTTGCACTCGTATTTATCACAATGTCGATAATTCATTTTTGGCTGTTATGAAATTGAGGCTGAGAATTATGATGATGTTGAACGACATGGGAGTCTGTCTTCTGATGCCCTTTATTTCACGAGCACTTTGAAACAGCTACTCCCTGTGCGGATGATATAGAGGCCGTGAGGAAGTCGCAGAGTGCGCAGGTCTCTGGCAGCGGTAGCCTTTGATGTCCTGATCGTGATTCCATTCACGGTATGGCTATTTTTTCACCCAACTCTCTCGCCCCGGCTATTTCCGGGATATTTCTTTTGTCCATATCATCCGTATGACAAAGAACGTAATGGCCCAGATTGGCCCATTCCATACGTTTCATCAGATAATCGAAATGATCAATGAGAGGTTGAGGATGACTGCCTCCGGCGGCACACAGCAGCAGTCCGCTCTTGTTGTTGCCATGGAGTTCATCGACCGACTGCTCTGCCAATGCCCATAGGCGATCCAACGCGTCTTTCAGGAGTCCACTATATGACCAGAAAAACAAAGGTGTGGCCAGTACGATGACATCGCTCTGCCGATACAGACGATAAATTTCATCCATATCGTCGCGTTGCGTACAGGGATGCTCGTAATCTTTTCCACCATGAAGGCACCCTAAGCAATGATGTATACGTTTCTCTCGCAAATGAACCACTTCTACTTGGTTTCCCTTGCTTTCGGCTCCTTGGCGAAAACTGTCTATCAACGCCTCCGTAAAAGCGTGGGGACGTGAGGAGCCATTCAATATTAAGATCTTCTTCATACTTATCTTTCTTTCATTGGATATGCTTTCATACCTTTGTGATGTATACTTTGATGGCACAAAATTAAGAAAAAAAGATGA
The DNA here is from genome assembly GCF_000424185.1 of Prevotella sp. AGR2160. Taxonomy (GTDB): domain Bacteria; phylum Bacteroidota; class Bacteroidia; order Bacteroidales; family Bacteroidaceae; genus Prevotella. The sequence goes on from NZ_AUJK01000002.1 coordinate 125,890, forward strand.
GACCGTCTGCAGCCGTTCGAGAAAAATATCGTAATTTTGCCGGAAGATTAAACGACTGACCAAAATGGATAGATCTGCCGGAATATACGAGGACATCATCTATAAGCTGCCTAATGTGTACACAAATAAGTACACTTTTATTTGGAGATTTCAAAAATAACTCGTATATTTGCGGCAGATAAAGAAAGAAGAGATATGCAGATTATTACATCAAGAGAATTTAGGGCCAACCAAAGAAAATACTTTGATTTAGCCGAGAAGGAGACGATATTGGTTTCCCGTAGGAAAGCACGTCCTATCGTTATAAGCGTTGCTGACGATGATGATATCCTTTCTAAGGAAGAGCTTCTGTCTATAAATAAAGGCTTGGACGACATCAAGAAAGGAAAAGTATATAAAATGAAGGGTGACGAGACACTGGAAGAATTCATAAAGCGAACAGAACATGTATGAGATTGAATTTTCCAAACAGGCAAGGGAAGATCTTGCGAAAATGATGAAATCAGACATTCAATCGTTTAGAAAATTTCAATCTCTCTTACCGGAGCTGAGGGAACATCCTTATACGGGTACAGGACATCCCCATGAGCTTCGCTATTTAAATGGCGTGTGGTCCAGAAAACTTGACAAGAAAAACCGTCTACGGTATATGGTTAACGAAACAACGGTTATCGTCTTTGTAATCTCGGCAATGGGGCATTATGATGACAAATAGATAAATTAGTGGTCTGCGGAGCAATATGAACGGAATATATACAATACTTCTTTTATGCCTGAGCAACGTCTTCATGACGCTCGCCTGGTATGGGCATTTACGACTACAGCAGACAGGCGTGACAAGCAACTGGCCCTTGATTGGCGTTATCGCGTTCTCATTGGGCATCGCCTTCTTTGAGTACTGCTGCCAGGTACCGGCCAACAGAATCGGGTTCCAAGGCAACGGCGGTCCTTTCTCGCTCGTTCAACTGAAAGTGATCCAGGAATGCATCTCCCTCATCGTCTTCGCAGTCATCGCCAACTTCCTCTTTCAGGGACAGTCCCTGCACTGGAATCATGCGGCCGCATTCCTCTGTCTCGTCGCTGCCGTATACTTCGTGTTCATGGAATAAGAAGGGAGCATGATCAATCCTGTCCCTACTTGGCTGCCTCTGTGAAGGCATCCATGATGGCGGTGGGACGATGGTTGGCGAAGGCACCGAGAGGATACTGTCCTTCTGCCTCCGGAGCCCAGTAGAACACGCCGTGGCAGTGTCCGTCGCAGTCGTTCCGGGCTGCACGGATCACTGCCTCCATGATTCGCTTGCCCTCGACGGGCTTCTGCGCTTCAGCCCCCGTCTCTACTACCATGCATTCAGAACCGTATTTCTGATACAGATGACGGATATTGGCCGCGAAATCCCTGACCGTACCCTGCCAGTCCTTCTCCAGATTTCCCTTGATGTCCCAGTAAGGATAGACGCTGAGGCCGATCATATCCCAGTGGGCACCAAATTTCTTCAGTCCGTCGAAGATGAAGTCATAGCGCTTTTGGTCACAGCCGCCGTCGAGATGGATGATGACCTTTGCCTCTGGATAGACGGCTTTGACAGCCTCATAGCCGGCTTCTGTCAGGCCCGCATATTGTTGCATGTTGTCCTCTGCCCTATCCATGGGCCACAGGAAGCCATGGGTCGTCTCGTTGCCTACCTGCACCCATTTCACGTCGATGTGATGATCCTTCAACAGTTGAAGGACATCATGGGTATGCTCCCACAGCTTCGTCTTCATCTCGCCATAGCCCAGATATTGCCATTGTGCCGGGATGGTCTGCTTGCCGGGATCAGCCCACCAGTCACTATAATGGAAGTCGATCATCACAGCCATCCCGTAATACCGGGCACGCTTCGCCATCTCCAGGACATCCTGAGCACCGGAGAATCCCCCACGCGGGTTCACCCATACGCGCAGTCGTACGGCATTGAGGCCGAGCTCATGCATCAGGGCGGTGTTCTCCCGGATTTCACCCTTACTGTTATAGAGTTTCTCTCCCGCAGCCTCCAGTTCTGTCGTGCCACTGATATCGGCGCCGAGCCAGAAATCCTGCTTGTCCTGTCCGAAGGCGAAGACAGATATGGCAAGCATCAAAAAAGATAATACTGTTCTATACATAATTAGATGAAATTGTTGTTGACAAAGTTAAGGAGAAAGTTTGAGACTACCAAAGAAAAAAGAAAAAAACGGGACATATGTAGGGACATGATTCATCATGTTCCGCCCAATGCGGGTGCGTGGTCGTCCTATTGCGGCCACACAAGGAAGATTAGAAATCATTTCCCGGACGTCATCATCACCGGTCGTGGCGCCGCCGTCTATTCCTGGAGGAACAAGTTCGCGGGCGCCACGATGGTCTTAAACTTCTCCACCATCGGTGATGACGCGATGCCTTGGCATCCATTGAATGATCATTCTTTCGAGGCGCTGATGATATTGATGAAATATTGATGATCATTGATGGAGGCATCTCGCCCACATGTTTTATCCGGTGGCCCGAAATCATACAAATCTTTTCAAATCTTTTTGAATCCTTGAAATCTCTCCCGCGAAGCGGGTAGTTCAAAAAAGAAAACCGGAAAAACACGATAAAAACCCGCTGCGCGATGCTTCGCAAATGAATAATGGAGAATAGAAAATAGATAATTCTTCATCCAATTATGTTGGATTTAACATTTTTAACCAAAAAAGCTAAAGAAAATCACTTGACAAGGGGCTTTGATTGTTGTATCTTTGCCATGTAGACCTAATAACTAGCTGTTACTGAATAATTTGCAAGTAATTGCTTTTAAAAAGGATCCCAAAGTAAGGTATGTCTCTGATCAGTAGGTGACCGTCCTATAGCGGCCACTCACTCGTCAGATCTTTGCAATTTCGACATGTCCCTACATCTTCCCTATCTTCCTTGCGTGGCCGCAACAGGGCGGCCACCTACAAAAGGATCTATGAATTGAACGTAAAAAGCTTTTTTCTTCTTGTAAAGAGGATGATTCTTTTCTTTTTTTTCGTATCTTTGCACCTTGTAAAATTAGGAAGAATGAATAAGAAAGAAGCCATATCATGGATGAACGAAATGGGAAGAACGGAACGGCCTTTCCTCTTCGCCATCAATTACACAACCACAGACTGCAGAGTATGGCCGTTGGAGCAAGTCCCCGACGACCATGTGGGTTACCAAATAGGATCGAACACGAATATTGAGAAGTTATCTTCTCCCACAGCCCTTTCGGATCTTCTTCCGTCTCTTGCGCAACAGGCGTCGCCCATCCTTTCGTCTGCTCCCGAATCTGCCGAATCCTACCACCGCCGTTTCCGGATCGTCAGGAATAACCTTCTGCTGGGCAACAGCTACCTGGTCAATTTAACCAGCAGAATACCCATACGTTCTTCCTTGTCACTGAAGGACTTATTCTTACTCTCCAAAGCGAAATATAAACTATGGCTCAAAGACGAATTCGTCTGTTTCTCCCCCGAAACCTTCCTGCAGATTCATCAAGGAGAAATCAGTTGTTGTCCGATGAAAGGAACCATCAGGGCCGACGACGAAGGTAGTCTGCAATCGTTGATGGCCGATCCGAAGGAGGCCGCCGAACATGCTACGATCGTCGACCTCATCCGGAATGACCTCAGTATGGTGGCCAATGAAGTCCGGGTGGAACATTATCGTTATGGTGAAAGGTTGCATACGGACCATGGTGACCTCTGGCAGACGAGTTCACGCATCACCGGCCGGCTCCCGAATAACTATCGTTGTCATTTAGGTGATATCCTTTTCTCACAACTTCCTGCCGGTTCCATTACAGGTGCCCCGAAGCCCAAAACGATGGAGATCATCCAGGCGGCAGAACCCTTTGACCGCGGGTTCTATACGGGTGTTATGGGCCTCTATCAGAACGGCGATCTCGACAGTGCCGTCATGATCAGGTTCATCGATCTTGAAGACGGTCAATTGTACTTCAAGGCCGGAGGAGGGATTACGACACGAAGCGACTGGAAGAAAGAGTATGAGGAGGTGATCGAAAAAATATATGTACCCAGATAGCCTTTTAACCCCATTATTCACCACGGACGATGATTTATCGGCAGTCTCGTTAGGTGAACAGTGGGCGTGTACCCGCAACATAACGAAGACCGAATGAGAAATCTCTAATCTGACATGAAAGGCTTCTATCCCGGCCATGGAGACCCTCCGCATCAAGACCATGCTTTACGGACTGAAACAGGAACAGACATCGCTGCTTCTCCAGGAACAGGCGTTATGGAAAGATATCAATACGGTGACGGGTACCCATCTACATACCTGCGCGATTACGGATGGTTCTCTCGACGCTGATCTACAGCGCCTCCGGCAACGGCTGGACAGTCCGGCCCTCTCCCACCCTTCCCTTTCCAGTGTCATGGCTTCCCGTGATGCTTCAGCGTGGGCGTGGAAAGCGGAGAAAGCCAACGCGTTGCCACAGATCGCGTTACAAGGCGAGTACGATAAGAACGGAAGTATCGGACACAACTACTTCGCCTTTGGAGCGAATGTCAGTATTCCACTTTGGAACCATAACAAAGGCAACATTGCCGCGGCCCGTGCCCGTTATGACCAGAGTGTACTGGTGGTCAACCAAGTGCTGACAAAGCTGCGCCGGCAGTGGGAGAACGACTATCAGCAAGCCGTCACCTGGCGTGATGCCGTCGCCGCACAGTCGCGTCATCTCTCTGCTGACTTGGAGAAAGGCATTGATGCCATGGAGACCCAGATGAAGCATCACAATATCAGTGTGTTGGAGTTTGTGGATTATTACGGTAATTACAAGGATATGAAATATCAACTTCTGGAGGCTCAGGCTGAACTGCTGAAAGCCCATGAGGCAATCAAATATGATTTAGCAGAATAATGGGTCAATGAATAATATAGGATAGCAGAAACATGATAACAACAAAAATGCTATGGTTGGCGGCCGCTGCCGTCACGCTTGTAGCTTGTTCGGGAAAAGACAAGCAGACAGCCAACGAGAATCGTTTGGACGCGCAAGAGAAGAGTCGTGTAGTAGAGACGACAACAGTCCGTGAACGTCCCGTGAGTGATGAGTTGGAACTCAACGGCGAGGTGGCCTGCGATGAACAGACGATCTGCCCCATGTCTTCGAGCCTTTCTTCCGGGCCAGTAACACGCGCAGCATCACAGGCCACGGGGTAGGATTGGCGTTGTCGAAGGCTATCATAGAAAAAATGGGCGGAAAGATCTCCGTCCGTTCTACTGAGGGTGAAGGGACAACACTGGATATCAAGATTTGATATCCGGGCCAAGCAGCACTTCAATGATGTGGTCCGGGAATTCCCCTCTCCCTCATGCAAACGATTTCACAAACGGCGCTGTCGTTTTTAGATAAAGATTGAAGTCTTTTCCTGCAAGATTGTTTAATTTTGCAAAAGATTTAGTGAAACATCTTTACATTTTTGAGACAACCAACAACAATAAGTGGAATCTATGAAAAAGTTATTTTTTCTTTTCTTTGCGCTCATGACGGTGGGTATGGTCCATGCTGAGGACATCTATACCATTGTGGGTAGCAAAATCCTCCAAGGAGGTGGGACAGACTGGGATCCCGAAAACACTAACGGTAATCTGAAACAGAACAGTGACGGTACTTACTCGCTGACCCTCACGGATGTGTCGCTGGAAGCCGGCGTCAACTACCAGTACAAAGTCGTCAAGAACCACAGTGAGTGGGCCTCTTATTCCAACCAGACCGTCTCGGTCACGGAAACGGCCAAGTACACGGTGGAGTTCAAGCTCACCGATGTCACGGGGTGGAAGGATAATGCCCCGACCGTCACCCTCACGAAAACCGGCAATGTCGGTGAGATCATCCATACCTACAGCATAGCAGGCGGCGAGCGCCTCTTCCCCGGAAACACCTGGGACCCGACCTATGCCGGTGGCGCCATGACCCTCAACACGTCTACCGGCCTCTATACGGCCACGCTCAAGGGTGTCGCCCTCCGTTACTATGAGGATCTCACCAATGCCGACCAGGAGGATAAGGACAAGCAGGCTTTTAAGGTCTGTGTCGATGGCGGATGGGGTACATACTATCCTGAACAGAACTACTATCTCAACCCTTATGAGGCTTCCGCCTCGGGCACGTACGACGTCACGATCACCTTCAACGCAGAGACCAAAGCCATCAACGTCACCTATGCTTCCGTTGCCAGCCATACCTATTCCGTCTATGGCACCAGTGTTCTCTTCGGGGCCAGTTGGGACAAGACGCAAGCCCTCACGCTGACCCTCGACGCTACGGACGGCCTGTATAAGTCACAGACCCTCACGCTGACCCTCGACAAGGGTATCACCTATCAGTATAAGGTATTGGTCGACGGCAGTGACGTGCAGACCTACCCCGCAGAGGCCAACGCCCAACTCACCGTTGATCAGGCCGGTGTCTATGATGTATTTTTCACCTTCAATGCCACAACCAATCAGGTCGGCTATACCGCTACTTTCAAGGAGGCAGCTACCGTGGAGCATAAATATTATGTCGTCGGCGGCACGACCCTCGGACTCTCCTGGGACCTCGCCCAGGCCAAGGAGATGACGAAACTCGATAATGGCAACTACCAGTATATCATCGAGAGCACCTCGCTGGCGAATATCGACAAGGACGGCACAACTGCCGCCCAGCGTACTGCCCAGAGCCTGAAGGTCATCATGGATAAGGAATATGATGTGGCTTATCCCGACGGCGACAACTACTATGTGACCGTGGATCAGGAGGGCACCTATCGCGTGACCGTCACCTTCTATCCCAACGAGACGGATAAGGACAAAAAGGTCGACGCCTACCGTGAGAGCCTCCTCTATGGTCTCTATGGCGACCAGGCGCTCTTCGGTTACGACTGGGATACCGACCATATCAAATATATGAGTCCCGCCTCCGACGGCCAGTATACGGCTACCCTCAAGGATGTCACACTGGCTAAGGATGAACATTACGACTATAAGGTCATCATCGGCGGTGATGCCACCAATACCTTCCCGGCCGCAGAGAACAAGACCGTCACGGTCAGCGAGGATGGCGTCTACGACATCACCTTCACCTTCGTTCCCGGTAATGATGGCAACAATACCGTCACCTATACTGCTACGAAGACGGCGGACGCTACCATCGAACATCAATATTATGTCGTCGGCGGCGAGGCCCTCGGATTCACGCTGACAGCCGATAAACAGTGGGACACTGACCAAGCGCCCGAGATGACGAAACTCGCCGACGGTACCTATCAGTATGTCATCAAGAGTGCCACTCTGAAGCATATCGACAATGTCAACGATGGTGAGGACCATACTGACCAGAGCTTCAAGATCCTCGACAACAAGTCCTGGAGTGCCTCCTACCCCCAGAGTGGGAACTTCATCGTCAACCCCGACTTCAGCAGTTATTATCAGGTGACGATCCTCTTCGATCCCAATGCGGAGACAGGCAAGGAGATCCGGGTACAGCTCTCTGACGTAAAGACCCATACCTATGTTGCGGAAGGCAACGACTCCATTTTCGGCGACAATGGCAGCATCGAGCTCACCGGCGGTGAGGCTGGCTATGTCTATACAGCATCTGTCACGGAGGTGAAACTCCTGAAGGGTGTGTACGCCCTCCATGTCGTCGTCGACGATAATGACTCCTATCCTGCTACCATAAAGGTTGGCGAGGACGGTATTTATACGGTGACCATCAGTTTCAATGCCACCACACGTACCGCCACCGCCTCAGCCACCAAAACCGGTGATATTGATGACGGTGAAACTCCTACCGGTATCAACACGGTTGATAGCGACAAGACTTTCATGAACGTGAAGTGCTATAACCTTAGCGGCAACCGTGTAACCAAAAACTACAAGGGCGTCGTAATCATGAACGGGATAAAGGTTAGGAAATAGGACTCTCTAGAGTTGTGCAGATGCCTTGCACAAAGTTTGCAAAGCGTCTGCACAAATTTATATTAATGATTGGAAGATCAATTACTCTTCATTTTTTCCAGGATAAAACACGTTTTCTTTACCAATCTCCAAGAATCCCAATGGCATCATCGCATTGATGAGGGATATCTTTAAGAAACGGTGGAGATCATCGGGGGTCAGGTCGTCCTCCCGGAGCAATCCCTGGTCAACAAGGCTCTGCCGCATGGTGCCATGCAGCAGCGGGTGACGGGGCGTGAACCAATGGGCTCCGTCGAAGAGGGCGATATTGCTGTAACTCGTATCGGTCAGCTTTCCGTCCTTGACGATAATGATCTCATCACAATTCCCCCGTTGCTCTTTCAACGCCTGAAGGGCACTGCGGTCAGCCGATTTGTAGCGATAGTCGATCTCATCACAGGTGACGAGGCACAATGAACGGATGTCGAGAGGGTGATAAGCCGAGAAGGAGAGATCCCTCACCCCACCCTCGTCATATACGACGCGGGCCTTGGTCTCCGTCTCCGTCAACGGCGCATCCCTCAGTACGTCCTTCAGGTCGACAACCGGCGCCTGCGGCCAGAAATGCCGCATCGTGCTGTTCAACCGTTGCTGATGATACGGCAGATTCCGGATCTCACCGCCTTCTATTCTGATAGTTTCTATAAATGGATACATATTTTATATGACTTGAATCATTCTTCGTAGGATACTTCTCCCCTACTTGCTCAGGTGTCGGAGGAGCAAGAGAATAGCGGGGACAAGGAATAGGTCGGCAGCGACCCATGCCGTAGGATCCGCATAGCACACACCGAGAAATTTGAAGGCAGGAACGAGCCAGAGCGACACGGCGGTACGGGCGATCATCTCCATGACTCCTGAGAGCATCGAGAGGTTGCTATATCCCAGTCCCTGGATGCTGTAGCGACAGATGGTGAGGATCCCCAGGGAGGGATAGAACCACATGGAGATGCGCATGAGCATGGCTGCATTGTCGACAACCTGCTGTTCCCCGCTGTTAACGAAAAGCTGCATCATATCCCCGGCAAAGGGCCAGATGATGACGATGGTAAAGAGAAAATAGACGAGCATGATTTTCACGGCATCACGCAGGCCCTGATGGATGCGCTGCATGTCGCCCGCTCCGATATTCTGCCCACAGTAAGTGGCCATGGCGACACCTATATTCTCAAAGACGCAGGTAAAGAGGTATTTCACGCGTGTCGATGCCGTGAAGCTCGCCACGCAGATCGTTCCGAGGGCGTTGTTGGCGCTCTGGAGCATGATAATGCCGACTGCCGTGATCGAGAACTGTAATCCCATGGGTACGCCGTTATTGAGAAGGATACTCACTCGTTTGTTGTCATACCGCCGCTCATCACCCTGGGGGATCAGGATCTGCATGTGCCGGAAGATATACCATGCGCAGAGCCCCGTTGCCACCAGTTGGGAGAGAAGAGTCGCCAGTCCGGCACCGAAGACGCCCTGCCCCAAGACAAGGATCAGCAGGACGTCAAGAAGAATATTGATCAGAGACGCAATAATCAGGAAATAAAACGGCTGTTTGGAGTTGCCGAGGGCCCGGATCTGTCCCGCCAAGAGGTTATATCCAATGGTGAAGGGGATGGCCAGAAACTGCATAAAGAGGAATGTCCAGGCATCGTCGAAGATATCCTCCGGCGTGTTGACGAGACGCAGGATCCGCGTACAGAGAATTGTACTGAGCAGCGTGAGAACCATCGCAAGGACGAGGCCTATGCGCAGCGCGTTGGCGACATAGACGCGCATCTTCCGGTAGTCCTTAGCACCGAAGGCCCGTGTCACGGGGATAGCGAAGCCGGCACAGGCGCCATTGCAGAAGCCCATGATCAGAAAAGTGATGGATGTCGAGGCGCCGACGGCCGCAAGGGCTCCCACGCCGATCCAGCGCCCCACGATGGTGGCGTCGATGATCAGATAAAACTGTTGAAGAATATATCCCAAGATCAGAGGGCCGGCAAATTTAAGAATATCGCGCGCCGGAGACCCTACTGTCATGTCATTTGTATTTGCCATATGATTGATTGTCGCCTGAGTACAATTACGGTTGCAAAATTACGATATTTTCATGGGATATGCAAATCTCATGTCCCTACATTTTGGCACACTCTTTGTAATAACCCTAACAAAAAAATCAAAATTTAACTAGAATAATGGCAAAGAAAGGATCTATCGGGGTTACTACAGAGAATATTTTCCCCGTTATCAAAAAATTCCTCTATTCTGATCATGAGATCTTCCTCCGCGAGATGGTCTCCAACGCCGTCGACGCCACGCAGAAGCTCAAGACCCTCGCCGCCAACGGCGACTTCAAGGGTGAGCAGGGCGACCTGACCGTTCATGTCAAGCTCGACGAGAAGGCCAAGACCCTCACCATCAGCGACAGAGGTATCGGCATGACCGAGGACGAAATCGACAAATATATCAACCAGATCGCCTTCTCCGGCGTCACCGACTTCATGGAGAAATACAAGGACAAGGCCAACGCCATCATCGGACACTTCGGCCTCGGCTTCTACTCCTCCTTCATGGTCAGCGACCGCGTCGATATTATCACCAAGAGCTATAAGGAAGGCTCCAAGGCCGTGAAATGGACCTGCGACGGCACGCCGCAGTTCGAGATCTCCGAGGCCGACAAGGCTGACCGCGGCACCGACATCGTGCTCCATATCTCTGACGACTGCAAGGAGTTCCTCTCGAAGACGAAGATTGAGCAGCTCCTCAACAAATACTGCAAGTTCATGGCCGTTCCCATCGCTTTCGGCAAGAAGATGGAGTGGAAGGACGGCAAGAATGTGGAGACCGACGAGGACAACATCATCAACCACATCGAGCCCCTGTGGACCAAGGCGCCATCGACGCTGAAGGACGAGGACTACAAGAAGTTCTACCGTGAGCTCTACCCCATGCAGGATGAGCCCCTCTTCTGGATCCACCTCAACGTTGACTACCCCTTCAACCTCACCGGAATCCTCTATTTCCCGAAGATCCACAACAACGTCGACCTGCAGCGCAACAAGATCCAGCTCTACTGCAACCAGGTCTTCGTTACCGATCAGGTCGAGGGCATCGTGCCCGACTTCATGACGCTCCTCCACGGTGTCATCGACTCACCCGATATCCCGCTCAATGTCAGCCGCAGCTATCTGCAGAGCGACGCCAACGTGAAGAAGATCTCCACCTATATTACTAAGAAGGTGGCCGACCGCCTCGCCCAGACCTTCAAGGACGACCGCAAAGACTATGAGGCTAAATGGGATGACCTGAAGCTCTTCATCAACTATGGCATGCTCTCCCAGGAGGATTTCTACGACCGCGCCAAAGAGTTTGCCCTCTACAAGGATGTCGACGGCAAATACTTCACCTTCGAGGAGTATAAGACTCTCATCAAGGACAACCAGACCGACAAGGACGGCAACCTCATCTTCCTCTATGCCACCAACAAGGACGACCAGTACACCTTCATCAAGGCCGCCCAGGACAAGGGCTACAGCGTGCTCCTCATGAACGGCCAGCTCGACACCCCGCTCATCAACATGCTCGAGCAGAAGAATGAGAAGAGTCGCTTCACGCGTGTCGACGCCGACGTCATCGACCGGCTTATCGTCAAGGAAGACGAGAAGAAGACGACACTAGAGAAGGAGAAGAGTGACAATCTGACAGAGGTATTCCGCTCTCAACTGCCACATCTCGACAAGGCCGATATCTGGGTCGATGTCCAGGCCCTCGGTGCCGACAGCCAGCCCGTGATCATCACGCAGAGCGAGATGACGCGCCGTATGAAGCAGATGAGCCAGTTCCAGCCCGGCATGAGCTTCTACGGACAGATGCCCGACAATTATTGCCTCGTCTTGAACTCCGACCACCCGCTCATCACGAAGATCCTCAACGATGAGGAGGCCAAGAATGCCGACACCCTCAAGCCCATCGAGGCAGAGCTCAAGGGCCAGCAGGCACGCCTCGCCGCCCTCCATCAGAGCCAGAGCAAGAAGAAGGCCGAAGAGCTCACCCAGGAGGAGAAAGACGACCTGAAGAATACCGAGAAGGCCGTCAGTGACCAGCGCCAGAAAAAGAATGAGGTCCTCGCCAACTACGCCAAGGACAACGCCATCGTGCACCAGCTCATCGACCTCGCCCTGCTGCAGAACGGTATGCTCAAAGGTGCCGCCCTCGACACCTTCCTCAAGCGCTCCGTCGACCTGATTAAATAAAAAATGAAAAAAAACTGCCAAAAGATTTGGCAGTTTCATGAAAAGTTCGTACCTTTGCACTCGCATTTAAGAAATGAGGCTCCGTAGCTCAACTGAATAGAGCATCTGACTACGGATCAGAAGGTTCAAGGTTTGAATCCTTGCGGAGTCACTTCTTCTTAATCATGCGAGTACATTTTAGGTTTGGCTCCGTAGCTCAACTGAATAGAGCATCTGACTACGGATCAGAAGGTTCAAGGTTTGAATCCTTGCGGAGTCACTTAATAAGCCTGGAAGTTAATTTCTACTTCCGGGCTTTTTTGTATCCCATCACACCAGAAATCCGCCGTAGGAACATGAATTATTATGTTCTACCCCACCATCACACTTTAGAGACATGATTTACCACAATCCATTCGTAGGGACATGATTGATCACGACCAACCGTAATGGCACAAAAAAAAGACAGCCTCTAAAACTGAGAAGCTGCCTTTCTGATGATGTAGTCGGTAAGAGAATCGAACTCTTATGCCAAGATTGAGAATCTTGTATCCTAACCGTTAGATGAACCGACCGTTAGCTGCATTCTTTACAATCCCCTGCTCCTGGAGCGGAAGGAGGGGGATTCGAACCCCCGGAACGGTAACCCGTTCGGCAGTTTAGCAAACTGCTGGTTTCAGCCACTCACCCATCCTTCCAGTCAGGGCTCGTCTCCGATTTGCCAAGCATTGTTCTGAAATGCGAGTGCAAAGGTAGTAACTTTTTCCGAAACCTCCAAATATTTCCGCAACTTTTTTCTAAAAATCTTCATTTTTCTTATTTTTTACCGTTTCGTCGGTAAAAATATCGGCTTATATAGTCTCTGCCAGTTTCACGCGGTCACCGTCGACAGTGATGAATCCTTTCTTCTTGGCATGGCCGAGGAGGAAGAGGGCTTCTTTCGGACCCACATTATAGTTTCTTTTCAGTGCGTTGAGGAAAGCCTTGCGAGTCAGCGAGTGGTCCGGCAGGTCGGTCAGGAACTCCTCGCAAGCCTTCTTCAGGCTCGCGTCTGTATACTTCCTATTCCGGTTGTGGACATAGACAGCGATGACAAAGACGACAGCCACGGCGATGAGCACGAGGGTGATGACTTGCTGTGTGGGCATCTGGGATGCCAATGGTGAAATGAATAGAGGTGTCATAAGATTAATGATTGAAGAGTGAATAAAAAATAGCCGGTTGAGTAAATCCTTTTGCAGAGTACGGCCACAAGGGCCGCACCCTGCTAAGGGATCTATGCGAACGGATTCTCCGTAGGATAAGGCAGGCTCTTGGGCTGGTTATAGGCAATATCCTGGATACCGAGATAGCGGAAAGCGCTGAAGAGGGCCTTGCCGACATGGGCGAAGGCTACGGCACCATGATGCGGATAACGCTTCTCGATGAGCACATGACGGTAGAAGCGGCCCATCTCCGGGATGGCGAAGACGCCGATACCACCGAAGGAGCGTGTCGGCACGTTGAGCACCTCGCCCTCGGCGATATAGGAGCGCAGGTTGCCCTCGCTGTCACACTGCAGACGGTAGAAGGTGATCTCGCTCGGAGCGATGTCGCCCTCCAGGGTGCCGCGCGTGAAGTCGGGCTTGCCGCCATTCTCGAGCAGACGGTTCTGGATGAGCTGATACTTGATGGAGCGGTTGGCGCACATCTTGCACGACGGTGTATTGCCGCAGTGGAAGCCCATGAACGTATCCGTCAACGTGTAAGGATACTTGCCCTTGATATTCTCGTCGTAGATATACTGTGGCACAGAGTTGTTGATGTCGAGCAGCGTCACCGTGTCACCGCTGGCGCACATGCCGATATACTCGCTCAGGGCACCATAGATATCGACCTCACAAGCCACGGGGATGCCACGGCTGACGAGGCGGCTGTTGACATAACAGGGCTCGAAACCAAACTGACTCGGGAAGGCCGGCCAGCACTTGTCGGCGAAGGCGACATACTTGCGCGAACCCTTATGAGCCTCTGCCCAGTCGAGCAGCGTAAGCTCAAACTGTGCCATACGGCGACTCAGATCGGGATAGTATTTACCCTCCCCCATCTCAGCGGCCATATCCTTGCAGACATCGTCGATGCGCGGGTCATTCTCGTGCTCACGGTAAGCCACGAGGAGGTCAAGCTCTGAATTCTCCTCTATCTCCACGCCAAGTTCATAGAGACCCTTGATCGGAGCGTTGCAGGCGAAGAAATCCTGCGGACGGGGACCGAAGGTGATGATCTTCAAACCCTTCAGACCGAGGACGACACGGGCCACGGGGATGAAGTCGGCGATCATCTTGGCGATATCCTCTGCCGTACCCACGGGATACTCGGGGATATAGCCCTTCAGATGGCGCATGCCGAGATTGTAGGAGCAGTTGAGCATACCGCAGTAGGCGTCGCCACGACCGTTGATCATGTCGCCGTCGCCCTCTGCGGCACTGACGAACATGCAAGGACCATGGAATTTCTTGGCGATAAGCGTCTCCGGCGTCTCTGGGCCGAAGTTGCCGAGGAAGACGACGAGGGCATTGCAACCAGCCTGACGTACTTCCTGGATGGCCTTCTGCATATCTGCCTCATTCTCTACCGTCGTCTGACAGTCGTAGAGCTCGCCCTTATAGGCTTTGACGATATTCTCACGGCGCTGGGTAGACAGGGCGATAGGGAAACAGTCGCGGCTGACGGCGATGATACCTAATTTAACTTGTGGAATGTTTGTACTTTGCATAGTTTGTTTTTGTATAAATGTTTTTAGTTTTTATTGATCGTTCAAATATCTGTTCGTTTCGAAAAAGTTGCCCCTCGGCTCACGCCGAAGGGTAACAACAACACAAACACAAAATATAGAGAGCCCCTACCTAGAGGGACATATCTATCAAAAAATATGAGTTTGACGAACGATGCTTACTACATCACGCCATCCTGGCGCAGCTTCTGCTGCCATTTCCAGGCAGAGCGCAGCACATCGTCGAGCGGTGTCTCTGCCTTCCAGCCCAACACTTTGTTGGCCTTCGTGCAGTCGCCCCAGATCTTCTCGATATCACCCTCACGGCGCGGACCGTATTTCCAGTTCAGTTTCACGCCCGTGGCCTTCTCGAAGGTCTCGACGATCTCCAGTGTGGAGTTACCCTTTCCGGTACCGATATTGAAATATTCGATCGGATCGGTATCCTCATCGAGCACACGGCGCATGGCGGCCACATGGGCCTTGGCGAGATCCACAACATAAATATAGTCGCGGATACAGGTGCCGTCGGGCGTATTATAGTCGTTGCCGAAGATCGTCAGTTGCTTGCGGATGCCCATAGCCGTCTGCGTGACATAGGGGATGAGGTTGTTGGGCACGCCATTCGGCAGCTCGCCGATGAGCGCGGAGGGATGGGCACCGATGGGGTTGAAATAGCGGAGGATGATGCTCTTGATGGGAGCGCCGCTATGGATCGTATCGTAGATGATCTGCTCGTTGATCTCCTTCGTATTACCATAAGGAGAGGTAGCCTTCTGGTGAGGAGCGTCCTCGGTGACCGGGAGGTTCTCCGGCTTCGGCTGACCATAGACGGTGCAGGAAGAGGAGAAGATGATGCCCTTGACATGATACTTCGGCATCAGTTCAAGGAGATTGACAAGGGAGATAATATTATTACGGTAGTAGAGCAGCGGCTTCTGCACGCTCTCCCCTACTGCCTTGGAAGCGGCAAAATGGATGATGCCGTCGATAGGATACTTAGCAAAAACAGCCTCAGTGGCAGCTTTGTCACGAAGGTCCACCTGTTCGAAGTCAGGGCGGACGCCCGTGATCTTCTCTATACCATCCAGCACCTCCAGCTTGGAGTTGCTCAGATCATCGATGATGACGACCTTGTAGCCGGCCTCGATCAGTTCCACTGTGGTATGCGATCCGATGAATCCCGTACCGCCCGTCACCAAAATTGTCTGTTTCATTTGCTCGTTTGTTTGGTTTTATGGTTTATATAATAACAAAGGCAAAGGTACACAATTTTTATCAAACTGTGTATCTTTGCCTTTTAAAAATTATTAAATATAAGCTAGGACGGGGCCACAACAGGGTGGGCACCTACAAATGGATCGATATTACAACCCGAACAACGTCTTCAGGCCGCCCTCCAGGCCGCTGAAGCCCATGAAGGCCAGCGAGAGCAGTCCGGCGGTGACGAGCACGATGGCCATGCCCTGCATACCCTTCGGGATCTTCACCAGACTCTGCTGCTCGCGGATACCGGCGAAGATTACCAGGGCCAGGGCGAAGCCGATGGCCGTGGAGAAGGCGTAGACGACGCTCTCCAACAACGTGAAGTCCTTCTGGATGACAAGGATGGCAACGCCAAGCACGGCACAGTTGGTCGTGATCAGTGGCAGAAAGATGCCCAGGGCCTGATAGAGCGACGGCGACACCTTCTTCAGGATGATCTCCACCATCTGCACAAGGGCGGCTATGACGAGGATGAAGGCCAGCGTCTGCAGATACTGCAGGCCGAAGGGGTCGAGCACGTATTTCTGTACGAGCCAGGTGACGATAGTGGAGAGCGTGAGCACGAAGGTCACGGCAGCGCCCATGCCCAGCGACGTCTCTATCTTCTTCGATACGCCCAGGAAAGGACAGATACCGAGGAACTGAGACAGCACGATATTGTTGACGAATATCGCGGATATAAAGATTAACAGATACTCCATTGTTTATGATGTTTTCGTTTAATGGCTTGCCGTCAGGTGCTTGCGCTTTGCAAGCGCAAGACCCCACGATGGCGCGCCCTTTTCTTTACTTTTTTACTTTTCCAAATATCGCCACGAGGTAGCCCAGTGTGAGGAAGGCACCGGGAGGCAAAATGAAGAGCAGGATATTCGTCGTCTCCGGGAGCAAATGGATGCCGAAGACACTGCCGGCACCAAGGAGCTCACGCACGCTGCCCAACAACGTCAGGGCCAGGGCAAAGCCGAGGCCTACGCCGAGGCCATCGAAGAGGCTCTCCACGGGTGTATGCTTACAGGCGAAGCTCTCCGCACGACCGAGGATGATACAGTTCACCACGATCAGCGGGATATAAACACCCAGCGCCTTGTTGATGGAGTCGGGCGCGTAAGCACTCATGAACATCTGCAGTACCGTCACGAAGGCAGCGATGACAACGATGAACACGGGGATACGCACCATGTCGGGCGTGATCTTCTTGATCAGGGAGATGACGAAGTTCGTACAGATCAATACGGCCATCGTGGCCAGACCCATCGACATGCCGTTGATGGCACTCGTCGTCGTGGCCAATGTCGGACACATACCGAGGAAGAGCACGAAGGTTGGGTTCTCCTTGATGAGTCCGTTGAGAAATATTTTGATATTATGCATAATGCTTCTGTCTTTTAGTGATTCATCGGGAGTTACTCCTTCTCATGTTTACTGGCGCCGCTCTCCGCGTCAACGCTGTTTTGGGCATAGACGTCATAAGCCTGGTTGACAGCCTTGAGGAAGGCACGGCTCGTGATCGTTGAGGCCGTGATGGCATCAACCTGACCACCGTCTTTCTTCACCGTCAGTGCGCCATCCTTCGGACTCATGCCGATGATGTTGCCCTTGCCGCCTTTCTGGAACCACTGCGCGGCCTTCATGCCGAGGCCCGGCGTCTCCGAGCTCTGCAGGATGGTATAACCGAGGATACGGCCGTCGGGGTTGAAGCCGACGAGGACCTTTAGATCACCGCCGAAACCCTGCGTCGTACTCTCCACGGCAGCGCCGAGGGCCTTGCCGCTGTTGTCGGTGGCCTCATGGATGACGAACACGGCGGGCTTGCCCTCGAGGGTCAGGTTGACCGTCTTCGGCTCCTTCACCTGGAGCTGGCTCGTGCCCATGACTTCCTTGATGCCCTCAGCCAGCGTCTTCTCCGCCTTGGCGGCAATGGCATCCTCCGTGATGTGGTTGACCCACGCCAGGACGGCACCGATGACCACGGCGAAGCCGACGAGGACGAGGACCATGTTGGATAATGATGATTTCAGTTTTTCCATACTTCTTCCTCCTTATTTCTTCGCCGGTTTCTCACCATAGCGTTTGGGTTTGACATAATTATTGATCAACGGCGTGAAAGCGTTCATGATCAGGATGGCGAACGACATGCCCTCGGGGTAGCTGCCCCAGTCGCGGATGACGACGGTCAGAAAACCGATGGCGATGCCATAGATCAGCTGACCGCGGTGGGTCATCGGCGAGGTGACATAGTCGGTAGCCATGAAGATGGCGCCGAGCATCAGACCACCACTGAAGATGACGTCAAACGGATTGGCGTAGACGGGGTTGGCCAGATGCAGCAGACCGCTGAAAACGAACACCGTTAGGATGATCGACACGGGGATATGCCACGTGATGATCTTCTTCCACAACAGATAAGCCAGACCGAGGAGCAGCGCCAGGGCGCAGACCTCACCGAGGGAGCCCATGCCACCGTTGGGATTGGAGCCCAGGAGCAGCTGCAGCGCGCTCGGCAGTTTGTCGAGCACCGTAGCGTCGCCGGTCTTGATGGCCACCTTCATCAGCGACAACGGCGTAGCGCCCGTCGTAGCGTCGAGGTAGCTCGTCAGTTGTCCGGGCACGGGCCAGCTCGTCATCTGCGCGGGGAAGGAGACGAGGAGGAAGCAACGGCCGACAAGGGCAGGGTTGAAGGGGTTATGGCCAAGGCCGCCGAAGGTCATCTTGCCGATACCGATGGCCACGAGGGCACCGATGATGATGATCCACAGCGACAGGTTGCTCGGCAGGTTCATGCCGAGCAGCAAGCCCGTGACCATCGCGGAGCCGTCGGTGAGCGTCGGCTCCACTTTCAACAGATATTTCGAGATAGCCCACTCAAAGAAGACACAGGAGGCCACGCTCGTCAGCAGGACGACGGCGGAGCCGAGACCGAAATAGAAGAGGCTGACAAGCACTGCCGGCACGAGGGCGATGAGTACGCCGTACATATTCTTCTCCACGGTCTCCGTGCCATGGGCATGGGGTGATAAGGATACGATTAACTTTTCCATTTTTGCTTTATTTCTTTTCTGCTTTCGCCGCTGCTGCCGCCTTGGCTTTGGCGGCACGGCCTTTGATAATGCCCATCACGACACCCTTGCCCTGGAGGATATTATCCAGGATCGGACGGTGGGAAGGACAGGTGAACTGACAAGAGCCACAGCTGATGCAGCTCGTCACGTCTTCTTTCTCCAGACGGTCGTACTGCTTGAAGGCGGAGAGTGTGGCCAGAAGATAAGGCTCGAGGCCCATCGGACAGGCATCGACGCACTTGCCGCAGCGAATACACGGCTGCACGGCCTTGCGGTGGGCGTCGGCGCCCGTGAGGACGGTGATGGAGTTGGTGCCCTTGCAGACGGGGACATCGAGACTCATCACACTCTTACCCATCATCGGACCACCGGCGAGGACCTTGTTGTCGCCCTCGGGGAGTCCGCCGCAGGCGTCGATGAGCTGACGGAAAGGCGTGCCCATGCGGACGAGGAAGTTGCCGGGGTGAGCGATCTGCTTGCCCGTGACCGTCGTATAGCGCTCAAAGAGGGGCTTATGCTTCATCACGGCCTGATAGACAGCATAGGCCGTGCCCACATTCTGCACGATGGCGCCGACATTGACGGGGATAGCGGGAGGCGCAGGCACCTGACGGCCGATGACGGCATCGACGAGTTGCTTCTCACCGCCCTGCGGATATTTCTGCTTCAGGGGCACAATGGTCACGCGCTCATCATTCTTGGCAAGGTCGGTGAGCAGGGCAATGGCCTTCGGCTTATTCTCCTCGATGCCGATATAGCCGCGGTTGACCTTGGCGGCTTTCATCAACAGGTCGAGACCGACGAGGATCTCACGGCCATGCTCCATCATCAGGCGGTAGTCGCTCGTGATATAAGGCTCACACTCCACGCCGTTGAGAATCACACACTCGGCCTTGCAGCCGGGAGGCGGACAGAGTTTGATGAAGGTCGGGAAACCAGCACCGCCCATACCGGTCACGCCGGCAGTCTTGATGCGGTTGACGATCTCCTCAGGTGTCAGCTCGGGATGCTTGTCGAGGATCTCCAGGGTTTCACTGCGGTCAATGCTCTCTTCCCACTCATCGCCTTCCACCTTCACGATAATGACCGGCTTGCGGTAGCCCGTGGCGTCAATACTCGTATCGATCTTCTCCACCGTGCCCGACACGGAGCTGTAGATGGGTGCCGACACGAAGCCACCGGCCTCGGCAAGGAGCGTGCCCACCTTCACCTTGTCGCCACGCTGGACGACGGGCTTGGCAGGAGCGCCGATATGCTGACTCAGGGGGAAGATGGCTTTCTCGGGCAGAGCGGCGGGGACCGTGGCGATCTCTGCCGTCAACTTATTCTCTTCGGGGTGGACACCGCCGATTCTAAATGTATGTAGTCTCATGCTTTTACCTCCTCTTTCTTAGGTTCTTCTGCTGGCGACTTTTCAACGGGTGATGCTGCTACCGGTTTCTTCCGCTCGGGGAAGTTGACTTTCGTCATGGCGCCCGTCGGACAGGCATCAACACATTTCGTACACAACCGGCATTTCGTGAAGTCGACATACGCCAGGTTATTCTCCAGCGTGATGGCATCAAACTGGCAGACCTTGACGCACTTGCCACAGCCGATGCAAGCAGCCTGACAAGCCTTGCGGGCTACGGCGCCCTTGTCTTTGTTGACACAACGGACATAGACACGACGATTTCTCGGCCCTTTCTTGCGAAGCTCAATGATATGCCGCGGACAAGCCTTGACGCAGGCGCCACAACTCGTACACTTCTCTTCATCGACCTCCGGCAGACCGGTCTCGGGATTCATGTGGATGGCATCGAAGGCGCAGGCACGCACACAGTCGCCGCAGCCCAGACAGCCATAGCCGCAACCGGTCTCACCGGCACTCGTGGCATTCATGGCCGCACACGTGCGCAGACCATCGTACTCCGCCGTGCGAGGGCGCAACTCACAGGTACCATTACAACGGACAACGGCCACAAGGGGCTCGGCATGACCCGCTGCCATACCGAGAAGGTCGGCAATGGGCGTCATCACACTGTCGCCGCCAACGGGACAGCGCAGTCCGTCAACACTTCCCGCATCAGCGCCCTTCACGAGGGCTGCCGCCATGCCACTGCAACCGGCAAAGCCACAGCCGCCACAGTTGGCTCCGGGCAGGATCTCCGTGACCTGACCGATGCGAGGATCTTCTTTCACGGCAAACTTCCGGGAGACGAAATAGAGCACGAGCGCCGCGATGAGCGCGATGGCTCCCAGAACGAGTACCGCTGTTAAAATAAATTCCATAATATTTAGTTTTTAGATTTTTCGATCAGACATTTCCGCCTGTCAAGGATATGGAGTATAATATAATAAGGTATAAGAGAGGCAAGGGAGGCCAAAGCGCCTGCCGCCTCATCACCCGTGAGCACAATGACGGCGACGAGCACCGCCACGACCAAAAGGAAGGGCACCACGTAAGCCAGTATAATAGCACGAGGCTGCATCGGACCTTCACGGTTGATATGGCATCGCGAAGATAGTTGACACCCCTGGCAATCGGGGGCTTCTATATTTTGCTGTTTATTCATCGTTTAAGTATCTTGCTACTTCAGTGACAGATTTCTTGTTGTTTTGCAATGCAAAGATAGCAATATAATCAGAAACAAACAAGAAAAAATCGCATTTTCACGAAAAAAGATTACGTAAACGTTTTCTGAAAAGATTATTTTTACTATCTTTGCAAAAAGTAAAATCAACCTAATGAGCCTATGATTAAGATGAAAGCTACCGAGCAAACAAACCAACAGCTCGAACGATTTTTTAATAAGATAGCCGAGAAATTCCCTCCTCTCGAGGAACCGACAATGCTCACGGATATCCATCTCCGTGCCAATCCGGATAATGGTGATCTCCTCGCTTATGATGATGATGACAACGAGATCACGCGCGTCGTTATTGATCAATGGATCAATAACACGGATGAGACTTTCTTTGACGCCATCACACTGATGATCCGCGGCATACTGAAGAAGATGTCGAAAACCATCGATAATTTCGGCATCCTCAAGCCGTTCAGCATCATCCTGGAGAATGATGATAAGGAGCAGATGGCTGAGCTCTATCTTGCCGACGACGACACAGTCATCCTCGGCGGTGACATCATGCAGGATCTCGACAAGGACCTCAACTCCTTCCTCGACAATTTGCTGAAGGAGTAGGGACATGATTCATCATGTCCCTACTTCATAAACGCTCCCTTGCGGCAGCTTTACTTTTTTAATTTTTTACTTTTTTACTTCTACCTTCAGGTGCAGTTCCTCCAACTGTTTCGGCTCCAACTCCGAAGGAGCGTCGAGCATGACATCACGACCACTGTTATTCTTCGGGAAAGCGATGCAGTCGCGGATACTGTCAAGACCGGCGAGGATGCTCACGAAGCGGTCAAGACCGAAGGCCAGACCAGCGTGAGGTGGCGCACCGTATTTGAAGGCATTCATCAGGAAGCCGAACTGAGCCTCAGCGCGCTCAGGCGTGAAGCCGAGGACCTCGAACATCTTCTCCTGCAGTTTGGTATCGTGGATACGGAGACTGCCGCCGCCGACCTCGATACCATTGCAGACAAAGTCGTAAGCCTTGGCGCGTACCTGCTCCGGGTGCTCGTCGAGCAAGGGGATATCATCAGGATTCGGCATCGTGAACGGATGATGCGTGGCCATAAGGCGCTGCTCCTCATCGCTCCACTCGAAGAGCGGGAAGTCGATGATCCAAAGACATTTGAAGACATTCTTATCACGCAGGCCAAGGCGGTCGCCCATCTCCAGACGCAGAGAGCAGAGTTGGATACGCGTCTTGTTGGCATTATCGCCGGAAAGGATCAGCACGAGATCGCCATCCTTGGCACCCATGACTTGTTTGATCTCCTGCAGCACCTCAGGACTGTAGAACTTGTTAATGCTGCTCTTAACTGTGCCGTCAGCATTATACTTAATGTATACAAGGCCCTTGGCACCGATCTGCGGCTTCTTGACGAAGTCGGTCAACTCGGTGAGCTGCTTGCGGCTATAGTTGGCACAGCCGGGCACGCAGATACCACCGATATATTTAGCCTCGTTGAAAACGGAGAAATCACCCTTGCCGTTGAAGGCATCTTTCAGTTCGACAAACTCCATACCAAAGCGCAGATCGGGCTTATCACTACCGAAACGGCGCATGGCTTCCTTCCATGTCATCTGCTGCAGCTTCGGCAGTTCGACACCTCGGATCTCACGGAAGAGCATGCGGCACATCTCCTCAAAGAGGTTGATGACATCATCCTGATCGACGAAAGACATCTCACAGTCCACCTGCGTAAACTCCGGCTGACGGTCAGCGCGGAGATCCTCATCGCGGAAACACTTGGCAATCTGGAAATAGCGGTCGAAACCGGCAACCATCAGCAGCTGCTTCAGCGTCTGAGGACTCTGCGGCAGAGCATAGAACTGGCCGGGATTCATACGAGAGGGGACGACGAAGTCGCGCGCGCCCTCGGGCGTAGAGCCGATAAGCACCGGCGTCTCCACCTCGATGAACTGCTTACTGTCAAGGAAATTGCGGATCAGGATCGTCATACGGTGGCGAAGCTCGAGATTCTTGCGCACGGAAGGACGGCGAAGGTCGAGATAGCGGTATTTCATCCGAAGGTCATCACCACCATCCGTAACGTCCTCGATGGTGAACGGCGGTGTCAGTGATGGCGAGAGGACGATGAGCTCCTTGGCGATGATCTCGATATCACCCGTCGGCAGCTTGTCATTCTTGCTCTGGCGCTCAGAGACCACACCCTTTACCTGAATGCAGTACTCACGGCCTAATTTGTTGGCACGGTCACAGAGGTCCGCATCTTCAGCCTCGTTGAAGACCAACTGGGTGATGCCATAACGGTCACGAAGGTCGACGAACGTCATGCCGCCCATCTTACGCGAACGCTGCACCCATCCGGCGAGGGTTACTTCCTTGCCGGCATCGGAGAGACGTAGCTCTCCGCAAGTATTCGTTCTATACATATTATATATGTGTTATTGAATTTTCTGACTTGCAAAATTACTGCATTTTCAGCAGAAAACCAAAATTTAGCATTAATTTTTGTGAAAAATAAACATACTCCTAAACTTTATCCTTATCTTTGCAGTCAGTATAACTGAATAAAAGAAAATTTTATAATAAAAGAACGATATGAAAAAGATTCTATTCAGCATGGCACTGATGCTGCTCGCCTCCCTCGGTGCCCACGCGCAGGCAGAGATCAAGTTTGACAAGACGAACATCAATCTCGGTACTTTCTCAGAGAGCCAGCCTGTTCAGAAAGCAACATTCACGTTCACCAATACCGGCAACAAGCCATTGGTCATCAACCAGGCCATCGCCAGTTGCGGATGTACGGTACCCACGTATACAAAGAAACCTGTTATGCCGGGGCAGAAAGGTGAGGTCAGCGTGACTTATAATGGTAAGGGCAAGTTCCCCGGTCATTTCAAGAAGACCATCACCGTGCGTACAAATGCCGCTGTGGAGATGACACGTCTCTACATCGAAGGTGACATGAAAGAAGCCAAGTAAGCGTGATAGCCTTCTTCTCTGCCACCGGCAACAGCCGCTGGGCTGCAGCACGGCTTGCTGCCGTCACCCGTGAGCGCCTCGTCAATATCGCCGAGGCGCTCACGGGCGATTGTGTTTATAACCTTGAGCCCAACGAGCGTCTCGGTTTCGTCTTCCCCGTCCATGGCTGGCGTGTGCCTATGATTGTCCGCTCTTTTATCCGGCGCCTCGTCGTCAACGGGCCACAAGGGGAGAGTACCCCACCCTATTGCTATGCCATCATCACTGCCGGCGATGATGTCGGACTGACCATAGAGGACTATCTCAACCCTGCCATTGCCGCCAACAAGAGTCTTCGTCAACTCGGCATCTCTCACGTAGACAGCGCCTGGTCGCTCATCATGCCAGAAAGCTATGTCGGCCTGCCGTTTATGGATGTTGACAAGAAAGAGAAAGAGCGCGAGAAGATCAGCCGCTCTGATCAGCGCCTGCAGGTCATCGGCGAGGAGATATTCGACCGGAAGAAGAGCGTCATCCGCCTTGACCACGGCCATTGGCCTTGGATCAACAGTCATATTCTCGGTGCCGTCTTCGAGCATCAGCTCATCACCGACAAACCTTTCCATGTAGAGGCCAACCGCTGTGTACGCTGCGGCATCTGCGCCCAAGTCTGTCCGACGCACGACATCATCGGTGGCCACGGTCTTCAGCCACAGTGGAAACACGACGGCAGTTGTCTGACTTGTTTCAACTGCTATCACCACTGTCCGCACCATGCCATCGAATATGGTCAACGTACGCGCCACAAGGGTCAGTATTTCATGAAGTAGGGACATGATTCATCATGCTCCGCCTTAGGGACATGATTCATCATGCTCCATCTACAAAACGGAAAATATAAAACGATAAAAAACATAGATCATGCATCATCATTTACTTCTATTGTTTACAGGTATTTTACTGGCTCTCCCTGTTTCTGCCCAACAGAATGAAGATGACTACATTATCCCCATACAGCCGAAACGCTGCGGCACCTCCATCCTCATCGAACAGCAGCGGCAGACCGCCAAAGCGAATGGCAAGAAGAAGGTCGTCAGTACCACAGCCAACTACGTCCCCCACACAGGAGCCATCAACATCCCCGTCATCCTCGTCAATTTCCAGGATGTCAAGTTCACCATCAATGATCCGAAGGCACTCTTCAACGAGTTCTTCAACGCCGAGCAACTCGACTCCCTGGGCAACGGACTGACGAAGAACCACGGATCGGTCAGACAATATTTTTCCGACATGAGCAGTGGTTCCTTCACGCCAACCTTCAAAGTCTACGGCCCCGTTACCGTCGATCAGAATGAGACCTACTATGGTGGTTCCAACGACTATGGTACGGATGAGAATGCCACAGCACTCGTAAGAGATGCCATCTCCAAACTGCAGACTAGCGCCGACTCCATGACATCCGCAGACATCAGTACCTTCTGCGCGGACGGCAAGACGGTAGACTGTGTATATATCGTCTATGCGGGAGAAGGACAGAATTTTGGCGGTGCAGGTACCACCGTTTGGGCGAAGACGGGTAAATACGGCGGGCCTCTCAACGACAAGGCCGTCCGTTGGTATAGTATGGCCGGAGAGCTGACACCGACCAAGCTTGACGCCAATGGCAACTTCAGCCAAAAGGGCACCATCCCCTGTATCACCGGCATCGGCGTTACCTGTCATGAGTTCAGCCATGCTCTGGGCCTTCCCGACTTTTACCCCTACAACTCCTCCGCCCGTGTCGACAACCAGGAGATGGAGTTCTGGGATCTCATGGATGGCGGTGAATATAGCAGCAATGGCTTCTGCCCTACTGCCTACACCGTCTGGGAGCGTAACCAGATGGGGTGGCCGGTGACGATCACGACGCTCGACGAGAGTCAGTCCATCACCATGGCACAGTCCTCTCTGACAACAGGACAAGCCTACAAGATTGCTAATCCGGATAACAGTAATGAATATATGATGTTGGAGCATATCCATCGTGCGGGCTGGAACAGTGGACTTCGCGGCAGCGGACTCATGGTCTATCATGTCTGCGAGCCCGGCGGCGCACTGATGATGGGCTCCGATTATAATGACACCAAGGACTATCCGGGCATGGCTATCGTACCCGCCGACAGTCTCTGTGCTTCCAGCTATGAGACAACAGGGAATTATATTACCACTTTCCGTGATGACGAGAGAATCGACGGCTATAAACCTTATACGGCCCAGCTCTACGGTGACCTCTTCCCGGGTACCTACAGTGTCATCGATAAGACACTCCATGTCACCGAGCTCAGCGATAAGGAAGTCAAACCCAACTGGTGCTGGTATAATACGGATAAGACAGAGAAACTGGCTACGAACAAGGCGCTGACGAATATCGCTTTCAACAAGCAGACCGGCGTGCTGACCTTTAATTATGTCGCTGATGTCGCCACCGCCATTCATACGGTCAATGCCGAGTCAACAAAGAGCGGAAAGATCTTCGATCTTAGTGGCCGCCTCATCGGCACAGACCTCTCTTCCCTTCCCCATGGCATCTATATCCAGGACGGACGAAAGATCATCAAATAATATACGACATTGGGGCGGTCCTTTCAGGCCGCCCCAATGCGTTAATATGTGGAGCATGATCAATCATGTCCCTACATTCAATACACTCTTGGTCCGAAAATCTTCGTACCCACACGTACCATTGTCGAACGGTGCTTGACGGCAATGGCATAATCATGGCTCATCCCCCATGAACGCTCCTTGAAACCGGGATCGTCAGCGAAATACTTGGCCTTGATCTCATCGAAGAAGCGGGCGGCGGTGTCAAACTCACCGGCGATCTGCGACTCATCATCCACATGACTGGCCATCATCATCACGCCGGCGATATGCACATGCTTCAACTGCCGCCATTCGCCGTCCTCCAGAAGCTGACGGCAAGCGTCGAGGGTGAGTCCATATTTCGTGGCCTCCTCAGCAATATGCAATTCAAGAAGGACTTCGATCACACGGTCGTGCTTGGCGGCCTGTTTCTCAATCTCCTTCATCAGTTTCATACTGTCGCAACTCTCGATCATTGAGATATAAGGCGCGATATACTTCACCTTATTCGTCTGCAGATGACCGATGAAATGCCACTCGATATCTCTCGGCAGCGTCTCCACCTTTTTCTGCAACTCCTGCTCGTGGCTCTCACCGAAGATACGCTGTCCGGCATGGTAAGCCGCCTCAATGTATTCATTCGGATGATACTTGCTGATGGCCACCAGACGAACGCCCGCAGGCAGTTCGCCCAGCACTCCTCGCAAGTTACCAGCAACATCTATCATCTTTCTATCGTTTTAAGTTCTACTTTAACAGGCGGCCAATAAGGCCAGCCGTCTTCTATTCTGCTTTCGGCGCCTCCGCCTGCTCGTATTCCGGCTTGTCGTCGTGCTGCTCCTGCTCGGCCTTGCTCTTGTTCTCATGCTCGAAGACATCCATGATCGGCGTCTCGTTGATGCCCGCAATGACATAGTCGATCATCGTCTTGCCCATGACCTCATCAATATGCTTCACGGCAACGGGGACGCTGCTGGCCTGCACGAGATAGGTGACATTACTGCGCTTTTCCTTCTCCGTTTTCTCGTCGATGGTGATGAACTGCAGCTTGGCCTTATACCAACGGTCATCGCCGTCGAGATCACTGAAAAAGATCTCACCATAAGCCGCCGGCTTGATGTCCTTGATCTTCATCTCACCACTGACATAGACACTCATCTCATCCATGATCTTCGCCTCTGCCTCCGTGAAACTCAGTGCGTCAACGACATATTGTTCGGTGACGGGTTTCTGCTGACCGTCATCCATCATCTTCTCATAGCGTACCTTGGTCTCAAACCAGGAACTTGTTCTTGATCTCATTGTTTGATAGTATTAATAATATTGTATATTCCAAATGTTGATGCAAAGCTACTACTTTTTCTGCAAACCTCAAAACATTTCTTATACTTTCTTCCTACATCAAGACAACACTCCGAATATTTTTTTATGATATTTTATTCAAGAAGAATTGGGAAAATGCAAAAAAAACACTATCTTTGCAAATGATAGAAGTAGCAATTAAATAGCCATTAAACCTACAGCTATTTACTCTGCCATGAATGGTAAATGTGGCTGTTGCCACAGACACAAGAAGAAAGCCGTGGAATCACCCGTGAGGGTTTGCCACGGCCGTTTCTTTTTTATAGGCCAATCAAAACATGAAAAGCTTACGGATTCAAAAAAGAATTTCAAAAAAATCATAGAATTTGTTGGCCATTTCTCTTTTTCTTAGTAAATTTGCAACCAAGTTTTGTCCCGGCCCCGTTTGTTTCGGGGGAGACATGACATTATTAAACGCTTCAAAAGCCGATGAAAGTATTAAAATTTGGCGGAACATCTGTGGGTTCCGTAAAGAGTATTCTTAGTTTAAAGAAAATTGTAGAGAACGAGGCCAAGCACCAGTCTGTCGTCGTCGTTGTCAGTGCCCTCGGAGGCATCACCGACAAACTGCTCTCCACTTCCCAGCTTGCCCTCCACCATCAGGAAACATGGCGCACGGAATTCGACAAGATGGTCGACCGTCACCATAAGATGATTGACACGATCATCACCGATCCCACCAAGCGCGAGAATTTGTTTAACACCGTCGACACCCTCTTCGACCAGTTGAAGAGTATTTATTATGGTGTCTACCTCATCCACGATCTCAGTGAGAAGACGCAGAACACCATCGTCTCCTACGGAGAGCGCCTCTCGAGTAATATCGTGGCCACGCTGATCGGCGGTGCCAAGTGGTTCGACTCCCGCGACTTTATCAAGACGGAGCGCCGTGACCACCGCAATGTCCTCGATGCTGAGCTGACCAACAAACTCGTCAAGGAGACCTTCGCCGATCTGCCGCGCGTGAGCCTCGTGCCCGGTTTTATCTCCCGCGACAGGGAAACCGACGAGATCACGAATCTCGGACGTGGTGGCAGTGACTATACCGCCGCTATCATCGCCGCCGCCCTTGATGCCGAGATATTGGAGATCTGGACCGATGTCGACGGTTTCATGACCGCCGATCCGCGCGTGATCAAGACGGCGTACACGATCAACGAGCTGAGCTACGTGGAGGCTATGGAGCTCTGCAATTTCGGTGCGAAAGTCATCTATCCGCCGACCATTTACCCCGTCTGCATCAAGAATATCCCCATCCGGGTGAAGAACACCTTCAACCCCGAGAATCCCGGCACCATCATCAAGGCCAAGATTGATGATGACAAAAAGCCCATCAAGGGTATCTCCTCCATCAACGGTACCGCGCTGATCAATGTCACCGGTCTCTCCATGGTCGGTGTCATCGGTGTCAACCGCCGTATCTTCACCGCCCTGGCCAACAACGGTATCTCCGTCTTCATGGTCTCCCAGGCCTCTTCGGAGAACTCCACCTCCATCGGTGTCCGTGAGGAAGACGCGGAGGAAGCTGCCGAAGTGCTGAACAACGAGTTCTCCGCCGAGATCGAGAATGGCGCCATGTTCCCCATGAAGATCGAGCATGGACTGGCCACCATCGCCATCGTCGGTGAGAACATGAAGCACACCGCCGGTATCGCCGGAAAGCTCTTCGGCACCCTTGGCCGTAGTGGTATCAGCGTCATCGCCTGTGCGCAGGGCGCCAGTGAGACGAATATATCCTTCGTCGTCAAGAGCGAGTCGCTGCGAAAGAGCCTCAACGTACTCCACGACTCCTTCTTCCTCTCCGAATATAAGGTGCTCAACCTCTTTATCTGCGGTGTGGGAACGGTCGGTGGCAAACTCATCGAACAGATCCACAAACAGTATGAAGAGCTGAAGGAGCGCAGCCACCTCAAACTCAATGTCGTCGGTATCGCTTCCTCGCACAACGCCATCTTCAACCGTGATGGCCTTGATCTCGAAAACTACCGCAAGACACTTCGCGCTTCCGAGCCCAGTGATCCGCAGAAGCTCCGCGACCATATCATTCAGATGAATATCTTCAACAGTGTCTTCGTCGACTGTACGGCGAGCAAGGACATCGCAGACCTTTACCAGACACTGCTTGAACATAACATCAGTATCGTCGCTGCCAACAAGATCGCGGCATCAGGCGATTACGACAATTACCGCCGACTGAAGCGTACGGCCCTCTCCCATGGCGTCAAGTTCCGCTTTGAGACCAATGTCGGTGCCGGACTGCCCGTTATCGGTACCATCAACGATCTTCGCAACTCCGGAGACAAGATCCTGAAGATTGAGGCCGTCCTCAGTGGTACGCTGAACTATATCTTCAATGCTCTCTCCAAGGACACGCCGTTCTCACAAGCCGTCAAGCAGGCCAAGGAGCTCGGCTACAGTGAGCCGGATCCGCGTATCGACCTCAGCGGCACCGATGTCATCCGCAAGATCGTCATCCTCTCCCGTGAGGCGGGCTATCATGTCGACCAAGAAGATGTGGAGAAGCATCTCTTCGTGCCCGACGAGTATTTCCAGGGCAGCGTAGATGAATTCTGGAAGAAGCTCCCAGCCCTTGACGCCTCCTTTGAGGAGAAGCGTGAGGAACTGGAGAAAGAAGGTAAGCGCTGGCGCTTCATCGCCACGATGGATCATGGCAAGACCTCCGTATCTCTGAAAGCTGTTGATCCGGAGAGTCCCTTCTACAATCTTGAAGGAAGCAACAACATTGTCACCCTCACCACGGAGCGCTACCGCGAATACCCGATGCTCATCCAGGGCTACGGAGCCGGTGCCAGCGTCACCGCCGCCGGTGTCTTCGCAAACGTCATGAGTATCGCCAATATTTAAAATAGTCTACAGACAGGAATCCATTTCCCGTCTGCCACAAACACAGTAAGAAAAAATGAAGCATATCATTATACTTGGTGACGGCATGGCTGACCACGCCGTCGAACGCCTCGGAGGCAAGACCCTCCTGCAGGCTGCCCATACTCCCTATATGGATCTTCTGGCCCGCGAAGGCAAGACAGGCCGTCTCGTCACCGTCCCCGACGGGTTCCATCCCGGCTCTGAAGTAGCCAACACCGCTATCATGGGCTACGACCTTAACAAAGTCTATGAGGGCCGTGGTCCTCTGGAGGCTGCGTCTATCGGTTATGAGATGGCACCGGAGGATATGGCGATCCGCTGCAACATCATCACGCTGCAGGACGGCAAGATCCTCACGCATAACGGTGGCAACCTCTCCACGGAGGATGGCGATGTCCTCATCAAATATCTTGATGAGCATCTCGGCAACGAGAACGTCAAGTTCATTACGGGTATCCAGTATCGCCATCTTCTCGTCATCAAGAATGCCAGCAAGCATGTGGTCTGTGCCCCGCCCCACGATCATCCCGGAGAGCCGTGGCGTGACCTTCTCGTTAAGCCTGAGGAAGGTAATTTCAGCAATGATCCCGCTGAGAAAGGCCGTATGACGCCGCAAGAGACGGCTGATCTCCTCAACGATCTCATTGTCAAGTCACAACAGCTCCTCGCCGAACATCCTTACAACCAGGCGAAAGTCGCCAAGGGTGAGCGCCCGGCCAACTCCATCTGGCCTTGGAGCGGCGGCTATCGTCCGAGCATGCAGACGCTCATGCAACTCTACCCGCAGGTGAAGACGGGCTCCGTCATCTCTGCCGTCGATCTGATCCGTGGCATCGGTCATTATGCCGGCCTCGACATCATTAAAGTCCCCGGCGCTACTGGCCTCGCCAATACGAACTACGAGGGCAAGACGCAGGCCGCCATCGACGCCCTCCGTCATCAGGACTTCGTTTACCTCCATCTTGAGGCTACCGATGAGGCCGGCCATGATGGTGATTTGGAGTTGAAGATGAAAGCGATCGAATATCTCGATCACCGTGTCGTGGAGCCTATCTATAAAGAGGTGAGCACATGGGACGAGCCCGTAGCCATCGCTGTTCTCCCCGACCACCCCACGCCCGTGGAGATCCGCACGCATGTCAAAGAGCCCGTGCCCTTCCTCTTCTGGTATAAAGGCATTAAGCCCGACAGCGTACAGACTTACGATGAAGTGAGCTGTGTCAGCGGTGAGTATGGCATGCTCCGTTTACAAGAATTTATGGATTCATTCATGGCATTATGAAATATTACAGTACCAATAAGAAAGCCCCGCTGGCTACCCTCCACGAGGCAGTAGTGAAAGGTCTCGCCCCCGACCGCGGCCTTTACATACCGGAAGTGATCAAGCCGCTTCCGCAGTCGTTCTTCGAGCATATCGAGGACATGAGTTTTCAGGAGATCGCCTTTGAGGTCGCCAAGAGTTTCTTCGGTGAGGATGTCGAGGAGAACGCGCTGAAGAAGATCGTCTATGACACGCTCTCCTTCGATGTGCCCGCCGTGAAGGTCGAGGATAACATCTATGCCCTCGAGCTCTTCCACGGTCCCACACTGGCCTTTAAGGATGTCGGAGCCCGCTTCATGGCCCGTCTGCTTCAGTATTTCGTGCGCCAGGAAGGCAAGGAGGAAGTCAATGTCCTCGTCGCCACGAGTGGTGATACGGGCTCTGCCGTTGCCAACGGCTTCCTCGGTGTCGATGGCATCCATGTCTATGTCCTTTATCCGAAAGGAAAAGTCAGCAAGATCCAGGAGAGCCAGTTCACGACCCTCGGCCAGAATATCACGGCGCTGGAGGTTGACGGTGTCTTCGACGACTGCCAGGCTCTCGTGAAGAGCGCGTTTATGGACAAGGACCTCAACGCCCACATGAAACTGACATCAGCCAACAGCATCAATGTCGCCCGCTTCCTTCCCCAGGCTTTCTATTATTTCTATGCCTACGCGCAGATGAAGAAGAAAGGCCTGGCCGACAATCTTGTGGTTTGCGTACCGAGTGGTAACTTCGGAAATATCTGTGCCGGACTCTTCGGTTGGAAGGCCGGCCTGCCCATCAAGCGCTTCATTGCCGCCAACAATGCCAACGATATCTTCTACAACTATCTGAAGACGGGTGAATATCATCCGCAGCCGAGCAAGCAGACGCTCGCCAACGCCATGGATGTTGGTGATCCGAGCAACTTCGCCCGAATCTACGATCTCTTCGGCGGTAGCCACAAGGCCATCACGGACCTCATCAGCGGCGCAACTTACAGCGACGACAATATCCGCACGACACTGCGCGACTGTTATGAGCGTACGGGCTACGTGCTTGATCCTCACGGCGCCTGCGGCTATCAGGCCTTGAAAGACGGTCTGCAGCCGGGCGAGACTGGTGTATTCCTGGAGACGGCTCATCCTGCGAAGTTCAAGGAGAAAGTCGACGCTATCCTCGGCACCGACATCGCCATCCCCGAGCGCCTTGCCGCCTTCATGCGCGGCCAAAAGCAGATGACGGAAATGCCGAATGACTTCCAGGCCTTCAAACAGTTCCTCATGAAGCAGTAAGTTCGTTGGGACATGATTCATCATGATCCGCAACGTAGGGACATGATTCATCATGATCCGACAAAGATTCTATAAATCGGGCGGCCCTTGTGGCCGTCCGATTATTTTTTATATTCCTCTGACGCCTAAGACAAACAAAAGCTATCAGTGTATGACACTGACTGTTTTTTGACCGTCTTTTTCGTCGCATTTTCTTCAACCTAAAATTCAATTCTAGGTGAAAAAAGGCCCAAAAATCAGTCCAAGAGGTCGTAAACAACGTGCAGAATTTCGTAAACATCGTGCAGAATTTCGTAAACAACGTGTTTAGAAAATTTTCTACGTTGTTTACGACTCGTAAATACCATCATTAGCTCGGTAAAATACATTGAAAAATTGCATTTTTATGTGTTTTTGAACCAAATATGCAAGGATTATACGCATAAATATGTAAAATAAAGAGAAGATATTTATCCTAAATATATTATCTCCTTAATAATCAATCAAATACGAAAATCACTCAAAATTCGCGAATTTGCCACCATTTATCCGATTGCTGATTTCCACGCCCAAAATAAACCTTTGTCTGCAAGCAAAAAAGTGTCAGTCAATCCGGTGACTGACGGAAAAGAAATGCAATAAGAGAAAGAGGAAAAGCAAAGAAACATTTCGGAATACGAAATTTTTACCAACTAAAATTTTGTTATTCAAAATTTTAATTGTATTTTTGCCTCATGAGAATAATATCACATAAAAAATTAAAACTGTTTTATGAACAGCCAAAATATGCTGAAGCTCGCCTCCCTTTAGAGCGATGGTATTATATAGCCTCTCAAAGAGAATGGCATAACCTTGCTGATATCCTTCAAGATTTCGGAGATACAGACATGGTTGGTAATCAACATTATGTATTCAACATACATGGAAACAAGTTTAGGCTCGTCGTTGTGATCCAGTTTACTATTCAGAGAATATATATTCGTTTTGTGGGAACACATGCCGAATATGACAAGATAAAAGACATAACAAAAATTTGAACGAAACGATATGGAAAAAATAACTCAAGCACAGTATGAATGGGCGGAAAAGAGAATAGAGGAACTTCTTCCGCTTGTGAATGATCATACGCCAACATCAGATCCTAATAGTATTGAGTTGACGATTATGAGCGATCTTGTAGAGGAATACGAGAAAGAGCATTATCCCATTGACAAGCCCACTCCGGCAGAACTAATCAGCATGGGCCTTGCAGACAAAAAAATGACCCAGAAACAACTCTCTGAAGAAATTGGAGTGAGTCCTAGTCGGGTGAATGCTTTTGTCAGTGGAAAGAGTGAACCGGGTCTTTCCTTAGCAGGAAGGATTTGTAAAATTCTTGGCATACTGCCAGAAGCTATGCTCAGCTATTAAAATAACCTGGCAGTGTTTAATGCTTTCCAAACACCTTCCCCACTCGTCTCCGGAAGTTCCAGCAATAGAGCAACCCGGCAGTGGTGAGCCCAAAGGGAAACGACCACCACACACCGATCAGCCCGGCATGAAGGACAATGGCAAAGATGTAACTCAATGGCAGACCGATGACGAAGAAGGCGAAGAAGGCCGAGAATACCAGCGGCTTCACGTAGGAGATGCCTCGCAGACTGTTGCCGAAAACGATCTGCATGCCGTCGCCGAACTGATAAACCATAAACGGGATGACTGTCAGCGCCACTAAGTCCTGCACCTGCCGGTTATCCGTAAACAGAGCGCCAAGCTCATGCCGGAAGAGGAAGATCGGAATGGAGACCACAACGGCCAGGAACAATACGAGCTGAATAGCCGCATAGGCGTTTCCCTTCACGGCTCTTTCATCCTGGCGGCCGTAGGCATTACTGATCCTTACGGCAGCGGCGGCGCCAATACCGTAGTAGATCATGAAACCAAGCTGGCTGATGGTCAGCATGACCTGATGGGCGGCGAGGGCCGTCGTGCCCACCCAACCGACGATGATACTCGTCAGTGAGAACGACGCCGTCTCCATACCCATCTGACAGGCTATCGGCCAGCCGAGCTTGTTCAGATGGAAAAAATCGACGCGGTTAATACAGCCGCTTCGAAATCCCTGAAAGAAAACCTTATATTTCGAACGCAGAAGAAAGACACCTGCCATCACGAATGCCATGACGATACGGGAGAAGAGCGTGCTCAACCCTGCGCCTGACAGCCCCAGTTCAGGCAGGCCGAAATGACCATAGATCAACACGTAGTTTCCACAAATATTCAGGATATTCCCGCCAATCAACACCCACATCGACAAGGCGGTATCCGTGATGCCGTCCGCCCACTGCTTAAAAACATTGAAAAGGCAAATGAAAGGCAGTGAGACCAAAAGAATGATAAAATAGGGTTTAATGAGTGGGATTAACTCCTTAGGCTGGTGAAGGTTATCGATAGAGAAATACACGCCCGTCATCACCCCGACAAGAATGATAGCCAGCAACAGATTGGCCACTATGCCATTCTTAACGACTTCCCCAATCCTGCCGTTCTTCTCCTCCCCGAAAAGCCTGCCGACAGTCGGCGTGATGGCATAGGAGAAGCCGAGTGCAAAGATGATGACGAGATTAAAAAGGTTATTCACGAAAGCTGCCGCTGCCAACTCCCGTGTGGTATGATGACCGATCATCAGCGTGTCGGCAAAGGCCAACACAATTGTTCCCAACTGTCCGATGACAATTGGGAATCCCAGACGCATCAACGACTTATAATAAGATGTATAAAGGCGCATTCAAAAAATATACATTCGGATTGAAAAGATACTCCCGCCTATACGGAACGGGAATAAGGACGTTCCACCAACCGACCGGAGAGATAAAGGACGGCGGGCTGCAACGTGTGGTGCTTATGATCAAAGATCATCGAAGGATCATAGCGCTGACCACGGAAGAAGAGTTCAAAATGCAGATGATCGCCCGTGGCATGCCCCGTCATTCCCGTCAGACCGATAACATCGCCGGCATGGACACGCTGACCGACATGCACAAGGAGCTTACTCTCATGGGCATACAACGTCTCAAAGCCATAGGCATGACGGATCGTGATACAGTTGCCGTAGCCACTGCGCACACCGGATGCAACCACGACACCATCGAAGGCAGCATGGATACTGTCGTGGTTGATGTGGGTCTTGATATCCACGCCCGTATGGTGATAGAACGTACTGTCGTCCTTCTCGCGGAGCTTGTTGTAAGGGCTCGTGACATAGCTGCCTTCAAGTGGATAACACCAATGATCAATGGAGAGGTTACCAAGGACAATCTTGGAGACAGACGGTTTGGCATCCTCAGGATCAAGACTCGTAATCATACGGTCGAGACGACGGCTGATGACAAGGGCCAAAGAATCCAGGACACTATCCGCATGTTCCGACACAGCCGTATCGACCACATCGGGCATATAAGATTTATTCTTCATCCATCCCAAGGTGTTCACCTGCGGTTTCCATGTAGTGACACCGGCCATCGACGCCTGGCGATGGGCCGTAGGAACGGAAGCACTGATCAATAACAGAGCTGAGATGATAACTAATAGACTTGATTTCATTTCAAATTGCAAAGTTATCAA
Organism: Prevotella sp. AGR2160; assembly: GCF_000424185.1. Lineage (GTDB taxonomy): Bacteria > Bacteroidota > Bacteroidia > Bacteroidales > Bacteroidaceae > Prevotella. The sequence goes on from NZ_AUJK01000002.1 coordinate 163,747, forward strand.
TTTTTTATGAATGAACCATCAGTGTTTTACATAAAATACCTTAAATTCATACTGATTTTAAAATAAATTCAATGGAACGGTACAACTCCATGCCCAAAACCTCAATAAGGAAGAGTGGCGCGGCCTTCGCCATACCGTGTGTGACGGCAGCGATACAACTATAGACATCTGGCAGGCGACCGGAGAGGACACCGAATGTCAAGGCGCTGATGATGGTCTGCAGACAGAGAAAAGGGATCAAACTGCGGGAGAAAGCACTGGGGAACAGATCCCCCGTGACACTCAGCAGGAGGGCATGAGGAAGGGCCACGAGAAGAATCATAACGATTACTCCCGTGAGTGCCGTGATGAGCGCCCAGCGCAAGGCCAGACGGTCACTGTAGCTCAAAGGCCGCCGCAACCGCGTAATGCCACAGTCCGTGACCGCGCCATAAGCCATAGACCCGATCGTGAGCCAGAGCAGGAGCGGCGACAGCTGGAGCCGGACAAACTGACCGAAGAACCAGCGGATGCCCTCACTGCTCAACATCGAGTGCCACGACAACTCCGGCATCATCGCTGTCACAAGCCATGAGGCGAGGACCGTGATGACCTGCAGTACAATCAGTACAACAACCGTATAGGTAATAACTTTCTTCATACGCTTCCAACGTAAGGACATGATTCATCATGCTCCGCACCACTATTCCGGATCGGCAACCAAATTGTCGAGATCGATAATCCTCAGTTCCAACGCCCTGACAACAAGGCGTGTGGCATTGACACTGATGCCGTTATTGCCGTTGGGAAACAATTTCTGCACAAGTTCATTCTGACGCTTCTCCAGACTCTTCACACCGAAAGGCATGCCGCGGAGCTTCGTGATCTGCTCTTTCGTATAGCCGAGGGCGAGATGGCGCAGAAAGCGCTCGTCATACTCGTCTATCTCATAGTCTACCAACGCCTCCTGATGCATGAGCTGCTGATTGACACTCTGTTTGAAACGCTCCACGATCTTCTCCAAGATGGGTTGGTTGAAGACCATTCGCTTGCCGTTCATGCAGGCTGTCACGTCATCTCTGGTCAGCATCTCACCACTCTTCAGTATAATGCCGTCACATCCGGCATCAAGAACATCTACCCATAACTTCTCATTGAGGATCTCTCCCGTGAAAATCAAGACTTTCACTTGCGGATACATCTCTTTCGTCTGGCGGCAGATCTCAACGCCTACCGTCGTCGAACCGCCGAGGCCAAGATCCAACAACACCAGATCGGGAAGACTCTGCTTGATGAGCTTCCAATAGGCCGGCTCTGAATCGGCCGTACCGATAATTTCCGCCTCGGGGATATCATTCCGGAATATTCCTTCTGTGCCTTTGAGTTCCAGAGGGACATCCTCCACGATGATCACTTTAAATTTTTCCATATCTGTTTGGCTAATATAAGTTCTATATTCATTCCGCCCTGTCCGCCAACCCTGGCACTGATGCCACAGCCACGGAGATTGGTCACCTCGCCCACCTCACGTACGATCTGACGACAGAGCAGAAAACGGAGATCTACCGTACGTGGGGTAAAGAGGTTATTACATTGCTCTTCCGTAAGACTCATCTTGGGGAAAGGCACCCGAACATGTACATAGTTGGACTGCTGATGCGGATTTTCTACAACCTCGCTCTCTCCTCCTCCCATCTGTTTCAGAAGGGTAAAGAGATAGGTCAGCATCGACGGGTCATAGCGTACATAACTATTCACTTCCCTCATGGCCTGGGCTGAAAGAAGGGAGTAAAGTTGGATATAGTAGTCAACGAGCTGACGAAGGTCTTCCACGGAAGTCTCTCCTTCCTCATCAATGAGTTGACGAATGCGGGAAGGATAATACATCGTCTCATGCTTCAGGGCACTCAGACAGTTGTCAAGGATAGCATTGGAAATATGCAGACGACCATTCTCATACTGCAGCCGCAGCCGCTCATCTTGCGCCAGTTGCAGTTCTTGCTCCCGGTTCTTGTCGTCGGCAATACCTTTCTCCAACGATGCCGTAATCTCCCTGACGACAGCATCCAGACGGTCTATCGTCTTCTGAGCCCGGCGGCCGCCGACATGGATATGATTGCGGGAATCCCATATCTTACGGATCTTCCGAAGCCGTTCCTCATCGCTCATCTTCTCATCCATGAGGATGCCGTTGATCGTCCTCACACGTTCCAGACAAAAACGGTAGAAGAGTTGATGACGATAATAGGCAAAATAGAAAATCGGAAAGATCGAAAACAACAATAGAATAAGAAGAACGATGGATACCGTCTTCGAATTCTCGGTCTTCTGCATCACCTTCACATAACTGTCAAGACTGTTATCGGCCGAACAAGCCCGGAAGAGAGAGGTGTAGATCTTGTTGTTATACTCATAGAGGGTCCACCGGTGCAGAGCGAGGGCTGCTACGGCACTCTCATTCCTGATGTCAAGGATAATAGAATAATCGGCTTTGAGACGGTCCCTGTACCAGCGGATCTCTGCGGGGACAACTTCATGTCCAAAAGCTACAAGCGTATCCGTACTCTGAGGTCGCTGCTTCCGATACCAAAGGTTCAGCTCATGACGGGCAGAGTCTGCAAAGGCGAGCGTACGGCCATAAGTACCACGGATGTTACAGAAATAGGCTGAGTCTGCATACGCTGCCGCCTTTCTGACCACTGCGGGTACTGACCGCGGTATATTACGCTGACGAAAGGCCGTCTTATCGCCCCAGGCTTTCGGCATGAACGAAAGGAAGACGAACAGAAGCATCGTCAATGTCCGAATGACGCCCTTGGGAAGTCTGAAGGAGATCTCCGTGCCCCTTCCCTTCTCCGAACTTGCTTGTATGACGCAACCGGAGAAGAATGGACTGATCTTCTTGTATTTTTCGATGATTCCCTTACAGTTCAGAAGGCCAAAGCCATGGTGCTGTGACAACGGATCATCGACAATAGGCTTATGGTCGAAAAGATGGGACACTTGATCCTCTGTCATGCCACAGCCATCATCAGCCACCGAGAGCACAACCATATTTCCATCCTCTCGGGCACTGATATGAACATGCCCGCCTTGCGAGGTGAATTTCCGGGCATTGTCAGCGAGGGTATTCAACATAAAGAGAGTAAGCGTACGGTCGGCTTTTACTACCGCTTTCGATGGATCAATCTCCAAGGAGATACCCTTTTGACGGAAAGAGAATGCTCCTTTGGCAACGATATCGAAGAGCCCCTGGATGGAAAAACTCTCAATATGCAGACTCAGTTGCCCCTGACGCAACTGGATCCAACGGGTCAGCACGGCATTATCGGCATTGATCTCATCGGTAAGCTCAGAGATATACTCGAAGCGCTGATGCCGAACTTCCTCACGCTCTTCTCCTTGCTGCAGACGGTCCACCTCGTGGATAATCCGTTCAATTAAGGGGATGATCGAATTGACAAGTTCTATCTTCGCACGCTGTTCGAGATGGCGCTCCTTACCCAGCATGACGCGACGGCGGAGAACCTCCTGGTCTTCCTGTAACTCCTCTCGACGGTCCTCATATTCTTCTACATGACGTTCACGCTCCTGCTGCCATTGCTGAAGGGGCTCAAGGAGTTGGGCGGCGGAATAGCGACGGTCCGCATGATGACGCATCCTTCCCAATACGATAAGGAACGTGGAGACGAGGATGATGGCGGCAATAACGGCAGCAATCATCCAGTTCAGTTGGACCACGCTCTGGCCCAGTTGAGCTGCACGGGCTTCCAGAAGGCGATCCTGACGCGTACGCTCCTGAAGGTCAAGATAAATGTTTCGGTTATAATCGCTCATCGGCTTGTTATCCATTGCCGAATAGACGATACTCAGCTGTTCACGGATAGAGGCCACAAGGTCGGGGGCCTGATTGATAGCCTTGTCGGCAAGGGCATCCTCCAGACAGATGCCTGCCGAACGATTATCCCCTATTCCACGGTAACATTGCGCCAGCGTACGGTAAGCACCGGCAATCTGATAGACATCGCCGTATGTCGTGAAAAGTTCCAGAGAACGTTGGGCAAGGTTGCCGGCAAGGAGACTGTCGGGCATATTGCCGGTATTGAGGTAGTTAAACGCCGGGAGGTTGTTGTTGAACAACATCTTTCCCGTATGCGGCGCCATGAGATGCTCACTGATGGCCTGAAGACTGTTGGCCACCCAAAAAGATTGATCTGAACTAACGGCGAGAAGATAACATTCCATGAGATAGTTAAACTCATCCTGCGCCGTCTGCTCCTGGGTATTACGGGTAATAAATCCGCCGGCTCCTATATTATAAAGGTAATCGAGATACTGCGCCGTGTCTTGTTTCACCTCCTCGGGATCGATGTCGGCAAGCGCTTGGGCTACTTGGAGCGGTTGACCGATATAATAAAAATAGGTGGAACTGACAATGCCGTATTCTGAACGGGCATAAATCATACGGCGACGGGAACGGTCGTCAAGGTCGTTACGCTCCTCATCAATACGGGCAAGAAGCTGGCAGGCATGTTCACGATAAGTATAGAAATCTTTGTTGCGAGACTGACGCTGACAGAGCCGCATGGACTGAATATCGGCGATGAGCTGTTCGATCTCGTTATTCGTCGTTTTTCTTACTTCATGGAGAAGCTCCTCGGCATGAGAATATTTCATGCGCATGATATCAACAAAGGCAAGATTATTCAAGGCTTCGGCACGTCCCGTGGAATAACCTTCCGAAAGCGAATAGGCCCGACGCGCCAGAACGGCGGTGGAATCGAGGTTCTTATAATGAAAAGCATAAGAACGACTGTTCAGCCGGTCAACGGTCTCCTGATGGGCCGGCAAACAGGCTGAAAAAAGGAGCAGTGTCATCATCACCGGGATGATGACACTACTGATCAAGAAAAATGCGTTATGCGCGTGCTTCCCGGATATATCCAAGAGCTTCCACACATTTATCGGTGATGGCCTGCCAGTTCTTGGCAGCGATGACCTCCTTCGGGAAGAGCTTTGAGCCCATTCCGACACAGAGCACACCAGCCTTGATCCACTCCGTGAGGTTCTCACGGGTAGGAGCGACGGCACCGGTCACCATGATATTGCTCCAACGCAGCGGAGCGAGGACATTCTTCACGAAAGACGGGCCACCGACATTACCGGCGGGGAACACCTTCGTCACATCACAGCCAAGGGCCTGGGCAGCACTGATCTCGCTGACACTGCCGCAGCCGGGGGAGTAAGGCACGAGGCGACGGTTGCAGACGGGCGCAATCTCCGGCACAAAGTTCGGTCCAACGATGAAGTTGGCACCCAACTGGAGATAAAGAGATGCCGTGGGGGCATCTATAACGGTACCTGCACCAAGGATAAGCTCAGGACACTCCTTGGCAGCCCATTTCACGAGCTCTCCAAAGACCTCATGAGCGAAATCACCGCGGTTGGTAAACTCGAAGACGCGTACGCCTCCATCATAACAGGCCTTGATGACATGCTTACAGATGTCAAGGTCACTATTGAAGAATACCGGTACCATCCCGGTCTCCTTCATGGCTGTTAATACTTGTACTTTATTGAATCTTGCCATTATTTTCTGTTTTTTGTTGCCCCCCATTTCCTGGCGGGCGAAGTCTCTATTGTGAGCTATTACCGCTGTACGCGGCCGTTGGCGTTTCCGCCTGCCAGGCTCTCCACCTCAGCAGCACTGACGAGGTTGAAATCACCGGGGATGGTATGCTTGAGAGCTGAAGCAGCAACCGCAAACTCAAGGGCCTCACCCTGTGTCTCCTTCGTCAACAAGCCATGGATCAAGCCACCGGCGAAAGAGTCGCCGCCACCGACACGGTCAATGATCGGGTTGATATCGTAGTGCTTGCTCTGATAGAATTCCTTACCATTATAGATAAGAGCCTTCCATCCATTATGGGTGGCACTGAGGGACTCACGGAGCGTAGAGACAACATACTTGAAGCCGAACTCCTTCATCATTCCCTGGAAAATGCCATAATAACCCTCGGCATCCGTCTTTCCACCTTCTACATCTGCCTCCGGTTTAAAACCAAGACAGAGCTGGGCATCCTCTTCGTTACCAATACATACATCAACATATTTCATCAGTGGGCGCATGATACTGATGGCCTTCTCTGATGTCCACAGTTTCTTGCGGAAGTTAAGATCCACACTCACCGTTACGCCATGGCGCTTGGCAGCCTCGCAAGCCAGACGGGTTAACTCAGCAGCCTTGTCACTGATAGCCGGCGTGATACCACTCCAATGGAACCAACGGGCACCCTCCATGATCTTGTCGAAGTCGAAATCTTCCGGGTCGGCCTCGGCAATAGCACTGTGAGCACGGTCGTAGATCACCTTTGAAGGACGCATGCTTGCACCGGTCTCCGCATAGTAAAGACCCACACGGTCTCCACCGCGGGCGATAAAGTCTGTGTGCACACCATAACGGCGCAGCGCATTGACAGCAATCTGGCCAATCTCATGGGCCGGCAACTTACTGACGAAATAGGCATCGTGACCATAGTTGGCCAAACTCACGGCAACATTTGCCTCTCCACCACCAGGAATAATCCGGAAAGTGTCTGTCTGAATGAAACGGTCATTTGCCTCAGGTGAGAGCCGAAGCATAATCTCACCGAATGTAACAATTTTCGAACTCATTTTTTGAAATGTTTTAAATTAGTGAAGTCTCTTTGTTTGCTATTTACACCGCAAAAATAGGAATATTTTCACAGACAACGAAATATTTTCAAAGAAAAGTGTGTTTTTTATGAAAAAAAAGGCTGTGCTCTCGCACAATTCAAAGTTTTTTCCTATTTTTGCACTCAAATAGGTGTAATGTGTGCGACCACACAGGGCTTTCATCAGCTACTGGTTGTGGAAAGCACAGACAAACAAGAAAAAGAATGACCACAAGAATCAGAATCAAAGACATTGCCGTGCGCGCCGGTGTCTCCGTCGGTACCGTCGACCGCGTGCTACACAATCGTCCGAATGTATCCAAGCCGGCACGGGAGAAAGTGGAACAGGCGCTGAAGGAAATGGACTATCAGCCCAACATGTATGCCAGTGCCCTTGCTTACAACAAGAATTATCGCTTCGTCATGCTCATGCCACGGCACGAAAGCGAAGCCTATTGGGAAGAAATCGAGGACGGCGCACATAAATGTGAGGATACCCGACGGGACTTCCATATTGCCGTAGACATCAAGTATTACCAACGCTTCAACGAAGGATCCTTTGCACAGACGGCACAGACCATTATTGCTGAGAAACCTGACGGCGTCGTCGTTGTTCCCACGCAGCTCGACGTCACACAGACTTTCACCAACCAGCTCCACGACTTGCAGATCCCTTTCATCCTGCTCGACTCCTATATGCCGGACCTCCGCCCATTGGCTTTCTACGGACAGGACTCGTTTGCCTCCGGCTATTTCGCCGCAAAGATGCTCATGCTCATCGCTTCAAAAGAGAAGGAAATTATGATCATGAAACATACCAAAGACGGCAAGGTCGTTAGCAAGCAGCAGGACAACCGAGAAGTGGGGTTCCGCCATTATATGACGGACCATTTTCCACAGGTCAAAATCACAGAACTCCATCTTCCCATCGGTGGCTCACGAAAAGAATATGATGCCATCCTGGAGGAGTTCTTCACGACTCACCCTAATGTCCACCATTGTATCACGATGTGCTCTAAGGCACATCTCGTGGGGACTTTCCTTCTGAAGACCAACCGCCGTGATATTCAAATCATGGGTTACGACATGGTGAACAAGAATGCTGAATGTCTGCGTGAGGGAAGTATATCCTTCCTCATCGCCCAACACGCCTACCAACAAGGCTATTCGTGCATCGACGCACTCTTTAAAGCCATCGTACTGAAGAAGAAGGTGACGCCTGTGAACTACATGCCTATCGAACTTCTCTGCCGCGAGAACGAACAGTTCTACCGCCGTACCCAACTCTGACACCCCTATATATAATAAGGTGTAATCCCTATATCACGAGTCATCTATCGCAAGCTATAAAATCTATAGTGAGCTATCAAACAACTACAAAACTATATCACTATGCAAACAAAAAGTTTTATCAAGATCAATCCGCAGGAGGACAATGTGGTCGTCCTGCTGCGTCCTTTTAAAGAAGGAGAAGAGATCCATGTCGACGGAACAACGATCACCGTCCGCCAGGACACGCCGCAGGGGCATAAGATTCTGCTCCGTGACCTCAAGGCAGGCGACCAAGTCATCAAATATGGCTTCCCCATCGGTCATCTGCGGGAAGACCTGAAAGCCGGACAGTGGGTTAATGAGAACAATCTCAAAACCAATCTCGCCGGCGAGCTTACTTACACCTATCATCCCTACCCCATCTCCCTGGCTATCGCTGACGACCATCGCACTTTCGAGGGTTTTGTCCGTAAGAACGGGGAAGTAGGAACGCGAAATGAGATATGGATCGTGCCCACCGTGGGCTGTGTCAACGGCATCGCCGAACGGCTGGCTGCACGACTGAAAGAAGAGACAGACCTGGAAGGCATCGATGATGTGAAGGCCTGGATTCATAACTATGGCTGCTCACAGCTCAGCGGTGATCATGAGAACACGCGGAAGATTCTTCGCGACGTCTGTCTCCATCCGAATGCCGGTGCCGTCCTCGTTCTCGGCCTCGGCTGCGAGAACAACCAGCCGCATGAGTTCATGAAACTCCTCGGTGACTACGATCAAGACCGTATCAAGCTCCTCGTCTCTCAGGAAGTAGATGGTGACGAGGTGGAAGCCGGCATGAAGATTCTGCGAGATCTCTATGAGAAAGCCCGTCAGGATCGCCGCCAGTCTGTTCCCCTGAGTAAGTTGCGTGTTGGATTGAAGTGCGGAGGCTCCGACGGCCTCAGCGGTATCACCGCCAACCCGCTCGTCGGCAAGTTCTCCGACTATCTCGTAGCCCAGGGAGGCACGACGATTCTCACCGAAGTCCCTGAGATGTTCGGCGCAGAGACGATTCTGATGAACCGCTGCAAGACGCCGGAACTCTTCGACCAGACGGTGCATCTGATCAACGACTTTAAGGAATACTTCCTTTCCCACGGCGAGCCTGTCGGCGAGAACCCCTCACCGGGAAATAAAGCAGGTGGTATCTCCACGCTAGAGGATAAAGCACTCGGCTGTACGCAGAAGAGTGGCAAAGCCTATGTGTCCGGCGTCCTCGCCTATGGCGACCGCCTGCAGGAGAACGGATTGAACCTGTTGTCTGCACCGGGCAATGACCTCGTGGCCTCTACGGCCCTCGCCTCTGCCGGTTGCCAGCTTGTGCTCTTTACTACAGGACGCGGAACGCCCTTCGGCACCTTCGTTCCGACGATGAAGATCTCGACGAACAGCCAGCTCTACGCCCGCAAGCCGAACTGGATCGACTTCAATGCCGGACAGCTCGTCGATGGCAAAGACTGGGATGAACTCTTGAAGGCTTTCACCGACAAGATCATCGCCGTTGCCAGTGGAGAGCGGGCCCGCAATGAAGAAAACGGATACCGCGAGATCGCCATCTTTAAGAATGGCGTGACGCTATAATAATTATATATGAATACAAGAAGAGGATTACTGGCCTTGTCGCCACTGTTTTTACTGATCGTGTTCATCGTCATGTTCACCGTCTATTCGGTGGACAAGACCGATGACCAGCCCAACCTGTCACTGACGGTGGCATTCATGCTCTCGAGTATCTATGCCATCATCATCAGTGGTGGCATCCCCGTACGCCAACGAATAGATATGTTCAGCCGTGGCGCGGGGAGTGCCAACCTCATGCTCATGCTCTGGATCTATGTCCTCGCCGGTGCCTTCGCGGCATCGGCGAAGGGCATGGGAAGCATCGACGCTACCGTAAACGTAGCGTTGAACTATCTGCCGGCGAGCATGATCATGCCGGGTCTCTTCCTCGCTGCCTGCTTCATCTCTACATCCATCGGCACGAGTGTCGGAACCGTCGTCGCCCTTGTCCCCATCGCCGCAGGCATCGCCCATACGACGGGCTCTAACGTAGCGCTGATGACAGCAGTCATCGTCGGCGGCGCCTATTTCGGTGACAACCTCTCGTTCATCTCCGACACGACGGTGGCAGCGACACAGAGTCAGGGCTGTAAGATGAGCGACAAATTCCGCGTCAACTTCCTCATCGTCCTTCCCGCAGCGATTCTCGTATTCATCATCTATGCTTTCATGGGACAAGGCGTGAAAAGTCCGGCCCACGTTCCCGCTGTCGACTTTGTGAAAGTCATACCCTATCTCGTCGTACTCATCACTGCCATTTGCGGTATAAACGTGCTGGCAGTGCTCACGATCGGCATCATTCTCTGTGGCGTGATTGGAATCTGCGAAGGTGACTACGGTCTCATTGGTTGGTTCGCCAATATGGGCGACGGTGTCCTCGGCATGGGCGAACTCGTCATCATTGCCATGATGGCCGGTGGCATGTTGGAAATCATCCGTGCTAATGGCGGCATTGATTTCATCATTGAGAAAATCACGGCACATGTCCGCGGCAAGCGCGGCGCCGAGCTGTCCATTGCCGGACTGGTAAGTCTGGTGAATATCTGTACGGCCAACAATACTGTAGCCATCCTTACTGTCGGCAGTATATCCAAAAAGATCAGTGAAGAATACCATCTCGACAACCGAAAGGTAGCAAGTATCCTTGATACTTTCTCTTGTTGCGTACAAGGTCTTATCCCTTACGGCGTACAGCTGTTGCTCGCTGCCGGACTGTCGAAGAGCAATCCGATGTCCATCATCACCTATTTATATTATCCGGCAGCAATAGGCATCGCCGCCCTCCTGGCCATCTTCCTGCGTTACCCGAAGAAATACAGTTAAACAGAAAGGAGATTAGCTATGAATTTTATTCAGCAGAATGTTTTTAAGAAATTACGGGCAGACTTCTTCCAGACGGGAGAGAACCTGGATCCGATGACCCGATTTAAGCGCAACAAGCTCCTGGAACTTCTGAAGAATGTCAAGGAAGCTCCTGTGGGCGCCGTGGCTTTGACTAATCCCGTACTGAACAACCGTTTCAAGCGTATTCAGGAAGAAGAGCCACATCAGATTGACACGAACATGGACACGGTGACGCTGCTGCGCATCATCGTTACGAATGTCAATGCTATGCTCAATGCCGGTATCAACCTCAAAGGAATCATCCAACTTGGGCAGTATCTACGAACAAAAGGTGACAAAGTCGACTTCGTTAAACTCGACAGTTGGCTTACCACGCTCCACATCCAGCGACTGGCCCAACTTCAAGGCTCTATCCTCATCACCTTCTTCGAGTTTGATGCTGACGAGATACCCTTCGTCCGCCACCTCGAACGAGGAGCCTATAAGCTGACCCTGCGCAGCCTCTACCATACTATTAAAGACTATCAGGAAGAGTGGCATTTCAAACAGAGCCAAACAGGATTCGTACATAACAATTCCAAGATGCTCCGCCGCAATCTGAAACGCTCCATGCGCTATTTCGGCTATGCGCCCATCGAGACAACAAGCAATTTTTTACATAATTTTGCACGGTCTCTTTCCGAAATTGAAGAATAATGTGTAACTTTGCGGTCATGAGACGAATTTTTATATTTCTTCTAATGATTGTTACGCTCACACAGGCACATGCGCAGATAGAGTGTGAGGATACCTGTCGGCATATCCATGGCATCGATCTCAGTCATTATCAAGGAAATGTATTTTGGGAGACGATCGGCAGCAGTAAGATGGCCTATGTCTATCTGAAGGCTACAGAGGGAGGCTCACGCGTGGATAGCAAATACAAACAGAATATAGACCTGGCACATCGGTATGGTTTGAAAGTGGGCAGTTATCATTTCTATCGCCCCAAGATCGACCAGCAGACACAGTTGGAGAATTTCATGGCACAGTGCCGCCCTGGTGACCAGGATCTCATCCCGATGATTGACATAGAAACCCGTAGTGGTCTGGGCAAAGAAGAGTTCTGCGACAGTCTCTTTAAGTTCCTCCATTTGGTGGAGCGTGCCTACCGCCAGAAGCCACTCATCTATACAGGGGCGAACTTCTACGACAACAATCTCTGCGGAAAGATTGACAACTACCGGTTGATGATCGCTCAATATACCAAGCGCATCCCGGTACTCCGTGATCACCGTGACTTCGAGTTATGGCAATATACCGGAAAGGGACATCTGAATGGTATCAGAGGTTATGTTGACAAGAGCCGATTCATGGGACGCCACCGACTCCGTGAGATCCGTTTCCGTCACCGATGAGGAGAGCAGATTCTTACCTCCTCTGAGCAAGAAAATATAGAGAAAGTATCCTACCTTTAAAAATAAAAAGTTTATGGCAATAATAAAATGTCCGGAATGTGGTCATCAGATCAGTGATAAAGCCCCCACGTGTCCTAACTGTGGTGTTGAGATTGCAGGGAAAGTGATCCGGTGTCCGAATTGTGGAGAAGTATATTTCAAAGATGAGGAGATGTGCCCCAACTGCCATTATCCCACTCCTGGCACGTCAAGTGCCACCACACCTACAGAGCTACATCAAGCCCCCGTTCCTCCGTCCAAGTCTGACGCCGTACAGAGCAAGGACCAAGAGGGACAGCCGCATCCACAACAGACGGCGATTCCTCAGCAGCCGCATCAGCAGCAGACCGTTGAGCAGACGCCACGGCCCGTACGCCGCGCCACACCTCCAGTTCCTCCTGTTCCACCACGTTCAGGCAACGGTCATGGAAACGAGGGAGTCGACAAATCAGGAGAAGGTCCTCAGCAACCCAACAAGAAAAGAAACCATACGGCTCTTATCGTTGCCTTTATCATTGCGCTCTGCTGCGTAGGTATCATGTTCTACTATTATCATGACGCCAAAGACAGCAAGGAGGAAGAGGCATACGAGTATGCTATGCAGAGTACTGATCCTCAGGTACTGCAGAGTTACCTCGATACCTACCGCGATGCCCCCGAGGCTCATATCGACTCCATCCAGAGTCACCTGCAAATGCTTAAAGAGAATGACCAGGACTGGAACAACGCGCTGATGAGTGGCAGCCGCTCTGCCCTTCAGGACTATCTGAACAGTCATCCTAATTCTCCTCATGCCGGGGAGGCCCGTGACCGTATCGACTCCCTCGACTGGGTAGAAGCAAAAGGCCTGAATACCGAGCAGTCCTATCAGAAGTATCTCTCCATGCACCCGGAAGGAGCTCATATCGATGAGGCTAATGACGATATCAAGAAGATCCGTTCCAAGCAGTTACAGCCACAGGAGAAGACGATGATCAGCGGTCTCTTCCGCCGTTTCTTCCAAAGCATCAACTCTCGTGACGAGAACCGCCTGACGGATCAGGTGGAGGATGTCATGAGCAACTTCCTCGGCAAGACCGGCGCCACGAAGAGTGATGTCATTACCTTCATGGATAAGATCTACAAAGATGACATGACGAATATGAACTGGCGCTTGAATAATGACTACGTTATCAAGAAGCGCTCCGTCGGTGATGAGGAGTATGAATATAATGTCAGCTTCTCTGCCCGCCAGGATGTTGAATACACTGATCCGACGAAAAACGGCAGCACGAAGTTCAAGATCAATGCCACCGTCAGTCCCGACGGAAAGATCTCCTCAATGTCCATGATCAAGATTATAGAATAGGGCTCTATAGCTCACAACAGAACGAAGAAAGCCCCGCTCTCCCAACAGAGAGCGGGGCTTTTTGTGTTACAAGGCCTCGTTAAGGAGTTCTTTCTGATGGTCCGTAAGACCGGTGGGCAACTTCACCTGATAGGTGATGATCAGATCACCATAGGTACCATCGCCACGATCATAGCCTTTGCCACGCAGACGGACTTTCGTGCCGGGCTGCGTCTCCGGTTTAATCTTCAGCTTCACCTCGTGACCATCATGGAGCCTGATGACGACGGCACCGCCGAGAAGAGCCGTCTTCAAGGGTATCGTCACCTTCGCATCCATCTCTCCCGTTGAGTAACGGGCATCACGGCCATAACTGCCGCCGGAAGAGAAGCCGCTAAACCCACGGCCATTTCCGCCTGTGGTATGGAAATGGACATGACCGCCACCGGCGCCGCCGAAGAGATCCTCGAAGAAGCTGGAGAAGCCACTGCCTCCGCTGCCGAAGTTACTGAAGTCGAAGCCTTCAAACGGATCGCCACTATAGGTGCCTCCTTGTCCGAAGCCACCGGCGCCACCACCAGCCTGCTCGTAGGCTTCCGCCTCCTTCCAGTGCTCGCCATACTTGTCATACTTGGCTCTCTTCTCCGGATCGCCAATGACATCATAGGCCTCGTTAAGAGCCTGGAACTTAGCCTTTGCCTTCGGATCGTTGGGATGCAAGTCCGGATGGAACTGTTTAGCCCGTTTCCGATAAGCGGCCTTCACGTCTTTCTGTGGGATGTCTTTGTTGACTCCCAAAATCTTATAATAATCAATAAATGCCATAATCCATTCCTCCTCTTTTTTATGATTGTTTATTTTTTACAATTTTTTCAGCAAAGAGTATGCCGAACGACATATTTTTTGTACTTTTGCGAGCGTAAAACTTTTCAATATGCAAAAAACCATTCTCACTGCCGCAGTGGCAATTCTTATGAATATTCCCGTCATGGCCCAGCATGAAGAGCCCATCACCTTCCGTGTCATCGAGACCAGTGATATCCACGGAAGTTTCTTCCCTTACGATGAAGTCAACCGCCGTCCGCAGGCCGGTACGATGGCCCGCATCTCCTCCTATATTAAGGATTTGAGAAAGACCTATGGCAAGGACCTCATCCTTCTCGATAATGGCGACATCCTCCAAGGCCAGCCTGTCAACTACTTCACGAACTTCGTTGACACGACGGCAGAGAACATTGCCGCCAGCGTCGTCAACTATATGGGTTATGACGCCGAGACCATCGACAACCACGATATTGAGACCGGCCACAATGTTTACGACAAGTGGGCGAAGGAGCTGCGCTGTCCTCTCCTCGGCGCCAACGTGGTCAACACTGCCACGTCGAAGCCTTACTTCAAGCCTTATGTCATCCTCGAGCGCCAAGGCGTAAAGATCGCCGTTCTCGGTATGATAACACCGGCCATTCCCAACTGGCTGGCCAAGAATCTGTGGTCAGGCATGCGCTTTGACAACATGGTCACAGCCGCCCGTTACTGGATGAAAGAGATCCGGGAGAAAGAAAATCCTGACATCGTCATCGGCCTCTTCCACAGTGGTCGTAGCGCCGACACCGGTGGCATCCATACACCGGAATACGACGAGGACGCCTCTCTGACCGTTGCCCAACAAGTACCGGGCTTTGACCTTGTATTATTTGGTCATGACCATAAGCCCTACAGCGGTACGGTAACTGATAATGACGGTCATACCGTTGTCTGTCTCGACCCGGCTAACAACGGCATTCGTGTCGCTGATGCAGAGATCACCTTCACCCGAATCGGCCAGGCTGACAAAAAGGGCAATCAGAAACAGCATATCTCCGTTCATGGCAAAGTGGTGGATATCACAAAGGAACCTATTGACAGCGATTACTGCCGCCATTTCGAGGGAGCCACAGAAAAGGTGAAGGCCTTTGTCAACCGCCGCATCGGTTATCTGACGAAGCCCCTCTTCACGCGTGACTGCTTCTTCGGTCCCTCTGCTTTCGGCGATCTCATCCAACAGACTCAACTGAAGCTGACAGGTGCAGACCTCTCCTTCAACGCCCCCGTGCTCTTCAATACCGTTATTAATGCGGGAAATCTCCATGTCAGTGACATGTTCAACTTCTACAAGTATGAGAATCAGGTCTATGTCTTGAAGATGACCGGCGAGGAGATCCGCAAACATCTGGAGATGAGTTATGACCAATGGGTGAACACGATGCATTCCAGTAAGGACCATTTGTTGTTGCTCAACGAAGGCAGTAAGGATGACAGCCAACGCCTGGGCTTCAAGAACTTCAGCTTCAACTTTGACTCCGCCTACGGCATTGACTATACCGTGGATGTCACAAAGCCCAATGGCAGTAAGGTAACGATCCTGCGCATGAGCAACGGACAACCCTTCGATCCCAACAAGACCTACCGCGTAGCCATGAACAGCTACCGCGGCAATGGCGGCGGCGAGCTGCTGACGAAGGGTGCCGGTATCCCTAAGGACCAGTTGGAGAACCGCATCGTATGGCGTTCGAAGCGTGACCTCCGTTTCTACCTCATGCAGGAGATCGAGCGCATGGGCACTATTACGCCCAAAGCCGGCAACAACTGGAAGTTCATCCCTGAGAAGTGGGCCAAGAAAGCCGGAGAGCGCGACAAGCAGCTGCTCTTCCCGGTCAAGAGAGTAAAATAGGAAATATGTAGGGATATGATTACTTTTGTTCCGCCCAATGCGGGTGCGTGGCCGCAACATGGCGGCCACCTACAAAGGGATCTATGAATTTATAATAAAGCCGAAGAAATCATAATGAAGACATACTGGTTTATATTCTGTAAGTCAGACCTTGTACTGGAGAAGAAGGCCGACGGCAGTTTTACGATCCCGTTACGTGAGGAGTCGCCCGTCAGCGTAAAGCCATGGACACATGTCATGGAGATCGCGCCGATGGCCGACGGCACTCCCGTGAGGGCGTTCCGCATCGATCAGCCCGTGACCGACGATCCTCACTTAGAGATGTGCGGCCTCCGGCCATCCTATTATAAACTCACCAACACGCTCTATCTGAAAGCCGGAAAATGCCACGAACTCCTTTACTGGGACATGAACACCCAGTTCTGCGGAATCTGTGGCGCGCCGATGAAGATGCATACCATCATCTCCAAGCGCTGTACGAACTGCGGCAAAGAGGTTTGGCCGCAACTGGCCACGGCGATCATCGTCCTCATCCACCGCGGTGACGAGGTACTCCTCGTCCATGCCCGCAACTTCCATACGAATTTCTACGGTCTCGTAGCCGGATTCGTGGAGACGGGAGAGACACTTGAAGAAGCCGTCCACCGTGAGGTGATGGAAGAGACAGGCATGACGATTACGAACCTCCGTTATTTCGGCAGCCAGCCCTGGCCTTATCCCTGCGGACTCATGGTAGGCTACAACGCTGACTGGGTCAGCGGAGAGATTCATCTGCAGAAGAGTGAGCTCAGCCGTGGCTCGTGGTTTACAAAGGATAATCTGCCTACGATTCCTGAGAAACTGAGTATCGCCCGCATGATCCTCGACGACTGGCTCAAGAACAACCCTTGATTTGATTATTCTACATGATTTATCCCAAGAATTTTGAACAGAAAATCGGTTTCTCCGAAGTCAGACGGATGCTGGCAGACCACTGCCTCTCCACCCTCGGAAAAGAAGAAGCCGCCCAAATAACTTTCCTCACCGATGCCTCGGCCATCCGCGAAAGTCTGCAACAGACGCGCGAATTCCGCCGCCTTCTGGAGGAAACGGAAGATTTTCCCTTGAATTTCTTCTATGACATGCGTACGGCCGTCGCCCGTATCCGTATCGAGAACACGCATTTAGAAGAGGAAGAGCTCTTCAACCTCCGTCGCTCCCTCGACACCATCAACCAAATCGTCACTATCCTCAACAAGCCGAAGGAGGATATACCAGAGACTGACGACGAGGACGAAACGACGAATACGGGTGCCGAAGAGAATGCGCAGACGGCTGCCGTCGTTGCCGCCCTCCGCGACAGCAACTATCCCTACCCTGCCCTCCACCGCCTTGCCGACGGTGTGGCAACCTTCCCCAATCTCATCCAGCGTATCGATCAGATTCTCGACCGTTTCGGCCATCTGCGCGATACGGCATCACCGGAACTGCTGCGCCTGCGCCGGGAGCTGCAGCGTGCGGAAGGCTCCATCTCCCGTACACTCTACAGTATCCTCCACAGTGCCCAGAGTGAGGGCCTCGTCGACAAGGATGTCACGCCTGCCGTCCGTGACGGCCGTCTCGTTCTTCCGATCAATCCTGCCGTCAAGCGAAAGATCAAAGGTATTGTCCACGATGAGAGTGCCACGGGCAAGACGATCTTCGTCGAACCCGAGGAAGTTGTGGAGGCCAACAACCATATCCGTGAATTGGAGAGCCAAGAACGACAGGAGGTGATCCGTATCCTCACGGAGATCACGAAGAAGATCCGACCTTACACGAGGGAACTCCTCGACAGTTATCATTTTCTCGCGCAGATCGACCTCGTCCATGCCCGTACGGCCCTGGCTCAACAGATGCGCGCTATCGAGCCCGAAGTCGTCGACCATCCCCACATCGACTGGGGCGCTGCCCGCCATCCTCTCCTCGAGCGTATCGTAGAGCGTATTGTCCCCCTCGACATCACGCTGACGCCGGAGAAACATATCCTCATCATCTCCGGTCCGAACGCCGGTGGTAAGTCCGTCTGTCTGAAGACCGTCGGTCTGTTGCAATATATGTTGCAGTGCGGCTTGAGCATCCCCGTGAGTGAGACCTCGAAGACCGGCATCTTCCATGACATCATGATTGATATCGGTGATGAACAGAGTTTGGAGAATGACCTCTCTACTTATTCTTCCCACCTGTTGAATATGAAGAATATGATGAAACAGGCTTCACCCAAGACCCTGATTCTCATTGATGAGTTCGGTACGGGAACAGAGCCTCAGATCGGTGGTGCCATCGCCGAGAGTGTGCTCGACAAGTTCTGTCAGAAAGGAGCGTGGGGCGTCATCACGACCCACTATCAGAATCTCAAGCATTTCGCCGACAGCCACGCCGGTGTCGTCAATGGTGCCATGCTCTACGACCGCCATGAGATGCGGCCGTTGTTCCAACTGGCCATCGGCCGTCCCGGCAGCTCCTTCGCCATTGAGATCGCGCGTAAGATCGGACTCCCCGAGGATGTCATCCAGGAAGCCTCCGAGATTGTCGGCAGTGATTATATCCAGAGCGACAAATATCTGCAGGATATCGTCCGCGACAAACGTTACTGGGAGAACAAGCGACAGACCATTCATCAACGGGAGAAAGAACTCGAGAAAACGATGGACCGTTATGAGAATGGTCTGCAGGAGGTAGAGGCCGAGCGCAAGGAAATACTCAGAAAGGCCAAGGAAGAGGCGCAGGCCTTGCTTCAGGAGAGTAACCGCCGCATCGAAAATACCATCCGGGAGATCCGTGAGTCACAAGCCGAGAAGGCAGAGACGAAGCGTATCCGTCAAGAGCTGAAGGAGTTCTCCGAGGGTGTCGACGATATCGATACGAAGGCCAAGGATGACGCCATCAGCAAGAAGATCGAACAGATCAAGCAGCGTAAGGAACGCCATGAGCGCCACCAGGCTGAGAAGGCCAAGCGTCAGGAGAAAGCCGCCGCCACACTCCGCCAGGCCGTCAACCACCAGATCCCGCAAGGGCACTTGCAGCCCGGAGACCCTGTGCGCATGAAAGGTACAACCTCCATCGGCACCATGGAGAGTATTGACGGTAAGACAGCCCTCGTGGTCTTCGGCGATATGAAGACGAAGGTGAAGGTCGACCGCCTCGAGCGCGCCTCTGCCGACAAGGAACAACAGGTGACGAAAGGCGATGCCATGGCTGAGCGCATCAGCAGTTATCAGATCAGTCAGGCCACGCGCAAGACCATCGACGATCATAAGACCAATTTCCATCAGGATCTTGACGTCCGTGGCATGCGCGGCGACGAGGCCCTCAACGCCGTACAGTATTTCATCGATGATGCCATCCTCGTCGGCATGCCCCGTGTGCGCATCCTCCACGGCAAGGGCAACGGCATCCTGCGACAGCTCATCCGACAGTATCTCGCCACCGTTCCCAACGTGACCCATTTCGGCGACGAGCATGTCCAGTTTGGTGGCGCCGGCATCACCGTTGTCGATATCGGTTAAAAATAATTGGTAAAATATTTTGCTGTTTCCGAAAAAAGCAGTATCTTTGCAACCGCTTTTCGAAAGAAAACAGCAAACATGGGCAAGTCTCTTACGGCCAGCTCCCTCGGAATCCCCCAGGATGGGAACATAGCAAGGGTACTTGGTTGTAGCGGCGCGATAAGAATCGCTTGCCCACCCGCCTCTTTAGCTCAGTTGGCCAGAGCACGTGATTTGTAATCTCGGGGTCGTTGGTTCGAATCCGACAAGAGGCTCTCAAGAGCAGATATCTCAAACGGATATCTGCTCTTTTTTTTGTATGGAAAAATATCTATGGTATTTACGACTCATAAATAGCATAGATAATTTTTTATCTATGGCATTTACGACCCGTAAACAACGTAGATAATTTTTTATCTACGAAAGATAAAAAAATATCTCACGTAGATAGCTCCGCTAAATGACATCTAAAAATTTAACACTCTCATGACCATTTTCCCAAAGGATAAGTTCCGAAATCCAATTTTTTTGAGTACTTTTGCAAAACAAAAGCAACTCAATATGATTTCATCACAAGATATCATTCAAGTACGGGATTATGCCCGTCAGGACGGCGTTTTTCTCGCCCTGCTATGGACAGCCGGATTCATCGCCACGATGTATGCCAATACGGATGCCGCGTTGGGACTCATCGGTAATCTGGCCACACTGGCCACACCGTTCTTCGTCGCCTATCGACTGAAAGCCTTCCGCAACGACGCCCTCGAGGGACATATCTCTTTCCGCCGGGGACTCTTCTATTGCATGGAGACCTTCTTCCATGGCGCCGTACTGCTCACCGTAGTACAATTCCTGTGGTTCCGTTATGGCAATGTCAGTGGATTCATGACTCAGTGGCAGGCGTCCTATGAGGCCGTCATCGCGGCCTATCAGATGAGTGCCGCCGAAGCCAGTCAGTTGAAAGAAGCTGTCGCGATGATGTCACCGCTGGCGTGGGCCTCCCTCTTCCTGATCATGGAGATCATCGCCGGTCTCGTCCTCAGTCCCATCATCGCCGCCATCATGCAGCGAAAGAAATAACCCGAAAAAATACAGATTAAGAATATGGATATATCCGTTATCGTACCCCTTTATAATGAGGCAGAGTCACTCCCCGAGCTTTACGCTTGGATTGCCCGTGTGATGGCCGCCAATCATTTCACCTATGAGATTATCTTCGTCAACGACGGCTCCACCGACAACTCGTGGGCGGAGATCATGGCGCTCAGCGAACAGCATGAGGAAGTGAAGGGTATCAAGTTCCGCCGTAACTACGGCAAGAGCCCCGCCCTCTATTGTGGTTTCAAGGAGGCCCTCGGCGATGTCGTCATCACCATGGATGCTGACCTTCAGGACTCTCCCGATGAGATTCCCGGACTGTATAAGATGATCACCGAAGAAGGCTATGACCTGGTAAGCGGTTACAAGCAGAAACGCTACGACCCGTTGTCCAAGACCATTCCTACGAAACTCTTCAATGCCACCGCCCGCTGGATCTCCGGCATTCATAACCTTCACGACTTCAACTGTGGTCTGAAGGCTTACCGCCGTGATGTGGTGAAGAATATCGAGGTCTACGGAGAGATGCACCGCTACATCCCCTATCTGGCCAAGAATGCCGGCTTCGACAAGATCGGCGAGAAAGTCGTGCACCATCAGGCCCGCAAATACGGACATTCCAAGTTCGGTATTAATCGTTTCTTCAATGGTTATCTCGACTTGCTGACACTGTGGTTCCTGACGAATTTCGGTAAGAAGCCGATGCATGTCTTCGGCTTCATCGGATCCATGATCTTCTTCATTGGCTTCATCGCCCTCTGCTGTCTCGCCGGCGGAAAGATCATCGACATGAGCAATGGCATCTACGGCCATCTCCTCACTGACAGCGCGTGGTTCTTCATCGCCCTGACCTCCATGATCCTCGGCAGCCAGTTCTTCCTCGCCGGGTTCCTCGGTGACCTCGTCAGCCGACAGAACCCGCATCGTAATGACTATCAGATTGCCGAGACGATCCACCTCTCCGACAATATCCGTAAGAACGGTTAAGCTCATGAGACGTATCATCCCCTTCCTCTTCGGCGCCGCGATACTTGGTGGCCTTGCTAGTTGCGAAAGCATCGACTGTCCGATGAACAATACGGTTTATTCCAAATACAAGTTCGCCGGAAATGTCACAACGCTCGAGGACACCCTGACGATCACGACACACCGCCATAACGGCAGCGATACGACGCTGTGCAACCAGCTTGTCGGTGTCGACAGCCTTCTCATCCCCATGAGCTATAGCGGCAGTCGTGACTCGCTCTTCTTCACCCTCCATACCCGTGACTTTCAAACTTTCCGTGACACGGTGACGGTAGCCAAGGACAACGAGCCCCATTTCGAGTCCATCGACTGTACACCCTCCTTCTTCCATCAGATCCAGGGCGTGAGCTATACGAAGCATGCCATCGACTCCATCACCATTCATACTTCTTATGTGAACTATGACCAGACATCCACACATTTCTACCTCTATATGCGTCCTTCTGAGTAGTATTCTCCTACCCCTCAGCACACAGGCCCAAAGCCGCAAGCCGAAAGTGGAAGAGAAAGATACTACCGCCATGTTCCGCAGTGTAGCTGTCTCTGCCGATCTCTTCGGCATTGGACGACGCGTCTTCTCCGACTACGGACAGTATGAGGTCGCAGCCCGGCTGAATCTCAAGGACCGTTGGTTCCCGATCGTCGAAGTCGGTATCGGGCAGGCCGATGCTGAGGATGATACCAAGCATACGCACTTCAAGACTTCCGCCCCTTACTTCCGTGTCGGTATGGATTTTAATATCCTGCGCAACAAGCATGACCGCTACCGTCTCTATGCCGGCGCCCGTTATGCTTATACGAATTATTCCTACGATATATGGAACAACAGTGTCACCGATCCCGTTTACGGCGGTGCTGCAGAATACCGTGCCGATAATCAGAAAGGCTACTATCACTGGGCCGAAGGCGTCTTCGGTGTCGATGTCACCATTTGTCAGCCCCTCCACCTCGGCTGGAGCGTGCGTTATCAGAAACGGCTGGCCTATAAGGACGGTGAAGTCGGCAACAGCTGGTATGTTCCCGGCTTTGGTCGTCAGGGCAACGGACATCTCAACGGAACATTCAACATCATTATTGAATTGAATCTATGAAAAAGAAAAAACTCCTCTGGCAGATTCCCTTCCTTCTCTTTCTGATCATCGGTACTGTCGTTATTATCCGCGAACAACAGACGACGCCCTACCAGCATAATGAGGGATTCATCTTCGGTACGGAATATCATGTCACTTATCAGTATGATAAAGACTTACAGAAAGATATAGAAGCCCAGTTGAAAGAGGTGGACAACACCTTCTCCATGTTCAACGACCAGTCGCTCGTCTCTCTGTTCAACAAGAATGGACAGGTGAAAGGCAATGGGATGTTTGATGAAGTCTTCCAACTGGCAAAGACCGTAAACACGGAGACCGACGGTGCCTTCGACATCACCGTGGCACCGCTCGTCAATGCCTGGGGCTTCGGTTTCAAGCACGAGCAGATGCCGACGGCTGCACAGGTGAAGGAATTGAAGAGTCATATCGGCATGGAGAAAGTAGCACTGCAGGGTTCTCTCTACCGCCGGACTGATCCGAAGACGATGCTCGACTTCAGTGCTATCGCCAAAGGCTTCGGCTCTGATGTCGTGGCCCGTTTTCTCGAGAGTAAGGGCATCAACAACTTCATGATTGAGATTGGCGGCGAGATTGTCACACGGGGCATCAATGCCGAGCGCGTGCCCTGGCGCATCGGCGTCACGAAACCCACCGATGACAGTCTGAATACCAATCAGGAGATTCAGACCATTCTGAATGTCACGGATATGGCTATGGCAACGAGTGGCAACTACCGTAACTTCTATTATAAAGGTGGAAAGAAATATGCCCACACCATTGATCCGCACACGGGCTATCCCGTTCAGCATAACATTCTCTCTTCTACAGTATTGGCGAAGAACTGCGCAACAGCGGATGCCTACGCGACGTCTTTCATGGTACTAGGTCTGAATGGCGCACAGAAAGTGCTCGCCAAACATCCTGAGCTCATGGTTTATTTTATCTATGATGACCATGGAAAGAATAAGGTTTGGTTCTCTCCGAATATGAAAGAGAAGATCATGAGATAATCCTTTTAGCCGAAGAGTCAGTATGATGATGTATGACCAGCTCATCAACTTACCCCTGTTCATGGGACTGGGTGTGAGCGAGATGACGGAGATTGTGACGCAGGCACATTTCGACTTCCGAAAATACAAGGAAGGCGAGATGATTGTCAGCCATGGCGATGCTTGCAACCGACTGATCTTCGTCTTTCGTGGTCTCGTCGGCGTTGACGGTTGGGCCGACGACTACGGCTATGAAGTCAGTGAGACGCTTCGTGTGCCCGTCATGCTTGAGCCTGAAGCCCTCTTCGGTCTCCGCCAGCGCTTCACCCATGACTACCGGGCAGCAGAACCGTGCAGTACGGTTGCCATCAGCAAGGATGAGGTACGCATTCTTTCCGACCGTTACGACATTATTCGGTTGAATCTTCTCAACGCCGTTGCCACGAAAGCACAACGCCGTGCCGCCCTACTCTGGCGTGCCACGCCACAGGATCTCGAGCACCGCATCATCCGCTGGTTTACGGATCGCTGTCTTCATCCTGCCGGTAAGAAAGTCTTCCATATCAAGATGACGCGCCTCGCTGCCGAGCTCAACGACAGTCGCCTCGATATCTCCAAAGCGCTCAACCGGCTGCAAGATTTAGGTTATCTGAGATTAACAAGGGGAATCATTACAATAGAAGAAATTGAGGCCTCACCCCTGGGGTGAGGCTTTTAGTATAACTTGATCTCCGTGATAATCTGCCCTTTCACGAGTTCATTCAATTGGCGAACAAGGGTCGTGCGGCGCATGGAAAGGTCCGCACGGGCAGCAGGATTGACGATCTTCACCAAGAGCGTCTGGTTTCGGATAAATTTCTCCGTCGTATAACGGGCAGCAATAGGACCCGCCACCGTATCCCATGCCTCCAACAGACGGTGTTGCTTCAACGGCGTCTCCAGGCCTTCCTGCCGCAGCGTCTTGTTGAGCAGATCTCTAATACCTTGTACTTTTCTTCTGAACATAATAATCAACAATTCTCTCCCACCGAAGGGCGGCCCTTGAGGCCGTCCTAACTCCGACTAAAACACGACACCGTTATTGTAGTCACTCTCAAAAGATATCATTTGTCTTCAAGAAAATTATTCGTAAATCACCTCATCCATCATCACGTCAAACTCATTGGTAGGAATCTCCGCGATGATTTGAAAAGGGAAGGCAACACCTATTTTATAAGAATGTGTCAACTGCTTCAGCGTCCGGTCATAATAGCCTTTACCGTGCCCGCAGCGATGGCCGCTGCGATCAAAAGCGACGCCGGGAATAAGGGCCACACCAATCTCGCCATAACGCTCGGGTGGAAAAACGGGGCCCACGGGTTCGAGAATATGATAGGCTATTCCTTCTTTGAGATCCTGATCGCCGTGATATTCCCGCAGTTCGAGATGAGTGCCATCAATGACACGTGGCAAGAGGACGAGATGTCCGGCTCTGTCAAGGGCCCGCACCAATTCATGGGTATCCACTTCGTCAGCCATGGAATAATAGGCGAAAACGACAGGCGACTGCCGCACATGCTCATCGGAGAGAATACGCTCGATGATCGGCTGGGACATCGCTTGAAGCTGAGCACCGCTATATTGCCGCTTGACGGAGCGGATCGACGCACGGACCGCCCGTTTCTTCTGGGCGGCCACGCTCATCGATTTGCCTGAATGGTTTGCTGTTGTTTTACACATACTTGTTTACCGCTTATGAGTGACGCCCTGCTTAGCCCCTAAGCCTTTCTTGGCTGCGGGCGCCGCCTTCTTCGGAGCCGGCTTCTTCGGCCATGCCGCATGGTTATCCATGACTTCCATAGCTTTCTTAATCACCGGATCATCCTGATTGGCATACTCGGTGAAAGCCTCATCATCAAGCATGTTATAGATGATACGTCCATTGATATACCGTTCAAGGAGTCGGTGACTCTTCTCGATAAGAAGATTACGGCGCTGAAGGCCATTCTTGTCGCCATAGTCAGCAAACTGCTCCACGAGATTCTGTTTCTGCAGATAGTCAGACAGTTCCATCATCTCCTTGAAGTTGTTCAGTTTCGGACGGTTGTCATCGGTATAGGTGAAAGCATACTGCAGAATCAGACCGCTCATAACAGCCTCCTTGAAATAGGATGTCATGCCAAGCGTATCCTCGGCCACAAAAATATCCGGCGTGATACCACCGCCACCATAGACAACACGACCGATACTGGTATGGTAAGCGGGGCCGGTATGTTTGATACTGTCGGCATTGAAGAACTCACCATGCTCATAGCGGTCGAGCAAATCCTGCTCATAGTCTTTGTCATCACCCATCGTATAGGGCTTCTGGATACAACGACCGGAAGGCGTGTAATAACGGGCAACGGTCAGACGAATCATACTGCCATCGGGGAAAGCTATCTGCTGTTGTACGAGACCCTTACCGAAAGAGCGGCGACCAATAATGGTAGCACGGTCATTATCCTGCATGGCTCCGGCGAAGATCTCTGAAGCAGATGCCGATGCCTCATTGATCAATACAACGAGAGGAACTTTCTGGTAACTGCCCTCTCCATTGCTGCGGTATTCCTTACGCGGACTCTTGCGGCCCTGCGTATAAACAATGAGCTTGTTGTTCGGCAGGAACTCGTTGGCAATCTGTACGGCACTCTCCAAATAGCCGCCGCCATTGTCACGGAGATCGATAACGAGGTTACTGAAGCCGCTCTGACTGAGCTTGGCCAACGCAATGAGGAGCTCGGGATAAGTCGTCTCTCCCCAGTTCTTGATCTTGATATATCCTGTATGATCGTCGAGCATATAGCAGGCGGTGATACTCTTCGTCGGGATCTCACCACGCGTGACGGTGAAAGTCTTAATGGCATTGCTGCCGTAACGGAGGACGCCAATCTTCACCTTGGTATCCTTCGGACCTTTCAGACGGTGCATGGCTTCTTCATTCGTCACCTGCTTGCCGACGAACTTCTTGCCGTCGACCATCACGATCTTATCACCGGCAAGGATGCCGGCACGCTCTGCCGGCCCGTTCTTGATCACGTTCTGCACATGGATGGTATCCTGACGGATCGTGAACTCGATACCCACGCCGGAGAAAGAGCCTTTCAGGTCGTCGTTGGCCTGAGCAACGTCTTTTGCGCTGATATATACCGAGTGGGGATCCAGTTCTGCGAGAATCTGCGGGATAGCCTTGTCCACGAGCGAGTCGATATTCACGGGATCGACATACTGGTCATCAATGATATGCAACAAGTTGTTGAGTCGGTTGCTACCTGAATTGATGATGCTCAGCCTCGTCCCTCCGAAATGATTGGAGAAGAAGGAGCCGATGATGATACCTACTACGACACATACCGCCATGACGAGCGGCATGAGCCGGTTCTTATTTTGTTGATTCAGTTTCATTGTCTTTTAACTTTTCTTCGTCGTCAGGATTGAGATAGACTACCTCGATACCGGCCCGCCGCAGCAGCTGGAGACCATCGTCAAGACGGTATTTCTCAGCATAGACAACACGGCGGATACCAGCCTGAATAATGAGTTTCGAACACTCTATACACGGCGAGGCCGTTACATAGAGCGTAGCGCCCTCACTGTTGTTATTGCTGCGCGCCAGTTTCGTAATAGCGTTGGCTTCGGCATGGAGGACATAGGGCTTGGTGACGTTGTTTTCATCCTCACAGACATTCTCAAAGCCCGAGGGCGTACCGTTGTAGCCGTCACTGATAATCATCTTGTCCTTCACCACCAAAGCTCCGACTTTACGGCGCTTACAGTAGCTGTTCTCGGCCCAGATACGGGCCATACGCAGATAGCGGTAGTCTAATAATAACTGCTTATCCATAACTTAATTCTTTTTGATACCGTCACGCTCCAGCAGGGCATCGATCGTAGGCTCACCGCCACGGAAGCGTTTATAGAGCGTCATCGGATGTTCCGTACCGCCCTTGGATAGGACGCAGTCGCGGAAACGCTGTGCTGTAACGGGATTAAAAATTCCCTCTTTCTTGAAGACGCTGAAGGCATCGGCGTCGAGGACTTCGGCCCATTTATAACTATAATACCCCGCGGCATAGCCTCCGGCCATGATATGCGAGAACTGCGTGGTCATACAGGTGTCGGGGAGCTGCGGCATGACCATTGCCTTCTCCCAGGCTTTCTTCTCGAAGGGAATGATGTCACCCGTGAACGGCTCCTTCTTCGTATAGTAAGCCATATCCAAGAGTCCGAAACTCACCTGACGGAGACAGGAATAGGCGGCATTGAAGTTACGGGAGGCGACGATGCGGTCGACGAGCTCATCGGGAATCGGCTCTCCGGTTTGATAATGGAAGGCAAACGTACGGAGGAACTCCTTCGACGTGGCGTAGTTCTCCATGAACTGCGACGGCAACTCCACGAAATCCCACCATACATTCGTACCACTGAGACTCTCGAAACGAGTATTGGCGAACATGCCATGAAGAGAATGCCCGAACTCATGCAGGAACGTTTCCACTTCTCCGAGTGTCAACAAAGCGGGTTTCTCTGCCGTCGGCTTGGTAAGATTCGTCACGACACTGACATGCGGACGTACATTCTCACCTTTGCGCGTGATCCATTGTCCTTGGAACTCCGTCATCCATGCGCCGCCCTGCTTGCCCTTACGGGGATAGAAGTCTGCATAGAACACGGCGAGATAACTGCCGTCCTTGTCATAGACCTCATAGGCTTTCACATCGGGATGATAAACGGGGATATCCTTATTCTCCTGAAAGGTAATGCCATAGAGGGTATGGGCAAGTCCGAATACGCCCTTGATGACCTTATCCAATTGGAAATAGGGACGCAGCATCTCGGCATCGAGATTGAAACGCTCCATCTGCAGCTGATGACTATAATAGCTGAAATCCCAAGGCTCCAGCTGAAAGTCAGGGCCCTCAAGCGCCTTGGCCTTATTCTCAATATCTTCCACCTCTTTAGTTGCTGTGGGCCTATAAGCATCAATGAGGTCGTTGAGAAGTTTATAAACATTCTTCACGTTGGAGGCCATACGATGTTCCAGCACATAGTCGGCATAGGTATCATAGCCAAGGAGCTGGGCGATCTCGCGACGGACATTGACGATCTTCTTGCAGATCTCGAGGTTGTTATTCTCGTTGTCATGGATACAGAGCGTATTGCGCGCCATATACATCTCCTTACGAAGGCTGCGTACCTTCGAATACGTCATAAACGGCGAATAACTCGGATAGTCGAGCGTGAACACCCAGCCTTCCAGTCCTTTCTCCTTCGCAGCGAGAGCGGCAGCGTCAATGGCCGTCTGCGGCAGACCGGCGAGCTGTTGCTCATCCGTAATATGCAGCGTGTAGGCTTTCGTGTCCTTCAGCAAGTTCTGAGAGAACTGCAGACTGAGCATGCTTGCCTCTTCCGTGAGTTTCCGCAGCTTCTCTTTTCCTTCATCATCAAGGAGAGCACCGGAACGGACAAAGCCGTCATAGCTGTTCTTCAGCAGCGTCTTCTCCTCTACCGTCAGTTCACGATCCGGATGATCGTACACAGCTTTCGTACGCAGGAAGAGCTCTTTATTGAGACTGACATCATTGGCATGCTTCGTCAACAACGGCGTCATCTTCTGCGCCAGCGCGTCGAGATCATCATTTGTCTCAGCACTGAGCATACAAGAGAAGACGGTAGACACGCGGTCGAGAAGGTCATAATAATGCGGACCTTTACTGTCGTCCTGGAAAGCAATGGTATTGTCGAAGGTCGGCGCGTCGGGATTATGGATAATCTTATCAATCTCCTCATCATCACGGCGGATACCTTCCACGAATGCCTCCTCATAATCGGCCAGTTGAATACGGTCGAAAGGAACGGTATTATGCGGAGTATTATAGGGGTGAAGGAATGGATTCTGTCTTTTCTGATTCTCTGTATTTTTCTCTATATTCATAACATCTTTTATTTTATTGCAAAGGTACGAAAAAAGAATGGAATGAGAATAGTTTTTATATTATTTTTTACCCTATAATAGTTTTGCTTCTCCATCCTCCACTTCAAAGAGCCGATAGTCCGTCTGCGAGGCCGCAAGAATCCTGTCGAGATGCTCGCGGTTGGTATCCGTGATAAAGATCTGTCCGTAGCGGTCACTCGAGACGAGGCTGATGATCTGTTCCACGCGCTTGGCGTCGAGCTTATCGAAGATATCATCGAGAAGGAGCAGAGGCGTCGTCTTGCTCACCGTCTGACGAAGAAAGTCGAACTGTGCCAGTTTCAAGGCGATGACAAACGTCTTCGTCTGTCCCTGCGAGCCCTCGCGCTTCATCTGAAAGCCGTCGATGAGCATCTCCAGGTCATCACGATGAACGCCATGAAGGGAATAGCCGACAGCAAGATCCTTGAAACGGTCACGCTGGATAATATCAAGCAACGGGCCCCGCTGTCCATGAGAGACATAGCGCAGACTCACCTGTTCATGTCCGCCGGAGAGTTGACTGTAGATCTGTTGGAAGAGCGGCTCGAGCCGCTGGATGAAGTCGGTGCGCTTATGATAGAGAATCTCTCCCGACGACGCCATCTCCCGTTCCCAGATATCAAGGAGCTGCGTATCGGGATCATCCTGTTTGAGTAAGGCATTGCGCTGCTGCAGCGCCTTGTTGTTGTTGGCCAGCGCATCCATATACGATGGATCATACTGAGAAATAACCCTGTCCATCAGTTTCCTTCGCTGTTCGCTCCCGCCGTCAACGAGACTGTTGTCAGACGGAGAGACAAAGATAACAGGGATGAGGCCAATGTGCTCAGAGAGTCGCTTGTACTCCTTCTTATTCCGTTTAAAGTGTTTCTTCTGTCCACGCTTCATGCCACAGTAGATATGCTCTTCGTCGTTGCCGTCGTCAGAAGTATAGAGTCCTTCGAGCACCATAAAATCCTCGCCATGGGTGATCAGCTGCGAGTCGATGGGATTGAAGGCACTGTGACAGAACGAGAGATAATAGAGAGCGTCAAGGAGATTTGTCTTCCCCACTCCATTATGACCGATGAAACAGTTCATCTTCGGAGAGAAGTCGAGCGTCGCCTCGCGGATGTTCTTATAGTTGATAAGAGAGAGATGCTTGATAATCATGGCTGCAAAATTACGTTTTTTTGTTCAGAAAGCGAAAAAGGAGACCTTAAAAAATAAAAAGTGAGGGATAAATTTCTATATCTCCAATATTTTCCGTAATTTTGCGCCGAAGAATGGGGTTGACAGATCTGTTGAGTGACAGCAATCGCCCTGATTCGACAACAAAGAGAAAAAATAAAAAGAACGAAAATAAACAAATGGCAAACAAAAAAAATCCGAATGCAGAGACATTCGACGCACTCACAAGTTCAGAAGTCTTCTATGAGAAATACAAGAAGACTATCATCACCGTTATCGTAGCCCTCGTCGTCCTCGTCGGCGGTTTCTTCGCTTATCGCAGTCTCATCGCTGCTCCACGAGCAGAGAAAGCCAGCACGGCATTGGCCCGTGGTCAGGAGTATTTCGACAATGAGATGTTCGACAAGGCTGTCAATGGTGATGGTGCCGGTTATGTCGGTTTCGCCAAGATTGCAGACGACTACAGTGGTACCGACGCAGCAAACCTCGCCAACCTCTATGCCGGTCTGAGCTATGCCAACCTCAACAAATGGGCTGAGGCAGAGAAATACCTCGAGGCTTATTCTCCGAGCAGTGACCAGATGGTCTCTCCTGCTGCTGAGGCTGCCCTTGGCGATGCCTATGCTCATCTGAACCAGCTTGACAAAGCTGTTGACCAGTTCAAGAAAGCTGCTTCCATGGCTGACGATGAGGGTCACAATGGCGTCAATAACTCTCTCTCTCCGACCTTCATGCTGAAAGCCGGTATGATTCTCGAGAGTCAGGGCAAGAAAGCTGACGCACTGAAAGTCTACCAGGACATCAAGAAGAACTATGCCGCTTCTCAGCTCGTCCAGAGTAATGAGATCGACAAATATATTGAGCGCGCAAGCAACTAAGGCTTGACTTAGGGACATGACTTATCTTGATCCGAAGTAAGGATAAGATATATCATGTCCCACAATTTTTTCTTTAAAAATATGGCAACAGCATTACATAACTTATCTGATTACGATTTCGACAGTGTCCCTGACGCTTCCAACATGTGCTTCGGCATTGTCGTGGCAGAATGGAACAGTGAGATCACGGGCACTCTTCTCGAGGGTGCCGTAAAGACACTCGAGAAACATGGTGCCTTGTCGGAGAATATCCATGTCAAGACGGTGCCGGGAAGTTTCGAGCTCGTCTACGGTGCCAAGCAGATGGTTCTCAACGGCGGTTACGATGCCGTGATCATCCTCGGCTCCGTCATCCGCGGCGAGACTCCGCATTTCGACTATATCTGTCAGGGCGTCACCTACGGCATTGCCCGTATCAACGCCACGCAGGACACGCCGGTGATCTATGGTCTCCTGACGACCAATAACCTCCAGCAGGCAAAAGACCGCGCCGGTGGCAAACTCGGCAACAAAGGTGATGAGTGCGCTGTCGACGCCATCAAAATGGCCAAGTTCTAAGATATGAAGTTCTATCAGTTATTACAGGCTTATGATTTCGAGGAGATCTTCCCCGAAGTCAATAATATGTTTCCGAATGCTCACCTTCACGAGGATGTGTTCCGTAAGGCCTTTGAAATACTCCAGGGCTTGAAACCAACGCTGAGCAAGAAGGACATCCGTTTTCAGTTCATTGATAATCCGTCAACAGACGAGACTTTTGTCGGAGTTCCCGACACTTGCTTTCAGACATCGTGGGATGTGATCTTGGGAAAGGAATTGCGGAAAGAGAAAGGTGTAGACCTCAACGACACGCAGATTGTCGCCAACTGCTTTCTCAACACGGTTCTTCAGAGCAAGCATCCGCAGAGTTTTGAGAAGTTCTATCGTAAACTGATGAAATAGAGCCCATATAAATCAGAATGGCTTTAATGAGTTACGTGCCCATTAAAGCCATTCTTTTTAATTAAGAAAAAAAAATTAATCTTCTTCCTCCTGACTGCTCGTATCCAGGTGATCATCCTTTGTCACCGTCAAATTTCCAAAACGGGAGAGTTTCAATACCAAGGGAATATACTCATCACTCGTCACATCAGGTGAACCGACACTGACAGCAAAATAAAGATAGTCACCTTCAGCCTTCACAAACACCACTCCCAGGAGAGCACTAGCTGCGATGTTCTCATCACTGATGTATTTCTTAAAGAAAGATTTTGTAAACGTCTGTTCGAAAAATACCGTCTTATCCTCTCTAAAGACCTTCACCACAACATGATTGTCGAAATACTTTGTGCTGTCATCGCCATGAACAAGCGGGAGACTATGATCAGCCTCACGAATAACAGAAACCGTATATCTACTCTCACACCAGTCAGTCTGCCGTTCATCATGATAGGACGACATTGACTGGGTAGGCTTCTCTTTCGTTTTCTTCGGAAGAGTGGTGATGATGTCTTTACTAACTTTTTTCTCCTTACAGCCTGTCAGGCCGAGGGTCATCGTCAGCACGAGGAGGAAGAAATATTTCGTTTTCATTGCATTTATAAATGTCATTTGCAAATTTACTGCTTTTTAACGAGAAAACCAAGAAAAAACGAGTAAAAGTAAAAAAGTAAAAAAGTAGAGAAGTAAAAAGAGACAGGGAGAAGAAAACAAAAGACAGATTGACAGATGGAACAAAAATACGCCCTGACATTCCTTATATGCAGGAAAGTCAGGGCGTGTCTCAGTATTTACTCCCTTCTCCTTCCGAGAGGGGTTGGGGGTGAGGCTCTTTCTTATTCCTCAGCCTCTTTAAGCTGTTCTTTCACCTCGTCATTGATACGCTTAGCAAAGTCTTCCATCTTCATCGTGGCCTGTTCACCACCACCCTGCTGGCGCATGGAGACGAGACCGTCAGAAGCCTCTTTTTCACCAACGATAAGCATGTAAGGCACACGCTTGAGCTCGTTGTCACGGATCTTACGACCGATCTTCTCATTACGGTCATCGATAATGCTGCGGACATCGACGGAGTCGAAGTATTTCTTCACCTTCAGTGCGTAGTCATTGTATTTTTCAGAGATCGGGAGGATAGCCACCTGATCGGGGATGAGCCACAAGGGGAAATGACCGGCGGTATGCTCGATGAGCACAGCGGTGAAGCGCTCGAGGGAGCCGAAAGGCGCGCGGTGGATCATTACCGGAGTCTTCTTGCTGTTGTCCTCGGCAGTATATTCCAGTTTAAAACGAGCCGGGAGGTTGTAGTCTACCTGAATCGTTCCCAATTGCCACTTACGGCCAATAGCATCCTTCACCATGAAGTCAAGCTTCGGACCGTAGAAAGCGGCCTCGCCAATCTCCTCGTGAGTATGAAGACCTTTTTCCTTACAAGCCTGACGGATAGCATCCTCACTCTGCTGCCAGATTTCATCGGAACCGATATATTTCTCCTTATCCTTAGGATCACGCAGAGAGATCTGAGCGTCATAATTATCGAAGCCGAAGATATGGAACACCTTCAGGATGATATCGATGATCGTCTCAAACTCAGCCTTCACCTGATCCGGACGAACGAAGATATGTGCATCATCCTGCGTAAACGTACGTACACGCGTCAGTCCATGGAGCTCACCACTCTTCTCATAACGGAAGACGGTACCGAACTCAGCGATACGCAGCGGCAGATCCTTGTAGCTACGGGGCTTACGGGCATATACCTCACAGTGGTGAGGACAGTTCATCGGCTTCAGCATGTATTCCTCATCCTCTTCCGGCGTATGGATGGGCTGGAAGGCATCTTTGCCATAATGAGCGTAGTGGCCGGAAGTAACATAGAGGTTCTTGGAACCGATTCCCGGCGTGATGACCTCCTGATAGTTATACGGCTTCAAGAGTTTACGCAGCAAATCCTGCAGACGGAGGCGCAGCTGAGTACCTTTCGGCAACCAGATCGGCAGACCCTTACCTACGCGGTCGGAGAACATGAAGAGTTCCATTTCCTTACCGATCTTACGGTGGTCGCGCTTCTTAGCCTCTTCGAGCATAGCGAGATACTCATCTAGCATCTTCTTCTTCGGGAACGTGATACCATAGATACGCGTCATCTGCTCACGCTTGGCATCACCGCGCCAGAACGCACCAGCGACACTCGTGATCTTGATCGCCTTGATAGCGCCTGTGGACATCAAGTGAGGACCACGGCAAAGATCGGTAAAGGATCCCTGCGTATAGGTGGTAATGGTACCGTCGGCGAGATCCTGCTCAATATGCTCGCACTTATATTGCTGACCGTCAGCCTTGAACTCCTTGAGGGCATCAGCCTTAGAGACCTCACGGCGAACGACGGGCTCATTCTTCTTAGCCAGTTCCTTCATCTTAGCCTCAATCTTCGGGAAGTCATTCTCGGAGATCGTCTGCCCCGGTGCCGGCATGACATCATAGAAGAAGCCATTCTCTACAGCGGGACCGAAGCCGAACTGGATTCCAGGGTAAAGCTCCTGAAGGGCCTCTGCCAACAAGTGGGCGGAAGTGTGCCAGAATGTCTTCTTGCCTTCATCATCGTCAAACTTATAGAGGGCGATCGTAGCATCCTCATTGATCGGACGATTGAGCTCTACGGTCTCACCATTAACCCCGCAAGATACAACGTCGCGGGCGAGAGCCGGTGAGATACTCTCTGCGATTTGAAGTCCGGTTACGCCCTGCTCATACTCACGAACAGAACCATCCGGGAAAGTGATTTTAACCATCTTACAAATTAGTTTTATAAATCAATTTATTGGTTGCAAAAGTACGATATATTTTTGAGATGTAAAAAATTATAAATATAAAAAAGTAAAAAAAATATAGCAGGAACAAGAATAATCAAGTCCCTGCCACATATTCTTTACTTTTCCCCAAAATGTTTAATCACTGAATAGGCATCATAAAGTCCCAGCTCTCCGGCCTTACTCAGATCGGCGATGCCCTCCTTCACATGTTTTGTCTTGCAACGGAGGATGCCACGGTTGTACAACGCCTCTGCGAAACGGCTATCCAACCGCAGCGCCTGCGTATAGTCGTCAATGGCTTGATTGTACTCCTTATTAGCAGCATGCATGTTACCTCTATTATAGAAGAGGTAAGCGCTCTTCGGATGATTCTTGATGGCCTCGTCGAAGTCGGCACGCATCTGTCCGACAGAGAACTGCACCTGCTGTCCCTGACTCTGCGCGTATGTGGTCATCATCGACTCACAGACTGCCCGCTGCCAGTAAGCCAACGCGTTCTTGTCGTCCAGCTGGAGCACAGCCGTGAGATCACTGATGGCCGACTCGAAATCCTGCAGGGCACTATAGGCGACAGCACGCTCCAAGAGCAACTGCTTGCTGCGGGCTGTCTGCTTCTCCTTCGTGATCTTCTCCGTAAGGGCATCTATCTGCTTGAAGAGGGCGAGACTCTGTTGTTCCGAGAGCTGCGTCTTGGAGGAAGCGACATAGAGCGGAATCCCATGACTCTTCTGATTGAACTGGTCCACGAGGGCATCGTAGGTCGTACTACCGTTGACGGCATTCGCGGGCTTGATGACCGAGAGACCGAACATCGGGAGGATATCCACAGAGACCTGACGGTTCTGTACCTTTCCACGATATTCACTCTTATACTCCGTAGTCTCCTCTGCCGTCGGCTCTTCGTCGGGCACAACGATCTGATTGTATTTCCTCAGATCAATCTCCGAACGCTTACGGACGAGGCGTCGTGTGGCGGCAGACCAGCGCGGCTGGATACCGACATGCTTCTCCATCTGCGCCTTGAAGATACGGAACTCATCGAGCTCAGCCTGTTTCGTCATACCGAGTTTACGATAGCACTGCGCACGCTGCTGAAGGCCGGTCCAGAAATTCGGGAACTGTTGGATGACGAGACTGTAGTCACGAACGGCGGCTCGGAGATTACCAACCTTGTCATTGAGCAAGGCCCGGTTATAGATGGCCATGAAGTTATGCGGCTCTTTCCTGACGATAAAGTCGAAGTCTTTGATGGCCCTGTTGTCATCACCGAGTTGCACACGCAGCAAACCACGATTATAATGCCCAAGGAAGTTGTTCGGATCAAGGTCACAGACCTTGTCGTAATCATCCATAGCCCCACGGAGATTATTATAGTTGAGACGGCAAAGCGCACGATTGAGATAATTGTCCACGCGCTTCGGCTGCAGATGTATAGCCTTGGAGAGATGCTCGTCGGCGTCACGCCACTGGCGGCGGTTCAGCGCGATAAGCCCACGTGTACGCCAGGCATCAGCATCATAAGGATCGTATTGCAAAGAGGCATCGAGCATGCGCGCGGCGAGCGTCGTGTCTTTCTGCTGCAGGGCGATCTGCGCCTTCAGCGTATAGGCGTTGGCGAAACTCTTCCATTTCGTCACGACAGTGTCAAGATCGTGTTGTGCCTGCTTCAACTGCCCACTGTTATAACGACACAGCGCACGGTTGAACCAATAATTCTGATTGTTCGGTTCAAGCCGGATAGCCTGATCATAGTCGCTGATTGCCCCGTTGTAGTTCTTCTGCCGGATACGATCGATGGCACGAAGATCATACATCCCCACGATATACGGATTCAGGGACATCGCCTTTGTGATGTCCTGTTCGGAGCCTACGAAGTCATCGAGATAGTACTTGGCCACGCCACGATAATACCAAGGCTCATAGAGATAGGGCTTGGCACCAATAGCGAGATTAAAATATTGGATGGAGAGGATATAATCCTCATAGAACATGGCGCTACGTCCTGCCGACATCAGTCGGTCAACACGATACTGTGCATGCATGCTCACAACAGCGAACAATAGAAAAAACAGGGTTGTTATCCTCTTCATCTGAATACCTATAAAAATACCACTCTTTCCGTGAAAGATACACGTATAAAAAGTCGTGGCCGCAAGAAGACGGCCACGGAGATTATTTGCGATAAACTTTCGTCTTGTAAGCAGCGCGGAACTTCCCTTTCATGATGGCCTTGAGCTTGTTGCCGATGAGGTTCTTGCGCAGGGCACTGACGCGGTCGGTATACATTACGCCTTCAAGATGGTCGAATTCATGTTGGACCACGCGGGCGAGATAGCCATCGACCCATTCGTCATGGGGCTGGAAGTCAGCATCTACATATTTAATATGTACGCGCGAAGGCCGCTTCACATTCTCCGAGAGACCGGGGATAGAGAGGCAGCCCTCCTCCATCGTCTTCATCTCACTGTCGTCGTACTCCAGGATATGTCCATTGATGAAAGCTTTCTTGAAGCCCGCATACTCGGGGAAGTCGTCCTTGAGCACATCAAGGTCGATGACGACGATACGGATCGATTTGCCGATCTGCGGAGCTGCCAGACCGACACCATTGGAGTTCGTATTCGTTTCAAACATGTTCTGGATCAGCTCCGGCAGGTCGGGATAATCGGGCGTGATATCCTGCGCGACCTTGCGCAATACGGGCTGACCGTAAATATAAACTGGTAATGTCATTTCTACTATTAAAAACGGTGAGTGGCACGCATATAGTCCTGAAGGATAATCGTGGCGCTGACCTCATCAACAAGGCCCTTGTTCTCCCTACGACTCTTTTTCTTCACACCACCCTCAAGGATGGCGCGGTGAGCCAGGACACTGGTAAACCGCTCATCATAATATTCTATGGGGATGTCGGGATGGCTGTTACGCCACCGGCCGACAAAATTCTCCACCCGTGCGAGATTCTCACTCGGCTGTCCGTTCGGCTGAAGGGGCTTGCCGATGACAATGCGCTCCACGCCTTCCTTTTGAACATAGTTCTCCACAAAGGCATAGAGTCCCGTCGTCTCCACCGTCGTCAGTCCACTGGCAATGATCTGCTGGGGATCAGTGACGGCAAGTCCTGTACGCTTCTTTCCGTAGTCGATAGCAAGAATCCGCATGAAATCGTTCTTCTAACAGGGAACAGTTCCCACCTTATTTATTAAAGAGCAGCCATGCGTCAGCATACTTAGCACGGAGGTCGTTGCGTGACTTCACGGCACTGGCCTTGTCAGAGAAGGTCGTAGCTATGACACGATACATGTTGCGGTCAGCATTGTAAACCACCTGAGCGGGATAGCCGGCAGCCTTCAGCTGGCCCTGCAGTCCCTCAGCGTTAGCCTTCAAGCCGAAAGAGCCGACGACGACGCTGTAGTCTTTCAGTCCCTCACCATTGACGACGGTAACTTTCTCCGTACGATAGGTGGCGTTGTCGACCGTAGTCTCGTCAGCGCTCTTGGTCTCCAGCGGTGTGACTACCGGTGTCTCCGTCTGTACCGGCTGTTCAGCAGCCCGCTGCTGTTCCTGCGCCTGTGCTTTCTCATAGGCTTTCTTATATGCACTCTCACTCGACTTACAACTCGTCATTGCCAAAGCAGCTACGAAGGCTGCGCACACCATGATATACTTCTTCATTTTTTCGGGTATAAATAATTTTCGTTTGACTTTTATTTTGCGAAATTACGAAATTCCTCGCAAAAAAGGCGGGTTGTCGTACCTAAAGTTTGTTAAACTAACAATATACTGCACTTTTAACACTTAATTAAGACAATTTTCTTGACCTTATTCAGCTTTTTTCCTTATCTTTGCAATGTGACAAACGAGCAGGAAATCTTCCCGCCATCGCCACGAAACCCAAAAAGACAAGAACTATTTACAATTTAAAAGCAATCAGCAATGAAAGCATTTGGTTATATCAGCGCATTCCTCGGCGGTGCTATCGCCGGAGCAACAGTAGGCCTTCTGTGCGCACCCGAGAAAGGTCAGGACACGCGTAAGAAAATCTCCACAACGGTAGACGAATTTCTGAAGAAACATGACATCAAGCTCAGCCGCAAGGAGGTTGACGACTTGGTGGACGATATCAAGGACGCTACGATTTCTGAATAAAAGATGTTCTCCACAGACAAGAACATAGAGACCATTGGCGAGCTCGTAGAGGCCGTGAAGAAATATGTCGGGCATCAGAGCGAGTATCTGAAGCTCGACATCTCCGAGAAGATCGTACGCCTGATCACGGCGCTGTTGGTGAGTGCCGTCATCGTCGTCCTTCTCCTTATCGCCCTCATCTACCTCTCTTTTGCTGCCGCCTTTGCCTTGGCGACTTGCATCGGGAGCATCGTAGGTGCCTTCGCTATCGTAGGGGCTTTCTACCTCGTGGTTTTGTTGTTGGTGGTCCTCTTCCGGCATCAGTGGATTGAGAAACCGCTCGTCCGTTTTCTGGCGTCTATGATTCTGGAGTCATAAGATGCCAGTAGCAATCGGTTTATTCAGACGACTATGAATTATAACGATGAATATATGTCCTACCATTCCCTCGCTGATGTCAGAGGGCGGAAGGAACAGTTGAAACGGGATATCCGTGACGACGAGGAACATATCACTGCGCTGTGGAAACAGCTCACACGCCCCTCGGAGGCTTTTGAGCGCGGGGCTACACCAACGCAGCGGATTATGGGAATTCTGAATATGGGTGGCGGTCTCATCGACGGTGCCATCCTCGGATGGAAGCTCTATCGGAAATTCAAGCGATAACAATACGGGGCCGTGCAAAGTTGTGCACGGCCCCGCGTTGTGTTACTGAGGCGACCTTGTGCTTGCAAAGCACAAGCACATGACGGCAGGCCAATCAAACGGCAGTTTTACTTCTTTACTTTTTTACTTCTTTACTTTTATTCAGCGTGTAGAGCGTCTTGCCATCCTTGTCGATGGCGGAGAGGGAGAGCTGCTGCTTCGTGGCCTGGATGAGCGTGAAGCCTGTGGAAGGACTGCACCACTGCGTGCCGTCTACCGGCTTGACAGGACGGGAGAGCGCGGCGGCACTGTTCACCCAATAAGCGATGTCATCACCTTTCGGCTGAATATACTGGAAGTTGTGGATATGCCCACAGCCGTATACGGCCACATTCTTATACTTATGAAGAATCGGCATGACATACTTCTGCATCTGCAAGCGCTCATCCACTGTCTTTCCCGTCTCGGCATAGATGGGATGATGACCGACGACGATCACCCAGTCCTCATGGGCATTCTTCAATGTCTCATCCAGCCACTGCAGTTCAGCCTCGCGGCTCTGCTTATGGGCGTCGGGATATGTGATACTATCATTGCGATACTTGTCAATCAGCGGCGTAGTATCGAGGAAAACGATGCGGAGCTTGCAACCTTTATTCTCAAAGACCTTGGTATAATAACGCTTCTCGAAATGCCAGCGGCGGCTGATTTTCGAATAGTCGAGAACGGCCTGTGTGTTGCCGCGGTATTCATGATTACCGAGAACAGGATACCAAAAACACATCAGTTCGGGATGACTGTAGATATCTTCATAGTTTGTACGCCACAGCGGGTCGTTGACACTCTGTATTCCGTTGAAATGATGGATGTCACCGACGGCGATGACGGCCTCCACGCCGACTTTCTCGGCGAGGTTGCCCATGGCAGCAGCGCAGGCTTTCTGGTCGTAATAGCCATTGCGGCCCATATCATTGCACCACAACAGATTGACCGACTGCGCATGAAGCAAGAGTGCGCTCATCATGAGGAGAAAGAGCGCCACAAATCGAAAGATTTTATTCATGAATTGATGTTGATTGAAAATAATGCCCGGTTAGGACGGCCACAAGGGCCGCCCCTACGGAGGGAGAAGAGCTATTTCGTTCCGAAGGCGCCGAAGTAGGGCTGGATAGCGGGAGAATAGACGTAATAACTCTGTTTGTTGGCAGCATCATTCCAAGAGATATTCTTCAGTCCGGAGAACATCAGGCCTGTGGGGAAGAGTCGCTCGATAGAAGTTGCCGCACCGGTGAGAGCAGGAGAGCCGATCTGGAGATGGAAATCCCAAGAGTTGTCGTAAGGCAGCGGCGCGCCATTGGCAACATCATCACTCTCGCAGTTAACGTTCATCTTGTCACTCTGTTTGAAAGAGAGGAAGAGCGGATTGAGATCACCGGCGCTCTGACTTGTCGGGTTGGCATCCTCATAGATTACGCCACTATAGCCCTTAGCCATCTGCTTGACACCCGTAGCCGTGGAAGCAAAGAGATAGTTCGGCGTCAGCACGCTCTCCGCGAGATCGGCACCATCCTTCGACGGCTGTTTGATGCCATAACGGCAGTCAGCGATGAGGTTGTTCTTCATGACGGGATGAATACCTTTCTCCAGCCAGACACTGCCACCCTTCTTGTTCTTCGTACGACGCCAGCCACAGTCGACGACGGTGTTGTTGTAGATACGAAGGTTAGAAGAGGCGATACCGCTCTCAATACCGGCATTACTCAGTTTGAAACCATTCGTACAAGCATTATAAATCAAGTTATCGGAGATATCGAGGTTACAACCGCTCTTGACGTTGATGGCCTCGCCACCATCCTCCTGGTTACCACTGTCGGCGAAGACACAACCGGTGATGATACCACTGCCACCCGTGAAATAGGTCTGGTCGTTGTAGTTGTCATGCACATAGCAGGAGTCCATGACAAACTTTCCATCCGTATTGCAGAAATGGAAGACGGGGACACCACCATCGATGGTTGTCTTGAAGAGTTTATTCTGGAAAGAGATACTGGACTCTGTCGGCGTGGCGCCACCGTCGGCAAGTTCAGTATGGCGGAGCACAACCTCCTCAGCGTTGTAACCGCAGATGATACCGCCCCAGGAGTTGGCCTTTCCCGTCTCGGAGTCGATAACGACGGGCTTGGCGGCCGTACCGAGAGAATAGAGATTACCGAGTACGACGATCTCAATGGGATGATCCTCCGTCGGCTTGGAGGAACAGGTGACATGCACGCCGGGCTCAATATACAAGGAGTGGCCCTCGGGAACTTTGAAAGACTCCGTCAGTGTCGTGTCTTTCGTCCATACAATGGAGTTCTCGGGATAGGCAGCGAGGGCTGTCGTGATAGCGGCAGTAGCACTGTTACTGCTCTTGCCATTGTAATCCTCAGGATTGATATTGTCATTCTCACAGGAGGTGAGTGCCGTTGCGGTCATAGCTAGCAGCATACCGGCGAAAAAGAATTTATTCATTGTTTTTGTTTTTATTTGATTATAGTTTATAGCGGATACCGATGAGGAAGGTACGGCCGAACTTATACGTGCTGGTGACGGTACGGTCGCTGCGCTGACCAGGAAGAGAGAGGTCAAAGTCATTGACCGTCTTCAGATAGCGTTCGCGCTTGTTGTTGAGGAGGTTGTTGGCCTTGACGAAGATGGAAATGCCATTCTTGAATTTCTTCTCTCCACTGAGGTCGAGGGTGACCATGCCTCTCTCCCACTCGTCCGCATCCTTGAAAGGAGAGACGAGGACGAGGCGCGTGCCCGTATAGGAAGCAGCGAGCTGTCCGTTCCAGCCGTTTTC
Organism: Prevotella sp. AGR2160; assembly: GCF_000424185.1. Classification (GTDB taxonomy): domain Bacteria; phylum Bacteroidota; class Bacteroidia; order Bacteroidales; family Bacteroidaceae; genus Prevotella. The sequence goes on from NZ_AUJK01000002.1 coordinate 207,244, forward strand.
CGTATCCTTATATAATAAGGAGAGGTTGGCGGTGTGCGGTGCTTGATTGACCAACGGACGCGTCTGATTGACATTGACGATGACATTCTTCGCCGTATACTGCAACTTATTCGTCGTGATGGCGGAATGCGTATAGGTGTAGTTGGCCTTCACGCCGAAGTGACGGATATACTTGATGACGTCAATCTCGAAACCGAAGTTCTTGGCATTACCCAGGTTCTGCGGCATATAGTAGTTGTTGTTTGTCTGACGCTGGTCGCTGACAAACGTGGTCTCGATAGGATCCTTCAGATACTTATAGAATACACCAGCGAGGATCTGCTCCGTGGCAGAGGGGAACCACTCCCAGCGTAAGTCCATATTGTCGATACGGGAGCGCTTCAGGTTCGGATTACCTTTCTCGGTATACTCCTCACCCTCAATCTGGTAAGGCACGAGCTCATAGAATCCCGGACGGTTGATACTCTTATAGTAGCTCAACCGGAGATTCATCTGCTTGTTCATCTTCCATTTCAGGGCCACAGACGGCAGCCAGTCCCAGTAACTCTGCTCGCCGACGGGGCCGAGATTCTCAAACTTCTGCAGCATCGTGTAGATCTGGTTCGTATGCTCAGCACGGAAACCGGCGATGAGGTCGCCCCAGCTATTGGAGAGGGTCACCATGGCATAGGCGGCACCGATGTGCTCCTTGGAGTCGTAGTTGAGCTGTGAAGCCTGAGCGCGCGGCGTACGGCAGTACCAGCTAATATTCTCATACTGGTCATAGTCGTTGGAAGCGAGGGCATCATTGGATGCGGGATTGAAGAGATAAGAATAGAAGCGGTTGTTACGTTTCTTATTACGATACATCCCACCGACTTTCCACAAGGCATCAAAACCCTTAAACGGCGTGTCGTATGTGATATTGAGCATTCCCGTCCAGTCCTTGTCATCATTATGCTGGAAGCGGCGCTCCATATTGTTGGCGACCGTCTTGGCGAGGCTGCCATTCTCGAAGTTGTTCTTGATACCGACATACACGCGGTCGGGATCCTTCTCACGGGCATCAGCGAAGAGACCAGACCAATCGACGGTGAGACGATCGGTGAGGTGGTGTGTTCCTTTCAGATGCGAAGCGAAGATATCCTGGGTCTGTGTCAGGGAGCGCAACTCATCGTCACGGGTATAGGTACCGTTATCGGGATCATAACCGTAATCGGTCGTAATACTCTGGTTATAACGGACATTATCCTCCTTGCGCTCGACCAACATGTTATACCATTCGAACTTATGATTGCCGAGGGAGAGGTCGATCTTCGCGTGTACACCGAGGTTGAGGTCATGGATGGAATACCAGCGCTTCTTCATGCTGCTGATATATTCCGTCGTCTCACCATTGGCCATGACGGGCTTGTTGAGCGTACGCTCACTGCCGCGATAGGTATTCTGCAGAGAGGCGGCGACGAGGACGCCGAGGCGGTGGTTCCAGAAGCGGTTTCCTACAGTGATACCTCCTATAAAATTAGGCATCGGCATGGAATGGTTCTTGATCTTCGAACCACCATTCTTGAAATCATCCACCGTGGCATCATAGGTAGAGCCGTATTTCTCGTAGGGCGCCTTGCTCGTCGTGTTGCCGCGGTCGGCAGAGAGATAGTCGTGGGAATCAGACCAGAAATAATCGGAGGCACCGATGGCGCCATTGGCCTGAAGCATGAACTGCCCCGGCGCGTCCTTCATATTCATATCGACGACGCCACCGGCGGCATCGCCCTCCATATCCGGCGTGAGCGACTTCGAGACAATGAGGCGGTCCATGAGGTCGGATGGGAAGAGATTGAGAGGAATATAACGGTTCTTGTCATCGGGAGAAGGAATCTTAATGCCGTTGACAAGGGTATAGTTGTAACGCTTATCCATACCACGAAGGATAGCGTAGGAAGCCTCGCCGCTGGCATCACGTTCCATCGTCACGCCCGAGACACGCTGGAGGGCACTGGCGACATTGACATCAGGAGAGAGCTGGAGAGCCTGCTGACTCATGACATTGAGGACCTGTCCGGCATTCTTCTCCATCGTGATGGCACTGCGGTCGGTGCGGTTGTTGCGGACGCCATGAACAACGACCTCGCCGAGCTGCTTGGCGTCTTCCTCGAGGTTGACATTGAGGTTCTCCGCCTTGCCGAGGTCTACGGTGACCTCCTTGGTTTTGTAACTCATGTACGTCACGACGAGCGTTACCCGTCCCGTCTCAGGCAGGTCCTTCAGTGCGAAGGTACCGTCAAGACCGGTCGTCGTGGCCAGGCTCTTGTTGTCTTTAACTTGAATGACCGCGCCGATCATCGGATCTCCGGTCTTCTTGTCCTTCACCAATCCCGAAATGGTTTTAGCTTGGGACCATGACGCCACTGTTATCCCCAGCGCCACGGTAAGTAGGAGTTTCTTCATAAAAAAAATCTATACCTTATAAGAATGGTGCTGCAAAGGTACCCCCGATATGTTACAACGAGATTACAGAGTCGTGAAAAAACGGAAAAGAAAAATATTCAACAAGAAGGCTCACTGACTGTTTTTTGACCCTCTTTTTCTGCAAGAAAAATTTCGGTTCTGGAAGAATATAGCCCGAAAAATGCTCCGGAACGTGAAAAACAACGGAGAAAATTTCGTAAACATCGTGCAGAAAAAATTTTCTTTCGTAGATAGGAGCTGTAAATACGATGTTTCTGACGAAAAACGACAGTGTTTTTCTGCATATTTATTGAATATAATCACGTATCTCACTAAAATATGCGGATAAACATGCAAGAAAATGATATCCCGAAAAGACAGATTTTGTTATCTCCCTATCAATCAACTACATACAAAATCGCCCAAAATTCGCGTATTTCCGTCCAATTGGTCATTTGCTGATTTCCGCGCCCAAAATAAACCTTTACCTAACGTCAAAAAAGTGTCAACCGATCCCCGCGCTTAGTCATTGTAAGCCCCACAATGCGGACAGCGGCCCTTGCGATGGAGCTTGGCCCCGCAGTTGCCGCAGTAGTAGACATAACGGTGGTGGCGATAATACTGCCGCACGGACCAGAAGATGTAGAACGCCAGCAGAGGGTAACCCACCAGATAGAGCGTGCTGATGCTGAAAAGGATGTAGGACACGGCACAGACGGCGGAGAGGCCACAGAGGTACAGGAGGGCATCGCCAAACGACAGGGCGTGATAGACATCATCCAGGACGGCGATGGCGATGATCAGCATGGCCCAAACTGTGATCAGGAAGACGCGGAGGATGCCATGGGCTGAAAAAGGATTCAGCGTTGGATGGAAATAGAACTCCTGCCATGAGCCGGGACTGAACAGTTGGATGCTCGCGTAAAGGCTCGCCGCCGCTGCCACCGTCAGACACAGCAGTGTGGGATAGAACGAGTCGATGTCATTGAAGAAGACGATGGGCCCTTTCTCATGCAGGATCTTCCGGATGAAATAGAGGAAGAAGATCACTACGACCACCACGAGTGTCACGAGGACATGGGTGTCGGAAAAAGTAGAGATAAACTGCGAGATAGGGTCATCAGGGACGACAGACGGCAGAAGGCGTGACTCATGGATCCATCCGATCTGCGCATTCTCCGTGCCGAGTTGTATCCATACGGAATCGACAGAGTCCTGCGGCACCATCATCATGTCGGAGACGACGAGGAGTTTATGTTTCTTCACGGCAAAGGAGTCAACGGGGAGCCCGTTGACCACCTCTTCGGGCTGTTGGATATACAAGACGATGGAGTCGGCCTTCACCACGAAATTATACTTGTTGGTATAGTGGTGGTTGACGGCGAAATTGATGGAGTCCTGCTGCTGCGTGGTGTATTTGCGGACATGCATCGTCCCCTTCCCCACCGGCTGGTTATAGCAGGCGGCGAGGAACATCGTCAGCATCAACAACAGCAAAATTCTCAATCGTCTCATATTATTATGATGTGTTATATTCGACGGAATATTCTTATGTGCAGAACACGACGAATCATGTCCCTACGCCTGGCGGAACAGGATCAATCATGTCCTTACGGTAGTTTTACTTTTTTAATTCTTTACTTTTTTACTTTTCCCTATAGCGCAATAATGTTCATCTGGCACTCGTCGCACTGGAACTGAAGACGGAAGCGGCGGCCGTCGGCAAGCTGCAGGAACAGCGGCTCTTGCCAGGTAGGCTTACGGCCTCCGCGCTTCACGCAGTAGCCGAGGGCGTAACGGATACAGTGACGGCACTGCATGATCATCGGCTCCTTCGTACGCTCCACCTCATAGGCGGGAGCGATATGCTCCAGGCCTTGTGCTACATAGAAAGCCTTGGCCTCGGAGTTGGAAATATTATATAGGTAGGGATAATGCGCGTATTCCCGCTGCCAGGGCTTCAGCGACGGATGAGCGGCTGTGGGCTTGGCAGTCATGGGAGACTTGGGGGCATCCATATTTGACTCCATGGCCTCAACAGCATCACGGCGCAGTTGGGCGAGGATACTGCTCGGGATGAAATACTGGTCACTGTCATCGGGCATCAACACTTTCTCACAGACATATGGCGTATTGCCGAGTTTCGTGAGCTGCCGCTGGATATTCTCGTACTGCGGCTTCTGTGCCGGCGCCAAGGCGAACGAGGCTTTCACCGTCACGGTGCTTTCCGCATGCACGTCCTGTGCTTTCCCTTCTGTCCCGCTGTCCTCCGCCATCGTCAAGGAGAGACGATCGGGCAGTCGTGCCGTGAGCGTCATGATCACGGGAATCTTCCGCTCCGCCGTCTTTCCCGAAAGGATTTTCTCGAAGGCGACATCCTGGTTGCGATAGAGCTCCTGACCCTTATGCAGACTCTTCGGCAGATGCAGCGGGAAGAGACGGTTGCCACTGACGCGGTTGACGCGGAAGCCCTCCAACTCATGTTCGCTGTTGAGGAAACAGAGGCCGTCACCATTGGCAAAACTACTGATGCCGGCAACGGTCAGCCAGCCATGGCCGATTTCCTTGACCTTCCCGACATATTCGCCGATGGCCTTCGGCGTATCGAAAGAGGCGATGTCGGGCTGACGGCCATTGAGGAAATAGGTGGTGAAGCCACGGTTGAACGTCTTCTTCAGACTCGGCTCAAACGTATAGGCTACCCTACCCCTTGAAGCACGACGATAGCGGTCGGGATGCTGACGAATGATGGCGTCGAGTCGCTGCGAATAAGCGGCAACGACATTCTTCACGTAGTCGGCATTCTTCAGACGGCCCTCGATCTTAAACGAGCAGGCACCGGCATCAGCCAGCTCCTCAAGATGATCGATCTGACACATATCTTTCAACGACAGAAGATGACGGTCATGCTCAATCACCTTTCCCGTATTGTCCACAAGATCGAACTGCAGACGGCAGAACTGTGCGCAGGCGCCACGGTTGGCGCTACGACGGAAACAGTATTCGGAAGCATAACAGATACCGGAATAGCTCACGCAGAGCGCGCCATGAACGAATACCTCCAACTCCTCATCGGGGACGGCGGCATGGATGGCACGGATCTCATTGACGGAGAGTTCACGGGCCAAGACGGCACGACGAAAGCCAAGCCCTTGGAGCCACCGCACCTTCTCCGCCGTACGCGTGTCACACTGCGTCGAGGCATGGAGGGCCGGGAGGCGATGGCCTTCTTGCTGAAGTTCTTCATAGATCTTCAGCAGTCCCATATCCTGGATGAGAAGTCCGTCGACACCAGCATCGCCGAGGTCAAGGAGGAGCTGCCTCGTTGACCCCAACTCATTCTCATAAATGATGGTATTGACGGTGACGTAGATCTTCACGCCGAAAGGACGGGCATAGGCGCACAGGCGGCGGATATCTTCCAGGCTGTTGCCCGCAGCCTGACGGGCGCCGAAATGATCGGCACCGATATAGACGGCATCGGCACCATGGTCGATAGCCGCCATTCCCACCTCCAGATTCTTTGCCGGAGCCAACAGTTCTAATGTTCTGAGCATAAACGGAATTCGCTTTTTCTTTTAAGTGTTTCAACAACGCTGGTAGCCATCCATGCGGATCATCAATGGATGTCATCAATGTTATACGGCGTCTCCTGATAGACATAGTAATCGATCCAGTTGCTGTAGAAGAGGTTGGCGGCCGAGCGCCACGTCACCAAGGGTTTCTTCTTCGGATCATCATCCTCATAGTAATGTTCAGGCATCTCCACATCATCCCGTTTGCCGAGATCGCGCTTATACTCCTTGTCGAGGGTATTGGGAGCATACTCGAGATGACCGAGGATATAAAACTCACGCCCCTCACGGGAGGTGACAATGCTGACGCCGGCCTCCTTCGACTCGGCGATGATATGCAGTTCAGGGACTTTCTTGATATCTTTCTTCTTCACTTCCGTATGACGGCTGTGCGGCATCATGAACGTATCATCAAAGCCACGGAAAATCGGCAGTTTCGGATCACAGGGTTTCGTACGGAAGATGCCAAACCGCTTTTTCGGCAACAGGTATTTCGGGATATTGTAGAAATGATACAGCGCTGCCATGGCACCCCAACAGAGATAGAGCGTCGACCATACATTCTTACGGGCCCAGTCGAAAATGCCATTAATCTCATTCCAGTAGTCCACATTCTCGTAGGGCACCGTTTCCACGGGGGCGCCCGTGACGATCATGCCGTCGAATTTCTGCTGCATGAGTTCCTTGGAATCGCGGTAGAACATCTTCATATGTTCAATGGGCGTATTCTTCGGGGTATGACTGCGGAGCTTCATGAAATAAATCTCCAGCTGCAACGGCGTATTCGACAACAGGCGGATTAAATCCGTCTCCGTCGTGATCTTCAACGGCATGAGGTTGAGGATCACGATACGCAGCGGACGGATCTGCTGGGAATGGGCGCGCGTCTCGTCCATGACGAAGATATTCTCCCTCTTGAGAATATCAATAGCTGGCAGTTGATCGGGTAATCTTAACGGCATAACAATCCTTTCTCTATTTTCTTTTTGCAAAAATAAAAAAAAAATCGCAGATAACCCTATAGATTACCTGCGATTTATATTTTTATAAGTATTTTAGCTCAGCCTCGCGGCAAGCAGCTGCTTACCACAGCTGCAGACGCTCGCTCTCGGGGATCCACATCTTGTCACCCTTCCTCACATCGAAGGCCTTGTAGAAGGCATCGATATGCGGCAGAGCGCCATTGACACGCCACTCACCGAGGGCATGGGGATCGGTCTTCACACGGTTGCGGATCTCTGCGTCCGTGATGTTTCCGGCCCACACACCGGCATAAGCCACGAAGAAGCGCTGATCAGCTGTCAGTCCGCCGACGGTCTTCAGTGGTTTCTTGGCCGTAGCGTTCTTGTAGGCATTGAAAGCGACCTGAAGACCTCCGTGGTCGGCAAGGTTCTCACCGAGGGTGAAATGACCATTGGCATGGAGACCGGGAAGCACCTCGATGTTGTCGAAGAACTTGGCGTAACTCTCGGCACGCTGGTTGAAGTTCTTGGCATCGGAAGCCGTCCACCAGTCATGGAGATTACCATTGGCATCATACTGGCGGCCCTGGTCGTCGAATCCGTGTGTCATCTCATGACCGATAACCACGCCGATAGCACCGTAATTGAAGGCGGCATCAGCCTTCGGATCGAAGTAAGGATACTGCAGGATACCGGCGGGGAAGCAGATCTCGTTCGTCGTCGGGTTATAGTAGGCGTTGACGGTCTGCGGTGTCATCAGCCACTCGTCGCGGTCAACGGGCTTACCGGCCTTGCGGGCAATCTCATCCTCCAGTTCGAACTGCTGGCAGGCAAGGATATTGTCGAAGAAGGATTTCTTCGGGTCGATCGTCAGCTTGCTGTAGTCCTTCCACTTATTCGGATAACCGATCTTCACGTAGAACTTGCTGAGTTTCCCGTGGGCATTGGCCTTCGTGGAGTCGCTCATCCAGGTTTGCGCGTCAATGCGCTGACCAAGGGAAACCTGCAGATTGTGAACGAGGTCTTCCATCATCTTCTTGGAGGAAGCGGGGAAGTATTTGCTCACGTAGATCTTACCAAGTGCCTCGCCGAGCTGGCCCTGCACCTGGTTGGTGGCGCGCTTCCACAGCGGATAGTCCTCTTTACGGCCGCGCATCGTCTTACCGAAGAAGTCGAACTTAGCCTGACGGATCTCGTCGGTGAGATAGCTGCTGCTGTTGGAGATCACGTCCCATTCGAGGAGTGCCTTGAGATCATCGGTACTATAGAGGCCAATCATCTTGTCGAGGGCCGTGAAGAAATTCGGCTGACCGACAATCATCTCCTGGATATCAGCCTCGGGGATACCGACAGCCTTGGCCTCAGCCTCGAGATTGAGATTAGGATAGTTCTCGTTGAACTGCGCAAGCGTTATCTTGTTGTAGTTGGCCACGGGGTCACGGAGCTCCGTATTGCTCTTGCTCACGAGGGCCAGAAGGGTCTCAATCTTGAAGATGGCATTGGCACGCTTCTTGGCCGTGGCAGCATCAAAGCCATAGAGGCCGAACATCTTCTGCAGATACTGCTTGTAAGCATTACGGATAGCAACAGTGGCAGAGTCGTTGTTGACATAATAGTCTTTCTGACCGAGCGTCAGTCCACCCTGACCGAACTGCAGAATATTCATCTTCACGTTCTTGTCGTCGGGAGCGAAATAGGAGCCGTACTGACTGCCCCAGCCATACTTGGCATACTTCAACTGAAGTTGACGGAGGGCCTTTTTATTGGCTGCTCCCTCAATCTCATCAAGATACGGCTTTACGGGAGCAAGGCCTTCCTGGTTGCGACGGTTCTCGTCGAGGGCGAGCTTATAGAAATCGCTCAACTTCTGCTCGATGGTTCCCTTCTTGAAGCTCTTCTTCTTCAACTCACCAAGGATACCATTGATACGCTTGTCGTTGGTCTCCTGGAGCTGATCGAAACTGCTGTAACGGCTGTAGGCGCCGGGCAGCGGGTTGAGTTTCTGCCAGCCACCGGTGGCATACTCATAGAAGTCGTCCTGCGGACGGGCCTTCTTGTCGAAATTTTTCTCATACAGTCCCGTCTGACTCTGGGCCATGGCCATCGGGGCTACAGCCATCATCATCATCGGGAGAATACCTTTAATGTTCATAAGCTTATTTGTTAAAGTAATATATTTCGTAAATGCGGAACAGGATCAATCATGTCCCGACAGACTACTGCTTCAGCTCCTCCAGCTGCGCGGAGAGTTCAAACCAGTGATCGTTCTCGGCATCAAGAGCCGTCTTTACAGACGTATACTCCGTGACGAGTTCCATATTCGACGCGTTCTTCGGATCCATGAGGAGTTTGTCAAGTTCCTGGATGCGGGCCTCCATGGTGGCGATCTTTTTCTCACTCTCCTTCACGGCCTTCTCAGCCTTGGAGATCTTCTTACGCAAAGCCTTACGATCCTCATAGGAAACCTCACCACACTGTCCCTCTCCAACGGAGAGAGGAGTAGGTTGTCCTTTTCCTTTCTGCCCGGCAGCAACAGTCTCTTTCTTCCCCTCGGAGCCTTGAGACATTTTACTCCCCTTTCCCTTCGGAGAGGGGTTGGGGGTGAGGCTTTCCTCGATAGTCTCTGCGTTATGCTTTCTGAGATAGTCATAGATACCACCGAGATGCTCCACTACTCTCCCACCGCCGAACTCATAGACCTTACTGACGAGGCCATCGAGGAACTCACGGTCGTGGCTGACGATAATGGCTGTACCGTCGAAGGCCTTGATAGCCTCTTTCAGCACGTCCTTCGACGGCATATCGAGATGGTTCGTCGGCTCATCAAGAATCAGCAGATTAACGGGTTCGAGCAACAAACGAATCATCGCCAGACGGGAGCGCTCACCACCGGAGAGCACCTTCACGTATTTCTCGGAAGTCTCGCCACCAAACATGAAAGCACCAAGGAGATCGTTGATCTTCAACCGCATTTCTCCCGTGGCGACATCATCGATGGTCTGATAAATTGTCTTATTCTCATCGAGGAGCTGGGCCTGGTTCTGCGCGAAATAGCCAATCTGTACATTATGGCCAATCTTCAACTTTCCCGTATAAGGAATCTCACCCATAATACATTTCACGAGCGTAGACTTACCTTCGCCGTTCTTACCGACAAAGGCGACCTTCTCACCACGTTTGATGGTAAACGTGACATGATCAAAGACCGTATGGGAGCCATAATCCTTCCGTACATCATCGCAGATCACGGGATAGTCACCACTGCGCAGACAGGGCGGAAACTTCAGATGCATGGCACTGTTGTCAACCTCATCAACCTCAATAGGTACGATCTTCTCCAACTGACGGATGCGCTGCTGTACCTGTACGGCCTTCGTGGCCTGATAACGGAAGCGCTCAATGAATGCCTTCGTGTCGGCAATCTCCTTCTGCTGATTCTCATAGGCACGGAGTTGCTGCTCACGACGCTCCTTACGGAGGACGACATACTCATCGTATTTCACGCGGTAGTCTTCCACATGTCCACAGGTAATCTCCAACGTACGGTTGGTGACATTATTGATGAAGGCACGGTCGTGGCTGACGAGGACGACGGCCTTCGCACTCTGCTGCAGGAACTGTTCCAACCACTGGATACTCTCGATATCGAGGTGGTTCGTCGGCTCATCAAGCAAGAGGACATTAGGATGACGGAGAAGGATCTTCGCCAGTTCGATACGCATACGCCAGCCACCGGAGAACTCCTTCGTAGGACGGTCAAAGTCTTCACGCGTGAAACCGAGACCGGTGAGCGTGCGCTCCATCTCGGCCTCGTAGTTCTCTCCGCCCATCATCATGAAGCGCTCATGCTCCTGGGTGAACGTCTCGATGAGCTTGGCATAGCTGTCACTCTCATAATCAGTACGTTCTGCCATCTCCTGTTGCATCTTCTCCAGACGCTCCTGGAGCTTCGTCGTGTCGGCAAAAGCCTTTTTCGTCTCTTCCCGCACCGTGGTGTCATCAGAGATTTTCATGACCTGGGGCAGATAACCGATGGTACAGTCATTGGGAATGGATACTGTTCCCGCCGTGGGTTTCTGCAACCCACAGAGGATCTTCAGCATCGTCGACTTTCCGGCACCGTTCTTTCCGACGAGAGCGATACGGTCGTTGGGGTTGATCACAAAACTGACATCCGTAAAGAGAGGCTTAACGCCAAACTCCACCTTCAGTCCTTCTATAGAAATCATAATAAAGTGTTATGCTATAAAAAAAAGATGACATTCCCCTCAGCAGGAAATGCCATCTCTATTCCTTTCAGACATCAGGGAAGAATTACTTCACCTTGTCTACGATAGCCTTGAAAGCCTCGGGATTGTTCATAGCGAGGTCAGCGAGGACCTTACGGTTGATCTCGATACCTGCCTTGTGAAGAGCACCCATCAACTGGCTGTAACTCATGTTCTCCAGACGGGCAGCAGCGTTGATACGCTGGATCCACAGAGCGCGGAAGTTGCGCTTCTTGTTGCGACGGTCACGGTAAGCATAAGTAAGACCTTTCTCCCAAGTGTTCTTGGCTACGGTCCAAACGTTCTTGCGAGCGCCATAGTAACCCTTGGTGAGTTTCAGAATACGTGTTCTCTTTGCTTTGGAAGCTACGTGATTAACTGATCTTGGCATAATTTTGTAGTTTTAAAAGTTCGACTCCAGTGATGATTAGCGCAAGTTGAGCAAGTCACGTACCTGCTTACGGTTTGCTGCATCGACGAGGGTAGCACCCTGCAGATTACGCTTCTGCTTCTTCGTCTTCTTAGTCAGGATGTGACTGTGGAAAGCGTGATGACGCTTAATCTTACCTGTACCGGTGAAACGGAATCTCTTCTTCGCACCGGAATTAGTCTTTACTTTTGGCATTTTTTGTTGTTATTTAAATTGTTATTAATAATAGGTGGCAACGCATATACCAAGCGCAACGCACCATTTTTCTTCTTATTCTTTATTGCTGTCGGCCAGCTTCTTCAGCGCCTCACCGCCTTTGACATCGGCGAGGGTGCCGTGAGCCTGAGCCTCTGCTTCCTTCTGAGCCTTAGCGGCAGCCTTCTCAGCAGCCTCTGCTTCCTCACGGTCGCGCTTCTGCTGGCTCTTCTTGGCCACACCACTCTTCTTCGGAGCGATATAGATGAACATCTTCTTGCCTTCAAGTTTCGGCATCTGCTCTACCTTACCGAGTTCCTCCAAATCATTGGCGAAACGGAGGAGGAGGACCTCTCCCTGTTCCTTAAAGAGGATACTACGACCACGGAAGAACACATAGGCACGAACCTTATTACCGTCTGTCAAGAACTCCTTGGCATGCTTGAGCTTGAACTGATAGTCATGTTCATCCGTCTGCGGTCCGAAACGGATCTCCTTGACCTCTACCTTCACCTGCTTCTGCTTCATCTCTTTCTGATGCTTCTTCTGCTGGTAAAGGAATTTAGAATAGTCAATAAGACGGCAGACAGGCGGCTGGGCATTCGGAGAGATCTCCACAAGGTCAACACCCTGCTCACGGGCCATGTTCAGGGCCTGGCGGGTAGGCATCACCTCTGAGCCATTGTCACTTACAACACGAACCTCGCGGATATGAATCTGCTCATTCACGCGATATTGATTCTTCAATTGTTTCTTCTTGTCATTCTTCATGAACTATTCTAACTTGTTCTTTTTTGATAATCGGCTGCAAAGTTACTCATTTTTCATCGTTCAGCCAAACTTTTTCATAACTTTTTTTGACGTAGGTACATGATTTATCATGTTCCGCCAAATGCGGGTGCGTGGCCGCAACATGGCGGCCACCTACTCATTGGCAGAAAGCGTTTTCATCCCAACCATATTTCGCCAACGGTCCACTCTGGACGGATCAAGGAGCGGAGCGAGCTCACGGTGACCGTCAGCAGTAGTAATATATTGTGTACCGAAACGCTGAGGACGACCTTCGAGGACAGCAAGGCGGTCCTGGAGCTGTGCCAAGGCATCAGGGCCGAGATCTCCCGTGGCCGCGCCGATGGCCAGGACGGGCAACTCCTTACGGAGAATATCTGCAGGGGCATGAAGGACGACAAGCCATAGGGCAACAGAGGCATCCTGCACTTTGGACATGGACACCCATCCGCAAGAGTCGAGGATTGCTGTGGCATCATGCAACGACAGTTTGCTGTCGAAGCCTAACGCATGATACAGAGAGTCTGTAATCTCCGGATAGCCCGTGCTCCGCCGCAATAGTTCTACCCATCTTGTTTGATTCGTTGGATCCTTCGTCGACAGGGCAAGAATACGCTGCGTCAACGGGTGATCCGTCATGGCCTCTATGGCTTTCTTCTCGGCTTCCTTCTGTTTGTGGGTGTCTGAATTAGGATCCTCATTGTTGATTTTTCCTCTCAAGACATAGAAGTCGGTCTCCAATGACCGGTCGGCATCCAGAATGCCGATCCCTTTGGAGATTAATTTCCGTGCCTCATCATACCGTTTCAGCAGTCCTGTCACACGGGCGAGATGATAGAGCATACGTGCTGTCTGATAGTTATTCTTCTCAGCGGCACGGTGGAGACAACGGTAGGCCGTGAGGGAGTCGCCGAGCTGTTCATAGGTCATGCCCGCCATATAGAGGGTATTTACGGTAGTATCGCCAAGCGCCAGCAAACGGTCGTAGACATGGGAGGCCTCACGAAACTGCCGCTGGTAGAAATAGGCGAAGGCATACTGGCGGCTGACCAAGATATTCGACGAGTCACGACGGCAATAAGCTTGTACATACTGCAGGGCTTCGGGTGAGAAATCACAGAGATTGAGGGCTGCCGCCAGCTCGGCGACAATCTGTCCGTCGTCAGGATAACGGGCCACAAGGGCTTTACCTACAGGGATGCACCGCCCATAATCCTTTTGAAAATAATAACCATAGAACAGTTGTCGATAGGCATCATGAGTGAGACTGTCTGCCGGCAACGCCTTCAGGATTTTAGCACAACGGTTATAGTCCGCCCGCTGATAGTAGCAGTCGGCAAGGCGGAGTTTGACGGCCACCGTTGGCTTCACCCGCTCTGCCTTCTGATAAGCCCGGAGTGCATGGAACACGTCATACCGTGCCACGCAACTGTCGCCTTCCGCCAAAAACTGCTGATAGGTCTGGGCACGAAGAGTGGCATTAAGCAGAAGAAAGAGGATGAGAGAAATGCATTTTAATCGTTGCATGCTGCTATTCGATTTTATCAAGCTGATCTTTTGTCAGCCCTGATGTTTGGATGATAAGTTCATTAGAGACACCCGCTGCTTTCAGTTTACGCGCCATATCGAGTTTTCCCGCCAATTCTCCTTCTGCACGACCCTCTGCACGACCCTCTGCACGACCTTCTGCACGACCCTCTGCACGACCCTCTGCACGACCCTCTGCACGACCCTCTGCACGACCTTCTTCTATACCATGTCTTCGCGCACTACTATAATAGGTACGCTCTGTGCGTACAATATCCCAGAAACGGTCATAACCATTCAACTGAGCTTCCGTGTAGGAGGACTCTTCCAAGATATCCACAGCTTTTCGAACTTCAGGGTTCTCCATAAATTCTACCGGAACCTTTTTTACATTACCCATTTCCGTTAAAAAGCGGAGCCACAGTACTTGCATTTTCCGCTGAGAGAAACTCTGCGGTTTGAACTTTGGAAGTTCTACGAAGATCAAATGCAGACCTTCGATTACCTTGTTTGTATGCAGCACGTTCACCATGTCATAGTGGTGATAATAATCCGGCAGATCAGGCGCAAAAATATCATTTACCAAATTCAAAGAATAGACAGGCTGAAGCAGTTCATAGTTTTCATGCTTATCTAGTTGTCTGACATAAGCCTTTGATGCATTGAATAAAACACGCTGCATAAATTCTTCCGACCAGATCATTTGCATTTCTACAAGAAATTGCCGTCCTTGATCATCTTTACAACGCACATCAACAATACTATTTTTCTTAAGAGGGTTGTCGGGTACCATCTCCACAGGTATATAGTTCACCTCTTTCACAAAATGGTTATCATCCAGCGGAAGAAGAGCATTCAAAAGACTAATCACCAAGTCCTCATGTTCTCCGAAGATCTTCTTAAAGGTGAGATCAGCCCTTGGGTCTAGATATCGCATAAGCTATTGTTTTTGTTGCAAAGATAATCTTTTCTGATGATTTTTCCAAATAATAACGAGATAATTTTCCTTTTAACCCGTTTACCTTTTTACTTCTTTACTTTTCCTATATTCCGTCGCCGTCATTCCCATGACGCGCTGGAAGTGTCGGTGAAAACTACTCATGGAATTAAAGCCGGACTGCAAGGCGATGTCAGCGAGGGGAAGCTCTGTGGAGGACAATAGTTCCTCCGCTTTCTCCACGCGCCATCGATTGACATAATCATAAAAAGTGGTATTCAACCGGCGGTTCAGGAACACGGAGATATACGTGCGGTTCGTACCCATAGCCCTTGCGACATCATTGATGTTCAGCGTGGGATTGAGGTAGAGTTTCTGCTTGCGGAAGATCTCTTCAAAACGGTCACTGAAATGGAAATCCGCCATGGCTTTCTCCTCTTCCACCTCAGCCTCATCATGTTCCTGAACGTCCCGCTCTTCTGCTGCTGGCTCACCATGGAGCATCTCCAGCATATCTTCTTGCCGGTAGACGAAATAACAGAGCAGGCCGAGGATGATACTACAGAGAACATTATAGACCGATGCCGTGATCGGAGAGTAAATTTTAGTAGCGATAAACCATACGACTCCCAAAAGAATATACAGAAAGAGGAAGAGCCACAGCCAATGAAGGGAAAGATGCTCTTCGGATGAGAAGTTCGACGACAACTGACGGTTGAACTGCCTGACAGCGAAGAAGCCATAACCAATGATCAATACGGAATGGATCAAGGCAACATCCATCGTCCACTCGTAAATCCAATATTGTAAGGTGAAGACATAGGCGGCAAATGTCAGTAGATAAGGACCTCCGTTGACGACAGCCATACCCAATGGCATATAATGGTTGTGGGTCAGCCGGTAGAGGAAAAACAACGCCAACGGCACCACCGTGACCTGCAACAGATCGGTGATGCTCCGCATGTTCTCACCCAGGAAATTATGGATAAAGAACACATAGAACTCAAAGACACTGATGGCCAGGAGATAGAGCATGAAAAAGAAAGCCGACCGCTGAAGCCGGTGCTGTCGTCCTTTTATATATAGAGCAAAGGTTCCCACGATCTGAAACATAAAGAACAGTCCGCAGGAGAAATCATTCAGTCGTGTGCTCAGTTCTGCATCCATAGTGGGTTCATTGATGGGTTTGGGCTCATGCTTCCTTTGCAAAGATAGTGAAAGGATATCGTATTTCCAAACTTTCAATCCATAAAAAACGATTCACCTCATCAATAATTCTATCTCAAAGGATCAATTTTTACGCATTGACAGTTGCATCTTGGAATTTATCACTATCTTTGGGACATAAAAATACAGCACAACAATATTCACCTATAAACAAATGACAACTATGAAGACAAGAACATTCCGCCTCCTCGCCATACTGCTGTTGGCGACGATGGCTATGCCCATGCAGGCACAAGGACTCGGCGGCCTCCTGAAGAAAGCCAAGAAAGCCCTGGAGACCGTTACTTCCACGACAACCACAAAGAGTACGTCCTCTTCCACCGCCACTCCCGATGACCAGCCTTCGGGGAAGACTATCCAACTCATCGGCGGCGGCACGCTGACCAATCCGCTGAGCTCCGTCATGGATGTGGAACTCGTCGGTGTTTATGGTCATAGTAAGTCGGTCAACTTCGGAGATGTCGGCGTAGTACTGAAGATCAAGATGAACGAATATGTGGAAACGCTCAACTATATCGACGGTGGATCCCGCACGATTGCCTTCGACGAGGAGGGCAACAGTTACATGGGCGACAACACCCTTTATTCCGTCCCCGTAACAGAAGGGGTCTTCGTGAAGATCGATATGGGCGAGAAAGGCCAGCATTTCAAGAACGTACGGAAGGCTGCCGCCAAGACCTTTCCGGTGATGAAGATCAAAATCTGTGTCGACTACGGCAAGGAGGGCACGCTGGTCTTCAAGGATGTCCCCGTCACCTGGGACAAGTAATAGATAGAACATACAAAAAGACAGAGTAACCGATGAAACATATCCTGCGATGAATATGTAAGATCTGTTACTCTGTCTTTTATTTCCCCTATATGGCGGAACATCAATAATGATGTTCCGCCGGGGTTTATTTCTCTACGGCTGCCTGTGCTGCCGCGAGTCTGGCGATAGGCACGCGGAAGGGCGAACAGCTGACATAGTCGAGGCCTACACGGTGACAGAACTTCACACTGCTCGGCTCACCACCATGCTCACCACAGATACCGCATTTGAGCGTCGGCTTCGTCGAGCGGCCTTTCTTGACGCCCATCTCCACGAGCTGACCGACACCCGTCTGGTCAAGTACCTGGAAGGGGTCGACCTCGATGACTTTCTCGTCGAGATAGGTAGGCAAGAAGCGAGCGACATCATCACGACTGTAACCGAAGGTCATCTGCGTGAGGTCATTCGTTCCGAAGCTGAAGTAGTCGGCATATTTGGCAATCTCATCAGCCGTGAGGGCAGCCCGCGGAATCTCGATCATCGTACCGAGTTTGAAGTCTACCTCCATACCCTCTTCGGCGAAGAGCTCCTTGGCGGCGGCACGGATAACCGCCTGCTGCTGTTTCAGTTCCTTATAGGTACCAACGAGCGGCACCATGATCTCGGGCATGGGGTGATAGCCCTGGCGTTTCAGTTCGATGGCAGCACCGAGGATGGCCTTCGTCTGCATCGTCGTGATCTCGGGATAGGTGATGCCGAGGCGACAGCCACGCAAGCCAAGCATAGGGTTTACCTCTTGGAGGGCGGCGACACGCTGCTGGATCTCAGCGAGGCTCTTGCCCATCTCCTCAGCCATGACCTTCTGGCCCTTGATGTCATGGGGTACGAACTCATGGAGAGGCGGGTCGAGGAGACGGATATTCACGGGCTGTCCGTCCATACATTTCAGGATACCGACGAAGTCCTTCTTCTGCAGCGGCAACAGTTTGGCGAGTGCCGTCTCGCGGCCTTCCTTTGTGTCGGCGAGGATCATCTCACGCATCGGCTTAATCTTATCCTTATCGAAGAACATGTGCTCCGTACGGCACAGACCGATACCTACAGCACCGAAGCGCTTGGCAACCTCGGCATCATGGGGCGTATCGGCATTGGTACGTACAACCATGCGCGTGTATTTGTCACAGAGGGCCATCAACTCGGCGAAATCGCCCGACACCTCTGCCTCCTTCGTCTTCACCTGTCCGGCATAGACCTCACCAGTAGAGCCGTTGAGGGAGAGGTAATCGCCCTCATGGAGAACGGTACCGTCGATCTCCACGGTGCGAGCCTTATAGTCGATATTGATGGCACCGGCACCGGAGACACAGCACTTGCCCATGCCACGGGCGACGACGGCGGCGTGGGAGGTCATACCGCCACGGGCCGTAAGGATTCCCTCGGCGGCACTCATGCCGGCGAGATCCTCCGGAGAGGTCTCGATACGGACCATCACCACCTGATGACCGTCCTCATGCCATTTCGACGCGTCATCAGCGAAGAATACAATCTGTCCGCAGGCAGCACCGGGAGAGGCGGGAAGGCCACGCGTCAACACCTTGGCCTCTTTCAGCGCCTCCTTGTCGAAGACAGGATGGAGGAGCTCGTCGAGCTTGTTCGGCTCACAGCGCTGGATGGCCGTTTTCTCATCGATGAGCCCCTCATGGAGCAAATCCATGGCAATCTTCACCATAGCCGTTCCCGTGCGTTTGCCGTTACGCGTCTGGAGGAACCACAACTTTCCTTCCTGGACGGTGAACTCCATATCCTGCATGTCGTGGTAGTGCTTCTCAAGCTTGTCCTGCAAGGCGTTGAGCTGCTGGTAGAGCTCGGGCATGGCCTCTTCCATTGACGGGAACTTGGCAGCGCGGATCTCCTCGGAGATACCCTGCTGCTTAGCCCAGCGCAGGGAGCCTTCCTTCGTGATCTGCTGCGGCGTACGGATACCGGCGACGACATCCTCGCCCTGGGCGTTGATGAGATACTCACCATTGAAGCGGTTCTCTCCCGTGGCGGCATCACGACTGAAACAGACACCGGTGGCGGAGGTGTCACCCATATTACCGAAGACCATCGCCATGACACTCACGGCAGTACCCCACTCCTGCGGGATACCCTCCATCTTACGGTAGAGGATGGCACGCTCGTTCATCCAGGAGTCGAAGACGGCACAGATAGCGCCCCAGAGCTGGTCGACGGGGTTCTCGGGGAAGACGGAGCCTGTCTGCTCCTTGATGGCATTCTTGAAGAGGACGACGAGCTGCTTGAGCTCTTCGACATTCATCTCGTTGTCGAGGACGATGCCACGCAGACTCTTCACCTTCTGGATAATGGCCTCAAAGGGATCGATGTCATCCTTATTAACGGGTTTCATACCGAGGACGACATCACCATACATCTGTACGAAACGACGGTAGCTGTCGTAGGCGAAGCGCTCATTGCCCGTCTTCTTGGCGAGCCCCTTGACGACCTCGTCGTTGAGACCGAGGTTGAGGATGGTATCCATCATTCCCGGCATGGAGGCGCGAGCACCGGAGCGGACACTGACGAGGAGCGGGTTCTCAGGATCTCCGAAGGTGGAGTTCATGAGTTTTTCAATATGGTGGATGCTCTTCTCGACATCAACTTTCAGAAGGGCGACGACATCATCCTTTCCCTTCTCAAAATATTCATTGCAGACATCTGTGGTGATGGTAAATCCTGGAGGCACGGGGACACCGATGAGGTTCATCTCTGCCAGGTTGGCACCTTTTCCTCCAAGGAGGTTTCGCATGTCGGCACGGCCTTCTGCCTGTCCGTTACCGAACGTATAAACTCTTTTTTCGCTCATTTGCTGTTGAGATTTTAGGTTTTATATCTTGTATTGTCTATTATATCTGTCAAATAGATATCGCAAATATACACATTATTCTCTTTTCCACCAAATTTTCCTTCCGCTTTTTGTCACCTCAGCCTTACATTTTTTCATGTTTACGCAAACAACGGAATACATGTTTTTGTGAAACCAGAAATCATGTTTTTGTCATTCCTTTTGCAGAATCGTGGAAAAATGCGTAAATTTGCAAGCAAAATCAGACAAACATTATGAGTAAGAATAAGAAACCGCTCCCGTTGCTGGAGCATGTCAGGATAGAGTCCGTTGCCGCCGAGGGCAAATGTGTGGCCCATGTCAACGACCTCGTCGTCTTCGTACCTTTCTGCGTCCCAGGCGATATCTGTGATCTCCAGGTGACGCGGAAAAAGCACCACTATGCCGAGGCCCGTGTGGAGCGCTTCATCGAGAAGAGTCCCCTGCGCACAGAGCCCTCTTGTGCCCATTTCGGCATCTGCGGCGGCTGTAAATGGCAGAACCTGCGCTACGAGGAACAGTTGAAGGCAAAGCAACAGCAAGTCTACGACCAGCTCTCCCGCATCGGAAAGGTCGAACTGCCGGAGTTTGATCCCATCCTCGGGTCGAAGAAGATCACCGAATACCGCAACAAACTCGAGTTCGGCTGCGCCAACAAGCGTTGGTATACGAAGGAAGAACTCGCCGCCCTCCCCGAGGGAACGGGACTCGGCGGTGGTGCCATCGGCTTCCATATAACGGGAGCTTTCGATAAGATCTATCCCATCGAGAAATGCTGGCTCATGGACGACCTCCACAATAAGATCCGCAACGCCATCCGTGACTATGCCCTTCAGACGGGCATGACGTTCTATGATATCCGCGCCCAGCATGGCCTCTTGCGTGATATCATGATCCGCAACTCCCACAGTGGGGAGTGGATGGTCCTCGTACAGTTCCATTATGATGAGGACGGCGACGAGGCGCGTGCCCGCGGCCTGATGGAGCATCTCGCCACGACATTCCCGGAGATCACGTCTCTCCTCTATGTCGACAATCAGAAAGGCAACGACACCTTCAACGACCTGCCCCTTATATTATATAAAGGTAAGGATCACATCTTCGAACTCATGGAGGACCTGAAGTTCAAGGTCGGTCCGAAGAGTTTCTATCAGACGAACACCGACCAGGCCCACGTCCTCTACTCCGTGGCCCGGAAGTTCGCCGCCCTGACGGGTAAGGAACTCGTCTATGATCTGTATACGGGTACGGGAACCATCGCCAATTTCGTAGCCCGTCAGGCCCGTGAGGTCATCGGCATCGAGTATGTCCCCGAGGCCATCGAGGACGCGAAGGTGAACAGTGAGATCAACCATATCGACAACACCCTCTTCTATGCCGGTGACATGAAGGATATCCTCACTGACGATTTCATCCGTGAGCATGGGCGTCCCGATGTCATCATCACCGATCCGCCGCGTGCCGGCATGCACCCCGATGTGGTGAAGGTCATCCTCAACGCTGCCCCTCATCGCATCGTCTATGTCAGCTGCAACCCCGCCACACAGGCCCGTGACCTGCAACTCCTCGATGTCGCCTACAGGGTCATGGAGGTCCAGCCCGTAGACATGTTCCCCCACACGCCACATGTGGAGAATGTAGTAGTATTGGAAAAGAAATGATTCTAAACAGGGTGTGGCCCTAGTGACCACACCCTGTTTAGGATCATTTCCTTTTTGAACGGAACATGATGAATCATGTCCCTACATAACCGGAATATGATGAATAATGTCCCTACAAAACAGAAAAACCGCTGAAAGTAAAACTTCCAGCGGCTGTTTTCTCTAAATTTTTCAGTTCGCAAGCAATCTGATTACTTAGCCTGAGCTGCAGCAGTATCAGCAGCTGCGGTGTCCTGAGCTGCAGTGTCCTGAGCTGCAGAATCATTCTGAGCTACAGAGTCAGTGTCCTGTGCAGGAGCCTGAGCGGTTTTGTTACCACAAGATGCGAAAGAGATAGCTGCGATAGCTACGAACATTAAAACTAATTTCTTCATTTTCTTTGCTTTTTAAAATCTGTAAAACAATCGTTTGTCGTTATTTCTAATCGACGTTGCAAAGGTAAGCATTTTTTTAATACGGCGATAATATTTTTACGACTTTTTTTAGGGTCGTTATGTAACTTTTTCTCAGCAGTCTGTAAATCAATAATTTACAGACTGCTAACGAAAGTTAAACTTTTATTATCTTAGTATTCAGCCCACGATTTGATGTCGATATCGTCAAGTTTGAGATGACAGAAGGCATTGATGAACGCACTGGCCAGACGGCTGTTGGTGATCAACGGGATGTTCAAGTCGATGGCGGCACGGCGGATCTTGTAACCGTTGGTGAGCTCACGCGACGTGAGATCCTTCGGAATGTTGACGACCAAGTCGATCTTCTTCTCATGAAGGAGGTCGAGGGCCTGCGGCTGTCCCTCCTCACTGGGCCAGTAGACGAGCGTGTTCTTAATGCCATTCTCCGTGAGGTACTTACTCGTACCACCGGTGGCGAAGAGCTCATAGCCATGCTCCTGGAGCTGGCGGGCAGCATCGAGCATGTCGGCTTTCTGCTTGGCACTACCCGTAGAGAGCAGGATGTTCTTCTTCGGGATGCGCTGGCCTACAGAGAGCATACTCTTCAGCAGGGCGGCATTGGTGTCATCACCGAGACAGCCGACCTCACCCGTAGAACTCATGTCGACGCCGAGCACCGGGTCGGCCTTCTGCAGACGGTTGAAGGAGAACTGGCTGGCCTTGATACCTACATAGTCGAGGTCGAAGAGGTTCTTGTTGGGTTTCTCTACAGGCACGCCGAGCATGATCTTCGTTGCCAGTTCGATGAAGTTGATCTTCAGCACCTTGCTCACGAAGGGGAAGGAACGACTGGAACGAAGGTTACACTCGATGACGAGGATATCGTTGTCACGCGCCATATACTGTACGTTGAACGGACCATTGATATGCAGGGCCTTGGCGATCTTACGGCTCACGCGCTTGATACGGCGGACGGTCTCGACATAGAGCTTCTGCGGCGGCAGCTGCAGCGTGGCATCACCGGAGTGGACACCGGCGAACTCGATATGCTCACTGATGGCATAGGCCATGACCTCACCATTCTGTGCTACAGCATCGAAGTCTATCTCCTTAGCGTGCTCGATGAACTTGCTGACCACAACGGGGTGATCCTCACTGACATTGGCAGCCAGCTGGAGGAAGCGGCGCAACTCATCCTCATTGCTGCAGACATTCATTGCAGCACCAGAGAGGACATACGACGGACGGACAAGAACCGGGAACCCTACCCGCTTGACAAACTTGTCGATATCATCCATACTCGTCAGTGCGCTCCACTCCGGCTGGTTGATGCCGAGTTCGTTGAGCATCTCGGAGAACTTCGCACGGTCCTCGGCATGGTCGATGTCACGGGCCTGCGTACCGAGGATGGTGACATTCTGCTCGTCAAGGTACATAGCGAGGTTGTTCGGGATCTGACCACCCGTAGAGACGATGACGCCATGGGGATTCTCCATCTCGATGATATCCATGACACGCTCAAACGTCAGCTCATCGAAATAGAGACGGTCACACATATCATAGTCCGTACTCACCGTCTCGGGGTTGTAGTTGATCATGATAGACCGGTAGCCCTGCTTGCGGATGGTATTCAGGGCCTGGACGCCACACCAGTCGAACTCCACGGAGGAACCGATGCGGTAGGCACCACTACCGAGGACGATAACGGAGCGCTTGTCGTTGGCGAAGGTGATGTCGCTCTTCACGCCCGAATAGGTGACATAGAGATAGTTGGTCTGTGCCGGATACTCGGCAGCAAGGGTATCGATCTGCTTGACGACGGGCAGGATGCCATAGTTCTTACGCAGGGAGCGGACGACGAGGAGGGCCTTGTGCATATTGCCGATCTCCTTCTCCAGACCGACGGCACGGGCAATCTGGAAATCGGTGAAACCATAGACCTTTGCCGTACGCAGCAGTTCCTTGTCGAGAGTATTGATATTACAGTTCTTCAACTGCTCATCGATGTCGATAATATGCTTGAGCTTATAGAGGAACCACTTATCGATCTTCGTCAGATCATGAATCTGGTCAACGGTATAGCCCTTGTGCATGGCCTTGGAGATGACGAAGACACGCTTGTCGGTAGGCTCACGGAGGGCCTTGTCGATATCATCAATCTCCAACTCCTTATTCTCCACGAAGCCGTGCATGCCTTGACCGATCATGCGGAGACCTTTCTGGATGGCCTCCTCGAAGTTACGACCGATGGCCATCACCTCACCGACAGACTTCATGCTCGAACCGAGTTCCTTGTCAACGCCACGGAACTTGCTGAGGTCCCAGCGCGGGATCTTGCAGACGACATAGTCGAGGGCGGGCTCAAAGAAGGCGCTCGTGGTCTTCGTCACGGAGTTTTTCAGCTCGAAGAGACCATAACCCATACCAAGTTTGGCGGCGACGAAAGCCAGGGGATAACCTGTAGCCTTGGAAGCAAGGGCGGAGGAACGGCTCAAACGGGCATTGACCTCAATGACACGGTAGTCCTCGCTCTTCGGGTCGAAAGCATACTGCACATTGCACTCGCCGACGATACCGATATGGCGGACGATCTTGATGCTCAGGGCACGCAGCTTGTGATACTCGCTGTTCGTGAGCGTCTGAGACGGAGCGATGACGATACTCTCACCGGTATGGATGCCCAGCGGGTCGAAGTTCTCCATGTTACATACCGTGATACAGTTGTCGTAACGGTCGCGTACCACCTCATACTCAATTTCCTTCCAACCTTTCAGACTCTTCTCCACCAATACCTGTGGAGAGAAAGAGAAGGCCTTCTCGCAGATCTTGTTCAACTCTTCCTCGTTGTCTGCGAAACCGGAGCCGAGGCCACCGAGGGCATAGGCAGCACGGATGATGACAGGATAGCCAAGGTCCTGAGCGGCCTTGCGCGCCTGGGCCATATCCTCGCAAGCCTCACTCTTGATGGTCTTGACATCAATCTGGTCGAGCTGCTCGACGAAGAGCTCACGGTCCTCCGTATTCATGATGGCGTTAACGGGAGTACCGAGGACGCGGACGTTATATTTCTCCAGGACACCGGAGCGGTCGAGTTCCACACCACAGTTCAGAGCCGTCTGACCACCGAAGGACAGCAGGATGCCGTCGGGACGCTCCTTCTTGATGACCCGCTCCACGAAATAGGGCTGGACGGGAAGGAAATAGATCTGGTCGGCAACGCCCTCAGAGGTCTGCACCGTGGCGATATTCGGGTTGATGAGCACCGTCTCGACACCCTCCTCACGGAGCGCTTTGAGGGCCTGACTACCGGAATAGTCGAACTCTCCTGCCTCACCGATCTTCAGGGCACCGGAACCGAGCAATAATACTTTCTTGATATTTGGATCCTTCATTTTCTGCGATTATTTGAGTGTTTCAACGAATTTGTCAAACATGAACTCCGTATCCACCGGACCACTGCAGGCCTCGGGATGGAACTGGCTGGAGAACCAGGGCTTCGTCTTATGACGGATACCCTCATTACTACCATCATTCATATTGACGAAGAGTTCCTCCCAGTCAGCGCCGAGGGTACGGGCATTGACAGCATAGCCGTGGTTCTGCGATGTGATATAGCAGTGGTCGGTGCCCACGAGGCGTACCGGCTGGTTGTGACCGCGGTGACCATACTTGAGCTTGTAGATCTCAGCGCCGGCAGCCTTGCCGAGGAGTTGATTACCCATACAGATACCGCAGATCGGCTTGTCGCTGATGCTCATCTGGCGACGGATGATCTCCACGGCATCCGCGCACATATCGGGATCACCGGGACCATTGGCCAGGAAGAGGCCGTCGAAGTCCATATCCTTCGTATAGTCGTAGTTCCACGGCACACGGATGACCTCTACACCTCTATTAATAAGACAACGGATAATATTAGCCTTCACGCCGCAGTCGACGAGGACGACCTTCTTGCCGCCCCCCTCATTATAGCGGATGACCTTCTTGCAGGAGACCTTGTCGACGAAGTTCACGCCCTCATAGCGGGCCTCAGGGATATTGTCGGGCTCATCATCGAAGATGATCTTACCCATCATCACACCATGCTCGCGGAGTACCTTCGTCAACTCACGCGTATCGATGCCCGTGATGCCCGGCACCTTCTCATCCTTCAGCCAATCGGCGAGGGAGCGGACAGCATTCCAGTGGGAATACTGTTCACTGTAATCACTCACGATCAGTGCCGAGGCGTAGATGCGGTCACTCTCCATGAACGTCGGCAGTCCGTTCTTCTCTATGGTGAAAGGAGGGACACCATAGTTGCCCACGAGGGGGAATGTCATCGTCAGCAACTGACCGGCATAGGAGGGGTCAGTGAGCGACTCCGGATAACCCATCATGGCAGTGTTGAAGACGACCTCTCCGGCTACCGGGGCCTCATAGCCGAAGCTCTTGCCATGAAAGCGGCTGCCGTCTGATAAGACTAATGTTACGTTCTTCATTTATACCTGTATCTTATAATTTTTTATATACCTTTTCGTAGTAATTGATGAAAGCCTGGTTGCACAGCTTCGTGCCGCCCGGCGTGGGATAATGGCCGGTGAAATACCAGTCGCCCTTATGATCGGGGATAGCCTCATGAAGCCCCTCAAGGCTTTGGAAGACAATCTCTATCGGTGTGGAGACACCCTCCGGACGCAGCATCTCAACGATCTTGCGGTTGATCTCATCCACGGAGAACGGCTCGTAGATATCACGCACGACATTGCGCATCTTTCCCTTCGCCTTCTTCTCCTCAGCGAGGCAGTTGGCATAGGTCTGGTCGATGAGGTCCTCCATGTGGCGGTCTTTCAGGAGCTGGATGGCGGCACGGAAGACGCAGAACTCCTCCAGGCGGGCCATGTCAATGCCATAATAATCCGGATAGCGGATCTGCGGGGCACTGGAGACGACGACGATTTTTTTCGGATGGAGACGGTCAAGGATACGGAGGATACTCTCTTTCAAGGTTGTACCTCTGACGATGGAGTCGTCGATAATCACGAGGTTGTCGACATTGGGCTCAAGGATGCCATAGGTGACATCATAGACATGGGAGGCAAGGTCGTTACGACTGTTGCCCTCTGTGATGAACGTGCGGAGCTTGATATCCTTCCACGCCACCTTCTCCGTACGGACCGCCTCACCGAGGATGTCCTGCAGTTCCTGCTCGGAAGCCTGATGACCGAGATTCACGAGCGTATTGATCTTCTTGTGATGGAGATATTTGCGGAAGCCATGTGTCAAGCCGTAAAAAGCCACCTCCGCCGTATTCGGGATAAAAGAGAGGACGGTATGGCGCGTGTCATAATCCACAGCCTTCAGCACGGGCTCAGCGAGCTGCTCACCGAGTTTCAGGCGCTCATGGTAGATGTCACGGTCGGAGCCACGGGAGAAATAGATACGCTCGAAGGAGCAGGCACTGTCACCACGTTGGTCGAGGATACGCTCCACACCAGTCTCGCCGTTTTTCTTGACGATGAGAGCACAGCCGGGCTGCAGCTCCTGCACGTCCTCCACCTCGAGGTCGAAGGTCGTCTGGAGCACGGGGCGCTCTGAGGCCACGGCGATGAAATCCTCATTGCAGTAATAGAAGGCGGGCCGAATGCCCCAGGGGTCACGCATGGCGAACATCTCTCCACTGCCTGTCTGGCCGCAGATATGATAGCCACCATCAAAATCCTGCATGGACGTCTTCAGCACATTGCTGATCTTCACATGATCCTCAATATAGCGCGTGATGTCCAGTCCCTGCAGTTCCATGGCCTTAGCCGCCGTATAGTTACGCTCCACCTCACGGTCCAGTCGATGTCCCATGAGCTCGAGGAGGATATAGGTGTCACTGTATATGCGGGGACACTGTCCCTGGGCGACAATCTGCCGGAAGATCTCGTCGACATTCGTCATATTGAAGTTGCCACAGAGACAGAGGTTCTTAGCCTTCCAGTTGTTCCGGCGCAGAAACGGATGGACATAAGAAAGGCCACTCTTGCCGGTAGTGGAGTACCGGAGGTGGCCCATATAAAGTTCGCCCGCGAAAGGAAGGAAAGTCTTAGCATACTGAGCATCAGAGAGCTGCTCAGCAGGGACGTCCTTGAAATGACGATTAACCGTACCAAAGATCTCGGTGATGGCATTACTACCCTCAGCACGTTCACGGAACATATACTCGTTGCCGGGAGCCGTATCGAGTTTGACACAGGAAATACCAGCCCCTTCCTGGCCACGATTGTGCTGCTTCTCCATCATCAGGTAGAGCTTGTTCAAACCGAACATCCAGGTTCCATACTTCTTTTGAAAATAGTCGAGAGGCTTCAGCAGGCGGATCATGGCCACACCGCAGTCCTCATGAATTTCTTTTTCCATATCTTATTTAGAAAGTCATTGCGGTCCTCCCCATCGATGGGGAGGACTGGTGATTTTACTCTACAGTTACACTCTTGGCAAGGTTACGGGGCTGGTCCACGTTCTTGCCCTTGCAGACCGCCACATGATAGGCCAGGAGCTGCAGAGGGATCGTTGCCAGCAGTGGTTCGAGGCACTCGAGGGTCTTAGGCAGTTCGATGACCTCGTCGGCAATCTTTGAGATTGTCTCGTCACCCTTCGTCACTAGGGCAATGACCCGTCCGTCACGGGCCTTGATCTCCTGAATATTGCTCAGCACCTTCTCGTACATGGCGTCATGGGGCGCGATGACGACGACAGGCATGTCAGAGTCGATGAGGGCGATGGGCCCGTGCTTCATCTCTGCGGCGGGATATCCCTCGGCATGAATATAACTGATCTCCTTCAGTTTCAGCGCTCCCTCGAGGGCCACGGGGTAGGAATAGCCACGGCCAAGATATAGGAAGTTGCGGGCGTAGGTGAACGTACGGCTGAGGTCAGCGATCTTATTGTTGAGTTTCAGCACCTCTTTCATCTTCTCGGGGATGTCCCAGAGCTGTGTCGTGATCTCCTGATAATCCTTATCGGAGACCGTTCCCTTCTCCTTACCGACAGCCAGGGCGAGGAGGCAGAGCACGGTGACCTGACCGGTGAAGGCTTTCGTCGAGGCGACGCCGATCTCCGGACCGACATGGATATAGGTACCTGTATCGGTGGCACGGGCGATGGAACTGCCGATGGCGTTACAGATGCCATAGATAAAGGCGCCTTTCTCCTTGGCCAGTTTGATAGCAGCGAGGGTGTCTGCCGTTTCACCGCTCTGCGAGATAGCGATGACGACATCATCCTTCGTCACGACCGGATTACGATAGCGGAACTCAGAGGCATACTCCACATCAACGGGTATACGGCAGTAGGTCTCGAGCATCTGCTTACCGATGAGACCGGCATGCCAGCTTGTTCCACAAGCTACGATGATGATACGGTGGGCGTTGAGGATCTGCTGACGGTGGTCAACGATAGAACTCAACACGACCCCCATCTCCGTATGGCTCTGCATGGGGCCTTCTTTCTTGCCGTCGGTCATCGCACGCGTCTCCACGGTACGACTGACAACACGGCCGCGCATGCAGTTCTTCAGACATTCCGGCTGCTCGAAGATCTCCTTGAGCATGAAATGAGGGAAGCCTCCCTTCTCGATCTGTCCGAGGTTCATGTCAATGGTCTGCACGTCGGGGTTAAGGGCGATGTTATGGATATCGACGACCTTCAACGGTTCACCGGGACGCATCACGGCGATATTCTCATCGTCAAGGTAGACCACCTGATCAGTATATTCAATAATCGGACTGGCATCAGAGCCGAGGAAGAACTCCCCGGAGTCCTTGCCGATACCGATCACCAGTGGGCTGGCCTTGCGGGCAGCGATGATCTGGTTGGGCTCACGCTTGTCGAGCAGAGCGATGGCATAAGCGCCGATAACCTGCCGGAGCGCCATCTGAACGGCAGAGAGCAAAGGGACCTTACGGGTCACCTGGATATACTCAATGAGCTGTACGAGGACCTCCGTATCCGTATCACTGCGGAAATGCATGCCCTTATTGATGAGGTTTTTCTTGATCTGGGCATAATTCTCGATGATACCGTTATGGATAATGGCGAGATTCTTCGACTCGGAATAATGAGGATGGGCATTCACCGAAGAGGGTTCTCCGTGGGTAGCCCAACGGGTATGAGCAATACCTACCGTACCTGTGATATCCTTGTCGGAGCAGAAATTCTCCAGATCTGCCACCTTTCCTTTGGTCTTATAGACATTGAGGTCGTCCCTTTTGTTGATCAGGGCGACACCTGCTGAGTCATAGCCTCGGTATTCGAGACGCTTCAGTCCTTTGATGAGGATCGGATAAGCCTCACGCTTTCCGATATATCCTACTATTCCACACATATATTATCGTTTAATATTCGTGAATGCAAACTTACTTCTACCCTACTTCAGGATATTGACGACGAGCGAAGCCATAGAGGCCGCAAAAGAGACAATACCGAAGATATAGGACACCGACGGGTTTGTGCTGGCCGTATTCGTTCTCAACTTATTCGGTTGCACATAGATGATGTCATTCTGCTGAAGATAGTAATAAGGAGAGTTGAAAATATTCGCGTCATTCATATTCAGCCGATGAACCTCTTTCTGTCCCTGCGCATTCTCCCGGATGAGCAAGATATTGTTACGCTTACCATAAAGGGTCATATCTCCGCTCTCTGCCAGGGCCTCGACGATATTCATCTTCTCCTGCGGCACGGATTTCACGCCCGGAGAGGCTACCTCTCCCATAACGGTGATATGATAACTGGACATACGCACCTGTACGACGGGATTCTCCGTTTTAGCCAGATAAGGTGCTATCTTGGCTTTCAACATTTCCTCACACTCATGCGTGGTCAGTCCGGCCACATGCACCGTTCCTATCACCGGAAACTGAATATTACCATCATTGTCCACGAGATATCCCTGATTCGTCTGGTAAGTATTGCCCGTGATGCTCGTACCGGTATTACTATTCTGCTGATAGAAATTGAAAGGTTGCGCTACTTCAGAAGTTACGGTTCTCACCACGATGCTCAAAATATCCTTGGGCATGATCTTCGCGTCCCACTGCATCGGCTTAGAGATGTTGACGGAGTCAATGTTTTGCCAATAAACGACCTGCTTAGCGTTGTTGCAACTGCCAAGCGAGAGGATGATTGCCAAAGCGGCAACCGCAAGAGAAATAATTTTCTTCATAGCTTTGAATAGCAAAAACCTAAAATTTTTGCAAAAATACAGCTATTTTTTTGAAATGGCAAATATTTGGGAAAGTTTTTGGAAGAAAAAGTAGGGGCGGGACAGATGCGCTGCCTTGCGCTTGCAAAGCGCAAGCACACAACGGCAGGCCATTCAACATTCTGCCGAACATATAGAAATAAGGACGGCCACAAGAGCCGCTCCTACAAATAAGGGACAGCCACAAGAGCCGCCCCTACAAATAGGGGCGGCCACAAGGCCGCCCCCAAGAATGAGAAAGGAATTTATTAATAGAACTTGAAATATCTGCGGGCATTGTTGTAACTGATATCCTCCACCATACGGGCCAGGGCCTCATGGTCGTCGGGCAGCAGTCCACGCTCCACGTCATTACCGAGAAGGTTGCAGAGCAAGCGGCGGAAATACTCATGACGGGGATAGCTCAAGAAGCTGCGGCTGTCGGTGAGCATACCCACGAAACGGCTCAGCAGGCCGAGGGTGCTCAGGGCATTCATCTGACGCGTCATACCGTCGAGCTGGTCGTTGAACCACCAGCCGCTGCCAAACTGGATCTTGCCGGGCTCGGAGCCGTCCTGGAAGTTTCCGAGCATCGTGGCGATGACCTCGTTGGCACAAGGATTGAGACAATAGAGGATTGTACGCGTGAGTTGGTGCTCCATATTCAGTTCGTTGAGGAAATGACTCATGGCCCGGGCTGTATTGAACTCACCGATAGAGTCGAAGCCGGTGTCGGGTCCGAGCTGGTTATACATCAGCGTGTTATTGTCACGGATAGCGCCATAGTGATACTGCTGCGTCCAGTCGGAAGCATAGTCCATCTCGGCACAAGCCTTCAGGAAAGCATGCTTGTACTGGCGTACCTCCTGGTCGGAGAGCTGCATGCGACGCAGGGCCTTGGAGAAGACCGTCTCGATCTGGGAATCCGTATAAGGATCATCATAGAACTCCTCAATACCGTGGTCAGAGAGGCGGCAGCCATTCTCGTGGAAGAAGTCATGACGCTTCTGGAGGGCATCTATCATTTCCTTGAACGAAGAGATGCTAACTCCGCTCACCTCAGAGAGTTTGCCCATGTAGTCGGCAAAGTACGGCTTCTCGATATTCATGGCTTTGTCAGGACGCCAAGCGGGGATCATCTTAATCTCGAAACCGCTCTCTCGCGTCACCTTATGCCAGTGGAGGTCATCGACGGGATCATCGGTCGTGCAGACACACTCCACATGATAGCGGCGCATGAGGCCACGGGCGCTGTACTCGGGGAGTTTCAGTTTCTCGTTGCACTCATCATAGATCTCCCGGGCCGTCTTCGGAGAGAGGAGCTTCGTGATACCGAAGGCGGTCTTCAGTTCCAGATGCGTCCAGTGATACAACGGGTTCCGGAAGGTATAAGGGACGGTCTCAGCCCATTTCTCAAATTTCTCCCAGTCCGTCGTCTCCGTACCCGTACAATATTTCTCCGGCACGCCATTGGTACGCATGGCACGCCATTTATAATGGTCCCCGCCGAGCCAGAGCTCCGTAATGCTCTTGAAATGGTGATCGGTGGCAACCATCTCGGGGATGAGGTGGCAATGGTAATCGATAATCGGCATCTTCGCTGCGTGATTATGATACAAATCCTGTGCGGTAGCTGTATCAAGCAGGAAGTTTTCGTCCATGAACTGTTTCATTGTATATTATTTTTGTTAGAATGTTTTGATAATTTGTCTAAGTAGAATTTTTATGTTGCAAATATACCAAAATCTTTTGGCAGAACGAAATTTTTAAGTTATATTTGCATGCAGTTTTTACGAAAACGATTACGAAGGCAACGAAAGCTATGCAGAATCAAGAAACAAACACAAAGCACCTCCATCACGTCCTCCTGATCTATACGGGAGGCACCATCGGCATGGGCCGCAACCCTGTCACGGGAGCCTTGGAGCCCCTTGACTTCAACCATCTCCACGACGCCATGCCGGAACTCAAATATGTCAACGCGGAAATCGATGTATATCAGTTTACTCCACCGATTGACTCAAGTGATATGGCACCACGGCAGTGGGCCCAGATTGTCAGGATTATCGACGACCGTTACAACGACTATGACGGATTTGTCATCCTTCATGGTACCGACACGATGGCCTACACGGCATCGGCGCTGAGCTTCATGCTGGAGAATCTCACGAAGCCCGTCATCCTCACGGGATCGCAGCTGCCCATGGGCCAGTTGCGCACGGATGGCAAGGAGAATGTGCTGACGAGCATCGAACTGGCTTATGCCCACCACCTCGACGGCACGCCGATGGTCCCGGAAGTGTGTATCTATTTCAACGGAAAACTGCTGCGCGGCAACCGTGCCACGAAGGTTGCGGCCGATGGATTCGCCGCTTTTGACTCCTATAACTACCCTCATCTCTGTGATGCCGGTGTCAACTTCGACTATCATCAGCATCATATCTTCCGACCGGATTTCACGAAGAAGATGATGCCTCACTTCGCCATGGATCCCCATGTCATCGTCTTCTCCCTCTTCCCGGGCATCCAGGAGAGCATCTTCCGCCGCATCCTCGAGGCCACGGAAATCCGCGGTATCGTGATGCGTTCCTTCGGCAGTGGCAACGCGCCTCAGCAGCCGTGGTTGCTGCGCCTGTTGCGGGAGGTGACGGAGCGTGGTGTGACGATCGTCAATATCAGTCAGTGCGCCAGCGGCGTCGTTGAAATGGGGCGTTATGATACCGGCTACCAACTCAAAGAAGCCGGCGTCCTCAGCGGTTATGATTCCACTGTCGAGGCCGCCGTTACCAAGTTGATGTTCCTGCAGGCCCGCTACTCCGATCCCCACATGATCCGCACCATGATGGCGCGGTCCATTGCGGGGGAAATCACAATTTAACCTTTCAGCGTTCCCTGGTACCACTCATAGAGTTTGCGGACACCCTCCTCAATCTCTACCTTGTGTTGCCAGCCGAGGCTGTGGAGCTTGGAGACATCGATGAGTTTGCGCGGCGTACCGTTGGGCTTCGTCTTGTCCCAGGCCACCTCACCGGTGAAGCCGACCGTGTCGACAACGAGCTGCGAGAGGGCCTTGATGGTCAGTTCCTTTCCCGTTCCGACATTGATATGGCAGTTGCGGATCTCACCGAGCGATGGGATAGCACCGCCGCGGCCATCAGAGTTATTACGGTCGACAACGCCGTCAGCCTTCACGCCATAGAAGACGCTGGAGTATTTCTTAATGCCGATGATATCGGAGAAATCGACATTAAGCAACACATGTACACTGGCATCGGCCATATCCTCACTCCAGAGGAACTCACGCAGCGGACTGCCGTCGCCCCACAGCGTCACCTTATTATTCTCTATGCCATAGAAAGCGAGGGCCTTGAGTATTCGCTCCTGATCACTCTTTCCGTCCACATTACCGTCGCCGATGAGTTCCTGCAACTTTGCCGGCGGGTTGATCGGTCGCTTATCCATATCCACGCGGATGGCATCCCAGTCGTTGTCATGGATGAGCTTGGCGAGATAGATCTTACGCATCATAGCGGGCAGCACATGACTGTTCTCGAGATGGAAGTTGTCGTTAGGACCATAGAGGTTCGTCGGCATGACAGCGATATAGTTGGTGCCATACTGGAGGTTGTAGCTCTCGCACATCTTCAGTCCGGCAATCTTGGCAATGGCATACTCCTCATTGGTATACTCCAAGGGAGAGGTCAGCAGAGCATCCTCCTTCATCGGCTGCGGCGCGTTCTTCGGATAGATACAGGTGGAACCGAGGAAGAGGAGCTTCTTCACATGATGGGAATAAGCGTTGCTGATGACATTGCACTGCATCTTCATGTTCTGCATGATGAAGTCAGCGCGGTAGAGGGAGTTGGCCATGATACCACCAACAAAGGCGGCGGCGAGGACGACGGCATCGGGCTGCTCGGCGTCGAAGAAAGCCTTCACGGCATCCTGATCCGTGAGGTCGAGCTCACGGTGGGTGCGGCCGACGAGGTTGTTGTAACCTCTCTTCTTGAGGTTGTTCCAGATAGCCGAGCCTACCAGTCCGTGGTGGCCGGCGACATAAATCTTACTGTTCTTATCTAAAGCCATAACAAAAAGCCCCGCCCTTTTTCATGGCGGGGTGATTATTTTTTTTATTTTACAATACCTTTTTCCAAATATTCCTCGAGGTTGACACGCACCTTGGCGGCAGCGTCATCGGCGGCGACCTTCTGCATGTCGCTCTCCACCATAAGGTGTACGAGTTCCTCGAAACTGGTCTTCGTAGGATTCCATTTCAACTCAGCCTTGGCCTTCGTGGGATCGCCCCAGAGGTTGACGACATCGGTGGGACGGAAGAAATCTGGACTGACCTCCACGAGGACCTTGCCCGTGGACTTGTCAATGCCCTTCTCGTTGATGCCCTCACCCTGCCATTCGAGCTCGATGCCGACATCATGGAAGGCCAGAGTGGCGAACTCACGGACGGTATGCTGTACGCCCGTAGCAATGACGAAGTCCTCGGGTTTGTCATGCTGAAGGATGAGCCACATGCACTCCACATAGTCCTTGGCATAGCCCCAGTCACGGCGACTCGAGAGATTGCCGAGGTAGAGCTTGTCCTGCTTGCCCTGTTTGATACGTGCGGCGGCAAGGGTGATCTTTCTCGTTACGAAGGTCTCACCACGACGCTCACTCTCATGGTTGAAGAGGATACCGTTGCAACAGAACATGTGGTAAGCGTCACGGTATTCACGGATGATCCAGTAACCATACTGTTTGGCCACGGCATAGGGACTGAAGGGATGGAAGGGCGTATTCTCGTTCTGCGGCACCTCCTCGACCTTTCCGTAGAGCTCGGAGGTAGAGGCCTGGTAGATGCGGCAGGTATCGGTGAGACCGAGCTGACGGACGGCCTCGAGGATTCTCAAGACACCGACAGCATCCACATCAGCCGTATACTCCGGCGAGTCGAAACTGACCTGCACATGACTCTGCGCGGCGAGGTTATAGATCTCCGTAGGCCGCACCTGTCCGAGGACGCCGAGGATCGACATCGAGTCACTGAGGTCGCCGTAATGGAGATGGAAATGGGGCTGTCCCTCGAGATGGATGATCCGCTCGCGGTAATCGGTGGAGGACCGGCGGATGATGCCGTGGACCTCATAGCCCTTTGCCAACAAAAATTCAGACAGATAACTTCCGTCCTGTCCGGTAATACCCGTTATTAAGGCTACTTTTCTTGCCATAAAGATCGTATAATATTTAGGAATAAATTATTTTTCTCCTCTGAACTGCTTGATACGCTGCTCCTCCGACAGTTTACAGATGAGCAGGACACCGTCCTTCTCAGCCACGATATAGCCGTCAAGCCCTTCCACGACCACCAGTTTCTCCTGAGTGGTATGGATGATGGTGTTACGCGTATCATAGACCTGGATATTCTGTCCGATGAGGGCATTGCCATAAAGATCCTTATGAACCTGATTGAGCAAAGAGCCCCACGTACCAAGGTCCGACCAGCCGAAATCGGAAGGACAGACGAAGATCTCCTCAGCCTTCTCCATGATGGCATAGTCGACGGAGATATTGTCGCACTCGGGATAGAGCAGATCGATCTGCGTCTGCTCCCCGGGCGTGCCATAGACGGGCAGCAGGCTCTCGAAGATCTTGGCCATCGCCGGTTCGTAGACACGGAAGGCATTGACAATTGTGCTTACGCTCCAGATGAAGATACCCGAGTTCCACAGATAGTTCTTCTCCTTCAGATAACGCGTAGCCGTAGGCAGATCGGGCTTCTCCTTGAAACTGTCCACACGGAAGATCTCCTTGTTGCGCGGACTGGCAGCACCGAAATCAGCCTGGATATAGCCATAGCCCGTCTCCGGACGGGTGGGCTTGATACCAAGGGTGACGATGGAGTCGGTCTCAGAGGTGAACTTCAGACACGAGAGGATGATGCGACGGAACTCCACATTGTTGAGTACAAAATGGTCGGAAGGCGTGACGACGATATTCGCCTTGGGGTCCAGCGCCTTTATGCGCCAACTGACATAAGCGATGCAGGGAGCCGTATTTCTGCGGCAAGGCTCCGTGAGAATATTCTGCCCGGGAATCTCGGGAAGTTGCCGGCAGACCTCCTCCCGGTATTTCTTATTGGTCACTACCCACACATGATCGGGATCACAGACCCCCTCAAAGCGGTCGTAGGTCAACTGGAGCAGACTACGGCCGACACCCAGCACATCGATAAACTGTTTCGGATGTTCCGTGGTGCTCATGGGCCAGAAGCGACTGCCTACTCCACCCGCCATAATGACAACATGGTTATTGTTTCGCGCCATATTTTTCTCTTATTTTCTTAATGACCACAAAAGTAAGAAAAAAAAATGATATAGAAACAGAAAAGAGGTAGAAAAAATCAAAAAAGGCTCAGCGAGCGATCCTCTTCAGCCTTTCTCGCTGGTTCTTCCGCTTCTTTCCCGGAGAAATCAAGGAGCAGCTGCGTGGCCTCACGGCAGCGGTCATTGAGGCGATAGACGCCCCACCCGTCCGTACGGATGACGGTACCCCCGGCCTTCTTGCTCTGCTGTCGGAGATACTGACAGACAGCAGCATGGACATCCTGAAAATCAACAGGCTCAAACATGGTATTACAGGCATTGAAGACATGACGGGCTATTTTCCCGGCCTTCAATCCCTTAGGACCCGCCTCCTGCAGCACACGGAAAATTTCACGTTCGTAAACAGACATCTTTCCTGACAGCCCAAAAAGGCCGCTGATCACAGGTCAGCGGCCTTTTCTTCATTTCTTCGGGGTTTTGTTAAGCGAGAACGATCTTGTTGTCCTCGTCCTTGATCTTACCCTCCTTGAAGAGCCAGCCCAGACCGAGCAGTGTCTCTTCCTCGGAGATCTTGGCAGCCTTGGCAATCTCTGCTACCGTCAGCGCCTTCTCAGAAGCTGCCAGTGCCTGATAGACATCACCAGCCTTGAAACCAACATTCTCAGCGTTCAGCGCGACAACAACCTTTGCGGCTTTCTTCGGGGCTGCTGCCCTGCGAGTACCCGTCGTTTTACGAGTGGCGGTCTTTGTTTCTTTCTTTTCTACCATAATTTTCCTAAACCTTAATATCTATGTTACTAACGTATGCTACTTTGTTGCTGCAAAGTTACGATTTTTCTTACAGATAGTCAACTTTTCAGCGCAAAAAAGTTACACGTTTTCGACGATTTATAAAAAATAACGTTTTTTCTTGATTTATATCAATCATTTTTTATTCCCCGACCGGTCATCATGCAACGTCGGCAACGAGATATGATATCTGACGGCGAGGAAACGGATCAGGCAGACCACGGCAAACGTCACGGCAGCCGTCACCGCCACGTTCACATGCCAGTGGTAGAGCAGCCAGTAGGCCATACCGCCGGCCACGCTGGCCATGGCATAGATCTCTTTCTTGAAGATCAGTGGTTCGAGATTCAACAGCACATCGCGGATGACACCACCGGCAGACCCCGTGATACACCCCATGACGACAGCCACCCAGAACGGATGTCCCAAGGCAATTGTCTTCTGAATGCCGGCGATGGTGAAGAGAGCCAGGCCGAAGGTGTCAAAGACGAGCCAGGTGTTGTCCATCCTGTTCGTAAGCCGGTTACCGGCCACAACGAGGATCAGCGCCAGAAACGTACACTCGATATAGATGGCGGAGGTCATCCAGAAGGGTGTCACGCCGAGCATCACGTCACGGATCGTACCGCCGCCGATGGCCACGGCAAAGCCACAGACGAAACCGCCGAACCAGTCGTAATGGCGGTTGGCGGCGGCACGCAGTCCGGAGATGGCGAAAGCGAGGGTTCCGACAAACTCGATGACCTGCTGCAGTGTATGGACAAGATGGGGATCAGGATAGCTCATCATCGGTTGACGACATTCACGGGCTGACCGGCCTCAAAAGCCTTCAGGTTGGCCACACAGATATCCAGGAGCCGCTGCCGGGCCTCCTTCGTGGCCCAGGCGATATGCGGCGTGATATAGGCATGAGGCTGACGGAGCAACGGGTTGTCGGCACGGGGCGGCTCCTCCGTCATCACGTCGGCGCAATAGGCCCCGAGGGTACCGGCCTCAAGGGCATCGGCGACGGCCTGCTCGTCGACGAGGGGTCCGCGGCCCGTATTGATAAGGATGGCTCCAGGGTGCATGAGCTGCAGCCGTTCGGCATTGATCATGCCTTTATTGTCGGCCGTCAGCGGACAGTGAAGAGTAACGACATCACAAGACGAGAGCAGACCCTCAAGGGTTGTCTTGCGGATATATTCGGGCAGTTCGGTAGCATTCTTACTCGTCAGCGCGGAGACATCCATGCCGAAGTCATGGGCCAGTTGTGCCACACGGCTGCCGATATGGCCGAGTCCGACGATACCGATCGACTTCCCCGCCAGTTCCACCAGCGGCGTGTCCCAGTAGCAGAAGTCGCGGTTCTTGCTCCAGCGCCCCTTGCGGTTCTCATCGGCATAATGAGCCACCTGATTGGTGGCATTGAGCAGATGGGCAAAGACCATCTGTACGACACTGTTCGTGCTGTAAGCGGGGATATTGGTGACGATGATGCCACGGCGGTTGGCGGCGGCGGTATCCACCACATTGAATCCCGTGGCCAGCACACCGATATATTTCAGTTTCGGCAGTTGGGCCATGACCGCATCGGTGATATTCACCTTATTAATAAGGACCGCATCCGCATCCTTGGCCCGCGCCACGACCTCTTCGGGGCGGGAATAGTCATAGAGCGTCAATTCACCCAATGCCTTCAGGCCATCCCAGGAGAGATCACCGGGATTGGCGGCATAACTGTCTAGTTCTACGATTTTCATAGTTCAAATATTTCTTGTTGTTTTTAGTTGTTTCTAATCAAGATCCTTCTGCGCTAACTTGCGCTTGCAAAGCGCAAGCACACGACGGCACGCCATTCAACATCCGCACCCTACGGAGGGTCACTCCCCCCGGAACCCCTTCCACCGCTTCGTCTGCTGCTCTTCGGCGGGACTGTGCTGGGGCTCCCAGAAATGCGCATTCTGCAGGCCGTCGGGCAGATACTGC
Organism: Prevotella sp. AGR2160; assembly: GCF_000424185.1. GTDB lineage: Bacteria > Bacteroidota > Bacteroidia > Bacteroidales > Bacteroidaceae > Prevotella. The sequence goes on from NZ_AUJK01000002.1 coordinate 247,557, forward strand.
TGCTGCACCCAATGACCGGGGAAATCATGGGGATATTGATAGCCGTCATGATAACCGAGGTCGGCCATGAGCTTCGTCGGCGCGTTGCGCAGGTGCAGGGGCACGGGCTGGTTGCCCGTCTTGCGCACGCACTGCAGAGCCTTGTCTATGCCGAGATAGGCGGAGTTGCTCTTCGGACTCGTGGCAAGATAGACCACGGCCTCGGCAAGGGGTATACGCCCCTCGGGCCATCCGATCTTCATCACCGCGTCGAAGGCGGCATTGGCCAGGAGGAGGGCATTGGGATTGGCCAGTCCGATATCCTCGGCAGCACTGATGACGACACGACGGGCGATGAACTGCGGATCCTCCCCACCCTCGATCATCCGCGCCATCCAATAGAGGGCTGCGTCGGGATCACTGCCGCGGATACTCTTGATGAAGGCGGAAATGATGTCGTAGTGCATATCCCCGCCCTTGTCGTAGGCCAGCGGGTTGGCCTGCAACTGCTGTTCCACGAACGCGTCCGTGATGACGACATCGCCGCTGCCGGCAGCCTCCACAACGAGTTCGAGGATATTGAGCAGTTTCCGGGCGTCACCACCACTATAGCGGAGGATCGCCCCCGTCTCCTTCAGTTCGATATGCCGTTGCTTCAGTTCCACATCCTGCGTGATCGCCCGATGGAGGAGTTCCAGCAGATCCTCTTTCTCCAACGACTTCAGCACATAGAGCTGACAGCGTGAGAGGAGTGGACGGATCACCTCAAAGGACGGATTCTCCGTCGTGGCACCGATGAGCGTCACCGTGCCCTTCTCCACGGCCCCGAGGAGGGAGTCCTGCTGACTCTTGGAGAAACGATGGATTTCATCGATGAAGAGTATCGGTGAAGGAGTGTTGAAGAAGCGGTGCGCGGCGGCCTTCTGAATGACCTCACGCACGTCCTTCACGCCGCTCGTCACGGCACTGAGGGTATAGAACGGCGTCTCCAACTTGTTGGCGATGATCTGCGCCAGCGTCGTCTTCCCCACCCCCGGCGGTCCCCAGAGGATAAACGAGGAGATATGCCCCGCATCGATCATCTTACGGAGCACAGCCCCCGGACCGACCAGATGTTGCTGGCCGACATACTCGTCGAGCGTGCGGGGACGCATTCTTTCTGCTAATGGTTCACTCATTACAAATACAAAATTAAATATAATCTCTCAGATACGCAAAAAAAACTCGGGAAAAAATTTGTAATTTCATCTGATTATACTTACTTTTGCAGCGCATAAGCAGGAAAGGCAATCCCTTTCCCGCATCACAACAGGAGAAAAGAAGAATTATCATATGAAAAAAGAAAAGACATTAACACTCAAGACGCTCACCAAGAGCAATGTGTGGGATATTCAGGAGAACGATGTGTTCCGCCTCTGGGAACTAGCCGAAAAGGATGCTGATCTGAAAGACAATCAGCGACATTATCTGGATGTCATCCGCAGTGCCTTCGAGATAGAACCCATCACTGTCGACAAGCCCGAGGTCATCAAGAAATATGAGGCCCGTGGCTTCAAGGTCGGCGAGATGAAGCTCGAGGACGGCGAGAACGGCAAGAAGAAGATGGCACTGAAGAAGCGCCCCATCCTCCGGGTCACTGACCTGACCTACGAGAACATCCACCATATCTCCGCCACCAAACTCATGGAAGTCCTCGACCGCAACTTCGGCGGCGGCTGGGAGAGTCTGCCGCAGAGCATCCAGGACATCATTGAGAGCGGGTTCGACATCTCTACCACTACCCTGCCCAAAGACCGCCTCCACAAGGCCGGCGGACTCTATGAGAAGAAAGTTAACGACGGCTTTGAGGTGCTGGAGATTCCCAAGGGCACCTGGATAGAGGCCATCTTCGCCAAGGAGAAACCGGAACTGACCAAGCGCCATCTCGTCGACTTCGAAGAGGAGGATGAGGAAGCCAAGCACAAGAAGGACCTCGGTGACAGCGGGGAGGACGACGAGGAGGATCTCCCCGAGGAGGACGACCACTATAATGATGAGGAGGACGATGATGATACCTTCGATGACGACAAGCTCACCGAAGAGAGTTACCGCACCACCTATGAGGAGAATCCCGAGGACCTTAACCTCGAGGCCGAGGATATCTCCGATGACGAGGAATACTAAAAAATCGTAGGGACATGATTGATCATGATCCACCATGCCACGGGGGCCGCCACGCGACCCCACCCGGGGAAATGGTGGTATGCTAACTCTCTCATGAAATATCCGGGCCTGGTAGGTGGCCTGCCATGTTGCGGCCACGCATCCGCATTGATCCAACATATTCACGAATGAATCCCTTGCGTGGCCGCAATAGGACGGCCACCTACTCATTGTCAGAAATATACTACTTCTTTTTCAGTCGTAATTTCGGTATTTTGACTTTTTCTCCGGCCTTGACGGCGGAAGAGCCATTGATGGCCTCGACATAACACTCCATGCCCGGACCCAAATGGGAACGGGAAATGCTCTGAAGGGTCTGTCCGGCCTTCACCGTGACGACATGGTCGATACCGACAATCTCATAGGCACCTGTACGGACACGGGGATCAGCGGCACCGGCTTGGGCATACGGGCTGGCGGCCGGCTGTTCCTTCCCGGCGGCGGCAACCTTTTTTGCCGCAGGAACTTTCGCCCCGGCAGCAGCCCCGGCCGCTTTTCCTGCAGTCGCGGCGTCAGCCTCTGCCCCACCCTTTGCTGCGGCCTCAATGGCCTGATGCTGACGGAGTAGAGCCACACTGTCGGCCTGCCGCTTGGCTTGTAGCGCCGCCTCCCGGGCAGAGGGCTGGCCGGTCTTGGCTTGGATCATGCTGACTTGTTGCTTCAACATTCCCAATTGCGCCTGCAGGTTATCCCGCTCTCCGGCGACACGGCCATAGAGGAAACTGAGGAAAATCAGTCCGATGAGCAGGACGACGGAGGAGCCACAGAAGAAATAAAAACTGAAACGGGAAAGGGAATGACGGGAAGCCACTGGGGCAGCCTCTGCGGTGGGTTCCGCGGGGGCAGCCGACACGGTGGGTTCCACGGGAGCAGCCTCTGCGGTGGGTTCCGCGGGGGCAACCGACACGGTGGGTTCCACGGGGGCAGCCGTTCGTTCCGGTTCCATTCGTTGTTCCTTAGGGGCGATTCGTCGTTCCGACGACGGGCCGCCACAAGGGACGGCCCCTGCAGTGGATTCATTGCCGTCAACAGGAGCTGTAGAAGCGGCAGCGTGCACAGATGCTGCGTGAGCATGGTCTTCCTCTGAAACTGCGGGGGCAGCCTCTGCGGTGCTTTCCTGCTCTTCATATTCCCTATCGATCCCGGAGAAGTCGACACCCTCATTGACAACGACGGTATCAAACTGGGCGAAGGGCTTGTTGATGAGTTCGGCGAGGATCTTGTCGGGGGTAAACGAGATCTTATCCCGTCCCTCGATGACGATACGCTCACCCGTATTGACATCCACGCTCTCCCGGTCTTTCACCGTGATGAGCTTGAAGGTGCCGAGGCTCTTGACCTTTGCGATACGATCGTCCTTCAGCCCCTGCTGCAGGATATCGAAGAAAGCAGACACGAACGTTTCGGCATCACCTTTTGAGAGATGATACTTCTCCACAAGGCGGGAGGCGAGGGCGACGAGTTCAGCGTGTGCCATCAGTATCCTCCTTTCCTGTTCGGTTTGTTCTTGCCGGTTTGATATTTTCGTCGCCGTTCTTCAACTTCTCTTTCAGGGAGGCCACGGGACGGAAGTTCAGCACGAGTTTCGGCGGAACGAGCATGCGCTGTTTCGTTGACGGGTTGACGATGATACGCTCCATCCGTTTCCGTACCTCGAAGGTACCGAAACCGGTGACGCCGACCTCCCCCGATGTCTCCACCTCGTCGGCAAGGGCATCGATGAGCGTCGTGCAGAGTTTCTGCGTGTCCTCCTGTGTATATCCGGTCTTTGCTGCTAGAGCGGCAATAAATTCCTTATTGTTCATAGTTTATTTTTCTATCCATCGGTATTGCGCTTCCTTGCGCTTGCAAAGCGCAAGCACCCGACGGCAAGCCATTCAACATTTGCAAGTTCACCCCTTCGGGAAGGGTCAGAGTAGGCCTACACCACCGTGGCATAGAGGTCAAACTCCTCGCTGCCCGTGATCTTGGCCTGATAGAAGCGGCCGACATGCAGCGGCTTCTCGTCGGCGGGGATGAGGACCTCTGGATCGACATCGGGGGAGCAGAACTCCGTACGGCCGATATACCACGGGCCCTCCTTGCGGTCGATGATCACCGTCATCGTCTTGCCGACTTTCGCGGCCTCGATCTCCTCGGAGATATCCTGTTGCAGGGCCATAAGCTCGTCGAGGCGGCGGTCCTTCACCTCCTGCGGCACGTCATCCTTGTAGTGTTCAGCGCTGTAGGTCCCCTCCTCCTCGGAATAGGTGAAGGCACCCATACGCTCGAAACGCTGCTCACGGACGAAATCCATCAGTTCCCGGAAGTCTTCCTCCGTCTCACCGGGGAAACCGACCATGAGGGTCGTACGGATATGGATGCCGGGGACGCGCTCGCGGATGGTCTTCAGCAGCGCGATGGTCTCGGCCTTCGTGACATGGCGGTGCATGCGGCTCAGCACGTTGTCACTGATATGCTGCAAGGCGATATCGAGATAGCGGCAGACATTCTTCTTCTCCCGCATGACATCGAGGAGCTCGAGGGGGAACTGGTTCGGATAGGCATAATGCAACCGGATCCATTTCACGCCCTTGATATCGGCCATCTTACTGATGAGTTCGGCGATATGATGCTTGCCGTCGAGGTCGATGCCATAATAGGTGAGCTCCTGGGCGATGACCTGAAACTCCACGACACCCTGGGTCACGAGGTCACGGACCTCCTGAAGGATATCCTCCTCGGGACGGCTGACATGACGGCCCGTCATGATGGGGATGGCGCAGTAGGCACAGTGGCGGTCACAGCCCTCGGCAATCTTGATATAGGCATAATGATGGGGCGTGGTGAGATGACGGAGGCCGTCGCACGTCACCACATCCTCCTTGCCGAGGTCCTTGAGGAGCTGCTTGTAGTTGAACTTGCCATAGAACTTATCGACCTCCGGGATCTCCTGCTCCAGCTCTTTCTGATAACGCTGTGACAGACAGCCCATGACATAGAGGCGCTTCAGACGGCCTTCCTTCTTGGCGGCCACAAACTCCAGGATCGTATTGATACTCTCCTCCTTCGCCGCCTCGATGAAGCCACAGGTATTGATGACGGCAATTTCTCCCTGAGGATTCTTGCTGTCGTGGACGCAATGATATCCATTGGCCTCAAACTGCTTCATGAGACTCTCGGTATCGACGAGATTCTTCGAACACCCGAGGGTGACGAAATCTACTTGATTCTTCTTCATATTGTTTTCCCTGAAAACGGAATGGCAACGGGATTATTGATGCTTGAAAAGACTGTCCACAAACTCACGCTTGTTGAAGAGCTGGAGATCCTCCATACCCTCGCCCAAGCCGATATATTTCACGGGGACCTTCAACTGGTCACTGATGCCGATGACGACACCACCCTTGGCCGTACCGTCGAGCTTCGTGATGGCAAGACTGTCGACAGAGGTGACCTGGGAGAACTGCTTGGCCTGTTCGAAGGCATTCTGTCCCGTACTGCCGTCGAGGACGAGCAACACCTCATCGGGGGCCTGCGGCAGCACCTTCTTCATGACATCCTTGATCTTCTTCAACTCGTTCATTAGCCCGACCTTGTTGTGCAGACGACCGGCGGTATCGATGAGGACGACATCAGCGCCATTGGCCTTGGCACTCTGCAGCGTGTCGAAAGCCACGGAGGCCGGGTCGGCACCCATCTGCTGCTTCACCACGGGGACGCCGACACGCTCGCCCCAGATACTGATCTGTTCGACGGCAGCGGCACGGAAGGTATCGGCGGCACCGAGATAGACTTTCTTGCCGGCTTTCTTAAACTGGTAGGCGAGTTTGCCTATGGTCGTCGTCTTCCCCACGCCGTTGACACCGACAACGAGGATGACATACGGCTTATGATCCGACGGCAGATCCCAGTTGTCATGGTCGTCACTATGGTTCTCCGCCAGCAGGGCGGCGATCTCATCGCGAAGAATATCATTGAGCTCCGCCGTGGAGACATACTTGTCACGGGCCACACGGTCCTCGATGCGGTGGATGATCTTCACCGTCGTCTCCACGCCCACATCTGAAGTGATGAGGATCTCCTCCAGATCATCGAGGACATCATCATCGACCTTCGACTTGCCGGCAACGGCACGAGCCAACTTGGAGAACACACTCTGACTCGTCTTCTCCAGACCTTTGTCGAGCGTCTCCTTCTTCTTCTTTCCGAATAATCCAAATAATGCCATACTGTAGTCTATTATTTTTTGCAAATCTACAAAAAAATATTGAGATATCCGAAGGGAACGAATAGAAAAAAGAGCAGCGAGGTGAAAAAAGGCAACAAAAAAAAGTCGTCGCGTCCGAGGACACGACGACTAACTTATGTAATCTCTGAATGATTCAGAATGCGATAGATGGCTTACTTGAAGAAATCCTTGACAGCCTCGTTGGGGACCATCTGCTCCTCAAAGACATAAGCGCCCGTCTTCGGGCTCTTCACCATCTTGATAACCTTTGAATATGCGCGACCATCCGATGAACCTTCATGGAGGGTAGCGACCGCTTTCTTTGCCATATCTTAATGATTGATTAAAACGTTCTTTACTTGATCTCCTTATGAAGAGTCATCTTCTTCAGGATCGGATTGTATTTCATCAACTCGAGGCGCTCCGGCGTGTTCTTACGGTTCTTCGTCGTGACATAACGACTTGTACCGGGCAGACCAGAGTTCTTCATCTCTGTGCACTCGAGGATAACCTGTACTCTATTGCCTTTAGCTTTCTTAGCCATGATGATTATTCTCCTATTACTTTAATATCCTTCCAATCGCAGTAGCCTTTAGCGACAGCCTGCTTGAGAGCAGCATCGAGGCCTACCTTATTGATGAGACGAAGGCCAGCAGCGCTGATCTTCAGGCTGATCCAGCAGTTCTCTTCTACATAGTAGAATTTCTTGCTGAAGAGGTTGACATCAAAGCTTCTCTTCGTACGGTGCTTTGAGTGAGACACATTGCAACCCAGCTGTGCCTTCTTTCCTGTAATCTGACAAATTTTCGACATTGCTATCTCAAAAATTTTTAATTCGTTAAAAGATACTTATTCCAAACAGAGTGCAAAATTACAAACTTTCTGTGAGATAACCAACTCATACAGAAAGGGAAGTCTATATTTTAAGATTTTTTATTACTTCACGTCCCATTCCTTCGATTTCTCGCGGAGGAAGTCGAGGATAAGGTGCAGACTCTTGTTCGTGGCGATGGCGAGGTTGATGTCTCGGCCGAAGTCCTCCGTAAGCTTGAACGTACGCACGTCGTCCTTGCTGCCGTAGCCGAGCCAGATGGTGCCCACGGGGATCTCCTTCGTGCCGCCCGTAGGACCGGCAGTGCCGGTGGCGGAGATGGCGAAGTCGACATTCAGCGCGTCAATGGCACCGAGGACCAGTTCACGGGCCACCTCCTCGCAGACGGCGGTCTGCTCTTCGAGGACCTGATGGCTCACGCCGAGGAGTTTCTCTTTGATCTCATAGGTGTAGGCAACGATGCCACCCTTGAAATAGTTGGAGGCACCGGGGACGGAGATCAGCGCCTGGGCGAGGCGGCCGCCGGTACAGCTCTCGGCTGTGCCGATGGTCTTGCCGGACTCATAGAGGATCTCCTGTATCTGTTTGCTAAGAATTTTTGTTTCGAGTTCCATAGATTTATTTGAATGTTACTTTAGAGAAAGCGGGGATGTCGATGGGCGCGAAGTCGTTGTCGCGGTACTTGAACGTACCGACACAGGCGATCATCGCGGCATTATCCGTGGTGTAACTGAACTTCGGGATGTAGATCGTCCAGCCATACTTGGCGGCATGCTCGCGGAAGGCATTGCGCAGACCGTTGTTGGCACTCACGCCACCGGCCACGGCAACATGCTTGATGCCCGTCTGCTTCACGGCGAGGCGCAGCTTCTTCATCAGGATATCGACGATGGTATGTTCCAGACTGGCCGCGAGGTCCTGCTTGTGATGCTCCACAAAGTCGGGATCCTCAGCCACCCACTTGCGTAGGTTATAGAGGAAGCTCGTCTTCAGTCCCGAGAAACTGTAGTCGAGACCGGGGATATGAGGCTCACTGAACTTGTAAGCCAGCGGATTGCCCTGACGGGCGAGCTTGTCGATGATCGGACCGCCGGGATAGCCGAGGCCCATGACCTTCGAGCATTTGTCGATGGCCTCACCGGCCGCATCGTCGATGGTCTGTCCGAGGACCTCCATATCATTATAGGCGTTGACCTTCACGATCTGACTGTTGCCGCCACTGACGAGGAGACAGATGAAGGGGAACGGCGGCATGTGGTTGTCGTCATCGCTCTCCTTAATATAATGGGCCATAACATGTCCCTGCAGATGGTTGACATCGATGAGAGGGATATCCAGAGAACGGGCAAAACCCTTGGCGAAGCTCACGCCCACAAGGAGGGAGCCCATGAGTCCGGGACCACGGGTGAAGGCGACGGCACTCAGTTGTTCCTTCGTGATACCGGCACGCTTGATGGCCTGGTCGACCACGGGCACGACATTCTGCTGGTGCGCCCGCGAGGCCAGTTCAGGGACGACACCGCCATAGGCGCGGTGCACCTCCTGCGATGCCGTGACATTGCTCAGGATGACTCCATTGCGCAGGACGGCGGCAGAGGTATCGTCACATGAGGACTCGATACCTAAGATATATATATTTTCCATAACTTATTCTGATAATACTTCCACGCCGGTCTCCGTCATGAGGAAGGTATGCTCCCACTGGGCGCTCGGCTTCTCGTCACCGCTGATAACCTCCCAGCCGTAAGGATCGTCGGCATCAATGAATACTTTCCACGTGCCCATGTTGATCATCGGCTCAATGGTGAAGACCATACCGGGAACTAGGAGCATGCCCGTGCCCTTATGACCGTAATGGAGGATATCGGGCTCCTCATGCATGGCCAGGCCGACACCATGACCGCAGAGATCACGGACGACACCATAATGGTATTTCTCGGCATGCTTCTGAATGGCATGGCCGATATCACCGACAAAGCAGTAAGGTTTGGCGGCCTCAGCTCCGATCTCCAGACATTCTTTCGTCACTCGGACGAGCTGTTCCTTCTCCGGCGTCGTCTTGCCACCGATGATGAACATGCGGGAGGCGTCACCGAAGAAACCGTTGTAGTCGAGGGTCATATCGACATTCACGATATCACCTTCCTGCAGCACGTCCTCTTTCTTGGGAATACCATGGCAGACCACCTCATTAATACTCGTACATACGCTCTTGGGGAATCCTTCATAGTTGAGACAGGAGGGGTGACAGCCGTGGTCCTCACAATATTGCATACAGATATCGTCAATCTCCTGGGTGTTCATACCCGGATGAATAGCGGCGGCAACGGCATCGAGACAACCGGTATTGAGCTTTCCGGCAATACGGATGCCCTCGATCTGCTCCGGCGTCTTCACCATCTCACGTGTCGGCACCTCTTTGCCCTTGTTCTCCCAGTACATAATCTTCTTGTCCATCTCCGTGGGCTCCTGACCGGGAAGGCAGTGCCATCTTCTTTTCTTCTTGAAAATCATATCTAAAATTTTAAATATGCTGCAAAATTACTGATTTTTCGGGACCGATCATCATATCATCCCTTATCTTAACAATTTTTTAGGATGTGAGGGCATTGTCGCTTTCTTGTGCTTGCAAAGCACAAGCACACGACGGCAAGCCATTCAACACCAGGAATTACGAGAACAGGTCGAGCTTGTTGGCGCGGGCGGCCTCCAGGCTCGAGAGCTTCTCTTTCTTCTGACCCTGCGAGACGGCATAGTCATCACGGAGCTGCTGTTGCGCGGCCTTCAGTTCGGCGATATATTCCGGCCTACGCTGAGGATCCATGAGGTTGGCGGCGATGAGCGGCGGCTGCGAGGCATCCTTCGTCCAGATGACAGGACCATCGTAGACGGGCGCGATCTTCAGCGCTACATGGAGGGCACTCGTCGTGGCACCACCGATGAGGATAGGTATCGTGAGGCCAGCGGCTTTCATCGCCTCAGCGGTATGTACCATCTCGTCGAGCGACGGCGTGATCAAGCCACTCAGTCCGACGAAGTCGACATGCTCTTCCTTCGCCTTCTTCACGATCTGCTCCGGCGGCACCATGACGCCGAGGTCGATAACCTCATAGTTGTTACAGGCGAAGATAACGCCGACGATGTTCTTGCCGATATCGTGGACATCGCCCTTCACCGTGGCCAACAGCACCTTGCCCGCCGTGGCGACACCCTCCGTCTTCTCGGCCTCGATATACGGCTGGAGGATGGCGACGGCCTGCTTCATCGTGCGGGCGGTCTTGACGACCTGCGGGAGGAACATCTTTCCCGATCCGAAGAGGTCGCCGACGATATTCATACCACGCATCAGCGGGTCCTCGATGATATTCACGGCATGGGGATACTGCTTGAGTGCCTCATGGAGATCCTCGTCAAGGTAGTTGCCGATACCCTTGCGGAGGGCATAGGCCAGCCGGTCGTCGAGACTCTCCTTGCGCCAGGCCTCCTCTTCAGGGGCAGCGGCAGCAGTCCCTGCCCCACCCTCGCGGGCAGCCTTGGCAGCGGCGGCCTCCTGCCGTTTCTGCTCGGCGAGTTCGATGAGATTCTCGGCGGCACCCTTCCGGCGGTTGAGGACGACATCCTCGATGATCTTCAACTCATCTTCGGGGATATCGGCATAAGTGATCTTCGTAGCGGGGTTGACAATACCGAAGTCCATGCCTTGCTGCGTGGCATAATAGAGGAAGACGGCATGCATGGCCTCACGGATGGCATTGATACCACGGAAAGAGAAACTCAGGTTGCTCACGCCGCCACTGACATGGGCACCGGGGAGATGCTGCTTAATCCATCCCGTAGCCTGGATGAAGTCGACGGCATAGTTGTCGTGTTCCTCCAGTCCCGTGGCAATGGAGAGGATATTCGGGTCGAAGATGATATCCAGCGGATTCATGCCGACCTTGTCGACGAGGATGCGATAGGACCGTTCGGCAATCTCGATCTTCCGCTCGTAAGTCGTGGCCTGTCCCACCTCATCGAAACACATCACGACGACGGCGGCACCGAAGCGCTTCACGTCACGGGCATGGGCGATGAACTTCTCCTCCCCTTCCTTCAGGGAGATGGAGTTGACGATACACTTGCCCTGCATCGTCTTCAGTCCGGCGACGATGACATCCCATTTCGAGGAGTCGATCATCACGGGGACCTTCGCGATCTCGGGCTCCGAGGCGATCATATTGAGGAAATGAACCATCTCCTCCTTCGCGTCGAGGAGGCCGTCGTCCATATTGACATCGATGACGAGGGCACCATCAGCCACCTGCTTACGGGCGATGGTCAGCGCCTCCTCGTAATTTTTCTCTTTGATGAGACGGAGGAACTTCCTGCTGCCGGCAACATTACAGCGCTCGCCAACATTGACGAAACGCACCTCGGGCGTGACATCGAGGAGCTCGAGACCTGAGAGCCACATCGTCGTCGGCTTCGGCGCCGGCACGTGGGGCTTGGCCTTCGCGGCATACGGCAGATAGGCCCGGATGAACTCCGGCGTCGTACCGCAACAGCCGCCGACGATATTCACCAGTCCCTCCTCCATGAACTTCGCAACCTCCGGCGCCATCGACTCCGGCGTCTCGTCGTACTCACCCATAGAGTTCGGCAGTCCGGCATTCGGATAGGCACTAATATAATAAGGTGCACGGGAGGCGAGCTCACGGAGATACGGGAGCATCTGCGGCGCGCCGAAGGAGCAGTTGAGTCCGACGGAGAAGATGGGATACGACGAGATAGAGGCCATGAAGGCGTCGAGGGTCTGTCCGCTGAGCGTCCGTCCGGCGAGGTCACTGATCGTCACACTGACCATGATCGGCAGATCAGGCTTGCCGGCACGCTCCCGCTCCTGCAAGGCGGCATCGATAGCGATCTTACAGTTGAGGGAGTCGAAGACCGTCTCGACGATGATGGCATCGACACCACCCTCTATGAGTGCGCCGATTTCCTCAGTATAAGCATCGAAGAGCTCGTCGTAGGTGAGGTCACGGGCCGCGGGATCACTGACATCAGGACTCATCGAACAGGTCTTGTTCGTCGGACCCACAGAACCGGCGACGAAGCGCGGATGATCGGACGTGGCGACCTTGTCGGCCTCCTCACGGGCCAGTCGTGCGCCCTCATAGGCCATCTCGCGGCAACAGTCTTCCAGATGATAGTCAGCCTGCGACACGCGCTGGGAAGAGAACGTGTTCGTCGTGATGATATCCGCCCCGGCGAGGAGGTATTCCCGAAGGATTTCCCGAATCACATCGGGGCGCGTGAGGTTGAGCATGTCGTTGTTGCCCTTCATCTCCACCGTGGCATCACGGAACCGGGTCCCGCGGAAATCATCCTCCGTGAGGCCATACTTCTGAATCATCGTGCCCATGGCGCCATCCAGGATCACGATGCGTTGTTGTACCAAATCTCTCAGTGTCTTCATCAAATCATTTTTAATAATGCTTCATTGCGCGGTCCATCTCCCGTTTGTCCTGCTTCTCGCGCAGCGTCTGTCGCTTGTCAAACTCATGCTTACCCTTTGCCAGGGCGATGTCGAGTTTCGCACGGCCATGCTCGTCGATGAAGAGGAGCGTAGGGACGATGGTGAAGCCAATCTGCTTCGAGTCCTCCTCCAGCCGGTGGATCTCGCGCTTCGTGAGCAACAACTTCCGGTCTCGGCGGGCCTCGTGGTTGGAGTAAGAACCATAGAAATAGGGTGAGATATTCATGCCCTTCACCCATACCTCACCTTTGTAGATCACGCAGAAGGAGTCGACGAGGGAGGCCTTGCCGTTGCGGATGGATTTGATCTCCGTACCCGTCAGGGCGATACCGGCCGTATAGGTGTCGACAAACGTGTATTCAAAGGAGGCTTTTTTATTACGTATCTGTACCGGACTCTTCTTCCGGCGTTCCTGTTGTTCCTTATTCATGCTATCGTTCCGAAATTATCGATATGATCATCAATATAGGCAGCGACCTGTGCCGTCCATTCCTCCTCACGCTCCACGAACTCGTCGTCGAAGGTGTCAAACTCGGGATACTTCTCGAAGAGGGCCATGAACTCCTCATCCGTGCAGTCGCGCGTCAGCTCCTCCCGGTATTTCTTGAAGAGCTTCTCCGAACGGCGCAGCCAGGAGCAGAGATCGGCGATGCCCCATTCGCGGAAGGCCTTGCTCGTGGGGTTGATCCAGATGAAGGGCCCGTAGCCGTTATGGATGAGCTGGATGAGTCCGCCGTCCATGACCTCCGTATGGAGGATGTCCCAGGCCAGCAGCGTGATCTGGTCGGCATTGAGGAGCGGCATATTCTCCGCGTTCAGCTCCCCGCCGATCCCGTCCTTGATGGCCTTGATAAACACGTCCACGAAGGCGTCCATGCCCTCCTCCGCCGCCTTCCGGAGGTCCGCATCCTTGAGGATAATTGTTGTCATATCTTTAAATTGCTATTTTTACTTTGCAAAGATACGGATAAAAAATCAAATGACAAACGACGGAAAGAAAAATAAGGGTTAAAGAGTTAAAAAGATATACCTAAAATATGGTATTTTCCAAACTTTTTAGTAACTTTGCGGTGCATTCGCAATATACAGAAACAAGAAAGTCAACTATATTCAACAATTAAATTAGCGAATATGATTATTTATTCTAAGGAAGTTGACAACATGTGCGTTGTCAAAAAGGGCGCTTACCATGGCCCCGCTCCAATCCCTGAAGAAGGCAAATGGATTCAGGCAAAGGAGATCAAAGACATTTCTGGTTATACCCACGGTGTGGGTTGGTGTGCTCCCCAGCAGGGTGCCTGCAAACTCTCTCTGAACATCAAGGAGGGCGTTATCGTAGAGTGCCTCATCGAGACCATCGGCTGCACGGGTATGACTCACTCTGCCGCTATGGCTTCTGAGATCCTGCCGGGTAAGACCATCCTCGAGGCCCTGAACACTGACCTCGTCTGCGATGCCATCAACACGGCTATGCGTGAGCTCTTCCTCCAGATCGTCTACGGTCGTTCTCAGAGCGCTTTCTCCGAGAATGGTCTCGCCGTCGGCGCTGGTCTTGAGGATCTTGGTAAGGGTCTTCGTTCCCAGACCGGTACTCTCTATGGCACGATGGCCAAGGGTACACGTTATCTCGAGCTGACCGAGGGTTACATCACGAAGATGTTCCTCGACAAGGACGATCTGGTCTGTGGCTATGAGTATGTCCACCTGGGCAAGATGATGGAAGCCATCAAGAATGGTATGGACGCCAACGAGGCAGTGAAGAAGTTCACGGGCCGCTATGGTCGTACCACCGCTGACCAGGGTATTGTTAAATCTATCGACCCACGTAAAGAATAAGGAGGAACCACAGTATGATTAGAAAAGTTTCGTATGAAAGCCAGGAGCGTCGTGAGGCTCAGGTCAACGCTGCCCTCCAGGCAAATGGTATCAAGAACCTCGAAGAGGCCAATGAAATCTGCGATAAGCTGGGTATCGATCCTTATCAGATCTGCGAGGACACACAGCGTATCTGCTTTGAGAACGCCAAGTGGGCTTATGTAGCCGGTGCTGCCATCGCTATCAAGAAGGGCTGCAAGAGTGCTGCCGAGTGTGCCGAGGCTATCGGTATCGGTCTGCAGGCTTTCTGTATCCCCGGTTCCGTTGCAGACGACCGTAAGGTTGGTCTGGGTCACGGTAATCTCGCTGCCCGTCTGCTCCGTGAGGAGACGGAGTGCTTCGCTTTCCTCGCCGGTCACGAGTCTTTCGCTGCCGCTGAGGGTGCTATCAAGATTGCCGAGATGGCCAACAAGGTTCGCAAGAAACCGCTGCGTGTCATCCTCAACGGTCTGGGCAAGGATGCCGCACAGATCATCAGCCGTGTCAACGGTTTCACGTATGTGAAGACGAAGTTCGACTACTACACGAGCAAGCTGAATATTGTCGAGGAGATTCCTTACGGCAACAATCCTGCTCGTCTGAAGGTGAAGTGCTACGGCGCTGACGATGTCCGCGAAGGTGTCGCTATCCTGTGGCATGAGAATGTCGATGTCTCCATCACGGGTAACTCCACGAACCCGACACGTTTCCAGCATCCTGTTGCCGGTACGTACAAGAAGGAGCGCATTGCCGCTGGCAAGCCTTACTTCTCTGTTGCTTCCGGTGGTGGTACGGGTCGTACGCTGCACCCGGATAACATGGCTGCCGGTCCCGCTTCCTACGGTATGACCGATACCATGGGCCGTATGCACAGTGACGCTCAGTTCGCCGGTTCTTCTTCCGTTCCTGCCCACGTAGAGATGATGGGATATCTGGGAATGGGTAACAACCCGATGGTCGGCGCTACCGTCGCCGTCGCCGTTCAGACCGACCTGCTGCTGAACAAGAAGTAAAATTATTCATTCATAAAAAAAATCCCGGGCATCTTACGATGTCCGGGATTTTTTTTATGAATGAATAATAATGGACAACGGAAAATAGAAAATGGATAATGGAGGATGCCACCAGCATTATCCATTATCCATTTTCTATTTTCCGTTTCTTCTAAACGGCAGAGCCGTTTAGAAGAAGAGGTATCTGTTGTCTACGACGTTAGCGTTGAGATAGAGCTCCTGCATGAAGTTGCCGGCATACTGCATCTCTTTCTGACGCAGCTTCTGCTCCTCAGCCTTCTCGTCGAACTTCACAGGGCGCATCTTCTTACTGACGACCTGGAAGAGGTAGACACCAGCCTGACCCTGAACGGGATGAGCGGAGAACTTACCGGCAGCGGTAGCATAGACAGCACCACTGAGGGCGGGCTCGCTGGCACCCGTCTGAGCGACGAAGACCGGAGCGGCGAAGGTGATCTGGTTGACGGCGCTGATCTTGCCACCCTTTGCCTTGGCGGCAGCAAGGGAGTTGACACCCTTCAGCTTAGCCTCGATCATCTCGGCCTTCTTATCCTTCATAACCTCAGCCTTCACGAGTTCCTTGACCTGCGGATCGTCGAGGCCACGATAGCCTGCGGGATGGATCTTGTCGAGGACGATGACGAGGAGGTGGTTGTTGTCACCGCACTCATACATCGGCGATACGGCGCCTTCCTTCGTGTCACCATTGAAGATCCACTTCAGGGCGTCACGCGTCTCGTGGATATTGGCGACATAATGTGTGGATGTCGTCATATCCTTCAGATCCTGTACACGATAGCCACTGCGCGGCGCGTTCTTCACGATGGCGGCAGCCGTCGGAGAGGCACTCACGAAACTGGCGAACTTATTATAAGCGGCACGATAGGTATCCTTGCTGAACTCGATGGTCTTCTTGATCACGGCTGCCGTATAAGCATCCTTGAAGCCCTTGCGGTCCTGTACCTGCAGGATGACATTACCCTGTGTCAGCGCGATGTTCTGCAACTGGTTGACCTCACCGTGCTGAATGGCACTGACCATCTTCTTGGAGTCGGCGGAAGCATTCTGCGCGAGGGAGCCGATGAGCTGCTGAGCGGTCACCCACTGTGCGTCACCCGTCTGCTGATAGCGCTTGGCGATGACGGCGAAGTTGGCACCACCCTGAATGGCCTTCATGACACTGTCTGCAGTAGCGCGGGCCTCCTGCGGCGTAGCGCCGCCGATCTGGATGGCACGATACTGAACACTGTCGGGGAGACTCTCCTTGGCGACGAGCTTCACAATATCGAAGGTGTTGTCGGTCTTGTTCTCACGGACACCCGTTGTGGAACCGACGGCGATGGAGTCGAGCTCGGCGGCGATATCCTGAGGATAGAACTCCTTCGGAGCGGGAACGCCGATATACTGAACGAGCGACTGGCTCTTGCGGACGACATCGGTAGGATCAGCGGCAGCGGCGAGCTGCTTCTGATAACCGGTCATCTCTCTCATCAGACCATTACGGTCAGCAGCGGAGGGATTGACCTGGAAATCGACGAACTTAATGTCGCGGCTCTCCACCGGCTGGTAGAAACGGGCCTTCAGCTCGTCATACTTAGCCTTGAGGTCGCTGTCGTCGATCTTCACCTTACTGTCGGGGATATCACTGTAGGGGAAGGAAGCCAACTGCACATTGCTCTCCTCATTCTCCTCCTTGAAGGCCATCTTAGCCTCTACGGGGTTGCTCAGGAAGCAGTGAGCGAGGAGGCCCTGGTATTTCTGAGCCAGCGTCTGCTGACGGAGCGTCTTCTCGATGAAGGTCCAGTACTTGTAGATCTTGTCATACTGCTCCTGCATCTGCGGGTTGGCCTGTGCCTTCTGGGCCTTGTAGTCGGAGAGGAACTTCTGCAGGGCGGTGACGTCGAAACGACCCGTCTGCTGGTTTACGAACGGGGTCTGAAGGAGCATGGGGTTCGTACCCTCCTTCAGGATGTTCTGCAACTCCTCGTCGGTAACGGTGAGACCGAGCTTCTTGGCCTCTTTCTCGACGAGCTTACTCTGGACATACGTGTTCCACACCATGTCCTTGATCTGATTCTGCTGGTCCTCAGTGAGATTGTCAGTGCCCTGTTGCATCTTGATGACATCCGTATACTCGTCAACGAGTTTCTGGAAGTCCTGGACACTGATCTTCTGACCCAACACTTCACCGACCTGCTGTCGTGCGTCGTTCTGTGTGGCTTCACACGAACGGAACAGCTCCTCGGCAATGAACGCAAAGAGGCCGAATCCGATAATACATATCAGGATGACACCTCTCTGTCTGATTTTTCCTAATGCTGCCATTGTTGTTTTTAACGATTTATTTTATTTTTATGTATTCTTAGAATGGGTTTCTCGAATTTGTTTCTCAAAAACTGACCACAAAAATACAAAGAAAATGTCAGATATGGTAATTTTCCGTGGAAAAAAACGTCCTTCTGCCCTTATTTCTCCTTTTCTTCGTCGATTTTCAGCCGGACAAGTTCTATTTTCGTCATCGTCGTCTTGAGAATCTTAAACTCATAGCGGCCGACCCGGACGACCTCGTTGAGCTTCGGGAAACTCTCGTAGGCATTGAGGATCAGTCCGCCGACGGTCATGTAGTCGTCACTCTCCGGGAGGTCGAGGCCGAAGAGATCGTTGACCTTGTCGATCTCCAGGCGCGCCGAGAGCAGATAGGTGCCGTCGGGCTCCTTCTTGGCGATATAACTGCTGTTGTCATGCTCGTCCTCGATATCGCCGAAGATTTCCTCCACGATATCCTCGAGACTCACGAGGCCATGGGTACCGCCGAACTCGTCGACGACGACGCCGAGGCTCTTCTTCTGCTGCAGGAAGATATGCATGAGCTTCTGTGCCGCCATCGTCTCCGGGACGAACGGCATCTGCCGGATATGCTCGCGCCACGTCTTCGGATTGCGGAACATCTCCGAGCTATGAATATAGCCTACGATATGATCGATATCTTCTTGGTATACAATGATCTTCGACTTACCGCTCTCGATAAACTTCTGCATGAGTTCCTCGAGGCTACAACCCTCCTCCACGGCTTGAATCTCCGTACGCGGCACCATACAGTCGCGGACTTTCGTATCACTGAAGTCGAGGACATTCTGGAAGATCTTCACCTCGTCGCTGTCCTCGCCTTTGTCATTGCCCTGGTCGATACTCGAAGAGACGAGGTAGTCGAGGTCCACCTTCGAGAAGCCCTCATCGTCATCGTCCTCCTCCATCCTCACGCCGAGGATACGGAGCATCACTCTCGATAGGAACGTGGAGAAACGGGCAATTGGCCAGAGGATGATATAAAAGAGATAAGCCAACGGCGCGAAGAGCGTCAGCAGCCGGTTGGGATTGCTCTTGAAGAACGTCTTCGGCAGAAACTCACCCGTAAAGAGGATGATGAGCGTCGACACAAGGGTGTCGAGGATGACGCGCGTGCCGGGGTTGAAAGCCTTGAAGAGCGTCTGGTCGAAGAGATCGGCAAAGAGGATGCCGTAGATGACCAAAACGATGTTGTTTCCCACGAGCATCGTAGAGACGAAGCCGTTGGGATGTCGGTAGAAAATGCTCAGAAGTCGTTGCGCCGGACCATTCTTCTCCTTATCCATCTCCGCGATCATGCGGTTGCTGGAGACGAAGGCGATCTCCATGCCTGAAAAGAAGGCGGAGAACACCATCGTGATCAATAGTCCGATCATCAGTGTGTATAGGTCACTTTGTGTCATCATATTTTTATCTCATAACAGCCCCTTACGGCTGACTCTTGGGCATCGGCGTCATGCGCGGCCGCATCATTCCCGCCGCCGTATCCGACGGTGCGGGCTGGCTACCACCGGCGTCCTCAAAATCACTGCGGCTGAAGGAGCCGCGGGTATTGCTGACGACATATTTCGTCATCTGCTCGTCACTCTTGAAATACGTGCCCTGGAGGGTACGGTCGGGGGTGACGAGGCGTGAGAAGGAGAACGAGTAGATCTCATGGCTGTTCATGTCCCAGAAGATCTCATTCGAGGCGAAGCGCAGGCCGTCCTTCGTGAGGATACGCACGCGCCCGCGCAGGTTCCACAACTTCCGCTGGTCGTAATAGTAGGCCGTATCCGCCTGCACATACGAGTAGACATGGAAGTTCTCGTCGAAGGCCTCCATGAAGATCCCCTTCTCAAACGACCACCGTGACGGGTTCTTCACCTCGTTGACGGTCCAGCGCTCAGCGACGATGCGGTATTTGATCACGCCGGAGTCGGAGACGAGGGTATTCACGCCGTAGGAGGTCATCACGTCAACACTGTCCCTGTCATGGATGGCAGGGGCGATATGCTCTTTCTGCTCCTGACAGCCCGTCAAGAACAGGAAGAGGCCCAGTGCGGGAAGGATAGTTCTCCAACAACGCATCATTCCACCTTAAACTTCATAAACCAGCGCTCGTCGAAGGTCAGGCCGAGGTTGATACGGAACGTATTCTCCTTGATGAGACTCGTCGTGGAGCGTACCCACTGGGCACTGATATTGAGGAAGGAGCGGTTCGAGTAGGCATTGCTCAAGGGGATGCCGAAACCACCGCTGACAGAATATTCCTTCGGGCCGTCGATAAGGCCGCTCGTCGTATTCATTTTATAATAAGGTGTAGCATACGACGCGCCAAGACGGTAATGGACGCGGTTGAGGAAACGGCGGCTCATCGTGTTGGGCACATACTCACCACCGATATTGATCTTCTTACGGTCCATATACAGTCCACTCGTCATGACATACTGACGTTCGCCGATATAGGCGGGCTGTTCGAGCTTGCCCCATTTCTGCAGACTGTAGTCAATGCCGACATGCCAGCGCGTGCCCTGGTTCCACGTCAGTCCGAAGCCGTACATATCCGGCATATTCAGTTTCAGACCCGTACCGAGGGTGTCCGCCGTCGACGTGCCCTCCGTGGAGTTCGTCGACGTGGAGATCATCTGCGGATCACCGCCGAGGCTATGTCCCGGGGTATAGGTGAAGGCCAGCGTGACGTCATTCTTCTTGCCCAACGGGATGACATACTGCGCGCCGAGATCGAGGCGCCAGCTCTGTACATCTGCCGTATAGACACGGGAGACGGAGTTGATATAACTGTCGGAATAGGTCTCGGCGACACTGCGCGTATAATTGCCCCAAACATAGGAGAAGTTGGCACCAAGGGAGAAACGGCGGTGGAACCAGGGGCTCCAGCCGAGACCGACATAGACCTGATGGAAGCCACCCGATCCGCTGTTCGTCAGCGTATGCGTCGTCGTGCCACTCGAGGAGCCGACATAATCGGTGTTGGAATAGCTGTAGCCGACATTCGTCATCGGGATGAGACCGAAGGACAAGCCGAAACCTTTCGCCAGACGTAGTCCGGCGACGACATATTCGAGATTACCATTGCGGGCATTCTTCTTCACGCCGCCCTCCTCGAAATGCGTCAACTGCAGAGAGGTACCGACATCCCAGATAAAGGACAGGGAGTCGATGGCGGAATAAGATGCCGGGTTGATATAGTTCACCTGATTATGCTCACGAAAGGCCAGTCCGACACCATTCATGCCTCTGTTGAACCCGCTCGTCTGGTCGGCAAGCGTGCCAAGGCCGAACTGGCTGTAGGGGGAGTTGGTACCGCTCTGTGCCCATGCGGCGGGTGCGGAGGCAGCCAAGAGAAGGACTGCCATGATTGTCTGCTTTCTCATTGTTCAATGAATTATTTTGCAAAAGTATTGAAAAAAAACGAGACAAAAGAAGGATAAGTCAGAAAATAAAGTTAATTTTGCATCGTGAAACGTTTCAAAATCAATTTTTGGGGACTTCTCCTCTTGTTCACCGCTTGTTTCCTTCCTTCAGCGAAGGCAACGGAACCTGTTGTGTCCCAACGGAATAGCATGGACTCGGTAGACATCAGTCTGCTCACCTGCGGGCCCGGCAGTGAGGTATGGAGCCTCTACGGTCACACGGCCATCCGCGTCGAGGACCACCGCAACGGGACGGATATCGCCGTCAACTACGGCGTCTTCTCCTTCCATCAGCCTTATTTCATCCTCCGTTTCGTCTTTGGACTGACGGACTACGAGATGGGCGTCTGTCCGATGGACATGTTCCTCGAGGAATACCGTGAGGAAGGCCGTTGGGTCCGCCAGCAGCGTCTGCGCCTCACGCCGGAAGAGAAAATTCAGATCCTCCAGGCTCTGGAGACGAACTACATGCCCGCCAACCGCACCTATCGTTACAACTATTTCTACGACAACTGTACAACACGGGCCCGCGACATGCTCCTGGCTCCGGTGAAAGATGTACGTTTCCACTACCGTCCCGGTTTCAAGTCGTCCTACCGTGAGGAGATCCACCACTGGAATGAATACCGCCGTTGGGCCCGCTTCGGCAACGACCTGCTCCTCGGCATCGGCGCCGACCGCACGATCACGCAGCGCGAGGCCGAGTTCCTGCCCGACAACCTCAGCCGCGACATCGCCACGACGGGACTCGTCGACAGCACGTTCTATGTATTGCCGCCGCAGGCACAGATCCTCCCCGACGAAGGGGTTACACCGCGCGCCGCAGCCCTCGCCCTCTTCGCCGTCGTTGCCATTCTGTCAGTCGTCGAATACAAGAAGAAAAAGAATTTCCGGATCCTCGATCTGATCCTCTTCCTCCCCGCCGGTCTCGCCGGTCTCATCCTCACGGCGATGATCTTCTCCGAGCACCCGACAGTGAGCGTCAACTTGCAGATACTCACCCTCAACCCCCTCTTCCTCTTCTTCCTCTGGCCCGCCATGAAGGAGGCCCGCCGCCGGCAGTTCGGCTGGGCGTGGAAGGTATGGACAGTATGTCTCATCCTCGCCCTCATCGGCGCCTGCTTCCAGTCTTACGCCGAGGGAATGGTCTTTGTGGCATTGACTTTGCTCTTAAGGGCAGCGTTGAAAATTAAAAAATAAAAAATTAATTATATAAATAAGGTATAATGATCAATCGGTATATCACGGTCCTCATGGTGGTCCTCGCGGCCACCGGCGTAGAGGCGCAGACATTTGACGCTGCGCTCAAGGCCGCGTTGGCTGAACTCACGGTGGAGACCTATGTCATCCACGCCGACGAGCAGCAGGCCGATGATCACGACGTCGTGCGCCACCGTCAGGAGCCGGGATGTCCGCATCCCCACCCTGCCGTCACGCGTCCCGTCGTCGCCTCCCCCACGCCCACGCTTCCGAGCCTTGCTCCCCGTGGCTATCATCCCATCCGTGCGCCGGACCGATAGAGGAAAAGTAAAAAAGTAAAAAAGTAAAAAAGTAAACTTAGGGCGAATCTGCCCTATCTATCCATCTCATGCGCACGTTATCTATTGCGTGCTATCAAAATCTATCGTGCGCTATCAAAAACTATTGCGCGCTATCAAAAAAGAAAAAAAATGAACTTCAATAAATTCCTCAAGTCACTCTTCGGTGACAAATCCACGCGGGATATGAAACTCATCCAGCCTATCGTACAGAAGGTGAAGGATGCCTATCCCGAAATCCAGAAACTTTCCAACGACGAGCTCCGCGCCAAGACCAAGGAGATCCAGAAATACGTACAGGACGCCGGCAAGGAAAACCGCGACAAGATCACCGAGCTCCGCGCCAAGATCGAGGAGACGCCGATCGACGAGCGTGAGTCTATCTTCAACGAGATCGACAAGCTCCATAAGGACGAGCTCGAACAGTATGAGAAAGCCCTCAACGAGGTCCTCCCCGTCGCCTTCTCCATCGTCAAGGATACCGCCCGTCGCTTCACGGAGAATGAGGAGACGGTCGTCACGGCCACGGATTTCGACCGTGAGCTCGCCGCAGACCCGAAGAATGACTTCATCACCATCGACGGTGACAAGGCCATCTATCACAAGCGCTGGCATGCCGGCGGTAACCTCATCGAGTGGAACATGGTCCACTATGACGTACAGCTCTTCGGTGGCGTCGTCCTCCATCAGGGCAAGATCGCCGAGATGGCTACCGGTGAGGGTAAGACCCTCGTGGCTACCCTCCCCGTCTTCCTCAACGCCCTCACGGGCAACGGCGTCCATGTCGTCACCGTCAACGACTACCTCGCCAAGCGTGACTCCGAGTGGATGGGCCCCCTCTATGAGTTCAACGGCCTCTCCGTAGACTGTATCGACAAGCACCAGCCCAACTCCGAGGCCCGCCGCAAGGCTTACCAGGCTGATATCACCTTCGGTACGAACAACGAGTTCGGTTTCGACTACCTCCGTGACAATATGGCCATCTCCCCCGCCGACCTCGTACAGCGTGAGCACAACTACGCCATCGTCGATGAGGTCGACTCCGTGCTCATCGATGATGCCCGTACGCCGTTGATCATCTCCGGTCCTATCCCCAAGGGTGACGACCAGATGTATGAGGAGTATCAGCCCCTCGTGGAGCGCCTCTATGAGGTACAGCGCAAGCAGGCCACGGAGCTCCTCGCCGAGGCGAAGCAGAAGATCAACAAGAGCAAGCAGACGCAGGATGCCAAGGAGGCCCAGAAGCTCTCCGATGAAGGCTTCCTCGCCCTCTACCGTTCCTATAAGGCTCTGCCGAAGAACAAGCCGCTCATCAAGTATCTCTCCGAGGAGGGTATCAAGGCCGGCATGCTGAAGACGGAGGAGTATTATATGGCCAACAACAACCGTGAGATGCCGAAGGCCGTGGAGCCCCTGTATTTCGTCGTCGACGAGAAACTGAACTCCGCCGACCTCACCGATAAGGGTACCGACTGGCTCGCCAAGCAGACCAACAACCCCGAGCTCTTCGTCCTCCCCGATATCACGTCGCAGATCTCCGCCCTGGAGAAAGAGAAGAGCGACGGGAAGATCGACGACCAGACTTATCTCGACAAAAAGGACGAGCTCATGGCCCACTACGGCGTGCAGAGCGAGCGTGTCCACACGCTGCAGCAGTTGCTGAAAGCCTACACGATGTTCAACAAGGACGATGAGTATGTCGTCATGGACGGTGAGGTGAAGATCGTCGACGAGCAGACGGGCCGTATCATGGAGGGCCGCCGCTGGAGCGACGGACTGCACCAGGCCATCGAAGCCAAGGAGCACGTGAAGGTAGAGGCTGCCACGCAGACCTACGCCACCATCACGCTGCAGAACTACTTCCGTATGTATCATAAGCTCGCCGGTATGACGGGTACCGCCAGCACCGAGGCCGGTGAGTTCTGGGATATCTACAAGCTCGATGTCGTGGAAATCCCCACGAACCGTCCCGTGATCCGTAAGGACCTCGACGACCGTGTCTATAAGACGGCGCGTGAGAAATACAAGGCTGTCATCGACGAGATCGAGACCATGCGCAATAGCGGCCGCCCGGTCCTCGTGGGTACGACGAGTGTCGAGATCTCCGAGTTGCTGAGTAAGATGTTGAAGATGCGCAATATCCCCCACAACGTGCTGAACGCCAAGCTGCACCAGAAGGAGGCACAGATCGTTGCCGAGGCCGGTCGTCAGGACGCGCAGGGCAAGGGTGTCGTCACCATCGCTACGAATATGGCCGGTCGTGGTACCGATATCAAGCTGACGCCGGAAGTGAAGGAGGCCGGTGGTCTCGCCATCATCGGTACCGAGCGCCATGAGAGCCGTCGTGTCGACCGCCAGCTGCGTGGTCGTGCCGGCCGTCAGGGTGATCCGGGTTCCTCCGTCTTCTATGTATCCCTCGAGGACAAGCTCATGCGCCTCTTCGCCAGTGAGCGTATCGCCAAGGTCATGGACCGCCTGGGCTTCGAGGAGGGTGAGCGTATCGAGAGTCCGATGATCTCCAAGTCCATCGAGCGTGCGCAGAAGAAGGTTGAGGAGAACAACTTCGGTATCCGTAAGCACCTGCTCGAATATGATGACGTGATGAACAAGCAGCGTACCGTGATCTACGAGAAGCGCCGTCATGCCCTCATGGGTGAGCGCCTCGGCATGGATATCGCCAATGTCATCTGGGACCGTGTACTGAATATCGTCAACAACAACGGTTACGAGGGAGCCCAGGAGCAGTTCCGCAAGATCCTCGCCATGGACATTCCCTTCGATGCCGGTGAGTTTGAGAACGGCAGTAAGGCAGACCTCGCCGAGCGTGCCTTCCAGGAGGCTATGGCTGCCTTCAAGCGCAAGACCGACCGTATCCAGAGTGTCGCCTGGCCCGTCGTCAAGCAGGTCTATGAGGAACAGGGCTCTATCTATGAGCGCATCATGGTGCCCATCACCGACGGCAAGCGTGTCTACCAGATTCCCTGCAACCTCAAGGAGGCTTACGACAGTGAGGCCAAGAGCATCGTCAAGCAGTTCCAGAAGGTTGTCATGCTCCGTATCATCGATGATGACTGGAAGGAGAACCTCCGTCAGCTCGACGAGCTGCGCCACAGCGTGCAGAACGCGTCCTACGAACAGAAGGACCCGCTGCTCGTCTTCAAACTCGAGAGCGTGAAACTCTGGGACAGCATGATCGACGACATGAACAACCGCATCGCCTCCATCCTCATGCGCGGACAGATCCCCGAGATGCAGCAGGAAGTCCAGCAGGCTGCCCCCGAACAGCACTCCCAGCGCTATCAGGAGCAGAAGACGGACCTCGACGAGGAGCGTGAGCAGGCCGAGCGTCAGGCTCAGCAGGCTGCCATGCAGCGTGACACCCGTGAGGGTGCCGGCGTGAACCACACGCCTTACCGCGCTGAGCACATGCCCCGTCCCAACGATCCCTGTCCCTGCGGCAGCGGAAAGAAGTTCAAGAACTGCCACGGAAAAGGACTCGTGTAAAAGTAAAAAAGTAAAAAAGTAAAAAAGTAAGTGGCCGCCATGTTGCGGCCACGCACCCACTTAATCGGATTATATACAAAAAGACAGAGTAACAGATAAAAACATATACTGCGCAGTGTATGTAAAATCTGTTACTCTGTCTTTTTTATGTTTGATCGGTTACTCTGTCTAAAAAAATCTATACCTACTGTTGCGGAACATAATCAATTATGTCCCTACTATGCATTAAGTAAAGGATTGAGAATCGCACGAAATTCAGCAAACGAACATCTGGCCGCAAATACGCCGAAAATGACGGACTTTCTTATCTCACTGATTATCAAAGTTTTAAAATTTTCAATGTATTTTTCATATTCTAAACCACATAAATATTCGCATATCTATACGCTATTCGAGACTTTTTTCAATGAATATACAGAAAATCTCACGCATTTTTCAAAATCCGGAAGGCATTTACGAGTCGTATCTATCGTAGAGAATTTTCTCTGCACGATGTTTACGCAATTTTCCGCGAAAGATATTTTCCTCACGCCGAAGATTTGCCATCTCCACCTATCATTTCCAAGATTCCTTTCTCTAGAACTGAAAAACAGAGGAAGGGAAAAATTCTAAAGTTTTCAGTCAGTGTCATCATCCGCTGACTGTTTTTTTTAACAATGTAGGGACATGATTCATCATGTCCCTACGTTTACTTTTTTACCTTTATAACTTCACCATTATCCAGCAGAAGAATCTGGATGCCCTCGTAGTCCTTGAACGATTGTTGACCGGCAAGGTTATAACGACGGACGACACGGGAGGCGGGGACTGCAGTAACGGTCTTGACGGCCGTGGGATCATGATCGTCCCCAGCATCTTTCTCGATCAGGAAACGGATATTGCCCAACTCGCAACTCTCATTACTGACTCCGGAGTATTCATAGACGCGGAGCTGCAAGTCAGCCGTCTTCGTGGTGTCTATTCCCTCAAAACTGTAGTTGGAATGCCTCGTAAATGGCAAGGGCATTATGGACGCGGAGTTGAATGGAATCATTAGGATAGTCATCCAACACCTCGTATATTTCCATGTTTGAGATTTCTCATCTAATTTCTCTTTTCTCTTCTTTGACTGCAAATTTACATCTTTTTTAAGATATAGAAAAGAATTGATTAGTATTTTTTTCCTTTCTCTCCCGTTTACATGACATTTCCCTTTTCGCTTTCGTTTTTCTCCCCTTTTCTTCATCATTTTTTAACACGCAAAACTTGACACGTATGTAATTTTTTTGTATCTTTGCCATGTAAAACCTATAAAAATAACTGATTATGAAGAAAATTTTACGCTTATCGCTCATGCTCTGCATGATGCTCGTTTCAACCGTTGCCAGCGCCGCTGACGCCTACAAGACGCTGACATTCCCCGCACCGACGCAGGATGCCGTTGGCGCTTACAACAAGTCTTGGAATGCTACTGGTGCCGACGGACAGAAATGGACCATCTACGGCTTCAACAACAACAAAAACAGTAGCTCTTGGACGTACATCAAATGTGGTAACAAGACGCAAGCCGGAGTGGCCTATATCGAGACGGCAGTGGCTGTGGACAAGGCCATCGGTAACATCGTGGTGACCATCGACAAGTTCAGTGCCGACTATGTCAACAGTGTCAAGCTGCTCGTTGCCAAAGATACCACCACCGCCTCCTTCGCTGCCCCCGAGCAGACCATCGATGTCAGTGCCGCACAGGGCGACATCACGATCCCCGTCACCACTCCCGCAGCCAACAAGTGCTACCGCCTGGTCTTTGACTGCAAGAAAGGTACTACAAATGGTTTCGTTCAGGTCTCTAAGGTAGCCCTCTACGAGCAGGGCTCGACGCCGACAATCGTTGACATCTCCAACACCAAGGAGACCGCTTACACCATCGCTAAGGCCAAGGCACTCATCGATGCCGGTGAGGGCCTCGCTACCAACGTGTATGTAAAAGGTATCGTTTCCAGCAAGCCGTCTTATTCCTCCACTTACAAGAATATCAATTATTACATCAAGGACGATATCAATTCCACGACTGACAGTCTGGAAGTATACGGTGGTAACGGATTGGACAACAAGACCTTTGAGGACGAAGCCAGTGTGGATGTCCACGAGGGCGATGAGGTCATCGTCTATGGTCAGCTGACAAAGTTCAAGACCACGTATGAAATCAACAAGGGCAACTACATCGTTTCCCTCGTCTCCACGGGCATCGCTACTCCGAAGGCCGCAGTGGTCAACGCCAACACTCCGGTGTACAACCTCGCCGGCCAGCGCGTCAGCAAGGCCTACAAGGGCATCGTCGTTGTTAACGGAAAGAAATACGTGAAGTAAAACATCCCTTTGCAGGGGCCGTCCCTTGTGGCGGCCCGCCGTCGGTACGACGGATGAATCCACGATGTGCGGGACATGATTCATCATGTTCCACCCACACCGGGAATAAAAAAGACAGAGTAACAGATTTTACATATGCCGCGCAGTATATGTAGAATCTGTTATTCTGTCTTTTCGTTTATATTGAACCACTCGATAAAACATGTGGACGAGATGCCTCCATCAATGATCATCAATATTGATGGAGCCATTTCCACAGAGAATATTCGTTGAATCATGGGCGGAACATGATAAATCATGTCCCTACCCTACAAACAGAAAATAATATATCCCCGCCAGGAAGAAAACGGCGATGAGGATACGGAAAAGACAGAACGTGATCTTCTTGAACAGCCAGATGCCCACGATCAGGAACACCAAGGCCATGACGTAATTGGTGAAGTCTGACATCATCTACAGGTTTTTAATGAAATTGTTCGGTATCGGTGTCTCAAATTCCAACGGCTGATGCGTCACGGGATGATAGAAACACAGACGGTAGGCATGGAGACACAGCCGGCCACAAGGATCATCCCCATTACCATATTTAATATCGCCACAGACGGGATGCCCCATATCCGCCGTATGCACGCGGATCTGATTCTTACGCCCCGTCTCCAAGCGGAACTCCACGAGACTATGCTCAACACTTCTTTTGAGAACATGATAATGCGTCACGGCATATTTGCCGCCATTATCCACGGGTGACGAATAAGTGATATACGCCTTGTTATCCTTCAGCCAGTTGGCTACCGTCCCCTCATCATCCACCATCTCTCCCGAGACGAGGGCAACATAACGGCGGTCGAAGACCGTATGATGCCAGTCCTCCTCCAGCGCCAGCGCCGTGTCCTTGTCCTTGGCATAGATCATCAGCCCCGACGTGTCACGGTCCAGGCGGTGCACGACATGCGCCTGACAGTTCTGCCGCGTGGCATGGAAATACTCGTCGAGCACGGTCTTGCAGTTCAGCGTCGAATGGCCGGCCGCCATACTCAGGATGCCCTCCCGCTTGTCGATGACGACGAGCCAACGGTCCTCATAAACGATCTTCAGCCAACGGCTCTTCCACGTCACGCGGTTGCGCTTCGTCTTCGAGACGCTGACCTTCATGCCCGGCTTCAGCGGATAGTCGTATTTCGTCACCGTCTTGCCGTTGACACGGATGCCACGGCCCTGGAGCGTCGCCTTCACCTTCGTGCGGCTCTCCCCTTTCAAGGTCTCCAGGAGCCACTCCAGCAGCGGCGCCTCATGGTCCACACGGTAATGGGCATAGTCGCCCTGACTCATCTTGCCTGGTTGATGCATTGTCATATTTCTTATTTTTTGATGCAAAGTTACAATATATTTGACAAATGCACAAATGTTCCTTAGGTCATTTCAGAAAAAAATCGTACCTTTGCACGCAAATAATGATCAGATAAGTATTTAAGAAAATGATTACAGTAACGAATCTCGCAATCCAGTTCGGAAAAAGAGTCCTCTATAAGGATGTGAACCTGAAATTCACCCATGGTAATATCTATGGCATCATCGGTGCCAACGGCGCCGGCAAGTCCACCCTCCTCAGAGCCATCAGCGGCGACCTCGAGCCCAACAAGGGCAGCGTGGAGCTCGGCCCCGGCGAGCGCCTCTCCGTCCTGGAGCAGGATCACTTCAAATACGACCAGTACCGCGTCATCGACACCGTCCTCATGGGTCACCAGCCCCTGTGGCAGAACATGAAGGAGCGTGAGGCCCTCTACAGCAAGCCGGAGATGACGGAGGAGGACGGCAACCGTGCCGCCGACCTCGAGCTGAAATTCGCCGAGATGAACGGCTGGGAGGCTGAGAGCAATGCCGCGCAGCTGCTTCAGAACCTCGGCGTGAAGGAGAGCCAGCATGAGAAACTCATGAGTGAGCTCAGCAACAACGAGAAGGTGCGCGTCATGCTCGCCAAGGCCCTCTTCGGCAATCCCGAGAACCTCCTCCTCGATGAGCCTACCAACGACCTCGACCTCGACACTGTGGAATGGCTGGAGGAATATCTCGGTGAGGTGGAGCAGACGGTCCTCGTCGTCAGCCACGACCGTCACTTCCTCGATGCCGTCTCCACGCAGACGGTGGATATCGACTACGGTAAGGTGACGATGTTCGCCGGCAACTACTCCTTCTGGTACGAGAGCTCCCAGCTCGCCCTGCGTCAGGCCCAGAACCAGCGCATGAAGGCTGAGGAGAAGAAAAAACAGTTGGAGGAGTTCATCCGCCGCTTCTCCGCCAATGTCGCCAAGAGCAAGCAGACCACGAGCCGCAAGAAGATGCTCGCCAAACTGAATGTGGAGGAGATCAAACCCTCCAGCCGTAAGTATCCCGGTATCATCTTCCAGATGGACCGTGAGCCCGGCAACCAGATTCTCGAGGTGAAAGACCTGAAGGCCGTCGATGAGGACGGTACGGTGCTCTTCGACCATGTCAACTTCACCGTGGAGAAAGGACAGAAAGTCGTCTTCCTCTCCCATAACCCGAAGGCCATGACGGCCCTCTTCGAGATCATCAACGGCAACCGCAAGGCCGACGCCGGTGAGTATAAGTGGGGCGTGACGATCACCACGGCCTACCTGCCCCTCGACAACACGAAGTTCTTCCAGAGTGACAAGAACCTCGTGGAGTGGCTCTCCCAGTACGGTCCGGGCAACGAGGTGGCCATGAAAGGCTTCCTCGGCCGCATGCTCTTCTCCGGCGAGGAGGTCCTAAAGAAGGTCAATGTCCTCTCCGGTGGTGAGAAAATGCGCTGTATGATTGCCCGTATGCAACTGCAGAATGCCAACTGCCTCATCCTCGACACGCCGACGAACCACCTCGACCTCGAGAGTATCCAGGCGTTCAACAACAACCTCGTGTCCTTCAAGGGCATTGTCCTCTTCTCCTCGCATGACCACGAGTTCATCGAGACCGTCGCCAACCGGATCATCGAGCTCACGCCGAAGGGTACCATCGACAAGCTCATGGATTACGATGACTACATCTACGACGAGCAGATCAAGGCCCAGAAGGAACAAATGTATAACTAACGTAATGCCAACATCGTGGCATAACTTTTGCAAGTCATTGAGCAAAAATCAAAAAATTGCAATGATGTCTGAAAAAGAAAAGAAAAATATCCATGTAGAGGACGGCGACGCGCAGAAGGCCGCCCAGGAAGAACAGAAAACGGTGAATACTGACAAAAAGGCAGACACCGAAGAGAAAAAAGCTGACGAGGCCGCCAAGGATCAAAAAGAGGAGAAGGACCAGAAGGCCGCTGATCCGCTGGCAGAGGCCCAGCAGCAGGTGGCCGAGCTGAAGGACAAATACCTCCGCTCCGTCGCCGAGTTTGACAACTACCGCAAGCGCACGCTGAAGGAGAAGGCCGACCTCATCCTCAACGGCGGCGAGAAGACCATCAAGGCCATCCTCCCCGTCGTCGATGACTTCGAGCGTGCCCTCGCCAACGACAAAGATAAGGACGGCAAGGCCCTCCGGGAGGGTATGGAACTCATCCTGCGCAAGTTTGAGAAGACCCTCGAGAGTCTCGGCGTCAAGAAGATTGATACGAAGGATAAAGATTTCAATACGGAGAATATGGAGGCCGTCGCGATGGTCCCGGGAATGGGCGATGACAAGAAAGGAAAAGTCATCGACTGTGTCCTTACGGGCTATACCCTCAACGATAAGGTGATCCGCCACGCCAAGGTGGCCGTTGGTCAGTAATCATTCCGGCTCAACCTATTCCCCACTATTATTATGGCTCAGAAAAGAGATTATTACGAGGTCCTTGGTGTCGCCAAGGACGCGTCAGCAGACGAGATCAAACGGGCATACCGTAAACTCGCCATCAAATATCACCCCGACCGTAACCCCGGCAACAAAGAGGCCGAGGAGAAATTCAAGGAGGCCGCGGAGGCCTATGATGTCCTCCATGACCCGCAGAAACGTCAGCAGTACGACCAGTTCGGCTTCGACGGTCCACAAGGCGGCTTTGGTGGTTTCAGCGGTGGCATGGACATGGATGATATCTTCTCCATGTTCGGTGATATCTTCGGCGGTCACAGCGGCTTCGGAGGCTTCAGTGGCTTCGGTGGCGGCTTCGGCGGCGGTCACGCGCAGAAACCGCAGTTCCGCGGCAGTGACCTGCGCCTGACGGTACACCTCACGCTCCAGGAGATCGCTACGGGCGTGACGAAGAAGTTCAAGGTTAAGAAAGACGTCGAGTGTCCTACCTGTCACGGCTCCGGTGCCGAGGGTGGCGCGCAGCCGCAGACCTGTCCCACCTGTCATGGCACGGGCGTGACGGTAAAGACGGTACGTACGATGCTCGGTATGATGCAGACACAGACCACCTGTCCTACCTGCCATGGTGAGGGCACGGTCATCACCCATAAGTGTAAGGACTGCGGCGGCGAGGGTGTTGTCAAAGGCGAAGAGGTCGTTGAGATCCACATCCCCGCCGGTGTCGCCGAAGGAATGGTCGTCAACGTCCCCGGCAAGGGTAATGCCGGCCGCCACAACGGGGTCAACGGTAATATCCAGGTCATCGTGAAAGAGGAACCCAACGATACGTTCATCCGCAACGGTCAGGATCTGTATTATAATCTCATCCTCGACCTCCCCACGGCTGTCCTCGGCGGTGAGGTGGAGATTCCGCTCATCGACGGCACGAAGATCAAGCAGAAGATCGAACCGGGTACACAACCCGGCAAGCAGTTCCGCCTCCACGGCAAGGGCCTCCCCGCCGTCCAGGGCTACGGCAGTGGCAAGGGTGACATCATCGTCCGTACCACCGTCTATATCCCGAAGACGCTGACGAAGGAGGAGAAGGCAGCCATCGAGGTCTTCAAAGGTTCCGACAGCACCCAAGCCTCATCAACGGAGAAGAAGTCAATCTTCGATCATATCAAGAACTTGTTCTCGTAGCTTCCCTTTTGTAGGTGGCCGTCCTATTGCGGCCACGCAAGGGAAATATTTTATACATTCATGACGTATCAAGAAACTGTACAATATCTATTCAATAGCACCCCTGTTTTCGAACATGTGGGTGCTTCTGCGTATAAGGAAGGGCTGGCGAACACAAAGGCCCTCGATGAACATTTCGGGCATCCCCACACCCATTTCCTCTCCGTCCATGTGGCCGGGACGAACGGCAAGGGCTCTTGCTCCCATACCATCGCCTCCATCCTTCAGGCCGACGGCTATAAGGTGGGACTCTATACCTCCCCACACCTCGTCGACTTCCGAGAGCGTATCCGGGTCAACGGCGAATGTATCCCCGAAGACTATGTCGTCAACTTCGTGGAAAAGGAGAAGGACTTCTTTGAGCCCCTCCATCCCTCTTTCTTCGAGCTCACCACGGCACTGGCCTTTAAGTATTTCGCCGACCAGCATGTCGACATCGCCGTCATCGAGGTAGGTCTCGGCGGCCGGCTCGACTGTACGAACATCATCCGTCCGATCCTCTCCGTCATCACGAACATCAGTTTCGACCATACGCAGTTTCTGGGCAACACCCTCGGGAAGATCGCGTATGAAAAAGCCGGTATCATCAAGGAGCGCGTGCCCGTCGTCATCGGTGAGGCCGTGCCCGAGACGCGTATCGTCTTTGAGTCGAAAGCGCAGGAGATGGATGCTACCATCGTCTTCGCCGAGGACCTGCCGTTGATCATCTCCGCCGACGCTGCCAAAGATGGCGGCCGCAACTATCAGACCCGCTATTTCGGTCCGATACACAGTGAGCTCGGCGGTATCTATCAGGATAAGAATACGAACACGATCCTCACAGCTTGCCAGCTCCTATATAATAAAGGTGTCATCCGCAATGCCGCCAGCATCTCGAAGGGCTTCGCTACCGTCTGTGAGGCTACCGGACTCCAGGGACGGTGGCAGAAGCTGCAGGACGACCCGACGGTGATCTGCGACACGGGACATAATGTCGGTGGATGGCAGTACCTCTCCAAGCAGATCGCCGACCAGCCCTGCAAGACGCGCCGCATCGTCTTCGGCATGGTCGACGACAAGGATATCGATCATGTCCTGTCCATGATGCCCACGGATGCCGTATTCTACTGGGTACAGCCGGCCTGCAAACGTGCCTTCAGCGTCGATAAGGTCAAGGAGACGGCAGAACGGCACGGACTCCATGGTACTCCCTTCCCCACCGTCATGGCGGGTTACGAGGCTGCACTGAAGGAGGCGGACAAAGATGACTTCATCTTCGTCGGCGGCTCTTCTTATGTCGTCGCTGACCTCCTCTCCGGATTGCAATAACACCGATAATGTTTATAATTAGAAAAAATTAACGTCCACTGAATGCAAATTCAGTGGATTTTTTTTGTCAAAGTCGTGGATTTTTCGTTACTTTGCAATAAATAACAAAACACTATTGCAAAGTAACTAAAAACGAATGAATATGAGCACGACAGAAACTGAAAATCTGTGTGGCCTGAAAAGAGAGGATTTCCAGACCACGGTAGAAGGTAAGAAGACCGACCTCTACATCCTCAAGAACAAGAAAGGCCATGAAGTGGCGTTCACCAACTTCGGCGGTGCCCTCGTAGCCATCATGGTCCCCGATAAAAACGGCAACTTCGGCAATGTTGTTATGGGCCATGATAATATCCACGATGTCATCAACTCTCCCGAGCCTTATCTGAGCCGTCTCATCGGTCGTTATGGCAACCGTATCGCCAAGGGAAAGTTCACCCTCCACGGTAAGGAATACCAACTGGCTACCAATGACGGACCCAACCACCTCCATGGCGGAAAGAAAGGCTATAACGTACGTGTGTGGGATGTCACCCGCATGAACGACCAGGCCTGCGTCCTCAAGCTGACGAGTCCCTATGGTGAGGAAGGTTTCACGGGTGAGCTCGAGATCTGGGTGGCTTACACCTTCACTGATGATGATGAGCTGATCATCAAATATCAGGCTACGACGAATAAGAAGACAATCATCAACCTCACGAATCACGCCTTCTTCGCCCTCGCCGGTATCGCCAACCCCACCCCGACGATCGACAATGTCATCTGCCAGCTCAACGCTGATTTCTATCTGCCCATCGATCCCGTCTCCATCCCCACGGGAGAGATCCGGAAAGTAGAAGGCACGCCGTTTGACTTCCGTAAGCCCATGGCCTTCGGTGACCATATCAACGATACCGACAACGAGCAGATCAAGAACGGCAGCGGCTATGACCATAACTACGTGCTCAATAAGAAAGAGGAGGGCGAGCTCTCCCATGCCGCTCATCTGCTGGAGCCCGTCAGCGGCCGTACGCTCGATGTATATACCACAGAACCGGGTCTGCAGCTCTACACCGGCAACTTCCTTGCCGGTATCAAAGGCACCCACGGCGCGACCTATCCCCGTCGCTCCGCCGTCTGCCTCGAGGCACAGCACTTCCCCGACACGCCGAATCATCCATATTTCCCCTCCGTGGAACTGAATCCCGGTGAGACCTACACCCAGAAAACCATCTATCAGTTCGGTGTAGAGAAATAACATATCTCCATGGAATCCATCCGCCATACCATGACGGATGGATTCACCAATCTTTAACACACATCTGAAACAACAAATTTCAACAATTACGATCAAAATGGAAAATCAGAACAAACAGCACGGAACCGTCATTGCCATCATTACGATGATGTTTCTCTATGCAATGATCTCTTTCGTCACTAACCTCGCAGCACCCATCGGCGTGGTGTGGAAAAACCAGCCCGAGATCGGCGGCAGCAACCTCCTCGGTATGATGGGTAACTTCATGAACTTCTTCGCTTACCTCTTCATGGGTATACCCGCCGGTAAGCTGCTCACGAAAATCGGATATAAGAAAACGGCACTTCTGGGTATCGGCGTCGGCTTCGTCGGCGTACTCATCCAGTTCCTCTCCGGCTTCCCTACAGGAATGACGGGATTCTATGTTTATCTCCTCGGTGCCTTCATCTCCGGTTTCTCCGTCTGTCTGCTGAACACCGTCGTCAACCCAATGCTGAACCTCCTCGGTGGCGGTGGTAACCGTGGTAACCAGTTGAACCTCATCGGTGGTACGCTGAACTCCCTCTCCGGCACGCTGACGCCTATGTTCGTCGGTGCCCTCATCGGTACCGTCACCTCCAGCACCAAGATGGCTGACGTGAACCTCGTGCTCTACATCGCCCTCGCCGTCTTCGCCGCTGCCTTCATCGCCCTCTCCTTCATCCCTATCCAGGATCCTGAGATGGGTAAGACAACGGCCGACACCGTCTTTGAGCACAGCCCCTGGAGCTTCCGCCATTTCGTTCTCGGTGTCATCGCCATCTTCGTGTATGTCGGCGTTGAGGTCGGTATTCCCGGTACGCTGAACTTCTATATCTCCGATACATCCGACAAGGGCGCAGGCCTGATGGCTAATGCCGCCGCCATCGGTGGCTTCGTCGCCGGTACCTACTGGCTGCTGATGCTCGTCGGCCGTTTCGTCGCCGGCTTCATCGCTGACAAGATCTCCTCCCGCACGATGATGCTGACCAACACGTCCGTAGCCGTCATCTTCATCCTCATCGCCATGTTCACGCCGAAAGATGTGACGACGACGATGCCGCTGTTCACCGGTTCTTCCTTCGCCATGACGACAGTTCCGATGAGCGCGCTGTTCCTCGTCCTCTGCGGTCTCTGCACGTCGATCATGTGGGCTTCCATCTTCAACCTTGCTACTGAAGGTCTCGGTAAATATACCGCTCAGGCTTCCGGTATCTTCATGATGATGGTCGTCGGTGGTGGCGTCCTCCCGCTGATCCAGAACTATATCGCTGACAACGCCGGTTACATGATCAGTTACATCGTGCCCCTCATCGCCATCGCCTACATGTTCTTCTACGCCCTCGTCGGCAGTAAGAACATCAACAAGGATATCCCTGTAGACTAAGCATTCTCCAGAAAACTCACCAAACTAATAAAACAAACAACTATGTTAGATATCGAATATGTAAGAAGCCGTTTCATCAAGCACTTCGACGGCAAGACAGGAAATCTCTATACCGCTCCGGGACGTATCAACCTCATCGGCGAGCACACGGACTACAACGGCGGTTACGTCTTCCCGGGCGCTGTCGACAAGGGCATCCTCGCGGAGGTGCGCCCCAATGGTACGGATACGGTGATGTGCTACTCCATCGATCTCAAGGACCGCGTGGAGTTTAAGGTTGACGACCCCAAAGGTCCCCATGCTACCTGGGCACGCTTCATCTACGGAATGATCCAGGAGTTCCGCGCCCTCGGCGTCGACGTGAAAGGCTTCAACATCGCCTTCGCTGGTGACGTGCCTCTGGGTGCCGGCATGAGCAGCAGCGCCGCTATGGAGAGCTGCTTCGGCGTGGCCCTCAACGACCTCTTCGCCGACAACAAGATCTCCAAGTGGGACATCGTCCTCGCCGGTCAGGCTAACGAACATAAATATATCGGTGTCAACTGCGGTATCATGGATCAGTTCGCCTCCGTCTTCGGACAGAAAGGCAAGCTCATGCGCCTCGACTGCCGCAGCCGTGAGTTCGAATATTTCCCCTTCGAGCCGAAAGGCTACAAACTCGTGCTCGTCAACTCCAAGGTCAAGCACGAGCTCGCCGGCTCACCCTATAACGACCGCCGCAACTCCTGCGAGCATGTCGTGAAGGTCATCGCCGCCAAACATCCCGAGGGACATTTCGAGACCCTGCGTGACTGTACGTGGGAACAGCTTGAGGAGGTCCGTCAGGAAGTCGGCGAGGAAGACTACAAGCGCGCCCACTTCGTCCTCGGTGAGAAAGACCGCGTCCTCGCTGTCTGCGATGCCCTCGAGAAGGGTGACTATGAGACCGTAGGCAAGAAGATGTATGAGACGCACGAGGGACTTAGCAAAGAGTATGAGGTTTCCTGCGAGGAACTCGACTTCCTCAATGACATCGCCAAGGAAGACGGTGTCACGGGCAGCCGTATCATGGGCGGCGGCTTCGGTGGCTGCACCATCAACCTCGTCAAGGATGAGCTCTATGACAAGTTCATTGAGGATGCCAAGACAAAGTTCGCTGCCAAATATGGTCATACGCCCGAGGTCTACCCCGTCGTCATCAGTGATGGCGCAAGAAAAATAGACTAATCAGAACCCTACTAGTAGGTGGCCGCCATGTTGCGGCCACCTACTTTTTTATTCCCCCACCATCTCATAAAACAATGAGTTTTTATTGAAAACATCGTTCAAAATTTGTCACTTTCAAGAAAAAGCCGTATATTTGTGGTGTATTTACACACCCCAACCGAAAAAGAAGCATCACACTAAACAAAATGAACGATATCAAACTTATGAATCGTGCAGCCGATAACATCCGTATCCTGGCTGCTTCCATGGTAGAGAAAGCCAAGTCCGGCCACCCCGGTGGCGCTATGGGCGGCGCTGACTTTATCAATGTCCTCTTCTCTGAATATCTCGTCTACGATCCCGCCGATCCCTTCTGGACCGGCCGTGACCGTTTCTACCTCGACCCCGGTCACATGAGTCCGATGCTCTATGGCGCACTGACGCTCCAGGGCCGTTTCACCCTTGAGGATATTCAGCAGTTCCGCCAGTGGGGATCCGTCTGTCCCGGTCATCCAGAACGTGACGTTGCCCACGGCATCGAGAACTCCTCCGGTCCGCTGGGCCAAGGCCATGCCATCGCTGCCGGCGCTGCCGTGGCAGAGAAATTCTTGGAGGCCCGTCTCGGACATACCGTCATGCAGCATCGTATCTTCTGTTATATCTCCGATGGTGCTGTAGAGGAAGAGATCTCTCAGGGTGTGGGCCGTATCGCCGGTACCCTCGGCCTCGATAACCTCGTGATGTTCTATGACGCCAACGACATCCAACTCTCTACGGAGACGAAGGTCGTCACGACAGAGGACACGGCTGCCAAATACCGTGCCTGGGATTGGAATGTCATTGAGATTGACGGTAATGATGTCGCACAGATCCGTAAGGCCCTTGATGCCGGTATCGCCGAGCAGGAG
The DNA here is from genome assembly GCF_000424185.1 of Prevotella sp. AGR2160. Taxonomy (GTDB): domain Bacteria; phylum Bacteroidota; class Bacteroidia; order Bacteroidales; family Bacteroidaceae; genus Prevotella. Next base: position 287,362 of record NZ_AUJK01000002.1, read on the forward strand.
CGTCCGACGATGATCATCGGACATACCGTCATGGGTAAGGGTGCCCGCAAGGCCGACGGCAGCAGCTATGAGCGTAACGTCAAGACCCACGGCGCTCCCTTGGGTGACGGTGCTTATGTCAACACCATCAAGAACCTCGGTGGCGATCCCGAGCATCCCTTTGCCATCTTCGATGATGTCAAGAAGCTCTATGATGACCGTCGGGAGGAGCTCACGAAGATCGTCGCTGCACGTCGCAATGCCGAAGCAGAATGGGCCAAAGAGAATCCCGAGAAGAAAGCCCTCATGGATACTTGGTTCTCCGGAAAAGCACCGAAAATCGACTGGAGTAAGGTGGAGCTGAAGCCGGATGCCGCCACACGTGCTGCCTCCTCCGCTTGTCTGAAAGTACTCGCTCAACAGGTACCGAATATGATCTGCGCTTCCGCAGATCTCTGCAATTCCGATAAGACCGACGGTTTCCTCAAGGAGACCCACGAACTGAGAAAGGGTGACTTCTCCGGTGCCTTCTTCCAGGCTGGTGTCAGTGAGTTGACGATGGCTGATATGTGCATCGGTATGATGCTTCATGGGGGTGTCATCGCCGCTATGGGCACGTTCTTCGTCTTCTCCGATTATATGAAACCCGCCGTTCGTCTCGCTGCCCTCATGGGGGTCCCCGTGAAGTTCATCTGGACCCACGACGCCTTCCGTGTCGGTGAGGATGGTCCTACCCACGAGCCCGTGGAGCAGGAGGCTCAGATCCGTCTCATGGAGAAACTGCAGAACCACAAAGGCCAGGACAGTGTCCGCGTCTTCCGTCCCGCCGATGTCTATGAGACAAAGGTTTGCTGGGAGATGGCCATGGAGAATATGGATACGCCGACAGCACTCATCTTCTCACGCCAGGGCATCCCCTGTCTGCCGGAAGGCAACGATTACGAGCAGGCCCGCAAGGGTGCGTATATCGTCAAAGGCAGTGATGAGAATCCTGATGTCATCCTCGTTGCCAGCGGTTCTGAGGTCTCTACCCTCGAAGCCGGCACTGAGGCACTCCGCCATGACGGCCTGAAAGTACGCGTCGTCAGCGCTCCTTCCGAGGGCCTCTTCCGTCGCCAAACGAAAGAATACCAGGAGAGTGTACTGCCGAAGAATGCCAAGATCTTCGGTCTCACGGCCGGTCTTCCTGTTACCCTCGAAGGCCTCGTAGGTGCCAACGGCAAGGTCTATGGCATGAAGAGCTTCGGCTTCTCCGCTCCTTACAAGGTACTTGACGAGAAACTCGGCTACACGGGTGACAATGTCTACAAACAAGTAAAAGAATTCTTAGCAGAAGTATAAAATCTTCCGCTCATGACCTCGGGCTCTCCGGGGATCATGAGCGGATTTATTATTAACCTTTTAAAAAGCAAGTTTATGGAAGTAAAGACAGTAGGTATCGCCTGCGATCACGCAGGATTCCCCCTCAAGCAGTTCGTCCTTCAGTATCTCGAGAAGAAGGGCTATCCTTACAAGGACTTCGGTACATATAGTGACGAGAGTGTTGACTATCCCGATTTCGCCCATCCGCTGGCAGAAGCCATCGAGAGCGGTGAGGTCTATCCCGGTATCGCCATCTGCGGCAGCGGTGAGGGAATGGTCATGACCCTGAACAAGCATCAGGGTGTACGCGCCGGCCTTACCTGGTGCAAGGACATCGCTGAGCTCATCCGCCAGCATAACGACGCCAACTGCCTCGTTTTGCCAGGCCGTTTCATCGATAACAAGACCGCCGAGCAGATCCTCGACGAGTTCTTCACCGCCTCCTTCGAAGGTGGCCGTCATGAGCGTCGCGTCAAGAAGATCCCCGTTCAGAAATAAACCACTGGGTCTATAAATGTTGAACGTCTCGCTCTTCACAGAGCGGGGCGTTCATCGTTTAAGGTATTAGTCCATCTTAAGGTAAAAAGATTGTATTCAGGATAACTGTTGCAAAGATAAGAATTTTTTGCCAAAGATGCAATTTTTTTCGCATGTTTAAAAACATATATTTTGGAAATTCGAGCATTTTCTCGTACCTTTGCAGCATAATTGATAAAAAACATATTTGGCAAAAAAGATTTGACGAAAATATTTGACGAAAAAGATATTAAACTATGTCGAAAGAAGAATTAGAAACTCCGAAAGAAGAGAAGAAAAGCTTGAGCTTCGTCGAGCAACTCGTCGAGGAAGACCTCGCCGAAGGAAAGAACGGTGGACGTATTCAGACCCGTTTCCCCCCGGAGCCGAACGGCTATCTCCATATCGGTCACGCCAAGGCCATCTGCATGGACTTCGGCGTCGCCGAGAAATATCATGGTGTCTGCAACCTCCGTTTCGATGACACTAACCCGAGTAAGGAGAACAACGAATATGTAGAGAATATCCTCCACGATATCCAGTGGCTCGGCTTCAAATGGGGACATATCTATTATGCCTCCGACTATTTCCAGAAACTCTGGGACTTCGCCATCTGGATGATTGAGAATGGTCATGCCTATGTCGACGAGCAGACAGCTGAGCAGATCGCCGAGCAGAAAGGCACGCCGACGACGCCCGGTACGCCGTCGCCCTATCGTGACCGTCCCGTGGAAGAGAATCTCCGCTTGTTCCGTCAGATGAATACGCCGGAGGCTGTCGAGGGAAGTATGGTGCTGCGCGCCAAGCTCGATATGGCCAACGACAACATGCATTTCCGTGATCCGATCATCTATCGTATTATCCAGACGCCGCACCATCGTACGGGCACAAAATGGCATTGCTATCCGATGTATGACTTCGCCCACGGACAGAGCGACTATTTCGAGGGTGTCACCCACTCCATCTGTACACTGGAGTTCGTTCCCCACCGTCCGCTGTATAATAAGTTCATTGACTTCCTTAAGGAGTATGACGGTACGGCCGACAACCTCAACGACAACCGTCCGCGACAGATTGAGTTCAACCGTCTGAACCTCACCTATACCGTGATGTCCAAGCGTAAGCTCCATACCCTCGTCGACGAGCACCTCGTCAGAGGATGGGATGATCCCCGTATGCCGACGCTCTGCGGTATGCGCCGCCGTGGCTACTCCCCCGAGAGTATCCGTAACTTCATCGACTCCATCGGTTATACGAAGTTCGATGCCCTCAACGACATGGCTCTTCTGGAGGCAGCCGTCCGTGAGGATCTGAACAAGAAAGCCACACGTGTCAGTGCCGTCCTTGATCCCGTGAAACTCGTTATTACGAACTATCCTGAGGGTCAGACCGAAGAGATGGAGGCTATCAATAATCCGGAGGACGAGACGGCAGGAAGTCACAAGATCACGTTCTCCCGCAACCTCTGGATTGAGCGTGCCGACTTCATGGAGGACGCGCCGAAGAAGTTCTTCCGCATGACTCCCGGCAAGGAAGTCCGTCTGAAGAATGCGTACATCGTGAAATGTACGGGTTGTACGAAAGATGCCGACGGTAAGATCACGGAGATCCAGGCAGAATACGATCCGACCTCCAAGAGTGGCATGGAAGGCGCCAACCGCAAGGTCAAAGGAACGCTCCACTGGGTCAGCTGCGACCACTGCGTGAAGAGTGAGGTACGTGTCTACGACCGCCTCTTCAATGTAGAGAATCCCTCCGCTGACGAGCGTGACTTCCGTGAACTCCTCAATCCGGACTCCATGAAGGTCTATGACAACTGCTACGTGGAGAATTTTGCCGCAACAAAGAAGCCGGGCGAATATCTGCAGTTCCAGCGTATCGGATACTTCATGGCTGATCCCGATGGCACAGCCGAGAAGCCGGTATTCAACAAGACCGTTGGTCTGAAAGATACCTGGGCCAAACAACAGAAGAAATAACAACAACTATCCATCCCCTCCCTCCCATCCTATTGCCAGGGAGGGGATTTAAGATTATGGGAATATTATCAACATTATTGCAGAACCTGAATTACTATACGGTATTCATCCTCATGCTGCTGGAGAGTACCGTCATTCCGGTTCCCTCAGAGTTTGTCGTCTCCCCCGCCGCCTATCATGCCGCCGCCGGAAACCTCGATGTCTGGCTGATCATTCTTGTGGCTACCCTTGGCGCCGATCTAGGAGCAAGTATCAACTATGCCGCCGGACATTATCTCGGTAGACCCATCATCTACCGGTTCGCCAACAGCCGTTGGGGACATCTGTGTATGCTCAACCAGGAGAAGGTAGAGAAGAGTGAGAAATATTTCTACAACCACGGTGCCGTGGCTACCCTAACGGGGCGTCTCATCCCCGGTATCCGCCACCTCATCTCTATCCCCGCCGGCATGAGTAAGATGCACTACGGTTACTTCATCCTGTACACCACCATCGGCGCAGGCACATGGAACTGTATTCTTGCGGCCCTTGGCTGGTATCTCCATTCCGTTGTCCCCGAGTCACAGCTCAACGACAAGATTGCCGAATATGCGGAATATATCAAATTCGTCATTATTCTGGCCGTCGTCATCGCCGTCCTTTATTATGTGGTTCGTTGGTATATCCAAAGACAACGGAAAATCTATGATTAATAATAATGGAGAATGGAGAATAGATAATGGAAAATAAATAAAAAGGCCATCTGCATTGCTGCGGATGACCTTTTTTGTTGTTTTACTTTGTTGTTTTACTATGTCTTAAAAAACGCTCTGTTTGCTGATATTATATTCTGAGTTCCTTAAGGATCTCCGCCATACGCTCCTTCGTCTTGATTGTTGTGGGGACGAGGGGCAGACGGAGGACATTCTCGATAAAGCCCATATCGTTGAGCAGGGCTTTCGCACCAGCAGGATTACCATCGACGAAGAGGAGCTTATAGAGTTCCGTAAACATGTGGTGGATTTTCCGGGCCGGCTCATACTCTCCGTTGAACTCCAGACGGATCATCCGACTAAACTCCTTCGGCAGGGCATTACCGATCACGGAGATGACACCGGCGGCACCACTGGCAACCATGGAGAATGTCAGGGCGTCATCACCACTGATGACATCAAAATTGTCGGGCTTGTTCTTGATAATCTCATCAACCTGCTCCAATGAGCCACTGGCCTCCTTGACGGCAACAATATTCGGGAAGTCCTTAGCCAGACGAACGGTCGTCTCAGCCTTCATATTCACACCCGTACGTCCCGGCACATTATAGAGCACGAGAGGCAGCGGACTGACGGAGGCAATCGCCTTGAAATGCTGATAGAGACCTTCCTGCGACGGTTTATTATAATAAGGACAAATGCTTAAGATACCGTCAATGCCTGACCAGTCCGTCGACTTGATCTCATCAATGACGGCACGCGTATTGTTGCCGCCGCAGTATTTCAGGATCTTGATACGGCCATGGTTGACCTCCTTCACGAGGTCCGTGATCTTGTCTTTCTCTTCCCGTGTCAGACAGGGAGCTTCTCCTGTTGTAGCAAGGATACAGAGAAAATCTGCACCGTTTTCAATCTGGTATTCAACAAGTCGCTTGAGAGCTTGATAGTCTACTTCGCCATCCTGAGTGAACGGGGTAATCAGGGCGATACCGAGTCCTTTAAAAATATTCTGCATAATCAAGTCGTAATATTTATTTCGAATTCCGCAGCAAAATTACAATTTTTCTTTCACATTGCAAAGAGATACGGGTTCTTTTTTCTATCGTTTAGTTTTTTTCCTTACAAATCAGTAAAATCCAGTTGTTCCAAACGCTTTCTGAGCAAGTCAGCATCACGGCGACGGACAGCGAGGACAATAGAACAAGTATTGTCAAATTGCTGACTGACGATACGCAAGTTCATGTCTTTGACGAGTCGCATGACCCCATTCATCATCGGATAAGAGAAATGATAAGTCACCTGCTCTTCTATCGTTCGTTGCTCGGTCTTCGCATCATCGAGAGCCGCTGCTGCGGCCGTACGATAGGCAACGATCAAGCCCCCCGTACCGAGATTCACCCCACCATAATATCTGACAACGACAACGAGAACATCTGTCAACTCACGGGAATTGATCTGTCCGAGAATGGGCTTACCCGCTGTTGACGACGGTTCTCCATCGTCATTAGCACGGAATTCCTGATGGTCCGGGCCCAGCATATAAGCATAACAGACATGTCGGGCATCATAATATTTTTTCCGATAGTCGGCCAAAATACTTTTTATCTCCTCCAAGGATGACACATGATGAGCGAAGGCGAGGAACTTACTCCTTTTCTCCGAGTAAGTCCCCTCGCCCCGTTGTCCTTCTGAGAGTGTGAGATACTGATCACTATCCATTCAATCTATTTCCTTCAATCCGATAACAGCATTAATCCAAGAGATGTACCACCAGTCCACTGCGTAGTTTCGGTTCAAACCACGTAGCCTTCGGCGGCATAATCTTTCCACTATCGGCAATATCCATAATCTGTTTCATGGTGACGGGATAGAGTGCCAAGGCCCAGCGCATCTCACCACTGTCGACACGACGCTTCAGTTCCTCGAGGCCACGGAGACCACCGACGAAATCGATACGGTCGTCACTGCGAAGATCCTTGATGCCCATCAGTTCGTCGAGAATCAGCCGACTGGAAATATCGACGTCGAGGACACCGATAGGATCCTGATCATCATAAGTCCCCTTCCGTGCCGTGAGTGCATACCAACAACCATCCAGATAAAGTGAGAACTCATGGAGCCGGGCAGGCTTAAAGATCTCCTCGCCCTTCTTCTCCACGATGAAGTTCTTCTCCAAAGCCTGGAGGAAAGCATCTGCCGTCATACCGTTGAGATCACGGACGACACGATTGTAGTCGAGAATCGTCAGTTGACTGGCCGGGAAACAGACCGCCATGAAATAATTATATTCCTCCTTACCGGTATGATGGGGATCACGACGGGCACGTTCAGCACCAACACGGGCAGCGGCAGCGCTACGGTGATGGCCATCGGCGATATAAAGCGACGGCATCTTCGCGAACTCCTCCGTAATGATCTGTAAGTCGCGGGGATCACTAATCACCCAAAACTGATGACGGAAGCCATCCTGCGGAGCAATGAAATCATATTCCGGTACCAAGGCGGCATAACGGGCGATGAGTTTGTCAAGGACGGGATCATCAGGATAAGCAAAGAAAGCGGGACCGGTATTCGCATCACATGCTTCCACCTGTCGCATACGGTCTTCCTCCTTACTCTTACGCGTCAACTCATGCTTCTTGATGACGCCACGAAGATAATCTTCAACAGAAGCGGCAACGACGAGACCATACTGGGTCTTACTGCCCATTGTCTGAGCATAGAGATAGTAATGATCATCCTTGTCCTGAACAAGCCAGCCACGACGGATAAAATCACGGAAGGTGGCAGCACCATTCTCATAGACACGGGGATCATCCTCCGCAATCTTCTCTGGAAAATTAATTTCGGGTTTGATGACATGGTAGAAGCTCATGGCGTTATCACCCGCTTCTGCCCGTGCTTCATCGGAGTCTAATACATCATAAGGGCGACACTCCACTTTCTCCACTAACTCACGGGGTGGGCGTAAGCCCTTGAAAGGTTTTATCGTAGCCATAGATATAAGTTTAAAAGTAAAGAAGTAAAAAAGTAAAAAAGTAAACTTTGGGTGTGGACTCACCACTAAAGGTGAGGAATCCCTACGTTTAATTCTTCTTCTTTACTTTTTTACCTTTAATTATTTGTTCACCTGGAATTTCGTGCATCCATCCTTGAAGAAGGCGTTGATCTGACGGGCAGCAGCCATACCGGCATTGGTATTGGCCTCAGCTGTCTGCGCGCCCATCTTCTTCGGCGTAGAGAAATAGCGGCCTTCAAACTGCTTGAACTCTGCGTCAGCATCAGGCTTGATATCCGTGATATATTTGAGATCAGGACGGTCCTGAAGGAGTTTGATCAGTTCCGGCTCATTAATGACCTCCTTACGGGCCGTATTGATGAGGATGCCCCCCTTCTCCAACTGGTTAACGGTCTTGTAGTTGATACTCTCCTTTGTCTCCGGTGTAGCAGGGATATGGAGGGAAACGATATCACAAGTCTTGAAGAGATCATCCTGACTCTTTACAGCATGGACACCGGCCTCTTCAATGACATTGGCAGGGCAATAGGCATCGAAGGCATAGACGTCCATTCCGAAGCCCTTGGCGATGCGTGCAACGTTACGACCGACATTACCGAAGGCGAGGATACCGAGTTTCTTACCCTTCAGCTCCGTACCGGCCTTTCCATTATAGAAGTTACGGACGGTATAGACGAGGAGACCGAAGACAAGTTCGGCCACGGCATTGGCATTCTGGCCCGGCGTATTCTCTACAACGATATTCTTCTCCTTGGCGTAGGCAGTATCGATGGAGTCATAACCGGCACCGGCACGGACGACGATCTTCAACTGCGGAGCAGCATTGATGACGTCACGGTCGATTTTATCGGAACGAACGATCATCGCGTCGACATCCTTCACAGCAGCCTGAAGAGCGGCTTGGTCTGCATATTTCTCCAGGACGACGACCTCGTGACCGGCAGCCTGGAGTTCTTTCTTGATCCCTTCCAAAGCAGCGGGAGCAAATGGCTTAACAGTAGCTACTAATACTTTCATTTTTTGTTGGTTTTAATTTTTTGGGATGGTCGCAACATGGCAGCCACCCCTCCACTGAAGGAAAAATTAGTGCTGGGCCTCAAAGTCCTTCATGCACTGTACGAGGGCATTGACACCCTCCAGCGTCTGAGCGTTATAACAAGAAGCGCGGAAACCACCGACACTACGATGACCCTTGATGCCGACCATGCCACGCTCGGTAGCGAAGTCAAGGAACGGCTTTTCGAGATCCTTATATTCATCGTTCATCACGAAGCAGAGGTTCATGAGGGAACGATCCTCCGTAGCGACAGTACCGCGGAAGAGCTTGTTGCGGTCAATCTCGTCATAGACGATACGTGCACGCTCATGAGCGCGACGGTCCATCTCCTTCACACCACCCTGGGCCTTGCACCAGCGCATGGTCTCCAGAAGAGAATAGATAGGTACTACAGGCGGCGTATTGAACATAGAGCCCTTCTCAACATGCGTACGGTAGTCGATCATCGTCGGCAGGTCACGGCCACTCTTGCCAAGCTCATCATCTTTCACGATGATAACGGTGACACCGGCCATAGCCATGTTCTTCTGAGCGCCCGCATAGATAGCCTTATACTTAGAGACATCAACAGGACGACTCATGATATCAGAACTCATATCCGCGATCAAAGGCACGGGAGAGTCAATATCCTTACGAAGCTCCGTTCCGAAGATGGTATTGTTCGTACAGATATGGAGGTAGTCGAGATCTGCTGGGATCGTATATCCCTTAGGCAGATGGGTATAGTTGTCATCAGCCGAAGAAGCGACCTCTACGACCTCGCCGAAATGCTTAGCTTCCTTCATGGCCTTCTTAGCCCATGTACCGGAGTTGACATAACCGGCCTTCTTGATCAGGAAGTTAGCAGGGATCTGCATGAACTGCAGGGAAGCACCGCCACCAAGGAAGATGACAGAATAGCCCTCCGGAATGTCGAGCAATTCCTTGATCAGCGCTACTGCCTCGTCGACAACGGGCTGGAAGTCTTTGGCACGGTGAGAGATCTCCATGAGGGAAAGACCACTGCCATTGAAATCCAAAATCTGCTTAGCCGTATTCTCAATGACTTCACGGGGAAGCATTGAAGGACCTGCATTAAAGTTATACTTCTTCATCTGAATGTTTATTTAAAGGTTTTACTTGAAAGATTCTGCTGCGAAATTACACATTTTTCGAGAATTGTGCAAATATTTCTGCAATTATTTACGGTTTTCACACGTTTTCAACCAATTCATAATTGATTTCTCGTATAATTATTTATTTTCCGAAACAAAGTTATTTCGAAAGCCTCATCACCAGCATAGCTATTTGATCTCCTCAACAACCGTTTTGATGCCTTTGATCTTCTCACCCTGAACTTGGCGGAGCAGCGCATGCAAGCGAGGACGGCTAACGGCGGCATAACAGTAACGGTCCTTCACATCGATACGTCCGATCTCGGATCCTTTCAGTCCGCCTTTCTTACAGAGGAAACCAAGGATGTCACCTTTAGAGATCTTATCCTTCTTTCCCTTGCCGATATAGACGGTTGCCATCCGCGGAGCCGAAGGCTTACGATCGATAGGCTGTTCTTCCAACGCAAAGTCCTCGACAGCAGCATCAACATAAGCTGGGATCTGCTCACCATCGGAGAGGAGGAAGAAGGTGTTTCCTGTCGCCTGCCAACGGGCAGTACGTCCTACGCGATGGATATAGCCATCCTCACTCTCCGGAAGGTGATAATGGATGATATGGTCTACAGAAGGGATATCGAGGCCACGACTGGCCAGATCGGTAGCCACAAGGACATTAGCGGAACCATTGGAAAACTTATACAATGCTTGTTCACGGGCTTTCTGATCCAGACCGCCATGAAAAGCCGATGTCGTGAAGCCTGCCTCCCGTAGGAAGTTATCGACGCGCTCAACGCTTTCCCGGTAGTTCAGGAACACGATGCTGCTCTCCTCCCCAAAATTCAAGAGGAGGTTGCGTAAGGTTCCCAACTTATCCTTTTCGGGAGAATGAACGGCATAGACAGTGACGCGGTCCGGCACCTGTTCCTCATGATCGAGGAAATCCACACGCACCATATCCTGCTTTTCCCGCAGATGAAGGAACGATGGAATCTCCGCAGCATCAGTAGCACTGAGGAGGATATGACGATCTACACGGTAGAGCTTATTGATCAGTTCGTGCATCTCGTCCTGGAATCCCATCTCCAGACATTTGTCAAACTCATCAATGATGAGATAGCGCACATGATCAGCAGAGAGATTGCCCTTGTCGAGATGATCGTTGAGACGTCCCGGCGTGCCAAAGACGAGCTGCGGACGGACATCACGAAGGACACGATGTTCCTCCATGGTAGGACGGCCGCCATAGACAGCCATCGCACGCAGTCCTGTGCCCATATCCTTAAAGACCGTAGCACTCTGCAAGGCCAGTTCGCGTCCCGGCGTGATAACGACAGCCTGCGGCTGGTCATCATCAGCATCCAGGAGCTGAGACAACGGCAAGAGGTAAGCCAGCGTCTTTCCCGATCCTGTCGGCGAGAGTACGACAACGTCCTTGCCCGTATGCAAGATGGCATGGATAGCCTCCTCTTGCATGCCGTTGGGCGTGATCTGTAGTTTATTGATAATCTGATTGATGTCTGCCTGCATAGTTACACCTTATTATATATTGCGGAACATGATAATCATGTCCCTACTTATTTAATGCCGCGCTGGTCGAGCGCCTCACTGTATTTCTTCGCATTCTGCAGATGCTCCTCATACGTACGGGCGAAGACATGCGTACCACTGAAGTCAGAGTTGGCGCACATATAGAGATAATCGTGATGCACATGATTCAGCACGGCATCAATACCGGCAACCGTCGGGATACGGATAGGCCCTGGGGGCAGACCGGGATTCTTATACGTGTTATACGGACTGTTAATGAACAGCAAGTTCTGATAGATACGCTTCAGATCAAACCGGTGCCAGGCAAACTTGATGGTAGGATCTGCCTGCAACGGCATGCCGTCAGGATATTTGGCACTGCGAAGCATCAGACGGTTATAATACATACCAGCGATCATCGGCTTCTCGTGGTCGTTGGCCGTCTCCTCATCAACGATACTGGCGAGCGTCGTCACCTCCTCGGGAGAAAGACGCATGGCGCGGGCCTTCTCCGTACGGTTGAAATTCCAGAACTTCTTATTCTCCGTCTTCATACGGTCGAGGAACTTCGAGATCGACGTGTTCCAGTAGATATCATAGGTGTTCGGAATGAAGAGACAGTAGATTGTGGCGGTGTCATAACCGAGCCGCTGACAAGTAGCCTCACTCGTCAGAGAGTCATAGAGCTCCTCCTCATCGATCATCAGCTTACTGCTCACGGCAGCGGCGAGATCACCGAGCGTACGACAGCTGGGGATGGTCAGATCCACCGGTTCCTGTTGTCCGTTGCGGAAATGGCGGAAGATGACGAGCGCGCCCTGGCCGTCCTTGATGGCATACCGGCCGGTACGGATATGATCGGCATAATCGAAATGGCGGGCCAACGTCTTAAAGGCATGATAGCTATGCTCCGTGGCATAGTGACGCACCTTGGCATAGACGGAGTCGATATTGTCGTCAGGGTCGATATATACGTACACCGTATGTTTCTCTTTGGAGAAATCACTGAAGAAATAGAAATATCCCCATCCGAGGATAAAGAGCAGGCAGGCCACAACGGCACCCACCCAAATCTTTGCATTGCGTTTCATTTTAAAAAACTATTTTCTATTGCGAACTTTAATATTTCATTGCGAACTATAATATTCTTTTGTGAGCTACAACATAGTCAGATCTCTCATGGCACACATCTGCTGCCAAGAGATATGATAGATATCCATCAGCCGCTGGTCATCATGGAAGATACGAATCAACGTGGCGCCCTTTCCCTTTGACTCAAGATCATCACTTGTCCCTTTCACTGCCTTGAGATAGCTGCGGAAGAGGTTGGCTGCTGCGTGATATTCTCCCGAGAACCAGAATGTATAGGCATAATTAGCAATATCCTCCGAATCTTTATGTCCCGTCTTGAAAAGACGGTCATAGGTTTTCCGGGCCTCATCTGTCTTTTTGACATGCAGAAGCACCCATGCCAGCTCACTCATGATCCGCGGCTCGTTCTCATGTTCAAAATCAAGCTGGTAGAGGCGCTGCAGCGCATCATCAAACTGCCCCATCTCCATCTCAGAGACAGCGAGTTTCAACGAGTAGCGCCAATTGTGGGGATACCACTCTGTGAGTTGGTGATAACATTCATAGGCTTTCGGCCAGATATTCAGTTCATAAGAAACCTCGCCAAGCAGTTTGCAGACATCATGGCTCTCCGGCGATAAGGCCTCAGCAGTGATGAGGTTATCATAAGCCTGCTCATTCTTACCAAGGACATGGAGGCAATAACCGTAGGCAAGGTGGAAATCCGTACTTTCCAACATGCTCTCCCAGTACTCCAGCACCCGTGCTGCTAGATAATATTCCTTATGTTTCAACAGGAAGTTGACAAGAGGCATAACCTCTTTCTTCAAAGGCGTCTCCTGGAATACGATGTTACAGAACGGGAACGTATTTTCTATCTCCTCATCGTCATTAAGATCGTAAAGGAAAGGAGAGACGAAATCCAGCTTGTTGGAATATAACAAGTAAAAGCGGAACAAATCCTGCAAATAGGAACGACGCAGATAGGCACCGCTCTTACTGTCGATGCCCTTCATCTCACCAATCATGGAGAGATCAGTATGCTTCATCATATTGCGTACATCTTCCGGCAGCCGGTCTATGACAGTCATCATAGCCAGAGCAAAGCTATATTTGTCACTGTCACAGAACGGTCCGATGGCATCAAGATTCTGCAGGAACGAGCTATCCCCCACCTTCTCATGCACCGCCTTCAAATCAGGATGCTCGAGGTAGAAAGGCACGAACCAGTTGCTCAGAGTATAGAAAAAGCCGAAACGCTTCATCTGGGAGAAGCCGCCGAAATAGATATCGCGGCCTTCTTTTGCCATGGAAGAGATTTTACCCATGGCTTTCTCCATGTTTTCCATCTTCTCGTCGGCAGCCTCGGGATGAAGGATACCCTCCAACTCATCGTCTTCCTTCTCTTTCACGCCATTCGGCGTCACATCAAACTGCGCATTCTGCATCACTCCGGGTATAATATTCTTCCGGATCTTCGCACCATCTTCACCGGCTGAGATACAGAAATAATATTGTTCCTGGAAATAGAGCAGTTCCGTTGGCAACGCAGGATCCATGAAGAGTTCGTTAAGACGATGCCGTACTGTCGGATACACATAATCCTTCAATGGGGAAAGGGCGAAGACCCAACCCACGAAGGCCCGCTGGCGCAGTGCCTCATCATTAGCTTTCTCATAGACCGTTGTCAATGCCAGCCACTTGCGGACATCAAAACAGTTCATACAGGCGAGCATGATGGCGCTCACGAGCAGACAAGCATCACGGCTGTCGATGGTCGGAGAAGTCAGCAGAGAGTCATAGAAACTCTCCGTCTCCTCATCCCACAGCGGACTGACGAGGATATGATCGAAGAGCAACGAGAGCTGATGCTGGTGCTTCGTATAGATTTCTTCTGACTTTTTTTGGCGTTCCTCCGGGCTTTCAAGTTCTAGCATGGCAACATCAGCGACAAAATCCTCCAGAGAGTGGCGTACGCTCTCCGGACGGAAATTGATATGGGCCACGCGCTCCTTTGCCTGGCGGAAAGACGCATTATCATGAAGTAAGACCTGATGATAGAAAGACGATGCCACCCGCGCTCCACGCTGACAGAAAGAAGCATAGAACTTCTGGCGCTCCGGATCCTTCACATTCTTATCCATATAGTCAAGGAGGAGCTTATAATCCTGTCGGATGGCAGCGATCTCCCCATCCTCATTCAGATAGGGATATTTTTTCTTCACCTCCTCAAGAGCATTGAGCCCCGTGGTGAGGTCTTCGTCGATGAGGAAAGGTTTCAGCATTTGATTAATCACCAAATCCATACTATTGTGCACGTTTGATATCTGCCGGCTCGGGAGCAACGGCATAGTTAAACTCTATTTTCGGCAAAGCCTTCACCGTCTGAGCATCTGCCTTACAATATTTCTGAATGATCGGGCCATAATACTGCAGGCCATGGCGACGGATACTGTCGACAGCTTGGTTGTAGGCCTTGATCATCAGTGCCAACTGCTTACGACGCGTGGCATCCATCTTCGACTTTCGGAAAGCGAATACACCCCAGTGGAGATCCTGCTTTCTGCTGTCAAGGAGCAGCGTGCTGCCCATCAGCCGCGCAGTAGTAGCCTGTGGCTCCGTGAGCAGCATAGCGTCCATCTCGTTGTTCTGCAACATCTTCAGCCGTACAAGGACATCATTGACCGTAATCTTATAGACGTCATATTTCGGACGGCCGAGGGTGATGGCGATAGAAGCCAGACGGTCAGTGGCGGAGAAGGGAGCAATGGCCACCATTTTGTCACTGAGCTGCTTGAGCTCATGAATACGGGCCGTACGATTCGACAACAGCTGCCAATAAGTGTTGGTAGCGATCGGATATTCCAAAGCGATGCCGGCATGGCGCAGACGCTCAGCACGCACGAGGTCAGTGATGGTCCCTTCCACACGACCGCGGATAAGGGCTGTGTCACAGTCCAGCTGCGCCGTGAAGGGTTTCAGATGTACCGTGACGCCGACTGCCTTGAAGAGACTGTCGTCCTGTGCGATGAACAGAGGCAGACAGTCCAGTGTCGGCAACACACCAATTTTCAACGATGCACTGTCGATGCTGTCCTGCTGGCGCCGCTCAGCTTTCGTGAGGCGCCGCTTCTGATCATAGCTCTGACCGCAGGCGGCAAGCGTCATGACGAGGATGACGAAATAGAGGATTTTCTTCATTGACTGCAAAAGTAATATTTTATTTTGTCATTCGGAAAGAAATTTGTAATTTTGTGCACTTACTTCAGAAAAAATCAGGTATGGCTAAAGATAAAATCGTGTATGTCTGTTCCAACTGCGGACAAGAATCACAGAAATGGCTCGGCAAATGTCCGAGTTGCGGACAGTGGAACACTTTCAAGGAACTGCGTATTGCCAACGACAGCGGATCGACGGCAGCCCGCAACGCCGCTCTCAATGTCCGCCATGGCGGGGCCGCGGCCCTCTTCGGCGGAATGGCGTCGAACGAAGCCCGCCCACAACGGCTGCGCGACATCTCCACTGAGGACCTGCCACGCCTGGACCTCCACGACGCTGAGTTCAACCGCGTCCTCGGCGGCGGCCTCGTTCCCGGGAGCATCACGCTGCTCGGTGGCGAGCCGGGCATTGGCAAGAGTACGCTGACGCTGCAGACCATTCTCCACCTGCCCGATCTGCAGGTACTCTATGTCAGTGGCGAGGAGAGTGCCCATCAGATCAAGATGCGTGCCGACCGTCTCTGTCCCGACCAGGGAGAGAACATCTCCATCCTCTGTGAGACGAGCCTGGAGAAGATCTTCACGCAGATCGAGACCGTGAAGCCACAGCTCGTCGTCATCGACTCCATCCAGACGATCTCCACGGAGGCCGTGGAGACAAGTCCGGGCAGCGTATCACAGGTACGCGAATGTGCCGCATCCCTGCTGCGCTTCGCCAAGACGAGCGGCATCCCCGTGATCCTCATCGGACACATTAATAAGGAGGGAACACTCGCCGGTCCGAAAATCCTTGAGCATATCGTCGACACCGTTATTCAATTTGAGGGCGATAAACACTATATGTACCGCATTCTCCGGAGTATCAAGAACCGCTTCGGCTCGACATCAGAACTGGGCATCTACGAGATGGAACAGAACGGGCTCCGCCAGGTGACGAATCCCTCGGAACTGTTGCTCTCCGAGGAGCACGACGGCCTCTCCGGCGTCGCCATCACGGCAGCCATCGAGGGTGTAAGGCCCTTCCTTGTGGAGACGCAGGCCCTCGTGTCGACGGCAGCCTACGGCACGCCGCAGCGCGTGGCCACGGGCTTCGACCAGCGGCGGTTGAACATGCTGCTGGCCGTATTGGAGAAACGGGTAGGCTTCAAACTCATGCAGAAGGATGTGTTCCTCAACATTGCCGGCGGCCTCCATGTCACTGATCTTGCCATGGATCTCAGCGTCATCGCCGCTGTCCTCTCGAGCAATGTCGACACGGCCATTGAGACGGGCTGGTGCATGGCCGGCGAAGTGGGACTGAGCGGTGAGGTCAGGCCGGTAAGTCGTATCGAACAGCGTATTGCCGAGGCTGAGAAACTCGGCTTCTCCCATATCATCATTCCGAAATATAATCTCCGGGGCGTAGACACTCATCGCTATCAGATAGAGATTCACAGTGTCAGGAAAGTAGAGGAAGCCCTCCGCCTGCTCTTCGGATAAAAACAATTACAAAAAATGGAAATCAAGAAAGCTGCCTTCACGCTCTCCGCTCCGCGTGAGAGTATGTGTCCCAAGGACAACAAGCCCGAGTTTGCCTTCATCGGCCGTTCCAATGTTGGCAAGTCGAGCCTCATCAATATGCTCTGCAACAACAAGAAGCTCGCAAAGACTTCAGCCACGCCGGGTAAGACGTTGCTTATCAACCACTTCATTATCAACAACGAGTGGTATCTCGTCGACCTGCCGGGCTATGGTTTCGCCAAACGCAGCAAGTCCGTTCAGCAGAAACTGGAACAGATGATTACGGGGTATATCCTCCAGCGCGAGCAACTCGTGAATGTCTTCGTCCTCATCGATATCCGCCATGAGCAACAGAAGATCGACCGCGAGTTCGTCGACTGGCTTGGTGAGAGCAGTGTCCCCTTCTCCATCATCTTCACCAAGGCCGACAAGCTCGGTCGCGTGAAGGCTAAGGAGAATGCCACGAAATGGATGGACGCGCTCAAAGACCGCTGGGAGACGCTCCCACCCTATTTCATCACGTCGTCGGAGAAAAAGACCGGGCGGGACGAAGTGCTCGATTATATCGATAGCATCCTAAAAAAATTATAAGGATAAGTTTGGAAAAAATTCATTGATCCTTTTGTAGGTGGCCGCCATGTTGCGGCCACGCAAGGAAGATTGGGAATTTGTAGGATATCTATGTCATTTACGAAAATATCTACGCTAGATAAAAATTATCTCACGTAGATATTTTCTTATACTCCGGAAACAAATTACCCATTATGGGATCACTTTATAACGGATGCGGAACTCATGTTTCTCCTCGTTCCAGTTGGTGCCGAGGAGGACGAACTTGCCGATCTGAGAGGTGGAACGGACATGCTTGCCGAGGCAGGGACAGACATCATAGTCGCCGATGCGCACAAGACGGACCATCTCACTGGCATTGCCCGGGAGGCGGTCGAGACTGACCTCCGGCGGCACATGGTTGCGGTCGACAAACTCATAACTGACCGTCATATCCTCATCAATGAGGCGGTTCATCTCCGTCTCTATCGCCTTCTCCTCCTGTCGTGTGGGCTTATGGTCCACATGATAGGTGATCTTGCTCTTCTTCCGCTCGATATGGGCATTGCGACTGCGCTCGCAGCCGAACATACGGATCATAAGCTGGTTGAGCAGATGCTCAGCAGTATGGGCAGGCGGAAATTCATCTTTATTGTGCTCATTAAGCACGAGACCTTTATCAACCATTCTGACATTGAATTTATAAATTCTCGCTCCATAAGGAGGCAGTGTGGCGGGGAACTGACCGTCGTGAGCGAGGCGCACGAAGGCGGAATCGCCCGTGAGGAGGTCGGCGGCAGCCACATTCTTCTGCGGGATATGGAGCATCTCAAAAGCATGAGCCGGAATCGTCACAAGCACATCGCTCTCCTCACCTGAGAAATTGACGATGACAAGCATCACCTCGTCCTCATATTTTCTGAGGAAAGCATAATGCTTGTGCGGATCGAAATGTGGAGATGCCGGATTGACATACATCAGATCGAAGAACTCACCCTCGCTGAATGCCTTCTCATGGACGGCCATGTTCAACAAGTTATGATAGGTAACGGCCAAATTTCTGCCCTGCGGCGTCGTCTTCGAGATACCATGATAGGCATAGCGCAAGGTCTCGGGCGACCAGTAGTCGAAGATCGTCGTACGACCGTCACGCCCACTGAATCCTTCCTCGTCCATGCCCCGCTCGCCATATTCCTGACCATTATAGAGCATGAACGGGTTGTTGCGCATGAGGATGGAGACGACAGCACCGGGGATAGCTTTCTCGGGATCACCGGCAAAGAAATCGGAGGCGATACGCTGTTCATCATGATTCTCCAGGAAATAGAGCATATGCTGATTCACACGATCCGTCTGCTGCCACTGATAGGTGATGCTCGCTGCCGGACGCTGACCGCAGATGATACCGCGGATACAGTCGTACATACCGACCTTGTCGTAGAGATAGTCAAAGCCGGAAGCGATATAACTAGCGTAAGCTCCCGTATCATACATCTCACCGATGAAGATAACGTTCGGGTAACGTTGTTTCACGATCTTGATGGCATAACTCCAAAAGGCCGTCGGCACCATGAAGCACATGTCGCAACGGAAACCGTCTACACCCTTGGAAGCCCAGTAGAGCAGGATGTCCACCATCTTCCCCCACAGATTGGGAATGGGATCGAAATGATAACTGCGGCCGCCGGCATCACAGTAATCAATGCCATAGTTCAGTTTGATCGTCTCATACCAATCGTTACGGGTGGGACAGGCATCGAAACGGTCATTACCCGTGGCCTTCGCGGGAATCTCCCGATAAGCGCCAAGCGTCGGATCTACCATATCCGATGAGACACCGATACCATCGAGGTTCAGCGGTGCTCCTCCACAATAATAGAAGTTGTTCTGTGGAGAGAAATTCATGTGCGGATCATCATCCTCGCCAATATCCCGTACGCCCTGCGGCTTACAGATGGACTTATACTCGCGGCCTACATGATTGGGGACGAAATCCATCAGAACTTTCATGTCGGCCTCATGGGTGCGCTGGATCAGTCCTTCCCACTCCGCCATACGTGAGCGTACGTTGACAGCCAGATCTGGGTCGACATCATAATAGTCGACGATGGCATAAGGACTGCCGGCCTTTCCCTTGACAACCTCCGGATGCTGACGCGGAATGCCATAGGCGGAATAGTCCGTCTGCGTGGCATGGCGGATGACACCCGTATACCAGATATGGGTGAAGCCCATCTGATGGATATGTGCCAGGGCGCGCTCATCATAATTGACAAACTTTCCACTGCCGTTCTCTGCCAACGTACCATCCTTCTTACAGGTGGGATTGGCATTATTGAACAGGCGGGGGAAAGTTTGATAGATGGTGATCTTTGACATTATTCGATTCCGTGAGCACTAACCGTCTTGTCGATACGACCAATCATGCCGCGGAGAGCCTTACCGGGACCGCACTCGATGAACTCTGTTGCGCCGTCAGCAATCATATGCTGCACGCTGGCCGTCCAACGGACGGAAGAGGTGAGCTGGGCGATCAGGTTAGCCTTGATCTCCTCGGGAGCCGTGTGAGGCTTGGCATCAACATTCTGGTAGACAGGGCACTTCGGTGCATGGAATGTCGTTGCCTCGATAGCAGCCTGCAGCTCATCCTTGGCGGGCTGCATCAGCAGAGAGTGGAAGGCACCACCGACCTTCAGCGGCAGGGCACGCTTGGCACCAGCAGCCTTCAACAGTTCACAAGCCTTGTTGATGGCATCGACAGTACCGGAGATAACAAGCTGACCGGGACAGTTATAGTTGGCGGGAACAACAACATCCTTGTCGGTGCTGACCTCATGACAGACTTCCTCGACCTTCTCATCAGGAAGGGCGATGATGGCAGCCATCGTACCGGGGTTCTTCTCGCAAGCTTTCTGCATGGCGTTAGCACGGGCGGCAACAAGCTTCAGACCATCCTCGAAACTCAGGGCGCCACTGGCTACGAGAGCCGAGAACTCGCCGAGGGAATGACCGGCAACCATATCAGGCTGGAAGGCCTCACCGAGGCAGAGAGCAGAGATGACACTGTGGAGGAAGACGGCAGGCTGCGTGACCTTCGTCTCCTTCAACTGCTCGTCAGTTCCGGCGAACATGATCTCGGAGATCTTGAAACCGAGGATCTCATCTGCCTCATCAAAGAGCTTCTTTGCCAATGGATACTTATCGTACAGGTCCTTGCCCATACCTACGAACTGTGAACCCTGACCGGGGAATACAAATGCTTTCATTTTCAGTTATTTCTTTTGAATAATCTATTATTTTCTACCAAGTTGCAAAATTACAAAAAATTCTTGGAGGGAGAAAATATATAAAAGTAAAAAAGTAAAAAAGTAAAGAAGTAAATGACAGCCGAAGTTTACTTTTTTACTTCTTTACTTTTTTACTTCTACAAAAAATCCCGGCCGCCGATGAGGGCAACCGGGAAAATCATATAGATATGCTTTACAGTGCAATAATTATTCTGCAGCAGGAGCAGCCTCCTCAGCAGCCTCAGCCTTCGGAGCCTCTGCGGGTGCAGCCTCCTCAGCCTTCGGAGCCTCCTCAGCGGGAGCAGCAGCGGGCTCGTTCTCAGCAACGACCTGTACGGGGACCTTCACCTCGACCTCCTTGAAGAAGTGCACGGTAGCCTCATAGTTACCAACCTTCTTGATGTCGTGCATGGTGATGATCTTACGATCGATGTCGAAGCCCTTCTTCTTCAGCTCGTCAGCAACGGTAGCCTTGTTGACGGATCCGTAGGTGACACCGGTAGCGCTGACCTTAGCGGGGATCACGAGGACAACGTCCTTGATAGCCTCTGCCTTCTTCTCAGCCTCAGCCTTCAGAGCAGCAATCTTGGCAGCCTGCTGCTTCAGGTTCTCGGCGAGCTGCTTGCGGGCAGCAGCGCTGGCGATAACGCCCTTACCAGTAGGGATGAGGTAGTTACGGCCGTAGCCGTTCTTTACGTTTACAATATCGTTCTTGTATCCAAGTCCGATAATATCTTCTTTCAGTATAATTTCCATTCTGTATCCTCCTCTTTAATTATTTCATCAAATCGGCTACATAAGGAAGAAGAGCGATCTGACGGGCACGCTTCACAGCCTGTGCCACACGACGCTGATACTTCAGTGATGTACCTGTGATACGACGGGGAAGGATCTTACCCTGCTCGTTCAAGAATTTCTTCAGGAACTCAGGATCCTTATAATCGATATACTTGATACCGCTCTTCTTGAAACGGCAATACTTCTTCTTCTTGGTGTCGATAGAAGGAGCGTTGAGATAACGAATTTCTGATTTATTGTCTGCCATGATTAAGCCTCCTTGTTAGCGTATTTCTTCATTCTCTTCTCGGCATAGGCTACAGCATACTTGTCAAGTTTGACAGTCATGTAGCGAATGACTTTCTCGTCACGGCGGAAGCCGGTCTCGAGCTTGTTAACGAGTGTAGGCTCGCCCTTGAACTGCAGCAGGCAGTAGAAGCCTGTTGATTTCTTCTGGATGGCATAAGCCATCTTTTTCAGACCCCAGGCCTCTTCGTTCACGATCTCAGCACCATTGTCGGTGAGCAGTTTCTTGAACTTAGCGACCGTTTCCTTCATCTGTGCATCAGACAAAACGGGAGTCAAAATGAAAACGGTTTCGTATTGATTCATACTACTGATAAAATGTTAAATAATTAATTTATGTGCATTTTACAAAATGCGGGTGCAAAAGTACGACTTTTTTCTTGATTGACCAAATTTATTTTGTACTTTTGCAGACATGAAACAAGAAAAAAACAAAAAAACAGCCTCTGAGCGCTGTCAGAAGCTGTTCTTATGCCTTCGGAACGTCCTGCATTCCTGCGGACGTAAGATCATCAAAGGATGGCTCGGCGAGATCATCGCCGGACTTATCCTCCTCATTGTCTATGCCGTTCTGCCCCTCACGCTGGCCATGATGAAAGGAAACATCCTTCTTTTCCTCGGTCTCTTCCTCATCCTTCTCGGCACGGGAGCGTGGTATGCAAAGCAGAAGCGCCGGATGTCCATGTAGGTGGCCGCCATGTTGCGGCCACGCAAGGGCTGGATTCGGGAACTTTATTCCTCTTCAGGAACGATAAGTTTGTAACCCTTACCGTGGATATTGATGATCTCGATCTGCGGATCATCCTTCAGATGCTTACGCAGTTTCGTGATATACACGTCCATGGAACGGGCATTGAAGTAATTGTCGTCAATCCAGATCGTCTTCAGTGCGAAGTCACGCTGCAGAATCTCGTTGGCATGAGCACAAAGCAGGGCAAGGAGCTCATTCTCCTTCGTCGTCAGCTTCGTCTGCTTATCACCAATGGTGAGCAACTGCTTCTGAGTATCGAACTCGAAGCGGCCAATCTTATAATGGGTAGACTCCTTGCTCTTCTTACCGCGGACACGACGCAGGATGGCCTCAATACGGAACACGAGCTCCTCCATAGAGAATGGCTTCGTGATGTAGTCATCAGCGCCGATCTTGAAACCTTCAAGGATGTCCTCCTTCAATGTCTTCGCCGTAAGGAAGATAATGGGTACGTCAGCATTGACCTGACGAATCTCCTGTGCCAGCGTGAAACCGTCCTTCTTGGGCATCATCACGTCGAGGACACAGATATCAAACTTATCTTTCGTGAACTCACGAAAACCTACCTCACCATCGGGGCAGAGGACAGCCTGAAAGCCCTTGGCCTGCAGGTACTCACGAAGTAACATGCCGAGGTTCTCATCATCCTCGCAAAGCAGGATCTTTACTTTGTTGTTGTTCTCTTCCATAATTAATTTCTTCTTGTTTATATTTATTTTGTTTCTTGATTATTCTTCTTTTACAAACGGCAGTTTAACCGTAAAGGTCGTACCTTGTCCGTAGACACTGTCGACATGGATGTCACCGTCATGAAGATCTATCATTTTCTTCACATAAGCTAAACCAAGTCCAAACCCTTTGACATCATGGACATTGCCGGTATGGACACGGTAGAACTTCTCAAAGATTTTCTTCAGATTATCCTTTTTGATGCCCTGCCCCGTATCACGGACGGAGAAGCACACCTTGTCGCCTTCATTCCACGTACGCAGGTAGATATCAAGCTTCTCCTCCGGTTTCCGGTATTTCACGGCATTGTCGAGAAGATTGAAGATAACATTCTGAAAATGCATCTCGTCGACGAAGATCGTGGAGTCGACAGCCTCAATCTCCGTATAGACCTTACCGCCCGTATGTTCCACACGAAGGGTGATGGAATGGGCCGCCTGCTCGATCATCTCATTGAGATCGCACTGCTTTTTCTTCAACACGGCCTTCTTGCGGTCGTACATACTCATCTGCAACACTTTCTCCACCAAGAAACGCAGACGCTTCGACTCGTCGAAGATAACACCGCCGAGATGGGCCATCATCGTCTCGTTCTTCGTGATACTCTTGTCATTGAGCATTTGGGCGGCGAGGGAGATGGAGGCGATTGGCGTCTTCAACTCGTGCGTCATATTGTTGATGAAGTCATTCTTGATTTCCGTATAACGCTTGCTGCGGAAGATAATGACGATCGTGAAGATAAAGGTCACGAGAAGAATCAACGTGAACACCACACTCGGGATCATGAACCTCACGGAGGAGAAGATATAGCTGTTCATATCCGGGAAATGGATACGGACAACCCCCATCTTCGACTGCGGATCATTGCGGAAAAGCAACTGACTGTAACTGTACTCTTCTCCATCGCTCGTATAATCGGGACAACGGTATACCTCCCGGCCATCCTGTGTGGAGACCGTAAAATGATACGGGATATTGATGCCGTTGTTCATCAACTCCGCTTTCAAGTCCTGATCGAGGAGTTTGAAGTTGATGCGCTCCTTCAGCGGCTTGTCGGAAGCGGAATAGAGAATCGAATAGACCACCTCGTCAAGGAGTGCCCGCTGATAGACATAACGGTTCTTCACAATCTCCTGCAGCGATTTCTGGGTGTCATCGATGGAATTCTTGTCGTTCTTCAGAATCATCGCCTTCGGCATCGTGGAAGGTTTCGTGGCGATGGTCTTCAATTCAAAAGAAGAATAGACCGTTCCATCCTTTCCCGTCACGGAATACTGATGGGAATGCTGGACCGTACCGTCATTGGCCTGGCCGCTGCGTGTTCCGACAGAATCGGTGACATGCGAACGCCGCTCGGTCTCATTGATGTCCTTCTCCAAATAACGGAGGGTCTCATTGAGCTCCAGGTTACGTGAAGCCTGATACAGAGCGCGGTTGACAGACTCGTCAAACTGTTCCTTCTTCATATTGGCCATCTCGCGGATATAGGATAACTGCAAAAACAGCAAACCGAGGAAGGACACGCCCATGATGATGGATATGGTCCAGATGGTTCTCTTCTTCATGCGGACAAAGGTATAGATTTTTTATTACAGTTAACAATAAAACGTTAATAATATCCCCATCATTTGCCAAAATTAACAAACAATGGGGATTATAATTACTTATTCTAAGTTATATTCTTATACCGAGCTGTTACTCTTAGTCTTCTTTGGCCGTCTCTGCCTCATGCTCCGCAATCAGTTTCTGTTGCAGATCATTGGGCACAAGTTCATAACTGGAGAACTTCGTGGTGAAACTGGCCCGACCGCCGGTGATGGAACTCAGGGCGATGCTATAGGAAGAGAGTTCCTTCAAAGGAATGCGGGCCTGCAATTTCTGATAGCCGGCCTCACTGTCCATTCCCATGATCAAGGCGCGACGTCCCTGCAGATCACTCATGACATCGCCGAGATAATCATCGGGAACATAGACCTCTAAGTCATAGATAGGCTCCAGAATCTTCGGACCAGCCTGCTTGAAGGCTTCCGAGAAGGCATGACGGGCTGCGAGCATAAAGGAGAGCTCATTACTGTCAACCGGATGCATCTTTCCGTCATAGACAACCACGCGGACATCACGGGCATAGCAACCGGTGAGCGGGCCATGCTCCATACAGTCCATGATTCCCTTGAGGATGGCGGGCATGAAACGGGCATCAATGGCGCCACCGACAACAGAGTTGATGAAGACGAGCTTGCCGCCCCACTCCAAGTCTACTTCCTCCTTCCCTTTCATGGTGACCTTATATTCCTGGCCGTTGAAGGTATAACTCGTCGGATCAGGCATGCCTTCTGCGTAAGGCTCAACGATCAGATGTACCTCACCGAACTGACCGGCGCCGCCACTCTGCTTCTTATGACGATACTCTGCCTTTGCCTTCTTCGTAATGGTCTCACGATAGGGAATCTTCGGTTCCTCAAAGACAACATTCAGTTTCTCATTATTCTCCAAGCGCCATTTCAGCGTGCGCAGATGAAACTCTCCCTGACCATGGACGATCGTCTGCTTGAGCTCCTTGGAGTTCTCCACCACCCATGTGGGATCTTCCTGGCGCATCTTCAACAGGGCAGCCATAAGTTTCTCGGTATCCTGACTGTTCACGGCACGGATGGCACGGGAATATTTCGAACGAGGATATTTGATAAAGTCATAATGCCAGTCAAGATCTTTCTGATTCAAGGCATTGCCGGTCTTGACATCCTTCAGTTTTACCGTACAGCCGAGATCACCGGCGTTGAGCTGTTCTACGGGGATACGGTTGGCACCGGCACAGACGAAGAGCTGACCAAGACGCTCACGACTGCCACGGTCGACATTGACCAGATCATCGCCTGCCTTGACATGACCACTCATCACCTTGAAATAGGACACCTCACCGATATGAGGCTCCATTCCTGTCTTGAAGAAATACAGACTCTCCGGCCCATTGCTGTCGGGCGAGATCTCCTCTCCACGCGTGTCGTGGATCTTCGGCATCTCTGAGACGAAAGGCACGACATTACCTAGGAATTCCATCAGTCGGCGAACGCCCATGTCCTTTCCGGCACAGACACAGAACAACGGGAAGATAGAACGGGTGACAAGGCCCTTGCGGATACCCTCACGCATCTCATCCTCCGTAAGCGTCTCACTCTCGAAGAATTTTTCCATCAACGACTCATCATTCTCCGCTGCCGCCTCGACAAGCGCCTTATGGAGTTCCATGGCCTTATCCATCTCCTCCTCGGGAATATCCTCTATCGTGGGGGCGCCGCCCTCCGGCTTCCACGTATACTTCTTCATCAGCAACACGTCAATGAGACTATGGAAATTGGGGCCCGTCTCCAGCGGATACTGGATCTGTACACATTTCGATCCATAGATATCAATCATCGATGCCACAATAGCGTCAAAGTCACACTTCTCACTATCCAACTGGTTCACCAGGAAAATCACCGGCTTCTTCAACTTCTCCGTATAACGGAAGATATTCTGTGTACCCACCTCGGGACCATACTGGCCGTTAATGGTCACAAGAGCGAGATCCGTGACATTCAGTGACGTGATGGCGCCACCGACGAAGTCATCGGAACCCGGACAGTCGATGATGTTCAACTTCTTGTTGTTCCACTCCACATGAAGGACGGTCGGGAAGACGGAATAGCCATACTCCAACTCTACGGGGAAATAGTCACTCACCGTGTTCTTTGCCTCAATAGAGCCACGACGCTTGATGACACCAGCTTCATACAGCATACTCTCGGCAAGGGTGGTCTTGCCGCTTCCCGCACTGCCAACGAGTGCGATGTTCTTGATCTCGTTTGTCTGATATACCCTCATATCGTATAGATTTTAAGTGAATAGATTTTAGTTTTACGACGGCTAAATTACATTTTTTTCTTCAAAACACCAAAGGATTTTTCGGAAAATTAGTAATTTTGCAGAAAATTAATGAGAAAAGATGGCCGGACTCTATTTTCATATCCCTTTTTGCGCAAGCAGATGTATCTACTGTGGCTTCTACAGCACCGTTCATCCGGAGCTGCAGGATGACTATGTTGATGCCCTCTGCCGTGAATTGGAAGAGACCCAGCGTTCTCCATGGCAACTGCCTGAAAATAACCAACCGACAACGGTCTATCTGGGTGGTGGCACGCCTTCCATGCTTTCCTTGAAAAATCTCGAGCGTATCATCACCTATATATATAAGGTATACCCTCATGCCGACATAGCGGAACAGACCATCGAATGCAATCCCGACGATATCACGCCCGACTACGCCCATGGGCTCCATGAGCTTGGTTTCAACCGCGTGAGCCTCGGCATCCAGAGTTTCAACGATGAGCGTCTCCGTTTCCTGCACCGTCGGCATAGCGCAGAAGAGGCTATTACGGCTGTTCAACAGCTCCGTGCCGCCGGCTTCAACAACATATCCATAGATCTCATGTTCGGGTTCCCCGAGGAGACGCTCATGGACTGGGAAGAGGATCTGTGGACGGCGATCGCCCTCAATCCGCAGCATATCTCGGCCTATTCCCTGATGATCGAAGAGGGCACCCCACTCTACCGTCTGCGCGAAAAGGGAAAGATCAAGGATCTCAACGAAGAGACCAGCAGGGCCATGTACGATAAGCTCATCGACCTTCTCGAAGATGCCGGTTACGAACATTATGAACTCAGTAATTTCGCCCGGCCGGGCTTTCGCAGTCATCATAACAGCAACTACTGGAATGAGACGCCCTATCTCGGGCTCGGCGCTGCTGCCCACAGTTATGACGGGCGCCGTAGGTGGTGGAATGTTGCCGACATCAAGAAATATATTGATGGTATCAACCATGGAACTCCCGTGAGAGGGCAAGAAGTACTCGATATCAGCACACGCTATGACGATCTCATCACAACAGCCCTGCGCACGCGGGAAGGTATCAATCTCAACAAGATGCAAGCTGAATATGGTCATGAACTCTATCACTATCTCCTTCAAGAATCCAAGAGAGAGATTGACCGTGGTCTCATGCAGATTATTGACGGCCACCTGTCTCTGACACGGAAAGGATTGTATATCTCCGATGATATCCTGTCCAACCTCATGCACGTGTAGGGACATGATTCATCATGATCCGATCCCTCAAACATAAAATAATAAAGGAAAACAAAATATGCAAAATCAATTCTCAAGAACACAACTTCTCGTAGGACGTGCCGCCATTGACACGCTCGCCGGCTCCCGGGTCGCCATTTTCGGCATCGGTGGTGTCGGCGGATATGTTGTGGAAGTATTAGCGCGTTCCGGTGTCGGAGAGATGGATCTCTTCGATGACGACCGCGTCTGTCTGACGAATGTCAACCGACAGATCCTCGCCACCATCTCTACCGTAGGTCAGCATAAGGTCGATGTGGCCGAAAAACGGATTCATGATATCAATCCACGGTGCATCGTCCATAAATATCAGATGTTCTACCTACCTACCAATGCCGACAAGATAGATCTCAGCGTCTATGACTATGTTGTCGACTGCATCGACACCGTCAGTGCCAAGCTCGAGCTCGTCCGCCGCTGCCATGAGTTGCAGGTACCGATCATCTCGTGTATGGGAGCCGCCAATAAGATGGATGCCACAGCGTTCCAGGTCTGTGATATCAACAAGACCCGCATGGACCCACTGGCAAAAGTGATGCGGAAGAAACTGCGCAAGATGCATATCAACCATCTCAAGGTGGTATATAGTCCTGAAGAGCCCCTGGATCCGATCGACGACGCCGATATCTCCTGCCGTTTCCATTGTATCTGTCCCAATAAGGACATGCGGAAATGTACGGACCGACGGAACATCCCCGCCAGCAATGCCTTCGTACCTGCTGCCGCAGGACTCATCGTCGGTGGAGAGGTTGTGAAAGACCTCATCGCCGCCGCACACACTTTCCGTATCCTGCCCGATGAACTCGCCGATAATCCCTACGCACAAAAAGCGAAAGAGAAAGCCGACGAACATCTGAAGAAATTCCGGGAATTGCGCCTCCGGCAACAAAAAGAGGACTAATTCGGGATTTGTAGGTGGCCGCCATGTTACGGCCACCTACAAATATTCAAACTTATCGATCTTCTATGGGAACATACTCCCGCGGCTGAAGGATATTCTTGTAGGCCGGACGGATGATACGACGGCCCTCAAAGTTCAACTCCTCGATGCGGTGTGCCGTCCAGCCGACGATACGGGCCATGGCGAAGATTGGCGTGTAGATTTCCTGCGGCAGACCAATCATCTCATAGATGAAGCCACTGTAGAAATCCAGGTTTGCGCAGATCGGCTTCTTCGTATGTCGGAAGGCAGAGACACACTTGATGCCTTCTTTCTCCAAAAGCGTGAGGAAGTTGTACTCTTTCTCACGTCCTTTCTCCTTGGCCAACAGACCAGCGAGCTTCTTCAGTTCCACAGCACGCGGATCACTCATCGTATAGACAGCATGTCCGATACCATAAATCAGTCCTGTCTTATCGTAAGCCTCCTTATTCAGCATACGGTTCAGATAGGTGTCTATCTCATCCACATTCGTCCAGTCCTTAATCTGCTCCTTCAGATGATGGAACATGTTGACGACCTTGATATTGGCACCACCATGGAGAGGGCCTTTCAGCGAACCGATACCGGCGGCAATAGAGGAATAGGTGTCCGTACGTGTTGAAGAGGTGACACGCACCGTGAAGGTGGAGTTATTACCACCACCATGCTCTGCCTGAATGATCAGCAACAGATCCAGTGTGCGGGCGTCAAGTTCTGTATACGGTCCTTCTTTCAACATATACAGGAAGTTCTCCGCTATGCCGAGGTCCTCCCGCGGATGGATGATGTTCAGACTCTGCCCCTGAACGGTATGGCGGTAGATATTATAAGCGTAGGCAACAATGGTCGGGAACTTCGCGATCAATTCCACACTCTGCCGCATGAGATTGTCACGGGAGATATCATCGGGATTAGGATCGAAGGTATACATCTCCAATACGCAACGGGCCAGGATATTCATGATGTTGCTCCCCTCAAGGTCAATGATATGTACGATGGTACGATGGTCGAGCGGCATATTATCATTGAGCAATTCCTTAAAGGCATCAAGCTCTTCCTTGTCGGGCAACTTCCCCGAGAGAAGGAGATAAGCTATCTCCTCAAAGCCGAATCGTTTCTCCTTGAGCAACGGACTGACGAGGTCGTCGAGCTCATAGCCACGATAGAAAAGTTTTCCGGGACAAGGCTGCAGCGTACCGTCGGCAGCACGCTCGTAACCGACGACATTACCGATATTCGTCAGTCCGACCAAGACACCACTACCATCCTCATTACGAAGGCCACGCTTGACGCCATATTTCTGAAAAGCCTCGCGAGGAATCTTACAAGAGTTCTTAACTTCGTCACTCAGCTTATAAATCAAATATTCCTTTTTCATACACGCTTATTTTTTTCACGCTTATTTATTTAATGTGTTCAGGGCACTTCCTGCTTTGAACCAGCCAATCTGTGTCTCATTATAGGTATGCGAAACTTCGAAACGGTCCTCTGTACCATCCTGATGGCGGTCAACAACCGTAAGCGGCTTGCCCGGCTCGAAATGCGACAGCCCAACAACGGAAAAACGGTCATCCTCCCTGACCTTGTCATAGTCATCCTTATGGACAAAAGTAAGGGCAAGCATCCCCTGTTTCTTCAGATTCGTCTCATGGATGCGGGCGAAACTCTTGGCGAGGATCACCTTCACATTGAGGAATCGGGGCTCCATGGCCGCATGCTCACGACTACTGCCCTCACCGTAATTCTCCTCGGCGACGACAATGGAACCGAGCCCATGGGCCTTGTAGTCCTTGGCAGCTGAACTCACCTCTTTATATTGTCCGTTCAACTGGTCCTTGACCTTGTTCGACTCGCCGTTGAAGGCATTGACAGCGCCCATCAGGAGATTATTGGAGATATTCTCCAGATGGCCACGGAAACGGAGCCACGGGCCGGCCATAGAGATATGATCGGTCGTACACTTGCCCTTGGTCTTGATCAGCAGCGGCAACTCCTCAAAGTCCTTACCGTCCCAAGGTGCGAACGGCTCGAGTTTCTGCAGACGCTCGGAATCAGGACGGATCACAATCTCTATCTTCTTAGGATCAGCCACCTCTTCTACAGGCTGAACATCAACATGATCGAAACCTTTCGGCGGGAAGTCAAATCCTGTGGGCTCATCGAGCTTCACGGCATTACCATCGGCATTGGTAAGGGTGTCTACAGCTGGGTTGAAATCAAGACGTCCCGCAATAGCCAAAGCCGTCGTCATCTCCGGACTGCCTATAAAGGCAAAGGTATTCGGGTTTCCGTCAGCACGACGACGGAAGTTTCGGTTGAAAGAGGTGACAATGGCATTCTTGCGGGTGTTGTCATCCGTATGACGCTTCCACTGACCGATACAAGGTCCACAGGCATTGGCCATGATCAGCGCACCGATTCGGCGGAAGTCCTCCAGGATACCGTCACGTTCTGCCGTACGGCGGATCTGTTCTGATCCCGGATTGATAATGAGTTGGCCATTCACCGGAATATGCTTCTCATAGGCCTGACGGGCAACACTGGCAGCACGGGCTAAGTCCTGATAACTGCTGTTCGTACAACTACCAACCAAACCAACTTCCACCGTCATCGGATAATCATTGGCAGGCCCTTTGGCCTTCATCTGCGAGATAGGCGTGGCGGCATCGGGCGTGAAAGGACCATTGAGATGCGGCTCTATCTTAGTAAGGTCTATCTCCAACACCTGATCGAAATAAGTAGCCGGATCGGCATAGACCTCAGCATCTGCCTGCAGGTCTGCGGCATGCTGACGGGCCAGCACCGCGACCTCCTCCCTGCCTGTCTTACAGAGATACTCATCGGCATTACGGTCGAAGGGGAAGATGGAACAGGTAGCGCCGAGTTCAGCACCCATATTACAGATCGTCGCCTTGCCGGTCGTCGTGATACTGTCGAGACCATCGCCAAAATACTCCAGGATGGCATTCGTACCCCCTTTCACGGTCAATTGGCCCAGAATTTCCAAGATCACATCTTTCGGAGCCGCCCATCCCGTGAGATGACCGGTGAGATGAACACCGATCAGTTTCGGTACTTTCAACTCCCACGGCTGGCCGGTGAGGACATCGACAGCATCAGCGCCACCGACACCCACAGCCACCATTCCCAGTCCGCCGGCATTCGGTGTATGGGAATCAGTGCCCACCATCATTCCGCCCGGGAAGGCATAGTTCTCCAACACGACCTGATGAATGATACCGGCGCCGGGTCCCCAGAAGCCAATATGGTATTTACGGCTGACAGAATGCAGGAAGTCATAGACCTCCTTATTCGTCGTAGCGGCTGTAGCCAGATCCTTTTCCGCACCTACATCAGCACGGATCAGATGATCACAGTGCACGGTGGCCGGTACAGCGACACGGTCCTTTCCGGCATTCATGAACTGCAGAAGGGCCATCTGTGCCGTGGCATCCTGCATGGCAACACGATTCGGCCGGAAGTCGGCATACTCCGCTCCTCGCTGATACGGTCGAAGATCACGATCTGAATACAAATGGGTGAAGAGGACCTTCTCCGCGTATGTCAATGGACGCTGAAAAGTATCCCGAACCTGTGCCACTTTCTCTGCATAACTGGCGTAAAAGCCTCGAATCATGTCTACATCAAATACCATAATTATATCTATTAAGTGTTCTCTTGTGCTACCAAATAACAATTTCACGCACAAAGATACGAAAATATTTTCATATTAAACAAAAAGATAGAATATTTTTGCAGATAAATGCCGAAATAACGCAAAAATGTAATGATTTTGGAATGAATATGCAAAAAAGGGAAATTTCAGAGGAAAGGACGAGAAACGAAAAAGCCTCGGAGATATTGCTATCTTCGAGGCTTTTCTTGAGTTTAAAGAAAAGAGGGCAGCTACCTACTCTCCCGCATTGCATTGCAGTACCATCGGCGCAAGCGGGCTTAACTTCTCTGTTCGGAATGGGAAGAGGTGGGACACCGCCGCAATAACCACCCAAATGGGGTTGACGTATCTTGACAAGCAAAACTCAACAGTTGAAAGTGTGAACTCCCAGCGGAAAGTGTTCGGGCAATTAGTAATGCTCGGCTTTGGCATCGCTGCCTTTACACCTGCATCCTATCTACGTCATCGTCTTTGACGACCCTTATGAG
>NZ_AUJK01000003.1 GCF_000424185.1 Prevotella sp. AGR2160
TAACTGAAAACAAATATACTAACGTTAACTAAAAGATCAAGCAAATGATGAAGCAGGTAAAATTTAAGATGCCGCTACGAATGCTGACCCTCGCAGGAGGATTGCTTCTGGCAGCAAGTTCCTTTGCACAGTCAGGTGCCATCAAGGGACAAGTCAAGGATGCTTCCGGCGAGCCTGTCATGGGTGCCACGATCACTGCCAATGGCAAGACCGTAGGTATCACGGACATGGACGGTAATTACTCCGTCGATGTGGCTCCGGGAACAAAGCTGACCATCTCCTATCTGGGTATGGCAACGCAGACCGTCACCGCCGGCAGCAATGCCGTCACCGTGATGAAGGCCGATGAGAAGACCTTGAATGATGTCGTCGTCATCGGTTACGGTGTTGCCAAAAAGACCGACCTGACGGGATCTGTCACGGCCATCACGCCGGACAGCAAGAATAAGGGTCTCGTGGTCAACGCCCAGGACATGATCGAGGGTAAGGTGGCTGGTGTGAACGTCACCTCCGCCGGTGGTACTCCTGGTGCAGGCGCAACGATCCGTATCCGTGGCGGTGCCTCTCTGAACGCCTCCAACGACCCGTTGATCGTCATCGATGGTGTCGCTATGGATAACAACGGTGTCAAAGGTTTGGCCAACCCGCTGAGTATGGTCAACCCGCAGGATATCGAGTCCTTCACCGTTTTGAAGGACGCTTCCGCCACTGCTATCTATGGTAGCCGTGGTTCTAACGGTGTCATCATCATCACCACGAAGAAGGGTCATGGCGGTACGAAGGTATCTTATAATGGTAGCTTCACCGTCAGCACGAAACGTAAGACCCTCGATGTTATGAACGGCGATGAGTACCGCGACTATATCGCCAACAAGTTTGGCAAGGACAGTGAGGCCTACAAACTCCTCGGCGATGCCAATACCGACTGGCAGGATGAGATCTACCGTACGGCCCTGAGCCACGATCACGCCATCACCGTCAGCGGTACTATCGGTAAGGTCCTTCCTTACCGTGTCAGCGGTGGTTATACCAACCAGCAGGGTATTCTGAAGACGTCTGACTTCCAGCGTTTCACCGGATCATTGAACTTGAACCCGTCTCTCCTCGACGACCACTTGAAGATCAACTTCAACGCCAAGGGCATGTGGGCCAAGAGCCGTTATGCCAACACGAGTGCCGTCAGTGCTGCCCTCTATATGGACCCGACGCATAGCGTTGTGGATGATACCTTCACCGGGCATGAGAATTTCCACAACTACTTTGCCTGGCTTAACAATACGAGCGTAACGTCTCCCGTCAACTGGTATCTGCAGAACACCAACGCTCCTGAGAACCCGGTAGCCCTGCTCAACGAGAAGGACGACCGCGCCATCAGCCGTGATATGATCCTCAGTGGTGATGTCGACTATAAGATCCACGGCTTCGAGGACCTGCACCTGCATGCCAGCGGCGGTATCGATATCGCTTACGGTGAGCAAAACACCGATATCACTCCGTACAGTCCGGAGGCTTCCTTCTATGGCAGCTATGGCTTCGACCGCGTCCTGAAGCGTAACTATCAGGGTAGTGTCTACGCCCTCTATACCCATGACTTCAACGACAAGGCCAAGAACCACTTCGACATCATGGGTGGTGCCGAGGAGTCTCACTACTGGAGAAACGAGCACAGCCGTTATCTCTCTTACACCGATGCCTACGACGGAACGCGCAGCAATGTATATACGGATACTGGTGTCGATTATGACGGCGACGGCGTCAAGGACGACTACCACTATAAGACTGAGAACTACCTCGTCTCTTACTTCGGTCGTGCCAACTGGAGTCTCATGGACCGCTACTTCCTCACCGCTACGTTCCGTGCCGATGGTTCTTCCCGCTTCAAGGATCACTGGGGCTACTTCCCCTCTACGGCCTTCATGTGGAAGATCAAGGATGAGAACAAGTTCCGTGAGATAAAATGGCTCGACGCCCTGAACCTCCGTCTCGGTTGGGGTCAGACCGGTCAGCAGGAAGGTATTGGCGACTACGGCTATTTTGCCAACTACACCATGAATACAGGTGAAGGTTCTTACTACTATGTGGTAGGTAACGGTAAACTCGTCCGCCCGAACGTCTACAACCCGGAACTGACCTGGGAGACCACAACAACCTACAACATCGGTCTCGACTGGGCTGTCCTGCAGCGCCGCCTCAGCGGTACGTTGGACTGGTACTATCGTAAGACCACGGACCTGATCAACACCGTGGCTATTCCTGCCGGCTCCAACTATCAGAACACCGTTACCTCCAACATCGGTGACATGAGCAACACCGGTTTCGAGGCTTCCGTGAAGTGGGTCGTTCTCGACAACAAGGACTGGAACTGGACCTTGGATTATAACTTCACCTATAATCATAATAAGATCACGAAGTTGATGAGTGACGAGAAGGGCTACTATGTACTCACCGGTGGTATCTCCTCCGGTACGGGTAACAGCTGTCAGGCTCAGAGTGTCGGCCACGCCGCCAACTCCTTCTTCGTCTATCAGCAGGTCTATGACAAGGACGGCAAGCCCATCGAGGGTGCCGTCGTCGACCGCAACGGTGATGGTCAGATCACTACTGCCGACCGTTACTTCTACAAGAGTCCTACGGCTCCTGTTACCATGGGTCTGAGCTCTCGTCTGGAGTATAAGAACTGGGATCTTGGCATGACCTTCCGTGCTTCCCTTGGCAACTACGTCTTCAACGACCTTGCCGCCGGTATGGCCAACTGCAGTACTGATGCTATTATGCAAAACGTCAATGGCGCATTCGTACAGAACCGTCTGCTGAGCGCCGTGAGCGACAACTGGCAGTCCTACGCCGTCACTTCTGTCCTCTCCGACCGTTGGGTACAGAACGCCAGCTTCTTGAAGTGTGACAATATCACGCTGGGTTACTCCTTCGACAATCTGTTCCGTACCGCCGGCTATCATGGCCTCTCCGGCCGTGTCTACGGTTCCGTGAGCAACGTCTTCACCATCACCAACTATGACGGTATTGATCCTGAGGTCTACGGAGGTATCGACAACAACGTCTATCCGCGTCCTATCTCCTTCATCCTGGGTCTTAACTTGAATTTCTAAACTCTAACAGAAGCAACAATGAAAAATTATCTGAAATATATCATACCTTCAGCAGTTGCTGTCGTGGCTATGGGCTTTGCTTCCTGCGCCAACGACCTTGACGTTACGCCAATCGATCCTAACCAGACGACGACCGGTGATAACCTTGCCGACAACCTGCTGAACAAGTGCTACGCCAACATGGCTGTAGCCGGACAGGGTGGTGCCAACGGTGACTGCGATATCACAGGCCTCGACGGCGGTACGACCGGTTTCGTCCGTCAGCTTTTCAACTCCCAGGATCTGACCACAGATATGGCCATCTGCGGATGGGGTGATGATGGTATCAAACAGTACGATTACGATCAGTTCTCCGATTCCCACCCAATGCTGAAAGGTTTATACTATCGTTTGTATGCCGGTATCGAATACTGTAACCGATACATCAACGAATATGGCAGCATCGACGCCGAGAAGACGGCCGAGGCCCGTTTCCTTCGTGCTTACTACTACTCTCTGTTGATGGACGGCTGGGGCAACGTGCCGTTCACCACAAAGACTACCGTAGATGATGAAGCAGCCTTCAAGAGCAAAGAGTATCCAAAACAGATTAGCCGCGCCAACCTCTTCAAGTGGGTCGTCAGCGAGCTGCGCGCCATCGAGAACACGCTGAGCGCGCCGACTTCTGCTCCTAATGAGAACGCTTCCGGCTATGGCCGCGCCAATAAGTACACCGACCAGCTTCTGCTCGCCCGTATGTACCTCAACGCCACGGTCTATGCCAAAGAGGATAAGAATGACTCCGCTGCCTTCTATGCTCAGCAGGTCATCCAGAACTCTCCTTACAAGCTCCACAAGACCGCCAAGACATCCAACTGGACGGCTTATCAGGAGCTCTTCATGGGTGACAACGGCCAGAACGGCGCTGCCGAGGAATGTCTCCTCGCCCTGCCGCAGGATGGAAAGAACACGACCTCTTGGGGTACCACACTCTTCATCATGGCTGGTAGCAACAATGGTAAGGAAGACTGGGGTATCAAGGTCAATGGTACTGAGCTGATTGGTAACGGTACAACCCAGGGCTGGGGCGGTAACCGCATGCGCCCGGATATTGTCCGCAAGTTCTTCCCCAACGACGATGCTCCTGAGAATGCTACCGTCAAGCAGATGTACACCGCTGCCGGTGATGACCGTGCCTTAATGTGCAACATCGACCGTAAGTTGGAAAACAGTGAGGTGGGTACCTTTACCAATGGCTATGCTGCCTGCAAGTTCAACAACTATTATACAGATGGTTCCGCTGGTAAAAATACCACTTTCCCCGACTGCGACTTTTTCCTCTTCCGTATTGCAGAGGCTTATCTGACCTACGCAGAGGCTACGGCTCGCGAGAACAAAGATGTGGCAACGGCACAGGGCGTCGCTTATCTGAATGACCTTCGCGCCCGTGCTCACGCTCAGCAGAAGACCGGTTACTCTCTCAGTGACATCTGCGACGAGTGGGCCCGTGAGTTCTACTTCGAAGGCTACCGTCGTACGACCCTCGTTCGCTTCCAGCGCTTCGCCGGAAACGTTAGTTACAACTGGGCTTGGAAGGGTGGTATCGCTAATGGTTCCAACATTGACGAGCACTACAACCTCTTCGCTATCCCTGCTGACGATATCAACGCCAACAAGAACCTCAAGCAGAACCTAGGTTACTAATCAATCGTAAGATACCGTCTTCCTCTGCAGACCGTGACAAGCGGTTGCCTGAAAGAGGAAGATCGGTATCAACGAGAGAAGTAAGAGTTTTTTATATACAACTAAACGTAAAAGACAATGAAATATACAAAGATAACAGCCGGACTCCTGATGGGTGCTGCCCTGTTGTTGAGTGCTTGTGACAGCGATCTCGACAACAATCCGACCCTGCAGACTCCTACCACGTTCAAACTGAACACACCGGCTTACGCCAATGCGAACTTGGATCTGAAGACTTCTTCAGCTCTCGCCTTCTCCTGGTCACAGCCTGACTACGGATTCCCCGCTGAAGTGAACTACCAAATACAACTTGGCAAGTCCGCCACCGCAGCAGACTGGACGACCTCCACGGATGCTGCCGGCGCAGTGGAAAACGGAACGGCCAACTATTCCAATGTAGGAGACGGAGCCAAAGTTTGCAAGACATCGGTTACCGCCAAGGACGTGGCTACAGCACTGCAGCAATTGTACAAATATGAAGAAGGGAAAGTACCGGCTTCACAGACCTTCTATGCAAGAGTACGTGCTATCTATGCCAACGATACCATTTATTCCAATATCGTTGCGTTGACAGCTACACCTTACTATATGGAACTCTCTGACGCCGAAATCGACGAGTGGTACTTAGTAGGTGGTTGTATCGGTGACGGAGGCTGGAGCAATGATAAGGATCATATCGGATCTTCTATCCTTCCGCTTTACCCGGAGCCCGGCCAGACCTATAATAAGAGAACCGGTGTCGGTATACTTACTTATACCGGTTACTTCCCCAAAGGTGGTGAGTTCAAGATTATTCATAAAGCTGGTGACTGGACAACGCAGGTGGCCGGTGGATGGAAATTCTATGAAGGTGGCAACCCCGCCAACATGTCCATGTCAGAAAGTGGCTACTATAAGATCACGCTCGATCCTACCAAGAAGACATGTACCTATGAGAAAGTCAGCAAGCAGGATCCTGCCGTTTACAACGAGATTGATATCGCCGGTGACTTCAACTCTTGGAGCACGACGACAGCCATGAAGCCGGTCAACACCTACTCTGGTGCC
The DNA here is from genome assembly GCF_000424185.1 of Prevotella sp. AGR2160. Classification (GTDB taxonomy): domain Bacteria; phylum Bacteroidota; class Bacteroidia; order Bacteroidales; family Bacteroidaceae; genus Prevotella. Next base: position 5,877 of record NZ_AUJK01000003.1, read on the forward strand.
GTTAATCACGACTGGTACTTCGATATCGACGCTTCCGCTGGTGCTACAAAGGCGAAGTTCCTCGCTAACCAAGCTTGGACTGTCAACTGGGGCAACACCGACTTCCCATGGGGCGCTGGCACTCAAGACGGCAGTAACGTTTCCGTGAAAGCAGGTAAGTGGCGCGTCCTCTTCAACGACATCACCGGTCAGTATCACTTTATCGCACTAAAATAAACAGACAAAGAAATGAAAAAGTCAATCATATTAGCACTCGGCGTTGCCGCCCTTACCCTCGCCAGTTGTTCCAACGACGCCTACGAGGGATGGGCTGAGCCGCAGAGCAATGCTCAGGAGGATGCCTACACGGTGACCATGACGGCTGCCAGCGCAGGATCCGTAGACTTCAACAACACAACGGACAGTCAGGTGAAGCTGGTCTCCACGACCGTCAACACCACGGCTACCGTTGCCAGCCAGGCCATCGGTCTGAAAGTTTACAATGCCAACAAGAACCTCAGCTACGACCTCGCTGTCGATGCTGAAGGCAATGTCAGCGCTTCTGATCTCACCAAGTATGTCACAGCCCTCTACGGTGAGCAGGAGAGTCAGCTGAGCGTCCCCGTAGAGGTGGTCGACACGATCACCCTCGCCAGCGGCGACGCTTATATCCGCACCTCTGAGGTGTCTGTTCCCGTAACGCTCGCCAAGGTAGCCGCCAGCAACTTCCTCTATATTGGAAGCAAGCGCCTGCGCGTCAACAGCGACAAGACCAACTATGAGGGCTATGCTTATCTCGCAGCCGGCACTTACGACATCAAGGATGCCGACGGTGCTGCCAAGAGCACGGTGACGATTGCCGCTGACGGCTTCTATCAGATCGACGTCAATGCCTCCGACTTCACGGCTACGACTACACAGGTCACGAAGATTGGCCTCATCGGCAACTTTAACAAGTGGGCCGGTGATACGGAGTTGACTTACGACAAGGCTACCGACAACTTCGTTGCTAAAAACGTCACCTTCAAGGATGCTGCAGAATTCAAGATCCGAATGAATGGTGAGTGGACCACGAGCTGGGGCGGACGTATCGACTCCAACGATTTCGGTGATATGACTGCCAGTCAAATAAACCTCAAAATCGCTGCCGGCACGTATGACTTTGCGTTCAAGTTGAACTACGATGGCACGAACACGCTGACCTTCGTGAAGAAGTAAAGATGCTTCATCAAGCACAATAAAAACACGCTCTGTTTCCGGGCGGTGACATCCTCTAAAATGTCGCCGTCCGTTTTTTTTGATCTACGAATGCAATCGTTTGCACAAACTTTTTGGTGACAATTTCTCTTCCATGCAAACGTTTGAACAATTATTCGTATCTTTGCACAAAAGTATTGATAACAAGATCTATTATGAAAGAACCTGTACAAATCACGATGAAAGATATCGCGCGCGACTTGGGCGTGTCGATCGCAACCGTCTCGCGTGCGCTGAAGGACAGTCCGCGTATCAGCACGCAGCAGAAAGAGCGTATACAGGCTTATGCCCGGGAACATAACTTCTATCCGAGTGTCATCGGAGAAGCACTGCGTCATTCGAAGGTCCGTCCTTCCAAGGTCATCGGTGTCATCGTGCCGCAGCTCACCCACTACTATTTCAGCACCATCCTCGCCGGTATCGAGGAGGAAGCACGGGCCCGCGGCTACCAGATCATGGTCGGACAGAGCGAGGACCGTTACGACCAGGAATACAATCTCTGCAGTAATTTCTATAAGAACCGCGTCTGTGGCGTCATCGTCTCTCAGGCGAAGGATACTTTGAAATACGACCATTTCCAGAATTTGCTCGATACGGGCATCCCTGTCATCTTCTATGATCGTATCTGTACGGGTATCGAATGTTCCCGTGTCGTTGTCGACGATTATATGGGTGCCTATACGGCGGTAACCCATCTCATCGACACCGGGTGCAAGCGCATCGCCTATTACGGTACATCCATGCGACTGGAGATCGCCAAGAACCGATACAACGGCTATAAGGATGCTTTACACAAACATGGCCTGGAAGTCGACGACACCCTCGTGCGTCTCTGTGACAACAGGGCCAGTGCCGAAGCCATCACCCCCGACATCATGGACCTCCCCGATCCTCCCGATGCCTTCTTCGCCGTCAACGACGACACGGCCATCGGTATCCTCTACACTGTCAAGCGCCTCGGTTTCCAAGTCCCCGACGAGATCTCCATCTGCGGCTTTACCAATGGCGTGCGAGCCGTCAGCTGCGACCCGATGCTCACCACGGTAGAGCAGCGCGGCCATGCCGTAGGCCAGGAAGCCGCCGATATCCTCATCGGCAAGGTGGAGGGCACGATCCCCATGGACCGCATCGAGAAGCGCATCGTCCGCACCCGTCTCGTCATCCGCGGCACAACGAGATAGTCCCGCCCTCTTCTATAGCGGTCCGTAAAAGTCTATTGCAAGCTATAGAAATCTATTGCGAGCTATAAAAATAAGGAAAAAAACTAAAAGCAAATAATGATGAAGCAAAAACCTGACATGAGTTTCTGGGGCCTATGGAACCTCAGTTTCGGATTCTTCGGCGTGCAGATCGCCTATGCCCTGCAGAGCGCCAATATCTCGCGAATCTTCGCCACCCTCGGCGCTGATCCGCACAACCTCAGTTATTTCTGGATCCTGCCGCCGCTGATGGGTATCATCGTGCAGCCGATCATCGGTACCTGTTCCGATCACACGTGGTGCCGTTTCGGCCGCCGTATCCCTTACCTCTTCATCGGTGCTGCCATCGCCGTCCTCGTGATGTGTCTGCTGCCGAACTCCGGCTCTCTGGGCATGAGCGTGAGCACGGCCATGATCTTCGGACTCTTCATGCTGATGTTCCTCGACACCTCCATCAACATGGCCATGCAACCGTTTAAGATGCTTGTCGGCGATATGGTCAACGAGAAACAGAAAGGTCTCGCCTACTCCATCCAGTCTTTCCTCTGCAATGCCGGCAGCCTCGTGGGCTATGTCTTCCCGTTCGTCTTCACCTGGTTCGGCATCAGCAACATCGCCCCGAAGGGTGTCGTCCCCGACTCCGTCATCTGGTCATTCTATATCGGCGCCGCCATTCTGATCCTCTGTGTCATCTACACCACGGCGAAAGTCCATGAATGGAATCCGCAGGAATACGCAGAGTATAATGGTGCGTCCGCCGAAGTAAAAAAGGAGGAAGAAGGCAAGGGCGACTGGATCACCCTGCTGAAGAACGCTCCGGCCACCTTCTGGAAAGTCGGTCTCGTACAGTTCTTCTGCTGGTTCGCCTTCATGTATATGTGGACGTATACCAATGGTACCGTTGCTGCCAACTGCTGGGGCGTAGACATGCTTAACGCTAATGCCACACAGACAGAAGGCTATCAGGAAGCCGGCAACTGGGTAGGTATCCTCTTCGCCGTACAGGCCATCGGCTCCGTCATCTGGGCCATGGTTCTCCCGCAGTTCAAGAACCGTAAAGTTGCCTATAGCCTCAGCCTGCTCCTCGGCGCTGTCGGCTTCGCCATGACGGCCTTCGTCACGGATAAGTACATGATGTTCATCCCCTTCCTCCTCATCGGCTGCGCCTGGGCCGCCATGCTCGCCATGCCCTTCACCTTTGTCACGAATGCCCTTCAGGGCTACGGTCACATGGGTGCTTACCTCGGCCTCTTCAACGGTACCATCTGTGTCCCACAGATCGTCGCCGCTGCCATCGGTGGCAGTCTGCTGACCCTCGTAGGCAGTATCCAGAGTAACATGATGATCCTCGCCGGTGTGGCCCTCGTCCTCGGTGCCCTCAGCGTGACGATGATCAAGGAGAAATAATAAAGCCTTACCAACTTCCCCGCCCCAAGAAGGACGGGGAAGTAGAAAATGCAAACGTTTGCATGATTATTCGAACAGTTTGCACAAAATACGAACGACAACCTACGGAATTTTTTCTTACTTTTGAAACATAAAACAAAAAACAGAGAAAAATTTAGAAGATAGGATTAATTACTATCAACCTATGAAGTTAAATGTCAACATCAAATACAACACTGCCTTCGGTGAGGACGTTGTTGTAAACATCTTACAGGAAGATGGAAAAGTCCTGCAATATCGCTTGAAGACTTTGGACGGACATGAGTGGACAGCAGAGCTTGACCTCACGCCCAAGACAAAAGATCTCAACTATTATTATACGATCCAGCGCAACGAGCAGGTTGTCCGCACGGAATGGAAGACCATTCTCCATCGCGTCGAACTGGACACCCTCGGTGATGTCAAGTCGATGCACCTCTATGACCGTTGGAATGACATGCCCGAAGACTCTTATCTCTACAGCAGTGCCTTCACGGAGTGTATCAATCCCCGTCAGCTCTCCCGTCCGGAGAACCGCGGCTATAAGAAGACCGTGCGCCTGATCGTGCGCGCCCCGCAATTGCGTGAGGATGACGTCCTCTATATCGCAGGCGCTGACGAGGTGCTTGGGTCCTGGCAGATCGACAAGGGCATTGCCATGACCCAGCATAACTACAACGAATGGATTGTAGACCTCGACGGAGCCTATTTCGCCGGTCACCACATGGAGTTCAAATTTGCTGCTTGCAACCAGAAGAAAGGCAAGACGTCCGCAATCTGGGAGATTGCCGCCAACCGCTATATCGATGTACCAAAGATGACGGCTGGCCAGGTGGAAGTCTACGACATGGATATGGCTTTCTTCGATATCTGGAACCGCAAGCTCGCCGGAACCCTCGTACCCGTCTTCTCCCTCCGTTCAAAGACTTCTTTCGGCGTCGGTGACTTCGGTGACCTGAAGAAGATGATCGACTTCGTCGCCCTCACCCACCAGCGTGTCCTCCAGGTGCTGCCGATCAACGACACGACGACGACGCACACCTGGACCGACTCCTATCCTTACAGTTGTATCTCGATCTTCGCCCTTCATCCGCAGTATGCCGACTTCACGGCCCTGCCCGCACTGAAAGACGAGAAGAAGCGTGCGCACTATGAGGCGCTGCGCCAGGCGCTCAACGCCCTGAAGCAGATTGACTACGAGAAAGTCAACGATACGAAGATCGCTTATCTCAAGGATCTCTTCGCACAGGAAGGCAAGCAGGTCCTCGCCTCCGCTGCCTTTAAGAAATTCTTCGAGGAGGACAAGCGCTGGCTCGTCCCTTATGCTTACTACTGCGTACTGCGCGACGAGAACGGCACCGCCGACTTCAGTCAGTGGAAAGACCATAACCTCTGGGACGAGAAAGACCGCAAGGCCCTCGAGGATCCCAAGAGTGCTATATATAATAAGGTGGCATTCTGGTATTATGTCCAGTATATCCTCAATACACAGATGGCCGACGCCCATGATTACGCCCGCAAGAAAGGCGTTATCCTCAAGGGTGATATCCCTATCGGCGTCAACCGCTACGGCTGTGACGTATGGATGGAGCCAAACTACTTCAATCTCAACGGCCAGGCCGGCGCTCCGCCCGATGACTTCTCCGTCAACGGCCAGAACTGGGGCTTCCCGACGTACAACTGGGACGCTATGATCGCCGACGGCTGCCAGTGGTGGATCCGTCGCTTCCAGAACATGCAGAAGTTCTTCGACGCTTACCGTATCGACCATGTCCTCGGATTCTTCCGTATCTGGGAGATTCCTATCAATGCCGTCCACGGACTGCTCGGCCAGTTTGCTCCGGCCCTCGGCATGACCGCCGACGAGATCCGCGGCTATGGTCTGAACTTCCAGGAGGAGCGCTTCACGGAGCCCTTCATCACCGACTGGGTGCTTGATCGTATCTTCCACGACCGTGCCGATGAGGTCCGCAAGCAGTATCTCGACCGTATCGACGACGAGCGTTATCAGATGAAGCCCGAATACGACACGCAGAAGAAGATCGAGAAGCTCTTCGCCGGTGTCACCGACCAGAAAGAGCTCGATTTCCGCGATGGCCTCTACAGCCTCATCAGTGATGTGCTCTTCGTCCGTGACCGTAAGGATAAGAACAAGTTCCATCCGCGTATCTCCGCACAGTTCGACTTCATCTACGAGAGTCTCTACGATAATGATAAGGGCGCTTTCAACCGCCTGTACAACGACTACTTCTATCGCCGCAACAACCAGTTCTGGTATAATGAGGCCATGAAGAAGTTGCCGAAGCTCGTTGCTGCCACCCGTATGCTCGTCTGCGCCGAAGACCTCGGTATGGTTCCCGATTGTGTGCCATGGGTGATGAACGAGCTGAAGATCCTCTCCCTCGAGCTGCAGAGCATGCCGAAGGATCCGCACGTACGCTTCGGCCATCTGAGCCGTAATCCCTACCGCTCTGTCTGCACCATCTCCTCCCACGATATGCCGACACTGCGTCAGTGGTGGGACGAAGACTGGGACCGCACGCAGGAATATTACAACACGATGCTCTACCGTGGTGGCGCCGCTCCCCACCCACTGCCGGGTTGGCTGGCCAAGGATATCATCGCCCGTCATCTCACCTGTCCGTCTATGCTCTGTATCTTGAGTATCCAGGACTGGCTGGCTATGGATGAGAGCCTACGTCTCCCCGATGCCAATGCCGAGCGTATCAATATCCCCGCTAATCCGCATCACTACTGGCGTTATCGTGTCCATCTGAACATTGAGGATCTCATCAAGAACAAGCACTTCGTGGAAGAGATCTCCGAACTCATCCAAATGGCCGGAAGATAAAGAAAACAAGAAAAAATGAAAAAACTAACAACCCTCATAGCCCTTGCGCTCCTTCCATTGGCAGCGCTGGCACAGACGGTGAAATCGCCCAATGGCAAGATCGCCGTCACATTCTCCCTCTCTCCGTCGGGACAGCCGACGTATGAGATGACGTATAAAGGCAAAGAGGTGGTGAAACCTTCCCACCTCGGCCTTGAACTCGCCAAGGACAAGCACGCCACGAAAGGTCTCCAGGAGACATCCCTGATGGATGGCTTCTCGGAGACCGACAGCAAGACTTCTACCTTCGACGAGACATGGACGCCCGTGTGGGGCCAGTACGGTAAGATCCGCAACCACTACAACGAGATGGCTGTTGACCTTACGCAGAAAGGCACCACGCGCAAGATGACGATCCGTTTCCGTGTCTACGATATCGGTATGGGCCTGCGCTACGAGTTCCCGCAGCAGGACTCCCTCGTATATTTCGTCATCAAGGACGAGCACACCCAGTTTGCCATGACCGGTGATCACACCGCATGGTGGCTTCCCGGCGATTACGACACGCAGGAGCAGGAGACGCAGGAGAGCAAACTCTCTGAGATCCGCTCCCGTTTCCACGATGCCGTCAACTGGAGCAACTCCTCCGTGGATGTCTTCTCTCCCACGGGTGTACAGACCGCGCTACAGATGAAGACGAAAGACGGACTGTATATCAACATCCATGAGGCCGCCTGCATCAACTACTCCACGATGCATCTGAACCTCGATGATAAGAACATGGTCTTCGAGAGTTGGCTGACACCTGATGCCACGGGCATGAAAGGCTATCTGCAGGCACCGTGCCACACGCCGTGGCGTACCGTTGCCGTCAGCGATGACGCACGTGACATGCTCGGCGAGGCCAACAACATGATCTACAACCTCAATGAGCCGTGTAAGCTCACGGATACCTCCTGGATCCATCCCACAAAATACTGTGGCGTCTGGTGGGAGATGATCGTCGGCAAGAATACATGGAGCTATACCAATGACTTCCCCTCTGTCCAGCTCGGTGTCACCGACTACAGTAAGGCAAAGCCCAACGGCACCCATGGCGCCAACAATGCCGAAGTCCGTAAATATATTGACTTCGCAGCTGCCAACGGCCTCTCTGAGGTCCTCGTAGAAGGCTGGAATGAAGGTTGGGAAGACTGGTTCGGTCACAGCAAGGACTATGTCTTTGATTTCGTCACGCCGTATCCCGACTTCGATATCAAGGCCCTCAACGATTATGCCCACAGCAAGGGCGTGAAGCTGATGATGCATCACGAGACTTCCTCCAGCGTTGTCAACTACGAGCGCCATTTGGAGGATGCCTACAACCTGATGAATAAATACGGTTATGATGCCGTAAAGAGTGGTTATGTCGGCGATATCATCCCTCGTGGCGATCATCATTTCTCTCAGGAGATGAACAACCATTATCTACGTTGCGTCACGGAAGCCGCAAAACATCATATCATGGTCAATGCCCATGAGGCCACGCGTCCTACAGGTATCGCCCGCACCTATCCTAACTGGGTAGGCAACGAGAGCGCCCGCGGTACGGAGTATGAGGCTTTCGGTGGCAGCTATCCCAATCACACCGTCATCCTTCCGTTCACCCGTCTGCAGGGTGGTCCGATGGACTATACGCCGGGAATCCTCGAGACACAGCTGAAGACTTGGAGCAATAACACCTCTTATGTCCACACGACACTCGTTGGTCAGCTCGCTATCTATATGGTGATGTGGGGGCCGCTGCAGATGGCAGCAGACCTGCCCGAGAACTACGAGAAGTACAAGGATGCCTTCCAGTTCATCAAGGATGTCGCCGTAGACTGGTCCGACAGTAAGTATCTCGAGGCCGAACCCGCCCGTTATATCACCGTTGCCCGTAAGGCAAAAGGCACCGACAACTGGTTCGTTGGTGGCAAGTGCGACGAGCACGGACACCAGAGTACGGTGAAGTTCGACTTCCTCGATAAAGGCCGCAAGTACGAGGCTACCATCTATGCTGACGGCAAGGATGCCTCCTACGACAAGAACCCGAAGGCTTACATCATCACCAAGAAAACCATCAAGCGTGGTGATGTGCTGAAGCTCACGGAAGCTCCCGGTGGCGGTTTCGCCATCTCCCTGAAAGCCCTGTAATCATTTTTCTCCACTGTTCGGAACATGATAAATCATGTCCCTACAGTGGAACAAAACATTTATAACATGACGATCAAACAACTAACCTTTGCATGTTTCGCAATGCTCACGACCCATCTGTCTGCTTTGGCACAGGACTTCACGTTCAACGAGATGTCCTATAGTCCGAAGCAGACTGTTTTTTATCTCAACGCCCCCACACGGCCTGTTGTCCGCCTCTATGCCGAAGGACAGGGAGGGAAAGTGCTGAAGACCGTGAAGATGAAAGCCGCCGGGAAAGACCAGTGGACGGCGACCGTCAAGGGCGACCAGAAGGGTAAGTTCTATACTTTCGATGCCGGTCACGGCGAGACACCGGGTGTCTTTGCCAAAGCTGTTGGAGTCAACGGCCGTCGCGGCGCTATCCTCGATCTGAAGACCACCGATCCTGAAGGCTGGAACGACGACCATATCCTCACCGTTCCCGGCACGACAACCTACGGAACAAGCACGACAAATGCAACGAACTTCACCACGCCGAACTTCAGTAACCTCGTAGTCTACGAGATGCATTTCCGTGATTTCTCCATCGCCAGGAATATCAACCTCGACCCGAAGGACTTCCATGTGAAGCGGCAGAGCACGCAATACCCCGGCAAGTTCCTCGCCCTCACGGAGCCGTGGGCTATCAACTATCTGAAGGACCTCGGCGTCAATGCCGTCCATATCCTCCCCTCCTTCGACTATGCCAGCGTCGATGAGACCAAGCTCGACACGCCGCAGTACAACTGGGGCTATGACCCATTAAACTATAATGTGCCCGAAGGCAGTTACAGTACCGATCCTTATACGCCCGCCACACGCATCAAGGAGTTTAAGGAGATGGTTGCCGCGCTCCACAAGGGTGGTATCCGTGTCATCCTCGACGTGGTCTACAACCACACCTCCGATCTCGACCACAGTAATTTCCAGCTCACCTGGCCGAACGCCTACTATCGTTTCACCGCCGACGGCAAGCCGAGCAATGGCAGCGGCTGTGGCAACGAGACAGCCTCTGACCAACAGATCATGCACGACTTCATGCTGCAGAGCGTAAAATACTGGGCAGAGAACTACCACATCGACGGTTTCCGTTTCGATCTGATGGGTGTCCATGACATCAACACGATGAACGACATCCGCAAGGAGCTCACGGACATCAACCCGAATATCTTCATCTACGGCGAAGGCTGGAGTGCCGGCAGCTGCGCCTATCCGCAGGACAAACTCGCCATGAAGGTCAACACGCCACAGATGCCCGGCATCGCCGCCTTCAGCGACGATCTTCGTGACGCCCTCCGTGGGCCTTTCAGCGACGATCATCAGGGCGCTTTCCTTGCGGGCCTCGCCGGCAGTGAGGAGAGTGTGAAAGCCGGTATCGCCGGTATGATCGCCCATCCGCAGGTAGACTACAGCAAAGTCAACTACAGCAAACAGCCGTGGTGCAACGAGCCGACACAGATGATTGCCTATGTCAGCTGTCATGATGATATGTGTCTCGTCGACCGTCTGAAGGCCTCTATCCCGAATATCACCACCGATGAGCTCATCCGTCTCGACGAACTGGCCCAGACGGCCGTCTTCACTTCCCAGGGCGTGCCCTTCATGCTCAGCGGTGAGGAGATGCTGCGGGATAAGAAAGGTGTACACAACAGTTTCAACTCTCCCGACAGTATCAACGAGCTCAACTGGAACAACCCGCTGCGCTATCCGCAGGTCTTCACCTATTATAAAGGCCTCATCGCCCTGCGCAAGAACCACCCCGCTTTCCGTCTCGGCCATGCAGACCTCGTTCGTCAGCATCTCGAGTTCCTTCCGTCACAGAACGCCCTCGTCGCTTTCCGTCTGAAAGACCATGCCGGTGGCGACAGTTGGAAGAATATCATCGTTGTCCTCAACGGCAACAAGGACGCCAAGGAAGTCACTGTTCCCGAAGGACAATACACCGTAGTGGCCTGCGACGGACAGATCGATGAGAATGGCCTTGACACCATCAACGGCGGAAAGGTCGTCGTCGACGGACAGAGTGCGCTGATTATTAAACAATAAAATATGAATAAGAAAATGATTTGCTTAGGGCTGAACCTCCTTCTTGGCTTAGCCTATTGCTCACCGATGGACGCCGTAGGAAAGGCGGCGCCGGTGAACATCAACCGCATTGATCCTACGAACTGGTTCGTAGGCATGAAAGATCCGTCCCTGCAACTGATGGTCTACGGCAAGGACGTGAAGAACGTGAAGAACGTGACCACTGACTATGCCGGTGTAAAGGTCGACTCCGTCGTCCGTCTCGACTCCCCCAATTACCTTCTGATCTATCTGAATGTCAAGGACGCGAAAGCCGGAGAGATGACGCTGAACTTCGACGGCAAGAAAGTAAAGTACACGTTGAAGAACCGTACGATGAAAGGTGAGGATCATAAAGGCTTCAGCAATGCCGATGTCCTCTATCTCCTCATGCCCGACCGCTTCGCCAATGGCAATACGAAGAATGATGTCATCAAGGGACTCCGCGACCAGGCCTGCGACCGCACAAAGCCGAGTCTGCGCCACGGCGGTGACCTCGCGGGTATCGAGAAGCACCTCGATTATTTCCAGCAGCTCGGAGTCACGGCACTGTGGTTTACGCCGATCCTGGAAAACAACTGGCCCAACGACCATGGCGTGAACAGCAGCTATCACGGTTATGCCACCACCGATTATTATAAGGTAGACCCGCGCTTCGGTACGAACGCCGAATATCAGAAGCTCATCGCCGAATGTCATCAGAAAGGCCTGAAGGTCGTGATGGATATGATCTTCAACCACTGCAGCGATTATCATCCCTGGAACCTCGACGCTCCGTCAAAAGACTGGTTCAACAATCCCCATTACGGTCTGCAGACAAGCTATAAGCTCACGCCCGTCCTCGATCCCTATGCCTCACAGGTCGACAAGCGTGAGACCGTTGACGGTTGGTTCGTGCCCTCCATGCCCGATCTCAACCAGCGGAATCCCCATGTCATCAAATATCTTATCCAGAACAGTGAATGGTGGATTGAGACGGCCAATATCGACGGCATCCGCATGGATACCTATCCCTACGCCGACCGCCAGGCCATGAGTCTATGGATGAAGACCCTCGACACGGAATATCCCAACTTCAATACTGTCGGTGAGACTTGGGTCACCGAGCCCGCCTACACTGCTGCCTGGCAGAAAGACTCCAAGCTCAGCGAAACGAACAGCTATCTGAAGACCGTCATGGACTTCTCTTTCTTCGACAAGCTCAACCAGGCCAAGCACGAGGAGACCGATGACTGGTGGAAAGGTCTGAACCGCATCTACAACTCCGTCTGTTACGATTACCTCTATCCTAACCCGTCGAGCGTCCTCGCGTTCATTGAGAACCACGATACCGACCGCTTCCTCGGCAATGGCAAAGACTCCACGGCCCTGAAGCAGGCCCTCGCCCTGTTGCTGACGATGAACCGCATCCCTCAGCTCTACTACGGTACGGAAGTACTCATGAACGGCACGAAAGAGGTTACCGACGGTAATGTCCGTAAAGACTTCCCCGGTGGCTTCCCCGGTGATACCCATAACTGCTTCACCGCTGCCGGCCGTACGAAAGCCGAGAACGAGATGTTCAATTGGGTCAGCAAGCTCCTCCACTGGCGTCAGGGCAATGAGGTCATCAGCAAAGGCAAACAGACACAGTTCATCCCTTGGAAGGGCGTCTATGTCCTCTGCCGTCAGTATAACGGCAAGACGGTCATGACGATCCTCAACGGCAAGCGCAGTGACAACGAGCTGCAGGTCGCCCGTTATGCCGAAGTCATCGGTGACCACCAGGAAGCCACGGATGTCGAGACCGGCGAGAAGGTTGACTTAACGAAGAATGTCAAGCTCAGCCAACGCCAGGCATTGATATTGGAATTTTAAACAAAAAAGCCGCCCGCCGAGACTCACGTTCCGGCGGACGGTTATTTTTGAAATTGGATTTAAACTTTCTATTGTTATCCCTACAACATCTTGAAATAATAACTCAGAGAGTATCTAAAAAAATATATAGGTTATGAGAATTTAATCACTTGTCCGGGTTTCAGCTTCGTGTCCTTAGAGAAACCATTCAGCTGACAGAGACGGGCCACAGAGACCCCACGCTTGCGGGCGATGCTCTCCAACGTCTCTCCACGCTTGACGAAGTGGATACCACCCTCGCTCGGCGTACCGATCATGATCGGCTCATCCTCCTTGGCCTCAGCAACCTCGCCGCGCACTTCAGCACGACTGTAGCCACCGTTGCCCACCTTACCACGCAGACGCGTAGCCTCAGCGCTCATATCGTCAATCTTGTCCTCATCATAGGTGAAGAAGTTGCTGACGATATCCTGATGACGGAAGTCAAAGATAATGGCGGGATTGATAGCCACACCACACAGACGTGTCTCGAAATGAAGATGGGAACCTGTGCTGCGGCCCGTGTTACCACCGAGGCCGATGACTTCACCAGCCTTCACTTCCTGTCCCTCATGCACGAGCTGTGCGGAGAGATGGCCGTAAATCGTCTCCAGGCCATTATAATGACGGACAACGATATACTTACCATAACCTGCGCCCTCGTAACGCACGATGCGGACCTTGCCGTCCCATGCGCAGCGGATGCTGTCGCCGATATATACCTTAATGTCAAGTCCTTTATGCTGACGACCCCAACGGTAACCGAAATTGGACGTTACCACACGGGAAGGCGTCGGCATACAGAAATGGCGACAATCAATTTTAATATGATTGGGAATAGGAGTGGCTTTATGAACGTATTTGTTATCGAAATCTCCGTAAAGGTCAGCAGCCGGATTTTCATGCTCTTCTTTTACCTTCAAATCCTGAAGTTCTATAGGGTCTACCACCTTAGCTCGTCGGTCTACGGGAGCCTGGCGTGCCAACAGATCCTGGGCAAAGGAAGGAGCTGCTGATAACGCAAACAGCAATACTACGGAGATTTTCTTTATATTCTTTTCTAAACGCATAAGCTTCTTTTTAGGTTCATCGTCAATCAACATGATTGCCAAAAGACTTGACAAAGATAGCAAAAAAATTTCATATTTATGTTGTTTGCGTTACCATATTAACATTATTTTTTGCCGTTTAACAAAAAACGTCAAGAAATTGCCGACCAATTCTCATTTGTTCTCCTCAGTTCGCGCAAACGGTCCCAAAGCATCTGATATTCGGCCATTTGTCCCTGAGGATCTTCCCGGAGTACTTTTTCCGCCTCTTCACGGGCCAGGGCGATGAGTTGTCCGTCTTGTGCGAGATTGGCAATTTTCAGGTCGAAAGCGATACCGCTCTGTTGCGTTCCCTCGAGATCCCCGGGGCCGCGGAGCTTCAGATCAGCCTCCGCAATACGGAAGCCATCATTGGTCTCACACATAATATCAATACGTTTCCTCGTTTCGGAAGAGAGTTTATATCCCGTGACGAGGATACAGAAACTCTGGTCGGCCCCACGGCCCACACGTCCGCGGAGCTGATGCAGCTGACTCAGTCCGAAGCGGTCAGCGTCGAGGATGACCATGACGGAGGCATTGGGGACATTGACGCCGACCTCGATGACCGTCGTGGCCACGAGGATCTGTGTCTCACCCTTGACGAATTTCTCCATCTCCGCCTCTTTCTCCGCTGCCTTCATCTTTCCGTGGACCTTACTGAGTTGAAACTCGGGAAAGATATCCTTCAGCGCCTCATAGCCCTCTTCGAGATTCTTCAGATCACTCTTCTCGCTCTCCTTGATCAGTGGGAAGACGATATAGGCCTGCCGACCGAGTTTGATCTGCTGACGGATACCATTATATAAAGAGGTGGTCTGGTTGTCATACTTGTGGAGGGTGACGATAGGCTTACGGCCCGGCGGCAGTTCGTCGATGACGCTCACCTCCAGGTCACCATAGATTGTCATGGCGAGGGTCCGCGGGATCGGCGTCGCCGTCATGACGAGGATATGGGGCGGATTCTCATTCTTATGCCACAGGCGGGCACGCTGGGCCACGCCGAAGCGGTGCTGTTCGTCGATGACGGCGACACCGAGGTTCTGAAACACCACATTATCCTCTATGAGGGCATGGGTACCGACGAGGATCTGTATCGTGCCGTCGGCAATGCCGTCGAGGACTTTCTGCCGCCGTTTGCCTTTCACGATTCCCGTGAGGAGTTCCACGCGGATCGGCATACCGTCGAGGAATTCGCGGATGGTCTGCAGATGTTGTTCGGCGAGAATCTCCGTCGGTGCCATGATACACGCCTGGAAACCGTTGTCGAGGGCGATGAGCATCGTCATCAGGGCCACGAGGGTCTTTCCCGAGCCGACATCGCCCTGCAGCAGACGGTTCATCTGTGCCCCGCTGCGCATGTCATCGCGGATCTCGTGCATCACCCGTTTCTGTGCCCCTGTGAGTTCAAAGGGCAGATGATGGGCATAGAAGTCGTTGAAGAGGGCCCCGACATGCCGGAAGATATAGCCGCGGTATTTGTGCTGCCGGTCACTGGCATAACGCAGGATATTGAGTTGTACGAAGAAGAGTTCCTCAAACTTCAGTCGCAGCCGGGCCTTGCTCGTCTCGTCGGCATTCTTCGGATAATGGATCCACGTGAGGGCGGTCTTACGGTCGACCAAGTGGAAATGGGTGATGACGGACTGTGGCAGAGTCTCCGGCACATCAATATTCTGCAACTTCTCCACGAGGGTCTTCGTGAGCTTGTCAATCGACCGGGACGACCACCCGAGTTTCTTCATCCGCTCGGTGGTGTTGTAATAGGGTTGCATGCCCATCTTCGAGAGTTCGATCTTCGAGGCATCCTCGATATCGGGATGGGCAAACTGATATCGTCCGCTATAGACACCCGGTTTTCCAAAAATGATATAGTCTTCACCGACATGATACGTCTTATAGACATATTTAGCGCCGGAGAACCAAACGAGGTCGACGACACCCGTTCCATCGGAGAAATGGGCGACGACCCGTTTCTTACCACCCTGTCCTTGAAACTCATCAAAGGAAAGGATGCGTCCGCGCACCTGTACATAGGGCATCTCACCATTCAGCGAGGAGATCGGATAGATCTTGCTGCGGTCTACATATTTATAAGGGTAGTCTTCGAGCAGGTCACCAAAAGTGTTGATGCCGAGCTCACGGCTCAGCACCTCTTTCTTCCGTGGTCCGACACCGGGAAGATACATGATGTCCTGTTCGAAAAATGTCATGACAGAATAGCTTCAGCGATTTTCAGGTCAAAGGGGGTAGTCAATTTGATATTCTCGCGGTTGCCGTCGACCATCGTCACCGTTTCGCCAAGGGCCTCGACGACGCTGGCATCATCGGTGAACCGCGGACTGTCGGGCTGCGCATAGGCACGCTTGAGGAGCGGGATATCAAAGCACTGCGGCGTCTGAACGAGGCGGTAGTCACTGCGCAGCACATTGCAGTGCCCGGAGACCGAACGAAGGGTCTCAACGACAGGCGTCACGGGAATGACGGCGCGGGCCGAGCGTGCGGTCTCAAAGCAACGGGCGATGACGTCCACGCTCACGAAAGGCCTCACGCCGTCATGGACGGCGACGATGCCTTGGGCGTCCTCGGGGATGAGCCGGAGGCCGTTGCGGATCGAGGCGAAACGAGTATCGCCACCATCAGCGAGCAGGTATTCCTCCCGGAAATCAAACGCCTCACAGAGCTGCTGCCAGTAATCACGTTGGTCATGGGGCAGCACGAGGATGATCTGCAGCTTCCCGGAATATTCCCGGAAGCGGCGTATCGTCCGCATGAGGACAGGGAGGCCGCCAACAGACAGAAACTGCTTCGGGATATCCCCACCCATGCGCAGTCCCTTCCCTCCGGCGGTAATGATCACATAGTCACTCATCGGCGGGCTTCCATGAGATGGGCATATTGCATTTTCTTCTCCAGGGCTTTCACGGCCTCATCACCGACGAAATAGCTCAGGATCTTGTAAGCATAAGGCAGTGTGGCGGCAGGACCCTCACCGGTGATGATCTTGCCGTCTTCCTGGAACAGTTCTCCGGTATATTCGGCACCCGTGAGATATTCCTGGAAACCCGGGGAACAGGTAGCCTTACGGCCTTTCAACAGACCGAGGGAGCCGAGGACCATCGGGGCGGCACAGATGGCACCGATGCGCTTGCCGGCAGCAGCCTGCTTCTGCAGGGCCGCACGGACGCCCTCATGGGCGTTGAGATTCTTCGAGCCGGGCATGCCTCCGGGCAACAGGAGCATGTCGGCATCACTGAGATCAGCGTCCTCAAACTTCAGATCAGCTTTCACAGTGATGCCGTGAGAGGTCTCGACAAACTCGGAACCGGTGACACTCACTGTCTTCACGTCCACGCCTCCGCGACGGAGGATATCTACGGGAGCCAAGCCTTCTATCTCTTCGAAGCCATTGGCCAAAAATTCATACACTTTTGCCATTTGTTCTTGATTATTTTCAAATAAAATTACTACTTTTGCAAAAGTAATGATTTTTTTCGGAAAAAACAAGAGCCGATGGCAGAACGGAAATTGAAATTTGCTATTTTTGGCAATCAGTATAACGAGCAGGAGGTGATCCCTTATCTTGAGCGTATCCTCCAGTATCTCCATGAGCGTGGCGCCGAGGCCAACGTCGAGCCCGATGACTTCGGTAATGCCGACTTCGTCATCTCCATGGGTGGCGACGGTACCTTGCTGCGCGCCGCCAGCCGCATTGGCGACCGGGAGATCCCGATCATCGGCATCAACATGGGCCGTCTCGGCTTCCTCGCCGATGTCCTGCCACAGGAGATCGAGCCGACGCTGGAGAAGGTCTTCGCCGGCGACTACGACGTGGAAGACCATACCGTCATCGAGTGTGAGGCCGACGGCCAGCAGATCGACACCGTTCCCTTCGCCCTCAACGACATCGCCATCCTCAAGCGGGACACGGCGGCCATGATCTCTATCCGCACGTATATCGACGGTGACTTCCTCGTGACCTATCAGGCCGACGGCCTCGTCATCAGTACGCCGACGGGCTCCACAGCCTATAACCTCAGCAATGGTGGTCCGATCATCGTTCCCACGAGCAACAGTCTCTGTATCACACCCGTGGCTCCCCATAGTCTGAATATCCGGCCGATTGTCATCAACGACAACATGGTCATTACCCTCAATGTCGAGAGCCGCAGTCATAACTTCCTCGTGGCGATCGACGGCCGCAGCGTGAAGATGGCGGAGGGCACACAGCTCACGATCCGCAAGGCGCCCTACGTGGTGAAGATGGTGAAGCAGCGTAACCGCCGCTATTTCTCCACGCTGCATGAGAAGCTCATGTGGGGCGCGGACTACAGACCACTGAAATAAATAACGGAGGACGGAGAATGGACAATGGACAATGGCTATTCGCCAAACGGAGAACGGAGAATAGATAATAGATAATTAGATAAGCGATGTTCCATCAATTAAAGGCTTTATTACAGATGCCGGCAACCCACTACGGATCGAAGGAAATCTTCCGGTGGCTGTGGGCGGCATGGCGCGGCAACAGGCTTCAGGCCGTCCTCAACGCGGCCATCGGTCTGGTGGACGTCGTCGTGAGCCTCCTGCAGGTCAGTGCCGTGAAGCATGCCATCGATGTCGCCTCAGGCACGGAGCATGGCAACCTCTATGTCGCCGTGGGCATCATGGGCGCGCTCATCCTCTCCGATTTCGCCTTGAACATCGCTGCCGTCTGGGTACGGAACCTCCTCGGCATCAAAGCCCAGAACCGCATGCAACAAGCCATGCTCGACCGTATCCTTCGTTCGGAATGGCGGGGCCGGGAACGGATGCACAGTGGTGACGTGCTCAACCGCCTGGAGTTTGACGTCAACAATGTCGTCACGTTCCTCACGGAGACGATTCCCTCAGCCCTCAGCGTGCTGGCGATGTTTATCGGTGCCTTCTTCTATCTCTTCTCCATGGACTGGCTGTTGTCCATCGTCACCGTTGCCATTCTCCCGATCTTTCTCGCCATGAGCAAGATCTATGTCCGACAGATGCGCAACCTCACCCGTATGGTACGTGACTGGGACAGTAAGGTACAGAGCACGCTGCAGGAGACCATCCAGCACCGTATGCTCATCAAGACGCTGGAGAGTGACCAGGTGATGGTAGACCGGTTGGAGGACACCCAGAGTGAGCTGCGCCGCCGTGTCGTCAACCGCACAAAATTCAGCGTCTTCAGTAATCTGATGGTTAACTTCGGTTTCGCCCTCGGCTATCTCATTGCCTTCCTCTGGGCTGCCGTACGGATGTCGATGCACACCCTTTCTTTCGGTGGCATGACGGCCTTCCTGCAACTCGTCAACAAGATTCAGAATCCGGCACGGAACCTTGCCAAACTCATCCCGGCCTTCGTGAGTGTCTTCACGGCGGCAGAACGACTCATGGAACTCGAGGAGGATCCGCTGGAGGAACAAGGCGATCCGATCTGGGTCAAGGCGCCATGCGGCCTTCGCCTTTCCCACGTCAGCTATGCCTATGACAAGGTAGGCGGAAATGTCATCGATGACCTCAGCTTTGACTTCCGCCCCGGCACCTGCACGGCTGTCCTCGGTGAGACGGGCGCGGGAAAGACCACGATCATCCGGTTGCTGCTCGCCCTCGTCAAACCACAGAAAGGGGAGATCAAAATATACGAAGCCTCACCACAAAACCTTCAGGCCTCACCACAACCCCTCCCCGAAAGGGAGGGGCTTTCCAACAGCCATTCTTATGCTCAGATTCTCACGCCACTTCACCGTTGCAACTTCGTGTATGTTCCACAGGGCAATACACTGCTCAGCGGAACGATCCGGGATAATCTGTTGCTCGGAAAACTGGACGCGACGGAGGAAGAGATGAAGACGGTGCTCCATCTCAGTTGCGCCGACTTCGTCTTTGAGCTCCCCGACGGCCTCGATACTGTCTGCAGCGAACAGGGCGGCGGCCTCAGTGAGGGCCAGGCACAGCGCATCGCCATCGCCCGCAGCCTCCTCCGTGCCTATCCGTCGGAACAGCTCGGCCGCCCCGGCAGCAGCATCCTCGTCTTCGACGAGGCGACGAGTGCCCTCGATCCCGACACCGAACAGCAGTTGTTGCAGAATATCCTCTCCCGGCATGACAAGACCGTGATCTTCATCACCCATCGCATGGCCGTCACCAAATACTGTGACCAAGTGCTGAAGATCGAAAAGATCCATCACTAGGTTGTAGGGACATGATTTATCATGTTCCGCAACAAAGGAATATGTCTCCTCCACGGAAAATATATGGAATAATGATCAAAACTGGACCCATTCCGTCCACACAAACCATTGTGGCCATCCACAAAAAATCCTCGAAAAATCACGATTTTCCATTTTTTTTGACATTATTCACTTCCAAACTAGAGCGATGGAACAAGAAAAAACAGAGAAAATTCCGAAAATTCGTGAAAGAGCGAGCTAAACATCGTGCAGAATTTTCTCTCTTTCGAAGAAAAAAAATTCTGCACGATGTTTACGACCGCTATTTAACGTCTTTTCCTCCGTATAAATATAAAATACAAGGTTGATTATGTTTGTTTTATGCGTATATTTATACTACAAGAAATTACGCAATATTACAATGAATTGATTTTCAATGATATACAAAATCCTCCAAAATTCGCGTATTTCTGAGCAACAACCCAAGTGCTGAAAAATTCGCGAATTTTGGAGGCGTTAAAACGGAGGGTAATTCGTCGATAGAATTTTACCGATTAAAAGTAGGTGGTCGCCCTGTTGCGGCCACGCAAAGAACATGATTCATCATGTCCCTACAACTTTACTTTTTTACTTCCTTAATTTTTTAATTTTTTACTTATTTACTTTTTTACTTGATCACAACGATATTCAGTGACGCGGCAGGGATATCGAGGGCTTTCAGCGACTCTGGGGCGATCTTGAAGGTCTGCGGCACCACATTCGTCGGATGATCGATGTTGTTCTCCTCCTCACCGTTACGGGCCGTGAGACGGGTCATCACTGCCGTCTGCGGTTTCATGCCGTTGAGGGAGAGGTTGACGGTCGTGCGCTCCTTACTCGAATTAGCGATCTTCACGATGACCTGGCCCGTCTTACTGTCCTTCGTAGCCGAGGCGAAGACACCCGGCGTGGTATTCGCCTGCAGTTTCGTAGCGAAGATCTGCTTACCATCCAGGCGTGCGTAGATACTGTCGCCCTTCACCTGTAGGTCGATATCATACCAGCGGCCCGTCTCCACACTGCCGGGAGCCGTCGCCACCTGTCCTTTGCCGCCCCGGATGATCTGTTCGATACCATGCTGTGTGTTGCCCCAGCCACCGATATTCAGCCAGCAGTAGTTCTGCGGATCGACATAGTTGAAGAGGATGAGGAAACCTTCCTTTCCACTGTTCTTGCGGGCTTTCAGATGATAGGTATAGTTATTACTGCTGAAACGAACAGGATTCAGACGGATGCAACTCTCGCCGTCAGAGGTCTGGGAGATGACGCCGTCGGACACGGTCCATTTGCCGGCGATATCCACCTGATCCACCTGCTGGCCCGTCAGTGCCTTACCGTTATCGGTCAGCGTGATATCCTTATACGACACCTGCGTATCCCAGGAGCCAACGCCGACCATACAGGTATCGGGCTTCACGCGCTCCGACTGCTCGTAAGAATAAGGATTCTGCGTCGTCGTTTTCAGCACACGGTCACCGATATGATCGGCCATCATCTTCTGTACATAGTAAGACGGTGTACCGAAGGCACGGTCACTCGTAAACTGGATCATGTCGGGCGCCCACATGCGGTTGTTGAGATTAGCGAAGATCGGCGCGTAGGAAGCCATGCGCACGACGTCGGAGTTGTTCTCCATACCCATCA
This sequence comes from Prevotella sp. AGR2160, assembly GCF_000424185.1. GTDB lineage: Bacteria > Bacteroidota > Bacteroidia > Bacteroidales > Bacteroidaceae > Prevotella. The sequence goes on from NZ_AUJK01000003.1 coordinate 27,664, forward strand.
TATAGACGGCCTCACCGAGGGCAGCGTCGAGGGAGCCCATATTGCCGAAGCCCTGCGTGACGGCATACTCGCCGACATAGACCTGATGTTTCGTGCGGTCATAGCTATCGTATTTATGGAAAGCATCGGCAAACCAAGCGGGATTACGATAGTAATGCTCATCAACGAGTTCCACGGGCTCCTGACTGTCCCATACGGGATGGTCATTGCCCCACGCCTCGACATTGCCGATGCAGTGCATCTTCGGATATTTGGCGAGGATGGCATCGCGGAACAGCTTATAGCGCTCATAGTAATGATCGCTCTGGAAGGCTACGTTCGGCTGGTTGTTCTCGTTGCCGATCTCTACATATTTAATATTGTACGGCTCCGGATGCCCGTTCTTCGCACGCAGGGCGCCGTACTTGCTTGTCACGGGGCCGTTGGCGTACTCCAAAGCATTCATACACTCATCGATCCACGGCTGGATGCTGTCGACGGGCGTGAAACCGCCATGCCAGATGCCGACATTGACAACATAGAGTGGCTCGGCGCCAAAGTCCTCAGCCATCTGCAGATATTCATCGAAGCCCATACCGTCACTCGTACGGTAACGCCAGTTGACATTCTGATGTCCCGGACGACTCTCGATAGGACCGATGGTCTTCTCCCAGTGGAACGCATTCTCCGGGCGCTCCTGGCCCTCTACGAAACAGCCACCGGGGAAACGCAGGAATTTCGGATGGAGGTTGTCCAACATCTGCGCGAGATCGGGGCGCAGGCCGTTGGCGCGACCTTTAAAGGTCGGCGGGAAGAGACTGACAACATCGAGCGTGAGGGTTCCCTTGCCGGTCATCACGAGTTGGAACTTTGCCTTCGGATCATCGGCGTTGGACTTCAGCTCTGCAGTCACCTTGGCCCATTTTCCTTTCACGACACCGGCGACAGGGGCCTCAGCATAGACCTTCTTGCCATCGGCAGAGACGAGGCGGGCGGTCAGCGAGCCCTTATAGTTGCCTTTCGTCCATAACGACAGACGATAGCTGCGGCCCTGCACGGCATGGATGCCCCAGAAGCCGTCATTCGTCAGCGTGGCATGTTTGCTGACCTTGAGTTGCAGAGCCTGGCCTTGTGCCTTGTTGAGAAGGCCTTTGCGGATCAGCTGGCCCTTGGCGCCGTCAAGGGTCCAGGAGTCCGCCATCTTGGCATCGTCCTCGAAGGAACGGTTCCGGATCAGTTCGGCATAGAGGCCGCCGTCGGCGGCATGGTTGATATCCTCGAAGAAGATACCATATAGATTGGGAGACACGGCATGCAGCGGCTGCGCCACGTCAACATTTACGGAGACTTGCGCCCCGGCGGGTGCCGCGAGGGTCGCCAGGAGGAGGGTTGAGAAAAGGAAATGTTTCATATTGATAGTGATATATAGATAAAAGGCAGCGGAGGCTTCCTTGTGCTTGCAAAGCACAAGCACACAACGGCAGGCCCGAACACTGCGCTTGATATTTTTATTTTTTTACTTCTTTACTTTTTTACTTTTACTTCGGGCCAGCCGTCCTTCCACGTGATGCGGCGCTGGATGAGCAGCGGAGCACCATAGTGCGGGATACTGTACCCATGACAAAGGAAGATGTCACCTTCCGACGTATGACAGACGGCACAATGACCAGCGGCTTCGTAGACTTTCCCATCGCCGCTGATCACGGCCTTACCGCCGCCATCGAGCATCCGCCGTCCATGGTCGTCCACATAGGGTCCGGTGACCTGACGGCTGCGACCTACGACGACACGGTAGTTGCTCTGTGTTCCACGACAGCAGTAGTCCCAACTGACGAAGAGATAATACCAGCCATCATGGTGGAAGATGAACGGTGCCTCAATGGCGTTGGGACCGGCGAACTTCGACGTGGGATTCGGCACCGTGTCCTTACAACCCACGGCATAACGCCGTGCGACCGTTACTGGCGTCTGTCCCTTCGCGACATGGAGCGAATTGTCGAGTTTAACCATTTGAATACCATCCCAGAAAGAGCCGAAGACGAGCCACGGCTGATCCTTCTCGTCAATGACGAAATTGGGATCGATAGCATTCCACTGGTCACGGCCGGCCTTGGAAGTGATGATGCAACCTTCGTCTTTCCACTGGCTGCGATGGGCCAAAACATCGTTGGACAACAGTCCGATGGCGGAGGTATTCTTTCCGAAGGTAGAACAGCTATAAGCCAGATACCAACGGCCCTGCCAGCGGAGGATGTCCGGCGCCCAGATATGAGTTTTGAAACCGGGTACGGAGTCATGCGTCCACGCGGGGATGCGCCCCGTGAGCACGCCGGTGGTATCGACGTGCCAGTGCTGCCTGTCCGTAGAAGTCATGGAAGAGATGCCGTGACCCGTGGAGAAGACATAATAGGTGCCATTCTCCTCGGCCATCACGGGGTCATGGACCATCGGCGTGTCCACGACAAGATCCTGAGGGGGATAAAAAGCCATGGCAGCGGCAGCACAGAGACTGCCAGCTGCCATGAGAAACCATTTCAACAAATACATCTAATAACTTAAAAGCAGGTGATATTCTTCATCCATTCATTACGCATACCGCCCATTGCAGGGGCCGTCCCTTGTGGCGGCCCGTCGGCGGTTACGCCAAATGAATCCTCGATGTAGGGATATTATTGATTATGTCCAACATATGGAATGCCATACCGGCATCGGGCCGCCACAAGGGACGGCCCCTGCATGTGGATCAAGGTTACAAGCAAATTTTCTTACCATTGCGGATGACCATGCCGTGATAACCTTTGCCGACACGTTGACCGGCAAGATTGTAAATGTTTTTCTTTGCCTTGACAGCTTCCGAAGAGATGGAACGGATAGCGGTGGTGGCGCCTTCCTTATAGAGCCATACGGGGACACCATCGAAACTCGTGGCCGTGATACATGTTGCGGGATCATCCTTGTAGCCATCAACATTCTGGACAATCTTCACGCCTTTATAATCCCAGCCATCGAGGGTCAGCGTGATATACGACTTTCCGTCCTGACTGTAGCTCCACGAGCCACTGACATCGCCGGTGATCGTACCATCGGCAGCGAGCGTCACGGTTTGCGGCTTCTGCTCGTGCGACTGGCTCCAGGACGCGTCAACCTTATCATTATAAGCACAACTCTGCTGGTAGGGATGCATGAGGAGCTGATACGTTCCCGCAAGCTCATCAGCGGTGAAGAGGCGCTGGTTATCTATTTGATGTTGTGTAGTTTGTTTTCCTGTATAGCGGAACGGCGCTGCCACAAGCCAGCCATCCTCATTGACAAAGAGGGGATGCACGCGTACCTGATGGCCGTAGGTGCCGTCATCGAATTTCGTATGATAGACCAGGAAAGCATCGCCGTCGCTATCGACGTAAACACTGTTATGGCCTTGCGCACGCTCGCCCGTCGCCATCGAGCCCCAGGAGCCATAAGCCCCCATGAGTTTCATACCGCGGTTCGTGGCGGATTTATCACCGTAGTTGAGCTGATAACTGCTGTATACGGCACTCACATCCTGACCATCAACAAACGGCCCCTCGGGATTCTTACTGCGGAAGACACGCATGACATAACCGGCGTTGGGGGTCAGACCGCCATAGCTGAGGAAGAGATAATAGTAGTCGCCGATATGACGGACGAAAGAGCCTTCGCCGGAGACATAGTAGCCACCGGCAATCTTCTTACCGAAATAGGGATCACTCGTCGTGTTGGCATCGGCAGCGCCTTCCTCGGCATCCTTGCCATTAATCTGATAGGCGTAAGTATGGGTGTAGTCACGAAGACCCGTAGCCTCATCGAGCTGAATCTCCCAGATACCGCCGGACCACGAGCCGTAAGTCATGCGCAGCACGCCGTTCTCGTCGTAGAAGACACAGGGATCGATGCAGTTCGGCCAATACGATCCCCAGGCATTCGTGTTATAACGCTCTGGCAAAGAGGTAGCTCCGGTAGCTATAGCCAAGTCTGTATGTTTCCAGTCATCTTTCTTCGTATAGCCTACATGATCGTAACGACCCTGGAAACCGGAGCAGACGACAGGACCCTGATAGACGTATGGTCCTTCGATATGGTCAGCGGCGAGGCAGACGATGGCGCTGGCCCAGTGATCAGCGTTGATGGACATATACATGAACCACTTACCCGCCTTCTTACTGTAGACGACATCGGGAGCCCACTGGTTGCCGAGAATGGTACTGCCGGCGCACTGCCAGTCGTGGGCGTTGAAATTGTTGAAGGTGACGGTCTCGCCCTTGTAGTTCTTCACGCTCTTCACGACCTGGGAGTTGTAGGCATCGGCATAGCCGACCTGTTTCCCGGCGGAATTGGCGAAGAGGGTGCAGGCATCCGTCTGCGCGCCACCAAACGTTGTCCAGTTGAGCATATCGGTAGACTTCGCGGCATCGAGATGGGAGCCGAAGATATAATAGGTGTTGCCGTCGACGACGATAGAGGGATCATGGACGCTGACCTCCTGATAGCTGACCTTTGTCTTGTCGGCGGCGGTGGCTGTCGTCAGGGCCGCCAGCAGCAGGCCGCAGGTAGAGAGTAATATTTTCTTTTTCATACTTTTGTTGAATGGTCTTCGTTTGATCCTTTTGCAGGGGCCGTCCCTTGTGGCGGCCCTGCAAGAGGTTAAGTTTATCTCCGGTGTGCGTAATGCCGCTTGGCGGCACTGTTGCCGAAGACGAGATGACAGTTGTCTACCGTGAAGGCGAAGTTCAGATCACTCGGATCAACGGTATTCAAGCCGAGGTAATACTGATAGTACGTCTTGCCGTCAGTACCGTGCATCACGGCCTGCACATCACAGGCACCGTTGTTGCAGTTGGTGACATAGACGGTAACCTTCGATCCGTTCATGGCTGCGAGCCAGGAAGCCCAGTCGCTCTGACCGCCACTCAGCGTAGCGGCAGCGTAACCATTGCCCCAACCATAGTTGTCGGCACGCACGACACCATATTCAGACAGAGCACTGTTGCGCAGGATAACGACGAAGTTGTTCCAGTTGCTGGCGCCACAGTAGTTCGTGAACGTCACACTTCTCGTCTCACCGGCGGGAACCTTCATGTCATTCGTGAAGGCGGTCCACCAAGCGGTCGTATTGTCCGTACTGCCCAGCGTCGTCGGTGTCGGCGTGACAGCGGTGCAGGAAGAGGCTTTCAGCGTCACGGAGACCTTGGCGGTCTTACCGTTCTCCGTCGAGATCGTCACGGCCTTCGTACCGGCAGAGACAGGGATGGCAGAGAACTTCAGCTTACTGTTGTCGACGACGCCCGTCTCACCATTATTATAGGTGGCAGTGACGACCATGCCCGTTGGATCGAAGGCCATCGTGCGGTCACCCATTCCTTCCGTGGCAGCAGAAGTATAATAATAATAGGTCTTGCGCGTCGGCTGCGTCGTCACCTTGATGCTCTTGATAGCCTGGACGACCTTGAACTTCACATAGGCGACGATCGGCGTGGCCGCATTCTCGCCCTTGAAGGTCTTATTGTAGATGACCGTCAGCGTCTTCTCGCCCGGAACATTCATGTCGTTGATGGCAGAGAAGTAGAGTTCGGAAGCCGGGATCGTCTTCGTCACGCCTTCATCATAGGTGACGGTAGCGGAGACATTCTCCATAGCCTTGTTGAGATCAGTACCGAGATCGACTTCCTCAGGCACATTGTTCAGCACCATGGAAACGGGGTTCTTGTCCTTAGCAGACGTACGGCCGCCGATCGGATCGATGTTCGTCTGGAGGAAGTCGATGTAAGAGCCTTCCGGTACGAGGAAGCAACGGATATTCGTATCCGAAGCGTCCTTGTTGAGGTTGGCAAGCTTGAACGGCTGCGTGTAGGTCTTCGTCACCGTACCATTCGTCAACTTGATGTAGAAGGTATCCTTACGCGAGCGGTCTACGGTCAGCGTGATCTTACCGCCGAGCTTCTGGACATTGGCATCCTTGTTGTCGGCATCGGGGTTCAGCAGCAGATTACTGTTGGTATACTTGAACCACAGATGGTTGCCCCACTGGGAGTTATACTTCGCGCTATCACCCGTAGCATCGAAACGGAAAGCGCCATACTCCTGGTAATCGGTTGCGCCGCGGTCGTTGTCATTAGTGATGATAAGGGCAAAGTTCTTATAATAGACATTGTCCGACGGATTCAGGTTGAGGTTGAAGACCGCATTCCACTTCTTGCCGTCAGGAACGACATAGTATTTGGAGAAGGCCGTCCAGAAACCGGTCGTATAGTCGGTCTTGCCGATGGTGTAGACATCCTCCTGCATACCCACGAGGACATCTTCCTGCGGCTTGTTGGCATTATTGATGGAGTCTATCTTCGATTGAATCCAGTCGGGGGAGTCGACACCATAGAGGTCGCTGCCCTCACAACTCGAGAGTGCCAGCAAGCCAGCGGCGGCCGTGCAACAGGCGAGTACGATATTTTTGAGACTTTTCATTGTTATAGGCTTGTTGAATTATTTGGATAAGTTAACCACGGGATGGATCGTCCAGCCGTTGGCCTTGAAATACTCGGCATTGTCCGTGGAGTTATTGGCGGAGTTGCCGGTGAGATAGGGGTTCTTGTTCGTCAGCGTCACCTGGATAGGAATGAACTCGTGACCAGCGACATAAGTGTCGAAAGAACACTTCAGGCTCTTGTCGGTATTGATGTCGGCATAGCTGACAGGCAACATCACCTCGTTGCGCTTAGAGGTCAGGCGGAAAGTCTCATGTTCCTTGAGCTGCTGCTGACGGTCACTGCTGCAGAAGAAGCCCCAGCGCAGAAGGTCAAAGCCACGGCCAAACTCACAACCAAACTCCTTCGGACGCTCCACATTGGCAATCTGCTCGAAGAGCTTGTCCTTCGTGGGGAAGTCGGAGAGCTTCAGGTCTGCCAGATGGGCACGCTCACGGACCTCGTTGATCCAGTCGATAGCCTGCTGATCCGGGCCGTTGACCTCGTTCTCGCACTCTGCGGCACGGAGGAGGACATCGGAATAACGCATCAGGCGCAGGTTGATACCGTCGTGCAGACCGGTGGTGACGGAAGAATAGAGACCCGTACGCATATTCGTCCATTTGGCGATGGGGATGCCACCGTAGTTGTTGTTCGTACGGAGGGTGTCGTTGGCGGTGATGGTCTTCGTATAAGCGACATTGCCGAGCGTGCCATGAGCCTTCGTATCCCAGTCTGACTCATAGGTGCCGAGGGTCCAATAGAGACGGGGATCAAGATGGCCGTCGGTCGTCTTCTCTTCCTTGAAGATCTTATACAACCACGGTGTTGCGCTGAGGTCGGCCCAACCGCCGAAGTCGCCGGGACAGTAGTTACTCTCGATGGCCGAGCCCTGCGTGGCGTTCTTACTGGTATTGACCGGCGTCCATTCATCATCGGAACCCTGGGAGCCATAGTCGAGGAACTGTACCTCGAAGAGGCTCTCGGCGTTGTTCTCGTACTGTGAACCCTCACGGAAGTTGTCACCGTAGTCAGCCATCAGCTTATAGGTGCCATATTTCTTGTTGATGATATCTTTCAGGATAGCCAGCGCCTCACTGTACTTATGACGCTGCATGAGGGCACGGGCATAGTAGCCGGCGGCAGCGCCACAGGTGGCACGGCCCTTGGCCCACTCGCCACCCTTGTCGCGGGACGGCAGAATTTCCATAGCCTCCTTGAAGTCCTTCTCCACCTGGTCCATGACCTCATCGAAGGTGTTGCACTTGCCATAGAGGCCGTCCATCGTGGAGTAAGTGCTGTAGTCCGTGATCAACGGCACATTCTGATAATAGCCGGCGAGGTTGTAGTAAGCCAGGCCACGGAGGAAGAGCAACTGGCCCTTGATATCCTTGTAGCTATCGGAGAGGGAAGCGTCATCGCCAGAGACACGGGAGAGACCGAAGTTGCAGACGTTGATGGTGTAATACCACTCGCGCCACGGCCACCAGCCAATGTCGCCGTTGACATCGCAATCATAATCATCGAAAGGCATATACCATACCTGGGAGGAGTTCCATACCTCATCGCCACGGGTAACATCAATGGTATAGCCTACACGGGCGTAGGAGCCCTCCATACGGATGTGGTTGTAGGCAGCGACCACACTCTCCTCAAGATCATTGGCGTTGAAGCCGAATGTTCCTGAAGTCTGCTGGTTCGGATTCACCAGATCCAGCTTGTCATCGCAGGCACTCAGCGTGCCCAAGCCCAGCATGAGTGCCAGAGCTATCTTATAGGTTTTCATAAACTGTTTCTTTAATAGTTAGAATGTGAAATGGATACCGCACATGAACGTACGCGGTGTCGGGAACGAGCAGTAGTTATAGCCCGGGGTGAACGTGCCACCGGCATAGTCGACGTTATAACCGTGATAGCCTGTGAAGGTATACAGGTTCTGTGCGGAGATATAGACGCGGACACCATTGACGACACCACCGAACCACTTGTCGGGCATCGTGTAACCGAGCTCTACATTGGCGATCTTCCAGTAAGCGGCATTCTGAATCTTACGGCTGCTGAAGAGATCGTTCCAAGCCATGGCGGCATTGTTGCTGGCGTAAGTACGCGGCACACTGGAGAGGTAGGTCTTTCCATCCTCGCTCCACTGGTTGGCACCGAGCAGGGCGACATCCTTGTTGCCATAGCCGTAGCAGGAGTTCAGACTGTTGTAGATATCATCGGCGACATGGTAGTTGAAGACACCGAAAGTAGAGATACTAAAGTCGAAACGGCCATACTCGAGATGAGCGCTGAGACCGAAGTTGACTTTCGGCATACCACTGCCGAGGACAACGCGGTCGTAGGTATCGATCTTGCCATCGGGCACACCGTCAGGACCGCTGACATCCTCATAGAGACAGTCACCAACCTGAGCGCCCTGCTGCGTGGCGTGGTTGTCGAGGTCTTCCTGCGTGCGGGCAATGCCCTGGTACTTGTAACCATAGAACTGGCCGATCTCCTGACCGACGAACGTAGCGTAGTCACCCGTAATATAAGAGGTGGTACCGATACCGAGACTCTTCACGCGGTTGCGAAGGGTGCTGAGGTTGCCACTGATATCATATTTCAACTTATGATCGTGATTGCGGTAAGTAGCGGAGAACTCGAAACCACTGTTGTCCATCGTGGCGGCATTCATTGTCACCGTTGTGTTGGAGACACCGGCCTGCTCGGGAACGGGGACGCCATAGAGCAGATCTTTCGAACGGTTGTTATACCAGTCGGCAGTAAACTCCAAGCGGTTGTTGAACATAGCCAGGTCGAGACCGATGTTCGTGCTCTGCTTCTTCTCCCAGGCAATATTCTGGTTGACGAAGGTAGAGATGGCGGAACCATAGACAGGGCTGTTGCCGAAACTGTAGCTCATATTGTTGCGGACCATCGTGGCCTGATACTGATACTCACCGATGTTCTCGTTACCGAGCTCACCATAGCTGGCGCGGAACTTGAACAGGCTGAAGAGGTCATGGCTGAACGGGAAGAACTTCTCCTTGTCAAAGCGCCAACCGACGGAGACAGAGGGGAAGGTGCACCAGCGGATGTCTTTCGACAGACGGGAACTGCCATCACGACGGAGCGTGACAGAGAGGAGGTATTTCTCGTCGTAGTTGTAGTTCAGACGACCGATATAGGAAGCCAGCGCATGCTTATACTCGTAGGAAGAGCCGTCACGTGTGGCGCCATTCTGAATCTGCAGGAAATACGGCTCCGCGAAATCGTTGGCCCATGCCGTGAGGGTATGCGTGTTCTCTTCCTCATAGGTCTGACCGAGCAAGAGGTTGATGTTATGCTTACCGATATGACCGTCGTAAGTCAGCGTATTCTCAATCAGTGCGTCGGAATAGTTGCGGTAGCCTTCGGTCAGCTTCTCATTACTCTTGGCCAAGTAAACACGGTTGCTCTGAATCCAGGAAGGAATCCACGTGAAATCTTTAGCGTATGTCTTACTGTAAGAGAGGTTCAGACGATAGGTAAGATGATGGTTCTTACTCTTCAGACCGATCATAGACAACAGATCAACGTCTGCGGAACCGGTACCGACGAAACGGTCGACAACGGTATTACGCTTCAACAGGTTGTTGACGAGCAGCGGGTTGGAAGCGGAGATATCACCGTGGATATTATCGTAGTAAACGCCATAGCCATAAGCATCGTAAGCATAGTTATTGGCGGAACCAACCTTATCATCAAGCACCCATGTCAACGGATCATAGGCTTTGATGGTCGGCTGCATGAGGAGCGTAGAACGGAGGACGTTGGACACATCGCCGTAAAGACCCTGAACATACTCGCCGGCATTACTCAGACTCATGTTGTCCTGGTTGCTGTGAGAGTAGACGATACTCGTGCGGAACTTGATGAACTTCGTATCCATCGTGTTGTTCACGCGGGCGGTATAACGCTCATAGTTAGGACCGGCACCCTCAATGACACCTTTCTGATTGAAATAGTCGAGGGCTATATTATAAGTATTGTGGGAACCACCACCACTGAGGTTGACATTATGGTTCGTACGGATTCCCGTCTTGAAGACTTCATCAAACCAGTTGGTGTTTGTGGCATCCATAAAGTGATACTTACCATCTTCACCAAGCGTGTAGCCACCGGGGATCGGCGTATTGGAGTTTGCGCAGGCCTGACCGAGATACTGACTGTATTGATCGGCATTCATGATGTCGTAGACACCACTGCTGACATTATCGATACCGACATAACCATTATAGTCAACTTTCAGCGGCTGGTCTTTCTTACCATTCTTCGTCGTGATGATGATCACACCGTTAGCGGCACGGGAACCGTAGATAGCACCGGCGGAGGCATCCTTCAACACCTGAATGGTAGCAATATCGTTAGGAGAGAAATCACGGATCGTCGTTCCCATGGGCACACCATCAACGACATACAACGGGGCCGTTGAACCGAAAGATCCGATACCACGGATACGGACGGAAGGATCTGCACCCGGCTGACCGTCGGAGGTGATCTGAACGCCGGAGACCTTACCTTCCAACAACGTAGACATGTTGGAGTTCGACTGACGCTTCATCTCGTCGGCATTGACGATAGCCACAGAGCCCGTCAAGTCGGCCTTCTTCTGCGTACCATAACCGACAACGACGACTTGGTCGAGAACATGATTGTCAGCCTCCAGCTGAATCCGGTCAATGACGGCACGGTTGCGGATGGCTACCTCGCGGTCCTTATAACCGACATAACTGATGACGAGGACGCCATTGGCGGGAGCGGAGAGTTGGAACTTACCATCAAGGTCGGTAACAGTACCGCCCTGCTGGCCTTTGATCTTGACGGTGGCACCGACAAGGGGCTCACCCTGATCATCCACCACCACACCACTGACCGAAATGGTCTGTGCTTGTACGGATGCTACAGCAGGAACAGGATAGGCAGTAAGGCTTGTCATGCCCCCAAAAAGAAGCATCACAGAGATGATTTGCTTTCTCATTTGCTTTGTTTTTAGGTTTTATATTTTTTCTGTTAGGTTGTCGCTTATACCTTTTTAGGTTATTGCTTGTACCTTTGTGAGATTGTTGTTTGTCCTTTGTTTGGACGCTGCAAAGATAGTAATAGTGTAAAAATACACGGTGGAAAAAATAAAAAAAGAGGTGGAAAAATGCATAAAACAGGCATTTTTCCACTTCTCTCCACTCCAACGATGGCGATCGTCATCTAAAGGAAGATGGCGACACACCGAATTTCTTCGAGAAGCAACGTGTGAAATATTTCGGGTCATTGAAACCCACACGATAGGCGATCTCCGTAATGTTCCGCTCGGCGACATTCTCCTGCAACAACCGTTTGGCAATGTCGAGACGATAGTCACGCATGAACTGTGAGGTGGAGCAACCCACTTCCGACTGCAGATTATGGCTCAGCGTGGCACGACTGCAACCGAGGGTATCCGCAAGTTCCTGTACGCCGAAGGCACTGTCACCATAGCGCTGTTCCATCACGGCCATCACCTTTTCCATAAAAGGAATACGTTTCTCTACCACTTCTTTCTTATCCGCAGCCACCGTCTTCTGCTGACTCTGCTGGTAACGCTCCTGCGTTTTAAGGATCTCCTGGATGCGAACTTGCAATTTCCCGGCATCCTCACTGTCGCGCAGGGCGGCCTCGATAGGCCGGTAGAGTTCCTCCACCTCCCGGTTGCGCATCTCCTCCAAACGGCGGAGATAAATATAGCGGCTCAGGATGATCAGAGCGAGGACGACGAGGGAGATAAACCACCAGCTCTTCCAGAAATAGGGACGTACATAGACATCAATAGATTCCTCCTGCACCTGTGTAGAACCTACAGAGGGGGTATAACGCACTTCAAAGGTATAATGACCGGCGGGAAGCGTGGAATAACGCACGCTGTGCTCACCGGGAGGCAATGGCATCCAGTCATCCTCGTAGCCTTTCATCCGATAGCTGTAGACGCCCTGCGTCTCGCTGCCGTAGTTCATGGCAGAGAACTCAAAGGTAAAACTGCGGTCACTTTCATGGAACTGTACCTCCTTTGCCTCGGATATCGTGGTCTGGGTATGTCCGTCTGTAGGCAACACATACTGGTCGTTGACCATCAGCGCCGTAAAACAGAGATGTCCGGGATAGACACTCTGCCGGTTATGGCCGTAGACAGCCGTCAAGCCGCGGTCACTGCCCAGCCATATCGTGCCACGGCGGTCGATGATGGCGCCATTGAAATAGAACTGATTGCTTAACAAGCCATCATCAGTGGTGAAAGTACTGAACTTCTCCGCCTTCGGATCAAAACACGACAGGCCATTGACGGTGGCCAGCCATAACTTTCCGCTGCGGTCCTCAACGATGCCCTTCACGGAGTTGTTGGGAAGACCGTCTGCAGAAGTGTAGTTCTTCACCATGAGATGTCCGTTTCGCTCCGTGAGCCGATAGAGACCATAGCCGTTGCTGCCGATCCACAACGAGCCATCACGGCTCTGACAGAACGACTGCGCTTTCTCTACGGCATGGGTCTCGGGATGATCGAGCTTGTAAATCTGATGGTGCATGGGGAAGAAGCCATGACGATCCCGTCGGGCCTTCAAATTGACGGAGATCAGTCCTGTAAGACAGCCCATCAGCATTTGTCCGTCCTTTGTCACGATACTGCCGATACAACCATTAATATCACGGTTGCCGGCGAAGGGGTCACGGATGCGGCCCGTCTTCATGTCATAAAAGAACACACCACTGTTGGCCCCGATCCACATACCTTTGTTATAAGGATCATAGACAAGGGCGCCAATAAAGGTGATCAGGTTCTGATAAGGCTGGGGCACACGGAGGAAATGGATCTGATGGTCTTTCGCGGAGCGTACACAGATACCGCCGCCCCAGGTACCGATCCACAGATTGCCTTTGCCGTCGGCAGTAAGGTCGGAGACACTGTTATGCGTCAGTCCACTATTGGCCGTCGTGAAATGAATGAAGTTGTCAGAGCCAGCTTGCTTCATATTGAGCCCGCCTTCCACAGTACCAACCCACAGATTGCCCTCATGGTCGGCATACATCGCATTGACGGCATTGGGCGAAATAGATTGAGGATTGTCATCCATATGGGCAAAGTTCTGCAAGAGCAACGGCCGCGGCGACAATTTCGTGATGCCGCCCGTCTCCGTGCCTACCCAGATCTGTCCGTGGGTGACAAGGATATTATTGACAAAATTGCTGGACAACGGATTGAGCGAGCTCTGCTCATTCCAGTGATAGAGTTCCCCACGCTTACTATCCATGATGTCTATGCCGCAGAGCGTACCGATGAGCAGATAACGGTTGTCAGTACTCACAGCCAGAGACGTGACAATATTATGCTGAAGTCCGCGGGGCGTGCCGTCGGCATGCCAGCCGCTATTGCGGGGATCACTGTTGTAAAGGCCAATATTCGTTCCCCACCACAACTGTCCATGGAAACGGACGACAGCACCGATGATGGCGCCTTTCAACTGCGGATAGCGGGCACAGAGATCACGGGCGACGAGGCGGCCGCCACGGACTTCCACCTTCGTGGGACGAAAGTTAATACCGGTATAGACACTGCCGTCATGATCAAGATCCTCAAGGGCCAGCTCCGGCACTTTCGTCTGATGGCGTAGCGAGAGCAAGGAACAGACGCGACCGTCACCATCAAAGGCTATTCTGCTGATCTCATCGAACGTCAGCACCCAGATACAGCCTTTCGTATCACAGTAGACACGCATACAGGGCTTGTTGAACAGCCGCCGCAAAGCCTTCGAGAGCCGGTCGCCTGTCGTTACGGGCGTCCATGTCTGACCGGCGCGCAGATCGACGACCTGCAAGCCTTCCACCAATGCCACCCAGAGCCGTCCCTGACGGTCCTGCGTAACATTCTTGCAGAAATTGGAGCGTAGCCGGAGCCCATTCATCCCGCTCAGACCGAAATTGACAAAGGAATAGCCGTCATAGCGCAGCAGACCGCCACCATTGGTGGAGATCCACATGAAGCCATCAGTATCCTGGAAGATATCATCGACATAATCACTCGACATCCCGGCGAAGAGATCGAGCTGCGTCATGTTATATCGCTCCCAAGGTAAGTTCTGGGCCTGTGAGGGGAGTATATATATAAGGTATAGTAATAGTAATAATAGTCTTCTCATTGCAGTATCCTTGCATTTTGATGATGCAAAGATACAAAAAAAATCAGGATTTCAGCCATTGCCGAATAAAAAACCACACGTGGAGAAAGAAAGTTTCCACATAACCGTAATGGTGTGCCATCACACGGAAACGCTCTTTCAGGGAATCACGATGATGGGTGTTGGTCATACCGCCATCCAGAAAATTCGTAAGGACGGCATGGACATCTTTCAATCGGCGGTGCTGCTGCTTGCAGGCTTTCATGATACGGATGCACCAGTCGACATCGGCGCTGTAGCGATAGCGCGTGTCATAATGGATATCCTTGGCGATCTCCGTAAGGGCATAGAAACTCTGATGACAGACAAGCATGCCCCAGCGGAAACTCTTCCACGACAGATGTTCGGGAGGAGCGAGACGGCGGTGACGGAGAAAGACGCCATCATCATTGACGATATCCGTATCGCCATAGAGCACGCCGGGCAGCCGCTCGGCCTCGCCGACGCTCTGCGCCACCATCTCCAACGTATCGTCGGAGGCGAAGACATCACCGGCATTAAGAAAGACGAGATACTGCCCTGTTGCCTGGTCGATACCCTTATTCATGGCATAATAAAGTCCTTTGTCAGGCTCGGAAGTAACCTTGATCTCATGACCATTCTCTTCAGCGTCCGACTTCTGCCGATAAGCCTCGACCATGACCAACGTTCCGTCCTTCGACGCTCCATCTATAATAAGGTGTTCCACATGGGCCCAAGACTGGCGGCGAACACTATCAAGGGTACGCTGAAGAACTTTCTCGGCATTGTAGGTCGCCGTGATGACCGTGAATGTGATCATATCCTGAATATTTACAATCGATAATTTCTGAATGCCATCGCCTGCTGATAGATCTCACTATATTTCATGGCGACAGCATGTTGGGAATATTGTTGAGCAACGTGATGGACGGCAGCCTGCGAAAGAGCAGCATAATCGGGATTGGAAAGCACCCAGTGAATACCCTCGGCAAGATCGTCAGCATCCTTATAAGCAGCGACATAACCGTTCTGCCGGTCGTTGATCATCTCGGGTACGCCGCCCTCACGGAAAGCGACGCAGGGAACGCCGCAAGCCATGGCCTCCATGATCGTGTTTGGCAGATTATCCTCCAGAGACGGAAGGACAAATACATCAGCAGAATTATATATGCTCACTTTCTGAAGGGGATCAGAGACATATCCCAGCGGATAACTCCGCAGCGGCAGTTGAGAAGCCTCTTCCTCAGCATTACCGCCAAGGATGACAATACCCGTACGCTCACGCTCCTCGGGATGGGCCTCAACATAGCGTTGCACGGCCTTCATGAAATAATCCATTCCCTTACGGGGATCCGTCACCCTCTGAGAGACAAAGAGGATGAGTTTCTTATCCAACGGGAGATTAGCACGCAGACGGGCATCCCGCTTGTCGTGGGGCCGATAGAGCCGAGAGTCGATAGGATTAGGAATGGCGGTGATACGCTGGCTCTCAAAGAGACCGCTCTTCCGCGCTTCACCCAAAAGCCAGTGACTACAGGCGACGAAATAGATATTACCGTCACGCAGCAGTTCCTGCTTGTGGCGATAGACATGTGCACTGAGATCATTTTTGCTGCCTCCGCCGGGAAGAAGAGGACAGTTGCCACAGCCATGGACATTATTCACACAGCCATGGGTATAATGGCAGATACCCGTTGCCATCCAAAGGTCATGCATCGTCCATACCACGGGTTTGCCACTGGCCAGTATCTTCCGGATATCTTTCAACGAGAGCATGCCTTGATTGATCCACGACAGATGGATAACGTCTGCTTCCTGAAATTCACGCAGTTTCGTAACATCATTGCCGTCGGAAGCCGTGTCTATCTCCCAGAGATGATCTTTCTTGAAATGGAGATGGACGAAAATCTTCCAACGCTCCCAGAGAAAATGCCAGCGTGTATGCCAGGAGTGTGGCAGGCCGACAACGGTGATGTCGTCGCTCTCCTTGTCACGCACCAGCATCTTTGCCTTCACGCCATTATTGTTGAGGGCATCCATGAGCCGGTTGGCAGCAACGGCCGCTCCACCGGTTCGTTCACTTGTATTGATGATTAACACTCGCATATCGGCTACAAAAGTATAAAAAAAATCGTTTCCATCATCAAAGAAGCCATTAATTTTTTATCCGCCCAGTGATTACAAGAGTAGGTGGCCGCCATGTTGCGGCCACGCGGCCACCTACAAAAGGATCTGTGAATGATATAAACTAGAAAAATGAAATATTTTCCATATTTTTTGCAGTCAATCAAAAAATATTATGTAATTTTGCGGTGTAATTATAACAAAGAGAAAGAGTATGAGAAATTTTTTAATCAGCTTGGCTGTCGCCCTCTGTGCATTTGTAACGACAGCCCAGGCACAACTGCCGAAAGTAACCCTTCGCGACATCAGTGGAAAGACCGTATCTACGGATACCCTCAACAATGGCGGCAAACCTTTCATCATTGACTTCTTCGCTACCTGGTGCAAGCCGTGCAACCGCGAGCTCGACGCCATCAAGGATGTCTATGAGGACTGGCAGAAAGAGACGGGTGTGAAGATCTTCGCCGTTTCCATCGATCAGGGACAGAATATCAATAAGGTGAAGCCGCTCGTGGATCAGAAAGGTTGGGACTATGATGTTCTCCTCGATCCCAACTCCGATCTGCGCCGTGCCTTCGGTATTCAGATGATTCCCTACACACTCATCTGCGACGGAAAGGGAAATGTCGTCTACAAGCATAACGGCTATACCGACGGTGCAGAGAACGAACTGATTGAGAAAGTAAGAGAATTAGAG
Source organism: Prevotella sp. AGR2160 (assembly GCF_000424185.1). Taxonomy (GTDB): domain Bacteria; phylum Bacteroidota; class Bacteroidia; order Bacteroidales; family Bacteroidaceae; genus Prevotella. The sequence continues at coordinate 45,126 of NZ_AUJK01000003.1, forward strand.
AAATAGAGCCCATGAGTCTTTACAGGAATATCCTCCTTCTGTCGATGCTGCTGGCTGCCACAGCTTCAGCATCGGCACAGGAGACAACTAATACCGGCCATACCGACGACCGCGATCATGTGACGTTCTCCGGTAGTGTCCAGAGCGACATGCTCGTGCCACAGGGCACGCAGGAAGACGGCAGCAACGAGGACTTCCGCACAAATACCTACGTCGATCTCAACATGCAGAGCCAGTATCTCGACGCCGGTCTGCGCTATGAATACCTCGAGCATCCATTGCCGGGCTTTGAGAAAGACTTCAAAGGCAACGGCCTGCCCTTCTTCTATCTGAAAGGAAAGTTCAAGAATGTAGAGGTCACGGGCGGTACATTCTATGAGCAGTTCGGCTCCGGCTTTATCCTCCGCAGTTACGAGGAGCGCTCACTGGGCATTGACAACTCCATTCTCGGCGGCCGTATCGTCATGACACCGTTGAAGGGCGTGCAGCTGAAAGCCCTCGCCGGTGTCCACCGCCGTTACTGGACGTGGAACTGGAGCAGTCCTCTCGTCGGCACAGACCTGACGCTGAGCCTCGATCAGTGGTTTCATAAGCTGCAGCGCACAGGCACCTATCTGTCGCTCGGCGGCTCCTGGGTGAACAAGCGTGAGGCCGATGACGGCAGTGTCTACCGCGACGCCACGCACCGCCTCCGCCTTCCGGAGAATGTCAACTCCTGGGATGCCCGCGTAAATCTGGCGAAAGGCGGCTTCAACGTGTTGGCCGAATATGCGCAGAAGACGCAGGACCCGTCGTTCGACAACAACTACATCTACCGCAAGGGCTACACGGCCATGCTCTCCACGTCCTATTCACAGAAAGGCATGAGTATCTTGCTGCAGGCCAAGCGCACGGATAACATGAGCAGTCGCTCGAAGCGCGGCCTGTCGGGCACGTCTTCTTATATCAACCACATGCCCCCGTTCTCCTACGAGCATACCTACACGCTCGCGGCTCTCTATCCCTATGCCACACAGCTGGCACTCGGCGAATGGGCTTATCAAGGACAGCTGGCTTACACCTTCCGTAAGCATACCGCCCTCGGCGGCCGTTACGGCACGCTGGTACAGGTGAACTTCTCCCATATCCACAGTCTCAACAAGAACTACCGCGATATCGACGGCACGCCCGCCAACGGCCCGATGAAAGGCTCCGACGGCTATGGCTCTGCGTTCTGGAAATGGGGCGACCAGACCTATTACCAGGATTTGAACATCCAACTCGACAAACGTGTGACGCGTGACTTTCATCTTCACTTGATGTACATGAATCAGTTCTACAACAAGAGTGTCATTGAGGGCGAAGGCGGTATGATCCACAGCAATATCTATGTTGCGGAAGGCAAATACCAGTTCTCGCCGAAGACGACACTGCGCGGTGAGCTGCAGTATCTCACCACGTCGAGTGATGACCGCGACTGGGCTTTCGCGCTCTTGGAACTGAGCCTCGTGCCGCACTGGATGTTCACCGTCAGTGATGAATATAATGTAGGACGCACGGAGAAACATTACTGGAATCTCCTGGCTACCTATAATATCGGCAGTCACCGCATCCAAGCGGGTTATGTCCGCACGCGTGCCGGCTACAACTGTTCCGGCGGCGTCTGTCGTTATGTTCCCTCTTATCAGGGTTTCACCGTATCATATAACTATAATTTCTAATGAAGAAAATATTTTTTATACTCGCTTCCGTCATCCTGCTCCTCTCTTCCTGCGGCACGGAGATCGATCCCAGTGACCGCTTGATCTACGAGAAACCGGAGCTGACGGGAAAGAATATGCTCATCGAGGACTTCACAGGGCAGAACTGCATCAACTGTCCGCGTGCCGCCGGTGTCATCAGCGATCTGATGAAAACCTACGGCGAGGACAAGATCATTGCCGTCGCCATCCACTCCAAGCCACTCGGCATCGCCGCGCCCGAAGGTCTGATGACCGACTTCACGAATGCCTATGCCACGCACTACGGCGTGGAATACCAGCCCGTGGGAATGGTCAACCGTGAATATGGTCTGCAGACCGACGACCAATGGACGGGAATGGTGAAATACTTCATGCAGGATACGGCGAAGATCAACATCACCGTCGAGCCTACTTATGATGACGCCACTCGACAGTCCACAGCTAACGTGCAAGTCGTGAGCCTCGAAGGCACAGCAACGGGCAAGTTGCAGGTATGGCTCGTCGAAGACAGTATCATCGCCAAGCAGATGATGCCCGACGGAATGCTCAACAAGTCGTATGTCCACAACCATGTGCTCCGTGCCTCGTACAACGGACAGTGGGGCGAGGACATCACGGCCGCAGAGGGTCAGACGGTAACAAAGTCCTATTCGCTCACTATCGACAAGGACTACGATGCCAAACAGTGTGCCATCGTCGCCTTCATCTATAACGACAGCGGCGTGCTGCAGGCAGTTAGAAGTAAAAAATTAAAAAAGTAAAAAATTAAACGTAGGAACAAATGAAAAAGATATTTACATTATTGATGCTCGGCTGTCTGTTCATGACGCCGGCATTCGCACAGGATGATGAGGATCTTGACGAGACCTTCGAGTTTGTTGATGCCAATGGCAAGGTCGTGCCTAACGGCAGTGAGCTGACGTGCAGTACGCTGAACGACCTCGGTCAGATTTCCACCGGCCTAAGTGTCAGAAATACCAACAACAGTAAAGAAGCCGTCCAGGTTGCCGTGAATATTTCCAAGATCGCCAACGGTCAGATCAGCGTCTGCTTCCCTACAACCTGTCAGAATTTCAGTACTATCGGTACCGCGACGGCAGCAGCAGGCACCATGGCTGCAGAAGAAACCAAGGACTTTGCTACGGAATGGGTTCCGACGAAGGACAGCTACGGTGAAACAGACGCTACGTTTCAACTCATTCATAAAGACTTCTCTACTACTAAGGGCTTCATCTCCTATGGTGAGACGCTCGGCTATGGTCCGAAGATCACCGTACATTTCGTCTACGCTGATCCCACTGCGATCAAGAGCGTTGATGCTGCCAAGCAGAAGTCAGTTGCCGCACGTTATAACCTCCTTGGCCAGCGTGTCAGCAATGCCAACGGCCTGACAATCGTCAAACTCGCCAATGGCAAGACCGTGAAAGTGATGAAATAACATCTCTCCCTCTGTTAGGGCGGAACATGATGAATCATGTCCCTACTTCTTCCCGGTTAGGGCGGCCACAAGTACCGCCCCTACGGAGAAAAATATCTATGTTGTTTACGCCTCGTAAATAGCATAGATATTTTTTTATCTACGTTATTTACGAGTCGTAAATAACATCCCCATTTTCACGCCATGCAAACACTTGTCGCCCTTTTATTTGCAGACTTCAAAAATTATCCGTAATTTTGCCGAAAAGAAATGGATATGGAACATCAATCAACAGCAATACGTTGGAAACAACGGCTAGAAACATATCGCAAAGCCCTTAACCGGCTTCAGGAGGTCATTGAGTTGGAGAATACCCGTCCTTTGTCTGCATTGGAAAAAGACGGGATGATCCAGCGCTTTGAGTATACTCAGGAACTGGCGTGGAAAGTGTTGAAAAACTATATAGAATTTCAAGGCGGTGAACATCTCATGGGCTCCCGTGACACCATTCGGCAGGCTTTTGCCATGGGATTGATTATTAATCCGGATCCGTGGTTTGACATGCTGGAAAGTAGAAATGAAACCGCCCATGTCTATGATGAAGAGACGGAGATAGATGTAATCGATAAAATTACAAAAACCTATTACCCTATTCTCTGTGACTTACAAAATAAATTAAGCGAATTAGCAATCAAAGAATAATGATGAAATATGGCCTTGAAGATCGTTATCTTTCGGAACTCAGAGAAATATTAGCATCCATCCCTGAAATAGAAGAGGCAATCCTATTTGGATCTCGAGCTCGAGGAGATTATAGACGTAATTCAGATATTGATTTATCTTTAACAGGTGAACAATTAGAACAACATCATATTGTTGAATTAAGGAATAAATTATATGAATCCAGAATTCCTTACTTCTTCGATATCAATATATTTCGGGGTCTCAAGAGTAAGACTTTTATTGAAAATATTCTTCATGACGGGGTCATAATTTACAAGAAATAATATGCCAAAGGAAAAGATTTATTGTTTCGATTTCGACGGAACGATCACGAATAAGGATACACTCCTGGAGTTCATCCGCTACGCACGGGGCAATGCGAAATTCTTCTGGGGATTTCTGCTCTTCTCTCCCCTCCTCGTGTTGATGAAGCTCCACCTCTATCCCAACTACCGGGCGAAGCAACAGCTCTTCAGCTGGTATTTCAAGGGTATGACCGAAGACGAGTTCAACGAGCTCTGCCGCCATTTCGCCCGCGATAACCAAGACTTGCTGCGCCAGCCCGCCATCAGTCGGTTGAAACAGATCGACAACGCCGGCGACCGTATTCTCGTCGTCTCGGCAAGTATCGACAACTGGGTACGGCCGTTCTTCGACGATCTCGAGCTCCAGCACGTCACCGTCGTCGGCACGCAGATTGAGATCAGCGACGGCAGGGTGACGGGCCGCTTCCTCACGCATAACTGCTACGGGCCGGAGAAAGTATACCGCATCGCCGCCCTCCTCGACAAAGGCCGAAACCTCTATGACATCACGGCTTTCGGCGACAGCCGCGGCGACAAGGAACTGCTCGCTTATGCTGACCACAGCTTCTATAAACCCTTCAGAAGATAAAACCGTTATCCCTATACAGTCCATAAGACGACAATGAATTTCAATACGAATAAGAAAGGCCAATGGGGCGAGATCCTGCGCTTCGGCATCGTCGGTGTCTCTGCCGTGACAATACAGTATCTTGTCTATCTCCTGCTTGTACATCTCGCCGGATGGGGTGCGAGTCTGAGCAATACCGTGGCCTATATCGTCTCTTTCTGCTTCAACTTCATCGCCTCCACACGCTATACGTTCCGCGTGAAGGCCAGTACAGGCCGTGGCATCGGCTTCGCCCTCTGCCATCTCTTCAACTATCTCCTGCAGCTGCTCATCCTCAACGTCGCCATCTCGCTCGGCATGGGCAAGAGTTGGGCACCGATACCGATGTTCCTTATCTCCGTACCGACGAACTTCATCCTCGTGCGTTACACGTTGAAGCAGGCCCATCTGCAGAATCCCTTCTTCATCTTCCGCGTAAAGAAAGAGGAGCGGTGGCTGGCTCTCTGCGCCATGGTCTACACGCTCTTCTTCAACACCCTCGTCGTCTTGAAATACTGGGACCGACTGCATCTGTTGGCCAAGCATTATTTCAAGCTCTTCGTCGATACCTTCCATATCTCCGGCTTCGACCCGCTCAGCGACGTTGTGATCTCAGAATGGGGCACTACCTATAATATATACAGACATCCGCTGTTGGCTTACTTCATGTGGATCCCGTGCCAGCTCAACCAGGGGCTGATGTGGCTGACGCATAAGAACTGCGCGACGATTATCATGGCCGCCATCCTCGTGTTCTGCACCTTTTATAGCATTATCTTTCTCTACCGCATACTCCGTGAGGTACTGCGTTTAAAACAAGCAGACAGTCTGTTGCTGACGGCCCTGTTCATGAGTTTCAGCTTCGTGATGGTGGCGACGAGCGTTCCTGACCATTTCTGTCTGTCGATGTTCATGCTGATCCTTACGCTCTATGTGTCGGGAAAGAAGTTGCAAGCGAAACATCCATTCACGAAATGGCAGACCATCCTCTTTTTCTTGGTCACCGCGGGCATCAGTCTCAGCAATGGCATTAAGATCTTCCTGGCCAACCTCTTCGTCAACGGCAAGCGCTTCTGGCGCCCCGCCAATCTTATCCTCGCCATTATCCTCCCCGCCGGAGTCCTCTGGGGCTTAGCCAACTGGGAATGGGATTATTATGAGCAGCCGCATCAGATCAGGCGCATCAAGAACCGGAAGAAAGCCGCGATGAAGGAGCGTACGGCACTCTTCGCCCAAGTGCGCGACACGATGAAGATTAACGGTGCCCCCGTTGCCCCGGTATTCACTGTCTCCACAGACAGTGCCGTCCGCCATGCCGACTCGCTGAAGATTATGGTCCGCGTAGACACGCTCCTGGCACAGAAGAGGCGGGCGCAGAAGATCAAGGACAGCAAGAAGGCTGTTGTCGCCCACGCCGGAAAGCCGATGGGAAAGGGAGAGTTTGAACAATGGACGGATATCTCCACACCACGATTTTGGAGTTTTGTAGAGAATATCTTCGGTGAACCCGTACAGCTCCACCAGGATCATCTGTTGGAGGATGTCCTCGTGAAACGGCCCGTCATCGTTCATTACCGTTGGGCGTGGAGCTATGTTGTGGAAGGGATGATCTTTCTCCTCTTCCTCTGTGGCATCTGGCAGGGCCGCCGCAGCCATTTCCTTTGGCTGACGCTGAGTTTCTTCGGCTTCGACCTCGTCATCCATGTCGTTCTCGGCTTCGGCCTCAACGAAGTATATATCATGAGCGCTCACTGGCTGATGGCCTATCCCATCGCCATCGGATATCTGTTGCTCCATCGTCCGCAGCGCTGGCTCCGCTACGTCCTTGCCGCCCTGGCCCTATACCTTATTATATATAATGGGTGGCTGTATGTCAGCTATCTGATTGGGTGATAAAAAAACGATACGTGAAAGATGATATTCCATAGATTTGTTATAATTTTGCGGGAAAACAAACGATATGAAAGAAAATAGAGTATACAATACGGGTGAAACCGATGAGGATCTCCGTAAGAAATATAACCCCGACGGATCGGCACTGCGCCGCGCTCAACTGCGGCTCCTCGACATGGCCGTCTATCTCCAGGATACTGCCCGGAAAATCGATGTTCCCTGCCGCCTCGATGGTGGAAACATTCTCGGCGCGCTGCGTCACGGCGGTTTCATTCCTTGGGATGATGACATCGACTTCGTCGTGGAACGTAAGGACTTCAAACGCCTCTGCCGTTATCTGAAAGACCATCCCCATCCGCAGTATGTCCTTCAGGATAATGAGACGGATAAGGGATTCTATAAGGAGTGGGCTGTGCTGAGAGACTTAAAAAGCCGTGAGGTAAGCCATGACGATGTCGACAGCAAGGACCGCCGCAGCGCCGAGGCCCTTACTTTCCAAGGTCTTCACGTTGATATCTTTCCTTATGAAGGTTATATGATACCCTGGTTACAGCGACTGGCCGCGAAACTATCGGTGAATGTCAACCTCCGTTTCGCCGGTGTTCATCCGCGTCTCGCTCAGGCAGGCTATAACATTCTTCACTATTTTGTCTTCCCCGTTTTCCGTGCTTTCGGCCGCCTCTTCGGCAATAAGCGTTGCTGTATGCACAGTTACGGCGCCTGGTTCTACGAGCATTTCGACAGGGATGTTCTCGTTCCCCACAAAGATATCGTCTTCGAAGGAGAGACTTTCGAAGGTCCCGCTGATCCCGTGAAACTCTGTACCATTATCTATGGCAACTACATGGATCTGCCACCCGTTGACAAACGTGACCGACATAAAATGGAAACGGTTGTGGAAGACTAACCTATAAAAGTCCTATTGTAGGTGGCCGCCATGTTGCGGCCACGCACAATAGGTTAATGACCATTTAGCCTTTCAACGCGTGGGCAGCCTCATTGATCGTTGCGCTCATCTTTTCCTCCATCGTTCCCGTAATCTGCCAGCCGAGACTACGAAGGCGGGAAGTGTCGAAGACAGCCTTTGTAATCGGCGTACCCCCCGTGGCGGCAGCATCCTTCGGCAATTCTATGCGAACCTTTCTGCCACCGATGGCTGCTATCATCTCCGCCAAATCACGGATAGAACGGTTGGAAGACTCATCGGCAATGTTATAGGCCTTGCCATTCTCCCCTTTCAGAAGAATAAAGAGTAAGGCCAAGGCACAGTCGACCACATAGCACCACGAGCGGAACTTCTTGCCGTCGCTCTTCATCACGATGTCCTCACCACGCAGGACATTGCGGATAAACTCAGCATAGACGCGGTTGTCACTCTCCGTAAAATAAGGACCATAAACATGTGAGGGACGGGCCACACTGACATCCAAGCCATACTCTTGTCCATAGGCCACACAGAGCGTTTCGGCTGCCCGCTTCGATGACGGATAACAGGACCGGACACTCATCGGATCGACATAACCGCTATAGTCTTCCGTAAACGGACGTCCGTCGCCCTCACCATAAACCTCACCCGAAGAGACATAAACGAATTTCTCCAAATGTCGCTTCCGTCCCTCATCCAGCAGTCGGTCGACACCAAGAATATTAGCGCGGATGATGCCCACGGGATCAGAGGTATACAGCTGAGGAGAAGCACCACTTGCGGCATCAATGATGAAATGGAAATCGGCAGGCCACTCCCATGGCTGCGTGACATCATGCCGGAGAAAATGAAAACGGGGATTCGTCCACCATGCAGCGAAGCGCTGCTGAGCCCGCTGTTCATTGCGGCCGCAGGCATAGACATCGAAATCCAAGGACACGCAGTTCATCAGCACATCGACGACAGTGCTGCCGATAAGTCCCGTTGCTCCCAATACCAAAATATTTTTTCCGCTCAGACGTTCCCACGGCAGGGAGACCTCCGCCGCCTTTTCTATCGTTTGCTGATAACTTTCCATCATCATTATTTATTTTCCCATCGTAAGGGCGGCCCTTGTGGCCGTCCTAACAATTCTTTGGTCCTTTTGTAGGTGGCCGCCATGTTGCGGCCACGCAAGGAAAATGGCACTTATTTAATCCACGACTCTTTCTCCGTATGGATCAAAGCCTTGAAGAGCTCTATATCTTCCGTCTGCGTCAGTTTCAGACCGTTCTTCTCAGAGCCCATCACGAGATGCTGGTCCTCGATGCCGAGGGCGGACATCAGCGTACAAGAAGCTACCGTATTCTCAATATGCTTCTCCTCTGCCTCTTGATGCGCCTTCAGCAAATCGCCCAAATGATAAGTGTGGGGCGTCTGTGTACGGATCAGGCGCTCACGGGGAATGGAGATATTTCTCACACAGTCATCGACCTTTTCCATAATGGCTTCCTTACAGACCAAGCCTGTGACGGCATAACCGTATTTCTGACATTTCTCGATATTCTCCGTAATAATCCGCTCGCCTACCAACGGGCGAACGCCATCTTGTACAAGAACAATATCATCGTCAGCACAGCCAGCCTCGCGTAAGCCTTCCAGACCATTACGGATAGAATGCTGATTACTGTCGCCGCCTTCAAAGATCCATTTCAGTTTGGTGATATTAAACTGATTGGCATAGGCCTGCAACGCCACTTCCCATCCTTTCAGACAGACCACACAGATAGCGTCCACCAATGGATGCCGCTGAAACGCCTGCATCGTATAGATGATGACGGGGATATTGTCAATGGTCATAAACTGTTTGGGGATATCCTGCCCCATTCTGTTGCCGACACCGCCGGCAGTAAGCAATGCTATATTCATTAGCCTTTATAAAATTTTTTATTGTTATACGCGAAGATCAGCGGATAAAAGAAGCTGCGGACAGCCCCCATGAATCCCTTGGCGCCGTCATTCCAATAGATTGTGGAACGATGACGGCAGCAAAGACTGCCCAAACGAAGCAAAGCGATAATACCGGGCTTCAACATCAGACTGCTCATCTTGTGGGCCAACGGCTGGAAGTCCTGTGAAGCATGATCCCGAATCTGTATATACAAATATCGATATTCCGGTCTCCGTTGCATACGCCGGTATTCGTGCAGCCCATGCAGATAAGGAACATAAGCTGCTACATGCTGATCCTTCTTCAACTCTTGCGCAATGGCCGATGAAGGATTATAACGATGAAGATTCAGCGCTTCTTCAAGACGAATGATGCCATGTCCCAGTTGGGCATAGATGGCAAGACTCCAGTCATAATGCATGAAGGGAATGCGCCGCGCCATAGCCCAATGGTCGTGTGTTCGGGCGAAATCACCGCGCAGCAGCATCGTATGTCCCGCAAAACCGGCGAAGAGAAGAGCCTCCAGCTGATACTGCTGACGGACAAAGACGGAATGTTCACGGTCGGGGCCACGGTCATAACAGGAAAAGCAGATATCATGCTCACCGATAGCGGCCACTTGTTTACTGATTTTCTCCGGATACCAGATATCATCCTGATCGGAGAGAGCCACAAAGTCGCCCGTCGTCCGCATCGTCGCCGATTCAAAATTCTCATCAAGTCCTTTATTCTGCTCATTTACATAAACCTGAATAAAAGGATAACGAGTAGCATATTCCTTACAAATATCCACAGTATGGTCAGTAGAACCATCATCCTGAATGATCAGTTCCTTCAACGGGTAAGTCTGGGCGATAATCGAGTCTAACTGTTCCCGGATATATCGCTCCCCGTTATACGTACACATCACTATCGATACACTTTTCGTGGCTTCCATCACTGTATTCTTTTTGGCAAAGTTACGAGATTGACTACGCTTGCATCTCTCGACAGAAATCTTCAAAAATATATTGATCACTCAATAGTTGAAGTCCACTGTCGGGGTTATTTAATAATTCGAAGGTCCTTGAACGATAGAACAAGTCCATCGCCTTTTCCGCTGAGATATCCAGCCGGTCCCGAATCATTTCTATTATTCTGGCTGTTTTACGCCATAATACTTGATCTCGCATTTATATTAACTGTTTGGATTCAATAAAAATAAGATTACGGTCTACAACCTCTTGGTTCAATATACACATCTGATGAGTAGGTCTTGCAAATCGCAATAATCCCAAGGCTTGCTCTACCGTAATACGGCCAGCATAGAAATCTTCAACCGTATCAATCACTTGGTCATTGGCAACACCGCCTTCTACAATATCATAGTCCTTCCATGGCTCTTCACCTCTTCTGCTCGCCACAATAAACTCCAACCACTCTTGATTATAATTTGGCAAAGATAGAACCCTAGCTTGGCCTTGATGTAGAATACGCTCATCAAACTGATAAACATTAAGAGTCGGTGTATGTAGGTTACGAATCACACACACTCGTTTCGCCCATTTCTCTGCCTGCTCTTTCAAAGAAGTAACATAAAAGCCTGGACCGAAATCTAATGCTCTCCGCCCTACACGAACCAACGGTTCTCTCACTTCCGTATATGAACCATGATATAGTTTCATTGTTCTCTTGCTTTTAAAGCCTCTTCAACACTCCATGCCACACCATCAATACTCTCTGTATGAAGAGTATCATAGCAGTCAAAAAGGAGTTGCTTGATCAGGTCGTATTTTTTTAACCGCAAATAGATATCCCTTGGACTGGTCTTCAACCGACGGGCAGCCGCCCCAATGGCAAGTACAGCGAAATGAATCTCCCGATCTTGCATCATCTGGTTATTTGCATTCATAGACTTATTCTTTTCCGGCAAAGTTACGAGAAAAAACGGAAAGGTGCAAACTTTCGGCAAGGAATAGGAAAAAAATTCGTAATTTTGCAACCCATAAGAAATATGTTCATGATACGAAGACGGTAAGACGTTATATATAATAAGGTGTAACATTCTATATTAATTAAGGTAAAACATTTCATTTCTACAATGCGAAATCCATTTCATATATTTGCCATCCGCAAAGACGAGCGGTGGCTCACGATTATAGCGACCCTTATCCTTATAGCTTTGAATGGTCTGCTGATTTACAATCACAGTCCGAAGTTTCTTGAGGCCAAATGGGGCCGCATCGGCGGCTGGAGTCTGTTCAACAACCAACTGCATCTCTCCGGCTACGATCCTTACGCGTACATGACCCTGACGAAGTTCAATGTCTACTACAGCATTGACCGCCATCCCGTACTGACGCTGTTGCTCTATCCCTTTTCCGTGCTCAACCATTGGATCATGACGACATGGAATGTCAATGCCGCCATGTACATCATGGCTGCTCTCGTCATCATCGCCGGACTCTACGCCGCCATTTTCATGTACCGCACGCTCCATGAGCTGATGAATGTGCAACGAAGCGGCAGCATCTGGCTGACCGCCCTGCTCTTCTCCTTTGCCTCCATCATGACGACGACCATGTCGCCCGACCATTTTGTTTTCTCTTTCTCCATCCTCGTCTTCACACTCTATGTCTTCGGAAGATATATCCGAAAAGGGAAACCAATCGCCTGGTATAAAGGAGCTATCCTCTATTATTTCACGACGGGCATCACACTGACCAACGGCGCCAAGACGCTCCTCGGTGCCCTCTTCGTTGACAAGAAGAAGGCTTTCTCCTGGAAAAATATACTCTTGGGATTTCTTCTACCGACAGTATTGCTCGTCGGCACCTATGTGATACAAAACGAGACGCTCATCGCACAACGGGACAATAATGCAGCCGTGATGAGAGCGAAGATGGCTGCCAAGGATCCCGTGAAATTCCGCCAGGACTCTATCCGCGACGCACAGAATGCCATCGCCATGACAAAGATCAACGGGCACAGTGTCAGCGACAAGCCGTTTCTGCGCTGGATCAATGCCGACGCGTCACGATGGAACGGCATTGTGGAAGGCCTTTTCGGTGAATCCATACAGCTCCATCAGGATTATCTCCTGGGTGACGTGTTTCTTGGACGACCCATTGACGTGACTTATTCCTCATGGATCAACTATGTAGTGGAAACCATCGTCTTTCTGCTTTTCATGGCTGGTATCTGTTGCGGTTACAAAGACCGTATCCTTCAGATGCTCCTTTCCTGGTTTGCCATAGATCTGCTGATTCATGTCGTCCTCGGCTTTGGCCTCAATGAGGTAGCCATCAACGGCGGCCATTGGATGTTCATCATCCCCGTAGCCCTCGCTTGTCTGCTCCGAAAGCTTCCGACCCGTTATGTCTCCGGCTTCAGTTTCGCCATCAAGCTCCTGACGGTGTATCTCTGGGGATATAATGGTTATCTTATTGCGTGGTATATGGTATAACGTAGGGACATGATTTATCATGCTCCGAAGGGCGGAACATGATAAATCATGTCCCTACGATAGTGCCACCATTCTCTATTTTCCATTCTCCATTATACATTTCTTCAGCCTTCCTCCCCGACGGAGGATCTCGCCCTGGGCACGGCAGCGGTCAAGCATTCTGCTGTATTCCTCATCGGTGATGGCAGCGATGCGCTCCGGCAATTCCTTCAGACTGGCCACAGCGATGCCAAGGCCTTCACGCGTGATAAACTCTGCCTCAGCACTCTCCTTCCATACAATGACCGGGATACCCATAGCGAGATAGAGCGACAACTTATGAGAGGCGATAAGCCGGAGATACTCGCCGAGGTCGCCCTCGCAGGTATCTATCGACGTGCCGTCCCATACCAGTCCCCAGCCGCCGAGGACCGTTGCGGTATGATTGCTTTGGAAAATGCCGCAATACTGCGTATTACCGCCAGCCTGAAAGCCCTCATCCACCTTTCCATAAAGATGAAACGTGAGATCACCGAAATCATACGCCGACAAAGGGGCGAAGAATGATGACTTCTTGAGATACCCGGCAAAAACAATCTCATTCTTCCGTTTCAGCAAGTCCTCCTTCGGCCGGAAATCATCATCGGTATAATAGTCAAAAAGCTGCGTGAATGCTGTCGGTGTCTTTACGCCATGATCCTTTATCCAGCGACTCATGGCCTCGGTGTGGGCAATGAGTTTATTGGCCAGCCGAAAGACACGGAGGTCAGGTTTAAGATCACGGCCGTTGCGTATGGTCTGAATATCATGAATAAGGATGGTCACCTTGTTTCCCAACAGCCGCTGCAGCCGCAGCACCCAGGGAAAGATTACCTTACTCGACACGGGATACTGCACAATATACTCCGTCCCCAACGGATGGCGGAGGATCATGGCGATATTCTTCAACAGTCCCATCACATTGGAAAGGAACGGCACACGATATTGTTTGCAGAGAATCACCTCCACATCATAGCCGCAATCCTTCAGCGTGCGGTTGACATCATCACGGGCCTTGCCCAAAGCGCTGATCTTCGAATAGGCCTTAAACTGGATCGTCTGGTTGACAACAACTTTTTTTGCTTTCATGATGCAAAAATACAACTATATTTTGTTCCTTCAAAGAAAATATCGTACTTTTGCAAAGATTTCATACGAACAATGAACATTTGGCAAACCATCAATACGACCCTTTTCCATATCAACCGGAAAAAGGATCTCAGCTCCTGGGAGCACGCTTACACGGGCCATCAGCCCATCTACGGCGTCTACCATATCTTCTGTGCCGAGGGATGGGAGCAACTCGTGCCCCTGCAGTTGGACCGGCTGCGCAGAAGCGGCCTCGCCGCGCAGACGAAGACCTTATTGGTCAGCATCATCTATCGTCAGGAAGAAGACCTCGTGAAGCTCCGTGAGATGCTTGAGGGTATCCGTTATGAAATTGCCGCCAGCACCACCGAAGCCCATCAGTTCGAATATCCCGCTTTGGATATCGTCTATCGAAAGGCACAGGAGGAAGACTGTCTCATCTATTATTTCCATACGAAAGGCGTATCCTACCATGGTCCCCAACAGACCGACCGCCACTGGCTCTATTTCAAGAAGAAGGTGGAGGCCTGGCGTGAAGTGATGGAATATTACAACATCGACAAATGGCAAGTTGCCGCTAATGTCCTCAGCGACGGCTACGACACCTACGGTTGCCTGCGCTATCCACCCCGTCCTGCCACCTACACCATGTATGCTGGAAATTTCTGGTGGGCCCGTGCCTCTTATCTCCGCACCCTACAGCCCCTCTGCGAAGAAAAGCGAAAAGACCGCATGCTAGCAGAGACTTGGATCTTCACCGGCAAGCATCGCGACTATAGCCCCTTTGATACCCTCGCCTTACTCTATCGCACATCTCCCATCTGAACTATACAAAGAAGGACAAAAGGCAACGCTAAAGGAGCGCTTACTTTTCGTTTGGGATTTCAACTACTCAAAATTACACAAGAAATTATTCCATTACAATTTCATCAAACGTAATAACGCTATTTATCAAAAGATTGGATGAGCACACTGAAAGAAAAGACTGCATCAGGACTCTTCTGGGCAGCCATGAATAATGGCAGCATGCAGATACTGAATGCCGTCATCGGCATCTTCTTAGCACGCCTGCTTGACCCCGCCGACTACGGATTGGTAGGCATGATCACGATCTTCACCGCTATTGCCGGTTGTTTGCAGGACAGCGGGTTTACAACAGCCCTTATCAACCTCAAAGAGCCTGAGCACAAAGACTACAACTCCGTCTTCTGGTTCTCTCTGCTCATGGGCTGTAGCCTTTATCTCCTTCTATTTTTTTGTGCGCCATTGATTGCAGAGTTCTACCATCAAGAGAAGCTGACTTTACTATGTCGTATTGCCTTTCTTTCTCTGCCTCTTTCAGCCTTTGGTATCGTTCCTCAGGCATATCTTTCGAAACGCCTCATCATCAAGCCCGTCACCATACAACGGATCGTCGTCCTCACTATCAGTGGTATAACAGGCATAACTTTGGCTCTCAAAGGCATGGGCTATTGGGCACTCATAGTTCAGCAACTTGTCTACACCGGTCTGCAAAGCTTTGGCAAATATTTTCTTATGCCCTTCCGACCTACCCTGGACATCGACTTTACTCCCGTGAAACGGATGTTCGACTTCAGCAGCAAGATTCTGATTACGAATATCATCTCACAAGTCAGCCAAAATATCCTCACCGTCATCTTCGGACGCATCTTCCCCGTCAAGACCGTCGGCAACTTCACCCAAGGATGGAAATGGAACAATATGGCTTCCGGATTCGTCTCGGGAATGTTGGCGCAGGTAGCTCAGCCAGTGTTTGTCTCAATACAAAATGAAGAAGACCGGCAACTGCATATTCTGCGTAAAATGACACGCTTCACTGCCTTTCTCGCCTTTCCGGCTATGTTCGGCCTCGCCATCATTGCCCCAGAGTTTATCGTCCTGCTTATCTCTGATAAATGGATCGACAGCGTCCCTATCTTGCAGATTCTCTGCATTAGCGGAGCATTCATCCCCATCTACCTGCCCATGCAACAGCTCATCGTCAGTCAAGGCCGGTCCGACATCTTCATGTGGGCGAACATCGCACAAATTGCCATTCAGATAGGTGTCATCCTCATCTTCGCACAGCAAGGCATCATCGCCATGGTAACAGCTTACTCGGCCTTTATCGCCCTTTGGACTATCGTCTGGCAGTTCTTCACGAAGAAAATCGTCGATTACCGTTTCCTCGACCTTCTCAAGGATCTTCTGCCATTCTTGTTGTCGGCTCTTGCTGTCTGTGCCATTGCTTATATCGTTGCAAGTCTTCTCCCCGGCATGCTGCTCCGCATGGTTGCGAAGATTGTCATTGCCGTAATACTCTATGCTATCGTCATGCAGATAGCCGGTGCGCAGGTTATGAAAGAATGTTTAGGCTATCTACTGCATAAGAAAGGAAAGAAGTCTACAGAATCAGGTCTTGGGCAATAAATTACGCAAATACCAACAAGAAGTTATGGGGAAAATCAATGCATAAATGATATTAAAAGGATCACGTCCTTTCGTATGGAAAATCTGCTCCCTGTGCTTCAGACAGAATTTCTGTAATCTAAAGAAACCGATGAGTCCAGGCTCTTGTAGTAGCCTGTTTAACTCTAATCCGTCCTGTGCAATCTGCGTATGTGCATTCAAATCACAGATAAGCCTTTCCTTGGTAACATAGGTTGGCCTTCCGCATTTTCTTAACTGACGGTAATGGCATGTACACCAAAGAAAGATTCTTAAGGCATTAGACTTCTTAGGAATCTCATTCTGAGGTATATAGGTTGCCTCCTCCTGAAAGTACCTATGCCATACTAACGGATGAAGTTGGCGGTCATCCTCGACAGAAGGAGTTACCCACACGATGTCATCGGTAACAGCGGCTGTAAAAGACAAAGCATAGTCATACATTCGTTCTTTAAAGATGGGATTACTGAAGGGAAGACTCTCAAACCAATCCCGACGCATCAAAATAGTATGCCCAGGTATTTCAGCATCGCATGTGATACGCAGTAAATTATAGTTAGGCGTACGTGTATCCGATTGAGGCCTCCGGTCGTCGCCATTAAATCTGATACTTAGGCCTGAACACATGGCCTTATCGCCAATGGCATTGATCTGCCGTTCTATCTTGTCAAGACTCCAAACATCATCTTGATCACTAATGGCAATGTAATCGCCGGTTGCCCGATGCATAGCTGAATAAAAATTTTGGTTTATACCGTGTTCTCCCTCATTATGGAAAAGCTTGACCATGGCGTTTCTTGCTGCATATTCCTTGAGAATAGCAACAGTCGAATCCGTCGATCCGTCATCCTGTATGATCATCTCATAGATAGGATAGGTCTGTCGGAGAATGGAGTCGAGTTGCTCGCGAATATATTTTTCGCCATTATAAGTACACATGACGATAGAGACTAACTTTTTATTCATTTCTATTTTGACCACAGTTTAACTCAAACATCTTCATGACCTTCTCAATGACCGGGGCCATGTCGTAATACTTATATTCTGCCAGACGGCCACCGAAGATGACATTCTCCTGGCGGGCGGCCAAAGCACGGTATTTCTCAGCCAGTTCATTGTTCTTCTCGTCATTGACGGGATAGTAGGGTTCCATGCCCGGCTTCCACTCCGTACTGTACTCACGGCTGATGACGGTCTTCGGATTGTCGTAGACGGCCTGACCGAAACTCTCAAAATGCTTATGCTCGATAACACGGGTGTAAGGGACCGTTGCCTCCGTATAGTTGACGACGGCATTGCCCTGATGGTTCGGCTCACCGAGTACTTCGGTCTCAAAACGGACGGTGCGGAAGTTCAAATGTCCGTATTGATAATCGAAGAACTCATCGAGCTGGCCCGTATAAACGATCTTGTCGGCCAAGGCGTCGAAGGCTTTGCGATCAGAGAAATAATCGGTATTCACACGCGTCTCCACGCCGGCCAGCAACGCCTCGATCAGTTTGTTGTATCCGCCGATAGGGATGCCCTGGAAACTGTCATTGAAATAATTGTTGTCGAAGACGAGACGCACGGGGAGGCGCTTGATGATGAAGGCGGGAAGATCCGTACATTTCCGGCCCCACTGCTTCTCGGTATATCCCTTGATGAGTCGCTCGTAAACACTCTTACCGATGAGCAGCTGCGCCTGTTCCTCCAGGTTCCGCGGCTCCTTCACGCCCTCGGCATCCAGACGGGCACGCATCTCGGCACGCTCCTCGTCGAGCTTGGCCTGCGCCTGGGCAGGTGTCGTCACGCCCCACATCTGATAGAAGGTGTTCATGTTGAACGGCAGATTGTAGAGCTTACCCTGATAGTTGGCCACGGGAGAATTGGTGTAACGGTTGAACGGTACGAGCGCGTTGACAAAGTCCCATACCTTTTTATTAGAGGTATGGAAGATGTGGGCGCCATACTGGTGGACATGGATTCCCCCCACATCCTTGCAGTAGACGTTACCGCCGAGCTGCGGCCGCTTGTCGATCACGAGACAGCGCTTGCCCTGTTTGTGGGCGAAATAGGCAAAGGTCGCGCCGAAGAGACCAGAGCCGACAATGAGATAATCGTATTCCTTCATAGAAACCATGGTTCTTTTTTCTTCGACAAAAGTAAGGAAAATTGCTGAAAGTAACAACATTTGCAGGCGCCCTTCATGTTAAATATACGGAATTGAGTTAATAATTCATAAATATAGTATCTTCTCCTCGCGCGATCTTAAATAAAAGTTGTACCTTTGCACACCGATTGTGGGGACGCGTCTTAGAATCCCCGCAGCCCGATGGTGTTAATAGCTCTTTCCATGGCCGGGAAGAGTGGTTAGTGAATCCAGCGGACATCAGAGAGAATGCTGTGGATGGTCTCTTTTAGACTGGAGGCGCCGCGAGGTCTCTGTTATCATGTGTTTAATTCATATTTACATTAAAATTTCAAGTTCAAAAAATGGACACATTAAGCTACAAGACTATTTCCGCCAACAAGGAGACAGTAAAGAAAGAGTGGGTCGTAGTAGACGCCAGCGACCAGATCGTCGGTCGCCTCTGCTCTAAGGTTGCAAAGCTGCTCCGCGGAAAGTACAAGCCGTCTTTCACTCCCAACGTAGATTGTGGAGACAACGTCATCATCATCAACGCCGCCAAGGTCGTCTTCTCCGGTAAGAAAGAGACAGACAAGATCTACACGCGTTATACTGGTTATCCTGGTGGCCAGCGTTTCAATACTCCTGAGGACCTCCGCAAGCGTCCGGGCGGTATCGACAAGATCATCCGTCACGCTGTGAAGGGTATGCTCCCCAAGGGCCGTCTCGGTCGTGCCCTGATGGACAACCTCTATGTATTCGAAGGCGCTGAGCACGACAAGGAGGCTCAGAAGCCCAAGGCTATTGACATCAACCAGTACAAATAAAGAAGAAAGATGGAAATCATTAACGCAATCGGTCGCCGCAAGAGCTCTGTCGCTCGTGTTTACCTCACAGAAGGTACCGGCAAGATCACTATCAATAAGAAAGATATCGAAACATACTTCCCCTCTGCTATCCTCCGTTACATCGTGAAGCAGCCGCTGAACCTCCTCGAGGCTGACGGAAAGTATGATATCAAGGTAAACCTCGACGGTGGCGGTTTCACCGGTCAGAGCCAGGCTCTTCGCCTCGCTATCGCCCGTGCCCTCGTCAAGATCAATGCTGACGACAAGAAGCAGCTCAAGGATGCCGGCTTCCTCACCCGCGACAGCCGTGCTGTTGAGCGTAAGAAACCGGGTCAGCCGAAGGCTCGCCGTCGCTTCCAGTTCAGTAAGCGTTAATCTACTGGACCTCCGTTTAGTATCTAAACCGACAGGATTCCTATGGACTACCTGTCGGCTGATTCTGAACTTCTCCCTTGTAGGGACATGATTCATCATGTTCCGCCAAGGGAACAAAATTAGAATTCAAAAAGAAAGTAAACAATTTAAAAGGAAAACAATGTCAAGAACAAATTTTGACCAGTTACTGCAGGCAGGTTGCCATTTCGGTCACCTCAAGCGCAAGTGGAACCCCGCTATGGCTCCCTACATCTTCATGGAGCGTAACGGTATTCATATCATCGACCTCAACAAGACCGTCGCCAAGATCGACGAGGCTGCAGAGGCTCTCAAGGGCATCGCCAAGAGCGGCAAGAAGATCCTCTTCGTCGCTACGAAGCGTCAGGCTAAAGACATCATCGCCGACAAGGCACAGAGCGTCAACATGCCGTATGTCAACGAGCGTTGGGCCGGTGGTACGCTGACCAACTTCCCGACCATCCGCAAGGCCGTGAAGAAGATGACAAACATCGACAAGCTCATGGCTGACGGTACCTTCTCTAACCTCAGCAAGCGTGAGCTCCTGCAGATCAGCCGCCAGCGCGCTAAGCTGGAGAAGAACCTCGGTTCTATCGCTGACCTGACTCGCCTGCCCGCTGCCCTCTTCGTCGTCGACGTCATGAAGGAGCACATCGCTGTCAAGGAGGCTAACCGCCTCGGTATCCCCGTATTCGCTATGGTTGATACCAACAGCGATCCGAAGAACATCGACTACGTTATCCCCGCCAACGACGATGCTAAGGACTCCATCGAGGTCGTCCTCGACGCTGTCTGTGGCGCTATCGCCGAGGGTCTTGAGGAGCGTAAGGCTGAGAAGGCTGACGAGAAGGCTGCTGCTGAGCAGAAGGAAGAGGCTGCAGACGCTAAGCCCCGTCGTGCCCGCAAGGCAGAGGCTGCTCCCGCTCAGGAAGAGCAGGCTCCCGCAGCAGAGTAATCCGCACACCCTTTGGTAGGTGGCCGCCATGTTGCGGCCACGCGCCCATATTGCCGGCCACCTACTGTCAAACAAAAAGAATATTTAACCGCCTCCTGAAGCCTTCCCTAAAGGGGGAGGATTTTGAAGAGGCTCCAATAAATCAATAATTATGGCTTACAAACCAAGTATGGACGATATCAAGAAGCTGCGCTCCATGACGGGTGCAGGTCTTGGTGATGTCAGAAAATCATTGATTGAGGCAGAAGGCGACTTCGACAAGGCCAAGGATCTCCTCCGTGAGCGTGGCCTCGCTATCGCTGCCAAGCGTTCCGACCGTGAGACTTCCAATGGTTGCGTCCTCGTCAAGAAAGTTGCAGGCTTCGCCGCTATGGTGGCTGTGAAGTGTGAGACCGACTTCGTTGCCGCAGGCAAGGATTTCATCGATATGGTACAGCAGATCCTCGACGCTGCCGTCGCTGCTAAGGCGAAGAGCATCGATGAGGTGAAAGCTCTCAAGCTCGCCAACGGCGAGGATGCCGCTACCGCTGTTCAGCAGCGCTCCGGTATCACGGGTGAGAAGATGGAGCTCGACGGCTACAACTTCATTGAGGGTGACAACGTGGAGGTCTACGACCACATGAACAAGCACACCCTCTGCACCATGGTTCAGCTCAACAAGGACAATGCAGAGGCCGGCCATAAGGTCGCCATGCAGGTCGCTGCCATGAAGCCCGTCGCTCTCGACGAGGCCAGCGTTCCCCAGTCTGTCAAGGACGAGGAGCTGAAGGTCGCCATCGAGAAGACGAAGGAAGAGCAGGTAGAGCGCCAGGTTGTCAACGCCATCAAGAAGGCTGGCATCAACCCGAACCTCGTTGACTCTGATGATCACATCGAGAGCAACATGGCTAAGGGCTGGCTCACGCAGGAAGAGGCCGACAAGGCTCGCGAGATCAAGAAGACCGTCGGTGAGCAGGCTGCCGCCAACCTCAAGGAGCAGATGATCCAGAACATCGCTCAGGGCCGTATGAAGAAGTTCTTCAAGGAGAACTGCCTCGTCGACCAGGAGTTCCAGTTCGGTGACGGCGACAAGATCTCCGTCAGCCAGTGGCTGAAGAACCAGGACAAGGATCTGACGATCGTTGACTACAAGCGTTTCTCTCTCTCCGCAGACTAATTGGTCGTTGTGACCACCTGAAAATAAGATTGCCTCCCACGAGTATAACTCCGTGGGAGGCGTTTTTTTAATGGAGAATGGAAAATGGAGAATAGAGAACGGAAAATGAAAAAGGGCGGGTTTCACAACTCGCCGTTTCCGTAACTTATATCAGATCGATTCAAATTAAATGAAGATGAAAGGTTGAGGAAAAGATTAACAAACTATACTTAATCGCATGAATAAAGGAGGTTATGGAATGATTACAGCCTTACCCTTATGGATATAGACGCCATGGAAAACGGGCTTGGCGATACGGACGCCCTGAAGGGTATACCAATTTTCATCCATGGGCTTCTTCACGCCGGAGACCGTGCGGATATCCGTGGTGGGATCTTCGCGGAGATACTGCGCACGTAGCGTCTTCATCTCATCCATGGTAATGACATTATCCATGCTGAACCAGTTCTGCCACCAGTCACTGCCGGCCCACTGGTGTTTCTGTCCCATCTGATACTGATAGTGATACCACGGCATGGCATAGAGCCATCTAGCGCCGGCAGCCCACATATCCGTCATCATCGGGGAGTTGCCGCACTCGGAGAGCGTCAGCATCTTATGCGGATAATAGGTGTGCATGAACTCGAAAGACCAACTGGCGGAGTTGTATTTCGCCTGTTCATCAGTACTGTCTTTCGGTGTGGCTGTATAATTGTAAAGATCACGGCCAATGATATCGACATAGTTATCACCGGGATACCAGTCATCATCATTGATCTGACAGTTCCATACCCAGATGAGGTTGTGCAAGCCACGCTGCTGGAAATAGTCGTACATGATATGCCAGAGCTGCTTACAAGGCTCCGGGCCGTCGGCTCCCCACCAGAACCACGCCTTTCCATCAGGGTAGATGCCGCTGTTGCCGGCAGCCTCATGGAAGGGGCGCCAAAGGACAACGATACCCGAATCCTGGAGAATCTCCAGTCGGTCGGCAACCTTCTTCAGGTCTGCCATGAGGAAGTTATGCTGCCAAGTACCTTCCTTCACGGCCTCTTTGGGTGAGAAAGTAGTTGAGGGGGAGCCGCCGCTCGGAGCATAGAAACCATCATACGATGGCGGGTCTTTCACGGTGTCTTTTTGATAAGCGTCCCACTGAGCCTCTGTGCTCGGCGCACGCCAATGCCAGCAGATGGTGACGAGGCCGCCCATATCCCACCATTCCTTCACAGGCGTGATGTCCTTATACGGTTCCCAGCCGTAGGTGAGATGAATATAGTCAAAGCCATTCATGGCAGGATACTTGCCGGTCCAAGCCTTCACGTAACCGGCTTCCTTATAGTTCCAGTTGACTTCCGCCATGGAGCAGGATATGGCTTTCTTGCCATAGACATCCCGCAAGAGTTGGTAGATCTGCCGTGTGCGCCATGATGCATTCTTGTCGCAGAGGTCATCATAGCCCACGCGGGTATCGGCGGGACGGGAAGTACGCAGCACGATCTTCGTAATGGTGAAGTTCGAGCCCGAGAACATCATGGAGTGATGCTTCATCTGCTTGGCGATAGAGTCAGTAATGGCAAAGAAGAAATCTCCCTTGACGAGGAAATAGGACAGCGCGGGAGTGAGTTCCTTCCATCCGTTCTGCTTGTCGCGAACGGAGCACTGGGGATAATTACCGAGATCCTTGACAGAAACGAGGATCGAGTCACCGGCAGCAAGGCCGGCATATTTCATGGGGTCGATGCAACACTCGGGGCCCCATGTCATCTTATATTCTCCTTCAAGCAAAGTAATATTCCTCGCCGACAGTGCGCTCACTGCCAGCAGGGATAAAAGGAGAGAGAAAATAGCTTTTCTTATCATTTAAACGATCGAATTTTCAAGTAATGAGGACCTGTCCGCCAAGGGACAGGTCCTTGGATATTAACGGATAACCTTCATGGTCTTACCACCCTGCTTGATGATATACATCTGACGACGACTGTTGTCGAAGTGATAGATGCGCTGTCCAGAGAGGGTATAGATCTCTACAGGAGTGTTGTCATCGAAGCGGCTGTCATCGGCCGTGATATTATCGATACCGGTGATCACGTCGTTGCGGTGCCATACCTCTACGGATTTCAGAATGCACTTCGTACCCTTCAGGCCCATACCGACACTGTTCAACTGCGCAGCCTCATCAGCCGTGACGGTGAACCAGAAGCGCGGAGCCTGAACACCAACATTCTTGAAGTTAGAGCGGATAGCCTCCCAGCCCTTGAGGTAGACAATCTGCAGCTGAGCCATCTCCGTGGCATTGGTCTCCGTGAGGTTAAACACCACACGGTCGCCTTCCTGCAGCCCGGCAGCCTTGAACTTAGCAGGCTGGATCTTCGTCAGGGCGTCATCACTCCACATACCCATATCGAGACCGCCACCCTTCGGTGAGAACACAGCCTTTGTGGTATATTCATACTGCGGAGAGGCCGTCTCAAGGACAACACTCGTCAGCGTACAGTTCTGGCCCTTGATACGGAGGCCACCATCCTGTTCGCCATTGAGGAGGTCATCGACGTTCTCGGCGTTAAGCGTGAACTCATAAGTGGTCTTTCCCTTCTTGATATCCACGCAGCCCTGGCCTTCCTTGCCTTCAACCATGGCACTGTAGCCACTGTTGCCGATCTGCAGCTGCGGGCCCTTCTTGCCGGAGTAGACAGGATCTGAGATCGTGAAGATCAGCTTATCACCCTTCTGAGCACCATCGAAACGGTAACCGAGGAGTTTCAGGCCGTTGCCGCTCCACTCAATGGGGAACGAGCCTTCCCAAACCGTCACGCGATAGCCATTCTCAACGGGAACGATAGGATCGTTGCCACCCTTGACATAGCGCTTCTTGTTCATGGCGGTGATGGTATAGCCACTGCCGGCGAGCTTCCAGGTACTTGTCAGTGCGGAGAAGTTGGCATCGGTGATCGCCAGACGATAGTCACCATTGAAGGAACCGGAGGCGATGGTCTTGCCAGCCTTCGTCTGAATCGTCAGCGTGCCGCTGCCGGAGCCCTTGAACTGGATGGTATCACCTACCGCAAAGCCGGCAGCAGAGAAGATCTTACCGTCACCCGCCGTAGCGCTACCCGTCCAAGGCAGATAGTTGGCATCGGGATCGGTTGTGCCACCACCCTTGATACCGCTGAATAGGGAGCACTCCTTAGAGGTCTCTTTAATACCGTTGTGTCCAAGGATGATGCACTTACCATTCTCCTTCATGTCGGAGTCATCATAGCCACCGAACATATCGCAGGCCTCCGTGCCATCACCGTTACCGGTCCATGACCAGCCGAGATAGCCGACGCTCTTAGCCTGACAGTGATCGAGGATCTCCTGCCATGCCACGCTCTGTCCCTTGTGATTATAGGAGAACTCGCCGACGATGACGGGCGCGCCTACCGTGAGGGCATTGTCGATAGCCGCATCCACCTTGGCAGCGGTGGGGAAGCAGTCGTAGAGATGCTCGGAGAAGATCATATTCTTATCGGGATCGGAAGCGAGGACGCCAGCGCCGGCCTCAGGAATAGAAGCGGGATACTGGCCGTAGCCGGCACAGTCAACGATGAGGGTATTCTTGATACCCGCGTTACGCAGCATCGGGATCACCTTCTCATAACCGGCAGCCCAGGAAGAAGCCTCCCAGTTGCCGTACCACTCATTACTGATATTGATGAGGACATAAGCGCGGTTAGCGTTGAGAATATCCTTCATGGAAATCCAGAAGTTAGCGGCGCGCTCAAGATCAGACTCCTTGTTGGAACCAGTCTCGTCATGCGTATTGAAGATTGCGATCAACTTGTTGTCCTTACAGAGCTTGATCAGATTGCTCAGCTCGGCTGCCGTAGGCTTCTTCCAGGAACGGTTGCCGCCATCAGCGAGCTGAATACGGATGACGTTAGCGCCCTGACGCTTAGCTGCGGGGATGACATCATCGGCGGTGTTACCATCGCCATTGCCATACTGCCAGCACCAAGAGTAGTTGACACCACGCATGATGAACTCATTGCCATTGGCATCAAGAAGTTTCGTGCCACTGGTATGGAAGCCCTTACCAGAATAGTTGGAGCTGCTGCCGGAGTTACCGCTGTCACCACTGGTACTGCCCCCCGTATTACCGCTGTCGTCACCACCGGAGATGACGGTCACTGAGGTGAGCTTGAAGTTCTGTCCTTTCACATTAACGCCCTGACTAAGGGTGGAGGCGTTGGAGGACGTCACATCGATGGTATAGGTACCATCGAAAGAGGCGTAATCGCCGGTGAACTTCGTCTGCCAGTCCTTCGAGCAGATCTGAATCTGCGCGTTGGAATAGGCGTCACCCTTGAAAACAATCTTGTCACCGCTGGAGACGGATCCGATGCTCACTTCCTGACAACTGTTCCAGTTGTTAGCATCGAAAGCACCGCTCCATACGACGGAAGATTTTGCGTAGACCATGAGCGTGAAGAGGACCACACCCAGGAATAGCAAGTTTAACTTTCTTAGCATGATAAATAAATATTAGTGAATATTAAAGGATAACTTTTTTCACTGTTCCGTCCGACAACTTGACGACCGTAAGGCCATGATGACGGCTGCTGACCCGACGGCGACTTCATATAGTCCCATTTCACGCCCTGAGGTCCGGAGACACGGAACTGAATCTCGCAACGGCTCGGATCCTGTCCACCCGGCATGATCTTGTCGCCCGTAAGGTCGAGGTCTACATAGTAGATGCCATCCTTTCCTGTCGGCAGCAACTTGGAGATCTTCACCGGCTTCTGAGCGTAGTTGCTCTGCGTAGTGAAGTCGTTGGCTGTCTTGCCGGCCTTCAGAACATCGCTGATATCATAGTAGACACGCACATGAAGCTTATCCGACACGCGAGCGGGCCATGCCGTATGGTTGCGTACGATGATCTTCAACTCCACGAAGTTCGTCTGATTCTGAGAATCCTGGCAGTTGATACCACTCTCTACGAAGAACTCCTTGCCGTCGGGTGTCTCGATGGCGCTGGGATCAGCGACCTTCTTCACACCGTTATTTTCAAAGACGGCAGCGACCATACCCGTATAACAGGCATTGTAGTCGCAGGCCACCTCATTAGTCTCGTAGTTGTTGCGGACATCCTTATAAGAGCTGTCATCGCCACTGGAAGGACCACCGACGACGGCGCCTTGGAGGACATGACGGTTCTCATCGGGCAGATCAGCCATATTGTTGTTCCAGGAGCCGTGAGCCGTACGGTGATGCTCATGGGTAGGATAGTTCGTGCCGTAGCCGACATGGAACACCTGACCGCTGCTGCCGAGGACATAGTTGGTGACGGTCTGGGCAAATTCATTGGCAGCCTGCTTATAGTCAGCCTTGGCCTTGCTCCATTTGGCGTAAACCTCACCCATGAAGGCGGCACCGGCGGCATATCGGATGGAACCCCAGTTACTCATCACGGGCAGGCCGCCCTGCGTGCGGTTGATCGGATTGGAGCCTTTCACGCCGTTGCGTCCGTTCCAGTAGTCGATCATGTTCTCAATCGGCTTGGCGTAGGTCTCGTCGCCCGTCAGCTCGGCGAGCTTCATGCAGGCACCGAGATGCACGTCATCCCAGCAGATCGGCCAGGAATAGGATGTCTCCGTACCGCCCTGGAACTCCTTACCGAAGTGAGTAGCGTAGTCCTTGGCCTTGTCGAGGTAGGTTTTGTCGCCCGTAGCCTGGTAGAGCCAGCAGGAGGCGAGGGCGTCCACCTCATAGACGCCGTTATCCTCCGTACCGGCCCAGAAGGTCCCATTCTTCGTGGGGAAGAGGCTGATGACATCCTCGGAGACGTAATGGTTCCGCTCGTCCTGGATATGGATCAGACGGGACTGGTTGCCGGCAGAATGCAAGAGGGAGAAACTGCTTTTGTGATATCCGATGAAGATCGTACGAGTCTGTGGATCCGCATACAGTGACTGGATATGATTACTAGACAGTCCGTTGACGAGAGGAGCCGTCTGCTCGATCTGCTGACAGAAATTGCCATAGGCGTCAAAGACATACAGTCCGTGGTTGGAGGTCGCCACGACGATTTTTCCTGCCGCGTCACGCTCAATGCCCATGATATCGGGGGCAACGTCACCATAGGTCTTCCACTGCCGGTGGGCAACGTCGTAACGCATGAGCTTACCATTTCCGCGCAGCCATATATTCTGACGGCTATCAGTGGCAAACTGTATCTTCGGATCATAATCAATCGGTTCCGGTAGGGATGTCAGAACATGACAGGAGACGCACCCACCCTGCAGCGACGCCGTGAAGAGATGACGGGTCGTAACGACATACATCCGCCCGCCGGCACGGGCGACATCAACGATGCGGCCCGAAGAGGCGGGGAAGGCATAAAAGGCACGCTTGCGGCTTTTGAAGTCAAAGACGGTCAGGATCTGCTGAATGATGATCGACAGGTCGTGAGGACGTTTGTAAGCGGTAGGATTACTGCTGAGAAGCTGCGGATAGGTCATCAGTCCTTTCGACGTGCCCACCCACAACAATCCGGTATGGTCCTTATACAGACTATACACACATAGCGACCGCGTCTCTATACGCTGGTAGAGATTGTCACCTTTTACGGAAAGTGCCACCACACTCTCCAACAGAATGAGAAACAGGATAATCACCTTGTGAATATTCCGGTTCATAAGATTTTAATTAGTTTTGTTTTTGCTAAAATAACAAAATGTACATAATTATGCAACAATTTTCTTAAAATAAACAACTATGGGATAAATCAACCCCAAAAAATAGACAAATAAACGACCACAATCGTAACATAAAAATCATTGACTACACTGCAGCAGATTGATTTCAACTTTTTTGTTTTTGTTTCCACTGTTTTTCTTGTATGCCTCAAAAAAAATCACGACCTTTGCAGACAGAAATATAAAAGATTACAATTATGAAGATATTCGCCATCGGGATGAACTACTCCCGGCACAATAAATCGATGGGACACCCGTTATCCAGACCACAGGAGCCCGTGATCTTCCTCATGCCCGACACGGCCCTGCTGAAGGACCACAAACCCTTCTTTATCCCCGATGACCTCGGGCGGATAGAGTATGAGGCGGAGGTCGTCGTGAGGATCTGCCGCCTCGGCAAGACGATTCCCCAGCGCTTCGCCCACCGCTACTACGACGCCGTGACTGTCGGCATCGACTTCACGGCCCGGGAGCGCCAGCAACAGGCCAAAGCCGCCGGAAAGCCCTGGGACCTCTGCAAGGGCTTCGACGGCGCCGCACCCATCGGCGAATGGATCCCGAAGGACCAGCTCCTCGACCTGCAGCACCTGCCCTTCCACCTCGACATCAACGGCCGGACGGTGCAGGAGGGCTGTACGGCCGACATGCTCTTCAAGATCGATGAGATCATCGCCTATATCTCCCGTTTCTGGACCCTCCGCACGGGAGACCTCCTCTTCACGGGCTGTCCCGCCGCCTGTGATGCCGTCCACGAGAACGACCATCTCGAGGGGTTCATTGGAGATAGGAAAGTGTTGGAGTTCGATTGCAAGTAGGGACATGATTCATCATGCTCCGCACCCTACGGTGGAAGAAATATAAAATTTATGAGAAAGATACTATCCCTTATCATACTGTTGCTCACTGTGCTCCCCCTGGCTCTTCAGGCCCGGGAGATCAGGGAGATGGTATACCTCGGCAGCAACACGGCGCGCGTCGACTCCACCCTACCCGCCTATGTCTATGCCCTCCCCGTGGACGGCAGCTACCGCGACAGCACCTATACCGCCACCCTCCTCTATCCCGAGTTCATCGACCTCGCCCCCTCGGAGGTGGAGCGTTACCAGCGGCTCAGCGACGGACAGCAGACCGGCGACATGCCCGCCGTCTCGCAGCGCCTCTCCTTCGACCGCAAGCGCGGCTCCATCGTCTTCTCCTTCTGTCCCGTCGTCTTCCGTAACGGTAAATACCAGTTTCTCGTCTCCTTCCTCCTTGACATCAAGGCCGAAGCGAAGGCCACGCCTACGGCCCGGAGCAAGGCCGCCCGGACGGCACACCTCAGCAGTACGCCCTCCAGCGCTGCCTCGACGACATCAGCCGCCGACCGCTATGCCACCACCTCCGTCCTCGCAACAGGCTCCTGGGCGAAGATCCGCGTGAAGAACACAGGCGTCTACCAGCTCACCGACGCCCTCATCCGCAAGGCCGGCTTCTCCGACCTCAGTAAGGTGAAGATCTACGGCTGCGGCGGCAACCTCATCCCCGAGAAGCTCACCGAGGAGAGTCTGAAGGCCCATGACGACCTCAAGCAAGTGCCGCAGTGCATCATCGGCGGCAAGCACCTCTTCTATGCCCGCGGCCCCGTGAGCTGGGCCAGCAAGACCAGTGGCGTGCGTACCCGCAACCCCTATTCCTCCTACGGATATTATTTCATCACCCAGAACAACGACACCGTCGCCACCGTCGACAGTGCCGCCTTCGAGGGCGCGCAGCATCACAACGACGACTACCACGCCCTCTACGAGAATGACGGCTACAGTTGGTATCCCGGCGGCCGGAACCTCTTCGACGCCGACGCCATCGCGGCCGGGAAGACGAAGACGCTCACGTTCACCGTCCCCAAGGGCACCACGCAGACCACCCTCTATGTCGGTATCTCCGGTAATACCAAGAAAGGTGCCACGGCACAGATCCTCGCCGCCGACTCCATCCTCGGCACCATCACCACGAAACAGCTCGGCGATTACGACAAGGGCGCTGCCGCCTACCGCACCTATGTCCTCCGTGACTCCCTTGCCTCGGCCGCCATCACGATCAAGAATACGGGCAATGAGGACATCCGCCTCGACTATGTCTCCGAGACCTGGAACGTACCCATGGACCTGCCCCTGCTGAGCAAGGTCACGCAGGCCCCCGAATACGTCTACAACATCAGCAACCAGAACCACCATGGCGACAGTCAGGCCGACATGATCATCATCATCCCCGCCTCACAGAAGCTCAAAGCCCAGGCCGAACGGCTGAAGGCCTTCCACGAGAGCCATGACGGACTGCGCGTGAACATCGTGCCCGCCGACGAGCTCTACAACGAATTTTCCAGTGGCACCCCCGATGCCGCCGCCTACCGTAACTATCTGAAGATGCTCTACGACCGTGCCGGGACGGAGAGCGACCAGCCGAAATACCTCCTGCTCTTCGGCAACGGCGTCTGGGACAGCCGTCTCCTCACCCCCGAATGCAAGAACCTCGATGCCGACGATCTCCTACTGATGTATGAGAGTGAGAACTCCTTCAATGAGATCTACTGCTATTTCGATGACTCCTGGTTCGGACTCCTCGACGACGGCGAAGGCGACAACCCCGCCCAGCAGCAGATCGATGTCGCCGTGGGACGTTTCCCCGTGGCCAATGCCGACGAGGCGAAGATTGCCGTCGACAAGACCATCAACTATGCCGCCAACAGCAATGCCGGCAACTGGGAGAACAGCCTCGTCTTTATGGGGGATGACGGCAACAACAACCTCCACATGAACGACGAGAACAACACCGCCGAAATCATCAGCAGTGCCTATCCCGACTATGCCGTCCATAAGGTGATGTGGGACGCCTATACCGAGAATTCCACCTCCACGGGCAACAGCTATCCCGACGCTACGAAATATATCAAGAAACTGCAGAACAACGGCGCGCTCATCATGGACTATGCCGGTCACGGCAATGCCACGCAGCTCTCCCATGAGGCCGTATTGAAACTCAGTGACTTCACCTCCTTCGCCAACGAGAACCTGCCGCTGTGGATCACGGCAGCCTGTGACATCATGGCCTACGACGGCGTGGAGCAGAATATCGGCGTGTCGAGCTTCCTCAATGCCAACGGCGGTTCCATGGCTTTCTACGGTACCACCCGTACCGTCTATGCCAACTACAACCGCTTCATCAACCGCGCTTTCCTCCGCCGCGTCCTCAGCTTCGACAGTGATGGCAAGGCCATGACGATCGGTGAGGCCCACCGCCTCTCGCAGAACGACATCATGCTCGGCCGCTATCAGGACCTGGAATGGCAGTATACCAACAATCAATGGGAGTTGAAAACAGTGACAGAGCTCGACAATACCGTCAACCACCTGCAGTACTCCCTCATCGGTGATCCTGCGCTGCGCCTGAACCTCCCGTCGATGAAGGTCGTCATCGACTCCATCAACGGCACTGCCGTAGCCTCCGCCGCTACCCTGCCGGCCCTCAAAGCCGGTGGCATCGCCTCCGTGAAGGGGCATATCGCCAAGACGACGAGTGCCACGGACGCTGCCACAGCCACGACAGCCACGGACTTCAACGGCCTCATCACCCTCACCGTATGGGACAACAAGGAGCTCGTCACCTGTAAGGGCAACACCTCCGCTGCCGTCACCGACACCGTCTTCACCTATTACGACCGCACGAAGACGATCTACCAAGGGCAGAACACCGTGAAGGACGGCACCTTCGCGTTCTCCTTCGCCGTTCCGAAAGATATCAACTACAGTAATGAGAACGGACTGATTACCGCCTTCGCCGTCAACAGCGACAAGAGCGTGACGGCACAGGGATCCTCCACGGCCTTCACCGTCGGCGGCAGCGCCCTGGCCGAGAACGACTCCATCGGGCCCAAGGTCTACGCCTATCTCAACAGTCCCACCTTCGTCGACGGCGGCAGCGTGAACAGCACGCCCTATTTCGTTGCGGAGATCAGTGACAGCGACGGCATCAACGCCTCCGGGGCGGGACTCGGGCACGACCTGCAGCTCGTCATCGACAACAGCGCGGCGATGACCTACAGCCTCAATGTCAACTTCACCTATGCCTTCAACTCCTACACCGAGGGCACGACCTGGTATTCCATCCCTGAGCTCACGGCCGGCAGACACCAGCTGCGCTTCACGGCATGGGATATCCTGAACAACGCCACGACGACAGTGCTCAACTTCAATGTCGTGAAGAACCTCGAGCCGAACATCCTAGAGATCACGGCCACGGAGAACCCCGCGAAGACCTCCACGACCTTCATCATCTCGCATGACCGCGCCGGAAGTACCGTCAACACGGACATCGAGGTCTACGACATGGCCGGACGCCTCGTATGGGAGCATAACGAGGAGAGCACTTCGTCGGACGGCACGACAGCAGTAACGTGGAATCTCTGTTCCTCCGCCGGCTCACGGCTGCCCGGTGGCATCTATATTTACCGCGCCAAACTAGGCTGCGAGAGCAGCAGCAAGGTCTCGAAGGTGAGAAAACTCATCATACAATAAAAGTATGATCTTTCCGTTATCCCAGAAAACAAGAAAGAATGAATCGAAATCGCATCGCTACACTCCTCCTGCTGGCCCTTGCCGCTACCGGCGCCAAGGCTGATGACGGCTCGGGGGACTATAAGAGAAGCACTTACAACCCCGTGGAATATTCCGTCATCTCACAGATGATCGCCCCTGACGCACGCGCCGGTGGTATGGGTGATGTCGGTGCCGCCACGGATCCGGACGTCAACTCCCAGGCCTGGAACCCGGCAAAATATCCGTTCTGTATCTCACGGTCGGGGGTCGCCCTGAACTATACGCCATGGCTGCGGAAACTCGTCAACGATATGAATATGGCCTATGTCGCCGGATACTACCGCATCGGTGACTACAGTGCCATCTCCTCCTCCCTGCGCTATTTCTCCCTCGGTGATGTCTACTACTCCAGTGCCGGGGATGACAACTACGACATGACCATCAAGCCTTATGAGATGTCCCTCGACGTCGCCTACTCCCTGATGCTCAGTGAGAAGTTCTCCATCGCCGCTGCCGTGAGATGGATCTACAGTGACCTGCGCTTCAACCCCACGGAGGACAGCTCTCCCGCCTCCGCCTTCGCAGCCGACCTCGCCTGTTACTATCAGAACTATATCACCCTCGGACAGCGGGAGTGTCAGCTCGGGCTCGGACTGAACATCTCCAATATCGGTAGTAAAATCACCTACTCCGGTGAGGAGGACAGCCACTTCATCCCGACGAACATGCGTATCGGTGCCTCACTGATGGTACCTATCGACAACTATAACCGCATCTCCTTCTCCGCCGATGCCAACAAGCTCCTCGTGCCCACGGTGCCGACGATGCAGCAATTTGACGACTATATCGACCAGCATAAGGATGATGCCAACGCCGAATATACGGAGGCCGACAAGGACCAGCAGAGTCCCTACCGCCAGTGGGTGCTCGAACAGTATAATAACGTGTCGAGCATCAGTGGTATCTTCAAGAGTTTCCATGATGCCCCCGGTGGCTTCAAGGAGGAGCTGAAGGAGATCCAGTGGAGTGTCGGCGCGGAATACAACTACAACGACCGCTTTGCCGTTCGTGCCGGTTATCACGACGAGAACAAGGACAAGGGTAACCGAAAGTATTTCACTGTCGGTGCCGGTTTCAAGATGAGCGCCTTCAGCCTCGATGCCGGTTATGTCATCGCCACGTCGAAGAGCAACCCTCTCGACGAGACGCTCCGCTTCACCCTCACCTTCGATATGGACGGCATCAAGGATTTACTGCACAAATAATATACAACCATGTTTAGAATCGGAATGGGATATGACGTCCACAAACTCGTGGACAACCGCGACCTCTGGCTCGGCGGTATCAAGATTGACTATGATAAAGGCCTGTTGGGCCACAGCGATGCCGACGTGCTCATCCACGCCATCGCCGACGCCCTCCTCGGTGCCGCCAACCTCCGCGACATCGGCTACCACTTCCCCGACAACTCGGAGAAGACGCTGAACATGGACTCGAAGATCATCCTCCGGGACACCGTCAGACTCCTCGCCGACAAAGGCTATGCCGTCGGGAATATCGACGCTACCGTCTGCGCCGAACGGCCGAAACTGAACCCGCACATTCCCGCCATGCAGCAGTGTCTCGCTGAGGTCATGGGCGTGGATCCCGATGTTGTCAGCATCAAGGCCACGACAACGGAGAAACTGGGTTTCACGGGCCGCCAGGAGGGCATCTCCGCCTATGCCGTGGCGTTGATTGTTAACAAGAATTGATATAAATCAAGAAGATTATAATATTTCTAAATTTCTTATCGGAATATTTGCAGCGTACGGAAAAAGTCCGTACCTTTGCAAACGTCAAAAGGTTAATAGATTGTTTAGGTTAGTAGTAATAGATTTAGGTTTTTAGTTATTAGGTTAAGGTAATTAGATGATTGTTTAACGGTAACATAAGGTGTCGCGAGACAACTTAAATTACACGAAATTATTTTTCAAGTTAAACATAAAGTTTAGGCCGCAGCTCGCTGAGAGTTGCGGCCTAAATGTTTTTAGCCCCCATTGCGGCCTGAATGTCTTATTTCCCGTAAATCATGAATACGAATGTCAACACCCACGCCAGGACATCGAGCTGCACGAAATGATCCGTCAGGATGAGCTTCGTCGGGTTGCCACTCTTCTCGTCAACCACCGTCACCTGGATATACCGCAGCAGACCGATGAGGACGAAGACGGACGTCAGATAGAGGTTGCTGTTATGATAATGGTTCTGCACCTCCGGACTCACCGTATACATGATATAACAGACGAGGGTCACCGATGCCGTGATGGTGATGGCCTGGTTGATGAACGTGAGGTTATAACGGCTCGTATTCTTCCGCGGCGCCTCCCCCGTGGCATTCATCCGCAGCACATCATCACGGCGCTTGGCAAAGCCCATGAAGAGAGTGATGAGGAACGTCATGAGCACAATCCATTTGCTCAGTACCACATCCGTGGCAAAACCTCCGGCGAAGAGGCGCAGCACGAAGCCAAAGGCAACGATGCACACGTCGACGACGGCATACTGCTTCAGACGGGCACAATAGGCCAGGTTCATCAGCCAATAGAACACGATGACAGCCCCCACGCGCCACACACGACCGTCACCGGCCTCCGGAATCAGCGACAGGACACCCACGAAAGTCAGTGAGAGGAGGAAAAGGACGGCCATGAGACCATAGGCCGTGGTAACGGAGATAGCCCCCGAGGCGATGGGACGGTGACATTTCTCAGGATGACGGCGGTCGTCGGCGACATCATGGATATCGTTGAAACAATAAATGGACGACGCCACACAGCTATAAGCCAGGAACGTCAGCAGGCCTTCCACGAGGGAACAGCCGTTGAACAGTTCACCGCCGAAGAACAGCGGTCCAAAGACAAAGAAATTCTTCACCCATTGTTTCGGGCGGATCAATTTTAGATATGCTTGCATAGAGTTTAATACTTCTGCCTTTTGCAGGGGTCTGCCCCTGCAAGAGGATCATATTTTTACTTTTGAGACAATCTTGTGTAAAATCCACGCCAAGGGCAGCGTCAGCGCGATACATCCGAAGAAGGTCGGCCAATACGACCAATTACCGGGCAGCCATGTCAGTACGAAATGGAGATGGATAAGGTAAGCCTCGAGACTCAGTGAGCCGACGAAACGGAACGCGTAATTGATCTTATCCGGCAACCGGCGGAACACACGGTTGAGCAGAAGGATCGTCGTAATCGTCAGCGGGATATAGAGCATCCGTTCCACATAGAGCGGGAAGAGACCGTGGAGCCGCTGCTCAAGGAAGATGCTCGAGAGGAGCGACATGAGGAACATGAGTATGATCATCCATATCGACGCGCCGTCCATCGTCTGTTTCTGACGGACCATCTCACCCATATTGATACCAATGAAGAAGATCGGCACACGGCTCCAGAAGATCTCCAGATGGCCCACGACGGCATGGATCGGCGTGACATACTGTACGAGGATGCACCACATGATCATCACCACAGGAAGCCAACGATAGATGGGATGGCGGCGGATAAGTTCCATATACGGTGGCGCGAAGAGATAGAGCACCATAATGGCGGGGATATACCAGAACGTCAGCTCGTCGCGCAACCAGAACTCCCAGTTGAAGAGGACCTCACCGATCGTATCGATCAACGACCAGACTGAATGACTGCCCCTTATATAAATAGGTACATAGTAGAGCAGCGCGATGATCAGCCACGCGGGATAGATACGCAGCAGACGGCGCCGGTAGAAATGCTTGTAAGACGGTGTCTTCACCCACGAGAACCACAGACCGATGCCGGAGAGGAAAAGGAACATGTCCACTCCGATATTTCCCATCCGTCGCAGACCGAAGAACAGGTCATTACGGGCCAGGTCGATATGAAACAGGATGATAAACACCATCGCTATTCCCATCAGCTCACCACGGAACCGAGAGATATTCGCCAGTTCTATATCTTTGATCTTCATCATATTTTCGTTTTTGTCGGAACATGATCAATCATGTCCCTACATCTTCGGATTCGGGATCTTCCGCATCAACTGCTTGAACAACCACGCCAGACAGACAGACGCCACGATATACAGCAGCAAGCCCGCATAGAGATCTCCCCCACGGCTGATGGGGATAAAGATTTTTCGTGTGATGGGATGGCAGACGAAGAGGGCCGCGCTGATGCCTCCCATCCACTCCAGCCAGTGGGCCAGTGTACGTGGCAACAGTTTCCCCATTGCCACAGCACCCGTACAGATAAAGACGGGCACGAAGGTCCAGCCGATGAAACTCATACTAAGGAAATAGCTGAGCAAGACGGAGAATATCAAGATGATGCCATCGGCCTGACGGGCATTATGACGCTCACGCCATGCCATGATCTGCTGTTGGTAGCGGCCCATCAAGAGGCCCAGACCGAAGGGCAGCATACCGCCCATGAAGTTATAACGGTAACGGTTCATCGCCTCGCCCTCAGGATCGAGGAAGAGCTGCAGCAAGACACAGACAGCCATCAGTACCACCGTCACCCAGGTCTTCTTTCGATAGAGGAAGAGGCGGTAGACGAGGTAGAGCTGCAGCATCAAGCCAAAGAACCAGTACGGCCCCGGCCAGATGATCTTGTCCGGATGGGGTAATACATTATTGAACATGCCAAGCTGTGCCACAACATCCATGGCCGCATAGTGATGAGCTCCGGGCGTAATCTGGTCGAGCATGGTGAAAGCCACGAACCCGACGATCATCATCTTGAAGAGTTTCAGAAAATGATAGCGTACGAAATCGAAGGCATTCGGCTCCACACGCCGCTCTCCTTCCGGCAGGCCCAGTCCGTCCTCATATTTCATCACGAGACCGTAAGCACTCAGGAAGAGGAATACGGGCACGCCATAATGACCGAAGAACGACAACAGGTGAGCCGGGAGGGAGGCATCGGGCGACACGAGGACTCCGTTGAGTCCCGTGACATTCGAACGGAAGAACTGATATTCGTTCTCCTTCACCATCGGCCCGAGCCAGTGGCAGTAGTTATGCAGGAAAATGCCGATGATGGCGATTCCGCGCAACACGTTACATTCAGCACGCGATAAGAATTCAGCGTTCATAATCAAATCGTTGCGGATCATGATAAATCATGTCCCTACGTTTACTTTTTTAATTTTTTACTTTTTACTTCTCAATACGTCGTAGTCGGCACTGTTCTTCAGGATGCGCGGACGGTTCTCATCATACTCCGGACTGATGAGATCATACTTCGCATGATAGTCCTTCGCATGAATACCCGCAAGGTCGAGGAGCAGATGCGGCAGAGCATCCGTCATGAACTTCTTATGACGGGCACGGATGATGCTGCGGAAGATCTCACGATGCTGACGGCGGTAGGACGGTGAACAGTAGATCCAGAACGGAATCTCAAACTCATAATGGGCCAATGGCCAGTCGATCTTCGCGCTATGGTTGCGGCAGATAAAGCCACGGTTGCCCTCGTAACATTCCTCTCCATGATCAGGCATATAGATCACGACGGCATTCTCACGACGAAAACGTCTGACAATCTGGTTGACGATGGAGTCGTTATACCGGCATGCATTGTCATAATAGGACAGGATCTTGCGCTGACGGTCACTGAGATCGGGACGCTTGTCCTCATAGCTGCTGGCCCAGAAGTAATTGCGGCCTTCCGGATAACGGTCCTGATAAGCCACATGCTGTCCGATGAGATGGAAGATGATGAGGTTATAGTCCTTCTTGCCGCCGAGCTTGATCTTTCCTTGTTTCACAAAGTCATCATAACAGTGCAGCAGGCCCTCATCATATTGATAGAGCTTCGTATTGCGGAGGTCAAACTCATATTTGCTCAGTGCCGGGTCGTTGAGGAAGAAACCACCGCTGAAGTCATACACCGCCTGTTTGGCAGCGGGGAGGAACTGATTCGTCAGGAACGTCACCTGATAGCCGGCCTTGCGGAACAGCTCGGGGAAGAGCGGATAGTCGCACCACTCTCCCGGCTCGCCGACAACATGGAGTGACAGGAAGTTTTTGAACACGTAGCTCGTCAGGTTCCAACAAGTCACAACATCGTCAAACTTGATGAGCGATCCCTGCTTTTGCATCCGCACCTGATTGGGCGTCGTCTCCATGAAATAACCATACTGCTGACTGTGCTGGCGGCCATAGCTCTCACCGATGATCAATACGATCGTCGGTGACTTATAGTCACAACTGTCCACCTTCACCGTCCCGGCGGCCTTCAATAGCGTCGTCAACTGCTGACCGGCGAGATGATTGGCATAAAGGCTGAAGACCAGACGGTAGATCGGCTCATAGAGATTTCCGTGGTCCTTCTCCGTCAGCGTATGTTCCACCTCTCCGATCGACGTGCCACTAAAGAGTTTATGCAGCGCTATCTTGTTCGGCCAACTGGCGACGGCACTCCATACCACAAGGACAAGGACGATAGAGCCCATGCACCGCGGGATAAGCTTCAGCTGATGACGGAACACATAGGCCACATGCTCATGAATGGCCGCCACCTTTTGGTCGACATGGAGCTTGCGGAAGATCCAGTGGCGCATGCGGAAGAGGATATGACAGAGAATCAGCAACAGGATCCAGCCCACATTACTGAGGACGAGGTCGGCATCGATGAGGGAGGAGAAGAAATCGCCTACCTCACGGCTGTCGGTCTCATTGACCAACATGAGCATCGACGGATTCAACGTCGAGTCAAAATTCACGAAGCAGTAGACATCCACGAGGGCCGTGACATAAAGAATGATATACAACAGTCCCTTGATAATGTTACGCACGCGCGTCGGGATCGGCGTCAGAATCAGACAGACGACATAAAGGTCGAAGAACAGCTCCAGATAGAGATTGTCATAAATCTGCGGTCCGTGGCCGCCGGGCATCGTACACAACGCACAGAGGACACCCAGGGCATACATGAAACCAAAAAAGATCGGATTGGTCTTGATCGGCACGAGGACCTTGTCGACAATGGTAAATATCTTCTTGATCACACTCATTTTCTTATCTTCATCAGTTGTTTATTTGATAGGATGGCGGAACATGATCAGTCATGTCCCTACGTAAGCCTTGATTACCCTCTTCTCAATCGCTTCGGGTACAAGGCCATGGATCGGAGCTCCGGCACGCACACGCTCACGGATCAGCGTACTGCTCACGGGCAACAACGGCGTATGGACTATCTCCACGCCACGAATAGGAAGACCATGGGGCAGTGGGGGATCGACGGGATGCTCCTCTCGGGGATAGACGATGATCTTATAATCCCGGAGGATCTCCTCATAGCCATACCAGTGGTCGAAGGCTGCCCAGTTGTCGCCGCCGATGAGGAGCACGAACTCCGTATCGGGATAGTCTTTTCTCAGGGCTCGCAGCGTATGGAGGGTATAGGATGGTTTCGGGAGATGAAACTCGTAGTCACTGGCCACAAGACCGTCCTCGCCCCGTACGGCGTCACGCACCAAGGTCAGCCGCTCCTCGTCGTCGAGGAGGTCCGTCTGTTGCTTCCACGGGTTCTGCGGCGTCACGAGAAACCACACCTCGTCAAGCCCGCCCTCTTTCCGGAGTGCCTTGGCCAACGCGATATGCCCCACATGAATAGGATTAAAACTGCCGCCGAAGAGGCCCACGCGACGTTGATGATTCATCAGTTTGCTTCTTATTTCTTCAGAAACTCCTTAATTAGCTGATAGGTCTGCTCCTCCGCCGTCACCAAGTTGTCATTGACAACGACATGATCGAACTTCGGAGCAAACGTCAGCTCATAACTGGCCTTTGCCAAGCGTTGCTCGATGACCTCAGGGGCATCGGTGGCACGGCCGACGAGACGGCGGCGCAGCTCCTCGATCGACGGCGGCTGGATGAAGATGCTCATGGCATGGTCGCCATAGAACTGCTTGATATGGCAGCCACCCTTCACGTCAACATCGAAGACTACATTCTCGCCACGCGCCGTCTGCGTCTCCACCTGTGACTTCAGGGTGCCGTAGAAACGGTTCTCATAGACCTCCTCATACTCCAGAAACTCGCCGGCGGCAATCTTCGCCTTGAAAGCCTCGGGAGTGAGGAAGAAATACTCCACGCCGTCACGCTCCGTCCCACGCGGGGCACGGCTCGTACAACTGATGGAGAAGGCGAGCTTCAACTCCGGGTGCTCGCGCATGAGCCACTGCACGATCGTGCTCTTCCCCGATCCGCTCGGGGCTGAGAAGATAATTAACTTTCCTGCCATAACATTCTCTATTTTTTTACAGGGCATTGAGAACCTGCTCCTTGATCTGCTCCAGTTCGTCCTTCATCTTCACCACGATATTCTGCATCTCGGCATTGTTGCTCTTCGAACCCGTGGTGTTGATCTCACGGCCCATCTCCTGAGCGATGAAACCGAGCTTCTTGCCGACAGGACGCTCCTCGTCCATCGTCTCACGGAAATATTTCAGATGATTCGTCAGACGCTGCTTCTCCTCACTGATGTCGAGCTTCTCAATATAATAGATCAGCTCCTGCTCCAGGCGGTTCTTATCATATTCTACCTCGGGAATCTGCTCCAGGCCCTTGATGATCTGCTCCTTAATCTTCGGCACACGGCTCTTCTCAAAAGGCTCGATACTCTTCAGCAGCGCCTCGATATTGTCGACCTTCTCATGGAACTTCTTCTCCAGGGCAGCTCCCTCCTGACGGCGGAAGGACTGCAGGGCGGCAATCGCCTCTTCAATGGCCTTCGAGGCAACGGCCCACTCCTCATCATCGAGGGTCTCCGTCTCTGTCGTCGTCAGCACGTCAGGGAGACGGAGGAGGACAGAGAACCAGTCCTGCGGCTCGGGGATGCCCGTTCTCTGGGCGAGTTCCTTAATCTGATGATAGTAGTTTTCCACCAGTTCACCGTTGACCGGCGTGGCATCCGTTCCGGCTTCCTTCTCTACCCAGATGGCGAAGTCTACCTTGCCGCGCTCCAGCGCTTTCGTGATGGTCCGGCGAATCTCCATCTCCTTCTCACGGTAGATCGGGGCAATACGTGTGGAGAGATCAAGACTCTTCGAATTCAGTGATTTAATCTCTACATTGATCTTCTTTCCTTTGTAAGTGACTACGGCTTTTCCATAGCCAGTCATGGATTGTATCATAATAGTTCACGTTAAATTTCTGCAAAACTACAAAAAAATCGGGAAAAATCAGTAAATTTGCACCTTATAATAAGAAAATATTTTTTATGTCGGTCATATTAAACATTGAAACGAGCACGAACGTGTGCTCTGTCGCCGTCTCTCAGAACGGTGAATGTATTTTCAACAAAGAGGACCACAGTGGTCCTAACCATGCTGAGCAGTTGGGTCAGTTTGTTGACGAGGCGCTCTCTTTCACGGACAACCACGCCATTCCTTTCGATGCCGTCGCTGTCAGTGGAGGACCCGGTTCCTACACGGGACTGCGCATCGGCACGTCCATGGCCAAGGGTATCTGCTACGGCCGTAGTCTGAAGCTCATCGCTGTGCCGACCCTCGAGCTCCTCTGTGTCCCCGTTCTCCTCAAGGAGCTCATCCCCGAGGAGAATGCCCTGTTGGTACCGATGATCGATGCCCGCCGCATGGAAGTCTACGCACAAGTCTTCGACCGCAGCCTGAAGGAGATCCGGCCCATCCAGGCCGATGTCGTCGACGCCGATACCTATAAGGAGTATCTCGACCGCGGACCCGTCTATTTCTTCGGCAATGGTGCCGCCAAGTGCATGGAAGCCATCAACCATCCCAATGCCCATCTCGTCCCGAACATCGAGCCACTGGCCAAGAACATGTTCCCGCTGGCCGAGAAGCGCATCGCCGAGGAGCACTACGAGGATGTAGCCTATTTCGTGCCGTTCTATCTGAAAGACTTCGTTGCCAAGAAACCCAAGAAACTTTTATAATATGAACATACAAGGATTGGACTATAATACCCAGCGCGAACAACTCGTGCTCCCGGAATACGGCCGTGTGGTACAGAACATGGTCGATTACTGCGTCAACATCCCCGACAAGGCTGAGCGACAGGTATGCGCCGAGACCATCGTCACCATCATGCGACGCATGTTCCCGGCCGACCAGGATGCGGAGGACTACGACCGAAAACTGTGGGACCATCTCGCTATGATGAGTCATTTCAAGCTCGACATCGACTATCCTTATGACGTAGAGAAAGCCCGTCAGGTCCGTCAGACGCGTCCGAATCCCATCGAGTATCCGATGAAGCGCATCCCCATCCGCCATTACGGTAACCTGATGTTCGAGGTTTTCGACCAACTCAAGCACATGGAGCCGGGACCAGAGCGTGACGAGCTCGTGCGCATCACCGCCAACCAGATGAAGCGTGACCTCATGCAGTGGAGCCACGGCTCCTGCGATGACGAAAAGGTCGCTTCCGACCTCGCGCGGTTCACCGATGGTGTCATCCAGCTCGACCTCGACAGTTTCCAGTTTGACCACATCAAACCGGATAGCGGCAATACGAACAACAACGGAAAGAAGAAACGCAGATAGGCCTATGGAGTCGTTCATTATTGAAGGAGGACATCCCCTCCGCGGAACCATCAAGCCTCAGGGCGCCAAGAACGAGGCCCTGGAGGTGATCTGTGCCACTCTGTTGACGACAGAGCCGGTACGTATCGACAATATCCCGAACATTCTGGATGTCAACAACCTCATCAAACTGCTGCAGGATATCGGCGTAAAGGTCACGCGCCACAGTGCCCACGACTATACCTTCCAGTCGGATGAGCTGGACCTGCACTATCTCGGCAGTACCGATTTCGTCCATAAATGCGCGCAGCTCCGTGGCAGTGTGCTGATGATCGGTCCGCTCCTCGGCCGTTTCGGCAAGGCTACGGTAGCGCAGCCCGGTGGCGACAAGATCGGACGCCGCCGTCTCGACACCCATTTCCTCGGTTTCAAGCATCTCGGCGCGAAGTTCGTCCGTGATGAGGAGCGCAATGTCTATGAGATCCAGGCCAAGAA
This sequence comes from Prevotella sp. AGR2160, assembly GCF_000424185.1. GTDB lineage: Bacteria > Bacteroidota > Bacteroidia > Bacteroidales > Bacteroidaceae > Prevotella. The sequence goes on from NZ_AUJK01000003.1 coordinate 89,424, forward strand.
ACTCAAGGGCACGTACATGCTCCTCGACGAGGCCTCCGTCACGGGTACGGCCAATATCATCATGGCCGCCGTCATGGCGGAAGGGACGACAACGATCTACAATGCCGCCTGCGAGCCCTATATCCAACAACTCTGTCACTTGCTGAACCACATGGGTGCCAACATCAGCGGCATCGGCAGCAACCTCGTCACCATCGTCGGCGTGAAGGAGCTCCATGGCGCCACACACCATATTCTCCCCGACATGATTGAGGTGGGTTCCTTCATCGGCATGGCTGCCATGTGCGGTGAGGGCGTCCGCATCAAGGACTGCTCGGTGAAGAATCTCGGCATCATCCCCGACGCCTTCCGCCGCCTCGGCGTGAAGATCCATGTGGAGGATGACGACCTCGTCATTCCACAACAGAAACACTATGCCGTGGAGTCGTTCATCGACGGCACGATCATGACCCTCGCTGATGCTCCATGGCCGGGACTGACACCAGACCTGCTGTCCGTGCTCCTCGTTGTAGCGACACAAGCCAAGGGCACCGTCCTTATCCATCAGAAAATGTTCGAGAGCCGCCTGTTCTTCGTCGATAAGCTCATCGACATGGGCGCGCAGATCATCCTCTGCGATCCCCACCGCGCCGTCGTCGTCGGTCATGACCGCCATCGTACGCTCCGCGCCGGCCGTATGAGCAGCCCCGATATCCGTGCCGGTATCGCCCTGCTCATCGCTGCCATGGATGCCCATGGCACGAGTCGCATTGAGAATATCGCGCAGATCGACCGTGGCTACGAGGATATTGAGAACCGTCTCAACCGCCTCGGCGCCTGCATCCGCCGCGTCAGTGAGTAGGAGGCCTCTCCCAACGATCCCCTTGCAGGGGCCGTCCCTTGTGGCGGCCCGATGCCGGAACGGCATTCAAAAAGGGAACATAACGGAAAAATAATAAAATAAATGATCTCCAGAGACTCTATATATAAAATAGGTGTAATCGGTAAACCTCACGGCGTAAAAGGAGAGGTGACGTTCAACTTCGACGATGATGTTTTCGACCGTACGGATGCCGACTACCTCATCCTCGACGTCGACGGAATCCTCGTGCCGTTCTTCATGGAGGAATACCGATTCAAGAATGACGAGATGGCCCTCATGAAGTTCGAGGATATCGACACCCAGGAACAGGCACGCACATTGACCGGCTGTGAGGTCTTCTTCCCACGGGAGAAAGCCCAGGAAGCAGAAGGCGAAGCCTCTCTCTCACAGCTCGTCGGTTTCACCCTTGTGAATGCTGAGGAACTTACCGCTGACGCCGAAAAGGCCAACGGTACTGCTGCCGACGATTCCACCGGTACGCCCGTCGGTACGATCCGCGCCATCGATGACAGTACCGCCAACCTTCTCTTGGAGGTAGAGACGCCCAATGGCCGCCAGCTCCTCATCCCCATGAGCGATGATCTCATCACGAATATTGACTGGGAAGGCCATCGCCTCGTCATGCGCATCCCCGAAGGCCTCCTCGATCTCAACTAGAACAACAATGAAGAAACAACAGATATGTATCCTCGGCTCCACCGGCTCCATCGGTACCCAAGCCCTCGATGTCATCGCACAACACCCCGACCGTTATGAGGCCTACTGCCTCACGGCCAACAACAGCGTGGAGAAGCTCGCCGCCCAGGCCCACAAGTTCCATCCTGCCGCTGTCGTCATCGCCAACGAGGCCCATTACGACGAACTGCAGCAGCTCCTCGCCGACGAGCCCGACATCAAGGTCTATGCCGGCAAGGAAGCCCTCAACGAAATTGTCGAGGCTGAGCCCATCGATATGGTCCTCGCGGCCATGGTCGGCTTCGCCGGTCTGACGCCGACAATCCATGCTATCCGTGCCCATAAGAAGATCTGTCTGGCCAACAAGGAGACACTCGTCGTTGCCGGTGAGCTGATCTGTCAGTTGTCCCAGGAGAACCACGCGCCCATCCTTCCCGTGGACAGTGAGCACAGCGCCATCTTCCAGAGCCTCGTCGGTGAGGATCAGAATGAGATCGACAAGATCCTGCTGACCTGCAGCGGCGGTCCCTTCCGTCTCTTCTCACATGAGCAGTTGAAGACCGTCACCGCCGCCGACGCCCTCCGCCATCCGACGTGGGACATGGGCGCAAAGATCACCATCGACTCGGCATCTCTGATGAACAAAGGTTTTGAGGTCATTGAGGCCAGATGGCTCTTCGGCGTTCCCGCGGAGCAAATCGAGGTACTCATCCATCCGCAGAGCGTCGTCCACAGTGGCGTCCAGTTCAAAGATGGTGCCGTGAAGGCCCAGCTCGGCGTCCCCGACATGCGACTGCCGATCCAGTACGCCTTCTCTTTCCCCGAACGGCTGAGTCTCAACGGCGACCGTCTGAACCTCTTCGACATTCAGCATCTCGACTTCTTTAAGCCCGACACGAAGAAGTTCCCGTGCCTGGCCCTGGCCTACGATGCCATCCGGAAGGGCGGCAATATGCCGTGCATCCTCAATGCCGCCAACGAGATCGTCAATGCTGCCTTCCGCCGTGGCTACTGCTCCTTCCTCGGTATGGCCGACATCATCGAGAAGACCATGGCAAAAGCCACCTTCGACAAGAATCCGGACTACGACGTCTATATGCAGACCGACGCCGAAGCCCGCAAAATAGCAACATCACTCTTATAAGACAATGGAAATTTTTCTGATCAAGGCCCTTCAGTTCGCCTTGGCCATCTCTCTACTCGTACTCCTCCACGAAGGAGGACACTTCTTCTTCTCCAAGCTCTTCGGCGTAAGAGTGGAGAAGTTCTACCTCTTCTTCGATCCCTGGTTCCATCTCTTCGAGTTCAAGCCGAAGAACAGTGAGACGACCTACGGCATCGGCTGGCTGCCCCTCGGTGGCTACTGTAAGATTGCCGGTATGATCGACGAGAGCTTCGACACCGAACAGATGAAGAAGCCCGCACAGCCGTGGGAGTTCCGTTCCAAGCCAGCCTGGCAGCGTCTGCTGATCATGGTCGGTGGTGTCCTCGTCAATTTCATCACGGCCCTCGTGATTTATGCCGCTATCATGTTCCACTGGGGCGAGACCTATGTCGCCACGAAGGACATGACTTATGGTATGCAGTTCAACCAGGAAGCCAAGGCCATGGGCTTTCAAGACCACGATATTCTTCTCGGTACCGATAAAGTAACCTTCAAGGACTTCAATGTCGATGTCTACCGTAAGATCAGTGAGGCCAAGCGTGTCGATGTGCTGCGCCATGGAAAGAAAGTCAGCATCTCTCTCTCCGGCGATATCAATCTTCTGGACATGCTGAAGAACAAGCCCGCCTTCATGGTCCCCTATATGCCCAATACGGTCGACAGCATTGTCAAGGGAGATCCAGCAGACAAGGCCGGCATCCGCCACGGCGATAAGATCCTCGCTTTCAATGGTAAGAAGATCACGACCTACACGGACTTCATGCTTGCCATCAAGGCCAAGCAGGACGATCTCAACAAGGGCATGAGCCATACCGACAGCGTGAAGATCCTCACCGTTCCCATTGTCTTCCAGCATGCCGGAGCGGCAAAGGCCGACACGGCAATGATCACGCTGACACCTGACGTGAAGATCGGGGCCGTCTTCACGAATGTCGTCAAAGATTACAAGCAGACCCACATCACCTACTCCTTCCTGCAGAGCATCCCCGCCGGTATCAAATATGGCTGGAACGTGCTGAAGAGTTATGTCGACGACATGAAGTATGTATTCTCCGCCGACGGCGTGAAGAGTCTCGGCGGCTTCGGCGCCATCGGAAACCTCTTCCCCGCACAGTGGGACTGGTACATGTTCTGGAAGATGACGGCATTCCTGAGCATCATCCTCGCCTTCATGAATATCCTGCCGATCCCCGCCCTCGACGGCGGCCACGTGGCCTTTCTCCTCTATGAGATGATTACGCACCGCAAACCGAGTGAGAACTTCCTCGTCAAGGCGGAATATGTCGGCTTCGCCATCCTCATCGTCCTCCTGATCGTGGCGAACCTCAATGATATCCTCCGGGCATTAGGATATATGTAAAAGATGTAGGGACATGATTGATCATGATCCGCAATAAGACGGAACATGATCAATTATGTCCCTACATTCATTTTGTAATTTGGCACCCGAATAACCTACCTAAAAACACGTTAAAACTGCATAATTATGTATTTTTCCTTAATAATCGTAAGTTCTTAAAAATTTATTATTATATTTTTCGCCTTTTTTGAGCTTTTTTGAAATAAAACATGTATCTTTGCAACCAAATTGATAGGAAATAGATAATTTCTGAATTATAATACTAGCGTTTATGGCAAAAGGATTGTATAATGCGTCCTACGAGCACGATGCGTGTGGCGTAGGAATGGTCGTGAATATCCACGGCAACAAGAGCCATGATCTCGTCGACAACGCCTTGAAGGTTCTCGAGAACCTGCGCCATCGTGGTGCAGAGGGAGCCGACGGCAAGACGGGTGATGGTGCCGGAATCTTACTGCAGATTCCTCATGAGTTTATTCTTCTGCAGGGTATCCCTGTTCCCGAGAAGGGAAAATACGGTACCGGACTGGTCTTTTTGCCTAAGGACGAGAAGCGCCAGCAGCAGATCCTCTCCATTATGATTGAGGAGATTGAGCGTGAGGGCCTGTCCCTGATGCATCTCCGTAATGTCCCCACCAATCCCGACTGTCTCGGTGAGGCAGCCCTGGAGTCGGAACCGGACATCAAGCAGGTCTTTGTCACTGGTGTCACCGATGATAAGGTGCCGACTTTCGAGCGCACGCTCTATATCATCCGTAAAAAGATTGAGCGCCGCGTTCACGACAAGGACTTCTACATCTGCTCCCTGTCCAGCAAGAGCATCGTATATAAAGGTATGCTCTCCTCCTTGCAGCTTCGTCAGTATTATCCTGACCTGACCAATAACTACTTCACTTCCGGTCTGGCACTCGTCCACAGCCGTTTCTCCACGAACACCTTCCCGACCTGGTCACTGGCCCAGCCGTTCCGTATGCTCGCCCACAATGGTGAGATCAATACCATCCGCGGCAACCGCGCCTGGATGAAGGCCCGTGAGAGCGTCCTCTCCTCCCCCACCCTCGGCGATATCCATGATATCAGCCCGATCGTTCAGCCGGGAATGAGTGACTCCGCAAGTCTCGACAATGTCTTCGAGTTCTTCGTCATGAGTGGTCTGTCACTGCCTCACGCCATGGCTGTCATGGTTCCTGAGAGCTTCAACGACAAGAACCCCATCTCCGAAGACCTGAAGGCCTTCTATGAATATTACTCCATCCTCATGGAGCCGTGGGACGGCCCTGCCGCCCTCCTCTTCAGCGATGGCCGCTATGCCGGTGGTATGCTCGACCGTAATGGTCTGCGTCCGGCCCGCTACACCATCACAAAGAACGACACGATGGTCGTTGCCTCTGAGGCCGGTGTCCTTGACTTCGATCCTACGGAGATCGCTGAGAAAGGACGTCTGCAGCCCGGTAAGATTCTCCTCGTCGATACGCAGGAAGGAAAGATCTACTATGATGGCGAGATCAAGGAGCGCCTCGCTGCCGAGCATCCCTACCGTCAATGGCTGAACACCAACCGTATCCAACTCGAGAAGATCCACAGTGGCCGTAAGGTCTCCAACGCCGTTGAGAACCTCACGCGTAAGGAGATTGAGTTTGGATTTGGAGAGGAGGATGTCGACGGTACGATTGTGCCGATGGCCACGAAAGGTCAGGAGCCTACCGCTTCCATGGGTAATGACACGCCGCTGGCAGTCCTCTCCGAGAAGCCGCAGATCTTCTTCAACTATTTCCGTCAGCAGTTCGCCCAGGTCACGAACCCGGCAATCGACTCCATCCGTGAGAACCTCGTGATGAGTCTCACCGAGTATATCGGTCGTGTCGGTACGGGAATCCTCAACCCCGATGAGACCAACTGTAAGATGGTCCGTCTGCCCCACCCGATCCTGACAAATACCCAACTTGATATTCTTTGTAATATCCGTTATAAAGGCTTCAACACCATCAAGCTCCCCATGCTCTTCGAGCGTGAGAAAGGTGCCGAAGGTCTCCACGAAGCCCTCGACAAGCTCTGTAAGGCTGCCGAGAAGAGCGTCGATGACGGATACAACTATATCATCCTCTCCGACCGTGATGTCGACGAGACGCATGTCGCCATCCCGTCACTCCTCGCCGTGAGTGCCGTACACCACTACCTCATCAATGTCGGCAAGCGTGTACAGACGGCGCTGATCGTGGAGAGCGGTGAGATCCGCGAGGTGATGCATGCCGCCCTGTTGCTCGGCTATGGCGCCAGCGCCCTCTGCCCGTATATGACCTATGCCGTACTCGACGACCTCGTCAAGCGCGGCAAGATCCAGGAGGACTATCCTACTGCCGAGGCCAATTATATCAAGGCCGTGAAGAAGGGCCTTTACAAGATCATGGCCAAGATGGGTATCTCTACCATCCGTTCCTACCGTGGCGCTCAGATCTTCGAGGCTGTCGGTCTCTCCGAGAGTCTGCTGAAAGCCTACTTCGGTACAGAGACGAGCAGCATCGGCGGTATCGGTCTGAAGACTATCGCAAAGGATGCCATTGCCTTCCATGACAAGACCTTCGGCAAGGGTGAGCACCGCAACGCGAAGGGTGAGCTCGTCGGTCCGAAATTCCTGCCGAACTTCGGCCAGTTCCACTATCGTAAGGACGGTATCAAGCATGCCTGGAATCCGGAGACCATCGCCACACTGCAGCTTGCTACACGTAAGGGCGACTATAACCTCTTCAAGAAATATACTGATCTCGTAGACCATAAGGAAGAGCCGATCTTCATCCGTGACTTCTTCGACTATAAGAAGAACCCCATCGATATTAATAAGGTGGAGCCGGTAGAGAAGATCGTCCGTCACTTCGTTACCGGTGCTATGAGTTTCGGTGCCCTGTCAAAAGAGGCTCATGAAGCTCTCGCTCTGGCTATGAACTACCTCGGTGCACGTAGCAACACCGGTGAAGGTGGTGAGGACAGCGAGCGCTTCCACGAGACCGTCGACGGTATCTCCCTGAGTTCAAAGACCAAGCAGGTGGCCAGTGGCCGTTTCGGTGTCACCACCGAATACCTCGTCAATGCTGAGGAGATTCAGATCAAGGTTGCCCAGGGCGCTAAGCCTGGTGAGGGTGGCCAGCTGCCGGGCTTTAAGGTTAACGAGATTATCGCCAAGACCCGTCACTCTATTCCGGGCATCTCCCTCATCTCTCCGCCGCCTCATCACGATATCTACTCCATCGAGGATCTGAAACAGCTCATCTTCGATCTGAAGAATGTCAACCCGAAGGCTGCCATCAGCGTGAAGCTTGTTGCTGAGAGCGGTGTCGGTACGATTGCCGCCGGTGTTGTGAAGGCAAAGGCAGATCTGATCGTGATCTCCGGCGCTGAGGGCGGTACGGGTGCAAGTCCTGCCTCCTCCATGCGTTTCGCCGGTATCTCTCCAGAGATCGGTATTGCCGAGACCCAGCAGACGCTCGTCAAGAACGGCCTGCGCTCTCTCGTCCGTCTGCAGGTGGATGGACAGTTGAAGAGTGGCCGTGACGTCATCATGATGGCGCTTCTCGGTGCTGAGGAGTTCGGTTTCGGTACTGCCGCCCTGATCACCCTCGGTTGTGTGATGATGCGTAAGTGTAACCAGAACACCTGTCCGATGGGTGTCGCCACACAGGATCCGAAGCTCCGCGCTCATTTCCGTGGCGATTATCACTACGTCATCAACTTCTTCAAGTTCCTCGCTCAGGAGGTTCGTGAATACCTCGCCGACATGGGCTTCACCTCTCTCAACGATATCGTTGGCCGTACGGACCTCATCGTCCCGAAGCATACCGACAACGAGAAGTGGGAGAGCCTCGACTTCCATAACCTCCTCCATCAGGAGAAGGGTGACAGCAGTCTCTACTGCACGAAGACGCAGGAGCACGACCTCAGTGGTATTCTCGACCAGCAGCTCATCAACGCTTGCCAGAAGTCTATTGAGGACAAGGAAGAGGTCAACCTCGACTATGCCATCCGCAATACGAACCGTGCCGTCGGTACGATGCTCAGCGGTGTCATCGCTTCTAAATATGGTGAGGCCGGTCTGCCCGACAAGACCATCAATGTGAAGTTCAAGGGCTCCGCCGGTCAGAGTTTCGGTGCCTTCCTCGTGAAGGGTGTCGACTTCAAGCTCGAGGGCGAGACCAATGACTACTTCGCCAAGGGTCTCTCCGGTGGTCGTATCTCTATCCTCCCGCCGATCCGCAGCAACTTCGCTGCAGAGGACAACATCATCGCCGGTAACACCGGTCTGTATGGTGCTACGAGTGGTGAGCTCTATATCAACGGAAAGGTCGGTGAGCGTTTCGCCGTACGTAACTCCGGAGCCATCGCCGTCATCGAGGGTGCCGGTGACCACTGCTGTGAGTATATGACCGGCGGACGTGTCGTCGTCCTCGGTGAGACAGGCCGTAACTTCGCCGCCGGTATGAGTGGTGGTGTCGCTTACGTCTGGGATAAGAACCACAACTTCGACTACTTCTGTAACATGGATATGGTGGAGATCAACCTCGTCGAGGAAAGTAGCTACCGCAAGGAGCTCCACGAGCTCATCCGCCAGCACTATCTCTACACCGGCTCAAAGCTCGCCCGCACGATGCTCGACGACTGGAACCACTATGTGGAGGACTTCATCCAGGTTGTACCTATCGAGTACAAGCGTGTCCTCCAGGAGGAGCAGGTGAAGAAGCTCCAGCAGAAGATCGCAGATATGCAACGTGACTATTAAAAAGACAAGACAATGGGAAATCCAAAAGCATTTTTAACGATACAACGCAAGGAGGCGGGATACCGTCCCATCAACGATAGAATTCACGACTTCAGTGAGGTTGAACAGACCCTGAACAGCAATGACCGCCGCCTGCAGGCCAGCCGTTGCATGGACTGTGGCGTTCCTTTCTGCCACTGGGCCTGTCCGCTGGGCAACAAGCCGCCTGAGTGGAACGACGCCCTTTACAAGGGTGACTGGAAACTCGCCTACGAGTTGCTGACCTCCACAAACGACTTCCCCGAATTCACCGGACGTATCTGCCCGGGACTCTGTGAGAAAGCGTGTGTGCTGAACCTCATGGAGCACGAGCCGACAACGAACCGTGAGGACGAGGCTGCCATCATCGAGCATGCCTTCCAGGAGGACTATGTGAAGCCGAACATCCCCATGCGTAATGGCAAGAAGGTTCTTGTCATCGGTGCCGGTCCTGCCGGTCTCTCCGCCGCTACCCAGCTCAACCAGATGGGTTATCTCGTGACCGTCATCGACGCCCGCGAGAATGCCGGCGGTCTGCTGCGCTTCGGTATTCCTAACTTCAAGCTCAACAAGGCCGTCATCGACCGCCGTATGGCCATCCTCCGCGAGGAAGGCATCGAGTTCAAGTTTGGCATCCGTGGCGTCTCCAAGACAGAGAAAGAGCATCAGCCCATTCAGAACGACCCGACGCTGGCCAACGACAAGATCGTGGTCATCGAGGATATGGCGAAGAAATATGATGCCGTCGTCGTCTCTACCGGTACGCCGACAGCTCGTGACCTTCCTATCCCCGGCCGTGACCTCAAGGGCGTCTATTTCGCCCTGGAGATGCTGAGCCAGGAGAACCGCGTCCTCGCCGGTGAGGATATCAAGAAAGAAGATCTCGTCAACGCCAAAGGCAAGAACGTACTCGTCATCGGTGGTGGTGATACCGGTTCCGACTGTATCGGTACGGCACACCGCCAGGGCGCCAAGAGCGTGACGCAGATTGAGATCATGCCGAAGCCGCCGGTGGGCCCCGAGGATCCGAAGAATCCGTGGCCGAACTGGCCGCGCACGCTGAAGACGACATCGTCTCACGAGGAAGGTTGTGTCCGCCGTTGGAATATCAACTCTTTGGAGTTCCTCGGCAAGGACGGCAAGCTCACAGGCGTGAAGGTACAGGAGATCACATGGGTACCGAACCCCGATGGTGGCCGTCCGCTGATGAAGCCGGCGAAAGAGCCGGAGATCATCAAGGCAGAGATGGTGCTCCTCGCCATGGGCTTCCTCCGTCCCCAGCAGCCGGAGTTCCCCGAGAACGTGTTCCTCGCCGGTGACGCCGCCAGTGGTGCCAGTCTCGTCGTCCGTGCCCTCGCCAGTGGCCGTAAGGTCGCTAAGGACATCGACACGTTCCTGAGCAAGTAAATAAAAGGTTGCAGAGCAGCAATACTGCAAGTAAGATACTGCCCTAAAAGTTGCCGGACCACAAACCGGCGACTTTTCCTATCAATTTCTATACAGGCAGCCAGAGCGGAACCTCAGTGGAGGTTCCGCTCATTTTGTTGTAATTAAGTAGAGACATGACACTTTTTTGACACCACAAAACTGTTCATATTGCCCACGGAAATCACGAACCGTAGAATCGCTCGCAAATACGAGATTCTCACGACATTTGCACAACGCTCTGATTATCAGTTTGATAATAATTCGTGCCCTTCTTACGACTCCAAATCTTACATAAATATCCGCATAACACTATAGAAACAGAGCCGGAAATCAATAAGTATGCAAATTTTCAATGGTATTTACGACTCATAAACACGGCATTTACGACCCGTATCTTTCGTAGATAATTTTCTAAACACGATGTTTACGAAATTTTCTCCGTTATTTGTCCTCGTCAAGTCCGAAAACCAGCCCGATTTCTTCTAGAACTAAAATTTTCCCGTAGAAAAATATGGGGTAAAAAACAGTCAGTGGGGAATAAAACTTACACAGAGAAAATAAGAAAATGTTGTCCTACGCGGATTCGAACCACGACTGACAGAACCAAAAACTGTAGTGCTACCATTACACCATGGGACAATTCTGGCTGCAAAGATAATACATTTTTATCTTTTGACCAAATTTTCGGGGGAATAATTGCTTATCCCCCACATACGTTAGTTGTGTTTGTGACAACAGTCACGAAAGCCCTCTCGTGAAGGGCCTTTTCAGGTAGAGTTGAGTGGCATGACCACTGATGATCACGCCGTTTTTATAATGATGAGAAGTGTTATCTTGATTTGCGGGTGCAAAATTACAACATTTTCTCAATTTCTGAAGAAATTAAAGACGTAAAAAATGTTAAGATTTTTACAGGGCCGCCACAAGGGACGGCCCCTGCAATAGGATCAGATATTCTTCACCGTTCCCGTGCGTTTCAGCACGCCCCACTGTTGCAGTTCGCCCTTGATGGCTTTCAGGTAACTGCGGAAGAGAACGACGTACATGATCCAACGATAGCAGAGACGCTGGGGAATGATCCACAACAGGCTCCACAGATGTTCGTGCTCGTAGACATACGCCATGATGGAGATGCTCGCGTCGACGATGAGGAAGAGACAGTAGTAAAGCAATACCTTTCCGATATTTCCCGAAAACAGTCCCACGATCATCAACAGATCAGCGATCGGCGAGAACGTCGGGATGATGAACTGGAACAACAGCATGTTCGGCAGCGCCCACATGCCGAGGCCTTTATAGCGGCGTTTGAACATCTCCCCACGATGTTTCCAGAATGTCTGCATGATACCGAAGCACCAACGCGTACGCTGTTTCATAAACTGTCCGAGTTTCTCCGGCGCCTCCGTGAGGGCAATGGCGTGGTTCTCATTGCCGATGACATAACCGGCTTTGAGGATGCGCATGGTCAGATCGCAGTCCTCGGCAAGCGTATCCGTCGTCAGTCCACCGGCATCGAGGATCGCCTTGCGGCGGAAAGCGCCGATGGCACCGGGGACGACGGTGATGGCATTGATAGCGGCATAAGCCTGACGGTCGAAGTTCTGACTCGTCGTATATTCGATAGCTTGCCAATAAGTCAGCATGTTCACCTTATTACCTACCTTCACATTACCGGCCACAGCACCCACACGGCCTTCCTTATCGGCGAAGAAATGGCGCATAAGGAGGCTCACGGCATTATGATAAAGCTGTGTGTCGGCATCGATGCACACGACGAAGTCAGCTTTCGTATGCGAAATACCATAATTCAGCGCCGATGCTTTTCCGCCGTTCGGTTTCGTGAGCAACTGCATCTTCGGATGGCCCTTGAACGCCTGGGTCACTTTCTCATAGGTATGATCCTTACTGCCGTCATCGACGAAGACGATGTCGAAGTTTGGATAGTCCTGCTTGAGCAGGTTGTTGAGCGTATTGACGACGTTCACCTCCTCATTATAGGCCGGCACGATGATCGACACCAGCGGAGCCTCAGCAGGGATATTGTTTGGCAGGGCAAGGTTCTGCTTATGCTCCTTGATGACGAGCGCCAGCATGAAGAGCAAACGACCGATGCCGAGGACGAGGAAGACGATGAAGAGAGCATTGATAAAATAACCGAGATAATAGACGCCCTCTGCCAGCGTGAGGTTCGCCTGCATGGCGTAATATTCCTGTCCCTTATCGATATCGGGCATAAGCACGGCCTTACTCTTATGGAGATACTGCGGCAGCGTGATGAACTTGTAGCCGCGGGCCTCCAGGGTATCGATGATGCGCGGCAGTGCCTTCAGCGTCTCCTTTCGCGTCGTGCCACCGGCATCATGGAGCAGGATGATATGCCCGTTGCCGTTCTCCACGCCCTTGATGACACGCTCATAGATCTGGTCGGCCTTGACACCCGGCTCCCAGTCCTCCGGATCGATGCTCTCACCGACATCGAGGTAGTTCTCGTTGCGGGCCTCGATGAGCGGCAGCAATTCGTCACGCCCCGACGGATCACTGTCGGCATTATACGGCGCACGGAAAAGAATGGTGGTATGACCGGTGATACTCTCGATGAGCAGACGCGTCAGCCGCAGTTCCATGAACGTACGGCGCGGAGTGCACTCGGCGATATTCGGATGGTCGAAGGTATGGTTGCCGATGATATTCCCGGCATCGAAGACCTTCTTGACAATCGGCAGGTTCTTCTCGATATTCACGCCGACCATGAAGAAGGCGGCGTGAAGGTGATGTTTCTCCAATATCTTCAGCACCTGCGGCGTCCAACGGGCGTCAGGGCCATCATCAAACGTCAGCAACAGTTCTTTCGGACCACAGCTGCCGAACTTCTGCAATTCATAAGACGTCGGGATCGTCGTATAGTCCTCGTCGGCGATGAGGACATCATCATTATCCATATCGATATGACAGCGGCCGTCTTTCGGCGTACCGATCAAGTCGAGGACTTCACCCTCGCCGATATAGTTGGCAGAATGGTTACCGGGGAGATGCTCAAGGGTACCGATGGGCAGACGGGCCGCCATCGTCTTCACGAGGTCCTTATGATAGAACGACCAAAGACGACTGTCCTCGGTGCCGAGGCGCCATACGGCGAAACCGGCGAGACCATAGTCACAACCGAAGCGCATGGTGTTGAAATTTGTGGCGGCATCATTGAAATAGACCTCATGCTTTACATTGCGGTCGTCATAATAAGCATAGTTGAGTCCATAGCTGTCCTCGTCGAACGTAATCTTGTCCCCACTGTCGGCCGCCGTGGAGATAGCGTCATGATAGGATACGCTCTGGTTGTTGTCGCCCTTCGCCGTCCAGTCGTAGCCATAGGCGGCCATACAGAGCACGATCTTCTCGTTGGGGATCTTCGCGGCGATAGCATCGACACTCTTCTCGATGAACTGCTGCGAGGAGATGTCACCGGGCCTCGAGAGACTGTTATGCTCATCGTAAGCCATGAGGAAGAGGTAGTCATTGTATTTAGCCAGTTCCCTGACATCATAATCCTCATTGTCGGGCATGATATCCTGCGTGAGGTAGAGATTATTGCTATGGAAGGCATCGGAGAGCTGACGGACAAAGGCCGTGAGCGTGCTGTTGTCGTTATCCGTCAGTTCCTCAAGGTCGAGGTTCAGTCCGGCGAAATGGTTCTTCTTACAGAGCGTGAGGAGATTCTGGATCAGCGCTTTCGTGCGACGGGGATTATGCAAGATCTTCTCAATGCCCTGCGCACGGAACTCTCCGTCCCAGGCATTCGTCAGCATCGGCATGATCGGCACACCGGCACGGCGCATCAGCGACAGGCCTTTGCCGTCGATCTTCGACTCTACCTTCAGCGTCTTCGGGTTGATGAAGAACCACTCGGGAAGGACGAGGTTCATCTTCGAAATACCTTGTTTCAGGGACGCGTACGACTGTGGATCCCACGTGACATAGAAGCCGGCACGGATACCGGCTGACATCTGCGTCCAACTGTCGATATTCTTATACTCCGCAGAGCCTTTCTGTCCGGCAAAGCGGTTGATCTTTTTCAATCCCTGCTGTTTCCATTTCGCATAGTTCTCATGGGCTTTCTCTGTCTCGAAGAACTTTCGGAAGCCTTTATACTCCTCGGCCATCTTGTTATGCCGCATGAACGGCTTGTCGGCGGAGAGGGCACTTCGGAAACTGTCGTGGAACGGGAATCCCGGCGCACGGTCTACAAAGAGCATCGTGATAAACACAGCAACGAGCAGTACAATGATCGTGAGCAGGGTGCTGACAGTGAGCTTAAATCTGTTCCAGCGTGACTTTGAGTCCGTCTGGAACACTTGTCTTTCCTTCATTTTATCCTAAATACAATCAACTTCGGTTAACATGTCGCCTTGCGGAACATAATAAATTATGTCCCTACAACTGAGGCAATGAATCATGTCCTTTTTCCGGCGGCAAAATTACAGAAAAAACATGTTCGTCAGCATTTTTCACCGCATTATTAACGATGTTTACACATTGCCACCGTAGGGTGCGGCCCTTGTGGCCGTCCTCAATTCAATTGCAAGGGCCGTCCCTTGTGGCGGCCCGTCGGCGATAACGCCGAACGATCCTATGCCCTCTCGAATGCCGTTCCGGCATCGGGCCGCCACAAGGGACGGCCCCTGCAAAAGGATAAAATTATGATGCCACAAAATTACAAAATTATTTCTTAATGATCCTACGCTCTTCTAAAAAAATTCTGTATATTTGTGCACAAATAGAAAGGACAAAACTATGAAGAAGATGATGATTCTCGCGGCATCACTGCTGGTGGCAATGACGCTGCACGCACAGAGCAACCGCACTGTTGAGACCCAGCGCGATCAGTATGGACATATCACGGGCACGGCGGAGACAACGACTGACAGCCGTGGCAACCAAACGACGGTCTATAAGGATCAGTACGGACATATCACGGCACGCAGTGAGACGCGCCCATCGTATAACGGCTCCACGACAACGACCTACAAGGATCAGTATGGTCATATCACGGGCACGAGCAACACGCGCCCGTCCTACAACGGCTCTACGACAACAACCTACAAGGACCAATACGGCCATATCACCGGCAGCAGCGAGACGCGCCCGTCATACAACGGTACGACCACAACTTATAAGGATCAGTACGGCCATATCACGGGCACGAGCACGACGAGATAATTATTTCACGACCGTCGGGATGCGCTTATCGGAAAGGATGCTCCTCCCGGCGGCACGCTCATCGAACTTGACTTTGCGGGCCGTGAAATCGGGTGTGTTGTAACTATCCAATAAACGGTCATAATACTCCGCGGGATGGCGCTGGGGTAATAGGAACGGTTTACTGATATGTCCCTTGTCGTCGATGCTCGCCAGATAAAGGCGAGTATAGAGGCCATTCTCACGGCGCGACGTGAAGACAAACCAGTGACTGTTGGCGCTCCAGTTATGCCAGCTGTCCGTATTCTTGCTGTTGCACTCCGTCATCGGACGGGCTTTTCCCGTACGAAGATCGAACAGCCAGTTATCAGCCTCTTTATGCCAAATGGGAAAACAACCATAATCACTCAACGTAAACATGATATAACGACCGTCATAGGACGGACGCGGATGATTCGCGCTCTTCCCGATCTGTCGGGCGTTGAAGATCGTATCAACACGGCCGACGGTCTTTCCCGTCTTCGGATCGAAGCCCACCCGACAGAGATTATACCGGATATTCTTATAATGTGCCGGAATATCCCACGCTTGTGAAGAGACGAAATAAAGCGTACGACCATCGGGAGAGAACACGGGATAATTCTCGTAATGATCCTTCGTCATCACCGTCGGATTAAGAACAATCTCATGGGTGGAAGGATGATAGATCAAAATATCTGAACTCTGGTCAAACACCTCAATACGCTCGCTGCGTACGGCATGGAAGCTCTGGTGCGTCTGATTCGTACTGTAAGCGACCCATTGGCCTGACGGATGCCAGTAAGGATAGACCATAGAACCGTGGAGGGAGTCGTTCTTCGCCTGCAGCCATTCATCCTTTCCGTCATGATGGATCAGTGTGGCACCATGATCGCCGCGAACATGGAAGGTGAACTGCGACGGATTAGTACGGTTGGACGTATGACAGTTGACGCAGGCACCAGGGGCGGCGGTATTCTCAAAGATCGCCGTTTCATCAAAGTTACTCAAGTCCCGCTGATAGATTCCCATCATGCCATAGACCTCGTAACCTGGAGCGATACGACGGTAGGTAAGTCCCCAGTCGCCGAGAGCGTAAGGGCTGACAGTCATCGTGAAGTCACGGAATTGCTTCCACTGTCCGTCCTGTTCCACACAGACGGTAAACGTCAGTTTTCCACCTTTGTTCTGGGCCGTCAGGGCGTGCCAGTCGTCGACATCAAAATCGACATCTTCACCATTCGTATGCAGTTCTCCACCCTTGCTGCCTTTCACCGTGACATCGATACAGTCGTAACTGCCTCCGGTGAAGTCAAAATCCATCGGCGCAATCTCAGCAGGGATAGTCACGCCGGCATAGTCGGGATAGATCGCCGGTAGTGTGTCCACTCTCGTGACATTCTCCGGCGTCGAGGAACAGGCAGCCAGCAACAGTGCCGTAACACCGGCTGCCAGATATTTCATATATTTCGTTTTCATCATGAATTAATATATCGCTTTACTCTTTTCTTTCTCGGGCCGCAGCTGGACCTTTACGAGCATATAGCTCCAGAAAGTATTGCCAAGGGGCGGCGTAATCAAAGACGGATCCTTTTTGTTGCGCATATACGTTTCGATAAACTGCGCCATGGCCTGCTGCCACTGCGGATCAATACTGTAAGGCATACCATCGAAACTGTTATGCTTCTGTGTCCAGTCGTAGAGCAGGCCCTGCTGGATGGCGTATGGGATATGATCCGTATAACCGGCAAAACGACCGATAGGATAATAGGCCATAAACTTCTGCATATTCCGGTTGACGAGCTCGCAGGCCATCAAATATTCGTAGGCATTCTTATTCTCGTGACAGTGGCTGAAGAGGAGACCAAGCATCTGGTCCATTTCCGTATCACTGAAGAGATAATCCTTGGTCACACGATAGCGGCGCAACTTCCCATAGACGGGATCGGCATTGATGAGATTCTCATGCCCCAACAGAGCTAACTGACGGTTGGCCCATGCACTATAGAATAAGGTATGCTGAAGTTCATGAAGCAGTTTCTCGGCCACAGCGTAATGACCATTGATGATCTCACAGGCGATGATACGCTGTTCCAAACGACCACTGCGACGGAAATTAGGGATGGCCTGCTGGGCCTCAAACATATATCGTTCGGCATCATTGACCATACCCAGGGAATAGAAGATCTCCCCCGTAGAGACCGGTGAAAGCATATCACGCGTGAACGGTGGGAAGAGGCCCTCTTCCCCATTCTGATAGAACTCGAAGAGGCGGTCGCAGAGCTGGCCTTGCTGACTGAGCGCAAAGTTGACACAAGAGACACCGAGCGGCGTCGTCGGTTGTTGCTTCTCCGCCTTGCTGATAATCTTGTCCCAGGCATGGACACGCACGAGATAGTCGTACTCGACCATCTGATGCTCAAGGTTATTGTAACTATAGAGAATGACGGCAGCACCACCGAAGAGGAACACCATATATTCCAGAAGTACCACCCATATCTTACGAGTCTCCTGCAACAGACTGACGACCACGGGCCACACCGTCACAAGGATCATCATGAAGATCTGGCCCAGCGGCACATAGGCGGGATAACGATAATAGTTAAGTCCACCGAACAGCCGGTAGAGGGGTTCGGGACGGAACTGAGCGATGATGAGAATCACCGCAACGGCATAGATAAAAGTAAAAAGGTAAAAAAGTAAAGAATGAAAATCACGGAAGAGACCGTAGAAGACGAGCATGAGCGTCACGGGACCGAAGAGCCAGTAACCGACGGACTGGGAAAGGACCATGAAGATTACCCTTGCCGTACGTGTGGACAGACGACAGTAAAGGACCATCAGTGCCATCACAGCAATCAAAGAAATGAGGAATGACGGCAACACATGTACGTCACTCATATACCAGAGCATGGCAAGGGCCGGGATAAAGGTCAGCGGATACCAGCCTTTCCGCATGCCGTTTTGTCGGCATAGACAAGCCGTCAGTTGCTGGAAGGTCCAGAACAACAGCGCCGTCAACAAGGCACCCAAGACATAAAGATAGTTGAACTGGGTGATAAACTCGGCAATATAGTCGCTCAGGCCGCCGGGGGCAGCGAGACGGCTACAGAAATAGGAGGGGGTGAAAAGGAACAGCTGATACTGTTCCTGAAAACTCAAGTCGCTGACACCCCAAAGGGCAAAGAAAGCAAAGATGAGCAGGGCAAAGATCACCGAAGAGAGGAAATCAGTATGCCGAAAGACGGACAGCGTTTTTTTCATTTTAGGCCATGCTTATAAAGTTACTCTGCAAAGGTAAACAAAAAATCGCAAAGGACAAAAAAACACGGGGGCTCCGCAGGTAAAAAGAGCCCCCGTGCAATATTATGGAGAAGAGATTTTATTTCTTCACGACGAAATGCCAGAAGGTACCCTCACCACTCGGAGTGGTGTGCTGGGCACGGATATAAAGATCGGTATCCGTCACCTTCGTGATCTCGAAGTTGTGGCACTCCTTGTAGTTCTCGTTGATAAGGTACGGGAATACAATGTTGCCGGCTCCACTCGTGATGAGATTGCAGATGACATTCGTATTTGCGTTGCGCGTAGAGAAGTCGAGCTTGAAAGTACCTGTACCACTCTTGTCACCACGGGTGTTGCTCTCATCGTCAATCGTCGTGGTCAGCGTGCCGTTCTTCCAGGAGAACGTCATCTCACCGTAGGAACCACCCTGACCCGTTACATCAGTTGTCCACCAACTGCCTGCGGCATCGGTGCTGGCACCGTTACCCCAGTTGTTGCCTTCAGAGAGAACCCAGGTCTTCGTATTGTCAGCCGTAGAGGCATCCTTCGGGTCACAACCGGTGATGAGCTGGATCTCTGCCGGTGCCTCCGTATAGGTCTTGGCGGTATAAGAGCCGAGATCGTAGGTCTTCGTGTTACCAGCGGCATCCATGATATCCACAGTGAGCTCCTGCGGAGTGTCAATACTGTAGGTCGTCAGCGAGCCGATGTTCTTGTCGAGGGTCGTAGAGCCCCAGTGGAAGGTGCAGAGCACAGGGTTGACATTGCTGACAATGTTCAGCTTGTTGCCAAGCTTGCCATTGGCATCCTTGTCCTGCTCCACCTTGATCAGACTCTTGTCGAAGGTACGGCCAAAATGATCGGGCGCACCCGTCTGACCGACACACAGACGTGTCTTGAGCTCATCCGTAAGATAGGTAATAGTATCCACCTGAACGGTAAGGTCCTTCTCTGCCGGCGTGCCACCGGTATTGGTGGTGAGACACTTGACAGTGTTCTGACCGAGCTTCGTGAAATAGATCGTTGCATCGGAAGATACCGTGTTGGTCGTATTCTCGATCAACTGGTCAGCCTGCCAGTAGACATTCGTCGGAGAAGAGCAGACAACATGTACCTGGTTGGAGTTCTTGCCATCCACCTGGACCGGCGTGGCAGAGACCTGCAGCTGGTCGGCAGAGACATCGCTCCATTCTGAACCGCCCTCAATGTCGGACGGGTTGCATGATGCCAGTGCCAAGGCGAGCAGAGGCGCAGCAAATAATATCTTTTTCATACTTAGATAGCTTGTTAAACGTTTGACTCTTTACCAGCCCTGATACTCAGAACTGTTGTCCCATCCGGGATTCTGCTCAACACTACCCAGGGAGACCTGGTTCTCCGGCATCTTGAAGAAACCGGCAGTAGCATTGTAACGGGCAGCATAGCCTCCATTATGGGCCGTATTCTTCGCAGCCTTGCCACAGTAGTAGATCGGCTGGTTGTTCTGTGCCTCCAGAGCGGCGGCAGCGATATGCCAGCGACGAATATCATTCCAACGGACACCCTCAAAGGCCAACTCATGACGGCGCTCGTTCTGAAGAGCCTTCAGCGAGTAGGCTGCGATCGGTGCCAGACCGGCACGGGCGCGGACCGTGTTGATACCACTGACATTCTCCTCCAGCTCACTCTGCATCAACAGGACATCGGCGAAGCGGATCAGCACGAGGTCGTGGATGTTATCGAGCTGCATGTTATTACCATAACCGCCGCTCAGACCACCTTTATCTCCGTACATGATATCCTCGAAACAGCAGACATATTTGCCGTCACTGGTCTTGGCGCTGACAGGAGCAAGCTTCTTCTCAAAGTAGTCTGTCTCCTGAACGAAATCACTCCAGCCACCTTTCTTATAAGCCGGGAGCTTGTTGACATCTTGAATGGAAGCCTCCAGACGCGGGTCGTTGGGCTCATCAGCCTGCCATTCCTTCACGAGGTTCGGAGCGACAGGACCGGCACCCCAGCCCTGACCGAAGGGGAATGTATTGGCATAATCCTGACCACCACGGATACCGAAGTGGAGGGCATAACCATTCGCGTAACCAATCGTCGTGCTCCAAGAAGAGAGCTTGTTGAACTTAATGGCGAACATCGACTCGGGGTTGTTGTCGGAAGCTGCCGTCTCATCATTCTCTACCCATTTCAGGCCCTGACCTTTGGTATAAGAATAGTCCTCAACGGTACACCGGTTCGTATAAGCCCAGAGGTTACGATAGTCGGGAACGAGAGAATAGCCGGACTGCGTGACACAGGTATCGATGCAGTCGCAGACCATCTTCTTCGTCAGCGTCGTACCGTTAGGCAGGGCAACCTCTTCCAACGGTTTGTATGTCGTACTGGTGAGATCCTTCAGCTCAGTACCATTGCCATACATGCCGGTATAGAACAGCCAGGCACGACCGAGCATAGCCTCAGCGGTATACTTGTCGACATGACCGTCGTTGCGGCGCTTGGCCGGGAGATACTTGGTAGCAGCATCATATAGATCCTGCAGGATCTGTCCCCAGAGGACCTTCACGTCACCCTGTTTGATCACCTTACCGGTAGCCTCTGTCATCAAAGGCACATTGCCGTACATAGAGGCAAGCTCATAATGATAGAAAGCACGGAGGAAGAGGGCTTCTCCCATATCAGTATTACGGACACTCTCGCTGAGCGTCTTAATATTTGGCAGGGCAGCGATGAGACCATTGGCACGCGAGATGCCGGCATAGCGGTCTTTCCAGAACTGCTCCGTCATATTCTGGTTATAGTTACAGAGCAGATCCTCAGCCTGCATAAGCTTATCATTGGTACCGCCACCGCCAAGGTTATCATCACTGGCGAGCATGGAGACGTAGAAGAAAGACGCCTGCGGTGTGGCGGAAACTTGGTTCAGGTTCTCATAGATGGCAGCAAGAGACGCCGTGGCATCTTCCTCCGATGCCGGGAACTTGTCACCGGTAGCCTCCGTGATATCATCGGCATCAAGGGAGCAGGATGCCAGCGTGAGGCTTACCGTTGCTGCGGACAACAGATATAATAGCTTTTTCATTGATTCAGTTTTTAGAATTTAACATTGACACCGATGAGATAGGTACGCGGAGAAGGATAGTTGCCGACATCGACACCCGTCACCCAAGGCTCACTGCTGTTGAGAGCCATACCGTTCTCAGGATCCATACCATCGTAACCGGTGATGGTGAAGAGGTTCTGTGCGGTGACATAGAGGCGGAGCTGCTGGAACGGGCAGGACTTCCAGATATTCTTGAAGTCGTAGCCGAGCGTAATATTCTGCAGACGGAAGTAAGAAGCGTTCTCGCAATAGATATCGGAGATCTGCTGCCAGTTAGGACCGGTGTTACCCGGAGCCAGACGCGGATACTTGTTGGAGGTACCCTCACCATGCCAGTACTTGTACACCTCTGTGGTGTAGTTCTCATACTGTCCATCGGTGAACTTACGCCAGGAGCGCATCACCTGCTGACCTAAAGCGCCATAGGTCGTCACACTGAGGTCGAAGCCCTTGTAACCGACGTTGAAACTGAAGCCCATCGTCACATCGGGGTTCGGATCACCGAGCTCGGTCTTATCCTCTGCCGTGATCTTGCCATCGCCGTTGACATCGACAAACTTCAGATCACCCGGCTTGATATCAGAGCCCTGGAGAGAGTTGGCAGCATCGCCACCGCAGTTCTTATCGAGATAAGCCTGGACATCAGCAGCATTCTGCATGACACCCTCTGTCTTATAGCCATAGAAGTAGCCAATGGGATGACCTTCCTCCATACGGGCCATGATACCCGTGTTCTGAGCCAAGAGGTCATTACCACCTTCATTGTAGTGGTTGGCATTCTTGATCTCCGTAACCTTATTGCTGTTGTAGGCCATATTCCAGTTCACGCCATAGGTGAAGTCCTTACCGATACGGTCGTTCCAATTCAGAGCGAGCTCGAAACCAGTGTTACGGACACTACCGGCATTCTGCCACTGGGTAGAGAAGCCGGAGGTTCCCGGGATCTGAACCTGCACAAGCAGGTCCTTGGTCTTCTTGTAGTACCAGTCGAACGTAGCGCCTAAGCGGCCGTTGAGGAAACGGGCATCCAAGCCGAGGTCAGTCTGCTCACTGGTCTCCCAAGTCAGATCCTCATTGGCCAGACGGCTGAGGTAAGCACCCTGCGTGGCACTCTCCTTAGTATTATCGAAGGAATAGTAACCGAGGTCACCATAAGTATAGGTAGCGAGATAGCCGAAGGCATCACCGATATTCTTGTTACCGTTCTGACCCCAGCCGGCGCGGAACTTCAGGAAGTCAAGCCATTTGGCAGTGGGCTCCATAAACTTCTCATTGGAGATCACCCAACCTGCGGAGAAGGAGGGGAAATATCCCCAGCGATGTCCCTTGGCGAAACGGGAAGAACCATCAGCACGAAGGATGGCGCTGAACATGTAAGTCTCGTTGTAGTCGTAGTTGATACGGCCGAAGTAAGAGTTGGCCGTCTCATCGGTGTAAGGAACACCCGTGACGGTGGCGGCACCATTACGATCCTTCGTCAGAGAGAGGTAGCCGTGAGTGAAGTCACCATAGATACTGTTGGTGGCCATACCAGTGAGGCTCTCTCCCATTCCCGGACGCGTCTGGTAATATTCCGTACCAATCAAGGCATCGAAGTGGTTGTCCTTGATATTGAACTTATAGTTCAACGTATGCTGCATACTCCAGTTCCAGCCCAGACCAGCCTGTTGGTTGGTCTCATCGGTCGTGCGGAAACCATCCTTATTGGTCGTGTTGGCGCTGTAGATGGGGAGGAAGTAACGATAAGAATAAGAGTTCTGGCTGTAGTTGACCTGTCCACGATAGACAAGGCCCTTGATCGGCTGAATCTCAATGTAACCAATGGCATTGAGGTTGAAGTTCCGACTCTTGTTGTTGGCGCTCTGACTGTTGACGAGCTGATAGATCGGGTTCAGCGTGTAAGAGTTATAGTTCATCCAGCCTGCCGTACCGGAATTCTTCAGATCATCGGAATCGAAGTAATTACCGTCGGCATCGTAGATAGGCACACAGGGGTTAGCACGCAAGGCGGTGGAGAGCACGTTGCTGTACTGGTTACCAATCTGAATACCCTGTTTCTCACGATGCTGGAAATAGACATTCTCACCAAACTTCACGACATCGAGACCTTTGTCATTACGATAGATGACATGCTCGGAGTTCAAACGGAAGGTGAAACGACGGAAGTCAGACTTGGCATATTGACCACCAAGAATACCATCCTGATACTGATAGCCGACACCCGTAGAGAACTTGCTGCGGTCACTACCACCCGTGACATTGATAGCATGGTTCGTAGTGATGGCATTCTTGTTGCGAAGGGCATCAAGCCAGTTGGTACCGGGATTCGTACCATTCCGGTAAGCCTCCAAAAGATCGGCATCAATATATTTTGACCAGTCGTAGGCACTGCCACCATTGTTCATGGCCACCATGTCCTGAACCTGCATATACTGCTTGGCATTGAGGAGCTGAGGAATCTTGTACATGTTCTGCCAACCGATGTTACCATCGTAGCTGACCTGTACACGGCCCTGCTTACCTTGTTTCGTGGTGATCAAGATGACACCATTGGCACCATTGGCACCGTAGATGGCAGCAGAGGCGGCATCCTTCAAGACATCGATACGCTCGATATCGGCAGGGTTGAGGTTGTTGATATCGCCACCGGCAACACCGTCGATGACATAGATAGGTTTCGTGTCACTGTTCGTACCAGCACCACGGACGGCAACCTTGAAGCCGTCACCCGGCTGACCGGAGACAGCGGTGATGTTCACACCCGGCGTCTGGCTCTGCAGGGCTCCGAGAACCTGCGTGGTGTTCAACTTCTCGATGTTGTCACCCTTGACCTCGACAGTAGCACCCGTGACCAACTTCTTCTTCTGAACACCGTAACCGACGACGACGACATCCTCGAGGGTCTTGTCGTCAACCTTCATCGTTACGTTGATCTCATTCTGATTACCTACAGGAATCTCCTGCGTCTTGTAACCAATGTAAGAGACGACAACGGTGGCTCCTTGCGGAACATTCAACGTAAAGTTACCATCCAGATCCGTGACGGTACCGTTCTTCGGATTACCCTTCTCAACGATACTGGCACCGATGACAGGACCATCAGCATCAACGATGTGACCCTTGATTTGCTTGGACTGCTGAACAGTCTGAACAGCCTGAAGGGGAGAGGCAGCGAAGACATAGGGTGAGTAACCTAGTCCCAATGCAGTGCATGCACCCATCATCAAAGCTGTTTTTCTGATTTTTAGATCCATACTAGTTCTGTTTAAGTTATTAGATGTTGAATATCTTCTCGATTGTTACATCTGTTATATATATTGTTGATTTTAGTTCTGATCGTATTGTTGTAGCGTAAGGTCGGTTAAGACTTTATGGTTTTGTCGACTGCAAAGATATGGCATTAAATCAAGAATCTTTAATCTTTTCTTAACAAAAACTGACTCTTTCTTGCCAATTTTACAAAAATGCCCCCTTTTAGAAACATTTCAAACCCACACAAATCGGCATTTGTAAAGTCAAGAGAACAAAAAGTAGGGACATGATTCATCATGGCCCGCCAGAATTGCGGATCGTGATGAATCATGCCCCTACGATTGTGGAACATGATGAATCATGCCCCTACTTTCCAAAGGAGAACTTGCTCAGCAAATTGCGCAGCCGACTGTTCTCTTCCTCACGGGCCGTGAAGAAATTCTTGGCCGGATAGGCGTACATCGTCAACAGACAGTTCTGCAGGAACGGCACATCCTTATTCTCCATATTGATCTTCGCCAACTGACCGGCGATATACTGTTCGAAGCGCATCTTATCCTTCTTCGTGTACATATCGTCATGGTCTTTGTTGCCTTCCAGTAGATCTAAAGCAACATAGTTGTTCGGATACAGACGGTAATTACGATGGATCTCATGATCAATGTGCTTAGCGATGGCATCGAAGAGCTTATTCTTCGGTTGGGTAAGGTCGAGCTTCTTCAACCAGTCATCGATACACGGCGCGCACTTGTAGTGGACATGGCCCTTATAGCCCTTGATACCCGTCATCATGCTCTCGATATCATCCTCTGCCGTCTTCTTCCAGAACGGCACGTCACGCTTGAGCTGGAACTCACGGGCCTTCAGATAGTCACAGGGATCAAACTCATAGGAGATAGCCAACGGGACAATATGCAGATCGACGAGACGGTCAATGATCGTGCCTTCACCTCCCATGACCATCATCTTCAGAATGGCCGGCTGTGTGAGGTCATTGCTGTCCTTAGCACGGCCCTGACGCTGGGCAATCCAAATATTCTCCTTCTTCTGCTTGACGGCGAAGTGCATATACTCCGACATACGCTTGCTCGCCCGCAGCATCTCACTGCTGTGGAGGGCACGCTCAACGGTGAAACTCTTGTTGATGCGCACGAGGTCTTTCACCCATGGAATCGTGAGCAGATTATCACCGATGGCAATCTCACACGTCGTGGAGAAGCCGACATCGAGCAACAGCTTGTCGAGGAAAGCTGAGTCGAGAACGATGTCACGGTGGTTGCTGACAAAGGTATAACGATGGGTGATGCTGATGGCAGAGGCATCCATGTCACACCCCAGTGTAGCACGCTGGACAAGGCGCTGCAGGAAAGGATAACAGAATGCCTTCTGGAACTCCAGATTCGTCTTGCAAGCCTTCATCTTGGTGGCAATATCTTCCAACTTCTCTCCGGGATAGAGGTAAGCAAGGGCTTTCTGAAACTGTGGATCAGCAAGCAGCCGGTCATAGACTGTTGCCAACTCCTCCGGCTCGAAAGGCCGGATAGGATCAAACTCTGAGGGAATATTCATTGTCGTTAAGAATTTTAGTCGCTATTTCTTTTTTTATTAATGATCGCTATAGACTTCTATAAGGAGCAATAGATCTCTTATATATAAATAGGTGTAAGCTTTAAATAACCCCCGTCGGCAGGCCTTGATTTTGGGCAATGATCAGTTCAATGCCCATCTCTTCAATACGGGTATGGTCATTATCCTTGATATGGCTGTCGGTGATGATCATGTCTACATCCTCCATATTGCAGATCTTCGCGAACCCTCTGCGATGGAATTTAGAACTGTCGGCAAGAACAATGATCTTCTGCGACACCGACATCATCTTTTGATTCAGATGAGCCTCACGGAGATCCGTCGTTGTCAGACCGAAATCAAGATCTATACCGTCAACACCCATGAAACATTTCGTGAAGGCACAATGGTCAAGGAAGGCTTCGGCGGAAGGACCGACGACACTATGACTGCTGTGGCGGAGCGTACCGCCGAGCTGGACAATATCGATATTCTCCTGATTGGCAAGTACCATACTGGCTTGCAGAGAGGCCGTGATCACCGTAAGGTGATGATCCGTACGGATACAGTGGGCAAAAGCATGGATTGTCGTACCCGATGCCAGACAGATGGAGTCATCGGGGCCTATAAACTTTGCTGCCTCCATGCCGATGGCATATTTCTCCTCGGGATTTAATTTTTCCTTCACATTCACCGAACGGTTGGCTGCAAAAGGATTGATGGCAATGGCCTTGCCATGGCTGCGGTAGAGCAACCCCGCACGCTCCATCTCTGTGAGATCCTTGCGGATCGTCACGAGGGACACGTCGAGTTGTTCAGCCAGTTCCGTCACAGAGACGGACTCCGCCTTCAGCAACTGCTCCTGTATGGCCTGATGTCTTTCTTCTTTCGTCATAGTCCTCTTTATCTAAGGCAAATATACGCTTTTTTCTTCAAACGAGGAGCGCCTATAAGAATATTTTACTTAAAATTAACGAAACATATTTCGTTTCGAAACTGCCATCATTATTATTAGCAAGGAATATCTTTACAAAATCAAAAATACAAGTAGACGAACTTGGTAAACACACGGAAATAGGGGGATTTTTAGTTAACAGAACTTTCAAACGCCAGATATTTATATAATTTACGTTAACAAACAAATAAATACGGCTCATAATTTTGTTTCGAAAGAGATTTTGCCTATCTTTGTTGCGAAAAGAAAATTACTACAATTCAAAACTTCAAACAATATGGACCAGATATTTCAACAGGAATACGATGTGATCATCATCGGCGGCGGTATCACAGGAGCCGGCACAGCCCGCGACTGCGCCCTGAGAGGATTAAAAGTGTTGCTCGTAGAGAAACGGGACTTCACCAATGGAGCTACCGGCCGTAACCACGGTCTTCTCCATAGTGGTGCGCGCTATGCTGTCACCGATCAGGAAAGCGCACGCGAGTGTATCCGTGAGAATCAGATCCTGCGCCATATCGCCAGCCATTGCGTAGACCCCACCGACGGCCTCTTCATCACACTCCCCGAAGACAGTCTCGACTATCAGAAGACCTTCGTAGAGGCTTGTGGCAACGCCGGTATCCGTGCGCAGGTGCTCTCTCCCGAGGAAGCGCGCCATATTGAGCCGGCTGTCAACCCCGATCTCATTGGTGCCGTCCGTGTCCCCGACGCCTCCATTGATCCTTTCCGGCTCACGACAGCCAACATCATCGATGCCAAGCGGCACGGCGCAAAGGTCCTCACCTATGAGGAAGTGATAGGTTTCATCACGGAGAATGGCACCGTCAAGGGTGTCCGTCTGCGCAACAACCACAATGGTGAGGAGCACGAGGTTCACAGCCGTCTCGTCATCAATGCCGCCGGTATCTGGGGACATCTTGTAGCCCAGCTCGCCGGTGTACAGATAAATATGTTCCCGGCCAAAGGCACATTGCTTATCTTCGGTCACCGTGTGAACCACATGGTCATCAACCGTTGCCGTAAACCAGCTAATGGCGATATCCTCGTTCCCGACGATGCCGTCTGTGTCATCGGTACAACAAGTGACCGCGTTCCCTTCGACCAGATTGACAACATGTACGCCACGCCTGAGGAAGTAGATCTGCTCATCCGTGAGGGCATGCACCTCGCGCCTAGCCTCGCTACGACACGTATCATCCGTGCTTACGCAGGTGTCCGTCCCCTCGTTGCCTCCGATAATGACCCGTCGGGCCGCAGCATCAGCCGTGGCATCGTTGTCCTCGACCACGAGAAACGAGATGGTCTGAAAGGTTTCATCACCATTACAGGTGGAAAGATGATGACTTACCGACTGATGGCAGAAAAAGTGACCGACCTCGCTTGTGAGAAACTCGGCGTGAAGAAAGCCTGCACAACTGCCGTCACGCCACTGCCGGGCTCTGAGGAGAGTCAGGATGTCGTGAAACGACAGGTAGAGAGTGAGCATGATCCACTGACAACACTCACGAGCCGCCTCGCCGAGACCGGCCGTCACGGTACCTTCGTCAAGGATATTCCTCATGACAGCATTGAAGACCGCGCCCTCGTCTGCGAATGTGAGGAGGTGAGTGTCGGTGAGGTGAAGTTTGCCATTGACAAACTACACGTACATACCATTAATAATCTCCGGCGCCGCACGCGCATCGGAATGGGTACGTGCCAAGGTGAGCTCTGTGCCTGTCGTGCTGCCGGTGTCCTCTGTCAGCTTGGACATACGAAGCCGCAGGCCGGTCTTGCTGATCTCCGCAGTTTCATGCAGGAGCGCTGGAAAGGCATGCAGCCTGTCGCCTGGGGTGACACGCTGAAAGAGAACCAGCTGACGCAGAAGATCTATCAGGAACTCTGTGGACTGAATGAACAATAACCTTTGACAAAACGCAACTCTTATGAAATACGATACTATTATAATAGGTGGCGGCCTCAGTGGTCTGACCTGTGGCATCAACCTTCAGCAGAAAGGCAAGAAGGTGATGGTCATCAGTGGTGGACAGAGCAGTCTGCATTTCAACAGCGGTTCCTTCGACCTCCTGGGCTATCAGGATGGTGCTGTAGTTGCCAATCCTTTCGATGCCATCAAACGGTTGCCAGAGACGCATCCTTACCACCACGTGAAAGATATGGAGGCTGCCGCAGAAGCAGCAAGGAAACTGCTGACAGAGGCGGGCATCGAGACCGTCGATGCCGACGGCAAGACCTCCGGTGTCTGCACGCGCAACCACTTCCGTCTCTCCCCCATCGGCAAGCTCATTCCCGCCTGGCTGACCCAGAAAGGAATGTTCACCGTCAACGACCCCAAGGAACTCGAAGGCAAGAAGATCTGCGTGATGAATATCACGGGATTCCTTGACCTTCCCGTTGCTTTCGTCGCCGAGAACCTGAAGAGCTATGGTGCTGACATCACCGTCAAGACGTTCACCACGCCGCTCCTCGAGAAAGCACGCCGCAGTCCCTCGGAGATGCGTGCCACGAATATCGCGAAATATCTCTCTGATGATCATCATATTGAGGAAGTAGGGGCAGCGATCAAGGAAGCAGTGCCACAGGCGTGTGACCTGATGCTGCTCCCTGCTGTCCTCGGCATGGGAAATGATCATACGAGCAACCAACTCATACAACAATTGTCTGTACCCACATCCTTTATCGCTACCCTGCCGCCCTCTGTGCCCGGCACGAGGGTACAGACGCTGTTGAGACAGAGGTTCCAGCACCTCGGCGGTGTCCTTCTGCCCAATAACACCGTCAACGAGGCCTCCTGGAATCAGAACCATCTGGAAAGTGTTCGTACGGAAGAGTTGGAAGAGACAACACTGGCAGCTGACGAGTTTATCCTCGCTACAGGTTCCTTCCTCGGCGGTGGACTTCACTCTGACTACGAAGGCGTGTCAGAATCTATTTTCCATCTCGACGTCGATGCTTCCCAGGAGCGCAAGGACTGGACTGCCGGCCAGCTCTTTGACCGGCAGCCCTATCAGTCCTTCGGTGTCCGCACAACGCCGGACCTGAAGGTGCTGAAAGAGAGCAAGCCTATCGACAATGTCCGTGCCATCGGATCCATCCTCAGCGGCAACGACCCACGCCAGCAAGACGCCACGGGTATCGACCTGCTCACGGCCCTGACCCTATAAATCCGCTGTTAGGACGGCCACAAGGGCCGCCCCTACCCATAAAGAAAGTCTATCGCGAGTTATAGAAATCTATTGCGAGCTATCAAAATAAAAAGAAGAAAACTATGCTTGACCATATCCAACTCAAAAATATCAGTGCCCACGCCTACGAGCAGTGCTTGAAGTGCAGCATCTGCACCGTCTACTGCCCCGTGTCGGCTGTAGAGCCCAACTACCCCGGTCCGAAACATGCCGGTCCGGATCTGCTGCGCTATCGTCTGAAGGATCCCGACTATTTCAATGAGACCCTGAAACTCTGTCTGAACTGTAAGCGTTGCGAAGTCGCTTGTCCCCACGGCGTAAAGGTCGGCGATATCATTCAGGAGGCACGCATCCAGTACAGCCACCACAGTCCCAGTCTGCGTGACCGCATGCTCGCCAACACTGATTTCGTCGGTTCCATGGCGACGATGGTAGCCCCACTGACAAACTTCTTCCTCGGTCTGAAGCCTGCGAAATATGTTCTCGACCGTATCATGAAGATCGATGAGCACCGCCAGTTCCCTGCCTACAGCGGACAGAAATTTGAGACCTGGTTCCACCGTCATGCCGAGAATGACCAGCGCAACTTCCATCGCTTCGTCGGTTATTTCCATGGCTGCTATGTCAACTACAACTTCCCGAAACTCGGTCAGGACTTTGTGAAGATCATGAACGCCTGTGGCTATGGTGTTCATCTCCTGGAGAAAGAGAAATGCTGTGGCGTGGCACTCATCGCCAATGGTCTCTCTTCCCAGGCAAAGCGACAAGGAGAGGTCAACATGGCATCCATGCGCAAGTCCATTGATGAAGGCAACGAGGCCGTCCTCACCACGAGTTCCACTTGTACCTTTACGATGCGTGATGAATATAAGGACCTGCTGAAGATCAATAATGACGGTGTGCGCAGCCATCTCATGCTCGCCACGCGTTTCCTCTGTCAGCTCATCGACGAAGGAAAGATCAAACTCGCTTTCCGAAAGGACTTCCATAAGAAAGTGGCCTATCATACCGCCTGCCACATGGAGCGCATGGGCTGGGCCGTCTATTCTATCCGCTTGCTGCAGATGATTCCGGGTCTAGACCTCACTGTCTTAGAGAGTCAGTGCTGCGGCATCGCCGGCACCTATGGATTCAAGAAAGAGAACTACGAGCGGTCACAGAAGATCGGTGCTCCCCTCTTCAAGCAGATCAAGGACGTTAACCCACAGTGTGTCGCCACTGACTGCGAGACCTGTAAATGGCAGATTGAGATGTCCACGGGCTATCCAGTTGAGAACCCTATCTCTCTCATCGCCGATGCCCTTGATGTCGAAAAGACCAAAGAACTCAATAAATAGGGAATCTCTCCCACCCCTCCCCAACAGGGGAGGGCTAACAAAGGGAAATGATCTATCATAAATCGATATACGATCAAAATAAATTAAACAACCAACAACTAAACAAACTTAAACAATGAAAAAGTACATCCTTGCACTCGACCAGGGAACAACGAGTTCCCGCGCCATCGTCTTTGACCACAATGGTCAGATCTGTAGCGTCGCACAGAAAGAGTTCACCCAGTATTTCCCGAAGCCGGGATGGGTAGAGCATAACCCCAATGAGATCTGGTCCTCCGAGGCTTCCGTCATCGCCGAGGCCATCTCCGCCATCGATATCAACGGTCTCGACATCGCTGCCATCGGTATTACCAACCAGCGTGAGACCACTATCGTATGGGATGTTGATACCGAAGAGCCGATCTATAACGCCATCGTCTGGCAGGACCGCCGTACAGCAGAGTTCTGTGACAAGCTGAAAGCTCAGGGCCTCGTCGATAAGATCCGCGAGAAAACGGGTCTAATCATCGATGCCTACTTCAGTGGTACGAAGATCAAATGGATCCTCGACAATGTTCCCGGTGCCCGTGAGCGTGCTGAGAAAGGCAAGCTGCGCTTCGGTAATGTCGACTCCTGGCTCGTCTGGCGTCTGACCCGTGGTGAGGTTCACTGCACCGATGTCACCAATGCCAGCCGTACGATGCTCTTCAACATCCATACCCTGCAGTGGGATGATGATCTGTTGAATCTCCTCGGCATCCCCCGCAGCATGATGCCGGAAGTCAAGTCTTGCTCTGAGGTATACGGTCACACGAAGACCACGATCTTCGCTCACGAAGTACCTATCGCCGGTATTGCCGGTGACCAGCAGAGTGCCCTCTTCGGACAGATGTGCCTCACGCCGGGATCCATCAAGAATACTTACGGCACCGGTTGCTTCGTCATGCTGAATATCGGTGACAAGCCGATTCTCTCCAAGAACAACCTGCTCACCACCGTCGCGTGGAAGATTGGCGATAAGGTGAAATACGCCCTCGAAGGTTCCATCTATGTCGGCGGTAGTGTCGTACAGTGGCTCCGTGACGGCCTCGGCTTCATCAAGAGCAGCAGTGAGGTGGAAGAACTCGCTTCCTCCGTTCCCGACAGTGGCGGTGTATACTTCGTTCCTGCCCTCACCGGTCTTGCCGCTCCTTACTGGGATCAGTATGCCCGCGGCACCATCGTAGGTATCACCCGTGGTACGACACGTGCACATATCGCCCGTGCAGCCCTCGACGGTATTGCTTTCCAGACCTATGATATCGCTCAAGCCATGTCAAAGGATATGGGTGCTCCGCTGACAGAGCTGAAGGTTGACGGCGGTGCTTCCCGCAACAACCTCCTCATGCAGTTCCAGGCTAACATCCTCGGCATCCCCGTTGTCCGTCCGAAGATCACAGAGACGACAGCCCTCGGTGCTGCTTACCTCGCTGGTCTCGCCGTCGGTTTCTGGAAGGATATCGATGAGATCAAGAGTCAGTGGCAGGTAGAGCGTACCTTCGAGCCAGTTCCCGAGAATGAGGAGATCAAGCAGGCCAAGGCCGGCTGGGCTGATGCTATCCAGAGAACGCTGACGCATAAATAAAAAGCCTCACCCCCAACTGTAGGGACATGATCCCGATTAGGGCACCCACAAGGGGTGCCCCTACGGAGGGAGAAATCAAAAGAAACAAGATTATCAACTAAAAACAACTATTATTATGGATCCCGCTTTATTGCATAATTGTGCCCTCGAGTTCATTGGCACACTCGTAATGATTCTTTTAGGTGACGGTGTATGCGCCGGCATGGGTTTGAACAAGTGTAAAGGAAAAGGTGGCGGTTGGATTGTCATCACCATCGCATGGGGTCTCGCTGTCATGGCGGGCGTCTTCATCGCTCACGACTCCGGAGCTCATCTGAACCCCGCAGTATCCTTCGGTCTGGCATGCGCAGGCATGTTCCCCTGGGCTAATGTCATTCCTTACGTTATCGCTCAGATGCTCGGTGCCTTCCTCGGTGCTGTCCTCGTATGGGTCGTTTATAAGGATCACTTCGATGCTACCGATGATCCCGATGGTAAGCTGACGATCTTCTGCACGATGCCAGCTATTGAGAACAAGCCGCTGAACTTCCTCCAGGAGGCTATCTGCGCTTTCGTCCTCGTCCTGCTCATCATCTGCATCGGCACTTATACAGGTGCTGCCAACGTCGGTGGTAACGGCGCATGGCCGATCACCATGGTCATCGTCTCCATCGGTATGTCTCTCGGTGGTGTCACGGGATACGCCATGAACCCTGCCCGTGACCTCGGTCCGCGCATCGCTCACGCTATCCTTCCCATCAAGGGTAAGAGAGACAGTGGCTGGGGCTACAGTTGGGTACCTATCTTTGGCCCGCTCGCCGGTGCTGCCCTTGCTGCCGCCATCGGCTTCGCCTTCGCTTTCTGCTAATTTACGTGGGGACATGATTAATCATGTCCCTACAAATAAGAATCGAGACATGATCAATCATGTCCCTACAAAACCTAAACGATTATGAAAATGATGAAATTATTCGTCCTCGCGGCCCTGGCATTGTTGCCGATGGGCATGCAGGCACAGAAACTGCACGAGAGTGCCAGTCTCGAGACCTCTCACCTCTGGCGTGGTCTGGAGGTTGGTAATGGACTGATCCTCAATAATGATGTATCGGTCAGTGACAACAACAATCACTTCAAGATCGGACTCTGGGGTGGTATGGCCACCGATGGTGATTACAAGGAGGCTGATGTCTATATGAACTATAACAACAGTGGCTTCAACCTCGCCGTATGGGATCTGTGGAACTTCTCCGAGGGTATCCCCGGCAACGGAAAATACTTTACGTGGGCTGCCGACCGCACCTCGCACCTCCTTGACGCCGCCATCAGCTACGACTTCGGCGTAAAATGCAACTTCCCACTGACGCTCTCTTGGGCTACACTCCTCGTGGGTCGTGACCGTGGCGTTACCAATGAGCAGAATGTCTACTCTACATTCGTACAGGCCAGTTATCGTATCTACGACAGTGAGGACTGGGCCGTAGACGCCTCCGTGGGTGGTGCCTTCGCCCTGAACCCGTACGACAAGGACAAATATCCCGGTGAACAGAACAACCTCTATGGCAAGTCAGCCGGTGTCGTCGACTGCCGCCTCGGCGCTACCTATAAGTTGAAGATCGGTAAGTGGAACCTGCCTGTCACGGGCCAGATGATGTGGAACCCCGAAGCCAGCAAGGCTTACTTCAGAGCTTCTGTCAATCTGTTGGATCTCTAGGGACATGATTTATCATGTTCCGCCATAACACGATAAAAACAACGCGCCCTCCCTTCCGATTTGGAAGAGAGGGCACATTTTTTATATAACATGCGGAACATGATAAATCATGTCCCCACTTTAGAACTGATTCTCCACGATATCCGTCAGGACATCCTTCATGTCGAGCTTGGCGGCACGGGCCTGCTGAGGAATGAAACTCGTCTTCGTCATTCCCGGCGTGGTGTTGATCTCGAGCATGTTGATCTCGTCGTTGCCGTCCTTGTCCTTGGAGATGATATAATCGATGCGGATGATACCGTTGGCATGGAGGATATCATAGATCTTGCTTGTCTCCTCAGCCACACGCTTGGCCGTCTCGTCAGAGAGGCGGGCCGGCGTGATCTCCTTCACCTGACCGTTGTATTTGGCGTCATAGTCGTAGAACTCATTCTCAGAGACCACCTCTGTAGCGGGGAAGATAACGGTCTTCTCACGCGTCTTATAGATACCTTGGGAGATCTCCATACCATCGAGGAAGCCCTCTACCATCACCTCATTGCCTTCCATGAAAGCCACACGGAGAGCCGGAGCAAGCTGGTCAGCATTCTTCACCTTGCTCACGCCGAAGCTCGAGCCGTCACTGGCAGGCTTCACGAAGCACGGCATACCGAGGCGCTTGGCAATGGCATCAGCATCATACTTATCCCCACGGCGCAGGAGGATGGAGTCAGCGACACGCACGCCATAGCCACGAAGATAATTGTTGAGGACGAACTTATCGAAGGTCATGGCCTCCACGAGGACACCACTGGTGGAGTACGGCATATGGATGAGGTCGAAATAACCCTGCATCACACCATTCTCTCCCGGCTGGCCATGGATGGTGATATAACAATAGTCGAAATAGACGGGCTTGCCGGCCTCATCCTTGAAGGAGAAGTCGTTCTTGTCAATCTCAGCGATATTCCCATCACCGAGGTCCACATGCCAGTCCGTTCCTTTGACGTCGACGATATACACGTTATACCGTTCCTTGTCGAAGAAAGAATACAGTCCCTGAGCAGAACGCAGGGACACGTCATGTTCAGAAGAATCACCACCACAGACGATGGCGATATTTCTTTTTGTCGTTTCCATTTCTATATAATAGTCTTTAATCAATATTCCCAATTAGGACAGGCCTCCCCTTCCTTCGCCGTACCCTCAATCCTCTGCAGGGGCCGTCCCTTGTGGCGGCCCGATGCCGGTACGGCATTCCGAACTGCATGATGGATCATTCGGCGTTCCGCCGACGGGCCGCCACAAGGGACGGCCCCTGCAAAGGGATCCATTATTCAAACGTGTCGCGCGTGGTGCCTTGGATGAAATGGCGCCAACGGTCGATGAGCTGCCGGAAGTCCTCAGGCCACTCACTCGTAAAGTCCATCTGCTCGCCCGTACGGGGATGCTTGAAACCGAGCGTGCGGGCATGGA
This sequence comes from Prevotella sp. AGR2160, assembly GCF_000424185.1. Taxonomy (GTDB): domain Bacteria; phylum Bacteroidota; class Bacteroidia; order Bacteroidales; family Bacteroidaceae; genus Prevotella. The sequence continues at coordinate 126,330 of NZ_AUJK01000003.1, forward strand.
GGGCCTGGCGGGGACAGGTCTTGAAGCAGTTCTCCACGAAGGCCTTGTAACTGCAGCTGCGCTGTCCGCGGAGGATCTCACAACCGCCATACGTCTCGTCGCCGAAGAGGGGATGGCCGATACTTTTCATGTGGGCACGGATCTGATGCGTACGACCGGTCTCGAGGACACACTCCACGAGGGTTGTATAACCGAAGCGCTCGAGCACGCGCCAGTGGGTCACGGCCTCCTTGCCAATGCCACTCGACGGCGCAAAGACCTTCATGCGCAGCCGGTCCTTCGGATCCCGTGCGATATTGCCCTCTATGCGTCCCTCGTCCTCCGTGAAGTTGCCCCATACGAGGGCGTTATATTTCCGGTGCGTGGTATGATAGAAGAACTGCTTGCCGAGGGCCGTCTTCGCGTCCGCCGTCTTGGCGATGACGAGGAGACCACTCGTATCCTTGTCAATACGGTGTACGAGGCCCACGTCGGGATCATTGGGATCGAACGTCTTCAGGTCCCGGAGGTAATAGGCCAAGGCGTTGAGGAGTGTCCCCGTGAAATTCCCCGCGCCGGGATGCACGACCATTCCCGCCGGCTTGTTGACAACCATTAGGTCATCATCCTCATAGACGATATCAAGAGGGATATTCTCCGCCACGATACTCGTGTCATGCTTCGGACGGTCGAGCATCAGTTTGATGACATCACCGGGACGAACCTTATAATTACTCTTCACGGGCACGTCATTGACGAAGATACAGCCATTGTCCGCAGCCGTCTGGATACGGTTACGACTCTGGTAGGGATTCTTCTCCGCCAGGAACTTGTCGATTCTCACCGGAGCCTGTCCGGCATCAACGGTGATGCGCCAGTGCTCGTATTTCTCGTTATCTTCTTCCATCATCATTCTATTCCCCCATATCATCACCGCCCGTACCGGGGACAACCTCAAAATTATCCTCGTCATCCGATGATGACGTACCGGGATCGGGGGCACTGTTCTCATCTTCGTCCGCATCCGATGTAGCCGGGTCAATATAATCCACGCTATCAGATGCCGACCGCTGTCCGTTACCGACCTGGATGACCAGTACAGCATCAACACTGACCTTATCACCGGCAACGACATGATGACCGTTGACGAGGATGCCATAAACCCAGTCCTGTTCACCAGGGATATACTGTGGTTGTCCGAGCTTAAAGCCCATGGCTGTCAACTTCGCCATCGCCTCACGCAGCGACGAGTTGTCGATGACATCAGGGATGGTGAGTTTCGGCGTACTCTCCGCATTGATCGTAACATAAATGATATGTCCCGACTTCACGCGCTCGCCGGGCCCCGGCGTCTGCTCGAGGATACAGTCGGGCGGCAGGTTCTTCACATAGCCGGTATCGGCGACGACCATCTGCAGACCGGCATCATCGAGGATATGCTCGGCATCGGCGAAAGACTTATGCACAATATTCGGAACGGCAATCGCCTCGCCATGATGGGTATAGAGGGCGATGCCGAACTTCACGCCGAGACATGCCAAGACCACGACGAGGGCCATGGCGGCCAGGTTTCCCCAGAGGTAACGGCTCGCAAACTTATGTATAAATTCTTTCGCTGTCATACAGTTTCTTTATTTCGTGCAAAAGTAAGGAAAAAAAACGAAACCACAAAATAAAAGTAAAGAAGTAAAAAAGTAAAAAAGTAAAAAACGCAAAAAGCACAACCCTCAGTGAAGGATTGTGCTTTTATGCCGTTGTGGAAACCAATCCCTTTGGGGACTGATTACTTACCGTGATTCTCAGAAGAAACGGTTAACTTCTTACGTCCATGGGCACGACGACTGGCCAGGACACGGCGGCCGTTCTTCGTTGCCATACGAGCACGGAAACCATGCTTGTTGACGCGACGGCGATTGTGGGGCTGAAATGTTCTTTTCATTGCAATGTTTATTTATTATTTTTATTATTGTTCTAACCTATAGGGGCTTTCGAGGGTGCAAAATTACGCATTATTTTTGAAATAACAAAAGGAAAGGAGATTTTTCGCACCTTCTTTTATGATTTTTTGCTATTTTTACTTTGTTATGTCCCGTTTTTGCCGTAACTTTGCAGCGCATTTGGAAAGAGGTAAAAGAAAAGACTCTTCCATACGAGAATTTAAATTCTTTCAAAAATATGATTAATTCACAGGACATTAAAATCGGAACTTGCATCCGTATGGATGGCAAGATTTGGACTTGTATCGACTTCCAGCATCGTAAGCCGGGCAAGGGTAACACCGTTATGAACACGAAGCTGAAGAACGTCGCCGACGGCCGCGTGCTGGAGCGTACCTTCCAGATCGGCTTCAAGCTCGAGGACGTCCGCGTTGAGCGCCGTCCCTACCAGTACCTCTATGAGGACTCCACGGGCATGATCTTCATGAACCAGGAGACCTACGAGCAGATCCCTATCGCCCGTCACCAGATCACCGGTGTCGACTATATGAAAGAGGGTGACGTCGTAGAGGTTGTCACCGATACTTCCGACGGTACGATTCTGCTGGCCGAGATGCCCGTGAAGACAACGCTGAAGGTCACTGAGAGTGAGCCGGGCGTAAAGGGCAACACGGCTACCAACGCCACGAAGCCTGCTAAGCTCGAGACCGGTGCTGAGGTCCGCGTGCCCCTCTTCGTCAACGAGGGTGACACCATTCAGATCGACACCCGTGACGGCAGCTACCTCGGCCGCGTAAACACGGAGAACAAGTAATACAAACGAAGCGATGAAAGAACTGGAAACTTCCCCAAGTAGCGCAAAGAATAACCAGCGCCCCTTCCCTTTGGGGGAGAGGACGGGGGATAGCCTTTCCTATTCTTTCATCGTTCCCGTTTATAACCGTCCCGATGAAGTTCGGGAACTATTGGAATCTCTGACGACGCAGACACTTCAACATTTTGAAGTGATCATCGTCGAGGACGGTTCCTCCATCCCTTGCAAGACGGTCTGCGACGAATACCAGTACCGACTTGACATCCATTATTATAATAAGGAAAACTCAGGCCCCGGACAGACACGCAACTATGGCGCTGAAAGGGCAAAGGGTGACTATCTCCTGATCCTCGACTCCGATGTCGTACTGCCGGAAGGCTATCTCAAGGCTGTCGACGATGAACTGCGCCGTGAGCCTGCTGACGCTTTCGGTGGTCCCGACCGTGCCCACAGCTCGTTCACCGACACGCAGAAAGCCATCTCCTACTCCATGACGTCCTTCTTCACCACGGGAGGTATCCGTGGCGGCAAGAAGAAGCTCGACAAGTTCTATCCCCGTTCGTTCAACATGGGCATCCGCCGGGATGTCTATCAGAAACTCGGTGGCTTCTCGCGCATGCGCTTCGGTGAGGATATCGACTTCTCCATCCGCATCTTCAAAGCCGGCTATCGCTGCCGCCTCTTCCCCGAGGCATGGGTATGGCACAAGCGACGTACGGACTTCCGGAAGTTCTACCGTCAGGTATACAACAGTGGCATCGCCCGCATCAATCTCTACAAGAAATATCCCGAGAGTCTGAAAATCGTACACCTTCTTCCCATGGTCTTCACCGTCGGTGTATTCTTCCTCCTGTTCCTCTTCCTCGCTGGCATCGCTCATACCTGCTATTACAGTGACCCGATCCAGAAGAGCATCGGTGAGGCCATCAGCCTCTTCAGTCTTCTGCCCCTCGTCCTCTACAGTGGCATCATCTGCATCGACGCTGCCATGCAGAACCACAGTCTGAAGATCGGAGTCCTCGCCATCCGCGCCGCCTTCACCCAGCTCATGGGTTACGGTCTCGGTTTCATCAATGCCTGGTGGAGACGTTGCGTCCGTGGTCAGGATGAGTTCTCTGCCTTCCAGAAGAACTTCTATAAATAATGAAAGCATAAAAGGCTGCGGATTTGCCTTACCATGCAAAAGCACACATCGGCGCGTTATTCGGCATTTCGCGGATTACGCCCATTAAAGGGGGAAAAAGTCCTACGAAAGCCTCAATAGGGCAAGAAAAAAAATTACAAAATTACAAATTACAAATTACAAATTACCACATTGTATGGTTATATACCATCCGAGCGTATATTTTCCCAAAAATCTGTAAGGACTTCATCTATATGTTATATTATTATATATTATATTATAATATATAATAATATAACATATACCCATAGGTGACGGTGGCTGATGGGTCAAATTGTAATTTGTAATTTTGTAATTTTTTGGCGGACGGATCATGAAAAATCATGTCCCTACATGACGTAGATAATTTTCTAAACACGAGAGATAGAAAATTATCTCCGAAAGATATGATCCATTCTCCGTTCTCCATTGTCCATTATTTATAGTCTTCCTTTCTCCCGATAGCTGTAATACTGTCCGTCGGTGATGATGATATGGTCGAGGAAATAGATGCGCATGATGTCGCAGGCCTTCTTCACACGATCCGTCAGACGGTCATCCTCACGGCTTGGGGAGGCATGGTTACTCGGATGATTATGACAGAGGGCAAGGATCGTGGCATTACAGAGCAGAGCCTCTTTCAGGATCACACGAACATCGACGGCCGTCTCGGAGATACCGCCATGACTGATCTTCATCGATTTGATGAGTTTGAAATTCTGATTCATCAACAGGATCCACGCCTCCTCCACATCGAGGTCCTGCATGCGCGGATGCATGTAGTTATAAATTGCCGTGGCACTGCCGAGGTCCTGCCGTTCCTCCGCCTTCTCCATGGCACGTCGCTTCCCGAGCTCGCAGGCGGCAAGGATGGTGATGGCTTTCGCCGGTCCGATGCCCTCATAGCGCTCCAGGTCCGTGACAGACAGTTTACCGAGCGTATTCAGATTATTATGACAGTCGTTGAGTACGGTCTTCATCAGGTCCACGGCACTCTGCTTTCTCGTGCCCGATCCGATGAGGATAGCCAACAGTTCAGCATTGGAAAGCGCCGAAGCCCCTAATGCCTCCAGCCGCTCCCGTGGACGGTCTTCTGCCGCCCAGTCAGTAATAGATAGTTTCTCCATAGGTCATTCAATTTGTTAGTTACGAGGATCACTGCTGCAAAGATACCAAAAAATTTGTCATATTCAAAATATATTGTTAACTTTGCAGAAACCAAAGAAGGCTAAACGATGACACAAGAAGAAAAGACCAAGATTGAAGAGCGGATCGTGGACGTACTGAAGACTGTTTACGACCCTGAGATTCCCGTGGATATCTGGAACCTCGGCATGATCTATAAGATTGACGTGAAGGACGACGGGACGGTGGATGTCGACATGACGTTCACGGCTCCCTCCTGCCCTGCCGCCGACTTCATCCTCGAGGACGTACGTACGAAGATCGAGGGCGTGGAGGGCGTGAAGAGTGCCAATGTCAACCTCGTTTTCGAGCCGGCATGGGACCAGAGCATGATGTCCGACGAGGCACGTGTGGAGTTGGGCTTTGAATAGCGCTCCCGGCGGCCTCAAAAAGAAAGGGCTGTAAAATGAACAAGAATATCTATTTTCTCTCCGATGCCCATCTCGGCTCCCTCGCCATCCCACATCCCCGGATGCAGGAGCGCCGTCTCGTGCGCTTCCTCGATTCCATCAAGGATAAGGCAGCTGCCGTTTATCTCCTCGGGGATATTTTCGATTTCTGGAACGAGTACAAGTATGTCGTCCCCAAGGGATTCACGCGTCTGCTGGGGAAAATCTCAGAGTTGACGGACAATGGCGTGGAGGTGCATTTCTTCACAGGTAACCATGATCTGTGGACCTATGGCTACTTGGAGGAAGAATGCGGGATGATCGTACACCACCAGCCGCTGACGACGGAGCTCTATGGAAAAGTGTTTTTCCTGGCCCATGGTGATGGTCTCGGTGACCCCGATGTGAAATACCGCATCCTCCGCCGGATCTTCCATAACAAGGGCTGTCAGCGCCTCCTCAACGCCATCCATCCGCGCTGGGGCATGGCCCTGGGACTCAACTGGGCGAAGCACAGCCGCCTGAAGCGCGCCGACGGCAAGGAAGAGCCGTATATGGGTGAGGATAAGGAATGGCTCGTACAGTTCACGAAACACTATATGAGTACGCATCCGAACATCGATTACTTCCTCTACGGTCACCGACATATCGAACTCGACCTGACGCTGAGCGACGAGACGCACAAAGCGCGCATGCTCATCCTCGGTGACTGGATCTGGCAGTTCTCCTATGCCGTCTGGGATGGTGAACATCTCAACATGGAGGAATACGTGGAGGGAGAGAGTGAGTTTTAAACGCTTCGCGTTTAAAACTAATGGAGAATGGCGGTAGGGACATGATCAGTCATGTCCCTACATCAACGTTGTATCCGTCCGCCGGTGGCATGGATATTGGCGATGATCTCGTCCTCCGTCACGAGATTCTGGTCGCCGGAAACCGTATTTTTGATTGCGCTGGCGGAAAGGGAGAAATCGAGACAGTGCTGATTGTCATCGGGCCATTTCTGCCAGGCATGGATAAGGGCAGCACAGAAGGCATCACCGACACCCATGGGGTCAATAATCGGCATGATATCGTAGATGCGTGTCGTATAGAGGCAGTGCTCCTCAGTGTCATAGAGGACACCCGTGAGCGTGTGATGACTGCTGGCGATCTGGTTGCGCACGGCCATCACCATCTTCTTACATTTCGGGAAATAATGATGCATCTGCTCGAAATAATGCTGATAAGCATCACGATCCAACTCATAACTGCTGTCCTGAGCCTCAAAGGGGATGTGGGGGACGCCACTGGCCACCTCCCACTCGTTCTGATCACCGAAGAGGACATCGGCATGCTGCATCATACGGAAGAGAACATCGTGAGGCTCCAGTCCGAAGCCCCAGAGGTTCTTGCGGAAGTTGATATCGCAGGAGATGAGCAGGCCTTGTCGCTCCGCCTCCTCAAGGGCATCGAAGGTCGTATCCATAGCGTCTCGGCTGATGGCACAGGTGATGCCCGAGCAATGGAAAAGGGAGGCATGGCCGAAAATACGATCCCAGTGAATCATACCACGCTTTAAGGAATAGAAACAACTGTTCTTCCGGTCGTAGACCACGGCGGAGTTGCGCATGGCAGCCGCTGACTCGAAATAATACGTGCCGAGACGGTCACCCCCACGGATCACAGCCGACGTATCAACACCATACTCACGAAGATGCATCAACGCGGCATCACCGATGGCACCGACGGCCACACGACTGACAAAGGAGACGGGATTGCCCAGACAGGCCAGTGATACAGCGACATTGGCCTCACTGCCTCCATAGTTACCACAGAACGTACGGCCCTGCGAGAGTCGTTGCATGCCGGGTTTCGACAGCCGCAGCATAATTTCGCCGAATGTAATGATTTGTTTCATAGTTAGTTTTTTTAGGTAGAAACATGATTGATCATGTTCCGGTATTCGTAGAGACATGATTTATCATGTTCCGCCACCATTGCGTTATGTAGGTGACGGAACATAATAAATTATATCCCTACTTCTTCTCTACCAATGCCTTGGTATCACGGGCGATGACGATCTCCTCATCGGTAGGAACGACGACGACCTTCACCTTAGAATCCGGCGTAGAGATGATGGCCTCCTCACCATGGATCTTGGCATTCTTCTCCTTGTCGATCTTCACGCCGAGGAACTCCAGGCCCTCACAAGCCTGCTCACGCGTAGACGTCTGGTTCTCACCGACTCCGGCCGTCCATACGATGATGTCGACGCCACCCATAGCAGCAGCATAGGAACCGATATATTTTTTGATACGATAGTCGTACATCTTCAAGGCGAGGATGGCACGCTCGTTGCCTTCCTGGGCTGCATTCTCGACATCACGCATATCACTGCTGACACCACTGATACCGAGGACACCACTCTCCTTATTGAGGAAGTCGGCCATTTCCTGCGGTTTCTTGCCGAGTTTCTCCATGAGATAGGTGACGGCAGAAGGATCGATATCACCACTGCGGGAGCCCATCATCAGGCCGGCCAGCGGTGTCAGACCCATAGAGGTATCAATGACCTTACCACCCTTGATGGCAGCGACACTGGCACCATTACCGATATGGCAGGTGATGATCTTCTGGTCCTTGATATCTACGCCGAGCATCTCACAGACCCGGTGGGAGACATAGCGGTGAGATGTTCCGTGGAAGCCGTAACGGCGTACGTGATATTTCTTATACAGTTCGTAAGGAACGGCATAGAGATAAGCATAGTCGGGCATCGTGCTGTGGAACGCATTGTCGAAGACCGTTACCTGCGGCGTCGTCGGCATCAGCTCATCAACGGCACGGATACCTTTCAGGTGACCGGCATTGTGTACCGGTGCGAGGTCACAGAGGCTCTCGATACCTTTCTCCACCTCGGGCGTGACGATACAGCTCTTCTCGAAGAGGTCACCACCCTGCACGATACGGTGGCCGACAGCGTCGATCTCGTCGAGGCTCTTGATGGCACCGATCTCCTTGTCTAGGAGACATTTGAACACAAGGGCGACACCCTCCTTATGCGTAGGCAGGTCAGCGAAGATCTGCTTCTTCTCGCCATTGGGGAGTTTCACTTTGATAAAGGCTTTGTCGAGGCCGATGCGCTCCACGCCTCCCTGAGCCAATACGGACTCGTCGTCCATATTATACAACTTATATTTGATGCTTGAACTTCCGCAGTTCAATACAAGAATCTTCATCGGATTTTACTTTTTTAATTCTTTACTTTTTTACCTTTTTATGCCTTCTTGGCGTCCTGAGCCTGACAAGAGGTGATGGCGACCATATAGTAGATATCATCCACGGAGCAGCCACGGCTGAGGTCGTTGACCGGACGGGCGATACCCTGGAGGATAGGACCAATGGCGATGGCACCACCGAGGCGCTGAACGAGCTTATAACCGATATTACCGACTTCAAGGTTCGGAACGACGAGGACATTGGCCTTACCGGCGATATCAGAACCCGGAGCCTTCTTAGCGGCAACCGTAGGAACGAGGGCAGCATCAGCCTGCAGCTCACCGTCGAGCTTCAGCTCGGGATAGTTCTCGTGAGCGATCTTCACGGCATCCTTAACCTTGTCGATGATATAGACGCTCTTGCCCGTAGCCTTATTGATGGCATCCTTGGCAGAGCCCTTCGTAGAGAAGCTCAGCATAGCCACACGGGGCTCAGCGAAACCGGCGACGCTATGTGCCGTCTGTGCCGTAGTATAGGCGATCTGAGCCAACTGGTCAGCAGAAGGATTCGGTGTCACGGCGACATCACCCATGACGACGATACCATTCTCACCATATTCCTTCTGATTCGTGATGAGCAGCATAGCACCGGAGACACAGGTGATACCGGGAGCACACTTGATGATCTGCAGGGCAGGACGCAGCGTGTCACCCGTCGTGCTCAGGGCTCCTGAGATCTGACCGTCAGCGCCCTCGGTCTTGATGATCATACAGCCGAGATAGAGGTTGTTCTTCATCACGAGTTCACGGGCCTGTTCAATGGTCATGCCCTTCTTCTTACGGAGCTCTGCGAGTTTCTCTGCATACTCCTCAGCCTTCGGATTGTTGAGAGGATCGACGATGGTGGCCTTGTCAATATTCTTCAAGCCCCACTCACCGGCAAGTTTCTTGATGTTGGCAGGATTACCAATCAGAATCAGATCAGCGATATCATCTGCGAGTACTTTATCGGCAGCTCTCAGTGTACGCTCCTCTTCTGCCTCGGGGAGCACGATGCGTTGCTTGTCAGCCTTCGCACGTTCAACAATTTTCTCTAATAAACTCATTGTTCTGTAGTTATATTGTTATATTCTTAGTTTGCTATTTCCACTTTGCAAAAGTACAAAATTATTTTCGGAGTAATCAAGATAATAGATAAAATTTTTGTAAAAATAGCGTTATCGTTTACATTCTCCATTGTCCATTATCCATTCTCCATTCTCCATTGTCCATTCTTAGAAGGGTCACATTTCTTTGGTCAGGATGCTCTCCAGTTCCTCAGCCGACAGTCTCAGACGGAACTCACCATGCATGGCCACGGAGATACGCCCCGTCTCCTCACTGACGACGATGGCGATGGCATCACTGTTCTGTGAGATCCCCATGGCGGCACGATGACGCAGGCCGAGTTCCTTAGGGATATTCAGATTATGGCTCACGGGGAGGATACAACCGGCGGCAACAATACGCTTATTCTCAATGATCATGGCACCATCATGAAGCGGCGAATTCTTGAAGAAGATATTCTCGATGAGCCGCTGACTGATACGGGCATCGATGACCTCACCGGTATCGATGATATCCTTCAACGGCACAGCCCGCTCGATGACGATGAGCGCACCGACATATTTCTTCGACATACTCATGCAGGCAAGGACGATAGGCATGATGGTCTCCTTGTCGACTTCTTTCTTGTCGTCCTTCCGTGCCGGCTTGATCCAGCGCACGAGGCGCCGGAAGCCTTTCTGACCACCGAGCTCATAGAGGAACTTCCGGATATCCTCCTGGAAGATGACGATGAGGGCGATGACACCCACACTCACCAGTTTGTCGAGAATAGCGCCGAGGAGGCGCATCTCGAAGACTTGTGAGACGAAGAGCCACACGATGATAAAGATCATGATGCCCACAAAGACATTCAGTGACCGGCTCTGCTTCATCAACCGGTAGATATAGTAGAGCATCAGCGCTACCGAGAAGATATCAATGATATCCTTAATTCCTATTGTAAACGGCACGGCAGTTTTACTTTTTTACTCTTTTAATTTTTTAATGATCTTCACAGCTTGTACGGCGGGAAGGACATCATGGACACGGAGGATATTGGCGCCACGCATCAGAGCGATGGTGTTGAGAACCGTCGTACCATTGAGACTCTCATCGACAGTGATACCGAGGAGCTGGTGAATCATACGCTTACGGGATATACCGACGAGGAGAGGAAGTTCAAATACTTCGAGCTTATCCATCTCGTCCATCAGCCGGTAGTTGCCCTCGAGGGTCTTGCCGAAGCCGAAGCCGGGATCGAGAATGATATCTTTCGCTCCGAGGTCACGCAACTGCTGGATCTCCCGGGCGAAGTTCAGCATCATCGTCTTCAGGTCTGCCTGTACGGACATGAGGATATACGGCACCTTCAACTCGCCGACGAGACGGAACATCTCGGGAACGGTGTCCCCGCTCTGCTGTTCCAACGGCGTATCAACGATTCCTGTGATCCCTCCCTCGGAGACATCATTAATGATATCGACGCCCCACTCCTCGATACAACGACGGGCGACTTCGGGACGATAGGTATCAACAGAGACCGGCACATCGGGCTGCTCACGGCGAACGATACCCAACGCAAATTTAAGACGGCGCGCCTCCTCCTCGGCACTCACCTCCTGAGCACCGGGACGCGTGGAGAAACCACCCACATCGATGATCGTACCGCCTTCGCGAACGATCTGGTTGGCACGGTCGGCAATCTCTGCCTCCGTCTGTTTCCGGCTCCCGGCAAAGAAACTGTCGGGCGTGACATTGAGAATGCCCATCACCTGTGGCTCTGAGAGGTCCACGAGGTGCCCACGGACATTGATGGTATAGGATATTCGCTTCATATTCTGCAAAATTAAGAATATAAATTGAAAAATCCCACGCTTTTTGTTTTTTTTGCGTTACCTTTGCAATAAATTTCATCAGTTATGGATATTTTTGAGTTATACCAGCGGCATCCACAGATCACTACCGACAGCCGCAACTGTCCGAAGGACAGCATCTTCATTGCTCTCAAAGGAGCAACATTCGATGGAAATAAGTTTGCCAGCTCTGCCTTAGAGAAAGGCTGCAGCTACGCTATCATCGACAACCCCGACTATGCCAAGGCCGGTGACGACCGGTACATCGTCGTCGACGATACGCTGACGGCTTTCAAGGAGCTCGCCCGGGAACACCGCCGCCAGTTCCACATCCCCGTCATCGGTATCACGGGCACAAACGGTAAGACGACGACGAAGGAGCTCATCTCCACCGTCCTTGCCAAGCGTTACCGCGTGATGCATACGGAAGGTAACTTCAACAACGATGTTGGCGTGCCGAAGACGCTGATGCGCCTCACGGCAGACGATGACATTGCTGTCGTAGAGATGGGAGCCAGCCATCCCGACGATATCAAGCGCCTTGTGGAGTATGTCGAGCCGACCTGCGGTCTCATCACGAATGTCGGACACGCCCATATCCTCGGTTTCGGCTCCTTCGACGGCGTAAAGAAGACGAAGGGGGAACTCTATGACTTCCTCGCCGACCATGACGGTCTTCTCTTCCTCAACTCCAGCAATGAGGACCTGATGGATATGGCCGAGAAGCGTAATTTCAACCGCATCATCACCTATGGCGAGGATGAAGGTGCACAGATCAAAGGTCGTGTGCTCAGTTGCGCGCCCTTCCTCCGCTTCGAGTGGACGGATACCCATGATGCCCTCCACGACACCTATGAGGTACAGACGAAACTTATCGGCTCCTATAACCTCGACAACCTCCTCGCCGCCATCACCGTCGGCCGCCATTTCGGCGTCATCCCCGGTGAGATCAACGCCGCTCTGGAGGAGTATACACCAAGCAACAACCGCAGTCAGTTGGAGACTACGAAATATAACCACCTCGTCGTCGATGCCTATAATGCCAACCCGTCGAGCATGAAAGCGGCCCTGGACAACTTCAAGCTCATGGAGGTAGACAACAAGATGCTTATCCTTGGTGATATGCGCGAGCTCGGCAACACCTCTGCCGAGGAACACCAGAAGATCGTAGACCATCTGCAGGCTGATGGTATGAAACCCGAACAGGTATGGCTCGTCGGTGAAGAATTCGGTAAGACCGACTGTGACTTCCGAAAGTTCCCCGATGTCGAGGCCGTAAAGGCGGAGATCAAGCGCCAGCGCCCCGAAGGCCATTATATCCTCATCAAGGGCAGCAACGGCATTAAGCTCTTCGAGCTGCCGGAACTGCTGTAAGGACATGATTCATCATGTTCCGCCCGCCTCAATGTTGGGTTCCATCGGAATGACGGATCATGGCGGGACATGATAAATCATGCCCCTACGAAAATATTTTTTCCTCTTTTTCTTTGGTCATTCCAAAAAAAAGATGTAACTTTGCACCCGCAAATCGGGATGTAGCGCAGTTGGTAGCGCACTACGTTCGGGACGTAGGGGTCGCCAGTTCGAGTCCGGTCATCCCGACTAAGCCATAGCCGAGGGAGAACAGCAATGTTTTCCCTCGGCTTTTTTCGTAGTCGTTCCTCATCCCTCTCCTCCAAAAGAATGGGACTAAGGGGAGCTTTACTCATAATCCAGATACGGTGCCAGCCGACGAAGTTCCTCCGGCGGGAAATCGGGATCATGAGCAAGGACACGAATATCATGAAGAGGACCATGAAGCCGACGGTAGTCGAAAATTGTACGCGCCTGATAAAAGTTGATATACGGATGTCGGCGAAGTTGGTTGACCGTAAGATGGTTGATTTTGATTTTCTTTACTTCCCCTGCATTCACAAAGAGATAGGGCACGGCCGTCTCGGGAACACCTCCGATATCAAGAATCTGCTGGGGAGAATAGAATCCACCGAGCCGGTTTCGGTAGTTGATGATGGCATGGGCATATCCTATACCAATACCAGGCACACGCATGAGTGCCGCCGTATCGGCATCATTGAGTGACAGTCGCTGACCCTCATGAAGCTTCGTAGAATGGGGAGCGCCCACCAGCGCCGTATTTTTCTCCTCGTACGATCGGGAAGGATACCTCCCTTGATTATACGCTGTAGACGGATAGAGAGTTGATGCCGGCGCATAATCCGAAGAGATACGGATATAGGGTTGCAGCATGCGGTATTGTTTCACCGTCAGGCCATAGAGGTGTGAGAAATCCTCCGGACGACGATAGACACCACCTTTCGCCCGATAATGATAAATGGCTTTTACCTGCCATGGCGCAAGACCGAGACCAAGAAGGGTCGTGCTGTCGGCAGTATTCGGATCAAAAGGAACGAGCGTGATCTTTCTCTCCGTTCCATCAGCATAGATATAGCCTCCTCTTACCGCGGAAGATGCCAGTGCCTGCTGCCGCGTACTGTCCTTCGTGAGTTTATCAGTATGATTGAAATAGCTGCCGCCGAAGAAAATAATAAACATCGCCAGTATGATCGTTGCCAGCACGCCCAATAGTGCCATCCGGTCATTCTTTTGCAGATACAAAAGTTCACGCCATCGCATAAGCTATAGATTTTTGAATTCAACGATTCAGGTTGATGATACGAAGATACAGAAAATAATGACGCGCAGCAAGAGTATCAGAAGTTATTTATAAAAGATTAATCCTTAGAAAAGGTAATTTATCTTTGTACAGACCAACGGGTGGTGGACTTTGAAAGCCCCTCCCTTTAGGGAGTGATTGGGGCGAGGCTTCAAATCACCCCAAGCTGATGCAGGAACACGATGGCAATACAGACGGGGCAGACAAAGCGGACCATGAAGAGGAAGAGGCCATAGGCGGTATGGCGCAGGGTGCCCCAGTTTGTGATCTCGTCTTTAACGATCTGCTTCGGGATAAACCAGCCTAGGAAGATACACGTCAGGAAACTACCCAACGGCAGGAGGATATTTGCCGTGAGCATGTCACAGAAGTTCATCACCGACATGCCGAAAAGTTTCAATGCCGGGACGGCGCCACAGGAGAGGGAGCAGAAGATGCCAATGATCACGCACACCGTTGTCTCTATCCATGCACCTTTCTTCCGTGAGATATGCAGTTCCTCATAAAAGAAGGCCGTACCGATCTCATGCATGGAGATCGTAGAGGTCAGTGCCGCCAGGGCCAGCAGGGCGTAGAAGGCGATACTGATGACATATCCGATGAGTGGCGCGGATCCGAAGGCCTGCTGGAACACGTTCGGCAGCGTGATAAAGATCAGTGACGGACCACTGTCGGGATTCACCCCCACGGCAAAGGCGGCGGGGAAGATCATCAGTCCGGCAAGAATAGCGATGAGGGTATCGATAGACGCGATCTGCAAAGCCGATCCCACAAGATTCGTCTGCCTGCTGAAATAAGAGGCATAGGTACACAGACATGCCGTGCCGAGACTCAGAGAGAAGAACCCTTGTCCAAGAGCCTCGTAGAACACCTTTTGGTTCACTTTACTGAAATCGGGATGAAAAAGGAACTCCACCCCCTTCATAGCCCCCGGCAACGAACAAGAAGCGACGACGACGATGAGCAGAAGGATAAAGAGCATAGGCATGAGGATCTTGCTCGCCTTCTCAATCCCCTTACGCACGCCCTTGACGACGACGGCATGGGTGACAAGGATGAACACGACCGTCCAAATCAACGGTCGGAACGGATCCGACGAGAAAGTCGTGAAATAGTTCTTCACGAACGTGGCATCGCCATGGATCTGCCCCACGAGGGAAGCAAAGAGATACTGCAGGCACCAACCGGCGACAACGGCATAGAAACCGAGGATGATCATCGACGTGAACACGCCCATATACCCAATCACGCCCCATGGTCCTCGTCCCGCGAGGTTCTTATACGCCCGTGCCGCATTAGCCGCGGAATGGCGACCGATAACGAACTCCGCCACCATTCCCGGCAGACCGAGGAGGAAAATACAGCCGATATAGACGAGGATGAAGGCGGCGCCACCGTTCTGTCCCGTCATATAAGGGAACCGCCAGATATTTCCCAGTCCTACCGCCGATCCTGCCGTGGCGAGGATGACGCCTAACTTCGATCCGAAATTTCCACGTGAATTCTCCATAAACGTATACCTATTAGATGACGTTAAACTGATGCAGGAAGATGGCCAGGATCAATAACGGACAGATGAAACGGACGGAGAATAAATAGAAGCCATAGAACGTACCTTTCAGCGTGCCCCAATTGGTGAACTCATCCTTCACGATATTCTTCGGGACATACCAGCCTACAAAGAGGCACATCAACAGCCCCGTAATCGGCAGGAAGATCTGCCCCGTGACAAAGTCAAAGATATCGAAGAGCGACTTTCCGAAAAAGACTAAGCCACTATGCTTCGACAGTGACAACGAACAGATTGCACCGATAATGCCACAGCTGACCGTCACGATCCATGCGCCTTTCTTCCGGGAGATATGCAACTCCTCGTAGAAGAATGCCGTGTTCACCTCATGCAGACTCATCAACGAAGTCAAGGCAGCGAGACTAAGGAGGGCATAGAACATCAGACTCACAAGCCAGCCGAGCCACGGTATGGAGGCGAAAGCCTCATTGAAGACATTCGGAAGGGTGATAAAGATCAATTTCGGTCCACTGTCGGGACTGATCCCCACGGAGAACGCCGCGGGAAAGATAACGAGTCCGGCGAGGATGGCCACGAGGGTATCGATAAGGGAGATCTGTACGGCGGAGTTAACGATATTCGTACGACGGCTGAAATACGATGCATAAGTACAGAGACAGCCCATGGCGATACTCAGGGAATAGAAACACTGCCCGACGGCACCGAGGAACACATCCTTATCCACCTTCGTGAAGTCCGGCTTGAGCAGGAACTCCACACCCTTCGAGGATCCCGGCAACAGGTTAGCGGCGACAACGATGACGAGGAGTAATATAAATAAGGTGGGCATCATCCATTTCGAGGCCTTCTCTATACCGTTGCGGACGCCATGGACAATGACAAAATGCGTAATGAGGAAGATCACGACCGTCCAAAAAACGGGACGGACAGGATCGGAACAGAAATTCTCGAAATACTGACTCACATAAGTGGGATCGCCCTTCAGCTCTCCGGCAATGGACGCGTAGATATAGTTACAGCACCATCCGGAGACAACAGCATAATAGCCCGTGATGAGATAGCCCGTCAGCACCTCCATATAACCCACGACCTTCCACGCCGTGCCATTGGCAAGTTTTGAGTAGGCCCGTGCCGTATTCGAAGCACCATGACGACCGATGATAAACTCGCTCACCATACACGGGATACCGAGGATGAGCACACAAGCGAGATAGATGATGATAAAGACGGCACCGCCATTCTGGCCCGCCATATACGGGAAACGCCAGATGTTACCCAACCCGACGGCAGAACCTGCCGTGGCAAGGATAACACCTAGTTTACTTCCGAAATTTCCTCTTGATAATTCAGCCATACTAACGAATTAATCTTATTATGGCTGCAAAATTACAAAATTATTTTTAATTGTGCCAATTTTTATACGGATATAATAGCAAATGGCTATTATAATATCGTCGATCCCCCGTCACCTCCTCACCGATAAAGTCCGGCTTCTCGTAAGGCTCATCCTCGGAGGCCAGTTCCACTTCCGCCATGACGAGGCCGGCATTGTCGCCGAAGAACTCATCAACCTCCCACGTATGGCGTCCGTCAGGACTCGGCACCAGCCAGCGGCGCTTATCGATGACACCGCCCTGACAGAGTTTCAGCAGATGGCGGGCCTCATCGAGGGTGATCTCTTTTTCAAACTCATAACGGCTGAGCCCAGCGGCATCAGAGTGACTCTTGATCGTCAGATAAGCTCTGTCGTCACGCACGCGGATACGTACCGTGACGCCCTCAGCAGGGATATAACCTTGTTGGATATGACTGCTCGAAGAGGCGGCACGCTTATAGGCGTCACCACCCCTGACGAGGAATTTCCGTTCTATCTCGAGTCCGCTCATATCAATCGAAGATTCCGAAGGAGACAATCATAAAGATGATGGCCAGGATAATCAACGCACCAAAGATGATATACACCACCTTCTTACCTTTTTCTTCCTCTTTCTTTTCATAGGCCGCATGTTTGGCCCGTCTTAGATCTTTGTTACTGCTCATAGTTCTGATTAGTTATTAGTTCTTATTATTTTAGGCACTATAGGCTATTCCTTTGCCTCCGCATCAGCAGCAGCGAACTCCATGAGGTAGGCCTTGATGAAACCATCAATCTTACCGTCCATGACACCATCGACATCGGAAGTCTGATAGCCTGTGCGGTGATCTTTCACGCGACGGTCATCGAAGACATAAGAGCGGATCTGACTACCCCACTCGATCTTCTTCTTTCCGGCCTCAATCTTCGCCTGTTCGGCCATACGCTTCTTCATCGCACGGTCATAGAGCTGGCTCTTCAAGAGGAGCATGGCCTTGGCGCGGTTCTTCGGCTGATCGCGTGTCTCCGTATTCTCAATCAGGATCTCCTCCTTCTCACCGGTATCTGGATCTTCATACTGATAGCGCAGGCGGACACCCGACTCCACCTTATTGACATTCTGACCACCGGCACCACTGGAACGGAACGTATCCCAACTGACCTTGGCGGGATCGACATACACCTCAATGGTATCATCGACAAGGGGGGAGACGAAAACGGAGGCGAAACTCGTCATACGCTTACCCTGGGCATTATACGGGCTGACACGGACAAGACGGTGAACACCATTCTCACTCTTCAAGAAGCCATAGGCATACTCGCCACCTTCAATGGTCATCTCAACACTCTTGATACCAGCCTCGTCACCTTCCTGGAGATTCGTGATCTTCACCTTATAGCCATGGGCATCACACCAACGCATATACATACGCATAAGCATCTGCGCCCAGTCCTGACTCTCCGTACCGCCGGCACCGGAGTTGATCTTCATGACGGCATCCATGGGGTCTTCCTCCTGACGCAGCATATTCTTCAACTCCAGGTCCTCGATATCCTTCAAGGCCTTGACATAGTCGGCATCGACCTCTTCCTCGGTGACGATCTCCTCTTTATAATAATCAAAGGCAAGGGCAAGCTCATCAGCTTCCTGTTTGACAAGATCATAGCCTTTCAGCCATTTTTCAATACCCTTAACTTTCTTCATCTGAGCCTCAGCACGCTTAGGGTCATCCCAGAAATCGGGCGCCTGCGTGTGCAGCTGCTCTTCTTCAAACTCTATCTCCTTCTGGTCGATATTCAGATATCTATGCAAGGCAGCGACGCGGTCCTGGACATCCTTCAATTGATCACTTGTTATCATATCTGTGTTATTTTTTTACTTTCTCGTACATGGCGTCGATGACGGCCTTGTAGTTCTTGTTAATGATACCGCGACGGAGCTTCAACGTGTTCGTCAACTCTCCCGATTCCATCGAGAAATGGTGTGGCAGAAGTGTAAAATGCTTGATCTGCTCATAAGGAGCCAGTGTCTGCTGCAGGGTCTGCACACGTTCGAAGATCATCTTGTTGACTTCCTCATTCTGACAGAGGTCAACACGGTTCTCGAACTTGATATCATGGTCCTTCGCCCATTGCTCGACAACCCGGAACTCAGGGACGATGAGGGCGGAAACAAACTTCCGCTGGTCTGCGATGACGGCGATCTGATCGATGAACTTGTCAACAAGCATCATCGCCTCCACTTTCTGCGGTGCGATATACTTACCATTAGAGGTCTTGAAGAGGTCCTTGATACGCTCTTTCAGATAGAGCTCTCCATCCTTCATATATCCGGCATCACCGGTATGGAAGAAGCCATCCGCATCAAAGGCCTGAGCATTGATCTCATCACGGTGGTAGTAACCCTTCGTAATCGTGGGACCCTTCAACAGAATCTCGTCATTCTCGCCAATCTTGATCTCAATGCCTTGGATCGGTCTGCCGACACTGCCAATGGTATACGGCTCACCTTTATGGTCGCAAGAGACCGTGGCGAGACTCTCCGTCAGACCGTAGCCGACGATCATACCGATACCGATGGAATGGACAAATTCTTCCACTTCAGGAGAGACATAGGCACCGGCCGTCGGGAAGAGATTCGGATGTTCGAGGCCGAGTTGCTTACGGACGAGACTCAGCAGTGTCTTGTTGACGAGCTGATATTCCATCTCCAGTGTCAGCGGCACCCGTTTACCATGCGACTTATAATCAATATTGCGTTTTTTTCCGACAGCAAGGGCATGATACATGATCTTCCGCTGCATCGGAGCAGCGGCATCCATCTTGGCCTTCACGGCAACGAATACCTTCTCCCAGAAACGCGGCACGGCACTCATACTCGTAGGATGCGTCTCACGCATACTCTCCTGGATCTCCTTCGGATAAGTATTGATGATCAGTTGAGCACCTTCCGTAAGCGCCAGATAGGCCCAGCCCCGCTCAAAGATATGGGTGAATGGCAGAAAGTCGATGACACGGTCATTCTCCGTCAGCGGCACACAGACATCATTAGCCTTGAGAGCAGCATGATACTGGGAATAACTCAGCATAACGCCCTTACTGTCTCCTGTCGTACCACTCGTGTAAAGGATATTACAGAGATCATCCTCGCGGGCATCCTTCCACAACTGCTCCACCTCGCTCTGGCGTGGGAAGCCCTCACCGAGTTTCAGAAAGTCCTCGAAATAGAGAGCGTTGGGGTCATGGGTGGAGATACGCACACTACGGTCGAAGATGATGATACGCTCAAGGCTGTGACAGAGGGCGAAGATACGGTGGGCCTTGTCATACTGCTCCTGTTCGCCTACGAAAAGGAAGCGTACCTGGGCATCATTGACCATATATTGAATCTGCTGTTCACTACTCGTGGCATAAAACGGGATCGAGCAGGCACGAACGCCATAGGCACCGAAGTCGGTATAGAGATACTGCACGCAGTTCTGTGAGAACACGGCGATATTCTCCTGCGGCTTCACGCCGAGGTTCAGCAGAGCATTACTGACCTGCTTGACACGCATGGAAAACTGTTTCCAAGATACTGTTCTCCATTTCGTACTACCGAAGAGACGGAACGTCAGTGCCGGCTTGTTCCCATATTTCTTGGCTTGCTCATGAATGAGAACCGAGAGATGACATCTGGTTTGCATAAGCTTACGGATAGAATTTTATGCAAAGATAAGGGAAAAAGTGAAAAATACAAAATTTTTTTTCGTATATTTGTGCCCGAATATGGAAACAAGCGAATATTTTTCTGATGCGGTAGCACTCCTCCAGCATCTCATCCACATTTCTTCCGTCAGCAAGGAGGAAAAAGAGGCAGCGGACTTCATGGAAGCCACGATCCGCAGTTACGGCTTCAGGCCCCATCGTGTCGGCAATAATATCTGGACCAGCACAGCCGATGCCATCAATCATCCTTTTTGGTCTGCCAATAAGCCCACCGTCCTTCTCAATGCCCATATCGATACGGTGAAGGCCGTGAGCAGTTGGACGCGTGATCCGCTGTCACCGTCAATAGAAGGCGATCAGCTCTTCGGTCTCGGTTCCAACGACTGCGGCGGTGGCCTCGTGACCCTTCTGCAAACCCTCCGTCGTTTCCATGCCGCCGGTTCCGAGGCCTGTCCTTACAATCTCGTCTATCTCGCTTCCTGCGAGGAGGAGATAGGCGGTAAGAATGGTATCGTCATCGCTTTACCGGAGATAGAAGAGGAGGTTGCCCAACTGTCGGGGACAGAAAAGGAGAAAGCCATCGATGTCGCCATCGTCGGAGAGCCCACGGGACTCCGTACGGCAGTGGCGGAGAAAGGACTGATGGTTCTTGACCTCATCGCCCATGGCAAGAGCGGACATGCCGCCCGCAACGAGGGAGTCAATGCCATCTACGAGATGCTTGACGACCTTGTATGGATCCGCAACTATCATTTCAAGAAAGAGAGTGATTTCTTAGGTCCTACGAAGATGACCGCCACCGTCATCCATGCCGGTACCCAACATAATGTCATCCCTGACCTTTGTACGGCGCTCATTGATGTCCGCACCAATGAGTTATATACCAACGAGGAAGTCTTCGACATCATCAACGAACACACGAAGAGTGAGCTTCATGCCCATAGCTTCCGCCTCCATTCAAGTCATATCCGTCTTGACCATCCGCTCATCCGCCGCTGCGGCCAACTGGGGCTGACATTCTTCGGCAGTCCCACCCTCAGCGACCAGGCCCTCATGCCTTTTCCAAGTTTCAAACTCGGTCCCGGCGAGAGCAGTCGCAGTCACAGTGCCGACGAGTTCATCCGCCTTTCGGAAATACGAAAGGCGCTGGAGATCTATTGGAACCTCCTCTCTATGTAGTCCAACCAGTATCATTCATAGATCCTATTGTAGGTGGCCGTCATGTTGCGGCCACGCAAGGAAATTGGGGAATACATAGGGGCATGATTCATCATGCCCTACATTATCTTCCCAGCCATGCCTCCGGATTCAGTTTCGCCGTTTCTCGGCGAAGCTGGAATTGGAGGATGTTGTCTGCGCCTACTGTACCGAGGGCCTGCCGTGTACCGACATGCTGTCCACGGTGTACGGCAACATTTCGAAGGTTTGCATAAACAGAGATGTAAGCGCCATGGCGAACCATGACAACCCATGAACCAGCATAGCCGAAGACAGCACTCACCTCGCCGTCATAGATGCTTCGGGCTTGGGCGCCATTACTACCCAAGATATTGATACCCTTATTGTCGAGGGTGACCCCCTTCAGACCAGCCACCGTGTGTTGTCCGAAATGACTGACGATACGATAGCCGCCGGTGATTGGCATTGGCAAACGCCCCTTGTTGGCGGCAAAGCCATTGCTCATCATACGGTCAGCCGTAGAGAGGGAGGAAGCCTCATTTACACTTTCCTGCGTCTTAGCGATATCTTTTGCAGCACGAGCACGGTCAGCAGCAGCCTTCCGCTCGGCAGCCTCACGGGCTGCCTCCGCCTCACGGGCTGCCTGATCGGCACGAGCCTGGCGTTCGGCGGCAGCTTTAGCGGCAGCTTCTGCGGCGGCACGTCGCTGAGCCTCAGCACGGGCAGTAGCGGCGGCAACAGCTTTCTGTCGGGCCTCCTCAGCAGCTTTCCGGGCTGCTTCGGCAGCAGCTTTCATCTGTGCCTCACGGGCTTTGGCAGCGGCGATACGTTCTGCGGCGGCCTTACGGGCAGCCTCTGCGGCAGCCTTCTTCCGGGCCAACTCGGCAGCACGGGCGCGGGCGGCAGCCTGAGCGGCGGCACGACGGCGGGCAGCCTCAGCGGCAGCACGGGCGCGGGCCTTCGCCACCTCCTGAGCCACGAGTTTATCGATCTCGGAGTTCAGCACGGCATCTTTCTTCCGCTGTTCAGCGATGATAGCCTGGATAGTCTTCTGCTGACTCTGCAGGCCTTCAACGACCTTCTGTTGTTCAGCATGTTTGTTCTGCAACTGGGTCTGGGCAACCCTACCTTTATAAAGAAGATTGTTTTTATGTCCCTTGACTTGTTCGAGTTGGGCATACTTGTCGTTAACCTCGAGTTGTTTGGCCTGTACGAGTTCTCCCTGTGCTTTCTGATAATCAGAATATTCACGAATGAAACGGATACGCCGGAACATTTCTGCGAAATTCTTCGCACTGAAGATGAACATCAGCTTATCCTGCACGCTATGGTGACGCGTGAGGTAATGCATGGAGTTGATGTATTTCTGTTTCCGCTCCTGAAGTTGCTGCTCGAGCGTTCTCAACTGACCTTTCAAGATACCGATGTTTCCCTCGATATGATGGATATCCTTTTGGATACCCTCAATATTCTTCTGTCCGGCATCGATCTCACTGTTGATGACGAGGAGGTTGTTTAACCGATTCTTCACGTCTTCCTGGTTCGCCCGCAGGGCAGCCTCCTGTTCGCGGATCTTCTTCTGGATAGCGGCGCGCTGTCCCTGAAGGCCACGGATATTGGCATTGGTATAAGCAGGCTGCTTACGGTTGTTACGTGTACGACGGGAAGGGCGCTGGGGCTGGGCAGCCTTACCACGGGAATTACGGGACTGAGCTTTCTGCGCCTGTGCCGGCTGTCGTTTCGTACGAGCCGTCTGCGTCTTCTGTGTACGTGACGATTTCTGTTTAACAGTCTGTTCCGTCCGGTTCTGTCGCTTCTGACTGCTCTTCTGAGCTGAGAGAGGCATCACACAGAGGAGGACGGTGATGAGAGAAAGGGAATATTTCGAGAATGGGTTCATTACAACATGGTTATTTTACTCAATATATCTTTCGGATCCACTTTTGTATAACGGTCGGAGATCGTGCTCCGGGTTTCCCAGTCACTGTCGGTAGTGACACGGTGCATATTAATACCCATCAAGACAGCCTTGACATGCTTCGTGGCATCCGTCTTCAAGTTCAGAACGATATTGGCGGGAAACTGCTTCACGCCAACAGCGGTGAAACCGGCATAATCGACGGTCAGGGAAGACCGGCCCTGCTTGTCATTATATGTGACATCAGCCTTCTTGATCTGTCCGCTGGCGGGATCACAGGTCCAAAGATAGCTCATATTTCCATCATTCAAGCTTACCTGTCCCTTACTGGCGTCAGCCGTGAATTTCTCCAGATCACTCTCCTTGACCGTCTTATTACCGGGCAGGAGAAGCTGGTTCCAGAACAGAGCCTGAAGGGAATAGAACGTGATGCCATGCTGCTGGAGGAAATCGACCTGACGGTAGTCGGCCTTGACATACTGCTTATGCATACGGTCGATGATCAACACGTAGGTCGGTGTGAACTCCAGGCGGCCGATCTCCGATCCGAGGAGCGGGATAAAGAGCTGGATGCGGATGACACTATCCCGGCGCATGCGCAACTGTCCGGGAACGGTGATATCCTTGTCACCGGCCTGGATGCGGAAGTCCATCTTCCCACTGATATTCTTCGTATAGACACGGGTGTCATAGACTTTCTGTACATACTGCAGGCTACCGAGATCGTTCTTCGACACGGTCTTGGTAGAGGCAGCACGCTCAAGATGCTTCGTCGCTCCGCAAGAGGAGAAGGAGAAGAGGAGGGAGAGAAGGCAACAGAGGATCAGTGCCGTCTGCGACGGAGCTGTCCCTGTGGCTTTCTGATACTTTTTACTGTTGCTCTGACACATAATTTCTTATAATCTGTTGGTGAGATATATTTTCTGTTTTTGATCTTATAATCTATTGTGGAGGAGACGACACCACTGTCTTTGGCCAGTTGCCAGTATTTCAACGCGGTAGAGTCGATATGATTCATCGCGTAGATATCACCGATATGCTCAAAGATGGTAGCGTTGTTTTCGGTGGAATCGATATTTTCCCGTGCCAAATCGATATAGCGCTTGGCCTCCGGATAACGGTGCTGCATAAAGAGGATCCAGGCATAGGTATCGAGGAAGGTCGCATTATTCGGCTCTGCCTTAATGGACTTATAGCTCATCTGCTCAGCACGCTTGAGGTCACTGCTATCCTCACTGAGGTAGTAGGCATAATTATTGAGGGCGGCGGTATTATCATCCTTCCACTGCAAGCAACTGTCGTAAGCGGCATAAGCCTCCTTACGCAGGCCTTTCTTTACGAGGATATCTCCCATGATGGCATAGAAGTCGGAGACAATATCGGGATTACTCTGGTCGTTGATCTGCGTAACGCCCTGCCGGAAAGCTTCCAGAGCGGAGTCCTCCTCATTCTTCTGATAATAGGCCAGTCCTGAGAAATAATAAAAGGCCATTTCATCGGGATTATATTCCTTTGCCGGCTTACACATCTCAATAACTTCATCGTATTTCTTCTCACGCCAGAGAGACTGCAGGAGGCTGACACGTGTGGCAGCATCATCAGGCCACAGGTCGAGGATCTGACGGTAGACAGCATTGACAGAATCCTCAGGCATCTTCTTGATGGACATATAAGCCGCTTTCATCGCATAGACCGTCTGATCAGCCTGGGGAACAGATAGAACATCATCGAAGAATTTCAATACCTTCGTAGAATCGCCACCGGCCTGTTCATTCCGCTGTACATATGAGCGGACGAGGAGACTCTTCGTCGTCGACGGCGTATCCTTACTCTTCATGAGTTGCATGAGGAGGGCATCGGCCTTATCCTCTTCATGGACAGCCTGGTAATAGTCGTACATCGATGACAGGGCCGACGTATTATTGGGGTAATCCTTCAGCACGCCTGCGAAATAATGGTATGCCTCTTTCGTACGGCCATGCTGTACGAGCCAATTGCCGAGCATGAGCTGGTAGCTATAGTCATTGGGGTGTTGCTTGGCTAAAGAGGCCAGAGCCCGATAGGCCGCCTTCTTGTCACCCATCATCTCGTAGACCTGCATCTTCATGAGCGTGAGGCGCTCGCTGAGTCCTTCCTCCGTCTCCATACGGTCGATGACATTGATCATCTTCTTGAAGTCCTTCTTCTGCTGATAGAGCTGAAGGAGAACGTGGAGGGCGTCGGTATTATCGTGACTATGCTGCCACAAAGCCTCAAAAGCGTCGATGGAACGGTCGAGGTCATTATTCTTTACATACCATTCGGCAAGTTGTTCGAGATAGTATGCATTGTTCGGATCAAGGGCAATAGCGTGCTTCAGATCTTTCAGTGCCAGGGAATCTCTCTGCAAGGCCGCATCGAAGGTGGCGAGGGCGAAATAGGTCTCCGGCGCCTGCGGGTTGATGCGCTGGGCATAGCGCAGGAGGTCATAGGCTGCCGTATAATTACCGGCAGCCTGCTGGCGGGCTCCCTCGAGGTAAAAATAATCATAGCGTTGCCGCGTGTTCTTATCCATCGCGACACTGCCGAGGGCGATACCTGCGGAAAGGGTCAGAAGGAGAAATCTTACCGGTGTCTTCATTGTATTCCTGTATGTCCGTAACCACCTTCACCGCGCTCCGTCTCATCAAGAACAGCGACGGGTTCAAAGACGCCCTGCTCATGACGGGCGATAACCATTTGAGCGATACGCTCACCGTCATGGATCGTGAATGGCTCATGGGAGAAATTGACCAGGAGGACTTTCACCTCCCCACGATAGTCAGCATCAATGGTCCCCGGAGTATTCAGCACGGTGATGCCATGCTTCAGAGCCAGGCCGGAGCGTGGCCGTACCTGTGCCTCATAGCCTTCAGGCAGAGCAATATGCAGTCCTGTGGGGATGAGCTGTCGCTCCAAGGGCTGGAGGACTACCGGTGCCTCGAGATTGGCACGAAGATCCATGCCGGCACTCTGCGGTGTGGCATACTCGGGGAGGGGCTGGTGGCCCGCATTGACAACTTTTATCTGAATCATAATGCAAAAATACGACTTTTCAAGCATATAACCATATTTTTCTCGTGATTTTTCGTTATCTTTGCAAAAAACAAGATTTTATGGACTGGAAACGACTCATCTCCAACAAGCGCTTCGGGCAGGAGCACCGCCATGCTCTCCGCCATGACGACCGGTCAGAGTTCAAGCGCGACTATGACCGACTGATCTATTCTGCACCTTTCCGTCGAATGCAGAACAAGACACAGGTATTTCCGCTACCGGGGTCCGTCTTTGTACATAACCGTCTGACACACAGCCTGGAGGTGTCGTCTCTCGGACAGTCGCTGGGCAATGATGTGGCACGGGCATTGAAGCAGCGACATCCAGAGTTGACGAATACCCTTTTCGAAGAGATCGGCACGATTGTCTCCGCAGCCTGTCTGGCCCACGACATGGGCAATCCACCATTCGGCCACAGTGGGGAGAAAGCCATCCAAACCTTTTTCACAGAAGGGAAAGGAATGGTTCTGGAGGGTATGGTCGGTAACCAGTTTTGGAATGACCTCATTCATTTCGAAGGTAACGCTAATGCGTTCCGTATCCTCACCCATCAGTTTCTCGGTCGTCGTCCCGGAGGGTTTGTCATGACCTATTCGATGTTGGCAAGTATCGTGAAATATCCTTTCTCATCCCTTCTTGCCGGCAGTCACGGAAAATTCGGGTTCTTCGTCTCAGAGGAAGAGAGCTATCGGAAAATTGCCGATGAACTCGGTATTATTCGTAAGTCCGCGCCTGGTGAGCCAACCTGTTATGCGCGTCACCCGCTGGTCTATCTCGTCGAGGCTGCCGACGATAT
Source organism: Prevotella sp. AGR2160 (assembly GCF_000424185.1). Classification (GTDB taxonomy): domain Bacteria; phylum Bacteroidota; class Bacteroidia; order Bacteroidales; family Bacteroidaceae; genus Prevotella. The sequence goes on from NZ_AUJK01000003.1 coordinate 154,170, forward strand.
CTGTTATGAGATCATGGATATCGAAGACAGTCACAAACTGAAGATTCTCAGTTATGAGGAGACACGGGAGCTGCTACTCGGTTTCTTTGATGAAGAGACCCAACGGCATATCCTCGATAACATCCGGGAACAGGGCGTCACTGATCCCAATGAAGAGGTGGTCTATTTCCGTGCCTGTGTCATCGGCAAACTCGAGGCAGAATGTGTGAAAGCTTTCGTGGATCATGAGGACGAGATTCTGCAGGGAACCTTCCAAGGCAGCCTCATCGAACATATCAGCGAAGGCCCCCGGGAGGCCTACTGTCGCTGTCAGAAAGTGAGTTATGATAAGATCTATGACAGCAAGCCCGTATTGGAGGTGGAGCTGAGCGGTTTCAAAATCATGAATACCCTGATGGAAGTCTTTATCGGCGCCGCTATCAATCCCTCTCATTTCTACAGTCAACAACTCATCCGGCGCGTCAGCAGCCAGTATGATATCCATAGTGATCAGTTGGAGACCCGTGTTCAGGCGGTATTGGATTATATCAGTGGTATGACGGATGTCTATGCCCTCGATATCTATCAGAAAATCAATGGTATCAACCTGGTAAAGGCATAGATCTGTCCCTGCAGGGGCCGTCCCTTGTGGCGGCCCGCCGATCAAGGTCGGATTAATGGGAAATGTGGTACATCCGTCGTTCTGACGGCGGGCCGCCACAAGGGACGGCCCCTGCATTAGGATATTACATTAGCTTATTAAGCTTAACGCGATAATCTTCCCAATAGTCTATTTTCGACTGAACTTTGTCCTTATCGACAAAACGGTTCAGACGGATGTCAGAGAGTTGCTGACGCAGCAAGGCGACATAAGCATCAACAGCAGCAGCCTTGGCCTTGACGGTTTTCTTCTTCGGATAACCGCGCTTAGCCTTCTCAGCATCCCACTGGGCAGAGATGGTATTGATCTCATCACCAGCTTTCTGCAGTTGGATATTGAAACTGTCCACATACGCCTTATCTTCAGGTGTGAGACTCGTAAGTTCATCAAGACTGATGGAATTCTGTGCCGGCTGCTCTGAGGTTGACGTGGAATCGATGGCCTCATAAGACGACTGGGCACTGGCGGCTACCGGCATGACTGCTGCCACGCAAAAGGTGAACAATAATTTTTTCATTTTTCCTTCTCCTTTTCTTTGTAAACGATCGGGTTGGCACTGCTCGTGATATGCAGTGCCTCCGGATGTTCCTTGATAAATGAATTGATATGGCGCACACGCTTCTCCTCCAAGATCTCGTTGACAGCGATGAGGATACCCGTTTCCTCGACATTTCCGAAGCCATAGTTGATGGCTGTACCGAAGAGCTTCATCGTCGGACTGAGGTTCATGTAAGCGTTTACGAGTGGCGGAATATTATAGCCGAGCTTACGGATCTCATGATTGAGGATACGGTAGTCGTCCTTGAAATTATCAGCCGTGAAGATTGTCTTCAGCTTCTCTTCCGGTGTCTCGATCTTCAAGGGATGGATGGGAATGACAAGATTCTCCTTATCGTCGAAATGCTTCTTCAGGAAATAGAGGATCATGTCACGGCCCTCACGGATATATGACGGATACATCGTCATCTTTCCGAAGAAATATTTCAAGTCGGGATAGATCACGGTGAGGGCGCCGAGGCCGTCCCAGAGGTTGTCGAGGGCGAAGATACTCTTCGTATTCTTCCGCACGTTCTGGTATTCGAGAGAGACGAAGCTACGTCCGAGTTCTACCGTATAAGGCATATAGTCCTTGAGGAACTTATCGGAGAAATGGAACATGTGACTGGTGGCCAAATGGGGCTGTCCCTCCGCATTCAACTTCCAGTCGCGGCCGAGAAGATAACGGTAGCCGCCAATAATTTCCTTGGCCTCCGGATTCCATACGATGAGTTGTTTATAGCAGTTATCACCAACATCAAACTCATCAATGTCCATGCTCTTACCCGTACCACCGCCAGCCGTGCGGAAAGCGATCTCACGGAGCCTGCCTATCTCCTTCATGACATTCGGAGAGTCATTGGCAGTGACGATATAGATCTCATTATGACTTTTGTTGGTCATACGCAACTGTTTCTCGGGCGTAAGCTCACGCTCGAGGATGTCTCTGCTGATCGGTTGGATAATCTCTTCTTCCATAACTTATAATTGATAAACTTTTTCTTCTACCCATTGTGCCCACTCCTTCGGTGTCTTACTCTTGTCGAAGGTCTGCCAGGGAATGGGCTTTCCGATGGCTACACGGAAGGACTTATGAACATTCCGGTACATCTCGTCGACGAGAAAGAGCTGGGCGATATTCACCCTCAGATGGAGCGCCTTACAGATATTGGCGATACGGTAGAACCGTTCACTGTTGGAGCCACTGAAATGGATCGGCACGACATCCCGCTTATATTCCACACTCTTCGAGACAAAGGTCTTCGTCCATGGGATATCATGGATCACGCCATTCGTCTTCCGACTGCACAATCCGGCTGGAAACATCAGCATGTGGTTATCGCTCTGGAAACCCGCCTCAACGAGTTCCGGGAAACGGCGACTCTGGTGGCCATGTTTGTTGATACCAATGCTCACGGGCTCAAGTCCCGGCAGCCACAGCAGTTCACTACGCACGAGATAGCGGAAATGACCGTCATAATGGCGGCCGATGAGCGCTCCCAGAGCCACGCCGTCGGCGCCACCGAGAGGATGATTAGAGACAAACGTATAGAGCTTTCCGTCATGAGGATCGGGGAGGTTCTCCCGCCCCTCGATGTCAAGCGTCATGTCGAGGTAGCGCACGCACTCCTCCAGCCATTCCACACCCTTCTGCTCGCGGTGTTCCCAAAGGAAGGCGTTGACCTGATCCTCATGGAGGATCTTCCGCAGCCAGGAGAGGATGCATTGTGGGAAGAAGCGGTATTTCCCGCCCATTTTATCCTTTAAAAGCTTTTCTATATCTATCGTTTTCTCTATTTCTGAACTCATGCCTACTTTTGGTTGCAATATATATTACCTTGCAAATTTAATACAACTTTTTGGTTTATCAGCGTAAGAAAGAAAAAAAATCAAAAAAAATATACTTTTTTGACATTTTAAAGGGCTGATAAAAAAAATTGCGCCGAAAAAGGAACGTATGTGAAGAAAAATATGTACCTTTGACCCTCGGTTTTAATTATAAAGAGGTACACGCATGATTTATCACATACCTGTTCTGCTCCAGGAGAGCATTGACGGACTGCAGATCCATGACGGCGGCATCTACGTTGATGTCACCTTCGGAGGTGGTGGCCATAGCCGTGAGATTCTACGTCGACTTCCCGCCAACGGTCATCTCTACAGTTTCGATCAAGACGAGGATGCCGCAAGAAACATCCTCTCCACGGAGGCAGACGGCAGTGAGCGTCGTTTTGTCGATGATGAGCGATTCACCTTTGTCAGATCTAATTTCCGGTACCTCCACAATTGGATGCATTACTACGGCGTTGAGCATATCGATGGCCTCCTCGCCGATCTCGGCGTCTCCTCCCATCACCTCGATGACGAGCAGCGCGGGTTTTCCTTCCGGTTCGACGCCCCTCTCGACATGCGCATGAACCAACGGGCTCATGAGACCGCCGCAGACATTGTCAACGGCTATGCCGAGGAGCAGCTGGCCGACATTTTCTTCCTCTACGGTGAGATGAAAAATAGCCGCCGCCTCGCCGCTGCCCTTGTGAAAGCCCGTCAACAAAAGCCTATCGTGACAACACAAGACTTTGTGACCATCATGGAGCCCCTTGTCAAGCGCGGACGGGAAAAGAAAGAGATGGCGCGACTCTTCCAAGCCCTACGCATTGAGGTTAATCATGAAACGGACGCGCTGAAAGAGATGCTCACGGCTGCCACAGCCCTGCTGGCTCCCGGCGGTCGTCTGAGTGTCATAACTTATCATAGTCTTGAGGATCGCATCGTGAAGAATATGATGAAGACGGGCAATGTTGAGGGAAAGGTCATCCAAGACTTCTACGGCCGCATCGATAGCCCTTACAAGCTCGTCAACAACCGTGTCATCACCCCTGAAGAGACCGAGCAGGAACGCAACCCACGCTCCCGGAGTGCCAAACTCAGAATTGCTGAAAAGAAAGAACCCCATGAACGAGAATAAAGAAAATAACGAACATAACATGACAGCAGATCAGGCTGCCACCAAGCAAGAACCCGTCAACGGCAAAGGAGACGCTACCAGTGAGGAGCAGAGCTCCACCGACGATGGCGAGAAGATCTCATCGGCAGAGCGTGACCTCAAGGCGATGGAGAATCTCAAGGAAGTCATTGCCCAGACCGTGTCGGAAGGTGAGCATATCAACCTATCGAAAGTCACCCTCTCGAAAATCCTCGGCGCAGACATCTTCAACACGCAGTTTATGAAGAATCAGATCTATCTGTTTCTTCTCATCGCCGCCTTTGTCATCGTCTATATCTCCAACCGTTATACCGTACAGAAAGATCTCATCGAGATCGACAAACTCCATGAGGAGTTGCAGGATGCCAAATACCGAGCCCTCTCGAGCAGTAGTGACATCACGGAGAAGAGCCGTGAGAGCAATGTACTGGAAGTTTTGAAGAATAATAAGGACAGTGTGCTGAAAATTGCCAGTCAGCCGCCTTACATCATCAATGTACCCGACGAACAATGAAGAAGTTTGATCCGAAGAAAATCATGCCGCGCTATAACCTCATCGCCGTACTGTTGACCCTTGTGGCCCTGGCGGTGGTGGCAAAGGCGCTCTATACGATGACGGCGAAGCGCCAGTACTGGATGACGGTCGCCGATCGTGTCAAGCGGGACTCTGTCAGTGTCCGTCCGAACCGTGGCAATATCCTCAGCTGCGATGGTCAACTCATGGCCTCCAGTCTGCCGGAATATAAATGCTACCTCGACTTCAAGACGATGAAGGACACCCATACTGACTCCCTGTGGCACGTAAAGATAGATTCTATCTGTGAGGGTCTCCATCAGCTCTTCCCCGAGCAGAGTGCCGCTCAGTTCAAAGCTCACTTGGAAGAGGGTATGAAGAAGCAAAGCCGTTACTGGGCTATTTGGAACAAGCGTATCGACTATAACACCTTCTGTCAGCTCCGTAGTCTCCCCGTGTTCCGTCTGCCGAGTCTTCGCAGCGGTTTCACCTATGAGGAGTATGACGCACGCAAGCGCAGCTATGGTTCCCTCGCCGGTCGTACCATCGGTGCCATGTATGGTGCCAAAGACACAGCCCGTTTCGGTCTGGAACTGTCTTACGACTCTATCCTCCGTGGTACGAATGGTATCGTCCACCGCCGGAAGGTCCGTAACAAGTTCCTCGATATCACCGACACGCCGCCTGTCGACGGCGCGGATATCGTTACAACGATCGACGTGAACATCCAGGACCTCGCCGAGCGTGCCGTTATCAATGAGCTGAAAGAGATCAATGGTAATGTCGGGGTCGCCATCGTCATGGATGTCCCCACGGGTGACGTGAAGGCCATCGTGAACATGGAGAAATGCTTTGACGGAGAATACCGGGAGATCCACAACCATGCCGTCAGCGATCTTCTCGAGCCCGGTTCTGTCTTCAAACCCATCAGTCTGATGGTGGCTCTCGACGACGGAGTCGTCGATACCACCTACAGGGTGGAGACCTTCGGCGGTATTTTCAACATGTACGGCCGTGACATGAAGGACTGGAACTGGCGTAAAGGCGGCTACGGCACGCTGACGCTGCCTCAGACGCTGTGGTACAGTAGTAATATCGGCGTGAGTCGTATCATCGACGACCATTATCATAACGATCCCGAAAAATTCGTCCGGGGGCTCTACCGTACGGGTATCGCCGACGACCTCGGACTAGAAGATGTCATCCCGGGCTATACACCACCTGTCATCCGTATGCCTCACAAGAACAAGCATGGGCAATGGACGAACTGGAGCAAGACAGCCCTACCCTGGATGAGTATCGGTTATGAGACACAGGTGCCACCAATCAGTACGCTGACCTTCTACAATGCCGTCGCCAACGGCGGTAGGATGATGCGTCCGCGCTTCGTACAACGGGTAGAGAAGAACGGCCAGACGATCATGGAGTTCCCGCCGGAGGTGATGCGTGAGCATATCTGCGGCAAGAAGGCACTCGGAGAGATCCAGGCTATCTTGGAGCAGGTCGTCAGTGTCGGTCTGGGCAAGAAAGCCGGTTCGAAATCTTTCCATGTATCGGGAAAGACGGGAACGGCACAGATCTCCAAGGGCGCAGGAGGATATAAGGCCGGAGGCACAAACTATCTGTTGAGTTTCGCTGGCTATTTCCCCTCTGAACATCCACGGTATAGCTGTATCGTCTGTATCCAGAAGTCCGGTCTCCCGGCTTCCGGTGGTGGCATGAGTGGTGTCGTCTTCCATAATATCGCCGAGGGCATCATGGCCCAGGACATCAAACTCAGTGTGTCGGAAGCCCGGGACAGCGCCTCTGTCTTCGTTCCGCAAGTCTTCAACGGTAACATCCTTGCCGCCGACTATGTCCTCTCACACATCGGCATCCCCGTCAACAAGAGTTGGACGGGCTCCTATGCCAACGGTAATCCGATCTGGGGTGGTGGCGATATCAAGGGGCGTTCGAAAGTCAACCTTTTCCAGCGCAAACAGTATAGCGACAAATATATGCCTGATGTCACGGGTATGGGTGCCCGGGATGCCGTATTCCTTATTGAGCACCGTGGTGTCCGTTGTACGCTCATCGGCCGTGGCCGCGTCGTCAAGCAGAGCCTTGAGCCCGGTCATTTCATCAAGCGTGGTGACCGTTGTCAATTAACATTGGAAAATTAAAAAACAACTATAGAAATGAAACTGAAAGAATTGCTCAAGAACATCCAACCGGAACAGATTCTCGGTAGTGATGACATTGAAATCACAGGTGTCAATATCGATTCCCGCAAGATCCAGGACGGACATCTGTTCGTAGCGATGAAAGGAACGCAGGTCGACGGCCATAAGTTTATCCCGAAGGCCATCGCCCAGGGTGCCCAAGCCGTCCTCTGTGAGGACATGCCCGAAGAGAAGGCAGACGGTGTCACTTATGTCCAGGTAAAATCCACGGAGGATGCCGTCGGAAAGGTCGCCACACTCTTCTATGGTGATCCCTCCCGTCACCTCATCCTCGTCGGTGTCACAGGAACGAATGGCAAGACGACAATCGCCACCTTATTATATAATATGTTCCGGAAATTCGGTTACAAGTGTGGTCTTCTCTCCACAGTCTGCAACTATATTGATGACAAAGCAGTCCCTGCGGACCATACGACACCGGATCCCATCGAGCTCAACGAACTCCTCGGTGAGATGGTGAAGGCCGGCTGTCAGTATGCCTTCATGGAGTGCTCTTCCCATGCCATCCATCAGAAGCGCATCGGCGGACTGAAGTTTAAGGGAGGTATCTTCACAAACCTCACCCGTGACCACCTCGATTACCATAAGACGTTCGAGAACTACCGCAACGCCAAGAAAGCCTTCTTCGACGGACTGCCGAAGGATGCTTTTGCCATCACAAACGCCGATGACAAGAACGGTATGATCATGGTACAGAACACGAAGGCCACGGTGAAGACCTACTCCATCAAGCAGATGGCTGACTTCCGTGCGAAGATCATCGAGTGCCACTTTGAGGGGATGTACCTCGACATCGACGGTCATGAGGTCGGCGTTCAGTTCATTGGCAAGTTCAATGTCAGCAACCTCCTCGCCGTCTATGGCGCCGCCGTCATGCTCGGCAAGAAGCCCGAGGATATCCTCGTTGTCCTGAGTACCCTCCACAGCGTCAGTGGCCGTCTGGAGCCCCTCCACTCTCCGAAGGGGTATACTGCCGTCGTCGACTATGCGCATACCCCCGATGCCTTGGAGAATGTCCTCAACGCTATTCATGAGGTTCTCAATGGTAAGGGCCATGTCATTACCGTCTGTGGTGCCGGTGGCAATCGTGACAAGGGCAAACGGCCATTGATGGCCCAGGAAGCCGTGAAACAGAGCGACAAAGTCATCATCACGAGTGATAACCCCCGTTTTGAGGAGCCACAGGACATCATCAACGATATGCTCGCCGGCCTCAACACCCAGCAGATGCGTAAGGTCGTCTCTATCGTGGACCGTAAAGAGGCTATCCGCACGGCCTGCATGATGGCCCAAAAGGGTGATGTCATCCTCGTTGCCGGTAAGGGTCATGAGAACTACCAGGATATCAAGGGTGTGAAGCACCACTTCGATGACAAGGAAGTGCTGCGTGCCATTTTCGAAGAGGAAAAGGAATAATCATATATATAAAGGAGAAAGAAAATGTTATACTATCTTTTCCGGTTCCTCGAACAGTTCGGCATCTCCGGATCCCATATCTGGGGCTATATCTCGTTCCGTGCCTTGCTGGCACTGATCCTGTCGCTGACCATCTCTGCATGGTTCGGAGAACATTTCATCAAATATCTCAAGAAGAAACAGATCACAGAGACGCAACGTGACGCAAGTATCGATCCCTTTGGTGTGAAAAAGATCGGTGTGCCGTCGATGGGTGGCGTGATCATCATCGTCGCCATCCTCATCCCTGTCCTCCTGCTCGGTCGTCTACGTAATATCTACCTCATCCTGATGATGGTCACGACGCTGTGGCTTGGCTTCCTTGGCGGTATGGACGACTATATCAAGATCTTCAAGCGAAACAAAGATGGCCTGAAAGGAAAATACAAGATCATCGGACAGGTTGGCATTGGTCTCATCGTCGGAATCACCCTTTGGGCTTCTCCCGACGTAAAGATCAACGAGAACCTCGCCATTGAACAGCAGAACGGCCAGGAGGTGGTCATCAAGCACCGTCCGGAGGCCCGGAAATCCCTGAAGACGACGATTCCGTTTGTCAAGGGCCATAACTTCGACTATTCGTGGTTTACCAAATGGATGGGCCCCTACCGCAGCGCTGCCGCCTGGGTGCTCTTCGTCATCATCACCATCTTCATCGTCACAGCCGTAAGCAATGGTGCGAACCTCAACGACGGTATGGATGGCATGTGTGCCGGCAACTCAGCCATCATCGGTGTAGCCCTGGGCATTCTGGCCTATGTGAGTTCCCATATCAACTTCGCGGCCTATCTGAACATCATGTTCATCCCCGGCTCCCAGGAACTCGTGGTCTTCTTCTGTGCCTTTGTCGGTGCCCTTATCGGTTTCCTATGGTACAACGCCTATCCTGCACAGATTTTCATGGGCGACACGGGTAGCCTCACGATTGGTGGCATCATCGGTGTCGGTGCCATCATTATCCATAAGGAGTTGTTACTGCCGATACTTTGTGGAATCTTCTTTGTAGAGAGCCTCAGTGTCATCATGCAGGTATATTACTATAAACTCGGTAAGCACAGAGGGGTGAAACAACGTATCTTCAAGCGCACGCCGATCCATGATGCCTTCCGCACGCAGGACAGCCAGCTGGATCCCGACTGCAAATATCTCATCAAGGCGCCTCACACCCCCAAGCATGAGAGCAAGATCACCATCCGTTTCTGGATCATCACGATCATCCTTGCCGCGCTGACGATCATCACACTGAAAATTAGATAGAAAAATGAAAAGAATAGTTGTTTTAGGAGCCGGAGAGAGCGGTGCTGGAGCCGCCGTCCTGGCCAAGAAAGAAGGATTCGACGTGTTCGTCTCCGACACGTCCATGATCAAGGACAAATACAAGAAGCTCCTTGACGACCACCATATTGAATGGGAGGAAGGGCATCATACAGAAGAGAAGATCCTCAATGCCGATGAGGTCATCAAGAGTCCGGGCATTCCGAAGGAGGCCCCGATGATTCAGAAACTCATGGCACAAAAGACCCCGATCATCAGTGAGATCGAGTTTGCCGGTCGCTACACCCATTCCAAAATGATCTGCATCACGGGCAGCAACGGTAAGACAACGACGACGTCGCTCATCTACCATATTTTCAAGTCTGCCGGATACGATGTCGGCCTGGCCGGAAATATCGGTCGCTCCCTGGCTCTTCAGGTGGCTGAAGATCCTCATCATTACTATGTCATCGAGCTCAGTTCTTTCCAGCTCGACAACATGTATCAGTTCCGCGCCAACATCGCTATTTTACTGAATATCACGCCCGACCACCTCGACCGATACGACTTCAAGTTCGAGAACTATGCCGACGCGAAGATGCGTATCACGCAGAACCAGACGCCCGACGACTGCTTCATCTACTGGAATGACGACCCCGTCATCAAGAAGGAGATGGAGAAATTCGACATCCATGCCGTCCGTTGTCCCTTCTCTGAGTTAAAAGAGAAAGGCAGTATTGCCTATATAGAAGATGGCAAGTATAAGCTCGAATACCCCACCCCGTTCAATATGGAGCAGGAGGAACTCTCGCTCTCAGGCAAACATAACCTTTACAACAGCCTTGCTGCCGGTCTGGCCAGCAATATTGCTGGTATCAAAAAAGATGTCATCCGCAAGAGTCTCAGCGACTTCCCCGGCGTTGAGCACCGTCTGGAGAAAGTCTGTAAAGTTGGCGGCGTGATGTACATCAACGACTCCAAGGCAACGAATGTCGATGCCTGTTGGTATGCCCTCGAGAGTATGAAAACCCCAACGATCCTCATCCTCGGAGGAAAGGATAAGGGTAATGACTACAGTCATATCATGGACCTCGTGAAACAGAAATGTGTCGGTCTCGTATACCTCGGTGCTGACAATAAAAAGCTCCATGACAACTTCGACCAGCTCGGGCTCCCCGTCCGTGACACCCATAATATGGTCGACTGCGTGAAGGCCTGCTATGAAATGGCCAAGCCCGGTGATACAGTCCTGCTGAGTCCGTGCTGTGCCAGTTTCGACCTCTTTAAGAATATGGAAGACCGCGGAGACCAATTCAAGGCTGCCGTGAGAAAGCTATAAGATGAGCAAAACGATCATACATAATCTCTTCAAGGGCGACAAGACGATCTGGATGGTCTTCTTCTTCCTTTGTCTGATCAGTATCACGGAGGTATATTCTGCCTCCAGTTCACTGACCTACAAGGGAGGGGCTTTCTGGGCCCCTGTGCTCGGACATGTGGGGACGATCATCGTGGGAGTCATATTCATGGTATGCACACTGAACATCCCATGTAAATATTTCAAACTTGCCACACCCTTTCTGATCATCCTCTCCATTATCATGCTCCTCTGGGTCCTCGCCTTTGGGCAGAGCACCAATGGGGCGGCACGATGGGTGAGTATTCTCGGCTTCCATTTCCAACCCTCGGAATTGGCTAAGGGTACTGTCGTTCTGGCAACGGCACAGATTCTCAGTGGGCTTCAGACAGAGCATGGCGCTGACAAGCGTGCCTTTCAGTGGATCCTGCTTCTGACTGGTTTCTTCGCTGTCTTGATCATGATGGAGAACCTGAGTACGGCCATGCTGCTATGTATCACCGTCGTAGGCATGATGTTCTTCGGACGGATACCCAAGCGCCAACTACTCCGCCTCTTCGCAGGTGTAGGAGCCGTCGCTGCTTTCGTACTTGTCATGATCTTTGCCATCGGCGATGAGACGAAGGCCGAAGACCCCGTCAAGGGAAAAACGGAACAAGTCGTGAAGGAGAAACCCAACTTCTTTGCCCGATTGTTCCATCGTGCAGACACGTGGAAAGCCAGAATAGAGGACTTCGGATCAAAAGATGTTCCTCCGCAGGATGTAGACCTTGACAAGGACGGACAGAAAGCCCATGCCGCCATAGCCATCGCCTCGAGTAATATCATTGGCGTCGGCCCAGGCAACAGCGTAGAACGAGACTTCCTGTCACAGGCATTCTCTGACTTCATCTACGCTATCATCATTGAAGAGATGGGCATTGAAGGAGCCATCTTTGTAGCGGCATTATATATCATCCTCCTCTTCCGTACAGGTCATATCGCCGGTCAGTGCGAGAACAACTTTCCGGCCTTCCTGGCCATGGGACTCGCCATCCTTCTCGTGACACAGGCCTTATTCAACATGCTCGTTGCCGTAGGCCTTGTCCCTGTGACGGGTCAGCCGCTGCCCCTCATCAGTCGAGGCGGCTCATCCATGTTCTTCAACTGTCTCTACCTCGGTGCCATCCTCTCCGTCAGCCGTACGGCGAAAAAACGCGGTACAGAGACTGAAAAAGCAGTGAATACGGACCAATAAAAAAATAAATTACCGCAAATATTACCGAATGACAAAAAAAATAAGTAATTTTGCGAAAAAAACAAGATAGACATGGATCAAGCACTAAGAATCATTGTCAGCGGTGGTGGAACGGGAGGACATATCTTCCCGGCCGTCTCCATTGCCAACGCCATCAAGGCAAAGCGCCCGGATGCTCACATTCTCTTTGTCGGCGCCCTCGGCCGTATGGAGATGCAACGTGTCCCCGCCGCAGGATATGAGATCAAAGGACTCCCTGTAAGGGGCCTCATACGTCCCCTGTATAGTCTGAAGAATATCGGTGTCATCATCGACTTCCTGCGCAGCAAGCACATGGCGAAACAGATCATCAAGAACTTCAAGCCGATGGCTGCCGTCGGTGTCGGGGGATATGCCAGTGGTGCCGCCCTTGATGCTGCCCATAGCATGGGGATTCCCTGTCTGATCCAGGAGCAGAACTCCTATGCCGGCAAGACCAACAAGATGCTGAGTCAGAAGGTGCAGAAGATCTGTGTCGCCTACGACGGCATGGAGCGTTTCTTCCCGGCTGAGAAGATCATCAAGACCGGCAATCCCGTCCGTCAGAATGTCGTCCATACGACGATCACGCCTGAAGAGGCCCGTCAGCAGTTCGGTCTCCGCGCTGACCGTAAGACGATTCTCCTTGTCGGCGGCAGCCTCGGTGCCCGTACGATCAACGAGAGCATGCGCCAGCACCTCGACATGGTAAAGGCCGCTGCGGACGTACAGTTCATCTGGCAGACCGGCAAATACTATTTCGAGGAGATGAAGCAGGCCGTCGAGGCCTTCGGCAAGCCGGAGAACCTCGTTGTCACCGATTTCGTCTCCGACATGGGAGCCGCCTATCGTGCCGCTGATCTCGTCATCAGCCGTGCCGGTGCCAGCAGCATCTCCGAATTCTGCCTCATCGGCAAGGCCGTCATCCTTGTGCCGAGTCCGAATGTCGCCGAAGACCACCAGACGAAGAATGCCATGGCCCTGGTGAAGAAGGATGCCGCCATCTACGTGAAAGATGCCGACGCCCCCCAAGTACTGTTGAAACAGGCCCTTGACCTCGTCCACAACGATGACAAGCTGGCCTCCCTTCGCAAGAACATCCTCACACTTGGCGAGGCCAACAGTGCCGACATCATTGCCGACGAGGTCATCAAGATGGCCGAGGCCTATGCCCAAAAATAAGAAAGTAATACAATCATGGAACTGAAAGATATCAAATCCGTTTATTTCATCGGCGCCGGTGGCATCGGAATGAGTGCCATCGCCCGTTTCTTCATCCGTCGTGGCCTCGTCGTGGCAGGATATGACAAGACACCTTCCGACCTCACCCATCAGTTGGAGAAGGAAGGCATGCTCATCCATTATGAAGAGAACCTCGACGAGATTCCCCATGCCTGCCGCGATCCGAAGAGCTGCCTCGTGGTCTACACCCCGGCCATCCCCGCGGAACACCAGGAGCTGCAGTATTTCCGTCAGAACGGATTCGAAGTTCAGAAGCGCGCCCAGGTTCTGGGCATGCTCACACGCAGCCATAAGGGTCTGTGTTTTGCCGGCACCCACGGCAAGACGACGACATCCACGATGTGTGCCCATATCATGCATCAGAGTCATGTGGACTGCAACGCCTTCCTCGGCGGCATCTCCAAGAACTATGGCACCAATTATATCCTCTCCGACAAGAGCGATTATGTCGTCATAGAAGCCGATGAGTTCGACCGCTCCTTCCATTGGCTCCGCCCGTGGATGAGTGTCATCACAGCCACCGATCCCGACCATCTCGATATTTACGGCACGAAGGAAGCCTATCTTGAGTCCTTCCGCCACTACACCGAACTTATCCAGCCCGGCGGCGCCCTCATTATCCATACCGGTCTTGAGGTAAAGCCTAACGTTCAGGAAGGAGTGAAGACCTATACCTACAGCCGTAACGAGGGTGACTTCCACGCTGAGAATATCAAGATCGAGAATGGCGAGATCTCCTTTGACTTCATCTCGCCCATCGAGAGTATCAAAGGCATCGAGCTCGGCCAGCCCATCCCCATCAATATCGATAACGGTATCGCTGCCATGGCCATGGCACAGCTCAACGGCTGTACGGCAGAGGAGATCAAATATGGTATGAAGACCTATCATGGTGTAGACCGCCGTTTTGACTTCAAGATCAAGAACAACCGCCATGTCTTCCTCTCCGACTACGGACATCATCCGAAGGAGATCGAACAGAGTGCCAAGAGCCTCCGGGAGCTCTTCAAAGGCCGTAAGATCACGGCGATCTTCCAGCCGCACCTGTATACCCGCACACGTGATTTCTACAAGGATTTCGCCAAGGCTCTGAGCCATTTCGATGAAGTCATTCTCACCGAAATCTATCCGGCCCGCGAGGCCCCCATACCCGGCGTGACGAGCCAGCTCATCTATGACAATCTCGATCCGAAGGTAGAGAAGAGCATGATCCGGAAAGATGAGGTGCTCAACCTCGTCAAGAGCCGTGACTTCGATGTCCTCGTGGTCCTTGGTGCCGGTAATCTCGACAACTATGTGCCACAGATGACCAAGCTCATTGAGGCCAAAGAGAAATAGCATCAGAATACAAACGAACCAAGAGAAGTAAAGCCATATTCTATGCGTGTCTGCTGGAAAAAAGTCATCATCGTATGCCTCGATGTACTGCTGGCCGTATACATCGTCATCGCGTTCACCTCATTCGGGCAGCCGAGTGAGGCGAATGTCGTTTGTCGAAAACCGTATATCCTCATTGAAGACTCTACGACGAATGGCTTCCTTGATGTCCACGAGATACAGACACGCCTGGAGAAAGCTCACCTCGATCCCGACGGCGTTCCTTTCAACAAGGTTGACTGTCGTCGTATCGAAGACATGCTCAAGCAGAGTGCCTTCGTCAAGACGGCACAGTGTTACAAGACCCAAAACGGCAATGTCTTTATTGAACTCACGCAACGGCTCCCCGTAGTGCGTATCAAGAATATCACAGGGGATGACTACTATGTGGATGATCACAATCAAGTGATGCCCAACAGTCATTATACCAGTGATATGATCATCGCCACGGGTTATATCAGTCGTTGGTATGCGGAGCGCTATATTGCGCCGATGACAAAGGTCATCATGGCCAATGCCTTATGGCGGAACCTCATTGAGCAGATCAATGTGCTGCCAGACCGCGGCATAGAGATCGTGCCACGCATCGGCGATCATATCGTCTACCTCGGCTATCTCCCGGAGAGCAAATACTTCAAAGAACGGGATGAAGAAATCCGTAACTTCGTAACACGGAAGCTGGACCGTCTGATCAAATTCTACCGATACGGACTCTCCCAGGCGGGATGGAACAAATATTCCTATATCTCCCTGGAATTCGATAACCAGATTATCTGTAAGAGACGTCATACAGAAAATGAAGTCGCCTCCGCCGAGTCACAACCTGTCGCGACGCCACAACAGAAGAATCCCCTGCAGCGTCAACAAGAAGCGGAGAAAACAGAGAAACAGCTAGAGAACACAGAACCAACAGAATAAAAAATAGAACAGATATGCCTAATATGCCAAAAGAATTTATCGTAGCGATCGAGCTGGGCTCATCTAAGATCACCGGTATCGCCGGGCAGAAGAACCTCGACGGCAGCCTTTCCGTGCTGGCCCTCGTCGAAGAGGACTCCTCCGCCTGCATCCGCAAGGGTATGGTCTACAACATTGAGAAGACCGGGCAGTGCCTGACCAATATCATTACGAAGTTGAAGAACCTCCTGAAACAGGACATTAAGCAGGTCTATGTCGGTTTCTGCGGTCAGAGTGTACACAGTGTCAAGAATAATATCAACCAGGACTTCATGACGCCGACGATCGTCACCGACGAACTCATCGACCGTCTGAAGGATGCCAACAATGACATGGTCTACCCGGAGATGAAGATCTTCGAGCCGATCAACCTCGAATATAAGGTCGACAACCAGCTGCAGATCGATCCTGTAGGCATCCAGTGCAACCATCTCGAGGGTAACTTCCTGAATATCATCCTGCGTAAGAATTTTCATCAGAATCTCGTGACCTGTTTCGACAATGCGAACATCATCATTGCCGACATGTATCTCAGTCCTCTGAAACTCGCAGATGCCGTACTGACCGATACGGAGAAACGATCGGGCTGCGTCCTCGTAGACCTCGGCGCGGAGACGACTACTGTTTCCGTCTATTACCGCAATATCCTGCGCCATCTCGCCGTGATCCCCCTGGGTGGCAATAATATCACGAAGGACATCGCCTCCCTGCAGATGGAGGAGAGTGATGCCGAGAAGATGAAGCTGAAATATGCCAGTGCCTTTACACCCATCGACAAGATCGATGACTCCATCAATTACCCCATCGACTCCGACCGTAATGTCAAGAGCAGTGATTTCATCGCCCTTGTTGAGGACCGTATGGAGGAGATCATCGAGAACGTATGGTACCAGGTTCCCGGCGAATATGCAGACAAGATCCTTGGCGGTATCATCCTCACCGGAGGAGGCAGCAATATGCCGAATATCGTACAGGCTTTTCATAACTATACCAACGTGGAGAAGATCCGTGTGGCCCGTTTTGTCAACTTCACTGTCAAGAGCAAGGATCCGCGCATCACGGCCCATGACGGTACGCTGAACACGGCTCTGGCCATTCTCGCCTCCGGAGATATGAACTGTGCCGGCGACGAGATCACCCATGACCTCTTCAGCAGTAAGCCGCAGAACACGGCAGCTCCACTACGTCAGGAGACAGGAACACCCACCGGCGGCATGACCCCCTTGGAGAAAGCACGTTTGGCAGAGGAAGAAGAGCGCAAGAAACGTCAGGCAGAGGCCGAGAAAGCCGAGGAAGAGCGTGCACGGTTGGCTGCCGAGAAAGCACAGGAGCGCAAAGAGAACTCCTTCTGGCATAAGTTCGGTAATAAGTTAAAGGATTTCGGCAGTAAGATCATCGGTCCGGAAGAGGAATAAGGTAAACGAAAAAAGCAAACGACTATGGCAGACAATAATCATCATGATGTGACGAAGGACCTTGACTTCGGCGCACCACAGAAAAAACATAATATTATCAAGGTCATCGGTGTTGGTGGTGGTGGCGGTAATGCCGTCAACCACATGTACCGCGAAGGTATCCACGACGTGAGCTTCGTGCTCTGTAACACGGACAACCAGGCCCTCAACGACTCTCCTGTTCCTATCCATCTGCAGCTCGGCAAGGAAGGTCTCGGTGCCGGCAACAAGCCCGAGAAAGCCCGTCAGGCTGCTGAGGAGACAGAACCGGAGATCCGCGCCATGCTCAACGACGGTACGAAGATGGCCTTCATCACCGCCGGTATGGGTGGTGGTACGGGAACGGGTGCCGCTCCTGTCATCGCCCGTGTGAGCAAAGACCTCGGCATCCTCACCGTAGGTATCGTCACGATCCCCTTCCAGTTTGAGGGAGCCAAGAAGATTGACCAGGCCCTTGACGGTGTCGATGAGATGAGTAAGCATGTCGATGCCCTCCTCGTCATCAACAACGAGCGCCTCCTCGATATCTATCCCGACCTCAGCCTCCTCAATGCCTTCGCCAAGGCCGACGACACGCTGAGTGTGGCAGCCAAGAGTATCGCCGAGATCATCACGACGCACGGACTCATCAACCTCGACTTCAATGACGTGAAGACGGTGCTGAAAGACGGTGGCGTCGCCATCATGAGTACGGGTTACGGCGAAGGCGAGGGCCGTGTGAAGCAGGCTATCCAGGATGCCCTCAACTCTCCGCTGCTCAATGATAATGATGTCTTCCACTCCAAGAAGATCCTCCTCTCTATCAACTTCAGTGATGAGAAGAAGGAAGGTAGTGGTCTGACGATGGATGAGATGAATGATGTCCGTGATTTCATGGCGAAATTCGACAACAACTTCGAATTGAAATGGGGTGTCGCCATCGATCCGGAACTGGGTAAGAAAGTGAAGGTGACGATCCTCGCCACAGGCTTCGGTCTGAAGGATGTTGACGGCATGAGCAAGCACCTCGGCAAGATCCATACCCAGGAAGAGGCGACACGCCGTGCAGAACAAGAGGAGAAAGAGGCAGAGAATGAGCGCCGCCGTGACCGCTACTATGGCCGCAACGGCAAGAGCAAGGTTGCCAAGCGTCACCCTCATATTTTCATCTTCGGTCCCAAAGATCTCGACAATGAGGATGTTATCCTCCAAGTAGAGAATACGCCGACGAGCAAGCGCACCCGTCAGATCCTCGACAATATCAAACATATCGGTCACGATAATGACCAGCCGGAGCCCGAAGAGAAGAAGTCCGGCGAGAAGCCCGTACAGACCAAGATTTCGTTTGCAGAATAAAAAAACATATTATGGATTTATTCGATCAAGTCAGTGAGGATATCAAAAAGGCGATGAAGGCCCGCGACAAGGTCCGCCTGGAAACCCTCCGAAACATCAAGAAAGTATTCCTTGAGGCCAAGACGGCCCCGGGTAATGACGGCGAACTCAGTGATGCCGCCGCATTGAAGATCATTCAGAAACTCGCCAAGGAAGGCCGTGAGTCGGCCAAGACGTATACCGACAACAACCGTCAGGACCTTGCCGATGAGGAGCTGGCTCAGGTGGCCGTGCTCGAGGAGTATCTCCCCAAGCAGCTCTCCGAGGCCGAGATCACGGAGAAGGTGAAGGCCATCATCGCCGCCACCGGTGCCTCTTCGATGAAGGACATGGGGAAGGTCATGGGACAGGCCACGAAACAGATGGCCGGTCAGGCCGACGGACGTGTCATCAGCACCATCGTCAAGAAGTTGTTGAACGCATGATACGCTGTAGGGACATGATGAATCATTTCTCTACCAAAGTTGCCTGAGAACCTCCAGGCTCTTCAGTTCGGGGAATTCCGGCAGATGGAGCCGATAATATTTGATGATTACCTCTGTGCAGTGATTCCGCTCCGTGCGGCTCATAGCACAGAGGTGCATTGTTTCATAGCGCAACCGCATGAGCATGACAAGCTGACGGGACTCCGTGGGGTTGAGGAAGTCGGGATGCGAGGGCGCGTAAGTGACGAAGGTACCTTCACGAAGGTCGAACCAGCGCCCCTCACGATAACTCTCCATATTCGGGAAAAAGCCGACGAACGGAGTGAGGCGCATCATCAGCACGAGATGAAAATTACCGATGGGGCGTGTTGTCGTGTCAAGCCAGAGAATACTTGCATGGAGGAAGGTGAAAAGAGGCGTGTCACGCTGTTCCTGTCGCGTCACATAGGAGAGGAACTCCGAAAGGAAGAGACTCACGGCGAGCTTTTTAGGATCAAAAGGGATGGAGACGAGAGGCTGCTCGATGCCCACGGTCTTCAACTTCTGTAATCGCTGCCGCTGGCGATAGTCATACTCCACCCTGAGGAGCATCAACGGCTGAAAGAGCTGTGGCCGGATTTTAGCTTTCGGACTATGCGAGATGCGGCAGATGAAAGACACCCTTCCCTGCGCCTCCGTTAGCGTGTCAACAATGAGTTGATCATCACCGAAACGGGTGATATGAAGCACGATAGCCCTCGTTTTCGTCAAAATCATGCCGCAAAAATACAAAAAAAATGGTTTTTGAGAAAAATTATCTTCAAAAATTTGCTCAATCCGATAAAAGTGGCTAACTTTGCACCCGCAAATCGGTGTAAGGCCTGTTCGTCTATCGGTTAGGACGAGAGATTTTCATTCTCTAAAGAGCAGTTCGACTCTGCTACAGGCTACAAATTAAAAAAGAAAGAATAATAAGATGGCAAATCACAAATCATCACTGAAAAGAATCCGTCAGGACAAGAAGAAGGCTCTGCATAACAAGTACTATGCAAAGACTATGCGTAACGCCGTGCGTAAGCTGCGTTCGCTGACCAACAAGGACGAGGCTGCAAAGCTCTATCCTACTGTACAGAAAATGCTGGATAAGTTGGCTAAGACCAACATCATCCACAAGAACAAGGCTGCCAACCTGAAGTCCAGCCTCGCTCTTCATGTGAACAAGCTCGGTTAATTCCCGAATCCATAGTTATTGAAATAAAGGCTGCAATCCGAGAGGGTGGCAGCCTTCTTTTTGTTTGCGCCACACGGCAAGATATGTTAAAAGCCAAAGAATATTTGCAAGTATTTGGTATTTTTATTACTTTTGTAGCCCCAAAACCAGAATAAGCAGCGCGTGAGCGTCCCCTTCAAAGCAAGCGTACATCAATAAAAGTACTTTACGAGAAAAAAATTAGTTTACATATTTAGAGAATTTTATGAGAAAAAAGTTAACGATGCTTCTTTCCCTCCTGTTCCTCTTCGTAGGAATGGCGATGGCTCAGAAGCAAGTATCGGGCACTGTCGTGTCCAGTGAGGATGGAGAGCCGGTCATCGGTGCCTCCATTAAAGTAATAGGTACCAACACGGGTGCCGCCACCGATATCGACGGACATTTCTCCTTCTCAGCCCCTGAGGACTGCAAGCTGGAGATTTCCTATATCGGTATGCAGACGAAAGTCGTCAAAGGTGGTGAGAACATGACCATTAAGCTCGTCAGTGACTCGAAGACCATCGACGAGGTCGTCGTCACCGGTTATGGTGTCCAGCGCAAGGCTTCTTTCACCGGTGCTGCATCCCTGATGGATGCCAAGGAGATTGAGAAGAAGAGTGATGCCAACTTCGTGAAGTCCCTCGAGGGTGCTGTCACTGGTGTGCAGATGAACAACTCCTCGAGCATGCCCGGTACATGGGGCTCTGTCTTCGTCCGCGGCCGTTCCTCTCTGAACTCCGGCACGCAGCCATTGTATGTCATCGATGGTGTACCTGTCAACTCTGACTACGATGCCATGAGTTCCACGGATAATAACCAGATTGACCCGATGGCCTCCATCAACCCCAGTGATATCGAGAGTGTCACCGTGCTGAAGGATGCCGCCGCCACGGCTATCTATGGTTCCCGTGCCGGTAATGGTGTCATCGTCATCAAGACGAAGAGTGGCAGCAAGGGCAAGATGAACATTGATGTCGATATCAAGCAGGGCTTTACCTATACCGGCAACAACAACATGAAGTTTGCCAATGCCGAACAGACCATGCGTGCCTATGCCACCGGTCGTGCCAACCGCTTTCAGGATGGTACTGCCGATGAGTATTATGATTATCTGAAGAACAACTACTACCACTGGGATGGCACCACCGATACCAACTGGCTGGATGAGATAGAGCGTCATGGTTATTACCAGGACTATAATGTCAGCGTCAGTGGTAAGGCCGGTGAGACAAGCTATTATGCCAGTGCCGGATATATGAACACGAAGGGTACGATTATCGGTAACGATTTCAAGCGTTATACCGGTCGTCTGAACGTGAACAGCAAGTATGGCATTTTCACCTTCGGCGCTACGGCCAACTATGCCTATACGCAGAAGAATGGTGGCTCACAGTCTATCAGTGGTTCAATGAGCTCCCCTGTCGTCGAGGCCATCACCACGATGCAGCCGTTCTACAGCATCTATAATGCCGACGGCACCTATGCCCACACGAATCTCTACAACCCCTTCGCCGTATGGGACGAGGACCTCGGTGGCCTCGACCGTATGACGACGAATACGCTGACGCTGAGTCCGTATCTCCAGCTCGACTTCGGCAAGGGTATCTATTTCAAGACCACCCTCGGCGTGAATATCTACGACATGGACGAGTATAGCTACGGCAGTGCCGTCTATGATCCTCAGTGGGCCGGTATTGGTGTCGGTCAGGACTACAGCTCCAAGACATCCACCGTTACGTGGAACAATATCTTGGGTTGGAACTATACATTCAACCAGCTCCATACGATCAGTGTTATGCTCGGTCAGGAGATGCAGAGCAAGAACTACCACTACGCTTATATGAGTGGTGACCACTTCCCCTATGCCTCCGACGGTCTCCGTGACCTCTCTACGGTAGGTCACTGGAATGATGGTGACTACTACAAGCGTCAGGCTCATCTCTCCTCCTTCTTCACGGATATCCATTATTCCTATGCCGACAAGTATTATATCTCCGCATCCTACCGTCGTGATGGCAGCTCCGTCTTCGGTAAGAACAACCGCTGGGGTGATTTCTGGTCCGTCGGTGGAAAGTGGCGCTTCACGTCTGAAGACTGGATGGGTCTGAAAGACTCTAAGGTTCTGACCAACGGTACGCTCCGTGCTTCCTATGGTACGGTAGGTAACCAGGATATTGACTGGTATGCCGCCCGTGAACTCTACTATACAGGTTACAACTATAATGGTGAGGCCGGTGCCATCTACTATCAGGCCGGTAACCAAAACCTGACCTGGGAGACCTCCCGTAAGTTTGACCTTGGCGTGGATCTGCAGTTCCTTCACCGCATCAACCTCAGTCTCGACTATTACAATGAGACCACGAGTGATGCCCTTTATGAGGTGCCTCTGTCCATGACCTCCGGTCTGACAAATGCCTATAAGAATCTCGGTAAGATCCGCAACCGTGGTCTTGAGGTCTCCGTCAATGCCACCATCATGCACCGTCATGATTTCGACTGGACGGCCTATGCCAACCTCACCTATAACCAGAACCGTGTCATCAAGCTCAATGGTGACCCGATCATCGGCAGCTACTACGGCATTGAGGAAGGCCGTGCCTACCATGAGTTCCGTCTGAAGGAATATGCCGGTATCGACCATGAGACCGGTCGTCCGCAGTGGTATAAGAATGCCACGGGTGACGAACTGACGACAAACTACAACGAGGCCGCCTACCGCTATCTCGGTCAGCCCGACCCGAAGGTATATGGTGGTTTCGGTACCTCTCTGAACTGGAAAGGCCTCGACTTCTCCATGACCTTCAACTACCGTCTCGGCAACAAGGTCCTCGACCGTGGTGCCAGCTTCACGGGATGGGGTATGGCAGGCCGTACGCCGCTGAAGGAGATGCTCGACAACAGCTGGACCCCGGAGAACAAGGATGCCAAGTATCCGCAGTATATCTATGGTGATCCCTATCACGCTACGAGTGAGTCTTCCCGCTTCCTGATGAGTGGCAACTATCTCCGTCTGAGCAATATCACGCTTGGCTACACCCTGCCGAAAGCCATCACGATGAAGGCTTACATGCAGAAGGTCCGCTTCTACATCTCCATGGATAATGTCTACACCTGGACGGCCAGTGACTTCACGGGCTTCAACCCCGAGACCTACGCCGCCGGTGTCATCGCTTGGCAGAGTCCGTCGGTAGCTACCTTCGTTGGTGGTGTACAGGTAACATTCTAACATAAAGACAGAACAAATGAAAAAATATATTTTTATCCTCCTGTTTGTGATGACAGGAGTGTTGAGCGGCTGCGACAGCTATCTCGATACCGAATTCAGTCGTGGTAAGGATGCCAACGAGGCTATCCAGAATGTCGACAATGCCAATACTGCCCTGCAGGGTACTTACAGCCTGTTCTATGACTACCGTTTCGCCGGTAACTTCGCCATGACGCTGAGTGATATCCCCACGGACATCAGCTACTGGAACCAGCAGACGGGTCACATGAATGGTATCTACGAGTATGCCACGGATGATAATGACACCTATCTGTATTATATCTGGGACTATGGTTATAAGATCGTCAGCAATGCTACGCGTCTGATCAACCAGGGTGACGACCTCGCCAAGAACCTGTCCTCTGCCTCCGACAAGGCAACGCTCAACGGCTACCTCGCGCAGGCTCACGGCCTCCGCGCCTTTGCCAACCTCTATATGGTCAACTATTTCGCTCACCAGTATAAGGTCAATGGTCAGGACTTCGGCAAGGAACCGGGCATCGTCATCAGCGACGCCACCATACAGCCGTATGACACCGTCCACCGTGCCACCATCGCCGAGTCCTATGCCTTCATCGTGAAGGATCTCAAGACGGCCCTCGACCTCTTCAATAATGGCGCCGACGAGCCTGCTGAGAAGGTCTATCTCACCAAGCCGGCTATCGAGGGTCTCCTCGCCCGTACCTATCTCTATATGGAGGACTGGGCTAACGCCAAGAGTTATGCTGAGGCAGCACTGAAAGACGGCGACATCGACCTCAACAAGGGTCTGGCCCATACGAAGGCCGACTATGCCGCCCTCTACCAGTCTACGGGTTCCAACAATGAGAGCTTCTTCTATCTCTCCATCGACGACACGCACAACTTCTCTGCCAATGCCGCCGGTAATATCTGGAACACCTACAGCTACAGTCCGAGCCCGAAGCTCCAGAGACTCTATGCCAGCACGGATTGCCGTGACACCCTCATCGCATGGGATGTTGCTGTCAGCAGTTCCACACCCACCGTTCCTTACTATGCCGGTGGTAAGTATGGTGCCACCAAGAATGGTGTCAACGGTGTTGCCTATGAGACGAACTATCTCATCAACGCACCGGAGATGTTCCTCATCATCGCCGAGGCAGACATCAAGCAGGGGAATCTCAGTGGGGCTCAGGAGAACCTCTTCCAGGTAGCCCGCCGCAACACGGCCATCAAGAGTGTCGCCGACCTGCCACAGACCCTCGACGGTCTCTACAGTTTCCTGAAGGACGAGCGCGCCCGCGAGCTCTTCCAGGAGGGACACCGTCTGTGGGACCTCCGTCGCTGGGGTGACAAGGTCAGCGTAGTGGCCTATGGCGCACCGAACGTGAAGTTCAACTACACGGACTATCAGATCTCCGACCTCGTCTACCCGATTCCTAACGCAGAGATCAACGCTCACTTCGGTGTAGAGCAGAACGAGGGCTGGGCAAAGACCTTCCCGAAGAAGTAAGATTTTTCATACTAGCAATAACACTTATCAATGCCGACATGGAATATTTTCCATGCCGGCATTTTTCGTTGCTGACGGAACATGATAAATCATGTCCCTACAGCAGGAAAAATGTACAAATTCATGTAAAATATAATATTTTTGCAATTTTTTATCATTTCATTTTTCTCTTTACGAAAAAATCAATACCTTTGCAACCAATTAATTTATTTGGGTCAAGATTTTAAATTATTTACGAGAATTTATGGAGAAAAGATTTAGCATGGTTTTGGCTGGTCTGTTCCTGAGTTCAGGAATGGCACTTGCTCAAACGAAGATCTCAGGAACCGTAATCTCGGCAGAAGATGGCCAGCCTGTTATCGGCGCCTCCATTATGGTGCAAGGCACGAAGACAGGTACTGTTACGAATATCGATGGTCAGTTTGACCTCGACGTTCCTGCCGGGAAGAAGTTGGTAGTCACGTACATCGGCATGCAGCCGCAGACCGTGACAGCAAAACCTGGGATGAAGATCACCCTGAAGAATGATGACAAGACATTGCAGGAAGTCGTCGTCACCGGTATGACGACACAGGACAAACGATTGTTTACAGGAGCCACCTCAAAGATCAGTGCCAAGGACGCCAAGCTCGACGGTGTTGCCGATATCAGCCGCTCGCTGGAAGGCCGTGTCGCCGGTGTGAGTGTCCAGAATGTCAGTGGTACCTTCGGTACCGCTCCGAAGATCCGTGTCCGTGGTGCTACGTCCATCTACGGTAGTTCCAAGCCGTTGTGGGTTGTTGATGGTGTCATCATGGAGGATGTGACGGATGTCGATGCCGACGCCCTCTCTTCCGGTGATGCGAACACGTTGATCTCTTCCGCTATCGCCGGTTTGAATGCCGATGATATCGAGAGTTTCCAAATCCTGAAAGATGGTTCCGCTACCTCTATCTACGGTGCCCGCGCCATGTCCGGTGTAATCGTCGTGACGACGAAGAAAGGTCATGCCGGTCAGTCACGCATCAGTTACACGGGTGAGTTCACCATGCGTCTGAAACCGAGTTACAGCGAGTTCAATATCATGAACTCTCAGGATCAGATGAGTGTTTACAATGAGATGTATCAGGATGGATTCCTGTCCTTCAGCCGTACTTACCGTGCTGCCTCCAGTGGTGTCTATGGTAAGATGTATCAGTTGATGAACACTTATAATGAGTCTAATGGCCAGTTCGGTCTTGCCAATACGCAGGAGGCGATGTATGACTACCTCCATCAGGCAGAGATCCGCAACACGAACTGGTTTGATGAGTTGTTCAGAAACAGCATTCAGCAGAACCACTCTATCAGTATCTCCTCTGGTTCTGACAAGGCACAGTATTATGCTTCTTTCTCCTTGATGGATGACCCGGGATGGACGGAGAGAAGTAAGGTGCGTCGTTATACGGCCAATATCAATGCCCTGTATAACATTTCCAAGAAGGTCAGCCTGAATTTGATCAGCAACTCTTCTTACCGTCAGCAGCAAGCTCCTGGTACGACGAGTTCGAGTGTGGACCCGGTGAATGGTACGGTATCCCGTGATTTCGATATCAACCCGTACTCCTACGCCATCAACACCTCACGTACGCTTGATCCGAATACGTTCTATACGCGCAACTATGCGCCGTTTAACATCCATAACGAGTTGGCCAACAACTATATGGATTTTGACGTGATGGATTTCCGTCTGCAGGCAGAGCTGAAGTATAAGCCCATCAGCAAGGTCACCCTTTCCGCTCTCGGCGCTTATAAATATTCTACGACGACACAGGACTGGAAGATTACGGAGAACTCCAACCTCGCCCAGGCTTATCGTGCCATGGATGATGCCGTGATGCGCGATGCCAACCCGTGGCTGTACACCGATCCCGACAAGGCCAACTCCCTGCCTATCTCTGTCCTCCCCGAGGGTGGTTTCTTCCGTGAGACGAAGTACAAGATGAATTCCTGGGACTTCCGTGCCACGGCAGCCTACAACGATGTGTTCAACAAGGATCATATCGTCAACTTCTTCGGTGGTATGGAGGTGAGCGATGTCACGCGTAACAAGACCTACTTCAATGGTGTCGGTATGCAGTATGACATGGGTATGCTCGCCAACTATGACTATCGCTATTTCAAGCAGGCCAGTGAGGAGAATTCCATGTACTATAATGTCACGAACAGTTATACGCGTACGACGGCATTCTTCGCCACAGGAACCTATTCTTATAAGGCCCGTTACACCTTGAACGGAACGGTCCGTTATGAGGGTAGTAATATGTTGGGCAAGAGCCGTTCTGCCCGTTGGATGCCAACGTGGAACGTCTCCACGGCATGGAACATCCATGAGGAGCCATGGTTTGAGCGGGTCTTCAATAACAAGCTCTCCCACGCTACGCTGAAGGCTTCTTACTCCCTGACCGGTGACCGTCCTTCCGTCAATAATGCGCAGGTGATCGTCCAGAGTTATTCTCCCTGGCGCCGTTACGCTACCGATAAGGAGACGGGGCTGGAAATCAAGGAGTTTGCCAATCCAGATCTGACCTACGAGAAGAAGCACGAGCTGAACCTCGGTGCTGACCTTGGCTTCTTCGACAACCGCCTGAACGTCACGTTCGACTGGTATACGCGTAACAACTACGACCTGATTGGTCCGAAGCGTACCACGGGTACCACGGGAACGACGATCATGTATGCCAATGTGGCCAGTATGAAGTCGCATGGTGAGGAACTTTCCATCTCTTCGAAGAATATCAAGACGAAAGACTTCGACTGGAATACCGACTTCATCTTCTCTCATACAAAGAGCCGTGTGACATCACTCGACAGCCGCAGCCCGATTTACGACTTCATCTTCGGCACCGGTTTCACGATGGTCGGCTATCCCTACCGTGGCCTCTTCTCCATCGACTTCAAGGGTCTGAACAAGGAAGGTCTGCCTACCTTTATCAATGAGAATGGTGAGTTGACAACGAGTAATATCAACTTCCAGTCGTATGTCCTCGACCATCTGGTATATGAAGGACCTACCGATCCTACGATTACTGGTAGTTTGGGCAACACATTCCGTTATAAGAACTGGCATCTGAACATCTTTGCCACCTACTCTTTCGGCAACGTGATCCGTCTCGATCCGTTCTTCAAGTCCTCCTACTCCGATCTCGACGCCATGCCGAAGGAGTTCAAGAACCGCTGGATGCATGCCGGTGATGAGAATATCACGAATATCCCGGTCATCGCCGACCTCCGTCAGCTGCAGAACGACACCTATCTGAGCCGTGCCTACAATGCTTACAACGCTTCTACGGCCCGTACGGCAAAGGGTGACTTCATCCGTATGAAGGAGATATCCCTCTCTTACGACTTCCCGCGCAAGTGGGTGGCTCCGCTGGGCCTGAGCACGGCGAGTCTGAAGTTGCAGGCCACGAACCTCTTCCTGATCTACTCCGACAAGAAGTTGAACGGACAGGATCCTGAATTCTTCAATACTGGTGGTGTTGCCGTTCCTATGGCCCGTCAGTTCACATTCACTGTTAGACTTGGTATTTAATCAAAGAGAAAAATGAAGAAACTAAATATTTTTCTGCTCTCCATCGGCGTGTTGCTGGCATTCTCGTCTTGTGACACCTATCTCGACAAGTTGCCTGATGACCGTGCGGAAGTAGACAGTAAGGATAAGGTCGCCAAGTTGCTGGTCGATGCCTATCCCCAGGCAGAGGGAATCCTTATCCAAGAGTTAAGCTCCGATAATGTTGCCGATAACGGCAAGCAGTACAGTACGGAGTCCTACATCGACGAGATGTATCGTTTCAAGACACCGGAATATGAGTCTACGGACAGCCCCTATGCTATCTGGGACTACGGCTACCGTGGCGTGGCCACCGCCAACCAGGCGTTGGCAGCCATTGACAAGCTCGGAGACACGGATGAGCTGAAGCCCTACAAGGGAGAGGCGCTGCTGTGCCGTGCGTTGAACATGTTCATCCTTTCCAACGTGTTCTGTATGGCTTACGACTCCACGAAGTGCGATACCTATCCCGGTCTGCCTTATCCGACCACTACCGATCAGCCGATCAAGGGTATGACGGAGCGTGGCACCCTTCGTGAGCTCTATGCCCATATCAATGCCGATATCGAGGAGGCCCTGCCTCTGATTGATGATAATGCTTACAGCATACCTAAGTATCACTTCAACAAGAATGCGGCCTATGCTTTTGCTGCCCGCTTCAACCTCTATTATCATCACTACGACAAGGCCATCGCCTATGCCACGCAGTGCCTGGGCAGTGATCCTACCGTCTATCTGCGTAAGTGGACGAACTACCGCACGCTGGCCGGTTCACAGGATATCTTCAACAACTATATCCAGAGCAGCGATGCCGCCAACTTCCTGCTGATTCCTTCTGTATCCATCGTCGGTCGTTGGACGGAGGGAAACTGGCTGCGCTATGTCCACAATGATGTGATCACGAAGTATGAGACCTACTGGGCCGCTTGTCCGTGGGCTTACGGCGCCACATCCAGCAATGACCTCTACCAGTGCGCCCACATGCTCTATGGTAACGCTCAGGTCACGATGTTCCCGAAGCTCTTCGAGACTTTAGAGTATACGGATAAGGTCAATGGTATCGGTTATCCCCATACCGTGGATGCCTATTTCACCGGTGATGAGACCATCCTTGTACGTGCTGAGGCTTACGCCCTGCGCAATGGCAACGGTGATCTCCAGAAAGCCGTTGATGACCTGAACACATGGGCATCTACGAACCTCGAAGATAAGGATGATCAGATGACCCGTCCGACCTATACGGTGGCCAACCTGACGAATTATGTAGAGAGTGTACATTATGCCTCTGTCACACCTGTCGAGGATGCTGAGCGCAGTTTCCGTAAGGTGCTCCATCCGCAGGGCTTCACCGTTGCCAAGGGCAGTCAGGAGGATATCATTCAGGTCATCCTTCATGCCCGTCGACTGACAACCTGTTTCCAGGGTATGCGTTTCCAGGACTGCAAGCGTTATGGCATTGAGTACACGCACTTCGTCGACAAGGAAGATCCTATCGTCTTCAAGGCCGGTGATCTCCGTGGTGCCATCCAGATTCCTGAGGCCGTGATCAATGCCGGTCTTGCCGCTAATCCGAGATAAATAAAAAATTATCAGCAATGAAAAAATTAGTATTATATATATTTCTCATGGGTTTCGTCTTCGCCATGGCCGGTTGCTCCAATGATGACATCGACGAGACCAACAGCGTTTTCACGCATGAGAAGGTCGACTCTTCTGAGTTCGACCACTGGCTGGCCAAGAACTATACACAGCCCTATAATATTCGACCGCTCTACCGTTATCATGACCTGGAGACCGACAACTCTTACAATGTTATCCCGGCCAAGGTGAAGAACGTACAGGCACTGGCTGTCATCATGAAGCATATCTGGCTTGACGCCTATGCAGAGGTGGCCGGTCCCGACTTCCTGAAGAAGTACTGTCCGCGTATCTTCCAGTTCATCGGATCCGGTGAGTACAACTCCAACGGTTCTGTTGTCCTCGGTACTGCCGAGGGAGGTATGAAGATCACGCTGTTCCGTGTCAACGCCATTGATCCCGACAATATCTTTATTGACAGTGTCAGTGCCGTCCCTCAGACGGAACATCTGCCGCTGGACCTGAACTACTGGTATTTCCACACGATGCACCATGAGTTCTGTCATATCCTCACGCAGCACAAGAACTACTCCACCGACTTCCAGCTCGTCTCTGCCGGTAAGTACCACTCCAGCGACTGGGTGAATGTAAAGGATGAGGATGCGCCGGCCCTCGGTTTCGTCTCCGGCTATGCCAGCGGCGAGTATAACGAGGACTTCGCTGAGATCTATTCCACCTATGTCACCCACACGCAGGAAGCCTGGGACAAGCTCCTGGCTTTGGGCGTGAAGAATGGCGACACTTCCGGCCGTGATGCCATCGTGAAGAAGCTGGCCATTATCAAGGAGTATTTCAAGAGTTCCTATGGACTGGATATTGACAAGCTCCGTGAGGTCGTCCTTCGTCGCTGCCATGAGGTTCAGAATATGGATTTGTCTAAATTGAATTAGTATTTCCTATGAAAAAGTTATTATTCGCATTGCTTGCTCTGACAGCAATCATTTCATATACATCCTGTACGCCGACGGTCGATGATGTCTACGACAAGGCTTACGACCAGCGCAAGGCCGAGAATCTCGCCGATATCAAGTCGACACTGGAGAGTGCCAAGAACGGCTGGGTCATGTACATCTATGGCAACCAGTCATTGGGTGGCTACAACCTCCTGCTGAAGTTCCATAATGACTCCGTCGTCGCCAGTTCCGAGCTCAACAAGGTCGACACCATCAGCGCGCCCTCCCATTATCAGGTGGGTTACAGCGCAGGCCCAATCCTGTCCTTCGATGAGTATAACAGCATCATCCACCAGTTCTCCGACCCCGTCAACCAGAAATACGGCACCAACGGCAAGGGTTTCGAGGGCGATCTGGAATATCGTGTGCAGAGCTATTCTGCCGACTCCATCGTCCTTCTGGGCAAGAAGCATGAGAACAAGATTGTCATGCTTCCTCTGGCTGAGAGCACTTCCTGGAAGAGCTATCTCGAGAAGGTGAAGGAAGTGGACGACTCCATGTTCACGTCCAACTACGACTTCGTCATCAACGGCAAGGACACCATCCACGCACGCCGTTCCAACCGTGTCCTCAACTACACGGTGCTCGACAAGGACAGTCAGAAGGTAGTCAACACCATTGGCTACTGCATCACCGACAAGGGTATGCGCCTCTATGAGCCGATCTCTCTCGACGGTCAGCAGATCACGGGCTTCACCTATCAGCCGAATTCCGATATCTATACGGATGTGGCCAATTCGAGCGTTACCCTGAAAAAGCGTATCATGAATCCGAATGCCCTCCTCGTCGACGGCACTTGGTATATTGATCTTGCTGAAGCCGGTGCTTTTCCTTCCAACCAGTGGAAGATTGCCCGTTCGGAGATGCTTGCACAGGGTGACTCTCTGCTGATGGGCTGTCTGGGAACTTACAGCACGGAGTTCGCCTTCACGTTCGCCCTCGGCAATGCAGACACCGGCTATTATCTGGCTGCCCTCAACTTCGACTACAAACTGATCGGCAAGGATGAGATCTCCATGACCTTCAATGGCTATGGCGATGCCCTCGGCAACGGTCTGCAGTTCCTGAATGGCTCATACGGTGTCGATGCCCTCATCGCGCCGTTCGGCTATAAAAAGACACGAACCTTCAAGGTGGAGACGGACGACTTGAAGCGTCCCTCCTATATGATTCTTACTGACAAGAGTAATCGAAGGAACAAGATGAAACTGGTCAGCAACACCGTCTATTTCCCTCTCCAAAAATAGACTTGACCCAATGAGCAGAAGATCCGGTGGCAAGGCAACTTGTCACCGGATTATATTTTTAGGGTGAAGTGAGTAAAAATAATTACGTTTTTTCGAGAAAGTGAATATTTTTGTTATATTTTCTTTGCAAATTAAAGAATAATGCGTAACTTTGCAGCCGAAGATAATTGATAACAGAAATTTTATTTACAGACGTATGAGAAAATTTACTTTTGTACTTGTTGCCGCATTTATGGCTGTATCAGCCCATGCGCAAGTTTCCCTGAAAGGCGCTGAATTTGAGCGCATGACAAATGGCGGTTTCGCCACAAGATTGGTTAAGGATAACGCACGTCCCTCTGCCGCACAGATGAAGAAGGTCGCAGAGGGTAAGGCCCTGCTGAAGTTAGCTGCTCCCCGTAAGGCTGACACGAATGTGACGCTTGAGGATGCTTATGCAGTTTCCAGCCATACCTATGTCCCCAACAATGGTTTCTTCTCCGCTACGATGGCTCCTGCTGCTTACGCAGTAAGTGGCACAAAGATTTACTTTGACGCTTTCGGAGTTGGTGCCGGTATCGAGGGTAACATCATTTCCGGTGATAACCTGTTGACCAAGCAAGGTATTGCTGCCGACTCTGTCTACTTCGCACCCGATCAGACCCTTGGTCAGAATTCAAAGGGTACGGATATCAAGGTCTCCGGTTGTACCTACGACAATAATACGGGTGTGGCCAAGTATTCTGCTACAACGGCTATCACTGGCTATTACTTCTCTGCCACTAAAGAATTATATATCACTTCTATCGTAGGTGTTCAGGTCGACTCCCTCATCGCTGCCGGCGCAGATTTTGACTGTCAGCCCAAGTCTGAAATCGATGCCTATCTGAAGAAGGCGTCAGTGGATTATATTGATAATAAAGGTAATGAAAAAACTTTGAGTGCCTATGCCATTCCGTTCGAAAATGGTTACGCTGTCAAAGGCTTCGACTCAATGTTTGAGGACAGTTGGCTGATGTTTGGCTATAACAAGTCCGCTGACGGTAAGAGCTATGATACGACAGGAGGTACGGTAGAGGCTTTCTCTTATATTACCTCCGTTTCTTTATACAAGGATGAGACTAAAACGTCTACTTATGATGCCTACCTCGTACTTTATCCTTGCACAAAGGGAGATGATGGCCATTTTCATCCGGTTTCTACAGGCTTAGGCTTCACGGCAAGTACCGACTCCAAGACGAATATTACAACGCTGGAGTCTGATGGTGAGTCGCTGTATGCGGCATTGGGTATTTGTCCTTATTACGCTGATGGCGAAGGCATCTACTACTACTACAACGACTGGTCTATCACCATTACTGATGAGAGTGCTACAGCCATCAAGGGCATCACCTCCAATGCAACGGGTAAGAAGAGCGAGGCATACTTCGACCTGCTCGGCCGCCGCGTGAGCAAGGATGCCAAGGGCGTGCTGATCAAGCGGACAGTGGCTGCTGACGGTTCCGTCTCCGCTCAGAAGATTGTAAAGTAAAGAAAATATTTTAACCTGACATAAGTCCACATACTTCTAGGGGTGTGTGGACTTTTTTTATGAACAAAATAAGTTTCAGATTTATGAAGAAAATACTTTTGGCCCTGTTGCTGATGCTCGTCATGGGCACACAATCCTGGGCCGTACCGGCTCTGCACCGCCTGCTGACGATGCGGCAGAGCGACGGCACAACCTTAAGTTATTATCTGTACGGTGATGAACACTTCTCCTTCCGTGCTACCGCGGATGGTGTCGTCGTGACCCCGAATGCCGCCGGCAGCCTCTGCTATGCCCGCTTGGAGAACAACCAGCTTGTGGCCTCGACGATGATCGCCCACAATGCTAACCTGCGCGGACAGGTGGAACAGACGTTCGTGAAGGGCTCTGATGCCGTACGCCTTGGTGAACAGAAGTTGGGACAGCTCGTCCAGGCCCGTCGGGCCGCCGCCCTGCCGCAGCTCTCCGCGAAGGGCGCGAAGGGCGCGAAGGCTCCCCGCCGTATCGGTGCCTCCACCTCCGACGGTCTCGGCCGTGAAGGTTATGCCGCTGACGGCTGCGTGAGCAGTATCGGCGAGGTGAAGATTCCCGTCATCATGGTCAACTTCAAGAACAAGAAGTTTAAGTCGACAACTACGGTCGATAAGATGACGCGTTATTATAATGAGAAAGGCTATTCCGAAGATCCTTATACCGTTGGTTCCGTGAAAGACTATTTTGAGAGCGTGAGCAACGGTAAGTTCCGTCCCACCTTTGTTGTCGTTGATTCCGTGACGCTCAATCGCAACTATTCCTATTATGGAGCAAATTCAAATACCTATGGCAAGGATTACAATGTGATGAAGTTCGTCCGGGAGGCCATAGAGAAGGCCGAGGATGATGGTGTAGACTTCTCTCCCTATACCGTCAATGGCGAGATTCCTTTGATCTCTTTCTTCTATGCTGGTTACGGTGAGGCAACGGGAACGCCGAGCGGAGATGATCCCAATACGATCTGGCCTCATGAGTTGAGTCTTAGTGATCTAAGAGATTATTATGAAGACTATAACGTCACGGCCGGCGGTTATGCCCTGAATGGCTATTTCGTCGGTAATGAGTTGAACGGTGATAGTTGCCTGATGGGTATGGGCGTGTTCTGTCATGAGTTCGGCCATGCCCTCGGATTGCCCGACTGGTATGCCACCGATTATTCCTACGACGGTGACTCTCCCTACGGTATGTTCTCCATCATGGACTCCGGTTGCTATTATCCCAATAACTACGCTACAGCGCCCGTGGGCTATACAGCTTATGAGAAGAGTTACCTCGGCTGGCAGACACTCCCGGAGCTCGACGCCACACAGTCTGACACAGTCACGCTGACAGATCCTGCTGACGGCGATGACAACTTCGCGGCTGTCCTCCGCAATCCAAAGAACAATAAGGAGTATTATATCTTTGAGAACCGCCGCCCCTCAACGTGGTATCCTTCGGAACTCTCCGACGGCATGCTGGTGGAGCACATCACTTATAATCAGGACGCCTGGAATAATGATACGCCCAACAACACGCAAAGTGCCAAGCGGGCCTATGTCGTGACAGCTGACGGTTCAACGATCGGCAGCGTCAATACCCCGGCATCTTTTGGCAGTAACGACCAGCTCTTCGGCAATGGCGTCAGCAAGATCAAGACCTTCAAGTGGTATGGCGGAAAAACGGATAAGACGCGTTCCGTCAGCAAGGTCACGAAGCAAGATGACGGTACGGTGACATTCAATTTCAACTATGGCAAAGTCTATCCTAAAGATCAGGAGAAATACGTGAAGGTGACGTCTACTGACAGTCTCTATGACGGCGACAGCATCCTCATCGTCTGTGCGGACGCGGAGATGGCCATGGGATCCTTCAGCAATTATTCCTTCACCGGTGTCGACATCGTACTGAATGATGGCGGTGACAGCGTGT
Organism: Prevotella sp. AGR2160; assembly: GCF_000424185.1. GTDB lineage: Bacteria > Bacteroidota > Bacteroidia > Bacteroidales > Bacteroidaceae > Prevotella. The sequence continues at coordinate 190,046 of NZ_AUJK01000003.1, forward strand.
ATGTCGATCCCGCCTGCTGGACCTTCACACTGAAGAATGTCGGCGACTCTGCCTGGCAGATCACGCGCGACGATGGTTGGATCTCCGGTCTCAGTTCGCTGTTGAAATATGGTACGACGGAGGGTAACAAGGCCATAGCGAAGATCTCCTTCGACGACAGTGGCAATGCCCTCATCTCCTTCATCGGTGTTGCCAATAAGAAGATCAGCTTCTACAACGCCACAAATCGCTTCAGCATGAAGACCACCGACAATGCGCCCGTCCAGCTCTTCAAGCGTCCTTCGAAGAAGCCAGAGGCGACGGCTATCCTCGGCGTTGCTCAAACGTCAACGCCGACTCATCCTCAGTACTTTACCCTCGATGGCCGCCAAGTGACCAAGGATTATCAGGGTATCGTGATCGTGAAAGAAGGGAATGTTGTGAAAAAAGTAGTGAAATAGTAGGTGGCCGCCATGTTGCGGCCACGCACCCGCTGTAATTTTAATACTTATTAACGCTGAAAAATGCCGGTTTCAGATTTCGGTTTTAGCCTGTTTTCGAACTTTCTGAGACCGGTTTTCGGCTTTTGTGACTTCTGTTCCCAACAGAATTTTCTCTGCTTCGTGCATAATTTTATAAACATCGTGTTTATGAAATTCTCTACGATAGTTACGCACGTAAATACCCTGCATAATCATCTATTTTCAGCACCATTTTTCCTATACTTTTGACTATTTATGCGCATAATTATACGGACGCTTAGAAGTCTTATTTTAGTGCATTGATTATCAGTGGGTTACAAAATACCCGTAATTCCCGTATTTCCGTCCGGTCGGTTTCCGCCGCCATTTGCGCCATTTAAAATCCTTTACTTTTAAGATTTGTTTACATTTTTGTCATCACATCAATGATCATCAATAAGAGGATCATTCGTATCTCGCGTTTTTTCGTCTCAGCCAACGGGCAAAGAAACGGTCGTAGACGAGATAGGTGTTGTCCTGCTTGTAGACAAACTCGCGGTTGACGAGAACCGTCAGGGCAATGCTGATACTGCTGGGCGCGGGAAGCCGGTAACGGGAGATAAACTCCATGGAAGTGACCGACTTCACGCGCCCTTCTTGTGCAATGGCGGAGAGAAGGGCGGCCTGATTGTCGGTCAAACTCTCGTAATAGCTGTTGAAAGCTACATCCTGCTCATCCACCAGTTCTTCAATCGTTTGATCAAATGACGAAAGGATTATTCAGTTTTTTCATATTTCCCGTTTCATGTTTTATGAAATATCCGTTTGCGGATATAGGTAAAAATTGGTGCGCAGACAAATTATTCCCATGATTTTTTGTAATTTTGCAGGTTGGTAGGGGCGGAACATGATGAATCATGTCCTTACAATGTAAAAAGATTGGGAAAATGAAAAAACTCTTGCTATTGATTCTCGGGTGTGTGCTGGCGCTGACAGCCACGGCACAGCCGACCTCCCTGCGCGGCGTCACGGGACGCCACTGGGTGGGGACCTGGGCCACGGCGATACAACCCGTGGTGAAATCCTTCATGCCTTACAACAACTGCATGACGAACCGGTCGGTCAGACAGGTCGTGAAAGTCTCTATCGGTGGTAATGTCGTACGGCTGAAGATCTCCAACGAACTGTCGACGGAGCCCCTCGTCATCCGCAGTGTCTATATCGCCCCGGCCCTGGAGGGTGCGGCCATCGTGCCAAAGGAGGCCCGTTATCTGCAGTTTGGCAAGAAATATAAGGTCACGATCCCCGCTGGTAAGGCCGTGTGGAGCGATGCCCTCAGTTTCCCGCTGAAGGCCCTCAGCCGCCTCGCCATCACGATCAACTATACGAAGGCTCCCGTGGTGCCGACAGTCCACATGGGTTCCCGTACGACCTCTTATATCGTCAAGGGCTGTACGAATGCCCACAGCAGTTTCGCCAAGGCCTTCCGGGAGGAGCACTGGTTTAATATCGCCGCCCTCGATGTCTACGACTTCCAGGCCTCTGCCGTCGCCATCATCGGCAACTCCATCACCGACGGAAAGAACTCCACCGACAACGCGCAGAACCGCTGGCCCGACATCCTCTCGGAGACGCTGCAGAAGAAATATAAGAAGACCGATCTCGGCATCCTCAACCTCGGCATCGGCAACAACCGCGTGGCGACCACCGGTGGCTTCGGCTATCCCGCGAAGACCCGTTTCGACCATGACATCCTCGAGCAGAGCGGTGTCTCCGCCGTCGTCATCTTCGAGGGTATCAACGATATCGGCAATGCTCGCACGGGAGAGTCGGAGGCCGTGGCGCAACTGTTGATCCGCTCCTATGAGGAGATGATCAAGAAAGCCCGTGAGCATCATCTGAAGGTATACCTCGGTACGATCACGCCGATGAAGGGCTGTGGCGTGTACTATAACCTCTTCCATGAGGCTGCCCGCGAACAGGTCAACGAATGGATCCGCAAGCAGAGGGGCCGTGTCGACGGCATCCTCGACTTCGATGAGCTCCTCCGGGACCGTGAGGAGCCCCACCAGCTCAAGCGGGAGTACCAGAGCGACTGGCTGCACCCGAACCCCGAGGGGTACCGGGTTATGGGGGAGTATGCGGCTTCTGTGCTCAAATAGCTACCTTGCGCTTGCAAAGCGCAAGCACGGAACGGCAGGCCATTCAACAATTCCGTGTGAATCCGTGTTATCCGTTGCAATAAAAAATCCGCGGCATCCGTTGCAAAATTATCGGGCATATCCGTGGCTATATCAATTTTTTTCCTTACTTTTGCAACACAGAAAAGAACAACAACAAAAATATAAAAATTATGGCAAAGAAAGCACTTCTGATGATCCTCGATGGATGGGGAATCGGTAAACATGACAAGGGTGACGTGATCTATAACACGCCGACACCTTATCTCGACTATCTCAATGCTGTGTCCGCTCACTCACAGCTCCAGGCTTCCGGCGAGAATGTCGGTCTCCCTGACGGACAGATGGGTAACTCCGAGGTCGGCCACCTCAATATCGGTGCCGGTCGTATCGTCTTCCAGGACCTCGTGAAGATCAACAAGGCCTGCGAGAGCGGCAGCATCCTGAAGAACCAGGAGGTCATCAACGCCTTCAGCTACGCGCAGAAGACGGGCAAGAAACTGCATATCATGGGTCTCACCTCTACCGGTGGCGTCCACTCCTCTCTGAACCATTTCTTCAAGTTCCTGGAGATCGGTAAGGAGTACAACCTGAAGAATGTCTTCGTACACTGTTTTATGGATGGCCGTGACACTGATCCGAAGAGCGGCAAGGGTTTCATCGCTGACATGCAGAAGCACTGTGAGGCCAACGGCGCACATATCGCCAGCATCGTCGGTCGTTTCTACGCCATGGACCGTGACAAGCGCTGGAACCGCGTGAAAGAGGCCTATGACCTTCTCGTAGAGGCTAAGGGTAAGCAGGCCAAGGATATGGTCCAGGCCATGCAGGAGAGCTATGACGAGGGCGTAACGGATGAGTTCATCAAGCCGATCAACAACGCCAATGTCGACGGTACGATCCAGGAGGGTGATGTCATCATCTTCATGAACTTCCGTAACGACCGTGCCCGTGAGCTCACCTATGTGCTGACACAGAAAGATATGCCGGAAGAGGGCATGCATACCATCAAGGACCTGCAGTACTACTGCATGACACCGTATGATGCCAACTTCACAGGCGTGCACATCCTCTTCCCGAAGGAGAACGTGAAGGATACCCTCGGTGAGTATCTCTCCCGCCTGGGCAAGAAGCAGCTGCATACCGCAGAGACGGAGAAGTACGCTCATGTGACGTTCTTCTTCAATGGTGGCCGTGAGGAGCCGTTCCCCGGTGAGGACCGTATCCTCGTACACTCTCCGAAGGTCGCTACCTATGACCTGCAGCCGGAGATGAGTGCCTTCGAGGTGAAGGACAAGCTCGTCGGTGCCATCAACACGCAGCAGTACGACTTCATCGTCGTCAACTTCGCCAATGGTGATATGGTCGGTCATACGGGTATCTATCATGCCATCGCCAAGGCTGTCGTCGCTGTTGACCAGTGTGTCAAGGAGGTCATCGAGGCTGCCAAGGCCAACGACTATGAGGCTATCATCATCGCAGACCACGGTAATGCCGACCATGCCATCAATGAGGATGGAACGCCGAATACCGCGCACTCCCTGAACCCCGTGCCATTCATCTATGTGACGAACAACAACAGCGCAAAGGTCAAGGACGGTCGTCTGGCTGATGTCGCTCCCTCTATCCTGCATATCATGGGCCTTGAACAGCCTGAGGATATGACGGGTGAGTGCCTGATTGAGGATAAATAATCACCCACTTGCAGGGGCCGGCCCTTGTGGCGGCCTGTCGGCGGAACGCCGAATCGGACGGGGAATAATCTCCCCATTGTGAATGCCGTACCGGCATCGGGCCGCCACAAGGGCCGGCCCCTGCAAAGGGATGAATATGAATATTATGAACGTTAAGATCGAAGAATCGTGGCGTCGTGAGATCGGTGATGAATTTGACAAGCAATACTTCATCGATCTCACGAATTTTGTCCGGGAGGAGTATCTGCACCAACAGTGCTTCCCTCCCGGACATTTGATTTTCAATGCCTTCAACCTCTGTCCCTTCGATGAGGTAAAGGTCGTCATCATTGGACAAGACCCCTATCATGAGATGGGACAGGCCATGGGACTCTCGTTTTCCGTGCCCGACGGCGTGATGATGCCGCCGTCGCTCATCAATATCTTCAAGGAGATCAATATGGACCTCGGGACACCGATGCCGAAGAACGGCGACCTCACACGTTGGGCCAAACAGGGTGTGCTGCTCCTCAACGCTACCCTCACCGTCCGTGCCCACCAGGCCGGCAGTCATCAGCGCCGCGGCTGGGAGGAGTTCACCGATGCCGCCATCCAAGCGCTGAACCGTGACCGTGACCACCTCGTGTTTATCCTCTGGGGTGGTTATGCCCGTTCGAAGGTGAAGTTCATCGACCAGAGCCGCCATCTCGTCCTTCAGAGTGTCCATCCGTCGCCCCTCTCCGCCAACCGTGGCGGGTGGTTCGGCAATCACCATTTCTCCCGGTGTAATGAGTATCTGAAGGCCAACGGGATTAAACCTATTGAATGGTAATTATGAACAAGGAACTGCATATACTACAGATTAGAGACGTGCTCGTGTCACCGGATATTTTCACGGTGAAATTCTGCTGTGACCTCGACGCCTGTCATGGACAGTGTTGCGTGGAGGGCGACGCGGGGGCTCCCGTGACCCTCGACGAGATCGGGGAAATCGAGCATGTCCTCGATACCGTCTGGCCCGACCTCAGCGCCTCGGGACAGGCTGCCATCGACAAACAAGGCGTGGCCTATACGGACCGCGACGGGGAACTCGTGACGAGTATCGTGGGCAACAAAGACTGCGTCTTCACGTGCTATGAGAAGGACTGTTGTCTGTGTGCCTTAGAGCGTGCTTACCGCGCCGGGAAAACGAAATGGTGCAAGCCCATCTCCTGTGCTCTTTATCCTCTTAGAGAGAAATATTTCGGTAACCATACGTGGGGACTGAACTATCATGAGTGGGACATCTGTAAACCGGCGCTGAAGAAGGGCAAGGAGCTCGACCTGCCGCTGTATCAATTCCTAAAGGGGCCGCTGACGCGGCGCTTCGGAGAGGAATGGTATCAGGAGTTGTGCGAGGTGGCGGAGCAGATCCTGGCGTAATAAAAATGGCTACGGGGCCTGCTTTGACATTGGCACCTCCTTGCGCTTGCAAAGCGCAAGCACACGACGGCAGGCCATCCAACAGACCATCCAACATGGCATTAATACTCCCAGGGATCGCGACGGATGGGCGCAATCTCCACGCCTTCGATGGACTGAATCTGGGAGGGACGGAAATGACGGTCACCGACGATGACGACATCCTGCTGACGAACAGCCGTGAAACGGCGGCAGGCCTGTTCGTCCATATTGCCGTTGCAGGTGTATTGGTAGTCGTCGATGTAGATCTCCTCACCACGGCGGGCACCACGAATCGTGAGACGGACCCATCCGTAGAAAACCCTCGGGAAATGGACATAGAGGGCCGTATCCCTCTCTTCGACGCTTTCGGGATCGAAGACCTTGACGAGCTTCATGTTCTCGTCCGTCATGGAGGCAGCTTGAAGCGGGAAGGACGTGCGGTCCTGGGAATAGGAGCAACGGGACCAGCCACGCACCGGCGTTATCTGCCCCTTCCACAGCGGATCATAGTTTTTCGCATCCCACGCCTCGTAATCGGGATCAGAAGGATCAACAGAGCCCCATGCGGGCTTACAGAGCCACGAATCGTCCGTGGTGTGGGCAAATGCCCGTCCGTCGGCATAACGGCCATATACGGTCACGGAGAGTTGCTTATCGGAGAATCTTCCGGCGATGGGTGAGTACCACACGGCGACGGTGTTGCTGTCGTTCCGCAGAAGGGCGGAAAGATCGAACACTTGTTCGCGGAGAATGGAGTCATCGGGAGTAACGGAGGGGAGGAGGACATCACGGCTGAGGCGGTGCTCGTTGAAGTTCACCTGATAACGGCCCGTGGAACAGATGGCGAGTTTAGCCCATCGGATGCGTCGTGTCGGCAGCCAGGTCTTCTTAAACAGCCATTGCGAACTGCTGTCGGCCTCCTGGGCACAGATCCACCGCTGCCCGAACTCCTGGGCGTGGACAGTAGTTACCAGTAGGATGAACGTGAATATTATCCCGAATAGTCTTGACATTTGTTTTTTTTAGAAAGGATCCAATTGCAGGGGCCGTCCCTTGTGGCGGCCCGATGCCGGTACGGCATTCTTAACAGGGCATCATTTGTCGTTCGATTCGGCGTTCCGCCGACGGGCCGCCACAAGGGATGGCCCCTGCAATTGGATTGATTCCCGGTTAGGACGGCCACAAGGGCCACGCCCCTTATGCGTCGATTTTTGCGTAGGTAGCGTTCTTCTCGATAAACTCACGGCGGGGCTCGACATCATCGCCCATGAGCATGGAGAAGACCTCGTCGGCATCGGCGGCATTCTCGATTGTCACCTGTTTGAGTAGACGCGTCTGCGGATCCATAGTCGTCTCCCATAGCTGCTCGGGATTCATCTCACCAAGACCTTTGTAACGCTGCGTATGGATATTCTTATCCTCTACGCCATTGCCATACTTGTCGAGGAAGGCCTGGCGCTGCTGGTCGGTATAGCAGTACTCGCTGACCTTGTTCTTGTAGGAGCACTTATACAACGGCGGCGTGGCGATATACAGATGTCCCTCTTCGATGACCTTCGGCATGAAACGGTAGAAGAGCGTCATGATCAGCGTGTCGATGTGGGAACCATCGACATCGGCATCGGTCATGATGATGATCTTGTCGTAACGGAGCTTGTCGATATTGGCCTCACGGTCGTCCTCACCGTCAACACCGAAGCGGACGCCGATGCTCTGGATGATGTTCATCACCGATTCAGCCTCGAAGACACGGTGCCACTGTACCTTCTCCACGTTCAGGATCTTACCACGCAGCGGGAGGATAGCCTGGGTGTAACGGTCACGGCCCTGCTTGGCGGAGCCACCTGCGGAATCACCCTCGACGAGGAAGATCTCACAGTTCTTCGGGTCCTTATTGGAACAGTCGGCGAGCTTACCGGGCAGACCGCCACCACTCATCACGCTCTTGCGCTGCACGCTCTCACGCGCCTTGCGGGCGGCGATACGTGCCGTGGCGGCGAGGATGACCTTCTCGCAGATCTTATGGGCCTCGTCGGGATGCTCCTCGAGATAATTCGTCAGGGCCTCACCGACGGCCTGCTGGACAGCACCGGCGACCTCACTGTTGCCGAGCTTCGTCTTCGTCTGACCCTCAAACTGCGGCTCTGCCACCTTGATGGAGATGACGGCCGTCAGACCCTCACGGAAGTCCTCACCGGCAATCTCGATCTTGTTCTTCTCGATCTGCTTGGAGATCTGCGGATCGTTGTCGGCATAATTCTTCAACACACGCGTCAGGGCAATGCGGAAACCCGTGACATGGGTACCACCCTCGATGGTGTTGATATTGTTGACGTAGGAATGGAGATTCTCACTGTAGTCAGTGTTGTACATGATGGCGACCTCGATGGGCACGCCCTGCTTCTCCGTCTTCAGATAGATGACATCGTCGAAGAGATGCGTACGATGGCGGTCGACATAGCGTACGAACTCCTTCAGACCATCCTTGGCATGGAAGACCTGCTGGCGCGTGTGGCCCTCCTCATCGGGACGCATGTCAGTGAGCGTGATCTTCACGCCGGCATTCAGATAAGCCAGCTCACGCATACGGGAGGCGACGATATCCCATTTGAATGTCGTCGTGGTGAAGATGGAGCCGTCGGGCCAGAACTGCTGGCGCGTACCACGCTTCTCCGTCGTGCCGACGACCTTCACGGGATACAGGGGCTTGCCCTTGGCATACTCCTGCTGATAGATCTTGCCGTCACGGAACACCTGACTCTTCATGTGGGTCGACAGAGCGTTGACACAGCTCACGCCGACGCCGTGGAGGCCACCGGAGACCTTATAGGAGCCCTTGTCGAACTTACCACCGGCATGGAGGACAGTCATCACGACCTCCAGGGCACTCTTGTGGAGCTTCGGGTGCTCATCGACAGGGATACCACGGCCGTCATCCTCTACGGTGACGCTGCCGTCGGCATTGATGGTTACTTCGATATTATGACAGAAGCCTGCCATGGCTTCATCAATGGAGTTGTCAACGGTCTCGTTGATCAGATGGTGCAAGCCCTTCTCGCTGATGTCACCAATGTACATAGCAGGGCGTTTGCGGACAGCCTCCAAGCCCTCAAGGACCTGGATATTATCCGCAGAATAATGATTCTCAGTGTTCTGAATATCTGCCATTTGTTTTTTCGTAATATATGCTGCAAAGTTACGAAAAATTCTTGACATACGGAAAGAAAAAATGACAAAAATCCGTATGTCCTCCAACGGCAAGAAAAATTAAAAATCCAACGACAATTCACCTCCGGAAAGGTTGAAACTCTTCCGATGATAAGGGGAGATGCCATGGAGGCGGATACCCTCACGGTGCTTCCTCGTAGGATAGCCTTTATTGCTTTGCCAGTCATAATAAGGATATTCCTCGGCAAGGCGGTCCATATAGTCATCACGGTAGGTCTTGGCCAGGATACTCGCCGCGGCAATATTCTGAAAACGGGCATCGCCATGGACCATACAAGTGTAGGGCAACGGCTCCTTCGCACGCTCCCCGGAAACGGTGACTACCCCACCCTCCTTGGTCGTCTCGTGCGCTCCCCCTTCCTTCAAAGGGAAATAAGGATCAAAACGGTTCCCGTCGATGAGCAGGGTCTCGGGGCGAACCCACAGCTGGTCCAGGGCACGGTGCATGGCGAGGAAAGAGGCATGGAGGATATTGATGCGGTCAATCTCCTCAGGCGTGACGATGCCTATGGCCCAGGCCACGGCATCCCGCTCGATCGTCTCCCTCAGGACATAGCGTTTCCTGGCCGTGAGTTTCTTACTGTCGTTAAGGTCGGGATTGTCATAGTCGGGCGGCAGGATGACGGCAGCAGCATACACGCTCCCCGCCAGACACCCGCGTCCCGCCTCATCACAGCCGGCCTCAACGACATCTTTCCGATAACAATTCTCCAACATTTTATTTGCCCTACGGTGGATCTTTAAAACATCTTTGAAACTCTCTTCACCCCTGCCACCAACGCGTCGATCTCTTCCTTCGTGTTGTATAAGGCAAAGGAAGCGCGGACGGTGCCGAGGATGCCGAGGCGGTCCATCAACGGCTGGGCACAATGGTGACCGGTACGTACGGCGATGCCAAGGCGGTCGAGGAGCGTGCCCATGTCCATGTGGTGAATATTCCCGACATTGAAGCTCACGACGGCGTCATGATGCTCTTTCGGACCGTAGATCTTCATGCCATCGATCTGCGAGAGCTGTTCCATGGCATAACGCGTCAGCTCCCGCTCATGAGCCTCGATCTGCTCCAGTCCGAGCTTATTCATATAGTCGATAGCCACAGCAAGGCCATGACTGGCGATATAGTCGGGTGTGCCGGCCTCAAACTTCAAAGGCGGGCGCTCAAAGGTGGTATGTTCGAAACTGACATGGTCGATCATCTCACCACCACCCTGGTACGGGGGCAGTTTGTCGAGCCAGTCCTCCTTACCGTAGAGAATACCGATGCCCGTGGGACCATACATCTTATGTCCACTGAAGACAAAGAAGTCGCAGTCCATATCCTGTACGTCAACCTTGAAATGCGGCGCACTCTGCGCACCGTCGACGAGGCACGGCACGCCATGCTCATGGGCGATACGCACGATCTCCTTCACGGGATTGATGGTACCGAGGACATTGCTCACCTGGGTGGCACAGACGATCTTTGTCTTCTCCGTGAAGAGTTGCTGATAAGCCTCAAGATCGAGGACGCCGTCATCACTCATCGGGATGACCTTCAGCACAATCCCCTTACGGCGGGCCTGCAACTGCCACGGCACGATATCACTATGATGCTCCATGACGGTGACGATGACCTCATCGCCCTCCTTCATGAAGTCCTCAGCGAAGGAGGAGGCCACGAGGTTGATACCCTCCGTAGTACCACGCGTGAAGACGATTTCCGTGGTCTTGGCGGCATGGATGAACTGGCGGACGGTCTCCCGGGCCTGCTCATGGAGCTCCGTGGCCTGCTGACTCATCCAGTGGACACCACGGTGCACGTTGGCATTGACGTTGAGATATTCCTCCCGCATGGCATCAAGGACACACAACGGCTTCTGCGTCGTCGCCGCATTGTCGAGATACACCAGTGGCTTGTCGTAGACATTCCGCGACAAGATCGGGAAGTCGTTTCTGATATCGTTGATATTATACATAATCACCAATTATTTACACAGATTGCAACCCTCGCACTTGTTCAGCTCACCACGGAACCGCTTCTCCACGAGGTAATGGAGGCGCTCACGGAGGGGCTCGAGGTCCATTTTGTCGATGACCTCATCGATGAAGGCAAACTCGAGGAGGAGCTTCGCCTCTTGCTCACTGACACCACGCTGTTCCATATAGAACAGGGCAGCATCGTCGAGCTGACCGACGGTAGAGCCATGGGAACATTTCACGTCGTCGGCATAGATCTCCAGCATCGGCTGGGTATACATCCGTGCCTGCTTCGTGGATACGAGGTTCTTATTCGTCTCCTGTGAGGTCGTCTTCTCCGCGCCATGGCGTACGAGAACCTTACCGGCGAAGGCACCGACGGCAGCATCGTTGACGACATATTTATAGAGCTCATTACTCGTGCAGTGACCCACCTGATGGTCGATGAGCGTGTTGTTGTCAACATGCTGGTGCTTGTCAGCGATGACACAGCCATTGCAATAGCACTCTGCTCCCTCACCCCTGAAGACGAGGTTGAGCATATTACGGGTCACGCCGTTATGGAGGGTGATGACATTATGCGTCACATGACTGTTGGCCTGCTGGTCGATATAGACATTGCTGACACGCGTATTCTTCTCATGCGTCTCCTCCAGACAGTTCAGTTCGAGATGGGCATTCTCACCGACAAAGGCCTCAATGACCTGGGTGGTGAGGAACTTCCGGTCGTCAGCGGCATGATCACAGAAGAGGAAGTTGGCCTGGGCTCCCTCATCGAGGACGATGAGGACCCGGCGGTTGACCATCAGGTCGACATCGGCACGGAGGATATTGATGACCTGGATACAACGGTCTACCTTCACGTTCTTCGGCACATAAACGAGGAGGCCATCCTCGGCGAGCATCGTGTTCAGCGCCGTCACGGCATCTTCGTCGCTCTTGGCGATCTTCGCGTAATAACGGCTGACGAACTCCGGGTCACGCTCGGCAACGGCGCGGAGGCTGTCGACGATGACACCCTCGGGGAGCTTCGTCTGCGGCAATGCCTTCGTGTAGAATGCGTCATTAACGATGAAATAGAGTGACGTACTCAGATTGGGCACATCACAACGGAAAGCCTCATAGGGATCGACAGGAATGTCTAAGCGGTTGACATTCACACCGTAATCGGGGGCGAAGAGCTCCGCCATATCCGTATATTTGTACCGCTCGACCTTACGGGAGGGGAAGCCCTGACGCCGGAAAGCCTCGAAGGCGGCATCACGCACGACATTCAGCGGTGCCGCGGAGTGGGCCTTCAGCGCTTCCTGCTGGTCCTGGTAGAGATCGATATATTGTTTTTCTGAAGTCATAACAATCACTATTTAATTTGATTCATCATTGATCCATTTGCAGGGGCCGTCCCTTGTGGCGGCCCGATGCCGGTACGGCATTCAAAATATTCCCGCTTTGATTCGGCGTTCCGCCGACGGGCCGCCACAAGGGACGGCCCCTGCAAGAGGATCCTATCCGTCAACCTCTTCCTTGATCCAGTCGTAACCTCGTTTCTCGATCTCCTTGGCGAGCTCGGGACCGGCGGTCTTGACGATACGGCCCTTGTAGAGGACGTGTACCACATTGGGCTTGATCATATCGAGGAGGCGCTCGTAATGGGTGATGACGATGATGGACTTCTCAGGAGTGAAGAGTTTGTTGACACCCTCAGCGACGATACGCATGGCATCGACATCGAGACCGGAGTCGGTCTCATCGAGAATGGACAGCTTCGGCTCGAGCATAGCCATCTGGAAGATCTCGTTACGCTTCTTCTCACCACCGGAGAAGCCTTCGTTGACGCTACGACGGGAGAGTTTCGGATCGAGTTCGACGATCTCACGTTTCTCACGCATGAGTTTCATAAACTCACCGGCCGTCAGTGGCTTCTCACCATTATACTCGCGCTTGGCATTGACGGCAGCCTTCATGAAATTCGTCATGGAGACACCGGGGATCTCTACGGGATACTGGAATGAGAGGAAGAGGCCCTCACGGGCGCGGTCCTCGGGCTTCATTGCCAGCAGATCCTTGCCGTTGAAGATGGCGGAGCCCTCGGTGACGGTATACAGGGGGTTACCCGTAAGGACAGCGGAGAGCGTAGACTTGCCTGATCCGTTAGGACCCATGATGGCGTGAATCTCTCCGTCCTTGACGGTGAGATTGATTCCTTTCAATATTTCTTTGCCAGCAATGGTGGCATGGAGATTTTTGACTTCAAGCATTTTTCTTATCGTTTTTATAGCGCGCTATAGATTGGTATAGATCGCTATAGTTGTGGTTCTATTGGGAGCTATTGGTTCTATCGGGAGCTATATCTATCCTACCGTTCCCTCGAGGCTGACGCTGAGGAGCTTCTGGGCCTCGACGGCGAACTCCATGGGGAGCTTGTTGAGGACCTCCTTGGCATAACCGTTGACAATCAGTCCGACGGCATCCTCCATGGGGATACCACGCTGGTTACAATAGAAGAGCTGATCCTCACTGATCTTCGACGTCGTCGCCTCATGTTCCACAACGGCGGTGTCGTTATGGATATCCATATACGGGAAGGTATGAGCGCCACAGTTGCTGCCGAGGAGCAGGGAGTCACAAGAGCTGTAGTTGCGGGCATTGTCGGCATTGGCGGTGGCACGGACGAGGCCACGGTAACTATTCTCGCTGTGGCCGGCAGAGATACCCTTGGAGATAATCGTACTCTTCGTATTCTTTCCCATATGGATCATCTTCGTACCCGTGTCAGCCTCCTGGTAGTTATTCGTCACGGCAACACTGTAGAACTCTGCCTGGGAGTTGTCGCCACGGAGCACGCAGGAAGGATATTTCCACGTGATGGCGGAACCCGTCTCCACCTGAGTCCAGGAGAGCTTGGAGTTGACGCCCCGGCAGTCGCCGCGCTTCGTCACAAGGTTCAACACACCACCTTTGCCATGTTCGTCACCGGGATACCAGTTCTGTACGGTAGAGTATTTCACCTCCGCGTTGTTCAGTACGACGATCTCCACAACAGCGGCATGGAGCTGGTTCTCATCACGCATCGGCGCCGTACAGCCCTCGAGATAAGAGACATAAGAGTCATCATCGGCGATGATCAGTGTACGCTCAAACTGACCCGTGTTACGGGCATTGATGCGGAAATAACTGCTGAGCTCCATCGGACAGCGCACGCCTTTCGGGATATAGACGAAGGAGCCGTCGCTGAAGACAGCACTGTTGAGTGCCGCACTGAAGTTATCCCTGTAGGGTACAACAGAGCCGAGATACTGACGGACGAGGTCGGGATGGTTCTTCACAGCCTCACCGATGGAAGAGAAGATAATACCCTTCTCGGCGAGCTGCTTCTTAAAGGTCGTCTTCACGGATACAGAGTCCATGATGGCATCGACAGCCGTACCGCTGAGGGCCAGACGCTCCTCCAAGGGGATGCCGAGCTTGTCGAAGGTCTTCTCCAGCTCCGGGTCGATCTCCTTGTTCTGAGGTTTCTTCGCCATCGGGTCAGCATAATAGGAGATCTCCTGGAAATCGATCTCAGGGACATGGACATGCCCCCAGTGAGGCACCGGCAGCGTCTTCCAGTAACGGTAGGCCTTCAGACGGAAATCGAGGAGCCAGTCGGGCTCTCCCTTCTTCTGGGAGATGAGCCTGACGACATCCTCGTTGAGTCCCTTCGGAATGACCTCGGTGTGTATGTCTGTGGTGAAGCCGTACTCGTATTTCTTCTCGGCGACTTCCCGGACAAATTCGTTTTCTTTCATCTGTGCCATTTCTGTTTCCTTTCTGTTTCGAAATTGCAGACAAAAAATGTACCAGCCCGGGGGCTGGTAACATTTGTGATATATTTATTGTGAAACCTTGCGCTTGCAAAGCGCAAGCACCCGACGGCAAGCCATACGGGGGGGGGGGGGGGGTGAGGCTCTTTACAGTTTCTGCTCCACCTCAATCTCGGTGAAGGTCTCGATGACATCGCCGACCTGGATATCATTGAAGTTGACAAGACTCAGACCACATTCGAGACCGGTAGCGACCTCCTTGACATCATCCTTGTAACGCTTCAGGGCGTTGATGGCTGCCGTCTTGATGACGATACCGTCACGGACCACATGGGCCTTGTCCTTGTTATGGACCTTGCCCTCGGTGACAAGACCACCGGCGATAGTACCGACCTTCGAGATCTTGAAGACCTGTTTGACCTCCACCTCTCCGGTGACGACCTCCTTCTTGACCTTGTCAAGCATACCGACCATGGCACTCTTGACATCATCGATGGCATCGTAGATGATGGAATAGGTATTGATCTCCACACCCTCACGATCGGCGAGCTTACGGGCATCGGACGACGGACGGACCTGGAAACCGACGATGATCGCGTCGGAAGCACTGGCGAGCATGACATCATTCTCCGAGATCTGACCGACAGCCTTGTTGATGACATTCACCTGGACCTTCTCCGTAGACAACTTGATGAAGGAGTCGGACAGGGCCTCAACGGAACCGTCGGTATCACCCTTGACGATAATATTCAACTCGTGGAACTCACCACGTGCGATACGGTGACTGATATCACCGAGCGTCAGACGCTTCTGCGTACGCAGGCTCTGCTCACGCTGCAGCTGTTCACGCTTATTGGCAATCTCACGGGCCTCCTGCTCGGAATCGAGGACATGGAAACTGTCACCGGCCGTAGGTGCGCCGTTAAGACCTAGGATGATGGCGGGATCAGCGGGACCAGCCGACTCGATACGGGCATTACGCTCGTTGAACATGGCTTTGATACGTCCCCAGGATGTACCGGCGATAACAATATCACCGACCCGGAGGGTACCATTGCTCACGAGAACCGTAGAGACATAGCCACGACCCTTATCAAGAGAAGACTCGATGACGTTACCCGTGGCCTTACGGTTTGGGTTGGCCTTGAGATCGAGCATGTCGGCCTCGAGGAGCACCTTATCCATGAGGTCGTCGACACCGATGCCCTTCTTGGCACTGATCTCCTGACACTGGTACTTACCACCCCACTCTTCGACGAGGAGGTTCATATTGGCCAGGTCCTCACGGATCTTGTCGGGGTTGGCTCCCGGCTTATCAATCTTGTTGATGGCGAAGACCATCGGCACGCCGGCAGCCTGACAGTGGGCGATAGCCTCCTTCGTGGTAGGCATCACGGAGTCGTCGGCGGCGATGATGATGATGGCGATATCCGTCACCTGGGCACCACGGGCACGCATGGCCGTGAAGGCCTCATGACCCGGCGTATCGAGGAACGTCACCTTACGGCCGTTCTTCAACGTCACGCTGTAAGCACCGATATGCTGCGTGATACCACCGGCCTCACCGGCGATCACATTGGTATTGCGGATATGGTCGAGGAGCGAAGTCTTACCATGATCGACATGACCCATGACGGTGACGATCGGGGCGCGCGGCACGAGATCGTTCTCATCGTCCTCCTCCTCGCTGATGGCCTCCTGGACCTCGGCACTGACATACTCGGTCTTGAAGCCGAACTCCTCAGCCACGAGGTTGATGGTCTCGGCATCGAGGCGCTGGTTGATAGACACCATAATGCCTACTCCCATAAGGGTCCCGATAACCTTTGTCACCGGTACGTTCATCATCGTGGCAAGCTCACTGACGGTGACAAACTCCGTCAACTTCAGCACCTTACTCTCTTTCTTCTCCTGCTTAGCCTCCTGCTCAAGCTTCTCCTGGACAGCCTCACGCTTCTCCTTACGGTACCGGGCGCCTTTCTTGTTCTGGTTCTGCTTGTTCGTCAGACGGGCCAGCGTCTCCTTCACCTGCTTGGCAACATCCTCCTCACTGACTTCCTGAGGCTTGTTGTTACCACCACGGTTGCGGTTACGCTTGCGGTTCTTCTTACTGCCGCCCTGTGGCTGAGGTTGGTTGGCCGCGGCATTGATGTCGACACGCTCCTTGTTGATACGGACACGCTTCTTGCGTTCACCATTATGCACCTGGCCATTCTTCTCCTCACGCTCCCGGCGACGCTCCTCCTTAGACTTCTTCTTCGGACGAGTGCTCTGGTTGAGCGATGAGAGATCGATCTTACCCAGTACGGTAGGACCAGCGGTCTGAATCTTCTTCTCACTCTTCAGAGTGAAAACTTTCTGTTCTGCAGGTTTGTCTGTCATCTTATTTTCAGCAGGTTGTTGGGGATTATCGGAAGTGGCCACCGGCACAGCAGACGCTGCGGGCTTGACAGGTTTCGGGGAAGCCTTCTGACTGACGGCAGCAGTCGCCGACTTGCCCGGTGCAGAGTTTTTATGGACATCAGACTTCCCGACAGCCTTCGGCTTGCCGACAGTGCTGAGATCGATCTTACCCAGCGGCGTGAACTTCTGCACTTTCGCCAACTGCTGCTTCTCAGTCTTCGCCTCGGCTTTCTTCTTTTCCGAAGCCTCCTTCTTGTCCTGAGTCTTTTTCTGCGTGAGCTTCTCGGCCTGGCTGCGGACCTCAGCATCCTGCTTGAAGGCCTTCTCCAAGGCATGATACTGCCCGTCATTGAGCTTAAAGCTCAATTCGGGCTTGAATTTGCCGAGCTCACTCCTCTTTTCCAGGAATTCAACTGCCGTCTGAAATCCTATGTTTAACTCTCGTATTGCTTTGTTTAATCTGATGCTCATTAAAATGTTTAATTTTCGAATTCTGCTTTTAATACTTTAATCACATTGTCTACCGTCTCCTCTTCGAGGTCTGCCTTTTCTACCAGCATCTCGCGCGGAGCATTGAGAACCTGACGGGCGGTCTCCAAACCAATACCCTTGATGGCATCGATGACCCACTGGTCAATCTCATCGGAGAACTCATCGAGATAGATATCATCCACCTGCTGACTCGGATCGATCTCACGGAAGACATCAATGGTGTAACCGGTAAGCATAGAGGCGAGTTTGATATTCATACCACCCTTACCGATGGCCAGACTGACTTCCTCCGGACGGAGATAGACTTCGGCCTTTTTGTTTTCCTCATCGACATTCATCGAGGAGATCTTTGCCGGAGCAAGGGCACGCTGAATGAAGAGTTTCGTATTATCCGTATAGTTGATCACATCGATATTCTCGTTGCCCAACTCACGGACAATACCATGCACACGACTACCACGAACACCAACGCAAGCGCCGACGGGATCGATACGCTCGTCGAACGTCTCCACAGCGACCTTCGCACGTTCTCCCGGCATACGGGCCACACGACGGATCGCGATCAGACCCTCACTGATCTCCGGCACCTCTGCTTCGAGCAGACGCTCAAGGAATTTCGGGGAGGTACGGGAGAGGATAATCTTCGGGTTGTTGTTCTCGTTGTCGACACGCTCAATGACGGCACGCACGGTCTCACCCTTCCGGTACTGGTCAGAAGGAATCTGCTCACTCTTGGGAAGGATAAGTTCGTTGTTCTCATCATCGACCACGAGGACCTCACGCTTCCATACCTGATAGACCTCACCGGAGATAACCTCACCCACACGGTCCTTATATTTATTATATAAGGTGTCATGCTCGAGCTCCAGGATCTTCGAGGCAAGGGTCTGACGGAGGTTCAGGATAGCACGGCGACCGAACTTAGCGAAGTCGATGCGCTCACTGACCTCCTCACCGACCTCATAGTCGGGTTCGATCTTCCGAGCCTCAGTGAGGGAGATCTCCTTGTTCTCATCCTGTACCTCGCCATCGGCGACAACAGTACGATTGCGGTAGATCTCGAAGTCTCCCTTATCAGGGTTGACAATGACGTCGAAATTTTCATCACTGCCATAGATCTTTGCCAGCACATTGCGGAAACTCTCCTCCAGGACGCTGACGAGGGTGGTACGATCGATGTTCTTGGTCTCTTTGAACTCACGGAACGTATCGATCATGTTCGGGGTATCATCTTGCTTTTTTGTTGCCATTGTATATTATTTTTTCTTTTTTTCCTTTCGTTTTGAGGCGGAATCGTTCCCGCCGGGGTTATTTGAAATTAATGACGTACTTGGTGTACTTGACATGATCCATCTGGTAGGTGTGGTCGACATCCATCTTCACGGGACGCTTCTTACCCTCGACCTTCACCTTCTCGTTGACGGTGACGACGAAGTCATTGCCATCGACGCTCTTCAGCGTGCCCTGGACCTTACGGCCCTCGGCATCCATGACCTCCACTTCCTTACCGATGAAATTGATATACTGCTGCGGCACCTTGAACGGCTGTCCAAGGCCAGCGGAGCCCACCTCAAGCTCATAGTCCTCATCATCACGGGAGAGATGATCCTCAATGTAACGGCTGAGCTCTACACAGTCTTCAATCCACACACCATCGGCATGGTCGATCTCGACAACAATCTTGTTATCGGGACTGATCTGAATGTCTACGAGGAAGTATTCCTTGTCCTCAAGCCACTGGTCAACGATTTTCTTTACGACGTTTTTGTCAATCATATATGAATCCTATTAAAAAGAAATGAGGAACTCTCTCGGAGTCCCTCATTCCACTGAACGTTTGCAAAATTAACAAAAAATTCCCACCCGTCCAAATCTTTTTCCATATTTCTTTGCGTAGGGACATAATTTATTATGTTCCGCCCGTGATGCGGAACATGATGAATCATGCCCCTACGGCAGTTTTACTTTTTTACTTTTTTAATTTTTTAATTTTCCCAACAGCTTCTTATACCTTGCACTGTCGTCGATAACCTTCTCTGCCTCCTGAAACTGCTTGTCATAGCGCAGTCCCTGTTCGATGGCTCCCTTCTGGTAATAATAGGCGGCAACGATATCGGCCTCAAGGAGTTGTTTGATCTTTCCCTTGTTGAAATCAAGATCTTTTGCCACATTATGTTTCAACTTTTCCTGCAAGGCATCAAACTCCGGTTTGGCATCATCATAATAGCCCTCAAATTTCGCCAATTTAACGAGATCCTTGAGGTATTTCTCCGTCTCACGGTCATACTTGAAATTACTCTTCAGCACACGGGCCTTAAAGTCGGCATAGTCGGCATCAGAGAGTACGAAGTTCTTCGGCTGCGCGATGGTAGGATGCTTGGCGATATAGTCGACAACATAGTTCAACATCACCTCACTGCTATCCCTGGCACTGGCAAGGTAATAGGCGATATTCGGCAAGGAGTCCGGTTCGACTTCCACGTCAGGCTTGATACCACCACCGTCACGTACCTCACGGCCGTCGGCGGTATGGAACACATGCGTCAGCGAGTCGGCGACATGCTCCACATAGCCGCCATGGGCATGCTTGTAGTTGATAGCCTGGATGCAACGGCCCGAGGGAATATAGTATTTCGCCGTCGTGAGTTTCAACTGGCCATTGTAGACGATGTCTACAGGTGTCTGCACAAGGCCCTTACCGAAGGTTCGTGTACCGAGGATGACAGCACGGTCAAGGTCCTGGAGACTGCCACTGGTGATCTCACTGGCACTCGCCGTATTCTCGTTGACGAGGACGACGATGGGCATCACAGTGTCAATGGGCTCCACCGTGGTTTTGTAGTCACGGTTCACACGATCCAGACGGCCCTTGATCTTCACGATGGAGATGCCCTTGGGTACAAACATGTTGACAATATTCACCGCCTCCTGTACCGATCCGCCGCCATTGTTGCGCAGGTCGAAGACGAGGGCTTTCGCACCCTGTTTCTTCAGGTCTATAAAGGCACGGCGCACATCCTTCGAGCAGTTCTCCGTGAAAGAGGTAAGACTAAGATAGCCGATATGATCGTTCACTATCCCATAATAAGGCAACGAGGGCATTTGGATAGCCCGCCGTGTGATCTTCATCTTCATCACCTTTCCCGTCGAGGGGCGCTTGATACGGATAACGAACGACGACCCGGCCTCACCCCGCAGATGACTGCTCACATAGCTCACGTCTTTGTCCGTCATCGTCGTGTCGTCAATACTCAGGATGATATCACCTTTCTTCAAACCGGCCTCAGCGGCAGGCATCCCCTCATAAGGCTCGTCGATAACGACGCGCTGAAGCTGTTGATTATAACGGATGAGCGACCCCACTCCGGCATATTTGCCCGTGAGCATCGTCTTGAGATTCTTCACGTCATTCTCGGGATAGTAGACGGTATACGGGTCAAGACTCTTGAGCATGGCCGTAATGCCGTTGCCAATGACTTCATTGGCATCAAGCGTATCGACATACATCAGGTCGAGATATTTATAGATATCGGTGAAGATCTCCATATTCTTCGACGCGTCGAAATGCCGGTCGTGGTCAGTCTGTGCGCCTGCCGGCAATACAGCCAACAAGGCGAAAAGAAAAGCGATGATCTGTTTCATGACTGCAAAAGTAACATATAAAAGCGGTATAACCATCAAAAACGGGGAAAATTTTCAGAAAATTCATCTTTTTCTCAAAAAAGTCAAGAAAAAATTTGCACGGATAAAAAAATGTTCTTACCTTTGCACTCGCAATTCAGCAATGAAGAGCAACATGCTTCAATAGCTCAGTTGGTTAGAGCACCTGACTGTTAATCAGGGGGTCGTTGGTTCAAGCCCATCTTGAAGCGCTGAAAAAGGAACTACCGCAAGGTGGTTCCTTTTTGCGTTCCATAAGAAAAGGCACAAAAAAAAGGTTGGTATTTTCACAAACACCAACCTTGATTTTCGATAACTAACTTTTCACAAAAGATTCATGTTTTTATAGACTTTACTTGTCTTTTAAAATACAGTATCACTACTGGAAATATCTTCGTTTCGTTTCGAAATATCAACCTTTTCATTTATCTGTTCGCAAAGATACGAATAATCTCATAAACCTCCAAATCTTTTCCGTCTTTTTTCAAAATATTTTACAAAAAAATCTACTACCCTCTATCGCTCCCTCCTTACAAATCCAACTATAACGAATAAGGGCTACCAATAAAATTGGCAGCCCTTTTCTACGTTAGTATGTTATGAAAAATTTGAGAGAATCTGAAACTTCACAGTTTCGAAATTGTTTTACTAAACATGATTTTATAGAGAAAGCATAGAAATATCTACTGGATAGCAGTATTCGTAGGGGTTGTAGAACCGATACTGCTCTGTTGAAGACTGTCTATCGTGGTGGAGTCCTCGTTGACAGCCGTACTGGCGCCCTTCATGATCTCCATGCCCGGCATATTGTCGGAAGCGGGGTCATTACTCTTATAAGGCATCTGTGCAGCATTGCCGAGGACAAGGAAGATGGCAACGACGGCTGCTGCCTTGAAGAGGGGCATGAGGCGCTGGCGCATCGGGATGACGCGAGCCTTTACGGGCGTAGCCTCTTGAATCTTGGCCCGGATCTTCTCATCAAAATCATCTCCCAGCACATCCACCTTGGGCTCTTCTGCCAGATAGGCAAAGAGGCTGCGATAGGGCTGAAACTCTGCCGGCACATCCTCCTGGCTGAAAAAAGCGCGGAGGATCTCCTCTTCTTCCAGTGTCGTCTGCCCGTCAAAATAACGGTCCATGAGTTGATTGATGTATTTATAATCCATAACGGTCAAATTTCTTGAAGTTCTGCTTCACTGTCTGGCGGGCCCGGAAGATATTGACTTTTACCTGTTCTTCCGTAATACCCAGGATAACAGCGATCTCCTTGTAACTCTTCCCTTCGAAATCGCGGAGCTGCATGCAGCTCCGCTGCTTCTCGGGTAAATCGTCTACGAGCTTTTTCACCGCCAGGATCTCATCCTTTTGCTGCATCTGCTCATAGGGATTGGAGGTGTGGTCGGGTCGCTCTATCGGACTTTCATCCAGACTTCTGACTTGGTTATCGTGCAGTTTTTTGCGATCGAGAGCGAGGTTTCTCGCGATGGTGAGACTATAGGCCTCTATAGAGTCGATATGGTCCCAATTGTCGCGGTTGTTCCAGACCTTGACCAGTGTATCCTGCGTAATGTCTTCCGACTCTTCTCTATTGAGCGTAATGCGAAGCGCTACTCGATAGATGATATTCTTGAGCGGCAAGATGTCGTTGGTAAAACTGATCTTTTTCATCCTCTCTATTATTAACGACGACTATAGGAGTCGAAAGTTACAAGTTTCGTTGATTTTCTCCCAAATTTAACGTTTTTTTATTTTCTGATCATGGTGCCGTGTTTCCCGTCGATGGCGGTAGCGAGGGTGATGTTGACGGCCTTAACACCAGCTCGGACGGCAGCGAGGGCATTTTCTATCTTCGGCAGCATACCACCGGAGACGACGCCCTCTGTCTTCAGGTGTTCGAAATCTGCGGGAGTGATTGTCGGGATGACACTGTCGTCATCATCGGGATCACGGAGCACGCCCTTTTTCTCGAAGGCATAGACGAGGGTCACGTCATAATACGGCGCAAGGGCCTTGGCGGTCTCCGAGGCGATAGTATCGGCATTGGTGTTGAGGATCGAGCCCTTTCCGTCGTGTGTCAGCGGTGCCATCACGGGGGTAACACCCTCCTCGATGAGTGTCTGGAGCATACGGCCGTTAACTTTCTCGACATCGCCGACGAAACCAAAATCGACGCCATCCTTCACGGGACGGCGGTGACTGCGGATGACATCCATGTCAGCACCCGTCAGACCGAGGGCATTGACACCGGAGGCTTGCAGACGGGCCACGAGATTCTTGTTGACGAGACCGCCATAGACCATCGTCACGACTTCAAGCATATCGGCATCGGTGATCCGGCGTCCACCGACCATCTTACTCTCGATGCCGAGGGCGGCAGCGATCTTTGTAGCACGGCGCCCGCCACCATGGACGAGGACCTTACGGCACGGGATGGCCGCGAAATCAGCCAACAGACGTGTCAACCGGTCAGTATCCTCCACAATGGCGCCACCGACCTTCACAACAAACAATTTTTCCATATTTTTTTACTCCAGATACGTATATCCGTACAGCCCCGAACGATAGGTACTGAGGAATTCCTTGCCTTCATCGAGCGACAGCTTACCTTCCTTGACACTCTTCGTCACCCACTGTTCGAGACGTCGTACGAGTTTCTTCGGGTTGTACTGCACATACTCCAAGACTTCCTCCACCGTCTCACCATCGATGATCTGATCAATATGATAATTACCGTCCTTCACACTGATATGAGCGGCATTCGTGTCACCGAAGAGGTTATGCATGTCACCGAGAATCTCCTGATAGGCACCGACGAGGAACACGCCGATATAATACGGTTCACCGGGGCGGACAGTATGAACGGGCAGCACATTCGACTGCGTGCCGTTGACGGCGAAGTTGGCCACCTTGCCGTCACTGTCGCAGGTAATATCCTGCAGCGTACAGTTGCGCGTCGGCCGTTCGTTGAGTCGCTCGATAGGCATGATCGGAAAGAGCTGATCGATGCCCCAGCAATCGGGGAGACTCTGGAAGAGGGAGAAGTTGCAGAAATACTTGTCCGCCAACAGTTTGTCAAGGCCCTTCAACTCGTCGGGGACATGCTTGAGGGTCTTGCAAATGGCGTTGATCTCATGGCATACGCTCCAATACATCGCCTCCACCTCAGCACGCGTCTTCAGATCAACCATGCCATGGGCGAAGAGGTCGAGACAGTCCTCACGAATCTGATCAGCATCATGCCAGTCCTCCAACATCGACTTCGGACTGAGGTGGTCCCAGATCTCATAGAGGTCCTTCACAAGTTGATGGTCACTCTCCTTGGCCTCAAACTCCTCTGGCATCTCGGGCAATGAGGCGACACCGAGGACATCGAGGACGAGGACGGAGTGATGGGCGGCAAGGGAGCGGCCGCTCTCCGTGATGATATTCGGATGGGGGATATTGTTCTTATTGGCTATATCTACGAAAGCATAGACACAGTCGTTGATATACTCCTGGATGGAATAATTCACGGAACTCTCACTGTTGCTCGAGCGCGTACCATCATAGTCGACACCGAGACCACCGCCACAGTCGACATACTCGATGTTGTAGCCCATCTTCCGGAGATTGACATAATATTGTCCGGCCTCCGTGAGGGCGTTCTGGATGCGGCGGATCTTCGTGATCTGTGAACCGATATGGAAATGGATAAGTTTCACACAGTCGTGGAGACCGACACTGTCAAGTTTCTCCAAAGCCTGCAGGAGTTCCGACGGCGTGAGACCAAATTTCGAGGCGTCTCCACCACTTTCGGCCCATTTGCCGGAGCCGGAACTGGCGAGTTTGATGCGGATGCCGAGATTTGGCTTCACATGGAGACGCTCAGCGGTACGGGCAATGACATCAATCTCATTGAGTTTCTCAACGACGATGAAGATACGCTTACCGAGCTTCTGGGCCAGCATGGCGAGTTCGATATAGCTCTCATCCTTATATCCATTGCAGATGATCAGCGAGTTACTCTTGCACTGTACGGCAATAACGGCATGAAGCTCAGGCTTTGAGCCAGCCTCCAGACCGAGGTTGAACTTCGCGCCATGGGAGATGATCTCGTCGACAACAGGCTGCATCTGGTTGACCTTGATGGGATAGATGATATAGCTCTCACCCTTAAAATCATACTCCTTACGCGCCTTGTCGTAGCACGATGCCATCTTCTCAATACGGTTGTCGAGGATATCCGGGAAACGAAGGAGCACCGGCGGCTGCACATCACGCAGGGCGAGCTCATCCATCACGTCACGCAGATCGATCTGTGTATTATCCTTACAAGGGGTGACATAAACGTCTCCTTTCTCGTTGATACCGAAATAGGAAGTTCCCCATCCATTGATATTATAGAGTTCTTTAGAGTCCTCTATCGTCCACTTTTCCAACTGTAATATGATTTTAAGTTATTTCTTTTCCAACTGAAGCAGCTCTTCGAGTTTCTCCACGGAAATCTTGATCTTGTCATAATTGTCCATCAGACAGACATCGAGGGTATACTTTGCCTTCGAATAATAAGGCTCACGCTGTCGCAACTGCTCGCGGACGAATGTCTGTACCTCTTCCGACGTCTTGTTGAGCAACAACGGACGGACCGTCTTGCCCATCTTCAGATGGCCGTACAGCACCTCGGGGGTCGCCTTCAGATAAACGGTATCGCCCTGTTGGTTCATATAGTCCATATTATCGAAGAAACACGGTGTGCCTCCTCCACAGGAAAGGACGACATTCTCAAACTCCGCCACTTCATGGAGGAGGTTATGCTCGATCTTGCGGAAACCTTCCTCGCCTCGCTCGTCGAAGAGCTCCTTCACGGTCTTGCGCATACGGTTCTCGATATACCAGTCGAGGTCATAGAACTCCAGACCGAGGTCCTTCGCCAGGGCGCGGCCGACGGTCGTCTTGCCGGCACCCATATAACCGATGATGATGATCCGTTTCATTTCTTTGCCGTTCTGGTTCTTCTCATTCTTGTCTTCGGTTCCGGAGCTTTGGCAATAATATCCTTACACTGCTCATAGGTCAGCGCCTCCGGCTTCTCGGCGAGGCTCTTCGGCATGATCTTATAGTTGCGGCCGTCATAGGCAATATACGGACCAAAACGACCATTAAGAATCTCCATCTTGTCGTCCTCGGGGAATGTCTTGATATGGCGTTTCTTCTCCGCCTCCCGCTTCTTGATGACAAGGGTGATCGCCTCCTCCAGACTCATCTTCATCGGGTCGAGGGTCTTCGGGACAGAAACATATTTCTTGTTATGGAGGACATAAGGGCCAAAACGTCCGGCACCAATCGTTACCGGCGTACCCTCGAAATTACCGACGGTACGAGGAAGTTTGAAGAGTTCGAGAGCCTCACTGAGCGTGATGCGCTCCATGCTCTTATCCTTCGGGATCTGCGCAAACTTTGGCTTCTCCTCATCCTCAGCGGTACCGATCTGTACCACAGGACCATAACGGCCAATTTTCACAAAGACGGGACGGCCACTCTGTGGATCCTTGCCGAGCTCACGCTCACCGGCCTTGTGCTCGCTGCGGGCATTCAGCACCTTCTCCACCGTCGGCTCAAAATGCTTGTCGAAATCCTTCAGCATCTGGTGCCACTCTTCCTTGCCTTCAGCAATCTGGTCGAACTGTTGTTCCACCTTCGCGGTAAAGTTATAATCCATGATTTCCGGGAAGTTCTTCATCAGGAAGTCATTGACGACGATTCCGATGTCCGTCGGCAACAACTTTCCCTTATCGGACCCGGCCATCTCATGTTTCTCCGTATGACTGACCGCATCGTCCTTGAGCGTATCGATGGTATAGACACGATCCTCTCCGGGACGATCACCCTTTATGACATATTCGCGCTGCTGAATCGTGGAGATCGTCGGCGCATAGGTAGATGGACGACCGATGCCCAGTTCCTCGAGTTTATGAACGAGACTGGCCTCAGTAAAGCGTACGGGTCCCTGGGAGAAACGCTCCGTGGCCGTTACCTCTTGACGCGTCAGCACATCACCACGCTTCATGGCGGGGAGCATGCGGAGATTGTCATCCTGCGAAACCTCATCATCGGTGGATTCACGGTAAACTTTCAGGAAACCGTCAAAAGCGACGACTTCACCAGTAGCCACGAAATGCTCGTCAGCACCGCTGATATTGATAAGAGCCGTTGTCTTCTCCAACTGTGCATCAGCCATCTGGCAGGCAGCGGTACGCTTCCAAATCAGGTTGTAGAGACGTTTCTCCTGGTTTGTACCGTCAATTTCCTGATCCGACATAAATGTAGGGCGGATGGCCTCATGAGCTTCCTGAGCGCCCTTGGAATGCGTATGATAGGTACGGGGCTGACTGTACTCCTTACCCCAGAGCTTGATAATCTCATCTTTACTCGTATTAATAGCCAATGACGAGAGATTCACAGAGTCGGTTCGCATATACGTGATCTTTCCCGCTTCATAGAGACGCTGGGCGACCATCATCGTCTGCGACACGGTGAAACCGAGCTTTCGCGCTGCTTCCTGCTGCAGCGTAGAAGTGGTAAAGGGAGGTGCCGGAGAACGATGTAACGGCTTCTTCGTCACACTGTCAACGGTGAATGTGGCATTCGTGAGTTTATCGAGGAAAGTGACAACCTCGGCATGGGTCTTAAAACGGCGGTCCAGCTCTGCCTTTACCTCACTCGTCTTACCGTCGGAGGAGAGGACAAAAATGGCAGTAACGCGATAGTAAGGTTCACTTTTAAAAGCTTGAATCTCCCGTTCACGCTCTACAATAAGACGGACGGCAACACTCTGCACACGACCGGCACTCAGCGCCGGCTTCACCTTACGCCATAACACCGGGGAGAGTTCAAAACCAACTAAACGGTCAAGGACACGACGGGCCTGCTGGGCATTGACAAGATTCATATCCAGATGACGAGGATGCTGGATAGCATCGAGAATGGCTGGTTTAGTGATCTCATGGAAGACAATACGACTCGTATGGGTCTCATCAAAACCGAGGACCTCACAGAGATGCCACGAGATGGCCTCTCCCTCACGATCCTCATCGGAAGCCAGCCATACCTTCCGTGCTTTCTTGGCATTTTCACGAAGTTCAGCAACGACATTCCGCTTGTCTTCCGGAATCTCATAATGCGGTTCCATCGTCGCCTTGTCTATACTGAGTTCCTTACGCTTCAGGTCGCGGATATGTCCGTAAGAGGACATCACCTTGTAATCCTTGCCCAAGAACTTCTCTATGGTCTTGGCCTTCGCCGGGCTCTCTACAATAACCAGATTTTCTTGCATATTTCGCTTACCTTATATTTTTCTCGGCACAAAAGTAAGCAAAACTTTTCCTTATACCTTATTATATAGAAGAAAATTTTGGTTTTTTAATATTTTTAACGGCTCGTCTTCACCGTAGGGACATGATTGATCATGTTCCGTCCTATCGCCCTAAATATTGATGCAACCCCTGACGGACGGAACGGAGGCCAAACTGTTCCGTCTTGATCTCAGCTTTGGGAATCCAAAGATATCCCGCGGCATCATCGGCAGCATGGACGACAGAAAGATCGCGGACCTGACAACGATAGAACATATCCAGCGTGTGAATATCCATGCCACTGTAACGGTAAAGATTCGGGATACTGAAGAGATAGTCGACATGCGTCACGTCAAGGCCCGTCTCCTCTTTCACCTCGCGGATCATTCCCGCCTCACCCGTCTCATCCATATCGACGAAGCCACCGGGGAGGTCGAGAGTCCCTTTGCCGGGATCATTCTTCCGGCGGACGACAAGGAGCTCTCCCTTCTCGTTCTCAATGAGGGCTACCGTGGCACTACTCGGATTAGCATAATAGATGAATCCGCAGTTCTCACAACGCTTGCTCTTCTCATTGTTCTCCACAAAATGGGACGAGCCGCAGACAGGACAAAATTTGAAATGATCTAATGGATGCATAATTATAACAGACTTTGTATATACGCGTCGAGATTATCGATCTGGACATCACGCTTCTGTAGGGTATTGTTCTTATCGATGATAAAGAATGTCGGGACATCCTGAACATTATACGCCTGAACACTACGGCCCTGGATACCATCCTCGTCACGCACACAGATCCACGGCAGCGCTGCCGTCTGCGTCTTCCAGAAATGCTCATCGGGATCAACGGACACCTGATAGATCTCAAAGCCTCGACTATGATACTTATTATAGAGGTCTCGCATCAACATAATCTGACGCATACTCTCCTTATTGGCAAAGAGATGGAACTCCAACATGACAACCTTCCCCTTGAGGTCGGTGAGATGGCGCAGGTCACCGTGGTTGTCGTAGAGTGGCAGATCGATACAACCAGCAACACTGGCCTTAGAGGCGTCGATCTGAGTCTCCTGCTGGTTCGCTTGCATGATACGCTGATCCTTCATACCCTCCAACGCGATATTGTGGAGATTCTGACCACGGGCTGCCCCTGGATAATAACTGTCCCAACTCGTGGCGACAGCAGCATAGACCTTCACGTCATCCTTCGACGCACGGGGGTTGAAGATGAGATTCACCATTCCGTTGAGGGTATAGGTCTGGAAGAGGGCGTAATAGGCATAGGCCTTCATCGGCTCCTTGAAAATATAGTTGCGCATGACCTTATCCTTATACTGCGCGAGAAGCTGGCCGATGGCCGCCTGCGTCTGGTCCATACTCAGATTCGGATTAGCCACGACGGCATTGATCTGACCCTGGAGGCGCATCTGCATATACGTCAGTTCTTGAATCTTCGTGCACTCGTCGGAACCGCTGACATCGTAGTTGGCAGCCATCGTAGGATAGGTGGCATTGACCGTCACCGTCTCCGTAGAATCGATAGCCAAGGAGATAAACTGCCCGGCAATACGCAGACGGTAAAAATCGGGCGTGATGGTGTCAAGGGCATTCTCATCAAACTGGAAACTGCCGTCATCGCCAAGCTTCACGGAGTCGACCTTTACAGGACCATCGAGACCAATATTCTCAAGATAGAGCATGGAGTCCTTTGCATTCTTGATCGATCCATTGATATGGAACTTACGATTATGACAAGAGGTCATCAGCAAGGCAGCAACACAGAGAACGACTGCCCACAGGTAGCGGTTTATCTTCATACGTACAAATATTTGCTTTTTAATATTGCAAAAGTACTGCAAAAGAAAGAAAAAACCAAATTATTTCCTGATTTTTTCTCTCTTTACTTCTTTGCTTTTTTTACTTCATTACTTTTTTACTTCTTTACTTTTACAATATTCCGACGGCGTCATACCGAAGGCCTTCTGGAAACAACGGGAGAAATAACCGCTGTTGGAGAACCCGACAAGATACATCGTCTCCGTGATTGTATATTTCCCTTGCCGCAAGAGCTCAGCAGCACGCTGCATGCGCATGTCACGGATATACTCCACGGGGGTCTTCCCCGTGAGCTGCTTCAACTTCCGGTAGAGTTGCTTACTGCCATAACCGATTTCCTCCGACAAACTGGTCACATTGAACTCGCTGTCCTCCATATGCGCCTGCACCGTCTTATGAACCTCCTCCAGCAGACGCTGCTCGAAAGGTGTCGGAGCAGGGACTCCTACAGAATTCTCCGAAACAGATTTCATCGGGATGACTGGCATGGTGCCTTCCCCCTCATCAAGCTTGTCATGGATAAGGGCGGCAAGAGCCGGGAGGTCATTGGCTTTTAAACGGTCCTTCATCTCTGCCGATACACGGGCATAATAACTTTTGCGCTGGTGAATTTCATCAAGCGTCTTACGACGCTCCTCCTGTTCCTGACGAAGTCGACGGCGTGTCCGCATATAGACAAGGATACTTCCGACGAAACCAACAACGAAAAGGGTATAAAAGAGGTCAGCCCACCAAGACAGATACCATGGCGGAAGGATATGGACTTTTAACTGATAGACCACAGCACCACGGTTGCCCTGACCATCCACGGAACAGACCGTCAACGTGTAATGCCCCGGTGCCAGACCGGAATAGGACAGACGACCATCAAGGGGCATATTTTTCCAGTCCTTATCAAAGTTCGCGAGCTGATAGATAAAAAGCGACGACGGACGGCCCTCATAAGGCAGATCGGAGAGTAGAAAGTCGAGGTCGTTCTCATCATAAGGCAGCGTCACTTCACGAAGATAGCGTACACTCGTCTTTCCGTCACCAGGCCACGAATGACCGTTGACGATGAGTCCGGAGAGAAGAAAAGGAGATGTCCAGCCGGGGGCCTCGATACGATGGGGATCGACGAGATAGAAACCATCATTACCAGCCAGACAAACACGATGCTGACGGGAATCAACATGGGCGGCAAGGATTTCAAAGTCAGGCAGCGCAAAGGTGCTGTTCCGGCCCTTACTGCCAAGGATACGGCCGATTCGTCCGGCGAAAGCCCAGATATGGCCATCGACTTCTACCATCGTGGAAACATGACCTGCTGTGGTCTTGTCATGGAAAGGATAGTCTTTGCCACTCTGATGGGGTCCGGGAAAACAAACGACGCCACCGGCATAACCAGCCCACAAGCGGTCCTTATGATCTACGAGGATATAACTATAGGTCTGTTGAGTCCCGAGATGGCTCACGGCAAATGTACGACTATTGATACAGTCAATGCCATGATCGAAGAGGGAGGCATAGACGTGTCCTCGTCGGTCCTGGGCGAGCTGACCGACATGAAGACCGGAAAGCCCTCGCGATGGTGTCATCCAGTAGTCGGCTGCTACAAAAATCTTCGATGAATTCATCACTTTCTGTTTGTCGACGATGGCGATACCTCCAAGATATGAAGCCACCCACAGTCGATGCTGATGATCGAGAATAATATCATACGCCCATGTTGTCGATAGTGACGGCTGACGGGGATTGGTGAGAATAATATTCTTAAAAGTACGAGTCTGACGATTGTAGAGATCAATGCCATGATCGGTACAGACCCATAGGTCACCATCACGATCTTCATAGATCTTCCGTACGCGATTGTGGGAGAGATAACGAACAGGATCATTCTGACGATACCAAGTAACATCGATGAAATGGCCCTTTTCCGCATGATAACGGATCAATCCATCTGTTCCGCCGAGCCAAGAATCTCCATAACTGTCGACAAAGGTGTCGTGAATACAGTTGCCCTCACCATTTCCCGTAACGGCACTCAACGGTATCCATTTGTAAGTATTTTGCTGCGGTATCAGCGAGAGACCGCGATCGGTGCCTAGCCACACATTACCGTCACGGTCGGTAAAAGAAGCCCAGACGATATTATTCAACAATGAACTTGTCTGACGAGAATCATGACTGTAGCGTATCAGTGGACGCTCATGGGCTTGAACATAGAGACCATTG
This sequence comes from Prevotella sp. AGR2160, assembly GCF_000424185.1. Classification (GTDB taxonomy): domain Bacteria; phylum Bacteroidota; class Bacteroidia; order Bacteroidales; family Bacteroidaceae; genus Prevotella. The sequence continues at coordinate 222,708 of NZ_AUJK01000003.1, forward strand.
TCCGTTCCGACGAAAAGGGTTCCACCATTCTCCGTCATCGTCTTGATAGAGTTACCCTCAAGACCCGGTAGCGTCTGCTGAACGCCACTGCCCTTATAGAGAAGCATTCCCTCACAACCAAACCATACGCCCCGACGAAGGGGATCGATGAGTAGACTGTTCACCAGTCGGTTCCCGACGTCCATCGACAGGACACGACCACTTTTACGCAAAAGGAAGGCTCCCTTTGTCGTTCCCACAAAAACGCCGTCCTTCGTCTGCGCAAGGGCATATACCGATCCTACATTACCCGCTACCATCGTCAGCGAGGAAGAAGAAAGAGACAGCCGATATACACCATCCGTCGTACCAAGAAGCAACGACCGACCTTCCGGAAGAATAGCCCTCACGTCCGTCAACGCCTTCGCCTCCAACGGTTCATAACAGGCTTTACGGATATTATAGAGAAGGATTCCACGGGCCGTTCCAACAAAGATGCTGTCACCTTGGACATACAGGCTATGTACCCAACTATTCTGATCCTTGTCACCAAGAGTATAGTGGCTGATCATGTGATAGCCGTCAAAGCTGAACAGGCCCTGATCGGTTCCTAGCCACATCATGCCATCATGATCCTGAGCGATGGCCTGAACGGAAGAGGCGCCTGGGATAGACATATTCGTGAAATGGAGTTCCTGACCACTTACCCATGTAGGCAGTAGGAACACGAAGACTATCGAGAGGAAAAAACTGATCCTGATCTTTTTCTTTTCTTTCATCACTGCAAAGATACGTCTTTTTCTACAAAACAAGCCCCTATTATGTCTATTTTTTAGCCTTCTTTGTCCGTTTTCTAACCTGAAGATTGAATTTATACCCGTATCTTTGCAACCACAAAACACAAACAGAGAAGTATTTACTCTCATAGACGAAAATGGTTAACAGTGCCGGCGCGACAGAGCGCCGGCCTTTTCGCTCCTTTTCTTCGATAAGCTTTATAAAAAACAACACAAGCACTATTACTTTAGGATATTACTGCAAATATAAACAATAGATCAAGATGAATAAGTTGAAAACAATGATGGTGGCACTCTGCTGTGCCCTCGCTATCTCCGCCTGCGGTAGTAGTGATGATACTACCTCTTCTAATAATGGCGGCAACAATAACAACAACTCCGGTACCACAACACCGTCGGAACAGCCTTCGACGAACACCACCACCTTTGTCAAAGGCGCTGATGTCAGTTGGGTCACGGAGATGCTCGCCGACGGAAAGACCTTTAACAACGGAAAGGTCAAGGATCTCGACGGTTTCATGAGCTATATGAAATCTCTCGGCGTCAACAGTATCCGTCTGCGCGTATGGGTGGACCCAAAGAACGAGGGAACTTCCTACTGTGATGTCGCTGACGTCACGAAGAAAGCCGTGGCGGCACGGAAAGCCGGTATGAAACTCATGATCGACTTCCATTACTCCGACACATGGGCTGATCCCGGCAACCAGAAGGTCCCCAAGGCTTGGAGCAGCTACACCTTCGCACAGATGAAACAGGCCGTCAGTGACCATACCCAATCGGTCCTCAGCGCACTGAAGAGCGCCGGTGTCGACTCCGTGGAATGGGTACAGGTAGGCAACGAGACAAGTGATGGCATGCTCTGGAATGACAATGACATCTCCGTAACGGGAAAATGCTCAAAGAATCCGTCCAATTTCGCCGCATATATCACTGCCGGCTACAATGCCGCCAAGCGTGTTTATCCCAAGACAAAAGTGGTCGTCCACCTCGCCGAGGGACAGAATTCTTTCCTCTACACCCGGCTCTTCGGTCTGCTGAAGAAATACAACGCCTCCTACGATATCATCGGCATGTCACTCTATCCCGAGGACAGCAACTGGTCGTCTTATATCACCGATTGCATCGCGAATATCAAATCGCTGAAGTCCACCTTCGGTAAGGACGTGATCATCTCTGAAATCGGCATGACATGGAACAGCAGTCAGGCTGACAGCTTCATCAAGACGATCCTCGCCAACGCTAAGACTACGGACGGCTGCGAGGGCGTCTTCTACTGGGAGCCCGAGGTCTACGGTGGCTGGAAACCGGCAGATTATACCGCCAAGGGGTGGAACGCCTACGGCAAGGGCGCTTTCGACACCACTGGTTCCGCCACCACCGCCTTCCAGGAGTTCAATAAGTAGAGAGGGGCCCTCCCGACCCTCCTCGAAAGAAAGGGCTACGAATTTGCTCCCCATAAATGGCGCGTCCGTCATGTGCTTGCGCTTTGCAAGCGCAAGGTAGCGCAGATGTGCCAACTTGCAAACCAGTCAACCAACATATGTCTTTCAATCACAAACTACTATTCACGATAGCCTCAGCCCTCTGCCTCCCCCTCGGGATGGCAGAGGCGGCACAGGCGCAGGTCCGTCAGGAGATCACGCTCCAGGACGGCTGGCAGTTCTCCCGCGACAGTATCCACTGGCAAACGGTCTCCGTTCCCCACGACTGGGCCATCGCCGGTCCCTTCGATAAGAAGTGGGACTTACAATATGTCGCCATCACTCAGAACGGTGAAACGGAGAAAAGCGAGAAATCTGGTCGGTCTGGAGCCCTGCCGTGGATCGGCAAAGGCTACTATGTCCGTTCATTCTCAGTTCCATCGCGTTATCAGCATGCCGTGCTCCATTTCGACGGCGCCATGAGTGAACCCACGGTCTATGTCAACGGCCACCGCGCAGCCTACTGGGCTTACGGCTACAATGCCTTCCGTGTGGATGTCACGCCTTATATCCATCACGACGGCCGTCCGAACACCCTCTCCGTCAGTCTCAGCAATGAGGAAGAGAGCAGCCGCTGGTATCCCGGTGGTGGTATCTATCGTCCCGTAACCCTCATCCTCACGGGGAAAACACGCCTAGACAGATGGAAAACCTTCTATCAGGCCACAAGCGTACAAGGCGACGAGGCTCTACTCCGCCTGCAGACAGCCATAGACGGTAAGGGAAAGGGGCTCGCTCTGGCTTTGACGCTCCTTGATGCCAACGGTCACTCCGTGGCCACGAAGCGTATCGACATCTCCGATGGAATGGCTGATTTTTCATTCTCCGTAAAAAATCCGAAACTCTGGAGTCCGGAGACACCTTATTTATATAGTGCACGGTTGCAGCTCTATCAGGGAAAGAAACTCATTGATGAGCGACAGGATAAGATCGGCATCCGCACGATCTCCTTCAGCAAAGAGCACGGTTTCATGCTCAACGGCAAGAGCCGCAAGTTCCAGGGAGTCTGCCTGCACCATGATCTCGGTCCTCTCGGTGCCGCCGTCAACAAGGCCGCACTCATCCGTCAGGTGGAGATCCTCAAGGATATGGGCTGCGATGCCATCCGCACCTCTCATAATATGCCGTCGACAATGCAGATGGAAGTCTACGATTCACTCGGTATGATGGTCATGGCCGAGAGCTTCGATATGTGGAAATATCCGAAATGTAAGAACGGCTACGCCCGCTTCTTCGACCGTTGGGCCGACAAGGATATCACGAACCTTGTATTGAATCACCGCAACCACCCGTCGCTCGTGATGTACTCCATCGGTAACGAAATTCCCGAACAGTGGAGCGAAGAAGGTCGGCAGATCGCCGAACATCTTCAGGACCTATGCCATCAGCTCGATCCCACACGTCCCGTCACACAGGGAATGGACCGTGCGGAAGACGCGCTGAAGAGTGGTTTTGCGCAGACGATGGACATCCCGGGCTTCAACTACCGTGTACAGAAATACGACACGAATATCCAACAGCTGCCGAAGGGCTTCCTGCTCGGCTCGGAGACGGCATCTACCGTCAGCAGCCGCGGTGTCTATAAATTCCCCGTGACGATCTCCGATCATAACACCTATCCTGACGGACAGTGTTCAAGCTACGACACGGAATACTGTTCCTGGAGCAACCTCCCCGATGCCGACTTCCTCATGCAAGACGACCGCACCTATACCATCGGACAGTTCGTATGGACGGGCTTCGACTACCTGGGCGAGCCGACTCCTTACGACAACTACTGGCCAAGCCGCAGCAGCTATTTCGGGATCTGTGACCTCGCCGGTCTGCCGAAAGACCGCTATTATCTCTATCGGTCTGTATGGAACAAGCACAGTCACACGCTCCACGTACTGCCCCACTGGACATGGCCGGGACGGGAAGGACAGGTGACACCTATCTTTGTCTATACCGACTATCCCAGTGCCGAACTCTTCATCAACGGTAAGAGTCAGGGACGGCACAGCAAGAAAGCCTACACGGTCGCCGCTGCCGACGCAAATACCGAGAAGCCGTTGCTCGAGACAAAAGGACTGCTGGAGCGCTACCGGTTGATGTGGGACAGTGTCCGCTATGAGCCGGGAGTCGTCAAGGTCGTTGCCTACGATGAGAAGGGAAATATCGCCGATTCCACCGTAGTCAAGACCGCAGGACCTGCGGCAAAGCTCATGCTGCAGAGTGACCGTACAAGTCTCCACCGTGACAAGAATGATCTCGCTTACATCACTGTATCTCTGACCGACAAGGATGGCACGCTCTGCCCCGATGCCGACGATGAGATCACCGTCAATGTCACGGGCAACGGTGGCTTCGAGGCTATCTGCAACGGTGACGCCACAAGTCTGGAGTCCTTCAAGTCCCCGCACATGAAACTCTTCCACGGCCAGCTCGTCATCACCGTCCATGCCGGCACCGCCACAGGTCCCGTCACCGTCACCGTGAAAGGCCACGGCTTGCAGAACAGCATCTCCATACCCGTAGAGTAGGGCCTCTTGTGTTTTGCAAGCGCAAGTCCCCTCCCTTAAGGTTTTTCAAAAAAAAGATGGCAAAAATCTTTGTCATCTTTTTTATTTTCCGTAACTTTGTAGCCGTTTATGTTTGTCGGGGAAAAGCCCGGGCAAATCTGATGTTTAGTCAAAACAATAAAGTTTTAATTTTTTCATGAACGTAATTACGAAAAGTGTTCAGTTGCCTGATGGAAGAACCATCACAATTGAAACCGGAAAAGTTGCGAAACAGGCTGATGGTGCTGCGGTTCTCCGCATGGGCAACACAGTACTCTTGGCAACCGTTTGCGCAGCAAAGGAAGCAGTTCCGGGTACCGATTTTATGCCTTTGCAAGTAGACTACCGTGAGCAGTACAGTGCTGCCGGTCGTTTCCCCGGAGGCTTCACCAAGCGTGAAGGCAAAGCTAACGATGACGAAATCTTAACCTCTCGACTCGTGGACCGCGCCCTGCGTCCACTCTTCCCCGCTGATTATCACTGTGAAGTTTATGTACAGGTCATGCTGCTGTCCGCTGACGGCAAGGACCAGCCCGATGCCCTCGCCGGCTTCGCTGCCTCCGCTGCCATGGCTTGCTCCACCATACCTTTCGAGTGCACGATCTCCGAGTGCCGTGTAGCACGTATCAACGGTGAGTTCGTGATCAACCCGACCTTCGACCAGATGAAGGATGCCGACATGGACCTTATGGTCGGTGCCACGAAGGACAACATCATGATGGTCGAGGGTGAGATGGATGAGGTTCAGGAGAAAGACCTCATCGACGCCCTCAAGGCCGCTCATGCCGCTATCAAGCCAATGTGCGAGTTGCAGGATGAGATCGCCAAGGAGCTCGGCACGGACAAGAAGCGTGAGTATGACGATGAGATCAATGATGAGGACCTCCGTCAGCAGATCAAGGACGAGCTCTACAAGCCGGCATACGAGATCAACCACAAGGCACTGCCGAAGCAGGAGCGCAACGATGCCTTCGACAAGCTCCTCGCTGACTTCCTGGAGAAATACGATGCCGCTCATACCGACCTCTCTGAGGAAGACCTCGAAGAGAAGCATGCGGAGGCTACCCGTTACTATGCCGACGTGATGCGTGACGCCATGCGCCGCTGCATCCTCGACGAGAACCTTCGTATGGATGGCCGTAAGCCTACTGATATCCGTCCGATCTGGTGCGAGGTCAGTCCGCTGCCGATGCCCCACGGAAGTGCTATCTTCCAGCGTGGTGAGACGATGTCGCTCTCTACCTGTACCCTCGGTACGAAACTTGATGAGAAGATGGTTGATGATGTCCTTGTCAAGGGCTATCAGCGCTTCCTCCTCCACTATAACTTCCCGCCGTTCTGTACCGGTGAGGCTAAGGCCCAGCGTGGCGTTGGCCGCCGTGAGATCGGTCATGGTCACCTCGCCTGGCGTGCCCTCAAGGGTCAGATCCCTGAGGACTTCCCCTACACGATCCGCCTCGTCAGCCAGATCCTCGAGTCCAACGGCTCCTCTTCCATGGCTACGACTTGCGCTGGTACCCTCGCCCTGATGGACGCCGGTGTACCTATCAAGAAGCCCGTCAGCGGTATTGCCATGGGTTTGATCAAGAACCCCGGTGAAGACAAATACGCTGTCCTCTCCGATATCCTCGGTGATGAGGACCACCTCGGTGATATGGACTTCAAGACCACGGGTACCCGTGACGGTCTGACAGCCACACAGATGGATATCAAGTGTGATGGTCTGAGCTTTGAGATCCTTGAGAAGGCGCTCATGCAGGCTAAAGCCGGCCGTGAGCACATCCTCAACAAGATGATGGAGACCATCTCCGAACCCCGTAAGGAACTCAAGCCGCAGGTACCGCGTATCGAGGCCTTCGATATTCCTAAAGAGTTCATCGGCGCTGTCATCGGCCCGGGTGGAAAGATCATCCAGCAGATGCAGGAAGAGACCGGTGCCACGATCACCATCGACGAGGCTGACGGCAAGGGCCATGTACAGGTCAGTGCTCCTAACAAGGAGAGCATCGACGCCGCTCTGGCAAAGATCAAAGCTATCGTCGCCATTCCGGAGGTTGGTGAGGTCTATGAGGGTACGGTCCGCAGTATCATGCCTTACGGCTGCTTCGTAGAGATCCTGCCGGGTAAGGACGGACTCCTCCATATCTCTGAGATCGACTGGAAGCGCCTCAACACTGTTGAGGAAGCCGGCATCCACGAGGGTGACAAGATCAAGGTCAAACTCCTGGAGATCGATCCCAAGACCGGTAAGTATAAACTCTCTCACCGTGTTCTCCTCCCGAAGCCGGAAGGCTATGTGGAACGTGAGCGTCGTCCCCGCCGCGACCGTGGCGAGCGTCGTCCCCGTCGTGAGCAGAAAGAGGATTAATTAGAGAATTCTTCTATAGATGATAGAAGCCCCGCTTGGTCAGTGATGGCCGACGGGGCTTTTTTGTTACTTTAACATTGTATTGAAGCAAGGAATCGAAAATATTCCGTTATACAAACAGATTAAAAACAAACAGCAAATAAGATGAAAGCAAAGAAAATGATTTTGAGCCTCCTGGCTGTAGCAGCCATGGCGCTCACCCTGACCGCTTGTAATGATGATGACAATGACACGTGGGAGAAAGCCTCCAGCGCTCAGATTACCGCAAAGGCCACACAGATCCGCAGCTACCTCACCCCTTCCGGTAAGTTCTATTATAAGAGGTATACAGCCAACAAAATGGACTCTGTACAGAACCGCCTCGCGCTGACCATGCCTAATGACACGACGATCATGGTCTACAACATCCCCAACACCGTCTTCGCCTCTGCCATCGACTCTACGACGGCTGAAGGACTGAAACTCAAGCACGCCGTCATGAACGCCACGGAGAAGACCGTCAACCTGAATATCCGTCTGGCATACTTCACCTACTCAGGTGATAATTCCACCTACTGTTTCCTCACGCCGCGTGATGTGACGTTCACCATCCCCTACTCTTCTACAACGGCTTCCGACAAGATTACTTTCAGCTTCTGGCTGAACCAGTATCAGGCTGCATGGGACAGCAACAAAGTCCTCGTGCTGCAGGGCCTCCTTGCCGGATATACATTGAACAAAGGCTCCTTCCAGCAGTTCTCTAACCCCACCTACTGCTTCGTATATTGCAAATAAAACATTTGCTACGAATATACACAAAAATGAAACGGATACATCACCTTGTATCCGTTTTTTTTTGTAACTTTGCCTCCAATAAACTAAGAACGATCAACTAAAAACTAATAATGACAATGAACAAACGATTCTTACTCGGTTTCGACGTAGGCTCTTCCTCCGTGAAAGCCTCACTGACAGATATAGACAATGGTGACATCGTTGCCTCTGCCTTCTTCCCCGATCATGAAGCCCCCATCAAGGCCGTAAAGGCGGGATGGGCCGAACAAGACCCGCAGATGTGGTGGGATAATGCCAAACTGGCGTTGCAAAAGACAATGGCTGACGCCGGAGCTAAAGGAGAGGATATCGCCGCCATCGGTATCTCCTATCAAATGCACGGCCTCGTATGTGTCGACAAGAACCAACAGGTACTCCGTGACGCCATCATCTGGTGTGACTCCCGTGCCGTACCCTACGGCGAGCATGCCTTTGAGGATCTCGGTGCTGACCGCTGTCTGACACATCTCCTGAACTCCCCGGGAAACTTCACTGCCGCAAAACTGGCATGGGTGAAAGAGAATGAGCCGCAGCTCTTCGACCGCATTGATAAGATCATGCTCCCCGGCGACTACCTCGCCATGCGCCTCAGCGGACAGGTGAACACCACCATCGAAGGCCTCTCCGAAGGGATTATGTGGGATTTCCAAGAGAAGAAACCGGCAAAGTTCCTCCTCGACTACTTCGGCTTCCCCGAGGATATCCTGCCGGAGATCGTGCCGACCTTTGGCATCCAAGCAACCGTCAGCAAGGAGGCAGCCGCAGAACTCGGACTGAAAGAGGGTACGCCGATCAGCTACCGTGCCGGCGACCAACCGAACAATGCCGTATCCCTCAATGTCTTCAACCCCGGTGAGATCGCCTCTACAGCCGGTACATCGGGCGTTGTCTACGGTGTCCTCGGAGAGGTTAACTACGATCCGAAGAGTCGCGTGAACACATTCGCACACGCCAACTACACACCCGACCTGACGCGTCTCGGTGTCCTCCTCTGTATCAACGGCACCGGAATCCTCAACGCATGGATACATCGCAACGTGACACCTGATGTCGGTTACGCAGAGATGAACGACCTCGCTGCCACTGTCCCCGTAGGTGCCGACGGCGTGACCATCATCCCCTTCGGCAATGGCGCCGAGCGTGTATTGGAGAACGAGGAGACGGGTTGCAGCATTCATGGGCTGAACTTCAACAAGCATTCCCGTGCCCACCTCGTCCGTGCCGCCCAGGAGGGTATCGTCTTCTCCTTCTGCTATGGTATGGAAATCATGCGTGCCATGGGCATGGACATTCAAAAGATCCACGCCGGCAAGGCCAATATGTTCCTCTCTCCCCTCTTCCGGGAGGCACTGGCCACAACGAGCGGTGCCACCATCGAACTCTACCAGACCGACGGCAGCGCCGGTGCCGCCAAGGGCGCAGGAATCGGCGCAGGAATCTATAAGGACCATGACGAGGCCTTCGCAACCCTGAAGAAACTCTCCGTCATTGAGCCGAATGGCAAATTGACCGCAGACTATCAAACTGCTTATGAGCGCTGGAAGGAAGTGCTGCAGAAAGAAATGGCATAACCCTCTACAGGCCTCATCGACGGAATCATACAGAAATAACTAAACTGATCAGCAATACGAAAACTATGAACCAAAATCAATCAGGCAGCAAAGCCTATCTTACTGCCATCGTGATGGTGGCCGTCCTCGGCGGCCTCCTCTTCGGCTACGACACCGCCGTGATCTCCGGAGCGGAGAAAGGCCTGCAGGCCTTCTTCCTCGGTGCCCCCGACTTCCAATATAGTGATTTCATGCACGGCTTCACGTCGTCGTCAGCCCTCATCGGCTGCATCATCGGCTCTGCCCTCTCGGGGCTCTTCGCCTCACGTCTGGGCCGTAAGAAGAGTTTGATTTTCGCCGGTGTCTGCTTCTTCCTCTCCGCATGGGGAAGTATGGAACCGGAGACGTTCGGACTACTGCCTTATGGCAAACCGAGTTGGACACTTCTTGTCGTATTCAACCTCTACCGTGTCCTCGGGGGGATCGGCGTGGGCATGGCAAGTGCCATCTGTCCGATGTATATCGGTGAGATCGCTCCAACGAATATCCGTGGCATGCTCGTAAGCTTCAACCAGTTTGCGATCATCTTCGGTCAGTTGGTGGTATACTTCGTCAACTTCCTCATCCTCGGCGACCATACGAACCCGATCATCGAGTCCATCGGCAACGGATTCTCGAAACTCATGCCGGGAAGCGATCCTTGGACGATCACGACGGGCTGGCGCTATATGTTCGGCTCAGAGTGCGTACCGGCAGGCCTCTTCACCTTATTAATATGTTTCGTTCCGGAGACGCCACGTTACCTCGTGATGATCCACCAAGACGACAAAGCCCTGCAGGTCCTCACCCGCATCAACGGCATCGACATTGCGCGCAAGACGCTCGAAGATATCAAGAATACGATCACGACAAAGACGGAGAAACTCTTCTCCTATGGATTTATGTGTATCTTCGTGGGTATTATGCTGAGTGTTTTTCAACAGGCCATCGGCATCAATGCCGTGCTCTACTATGCCCCGCGAATCTTCTCTGACATGGGTATGAGCAACCCGATGGTACAGACGGTGATCATGGGCGTTGTCAACATCTCCTTCACTCTCGTGGCCGTCTTCACCGTAGAGAGACTCGGTCGTAAGCCGTTGCTCATCTGGGGCTCCATCGGTATGGCCATCGGTGCCTTCGGCGTAGCCCTGACCTTCGGCAACCCGGCCCTGAGTATGGTCACGATGCTCTCCATCATGATCTACTCCGCCTGTTTCATGTTCTCCTGGGGACCGATCTGCTGGGTGCTCATCGCGGAGATCTTCCCGAACACCATCCGTGGCGCTGCAGTAGCCATCGCTGTAGCATTCCAATGGATCTTCAACTTCATCGTCAGTTCCACCTTCGTGCCAATGTTCAATATGCACCTCACGGCGGGTGACAACTTCGGTCATTGGTTCACCTACGGCCTTTACGGCGTGATCTGTGTCCTCGCCGCCCTCTTCGTCTGGAAACTTGTTCCCGAGACGAAAGGCAAGACGCTGGAGGATATGACGAAGCTCTGGCGCAAATAACGCTGTTTTTCGTTGGGACCTGATTGATCATATCCCGCCCCACAACAAAAAAGAAGCGTAACAGAAAAACCTACCGATGTTCTTCTGTTACGCTTCTTTGCTTTTAACAACTCTGTTCTCTGCTGCTACCCATTATATTTCAGCACGATCTTTCCCTCTCCAACATCCGCGGTAACCCTACCGCCCTTCTGCAGTTTCCCATAGAGGATCTCGTGAGTCAGCAGCGGCTTGAGGCTGTGGTTAACCGTGCGTTCCATCTCACGGGCGCCATACTCTGGCGTGAAGCCTTTCTTCAACAGCCACGTATGGGCGGCAGGCGTCAGCGTCAGTTCCACATGACGGACAGAGAGCTGCTGACGGAGGATGCCGAGGAACTTGTCGAGAACCATCGTCGCCATCTGCTCATTCATATCGTGGAAGACCACCTGAGCCGTCAGACGGTTGAGGAACTCCGGCTTGAAGGTCTTCTTCACCTGTTTTAGCATGGCTTCGCCCCTGCTGACACGACTGTTGAAGCCTACACCAGCCTGGGAAGCATACTGTGCGCCGGCATTAGACGTCATGATAAGAACCACCTGACGAAAATCGGCTTTCTGACCGTGATTGTCCGTCAGCGAGGCATAATCCATCACCTGCAAAAGGATATTATAGATATCGCTGTGCGCTTTCTCTATCTCATCGAGCAGAAGGACACAGTTGGGATGCTTGCGGACGGCATCGGTGAGCAGACCGCCGTCGTCATAACCGACATATCCGGCAGGAGAGCCGATGAGTTTGGCAACCGTATGTTTCTCCGTATACTCACTCATATCAAAACGGATGAGTTCCACACCGAGTTCCTTAGCCAGCACTTTCGCTACCTCAGTCTTGCCGACACCGGTAGGACCGACGAAGAGCAGAGAGGCCAACGGCTTATCCTCTTCCGACAGGCCCGCCTTTGCCATCTCCACGGCCTCGACGACTTGCTGGACAGCCTCATCCTGACCGTAGATCTTCGTTTTCATACGCTCACGGAGCGTGCTGAGGCTCTTATTGCTCTCCTCACGCAGCACGCTGGCATCGATCTTGCAAACACGCTGCAGCATCTTCACGATAAGTGCTTTCGTAACCCATTGCACCGACCGGTTATTAGGATGAAGCTCGAGATAGGCACCGGCCTCATCGATAAGGTCGATGGCTTTGTCAGGGAGGAATCGGTCGGTAATAAACTTCGCGCTCGCACGGACGGCAAACTCGATGGCCTCGGGACGGTAACAGACATGATGGAAGTGCTCATACTGTTTCTGCAATCCTTTCAAAATCTGTATCGCCTCATCGACAGAGGGCTCCGGGATATCGATCTCCTGGAAACGGCGCACGAGGGCCTTCGAACGGGCAATGCGCTTGTTGTATTCCGCAAAGGTCGTAGCGCCAATAAACCGGATGTCTCCTTTCTCGAGATAAGGCTTGAGGATATTGGAAGCATCGGGACCACCGTCACTTCCAGCTCCGGCACCAACGATATTATGAATCTCATCGAGATAGACGATGTCATTACCTTCCTTCGTGACACCATCCATCACCATCTTGATACGTTTCTCAAAGTCACCACGGAACTGCGTACCGGCAAGCATCTGACCCATATCCATCTGATAGATCTTACTGCCTTTCAAACGCTCCGGGACCTTTCCGTCGTTGATGAGTTTGGCGAGACCATAAACGAGGGCCGTCTTACCGACACCAGCCTCGCCGACATGGAGTGGGTTATTCTTGTCTTTGCGACAGAGTACCTGGATCGTATGGTCCAACTCCTGTTCCCGTCCGATCAGGGGATTATGCTGGTCGACAATATCAGAGATACACGTGACGAACTTCCGCCACCGCTTATCCTTCTTGCCGGTAGTCTGTTCCACCTCTTCCTCGTCGTCATCAGGATACTCGTCACCAAAAGGAAGGTCAACGACTTCCTCGTCGTCATCATCATCTTCTTCACCCGATGCATAGAAATCGATCAGTAAGGATATAAAATCACTACGATCACCATTAGTAGCCACATTCAACAGATAGGCAGCCTCCGAATCGGGAAGGTCAAACATCGCATTGACGAAATGAGGGACGTCGAGTTGTTCTTCCTCTGAAGCCACAAGACTCATACATGCCTGATGGACAACCTCACAATACTGATAGGATGGCGTAATATTATAGTCCACACCCTCCGGCATCCGTGGCTGCTCCTGCAGCCAGTTGGTGAGTTCATTGAGCATATCGTCGGGATTACCGCCCTCGAGCATGATCGGGCCCTGAAACTCAGCCTGTTTGATAAAGCCGAAGAGAAGATGCTCAGGCATGAGATACTCATGACGATAACGCTTACAGAGCATCAACGAATCATCCTTGGCCTTATCCAAAGCCTCTGAACTTGAATTATCTTTCTGTGCCATTTATTCCGGAGTATAAGTTATACGTAAGGGGAAGCCCTCGTTACGGGCCTCCTTGGTGGCTGCCTCCACCTTCGTGCGGGCAATATCATAACTATAGACGCCCACAATGGAAGAGCCACTCTTATGGACGGTGAGCATCAGCGTCTGTGCCTCCTCTTCCGTCTTATGGAAGACAGTCACGAGGATATGCACGACGAAGTCCATCGTCGTGAAGTCATCATTATAGATCGTTACTTTATATTTGCGGGGCTCACGGAACCGTGTCCGTTCCTTCGCACTATACCAACATTGTTCTTGTGCCATTGTTTTTAGTTTATTTTGTAGGGACATAATTTATTATGTTCCGCATGTTTAGGATCGTTTTAATCCTCTATAGAGCTGATACAGACTCGGCAGGAAGATGCACAAACTGAAGATGACAGCGGCTCCCAGCGTGCGTGTGCTACCGTTGAAGAGGTCGATGAGTTCTCCGTCTCTTGCCGCCGGCAAGAGGTTAAAGATTACATAACTCGTTGTATTCGTGATGAAATGAACGATCAGGCCGGGAATCAGCGAGCGTGTGCGCCAGTACATCCATCCGAGTAGCAGACCAATGATAAAGGCATTGATGCCCTGTGCGAGATTGCCATGCACGGCGGCGAAGATCAAGGCGGATACAGCAATGGCAATCCAGTGCTTCTTCCCGTCCCAAATCTCCAGCAACTTCTGTAGTATAGCACCACGGAACACAACCTCTTCGGCAATGGGGCCGACGACACCGACGGCGATATAGCCCCACGGCTCCTTCATCAGTCCGGCAAAGAGTTTCTCATAGTCAGCAGGCATATCAAAGGGCCGAGAGCCGAACCAACCCTGACAGAGCGTGTTCAGTCCTTCATCGAAAGTCTCCAGAGGCAGAAGGACACCGAGCGTACAAAAAACAGTCCATACAAGCGCCACCCACGGCTTACGCTGCATGAACGTCTTGTCAATCACTGTCCAATGGGCACGGATAAAGATCAGTGCCGTGAGGATACTGCTCAGAGCCGTAGAGATGGCGATGACTTTCGGTTGTCCGACGCACGCCTCGAAGGCGACGGCAAAAGGTCCCGATGCCTCAGTAAGGGCCGTCACGGCTGCCGTCGCCTCTATCAGTACCGCCTGAAGCACGGCAAAAATGATGATAAAGAGCACGAGCTCCAAAACCAGTTTTATATATGGATTCTTCATCTTCCTACGTTTAATTTTTCACTTGATTACTTTTACCCTATTCTTCCGCGTCCTGCTCAAACAGCCGCTCGATAGTCTCCTGATCTTCCTTCAACTGGGCGGCCAGTTCCTCGGGTGTATTGAACTTCTTCTCCGTACGGACACGATGGATAAAACTCACGAGGATCACCTTACCATAGATATTCTCCTCGAAATTGAAGAGGTTGACCTCCAACGACTCCTTCGTGCCGTCAAAGGTGGGCCGCGTGCCGATATTCATCATACCCCGCCACAGCGTCAGCGTCTTCTCCACACGGACCTTCACGGCATAAACGCCAGGACCGGGAACGAGCTTTCCCCACGTACTGGGATCGAGATTGGCAGTAGGGAAACCGAGTTTACGTCCTTCATGATAACCGGCCACGACCTTTCCCACAAGCGTATAAGGATAACCAAGGCACTGATGGGCCAGTTTCACCTCTCCCTCCTGGAGAAGGCTGCGGACGACACTCGAGGACACATGGATACCATTGAGGGAGAAGGCCTTCGCCTGCACCACCTCAATGCCCAACTCCTTTCCATAGCGGACATAATCCTCAAAACCTTCCTCTCGGTGCCGGCCGAAACGGTTGTCATAGCCGATGATGAGTTTACGGACTTGCAGACGGTCATGAAGTACGACCTTCATGAAGTCATGGGCGGAGAGATTGGCCATCTCCTGATCGAAATGCAGAACGGCTGTAGCATCAATGCCTGTCTTTGCCAGCAACGACAGTTTCTCATCGAGCGTGGTGAGCATCTGCGGCTGATAATACTGTTGCAGCACTTTCCGCGGATGGGCATCGAAGGTGATCACCATTGACTGTAGCCCCTTTTCCCTAGCGGCATCCGTCACCTGACGGATGAGATACTGATGACCGCGATGGACACCATCGAAGAAGCCGATCGTCGCCACACACGGCGCTACCGCCTGCATCTCTTTCTGAATATGTATAATCTTCATCTATCTTTTTTACTTTTTACTTCTTTACCTTTCCTTCAAGCGCAAGATGCCTCTGTAAATCTCGCCAACCCACAGCACCACGGAGCTACTGCCAATGATGATGCCCCACTCTTCCGCGCTCAACGGCACCGTACGGAACATACGGCCACCGAAGGTGACAATGAGCCATTGTCCAGCGAGGATGAACAGCAGCACAAGAAGCATGCCCTTGTCGGCATATAAGCGGTGGAAGGCGCTATGGTGACTGCCAAGGCACTTGGCATTGAAGAGATTCCAGAACTGCAACATGACGAAGGTCGTAAAGAACCATGTCAACTCATGTACGCTGATCGTCTTGCCGTCTTGCTCGCACCAGAGAAGGAAGATGAACATGATGATAAAGAAAACGAAGCCACAGAAGAAGATGGCACCGGCCATCGACTTCGAGATGATGAAATCGGTCTGCTTGCGCGGCTTCTCCTTCATCACTTCCCGCGACGGCGGCAACGAGGCAAGGGCCATGGCGGCAAAGGTATCCATAATGAGGTTCACCCAGAGGATCTGCGTCACCGTCAGCGGCATCTCCGTACCCACGAAGGAACCGGCAAGGACAAGGAGCAACGCCGTGAGGTTGACGACGAGCTGGAAGAAGAGGAACCGCTGGATATTCTTATACAAGGAACGGCCCCACATCACGGCTTGCGCGATACTGCGGAAGCTGTCATCGAGAAGCGTCATGTCACTGGCCTCCTTGGCAACAGAGGTACCGGAGCCCAGCGACAGACCAACATGGGCATAATGGAGTGCCGGAGCATCATTGGTACCATCACCCGTAACGGCAACCACTTCGCCATGCTTCTGCAACATGGCTACGAGGCGCTGTTTGTCAGTAGGACGAGCACGTGACATCACGCGGATCTCCGGGGCTCGCTCATAAGCCTTCTCGTCGCTGAGTGCAGCCCATTCGGGACCGGTGATTGTCTCACGGTCAGCAAGTTCCTTGTCAGTATCGATGATATGGATCTGGCGGCCAATTTCCATTGCTGTAGCGGTAGTGTCGCCCGTAACAATTTTCACCGTTAGCCCGGCATTAAGACACTGTTGCACGGCAGCTGGTACATCGGGACGGACAGGGTCTCTGATGGCCGTAATGGCCTGCAGACGCATAGGTTCCTCGCCGACTTTCACGGCAAAGGCGAGGGTACGCTGAGCCTGTGCCTGCCAGCGATTGAGCTGGGCCAAGACCCGTTCTTTCTCATCGGCATCAATATCACATTTCTCAAGGATGATCTCCGGAGCTCCTTTTATAAAAGTATAAGTTTGCCCATCCATCGTGGCAGTCGTCTCCATATATTTCCGCTCCGTGGAGAAGGGAATCTGATTGACAATCTTCTCCACCGTGCGGAGTTCCCGATAGTCATAACCATTATCTTTCAACCAGAGAAGCAGAGCCACCTCCGTGGGATTACCGATGCCCTTGTCGCCATCAAGTTCCGCCGTAGTATTCAGGGCAATAGCCTCAGCCAGAAGGATCTTGTCGGCTTCCTCATTGCCGGGGAACTGCATGTCGGCCACCTGCATCTTATTCTGTGTCAGCGTGCCCGTCTTATCCGTACAGATCACGGTCACAGCACCCATCGTCTCACAAGCATGGAGCTTACGGACGAGGTTGTTCGACTTCAGCATCCGGCGCATATTCAGGGCAAGGGCAAGCGTGACAGCCATCGGAAGGCCTTCGGGCACAGCCATGACGATAAGCGTCACGGCCATCATGAAGTAGTTGAGGACAACCTGTACCATACCAAGATAGTTGTTGCTGGTCCACAATCCTTGATGATTGGAGATGATGTCATGCGCCAAGAAAATGACAAAGGCGGCAATGGAGACGCCGGCACCGATACGCGTAATCAGCGAAGCCAACTTTTCCAACTGGAGGTTCAGCGGTGTCTTCGTGTCTGTCTCTTCCGTGGATTTCCGGGCGACCTTCCCAATCTCCGTAGCATCACCGACCGCCGTGACGACAGCCTCGCCGCGACCGCTCATAACCATTGTGGAGCGGAGCACACGGTTGCAGGGATAAGCCCCGGCATCTTTAGCATCCTCTTTCTCGCCGTCTTTCAGCACGCGCTTCAGCGCCACAGGCTCTCCCGTGAGTTGACTCTCATTGAGATGCAGGTCGTTGGAATGAAAAAGAATGCCATCGGCAGGAACTTCATCACCCGTTTCCAACAGAATCACATCTCCCGTGACAATCTCCTTACGGACAATCTCCGTAACCTTTCCGTTACGACGGACTTTCACGGGCTGTTCCTCTCCCATGGCCGTGAGCACGGAAAACTTCTTCGCCGCGTCACGCTCAAAATAGAATCCTACCGTCGTGGCAAAGAAAATAGCCAGAAAAATACCAATCGTCTCCACAAAATCATTCTCCACAAAAGCCAGCACCAACGAGATGGCTGCGGCGACAAGGAGTATCTTGATGATGGGATCACGGTACTTATCCAAATACAACTTCCACAAGGAGACCTTATGGGGTGGTGTCAGCACATTCCATCCACAACTCTTGCGTTGCTGCTGGACTTCCGCATCGGAGAGTCCCTGTGGGTTGAAATGGTTTTCTTCAGTGTTCGCTATCTTCATTTTTTATTTGTCTTTTGGCCTATAGGCACGATATCGTTGCAAAGTTAAACAAAATATCTATATTATAGCCTTAATTTTTCAAGAATAATTTGGATATTTCCTTAAAAACGATTAACTTTGCACCCACGAAAGAAAGTCGGCATGCCGAAATCACTTCTACGGCAATAAAAGACTTCATCATTGGACTTGTAGCTCAGTTGGTTAGAGCAACAGACTCATAATCTGGAGGTCCTAGGTTCAAGCCCTAGCTGGTCCACAATGAAAATCAGCAACTTAAGACAATTCTTAGGTTGCTGATTTTCTTTTAGGGAAAACAGTGGGAAAACACATCTTCTGTAAGCGTATCCGCGATGCTAGCTGCCTAGCCAAAAAAAATATCGCTCAGCGGCTACTGGGCGATATGAGTTTGTTTCCACCTGTCGGGTAACAGTTCACGGTATTTTTCGTCAGGTGTCTTTGGCGGCAGTGCGGCTGCCTTGTTGATGATATCGGAGATATACTCAAAGAAGTTGATACCCTGTAATCTGCAGGAGCAGGCCAACGAGTACAACATAGCTGCCCGTTTGGCACCGGCATGTGAGCCGAAGAAGAGCGAGTTCCTTCGGGATAGTGATATGTATCTGTTGAGCCTCTCCACAAGATTGTTGTCCAGGTGATAATCTCCCCTCTTGAAGATATTCATC
>NZ_AUJK01000004.1 GCF_000424185.1 Prevotella sp. AGR2160
GCTACTGTTGCGTTTCAGCTCTCTGGTAATGGTTGACGGACTGACTTTTATAGCAGCTGCTATATCTTTTTTCTTGGAATTGTTTGCAAGCAACATAGAAATTGCGTACCTTTGCTCTGAAGTCAAATGTTTGTACATAAGCAATGCAAATATATTTGATTTTGGGGAGAAAGCGTTCTCCCCTTTTTCTTTTTATCTGTCATTGCCAGTTTTCTTAACCTATATCAAGTACAAGATATCTTGGGGGCTTCTCGCCCCCAGTCCCCTCGGTGTTTTATGGTATATATTTTTTCAATATATTCCTCAACTCCGATTGCACTTCTATCTTGAACTTGCAGAGATTTATCAAAAAGAATATATCACATCTCAGTATTGGCATCACCATTGACGGTACTCAGAAAAAGCATGATTTAAATCGCATCTACAAAAAGATACGCCCAAATGAAGAGGAACGTGGGTCATATGCTGATGTTGTTAATAATATCCCCTTGTGGTTAAAAGAATTCCCCGGAGTGGGCACAAAGGTCACAATTAGTAGTGCGGATATTCCTTATATAAAAGAGAGTGTATTGCATCTATATAGGCTTGGCATTCATGAAGTAAATATCAACTGCGTGTTTGAGTACGTATGGCATGAAGGCGACGAAATACTGTTTGAAGACCAGTTGATGCAACTTGCAGATGCGATTATCGACGGTGGTTACTATGAGAATTACGCTTGCTCGTTTTTTCAACAAAATATCGGGCATCCACTTAATCCTGTTACGGAGAACAACAATTGGTGCGGCGCCGGAATGATGCTAAGTGTCGATGCAGAAGGTAATTTTTACCCTTGTACTCGCTTTGCTGCATACTCTTTGCGCTCAAAGAAACCTATTATTATTGGAAATGTATGGGATGGAATTGATCTGAACAAACTTCGTCCATTTCTTACACTTGACCGTATGACTCAATCACCGGAGAAATGTAGAATTTGTGAAGTGGCCAGTGGGTGTGCATGGTGTCAAGGTGAAAACTATGATGCAGCAGACACTTCTACTATCTACCAACGATCTACAGCTATCTGTAAGATGCACAAAGCCCGTGTTCGTGCTAACAATTATTATTGGAACAAGTTGGATAGAAAACTTGAGAAAGAGAACAAGAAAGTTTCTTCAGAAAGCACCTATCGTGCTCCGCAAAGCAACTTCGCTCAAAACTGTTAAACCATGTTGCAATATATAGTTATTCTTCTTGATGATACAAGTACTTCTTTCTGTCATTATTCTGTGGATAAGACAGGACAGAAACTTATGCCAATAGAAACCCTGCGAAAAGGTATTTTATTCGCTATGAAAGAGAACCTTTCCGTACAGTTTGTCTATCCATCGTATAAACTGCCTGAAGAATATTTGGGGGCAATTGATGAGGTAGATCATTTCAATATCATGCCAGCATCAATTGCGAAAAATGATGCTGATGCAATTGTTGTGGATGGATGGGAATTTAATGAGAAGGTGACTTTTCATATACCTTTGATTATACGGACAGGCAAAGTTTCTCTCTTTCAACATGCCGACAAGTTGAAAGAAGCATTGAAACATTCTATGAGGATTGATGTCGTGATAACGGATGTCGATACTTTCAAAGAAGAGGATTTCAAACGGTATGAAAGTATTTTGAATGATTTTGCTGATGCTGTTGAGCAAATGTATGTAGAAGGGCTCTCACCACAACTGAATATTCTTACCGATCGAATGATGCTCCGTAAGATGAATAACTGTGGTGCCGGAGACACTACTATAACACTTGCGCCCAACGGCAAGTTCTACATCTGCCCGGCTTTCTACTATGAGGATAAAGAAGACAAAGTCGGAGATTTAATAGAAGGCCTTGATATAAAGAATAAACAGCTCTATAAGTTGGAATATGCTCCTATATGTCGTCATTGTGATGCATGGCAGTGTAAACGGTGCGTTTGGCTCAATAGGAAAACGACGCTGGAAGTTAACACGCCATCCCATGAGCAATGTGTGGTAGCGCATATAGAAAGAAATGCATCAAGAAAATTGCTTAGCAGTATACGTCAGCATGGTACCTTCTTGCCAGAGTTCGGAGAGATATGTGAAATAGATTACCTCGATCCGTTTGATAATAAAAGAAATTGGCAAAATAATTAATAAAGTGTATGAAAGTCAACTATTTCGGTATTATAACCGCAGTGGTCTGTGTAGCTCTCACGATGATCTGTGGATCATGTGAAGATAAACAGGCACGTGAAAAGATAGCTCAATTAGAGAAAGACAAGGCCCAGCTTGAGGTGCAAAAGGCAAAATTGGAAAAGGCAAATAAAGAAGCCGAGCAGGTGAAGCCTAATTTTGACGGTGTAGGTATGGTTGCTGAGACACGTCGAGAAGCTTCGTCACTATCTAATCGCTATTCTGCCAATACGCAAACAACACCTCAGCCATCTACACCTCAATGGGAAAAGTACGGCAATGTTGAACTTTAGACTTATACAGAAGTAGATCCGTTATTCCATAGTAAAGGATATCAGTTAAAATGTACAGGTGAAGGTACTGTATATGTTTGCCATACGGAGTATGGTGATAATTATGAACTCCGGTATGTTAATAACGGGCGGCACTACTCTTACCATGTATCAAGAGGTAACTTCACCGTTGAAACTGATGATGGTATAATGCAATTTAATGCACATGCAGGAGCTCACTATTTTGACATGTAAAATTTAACAAATTAAAATATGAGAAAGAAAGTTGGACAGGTTTCTGAATCTGAGAAACTGCAGATTCAGCAACTTTTCGAGCGGCGTAATGGCTTAGCTGAACTAGCGAAAATAGTTACGGCCGACAATGATGAGTTATATAATAAACTCGTGAAGGACATGGGTGAAACCAGTAGCAAGTTTCAACAATGGTGGGACGATACAAGTAGTAAATATAACTGGGAATCGTCTCAGAATGGCCATTGGGAAATAGACTTCAACACAAATAATATTTATCTCGTAACGGAGGAGTAATGATGTTTTTAAACCAACTGTTAATGATCGGCACATCAGAATTGCTTCTTGTAGCCGGTATAGCACTATTGCTTTTTGGAGGTAAAAAACTTCCAGAAATGATGAAGGGGTTAGGAGAAGGCGTTCGGAGTTTCAAGGACGCAGTTAATGGAAATTCGTCAGAACAAGCTAGACAACCAGTATCAAAGAACAAAGAGGAGGAATCTGCGACTGGTTCAAAAGGAGCAGACTATAAAGAAGACTCCAACCATATAAAGGATGAAGAAAGAAAACAAGAATGATAAACTCATGACATTTGGCGGGCATCTTGAGGTGCTGCGTCAAATGTTGTTTCGCATTATCGGAATAACGACAATATTAATGGTCGTTATTTTCTATTTTAAGGCGGAGACTTGGAATATCTTATTGTGGCCCACTAATTCTGATTTTATCCTTTATCAGGTATTACAGCATTGGATTGACGAAGCGGGAATAAACATGACTGTAAATAACTTCCATGTAGACATGATAAGTACTGATCTCTCTTCACAATTCATGACACATGTATCAACATCTCTTTATATAGCTCTTGTATTGGCTTCTCCCTACATAGTCTTTGAAATATATTCTTTTATATCGCCTGCTCTTTATGACAATGAACGTAAAGGATCGAAGATTACGTTGATAGCCGTCTATATTCTATTCTTTATAGGCTTAGCTGTCAATTATTTCATTATTCTGCCATTGTCGTTCCGATTTTTAGGAACATATCAAGTCGCCCCAAGCATCAAGATAAATATTACACTTGATAGCTACATCTCGATGTTTCTTTCGCTGTCATTAATCATGGGGTTGATTTTTCAGATGCCTGTATTATCGTATTTCATGGCAAAGTTTGGACTTATCAAATCATCTTTCCTCACTAAATACCGACGCCATGCTATTGTCTTGATTGTACTGCTATCGGCAATAATCACGCCTCCTGATCTATTCTCTTGTATAGTGGTTTCCATCCCCCTCTATGCTCTTTTCGAGATTAGTATTCAGGTAACAAAAAAAGTAGAAGTTAAAGATGAACAGAATCACTAAAAGCTGGCTGGTGATTGCTGACATCTTAGTTTTCCTCGTTCTTACAAAAACGTTAGAAGACCTCAGAGATATTTGGAACGTCGATTACTTGGAATGGAAAGGGCCATTATCTTCTTGCCAAATTTGCGCTCGTCGGTGAAGCCATTATGCTTGCTATGAGCTATGAGGACGACCACGCCGGAAATAACTTTCATAAGAACCATAAAATTCCCTGTTTGACAGATCAGGATTCAGTCCCATACATCGTCCCATACATTCGGACTGGTTGGTGGTCGGCGAACGACAACAAGGGTTGCACCTTACTAGTGAGGACATTCCTTTGTCGTCATCCTTAAGCCTCACGAACTGCGATATTTGTTTTCCCAATGTTTTCCCACTACCCAAACTTTCCCAAAGTTGATGGACAATGATTTCCTATGATAGCGTGGAGGAAGATGAAAAAGCGGTGATACTTCACTGCGTATCATGGCGTTTTCAAATGGGGACTGTTTTCCCATTGTTTTCCCATATAAAAAATTAAGGAGCTACGTTTTGAACGTAGCTCCTTGATTTTCAGTGTAGCGGGGGTGGGCCACGATCCCACGACCTCCGGATTATGAATCTGAAAAATTAAGTTTTATTGATATTTAACGATTAGTTATTTGGTTGATATTCAATAATTTAGTAACTTTGCGATAGTTGATGAGACTCCAAAATACCCCAAAACTCAACCTATTTGGTTTTCGCATAGTTTTCGCGTCTATGAAAATGGGGCAAAATAGTCCGAATCTCTGCGTGTTTTCGCAGAAAGTATAAAAATAATTTAAAACGTAAAGATATATGGCAACACTCGCTACCTCTTTTATGACTGGCAGAGAGCGCAACTGTACCTATTCAATCGTTCTCGATAAGCGGTCAAACCGCACGCGGACGAATGAATTTCCACTTTCTGTCCGTTTTACGATTGACAAGAAGTCAATCTATCTGCCAATAGGCGGCAGTTATACTCCGCAATATTTTTCAGATGTAACAAATGCTAAAAAGAGCCGTTCGGCCAAATATACAGACCAACAACAATGGGCTGTAATCATTGAAAAATATAAGACAATTCTGTCTGGTCTGAATCGTGGACATGACCTTACGCTTGAACAAATCAAGACCTCCATTTCTGGCAAGAGTGACAACGATGAGATCTCCTTTGTCGGTATATGGGAGCAGATTATCGAACGTCTGAACAAGGAAGGTCGGTTCACCACAGCAGAGTCGTATACTTGTGCTCTGCGTTCTTTCAGTAAGATACTATGGAACACCCCCGTAATCGGATTCAAGATCAACTCTGAAACCTTGCAGAAATGGAGTGATGGGATGAGGAACGGCGTGGAAGACAAAAAAGGGAAGACAATCGGCAAGATAGCCGATGCGACCCGTGGTATCTATCTCCGTACTGCCCGTGTGGTATGGAACGAGTGTGTCAGGCTTGGCTATTTGTCAAATGCTGAATACCCTTTCTCCAACAGAAAAGCCCTTGGTCTGGTCAACATCCCGAAAGGGGCAACACGCAAAGATCGATTTCTTAATGTGGAGCAGATGACCGAGCTCTACTATATCTTCCGAGACCATAAGTATCCGGACGCATGGGGAAAGGTCTATACGGAGAAGGCGCATCAGTCACTTGGCCTTTTCCTCGTACAATATCTCTGCAATGGCTTCAACCTTGCCGATGCAGCCCAACTCACGTATAACAACTTCTACTTTCAGTCACAAGGAAAGGCTTTTTTGTTTAACCGTAAAAAGACCGCTGGGAGAAGTGAGAACGGTGCGGAGGTTATCATTCCCATCATCGAGCCACTGCGTTATATTCTGCATGACATTGCCGCAACACCGGAGATGGACAAGGCTGTCTTTCCTTGGATTCTGAATGGGGCCACTGACGAGAAAACAGTTCGGCGGCTGACCTCACAGGAGAACTCTAATGTGAAGGATCGTGTGATAAGGATCTGCGACGAGTGCCTTCACTGGGATATTCGCCCCAGTGGAACGTGGTGCCGCCATTCTTTCGCTACGAACCTTCGTAATGCAGGTGTTGAGATGAACTACATCTCTGAGAGTATGGGACACTCTATGCCCGATCATTCGGTGACGGAACTCTACATTGAGCATTACCCATTGGCGAAGCAGATGGAATACAATTCTCTGTTGTTGGACATCAAGAGTAATACCGAACAACGAAAGCAGAAGATTCTGAACTGCCTTTCGACACTACCGCTGGAAGAGCTTGAAGAGATCATGCGCGAGCGTCAGGCACGCCTGAAGGCAGCACTGTCATTTCGTGACCGCAACTGCACTTTTTCGCTCACACTTGACAAGCGGACGAACAGGAAGAATCCCGAGAATTATCCATTGTCAGTGCGGTTTACCATAGACCGTAAGTCGATTTACCATCATGTCGGCAGAGAATACAGTCAAGCAGAATATGAACAAATTCGCGATGCTAAGGAAGGTGATGCACATTATGAGGAACGCCGACACTGGGGAGAACTGATGGATCAGTATGAGAACTTAATCAGAGAAACGGTTAAAGGCCATGCGCTCACTTTGGATGTCATCAAGAGTAGATTAAACATTAAAGCAGATTGAGTAACAAGCAAATTGAAGTGAAGATGAACAAGATTTTTATTCCGCCGTGACGCAATAGAACGAAGATGAAATCGTTATAATAATACTTCCAAAGGTGGCCAGTGGCCACCTTTAACCGGTAACATTTCGAAAATATGAAGAAGTTAGACCAACTATATGCCATCTGGAAGAGCTTGCAGCCGTTAGAAAGCCGCAAGCAATATCTGCTGAGCCAGCGGTTTACCGTTGACTATAACTTCAACAGCAATCACATGGAAGGCAATACCCTTACCTATGGGCAGACAGAGCTGCTGTTGCTTTTCGGCAAAGTCAGTGGTGATGGCGACTTGAAGGACTTCAATGACATGAAGGCCAGTCAGGTAAGTCTGAAGATGATGGAGGAGCAGGCGCATCTGAGCTCAATGCCACTGACACAGAACTTTATCCGTACGCTCCATCACACATTGCTGCGTGAGGACTACAAGGTTTACAGAACGCTGCCCGGTGGCGAGCAGACAAGTTACACCATACATGCAGGAAGATACAAGACCCGCCCTAACAGTGTGATAACCCGCTACGGTGACCGGTTTGATTATGCATCGCCGGAAGAGACACCAGCACTCATGACCGACCTCGTAGACTGGTATAATGAAGAAGAAACCCAAGGGGCGCTGACACCCGTCCAGTTGGCCGCCTTGTTCCATTACAGATACATCCGCATACATCCCTTCGAAGATGGCAATGGCAGAATAGCGCGACTGATGGTAAACTACATCCTCGCCCGGCACGATTGGCCGATGGTGGTTGTAAGAAACCGCAATAAGAGTCAGTACATAGACGCTTTGCACCAGTCAGATGTAGCCATCGGTCCGACGCCCTCCGATGGAGCCCATGCCTCTTTTCAGCAGATAGGAGCGTTTGCCCGTTATTTTCAGAAACTTGTAACAACGGAACTTGAATATGACATCGACTTTGTCAAGGAGCAGTCTCCCAATGTCTGGTGGTATGACGGACAGAAGATTACGTTCCGCAGCAAGTCAACGCCTGTCATTCTGAAGGCCCTTAAAGACGATCCGGATATCACCATCGAGTCGTTAAGCCAAAAGGCTGGCATAGCCACCTCAGCTGTCAAAAAGCAACTTCGCCAGATGACGGACAAAGGCTATATAGAGCGGCGTGGTGAAGGTGGCGCCTGGTATGTGTTTGCCTCACCCTCGGTGTAAAGACATAATAGCATTCTCACAGAATCACATTATAATATATGTGAATCTGTGAGAATGAGATACCTACTTTGCTTTCTGAATCTCCGCCTTGTGCTCATCCACGAACATCCGCAGGATGGCATTGACGACATGCTTGGTCGGTACGGGCTTGCCACATCTAAGGTTGAAAGCCTCAATCTGACGGTACAGTCCCTTGTCTATCCACACTTGCGACTCGGCAATCTTCCCGGCCTTGGAAGCTGAAGCGAGATGCCACAATGCGGATAATCCTTCTGAAGGAATTGGCCCATTGGAGGGCTCCAGTGTCTTGACTGCACCTTTCGGCTTCGAAGACGCCTTGCTTCCGTTCTCCTTCGGCACTGTCTTCGCCTTTGAACAGGCCTTCTTCGTTGAGTCTTGTGTACGCTTGCCGTTGTCATCCTTAGTCCCGCCAGTGGAGAGTTTAGGCACTTCTGCATCCGCTTTATCCTCCGTGCTCGAATGAAATTCAGGGACAGGCTTGCTGTCTTGACTCATGCGTTTTCTGTTGCTCACTTTCTTCGGCTTAGGCATTTCCGTTGACTTCTGCCAGGATGGAGTTGGAGCCTCATTGACCCGTCTGACCAGCTCATGAATATCGCCAAAATGAAGATTCTTGTCTGTTGAATTACGTGTTTCCATAGTAGTATAAGTTTATTGGTGAATACTTTTTTGTTCTCTACATTGACATACCGCCCTTGAAGCGGCGCTCGTCATCGATGTCGTCCCAACGGCCGCGTTTGCCGCCTACCTCAAACTCACGGTTAAAGCCGTTGCCGGTATAATGTGTGAGGACACTCATCAGTCTCTGCATCAGTTGCTGATGCTGACTTATAAACGAGGCTATCTTGTCCGGTGCATCATCCTTACTTGCGTAACTCGGATACACGCCAATGTCGTCATATCTAAGGTTCCGCACGATGGCATTTGCCTCGTCACGGGCAACATGCTCCTTGAAGAGACGCACTTTTGTCTCGTTGAACGCAGCCTTGTTGCCGTCGAGTCTGTTCATCATCCGGCTCTCCTGGTCCGTGAGGTCGTAATGAATGGTGCTGCCGTTACTGTCGAAAGCCACGCGCCACAATCCATTCATCAGTTTGTAGCACCTTACGTCCCCCTCAGGCAACTCCAATGCGTTTCCACCCACCTTGACATACGCCTCTGCCAACTGCCGGCGGTAGGACTCGTAAATCTCCTTGTAGAAGTAGAACACGGCAAGCCGGATAGCAATGTCGTCATGGGCTTCAGCCGGCGCCTTGCAATACCATTCCGTCTGGTTATCGGTGATGGTATGGTCGTACGTCTTGCCGTCCAACTCCATGCGGACAATGTTTTTGCCATTCACGGAGCAAGCTCTTGCCCTGAACATAGGGCGGTAAATGTCAAGCGTACTGTCGGAGCTGTAGATGGTAGCCTTGACTGTCTCCTTAGGAGTCTCGTTTTCTTTGCTTGCAGGTGCCTGGCTGCGGTTGTCGAATGACGGTCGTGTCGCAGTGCGGTTTTGACTTGTCCCCGTATCAGATGCACTCGTCTTTTTGACCCTGTCCGAATCTGAGTCATTGGCTCCAGAGTGTAGGTCTCTGTTATTCCACAGATCAGCCCATTTCGGAATGTCACTTTGCTCAACTCCCTTATTTGACCATGCTGGCAACTTGACATTATCTGAAGGCTTAGCCTTAGAAACCGATGACGTTTTATCCACACGCTTAGTTGTCTTTCGAATTGCTTTCGATTCCTGTGCAGCCTTCCACTCCGTGATGCCTATGATGTCTGCGAGTTTCATCACCTCACTGCCGTTGAGTGCCACCTTATTATTATGGTCAACGATCCCATAGCCTCGGACCACGCCGTTCTTGTCTTTCTGAAAATGGACAGCTATGCCGAACTTATTGCGGAGCTCGTCGATGAACCATTGCATCTGATACTGTTCCAGCTTGGAGAGCGGTTTGCCTTTGGCATCGGTCAGCTTCTTGACTTCAGGAAGAATCTTGACCTTCTTTCGTTTCATCAACTCTTTCTTGGTCTTGGCATGCTCTTCCTCTTTGCCTTCCGATTTCATTTTTTGGTCATCATCACTATAAGGGGCCTGCTTCAGACTCAACTCTCTGTACTTGATGATGATGGCCTTTAAGCGTTTGGCTGTCTCCTCCCGTCGTGCTATGTCGCGCTTGTCTGTCTTCACCTCGGCAATCCGTGCCTCAATGTCACTGCGTCTGACTCTGATGGTCTCGGCACCGCCATGATAGAACGACAGTATGCCGTTGCCTTCTTTCGACTCCCCAACCTTATAGTTGAATTCGCGTGCGATGTTCATCAGTTGTCCCTCGGTCGTAAAACTGTACCCGAACATCCGTCTGATGTCATTCTGCTGGTCCTCGCAGACGACCCGGTTGAGTGCGGCATTGAGCCTGCGATAGTCGTGATGGTCAGACATCAGCCGTCCTTTTTCGGTTATCCTCGTTGTGAGGATGTGCACGTGGTTGTTCTCCGTGTCATGGTGGAAGTAGATGAAGTACGGCTGACAGCCCATGCCGTATTCACGCATCATGGCGTGGGCTATGCTGACCAGCTGCTCCTTGTTCTTCTCCTGTCCCTTGCAGGATAGGGCAAGATGCAGCTGCCATTGCGTTGAGCGGGTGTTGCCATAGGTCTCGGATCGACCTTGCAGATACCGCTCCACCTCTTTGCTGCCGTCAATGCCCACGCCATGAAGCGTGCGCAAGGTATGCAGAAAGTTGCCGTCGATATTGGCATAGCCCGCGAGCTCAGCTACTCCTTCCAGGACCTTCTTCTCGTTGTAAGCCGCCCCGGGGAACACGCCACCGTGGACGGACTGTAGTTTCTTGATAATCATAATCTCTGTGTTATTGGTTTTGACTATTCGGTGGTTATGTGGTGACCATACTGTGGTCAGACAATGACCAAACCATGGTCGGGAGATGACCAAAGCCCGGTCATGTGATGACCATGCCGTGGTCATGTTATGGTTGTTGTACTGTGGTAAAATAGTCTTTCACTCTCTTCCAGATGTTGGCGTTGACAGTTCGGGCAGAGTTCATCGCCTTCCGGATAACATCCAAGTTGTCCGCTGCCTGGCGTGTCACCGGTGTCGGACTGGACATTGCCTGCGCGTTGACATGATAGGCTATCTGGTTGATGTTGTTGCCGATGCGGTTCAACTCCCGGTTCTGGTTGATGTAATCATCATGTACAGCTGCCAGCATTTTAGACGCATCTTCACTCATACGTGTAAAACTATTTCCTAATCGGTCGAGTTCGGCGTTGCCACCGGCACCACAGAAGTCGCAGTGATAAAGTGAGTAGCGGAACATGTCACTCATGTTCCCGTCGAAATGTTCGTTGGCGATCTTCTTCGCCAAATTCTTCACTGTGGAGTCCACACGGAACTGTATGAACTCCGTTTTGTTTTGTGTGTTTTTCTTCATGTTATCATCAGGTTTGTTTTATATACAAAGTGATAAAGAGAGCGAGTTTCGAGCGAACTGGATCCCATCCCTTGAAGGGTGGGCAAGTTGCCGTTGTCATGACAAACGGCATAACTTGCCCCCATCAACTTTCAAAAGATTGCTCATCAATTTAGTGATAAAGTGAGACACCATAATCCTTGCAGATTTTGAAGAAGGTGGCGATGGTAATGCCGCCGTTGCCTCTCTGTAAGCTGTCAAATTTTCGGTCGGTCTCACGCCGGTCATACTTCTCGTTCTGGCTGCTGCATAAGTGAAAAAATTCTCTACCACTCTCTCCAAGGCTGGCAAGGGCAAAGCCGACTTTTATCCAGTTGTCGTAGGTGGAGGTGATGTCAATATTCCTCTCCGCTACCACCTTGCAGCATCGAGCTACTTGTCCGATAATATTACCGTCCTTGTCAGGAGAGAAGTCTGCGGTGCGAATAGGTTTCGGGTGTTCTTTGACCTTTACCTTATTATATACAAGCGCATGCTCATTGACGAAGGGACGGTCGTCAGCACTCTTGGTTCTGAGCCGGCAGATGTCAGAACAGTTACGGTCAAGGGTGATGCCCATCCGGGAGAAGTCATCGGCGAGTTGCAGAAACTGTCCCTTGTGGCATGACGGATACTTGATGGGTACAAGCAGGAACACGCCCCTGCCGCTGACGCTCAGACTGGCGTAGGCGATCTGCGGTATCGCAGCCAGTTGCCATTTCAAACTCTCCCAGTCGTGGATGTTCGGATTATCCTGCCTATCTATGTCAAGGCAGATGAAGCCGGAGTGCTCCTTTAGATTCTTGCTGCAGCGTGTCGGCTCAAAGACTCCACTGACGGTGGCGCATGGCAATTGCCGCTTGAGTGCTGAACGGATGGTTTTGTCCTCAGTGGCTCGTATCCGTATTATCTCCTCACGGTGGTCGTCACCGAAAAGAAATTCTGACAGCAGTTGCTTCCTGCCCACGTTGTCGTAGGCGTTGTTATAGACCGTGATGGTCTTGTCGAATATGGATTTGTTCATCATGTATACTATATTGTTTTCTGTGAGGGTTACACCCGTATTCCCCGTAAGCGCCCATAAACATTGGCTTTCAGCGGTGTGTAACCGTAACCGTGTAACCACGACCGTCGTTAGATTTATTCCTCCATGCTGTAGAGGATCGAAAGGTTACAGGGTTACAGTTACACTGCCACTAATTGCTTTGTTCATTGGTATTTATAGCGTCTTGAGGTGTAACCCCGGAGTTGTTGATTGTGTCATCGGACAGACCGGACTGTGTGCTGGCTTTCGGCAGATACTTGTACAGCTGCTCACGTGTCATTCCACAGCTTTCAGCAAATTTGCTTTTGTTCGTGATGGGATGGAACCGGTTGAGGGTACGGACAGCATCGCCAAGGGTAATCTGCCGCGGGGCATCGCTGGCTTGCAGCATCCCGTGAACTTTCTGCGCCCATCCCTCGAAGATATGCATACATCTGATAGCAAACGCTACTGCCTCGCCAGTGATGACAGGCTTGCACGGCGTGTCGTTGACGAAGTGGTCGCCCATCTCCTCCTTGGGTATGTTGGCGAAGAACTCAATCTCATCACCATGGAGCAGCGTGGCTATCGCCGCCCACTTCTCAAGATAGATGAACAGCTTGTCGCGCACCTCGTCCATGTAGACATCATTCCCCTCGCACTTCTTCATTCTTATCTCACGGAAGTAGTCGTTGAGAAGCAGCTGTGCCTCGTCATCGAAGGTGAATGTCATCGGCGCGATGTTATGGAACTTCACGATCAGCTGTTCCCAGTAGTCAAGCACCATCGAATCGATACCTGTCAGCGACCGCTCAAGAGTTACCTTTATCTCCGGCGCGACGAAGAGCCAGCGGTAGTTGAAACCACTGTTTATCATCTGCTCCTTACCCAGTATTGTGGGGAGAATACCCGGTTGTATGCCTCCGACAACCGTCAGATACGGTTTGGGGATGATCAGCGGCTCGTCGCCGGCACGGATGATAGAGATGTGCTCGTTGGTGAAGATGGACAGGAAGTCGGGGATGCCGCCGCTGCCATTGCTGTAGCGTCCGCCCAGGTCCTCGATGAAGCCCACGAGCTCATCACGGCGGGCAAACAGTCCGTGTGGGTTCCATGCCAGCATCTTGTTGATGGCTTCGGGTGTCGGATTGGAGACATAGAGTATCTGCGGATTGGGCATGTTTGTCGTGTCCTTCAACTCCAGGCAACGCTGCTTCTCCTCCTTGTAGGCAAGATGCTTCTGCAAGCTGATGTTTTCCAAGGGCTTTACCAGCAGACTCACCGGCTGTGTTTTGTTGCTTCCGGGTGGAGCCACATGGCAGACGTTGATGTTGAGCATATTGGTGTACTTGCCGTCAAACACGCTTACCTTCGTTCCCACTGCACCGGACACCACCGCAAACATCGTGGAGATGACGATATCCTCAGAACAGTCCATCACCTGCGCAATGATGTCGGCAATCTCCGACACCTCTGCCATCAGGTAGTCCGCCGGCAACTCATGGACGGGCTTGTCCATGAGTGCGTCGGGGCGGATAGCAACTTCGTTCATTTCGTTAGGTTGTGCCATAGTCTTCAGGAATTGGTGATTGCAGTGCCGTTAGCTTTAGCGGATGCTGCGAGCTTCAGTGCCAGGTCAGCATCCACGACGATCTTGCGCCCCACCTGTGTGATGGCATCATCGATGACGCCACTCCGCTTGATGCGGTTGGCAGTGGGGATGCTGCAGCCGAAGGTGTCGGCAATGCCCTTGATGCCATAGACAAGGCGACGCGGCTTCGGTAACTCTGTGTCTGACGACGCCTTATCGCCTTGCTTGTTGAGCAGTGGCAGGTTACTTACAAGGAAAGCGAGCTGCTCTCCGGTCATCATGCAGACAGGTGTCTGCAATAAAGTCTCGAAAGTAAATACGTGTTCCATAAGATTAGTGTTAAGATTTAATTTCGCTGCAAAGGTAACAGGCTTTTCCGGGCTTTTTGGTACAATGAAAAGCACTTTAATTTTTTGTACCAAAAAATAGAATGTCATTGAGCCTCTGTACAGTTTATACAGCAACAAAAAAGCAATGGAGTCTCTGTGAGTCCATTGCTTTTCCCTCTTGGTAAAATATTTATAATAGCATGTTGCTGGCCGTCAAGAATCACCGGCGTTGCAGTTGAGGAATACCTCCTTCCATTCCTCAATGATCTTCTTAGCTTTCCTCATGCTGCTCTTATTCTCCTTCAGCATGCCGGGCATACTGCTGATTTCACTGTAGCGTCTCTGTGCTTTCTGATAGGTGTATTCTTTTCCAAACCGCTTGTTGACAGCTTCAACAAAGGTGGAGAAGGGGTAATGTCTCTTCATGCAGCTGGTCCTTTCAAGTGCTATGAGCAGATAGGCCATGGCAATAGACTCGTCATATTCTTTTGTGAACTGTCCTATCGCCAGCATGATTTCTCCGTGTGTGTCGTCTTTCAGCATGTCTTCCAATGACACCAACTCTTTCTTCTGCCCGTGGTTATCCTCGGCATAGCGCAGAGCGTTAGCTACCTCTTTCCACAAATCATCACTGTCTGTTTCATCCATCACTTCCCTCCATGAGCTTTTGTCATGAATGCCCATGGCAGTAGAGGCAGAGACAAAATTGCTGACGATCCCACTGAATATCCCGAGTCCCGGGTATCCTGCCTCACCTGTCTGCAAAATGGACGGCAGCAGCTTTGCCACTTTCTGCAGTCCCCTGTCTTTGAATATATAGTAGTAGGCGAAGATGGCAGTCTCGTCTTTTTCTTCACGGACGATCGTCCTCAGATTCTCGAACATGGTCGGGACGTTTACGCCCAAGACTACGTAAAGGAACATGATGCAATTGTTCATGGCCGTCATGTATTCCTTTAGTTCCGCCTCTGTCTCAAACATAAAGGACAAAGTGTCGATAAATGATTGCCGCATCATCGGCGGAATGCTGTTTTTCAGCTTCTCATATTCCTCCATATCCAGATACAGCCCATCGAACGGTTCCTCTTTCTTGTCGGTAACTGATATGTTCCCGTCATAACTGACCGCAATGGTTCTACGGTTGACGACACATTCCCGGGCAAGGTTGTCATAGTTCTTGGCATTGAATGCGTCTTCAAGTTCATTTCCGATGCCATCACCGAAGAAGACGCGGAAGGCAGTTTCAAGCATCGTTTTGCAATCTTGTGGAAGGCATCTCGACATCAAAGCACCCAACTTCTCCATTCCCGGTGCGCCCCCTTCCAAAGAAGTACCCTCGATCTCCTTTACGAAGGCGGCATACCTTTTCTTTTTCCCTGTCATCTCGGCAGACACAAACGCAATGGCTTCATCTCTCCTTTGTCTGATGGCTTCTCTTTCCTTTTTATCCATGTCCAATCAATTGTTTCATACTAAAAAAGTCGGCTCTTTGCAGGGTCGGCTTCAATGATATTGTCTACAAAAATAAGCATTTACGTTTGATTTGACGCTATAGCGCACAGATAACTTCTTATCTATTAGGATATTTTAGAATTTCTATGTGGTCTGTTAAGTCATTTATGCCTGACAAATGAATGTCTTTCCTGACATTTGTCTGACATTTGCCTATTTTACATCTGATACACGCGGCTCATGCCGTCGGGTTCCATCGGGGCGATGGGTTGGCGAAGAAGAACAAGGTAGAAGCGGGGGAAGGTCTCGACGGGCGGATGGTCGGCGATGTAGCGGTCTATCTTCTGTCGGGCCTCGTTGCGCAGGGTGTCGTCGCGGCATGGTACGAGGCGGTCTTCATCCACAAAGGCGATGTGCCAGAAGGCCATGTAGCCGATGACGTAATGCTCCACGGCTGCGGCCTTATCCTTGTCGATGCCTGGGATATGAACCAAAAGGGGCTGGCGATCATTTTCGCAAATGCCCACCACGGCCCATGAGAGATTTATGTATTTGAAGTTGTTCTGCATAGTTGGGATGTTTTAGAGCCTTTTCTTTTCCTCATTACCAGCACCCGTACCTTTGTACTTTGAGTTTGTGGCGTTGAAGTTATATGTAAGCGATACACCGACGCTTTGTGTATAGACATAAGCATCCTTTGCCGTTGTGGAAACGGGATAATAGCCCGTCCATCGTTCACGGAGATTGCGGAAGATGTCGTTGGCAAAGAGGGCTACGGTGAGGTTGCCGTCGAGGAAGGTCTTCTGTACTCGCGCGTTGATGTTAAATTCATGAGCATAGTGGTTAAAGCCATAATCGTGGCTGGTGGAATAATGCAGATAGAGCATCGCCTTCGTGGCTTTGTTAATGGTGAACCAGTTGCGGAAGTTTATCTGCCATTCAGGTTTGTTGCGTTTTGTGGCGAGGCCGTATGCCTGGGTGTCGAAGTTCTGCTGCCAATAGCTCAATGTCAGCGTGGGACTGTAGAAACCGAATTTGGGCGAGGCAGTCAGCGAAGCGTTGAAACTCTCGAACTTGTCGAAGTTGCGGTTGGTCCAGATGGTGATCTCTGTTCCTTCCTGATACAGATAGCCAAAGTTCAGTCGCAAATCCTTGTTGTAGCCGTAGCCTGCTGTGAAGTTCAGCCATGAGTAGGTGACGTTAAGGTCGATGTTCTGCTTGATGGTAGGGCGCAACAAAGGATTCCCGCCTTCGTACTCATAGCGATTATCGTATTGCACGTTTGAGTTCAGAGCCTGATAGTTGGGGCGACTGATGCGCTTGTTATAGCCTAGTTGGATGCCCCATTTGTTCTTTTGCCAGCCGACGGAGAGATTCGGAAACAGATCGTGGTATTTGCGGCTCGGCTCTGTTTGGTACTGACCGAAGGAATAGTAGTCGGACGTGACGGTCTCGTAACGTAGTCCGCCGTTGAGACTCCAATCACCCAACTTCAACTTGTATTCGGTAAATCCCGCTACATTGCTTTCCTTGATTTCATCATTGGACGGAGCCATCACTTGCTCCACATTACTATAGATTCCGTGGCTGTTGGAACGTGACATTTCCGTGCCAGCACTCAGTTCGCCTTTCCATATCGGATAGGTCAGCACCAGTTTTCCTGCCAACATGTGGTTGCGGTTCTCGTTGTGGGTAGTCACGGTACGGTCGGCCAGTTGCAGACTATGTTCAAAGGATGCCTGGTCGCGCATGTTTTTCTCCCATATCCACGAGCCGTTGAAGTCAATGCCGAGTTTCCCGGCCTTGCCCACATAGTAGATGTTTGCCTCATGCTGCGGGCGGTCACTTATATTCATTTCAATAAATTGGTCAACCATTCCTTCGGGGGCGTTGTTTCGTGTGATGGTCTGCTGTGTCTGAGCCGTTCCTCTTCCATAGAGTGCCCCGCTTAAAGTATAGGAGAAACCGATGGAGTTTTCATCATTGAAGTCATAACTGGATCCTATCTGTCCGCCAAGCATGGTGTACCAAAAATTGTTGGGACATACTTGTATGATGTTTACGTGATTACCGTTTGCCCGGATGTCAGTCGTTATTGTATTGTCCTCGGAATGGTTGTCGTTATTGATCATCATGTTTCCGAACACCTCCAAACCGCCCGTGCGATATTTTACCGTGGCATCGTCGTAGGTTGTCCATTTCTCGTTATATTTTACTTGGCTGGATGCCTCCATGCTGATGCCGTCGCCCTGACGCTTCTTCGTCTTTATGCGGATGACCGCCCCGACTTCTGCATTGTACTTGGCACCAGGCGAGGTAATGACATCCACGCTCTTGATGTCGGTGGACTTCAGCCGCTTCAGTTCGCGGGCGTTCTGTACTTTCTTGTTGTTGATGTAGATTTCAGGTGTACCTTTGGCAAAGACGGTGAAGTTGCCGTCGCCACCCTGTACCTGTGGCAGCATCGACAGTACATCGTCAGCCGTGCCGACATCCTTCAGCAGCGAGTTCTGAATATCGACGGTCATGCCTCCCGCGGTCATCTTATATTGTGGACGTTCGCCCTTCACCACCACTTCACCCAACTCTTTCGTGTCTGGCTGCATCTGGATATCGCCCACATTGCCCGTCCGTGCATCGAGATACTTTGTCGTATATCCAACACTTGTCACTTTCAGCAGACCATCTTGTATGTCGGTGCTGATGCTGAATGTTCCGTCGTCCTTGGTCATGGTTCCTGCGATGAAAGCGGAATCGGCACGGCTGACGAGCACAACATTGGCAAACGGCATCGGCTTGGCCTGCTCGTCAATCACCCTGCCGCTGATGTCCTGTGCTGCCGAGACTATCGCCACGAGGCACATCATTGAAAATAAAATCAGTCTTTTCATACCTTTTACGAGTTTTTGCCCGCACGAGTTTTTGCCCGCAAAATAAATGAAACGACCAAAAACATCTACTACCCAAATGGGTAATTCTGCATCGCGGAGATGAAAAATTACCCATTTGGGTAGCAAAATATGTTAAAATCGTGGGGATGATGTCATTCCCGACGTGCCGTCGCCTACCCGTAGCCTTTCAGACGAGGCCGTAATTGGTAGCAAGGGCGAGGGCTTCGGTAATGTTCTGCACGTCGAGCTTCTCGAAAATCTGGCGGCGATAGAACTTCACGGTGTCGAACGAGCGGAGCATCTTCTCGGCTATCTCTTTCATGGTGTAGCCCTGTGCCGAGAGCGTCAGAATCTGCTTCTCCTCAGGCTTCAGGGTAATGGTCTCGCAGCTCTTCCATCGGTGGGCCTCCAAAGAATACTCGCGCTTCTCGCCCGTATGGAACTGGAAGAATTCGATGTGCCCGGCCTCCTTGTGGGGCGAGAGCGAGACGGTACAGAGGGCCAGCCAAACGCGGCCTTCCGTGGTCATGGCAAGGGGCGTAATCTTGTGGTTGACGAGCAACAGACGATTGCCGTTGGTGATGTGAAAGTCGTAGGACATCATGCACTGGCGGCGGTTCTCCAAAGGTTCGTCGTAGAAGGCACGGAACCCGGAGCGGTTTAGTTCGGTGAGCATCGGCACCTCGTCCTCAGGCACGTGGCTCAGGTAGAAACCGTAGCCCATCTGGCGTACCTCGTCGGCAGTGTGTCCGCAGAGGAAGAGCGGATTGTCCGAGACGTAGAGGAAGTTCTTGCGGTAGTAGTCGATGATGTAGATGCTCTGGTAGGTGGTCTGCGCGAAAGCCTGCGCCGCCTCCACGTAAGGCTGTGCCCTCTGGTAGTCGGCATCGGTGATGCCCTCCACGCGGTTCTCGTACAAAAAGAAATCGTCTATCTGTACCATATTGCTCTTTGTTTTATTCTGTTATACTGTAGAACGGACGCCCTTACGGTAAGTCCCCTCCTTACCCTCGCGCTCGCAATGCTCGGCTATGCCGCTTTGCTTGCAAAGAGCTCGCGCAGCGCCTCAATATCAATACTGTTTTTCCCGAATTTCTGTTCTATGTTGTTGCATTGCCTTATTATTTGTCATACTCTACCCCATGCTCCATGCAATAGTTGCTTATTTCGGCACAAGCCCCCCCACCTGTTTCGGTCATATTCCCCCACTTTGAACATGCCGATACAGATGGTACGACAAAATTAATAACTATTTTCTTAAACTGTCTCCTTTTAATCAAAACGATATGAAGTTTTAACTATTCGGTCGATGATCGAGTCTGCTATGGTCTTGTTTTTCGCAAGGACATCATACCAGTCTGATATCGGTAACTGGCTTGCGATGATGGTTGACTTCCTTGCATGCCTGTCCTCAATGATCTCCATAAAGTCTATGAGTTGCTGCCCGCTGAGCTTGACAAGTCCGAAGTCATCCACGATAAGCAGATCGATGCCGGACAGCTTGTCGAAGAACTTGGATATGCTCGACTCTATCCGTGCCATGTTTATGGCCTCACTCAGCTTCTGCATATTGTAGTAGTTGACCTTGTAGCCGTACATGCATGCCTGCCGTCCGAGCGCAGTGGCGAGATAGCTCTTGCCAACTCCCGTCGGGCCTGATATAAGCACAGATGTACCGGTTTTGAGGTAGTCGCATGTTGAGAGTTGCATGATA
This sequence comes from Prevotella sp. AGR2160, assembly GCF_000424185.1. Taxonomy (GTDB): domain Bacteria; phylum Bacteroidota; class Bacteroidia; order Bacteroidales; family Bacteroidaceae; genus Prevotella. The sequence continues at coordinate 20,389 of NZ_AUJK01000004.1, forward strand.
CGGTCCTTGTCCCGTCCTTTGGTTTTGTCGAAGATAATTCTCTCAATGCTTGCCTCATAGCGGAACCGGGCGTTCTTGAGAAGCCTTGCAAGACGGCTCACCCGTCTTTTGTCACGCTTCGATTGGAGCTTCATTTCCATTCCCTCGCCCAAGGTTATATCCATGGTCTTGCGTGTCTCGAGGAAGTCCTTACGATACTCTTCCCAAAGCAGACACATCGTCACGCCGGTCTTGCCCAGTTCCTTTGTGATATACTCCAAACGCCCGGCAAGATCCTGGAAGCATTTCTCGCTGTACGCTGCATTACCGCCCGTATAGCGGTGCTCAAGCACAGGATCCTCCAACTTCAACAAGCCGTCCGGTCCGATGGAATCCTTGTCCACGAGCTTGACATACTTGCCGACAGTCTTCTTGTCCATGCCAAGCATACGTCCGATCTTGCGGTTTGATACTTGCTCCTTGTGGAGCCTGATTAGTTCTTTCAATTTTGACATCTCAATACTTTTTGCTGCCATGATACTCGAATTTTTATGGTAATCCGAGTTGCAAATGTATCGCTATTTTGCCAAATGGGGGACTTTGCTCCGTGACAAGCACTGCGAGTTGGGGAGGGAAGTGTTCCATTTTGCTCCGAAACAAGGTCTCTGACAGTTAGATAGAAAATCAAAACGACCCGTTTTGCTCCGAAATAAAGTAGACTTCCGGCCTTCCTCCGCGTTGCTGTTCCACTTTGCTCCGAAATAAAAGGCCGAAATAGAAGTGCAATCGGTTGACAGGTTTAAGCTAAATAATCTATACCTGAAAACACCGAGGGGCCATTGGACGAGCAGCCCCCATAAGCGATCTTGAACGGCGTATTCTTTTTTGCCATGTTAACGGGAGATGGTAAACGTTAAAGTACACTTGTTCCTTGTTTTATTAAATGGTATTTTATAAATTTGCAGTGTTTTATAAAGTATCGCTTAATAAAATTTTGAATAAGGATACGTCAGGATGTCTACTACAACTCGGGTGTGGAGGTCGATTTCTTTGTCCCTGACGAGGGCCTTGCCATTCAGGTTTGCTATAATCTTAGTCATAGCGATGGCACTTATGAGAGAGAGGTGTCTGCCCTGAAGAAACTTCCTTCGGCATTGGAGTGCAAGCGCCGTCTCATCATCACTTACGACGAGGATGCGACCATCGAGGATAATAATGGAAAGATCGAGGTGTTGCCCTATTGGAAATGGGTGATAGCCTGATGTCTACTTTCAGCGACCGGAAAATGTGAAAGGGAGGGAAGGACAACGAAAAGACAGTAATGCCCACAACTTGTCCTGAGAGGATACGACGTGCGTTTTGTCAATATTTTGAGACGGGGTGATATTCAATGACACAAGCCATCGGACTATTTTTTGGCTGATACGCCACTAAATATCATGGGCGAACTGAAGGGCTATGGTTTTCGCATAGTTTTCGCATGTATGAAAAAAGCACTTGCGGAAGTCCGTAAGTGCTTGATTATCAAGTAGCGGGGGTGGGCCACGATCCCACGACCTCCGGATTATGAATCCGACGCTCTAACCAGCTGAGCTATCCCGCCATCATCACGTTCTTGCTAGCGAAAGCAAGCATCGCGGCAAACTGTTGTTTCGTTTGCGGGTGCAAAGGTATAACAATTATTTGAATTCACAAAATTTTTACAGGAAAAATATTTGTATTTGAGAAAAAAACATTATTTTTGTAGCCGAAAAGAGTTTTCATATAACCACCTCCGGGCTCTGGCGACAGTGTCTGCGAGTACAGATCTCTACGTATATGGAGAAAGTCTATATTGAACGAGGATTGGAGGAACAGTCCGTGCATGCCTTATGGCAACTGATCAGTACGGCTGAAGGGATGACATTATGGATGGCCGACTGCGTGATCGGCCATGAAGGTCAGCTGCAGTTCACCTGGGGCAATCCACTGGGTGAGCATCACACGCAGACGGCCACGGTCATCGACCAGAAGAAAAACAAGTTTTTCCGCTTTCACTGGGACGGTGAGGATACCGACACATTCGTGGAAATGCGCATTGAGCGCAATGAGTTGACGGAGGATCTCACGCTCTGCGTCACCGATTTCTCTGATGACGGGGAGTCGGAAGACCTGAAAGCATTATGGGACGAGGATTTCGACCGTCTCCGGCAAAACACAGGATTTTAGTCTCATGAACAACCTCAAAAAATATTATCAAGACCAAAGTGCGGCATGGGGAGAAGAGATCCGTCGGTTGTCACGTCGCAACCACCTCTTCATCCTTTCGGAGATCAGCTGTGCCCTCTGCTTCCTCTTCTGTGCCATCCGCTGGGCTATGGTTCCCGCCGTCCATGCGTGGGCCTTCGGCGTATTTGCGCCCATTCTGCTCTGGGTGATCATCTCCCGCATCGACCAGAACAACACGCGGAAGATCGACGAGCTGACGGCCTTGAAGAAAGCCAGTGATGCTGAGATCGGTTACTTGAAGGGCGATTTCAGTCCCTTTGATGCTGGTGAAGATTTTATCCATCCCCAACACGAATACAGTTTCGACCTTGACCTCTTCGGCAAGGACTCCCTCTTCCAACGGCTCTGCCGCTGCGTCACCACCGGTGGGCGGGAATTGCTTGCCCATGAGTTGGAACATCTCCATTGGAATGCGAAGCGCCCCGTGCTCATCCGTGAACTGGCCGGCAAGTCTGACTTTCTTCTCTCTTTTAAGGCCATGCGCTACCGCAAAGGCGGCGTTGTCGACAGCGATGCCGTCATGCGTGCTATCCGGCAGTTGAAAACGGTCAACGTACCTCTCCCCTACCGCGGCTTTCTCGGACTTCTCTTGGGCTGGCTACCACCGATCGGCTTCTGGACCGTGCTTCTTCTCTGCATTCTCGGCATGTCAACGGCGACAACCGTCATCTGGTGGGCCGTCATCCTGTTTTTCGTGGCCTTTGCCGTCTGCGGCAGGACGCTGGCGCCTATCACCGGCTCCACCTCTTCCCTCCTCATCCATCTGAAAGGATACCGACAGCTCGTAGGCCTCATCGGGGAAGAGACCTTTGAGAGTTCTTACGGACGAGAATTACAAGACGCCCTCACCGGTGCCGGTGACTCATTCCGCCTCCTGGACCGTTTCATGCAGGGTCTCGACAGCCGAAGCAACCTCCTTGGGCTCTTCGTCATGGACGTTCTTTTCTTTCAGGATTTCTTCCTTGTACGCCGTTTCTACCGTTGGCAGCAGAAGACTTCCGGGAATCTTGACCAATGGGTCGAGCAGGTCAACCGCATGGATGCCCTCGTGAGTATGGCTACGCTGGCCTGCAACCACCCCGAAGCGACGACAGCTGAGATCATCGACGGAGAGGAAATCATCTATGAGGCCCGTGGTATCTATCATCCCTTCTTAGGGCTGAAAGCCGTACGCAATGACTTCATGATCAACGACCGCAACTACTACATCATCACGGGAGCCAACATGGCCGGCAAGAGTACGTTTCTCCGTACCATCGGCATCAACTATGTGCTGGCCCTCTGCGGCATGCCCGTCTTCGCCGATCATTTGCGTGTGACGGTATTCCGGCTCTTCACGAGTATGCGCACGAGCGACGACCTCACCCATGGCATCTCTTACTTCAATGCCGAACTGCTCCGTCTGCAACAGCTCATCCACTACTGTGACGCGGAGACAACACCGACACTGATCATCCTCGACGAGATCCTCAAGGGTACGAACTCCCTCGATAAGCTCAACGGCTCACGACTCTTCCTCGAAGCCATGCGCCACCGCCCCGTAAGTGGCATCATTGCCACCCACGACCTCGAACTCTCGAAGATGGAGCAGGCCTATCCTGAGCAGTTCCACAACTACTGTTTCGAGATCAAACTCGGTACCGACGTCACCTATACCTACCGTATCACGCCCGGCGTCGCCCGCAACCAGAATGCCACATACCTCTTAAATAAAATATTGGAGGAATAAAATTCTAAATGAAATATTAAATGAAAAAGTTTACAATTAAAAAAATATAAAACACAGGAATTTATTGTCCAAAAAGTTGCAATGGGTCTTTTTTATGCCTATATTTGCAATGTGTGTTTTTCATGGTATTAGATTTAAGGTTAACAATTTTGGGCCTACAGCGGTAGGCCTTTTTTTATGCATTTACGAAATACCGTGATGAATAAGCGGAAAAAATTTGCTCAAACAAAAAGTTTTTTATATTTTTGCGGCATTAACAGTCTTTACGGCAATTTATGAAGAAATACATTCTACTCATCTGTCTCCTGCTGACAGGTCTTTGCTGCCAAGCTCAACAGACCTTCCGCAATCCGATCATCCCGGGATATCATCCTGACCCGAGCATCTGTCGTGTCGGCGATACCTTCTATCTCGCCAACAGCAGTTTCTGTTCCTTCCCCAGTGTCCCGCTCTCCGAGAGTAAGGATCTCATTCACTGGCGACAGACGGGCAACATCCTGACACGGGACAGTCAGTTGAATCTTAAGGGCGCCACGTCATGGACAGGTATTTATGCCCCTACTATACGTTACAATGACGGCACCTGGTACATGATCACCACCAATGTCGGCAACGGCGGCAACTTCATGGTCACGGCCACGAAGCCCGAAGGTCCCTGGAGCGACCCGATATGGCTGAAACAGCAGGGCATTGACCCGTCACTCTATTTCGAGGACGGGAAATGCTATATGTGCAGTAATCCCGGTGATGCCATCTGGCTCTGTGAGATTGACCCCAAAACCGGTCAGCAACTCACTGAGAGCAAGATGCTCTGGCGCGGCGACGGTGGCCGTTATCCCGAAGGACCGCATATCTATAAGAAGGACGGCTATTACTATCTACTCATCTCCGAGGGCGGCACGGAACTGGCTCATCACCTCACCATCGCCCGCAGCAAGAACATCTACGGCCCCTACGAGAGTAACCCTCACAATCCGATACTGACCAACTGCAGTCGGTTGGGAGAAAGCAAGCAGATCCAAGGCACGGGACATGGCGATCTCGTCGAAGCCGCCGACGGCAGCTGGTGGGTCGTTTTCCTGGCTTACCGCAATTTCGGCGGCAGCTATCATCACCTCGGTCGTGAGACATACCTGGCTCCCGTGACATGGAGCGAGGACGGCTGGCCCGTGGTCAATAACGGGCAGCCCATTGATACGCTTATGACGGCCAAGCTATTACCTCAACAAGTTAGCAAAGAGACGATTCAGCAAGAGACAGAAGCTGACATATACGATCCTCAGCAAGGCACAACGACGATTGACTTCAAGCAAGGCGCTGTCGGTCCTTCTTTCGTTTATATTCAGAATCCCATTGCCGAGAACTACCGCTGGCACAACGGCCAGCTGACGCTCACGGCCCATGGCACAATCACGGAGAACAATCAGCCTACCTTCCTCGGATGCCGGCAGACGGCGGCGAAGATGACGACTACTGCCATCGTCTCTTCCGAAGGAGCCGAGGGCGGCCTCTGTCTCTATCAGATCAACGACGGCCATTTCGACTTCGGTGTCACGAAATGTGCCGGCCGTTATATGCAGGTCAGTCTAAAATGTAAACTGAAAAGTATCGACTATACCGTCGCCACGGCTCTCGTCGCCGCCTCCCGCGTCCATCTGAAGATCGACAGTGACGGCAACAACTACACCTTTTATTATAGTAAGGATGGCAAGAGCTATCAAGAGCTCGGCAGCCTCGACTGCAGTCTCCTGAGCACGGAAGTTGCCGGAGGCTTCACGGGAGCTCTCGTCGGAATATATGCCACCGGAAAAGGGCAAGCCTCCTTCAGCGATTTTCAGTTTATCGGGAAATAATATAGCCCACCATCCTATTCGACAGAAAAAACGAAACTTATGTCAACAGCAAAGAAAGCGCAACTCACCGACCATAAATACCGGGTACCCTTCGTGCTCATCACCAGTCTTTTCTTCCTCTGGGGCTTCGCGCGCGCCATCCTCGACGTGCTGAACAAGCATTTCCAGAATGCACTGGCCATCAGCATCACCCGTTCGGCATGGATACAGATTACCACCTATTTCGGCTATTTCCTCATGGCCATCCCCGCCGGATTCTTCATCAACCGATTCGGCTACCGCCGTGGCGTTGTCTGTGGCCTCCTGCTTTTCGCCACGGGCGCCCTACTTATCATCCCCGGCACGATGACGGGGTCCTTCACGGCATTTCTCGGTTGTCTGTTTATCATTGGTGTAGGTCTCGTCTTCCTGGAGACGTCCGCCAATCCTTATGTCACGCAACTCGGACCTACAGAGACGGCCACGAGCCGCTTGAACTTCAGTCAGAGTTTCAACGGCCTTGGTGGTATCTTTGCCACCCTCGCCATCGGACAGTTTCTCTTCAGCAACAACGACAAGGGTGGCAATATCGCCATTCCCTATGCCATCCTAGGCATTATCGTACTCGTCATCGCACTCATCTTCTCACGCGTGGAACTGCCGGAGATCCAATATAAGACCACAGCAGAAGACCGTATGTCGGGCACGAAGATCATGAAACTCTTCAAGCATCATCACGCCTTCGTCTTCGGCCTCCTGGCCCTGCTGGCCTACGAGGTGGCAGAGATCTCCATCAATACCTATTTTATCAACTTCGTCACGGGCATGCACTGGATGACCGACCGCACGGCGTCACTCGTGCTGAGTTGTGCCCTCGCCTTCTTCATGATCGGCCGTTTCCTCGGCTCGTGGGTCATGAGCCGCCATCGTCCGGAGGCTGTACTCTTCGCCTGTGCCACGGGCAGCGTATGCTGCATCGGCATGGTCCTGTGCAATATCGGCGAGCTGTCACTTATCGGCCTGCTCGGCAACTATTTCTTTGAGGCCATCATGTTCCCCACGATCTTCTCCCTCTCCCTCCGCGGACTCGGCAACTTGACGAAGAGTGCCAGTTCACTGCTGATGATGACACCGATCGGCGGCTGTGGCTTCCTCCTCATGGGCCTCCTCGCCGACCGCACACACCTCGTCCTACCCTTCCTCATTCCCTTCACGGCCCTGCTGGTCGTCTTCAGCTATGCGTATTTTGTAAGACACAGTTGGCAAAAGGAAAAACAGACCAACGGAATTTAAGGATATTAAGAAAATTATGTTTCTGTAACAATAAAATTGGCCGCGATTCTTTGGTTTTTCCAAAGAAAATATTAAATTTGCAATCGGTTTCCGAAAAGGGAATCTGTTTCAGTAGTAGGATACTATTCATTTTTTAAAGATCATAGCATTATGGTAAATTACAAAGATCTCGGTCTCGTCAATACACGCGAGATGTTCAAGAGAGCAGTCAGTGGCGGTTACGCTATTCCCGCATTCAACTTCAACAACCTCGAGCAGCTGCAGGCTATCATCACAGCCTCTGCTACGCTGAAGTCTCCTGTTATCCTGCAGGTCTCCAAGGGTGCCCGTAACTATGCTAACCCGATCCTCCTCCGCTACATGGCAGAGGGTGCTGTAGAGTACGCTAAGTCTCTGGGATGCAACCATCCTGAGATCGTTCTCCACCTGGATCACGGTGATACCTTCGAGCTCGTCAAGAGCTGTGTCGATATGGGCTTCTCTTCTGTCATGATCGACGGTTCCAGCAAGCCTTACGAGGAGAACATCGAGCTGACCCGCAAGTGCGTTGAGTACGCTCATCAGTATGATGTTACTGTTGAGGCAGAGCTGGGTGTCCTCGCTGGTGTTGAGGATGAGGTTTCTTCCGAGGAGTCTCACTATACAAAGCCTGAGGAAGTCATCGACTTCAGCAAGCGTTCTGGCTGCGATAGCCTCGCTATCTCCATCGGTACTTCTCACGGTGCTTACAAATTCAAGCCCGAGCAGTGCACACGTGACCCGAAGACTGGTCGTCTGATTCCTCCTCCTTTGGCTTTCGACGTGCTGCATGAGATCGAGAAGAAGCTCCCTGGCTTCCCCATCGTTCTCCACGGCTCTTCTTCTGTTCCCCAGAAGTATGTCGATATCATCAACCAGTATGGTGGCAAGCTGCCTGACGCTGTCGGTATCCCCGAGGAGCAGCTCCGTGAGGCTGCCAAGAGCGCTGTCTGCAAGATCAACATCGACTCTGACTCCCGTCTGGCTTACACCGCAGGTGTCCGTGAGACGCTGGCTAACCATCCTGAGTATTTCGATCCTCGTCAGTATGGCAAGGTGGCACGTGCTTACATGACAGAGATGTACGAGCACAAGATCACCGACGTTCTCGGTTCTGACAACAAGCTCGCTAACCTCGACTAATCTCGAGATTACCAGTCAAAATATAAGCGGATGTCCAAATGGGCATCCGCTTTTTTTTGTAGGTGGCGGCCACCTACAAACGGATCATTCCTGCAATCTCAAGAAAGCCTTGGGGAGATAGTTAATGATATCCCCTGCCGTGAGGCTCTCCTTACCGAGATCTTTCACGGCGAGGTCTCCGGCAAGGCCATGGAGATACATGCCCAGTCGGCAGGCATCGGCCTGACTATAGCCACGGGCGAGAAGGCCGGCAATGATTCCTGTCAGCACATCACCACTACCCGCTGTCGCCATACCGCTATTACCCGTTGGGTTAAATTCCACATGACCATTGGGCAGGCACAACGCGCTGTAATGGCCTTTCAAAATAATATAGGCCTGACGCTGCTCCGCTATCTGCTGCGCTTTATGCAGCCGGTCATAAGAACCGTTACAAGCGATACTGACGAGTCGGTCAAACTCTTTCGGATGCGGTGTGAGGATCATGCCCTGCGGCAGTTGCTCAATCCATGCCCGGTGATTCGCCAGGATATTGATAGCATCGGCATCGATGACAACGGGACAGGTGGCACGGCGTACCTGCGCAATCATGGCAATAGCCGTATTCTCCTGCATTCCCAATCCCGGCCCTATGGCCATGGCACTATAGGGTGATGTCTCTACCGGTTCAGAGAATGCCGTCTCTTCCTTATCCATCTGCAGGACAGCCTCCGGGACAGCGATCTGCATAATCTCGTAGTTACGCCGTGGCGTATGAGCCGTCACCTTTCCCACTCCCGCACGCAGACAGGCACGGGAGGCGAGGATGGCAGCCCCCGACATGCCGTAACTGCCGGCTACGAGGAGAGCATGTCCCATATTTCCCTTGTGGGCAAAATCACTACGCGGCATGAGCTTACGGCGCAACTGACTATCCTCGAGGACCTGATAGACAGAGTCCGTCTTCTCCACGAATTCCGGCGAGAGCATGATATCAAGAACTTTCACGCGCCCGAGATACTGCTGGTTCTCAGAGAAGAACATCGAGAGTTTTTTCTGCTGCAACGTCAACGTAAGGTCTGCCCGAAGGATGTTCTGACGGATATTATACGTATTATCCTCCCCCATTAGTCCCGACGGCATATCGATACTGACAACCTGTGCGTCACTCTGGTTGATATATTTCACCATTGCCGCGAAGCCACCGGCCAACGGCTTGTTGAGTCCACTGCCGAAGAGACCGTCGATGACGAGCGTACCAGCATTCAGTTCTGGCGGATCAAAATCGAGCTTAACCTCCGTAAACTTCACCTTCTTCTGATCGAGGAGCCGCTGGCGGTTGCCGGCACAATCCTCGGAGAGGTGATCGTGGATATTAAAGAGGTACACACTAACGTGGTAGCCGTCATCGGCAAGGAGGCGGCTGACGGCGAGGGCATCGCCACCATTATTCCCCGGACCGGCAAAGACAACAACAGGAGTATTGGCGCTCCATTCGTCCTCGATAGCGCGCTTGATAGCCTTGGCCGCACGCTCCATCAGATCAATGGAGGAGATAGGCTCATGCTCTATGGTATATTTGTCATGCTCATGGATCTGAGCGTTCGTAAAAATCTTCATACGATGCAAAATTAATAAATTTACTTCATTCCATGACCTTTATTCGGGAGATTTTTAGTAATTTTGCAACAAAATATTTTTCAAGCATCATTTCAACGCTTTTTTCAAGCTATGGACAAGGTAAAAATTAAGGACAAAACCTTCAAAACATTCATCCCGGAATCAGAGATTCTGAAACGTGTAGAAGTAGTAGCCAACAAGATCAATACGGATTTTGCCGGGAGAAATCCCCTGTTGTTGGCCGTTCTCAACGGCTCCTTTATCTTCGCTGCCGACCTGATGCGCTATCTCACCATCCCCTGTGAGATTTCCTTCGTCAAGCTCGCCTCCTATGAGGGTACCAGTTCTACCGGAAAGATCAAAACCATGATCGGTCTGAACAATGATATCGCGGGCCGTCCCGTCATCATCGTCGAGGATATCGTCGACACGGGCAATACGATGAAGATGATGCTTAACCAACTCGGCACCCATAACCCCGAATCCATCCATATCTGTTCTCTCCTCGTCAAGCCCGGAAAGCTGCAGGTCCCCTTGAACATCGAATATGCCGCCATGGAAATCCCCAATGACTTCATCGTCGGCTATGGCCTCGACTACGACCAGCAAGGCCGCAACCTACGGGATATCTACGTGCTGGACGAGGAATAAAATAGAATTCTATTGTGAGCTATCAACTCTTATAAAATAAAATGAAGAATATTGTAATTTTCGGCGCTCCCGGTGCAGGTAAAGGCACACAGAGCGACAAGATGATTGAGAAGTACGGCTTCGGACATATCTCCACCGGTGACGTGCTCCGCAATGAGATCAAGAATGGTACAGAACTCGGCAAGACCGCCAAGGCTTATATTGACAAAGGACAGCTGATCCCCGATGATCTCATGGTCAATATCCTGGCCAGTGTCTACGACACCTTCGGCAAGGATCATAAGGGTGTCATCTTCGACGGTTTCCCCCGCACCATCCCGCAGGCAGAGGCTCTGAAGAAGATGCTCGCTGAGCGCGGCCATAAAGTGGCAGCCATGATTGAGCTCGCCGTTCCTGAGGACGAACTGATGAAGCGCCTCATCGAGCGCGGTAAGATCAGTGGCCGTAGTGATGACAACGAGGAGACCATTAAGAAGCGCCTCAATGTCTACCACACACAGACGGCTCCCCTCATCGACTGGTATGAGAAAGAGGGCATCCACCATCACGTGGAGGGCCTCGGCACGGTCGACGAGATCTTCGCTCGTATCTGCAAGGTTATCGACAACCTGTAAATTCATTGAACATGATTGTCATGTCCCATTATTGCGGAACATGGCAATCATGTCCTTACATTTAAAAAACATCCCAAACAAATTATATTTATGCCAGAATCCAATTTCGTAGACTATGTGAAGATTTATTGCCGCTCAGGAAAGGGAGGCAGAGGATCCATGCATCTGCGCCACGTGAAGTACAACCCCAATGGTGGTCCCGACGGTGGTGACGGTGGGCATGGCGGCAGCGTGATCCTGCGCGGCAACCATAACTACTGGACCCTCCTCCATCTGAAATACCAACGGCATGTCTTCGCCGAACATGGTGGCAATGGTGGTCGTGACAAATGCCACGGCACCGACGGTAAGGATGTCTACATCGATGTTCCCTGTGGCACCGTCGTCTACAATGCGGAAACGGGCAAGTATATCTGTGACATCACCTACGACGGTCAGGAGGTGGTTCTTCTCAAGGGCGGCCGCGGTGGCCTTGGCAACTTTCAGTTCCGCACCTCCACTAACCAGGCACCGCGCTATGCACAGCCGGGAGAGCCCATGCAGGAGATGACGATCATCCTCGAGCTGAAACTTCTGGCAGATGTCGGTCTCGTCGGCTTTCCCAATGCCGGTAAGTCGACGCTCCTCTCCGCCCTCTCCAGTGCCCGTCCGAAGATCGCCAACTATCCCTTCACAACGTTGGAGCCTTCCTTGGGTATCGTCAGCTATCACGACCATAAGAGTTTCGTCATGGCCGATATCCCCGGCATTATTGAGGGCGCCAGTGAAGGCAAAGGCCTCGGACTCCGTTTCCTCCGCCATATCGAGCGCAACTCTCTGTTGCTCTTCATGGTTCCCGGAGATACCGACGACATCAAGAAAGACTACGAGGTCCTTCTCAATGAGTTGAAGAAATTCAACCCCGATATGCTCGACAAGCACCGCGTCCTTGCCGTTACGAAGTGTGACCTTCTCGACGACGAGCTCATCGACATGCTGAAAGAAACACTCCCCACCGACCTCCCTGTGGTCTTTATCTCTGCTGTTACGGGCAAGGGACTCGACGAGTTGAAAGATGTGCTGTGGCGCGAACTGAACTCCGAGAGCAATAAGCTCCAGGAGATTACGGCTGAGGACACCCTCGTCCACCGCGACAAGGACATGAAGCAGTTCAATGCTGAGCTGCAGGCAGAAGGTGAGGATGAGGACATCGAATATCTCGATGACGACGCTATCGAGGATGCCGACGACGTTGAAGAAGTAAAAGATTAAAAAAGTAAAGAAGTAATAAGTTGGACCGCACTCTAAAATTGGATCGAGGAGAATTGAAAGTTATGGCACCGGAACTATTCTATTACAGTTTGGGAGCATCAGTCACCGCCTTCTCCACGACCCGACAGGGTGGTGTCAGCGAGGGCAACTATGGATCATTCAATATCAATGCTTACTGCGGAGATACGGTTTTTGCCATCCAACAAAATAGGAAGCTACTGGCAGAAACACTGCATATCTCCGATGACCATATCATCATGCCCCATCAGGTCCATCACGCCGTCAACCACATCATCGATCTAACTTTCCTCGCCCTCTCTGCAGACAAACAGACAGCTGCCCTCGAAGGGATTGACAGCCTGACAACTGATATCCCGGGAATCTGCATCGGCATTTCTACGGCTGACTGTGTCCCCGTTCTCCTCTACGACCCCGTCCACCATGCCTCCGCCGCCATTCATGCCGGTTGGCGCGGCACGGTCCAGCGGATCGTTGAGCATACGGTCCAGACAATGCAGACCACTTATCATACCGATCCCCATGACCTTCATGCCGTTATCGGTCCCTGTATCTCTCTTGATGCCTTTGAGGTCGGTCAGGAAGTCTACGACGCTTTTGCCGCCGAGGGCTTCGAGATGAAAAAGATCGCACGTCATTACAAGAAATGGCATATCGACCTTCCTGTCTGCAACTGGCTGCAACTGGAACATACCGGTGTGCTGGCAAAGAATATCATTCTCTCCGGCATCTGTACTTATAACAGCAGTGACCGCTTCTTCTCCGCCCGAAAACTCGGACAACAATCTGGCCGCATCTATACAGGTATCATTTTAAAGAAGTAAAGAAGTTAAAAAGTAAAGAAGCAAAAAAGTAAAAGCCCCTATGAAACAAATAAACCGAAAACTATTCTACATTTCGATCCTCCTGCCTTTCTTTCTCCTTGTCAGCGCCTTCATGCCGGCTAGGAAGACTTTCACTACCGCAGAACAACAACAGATTAACATTGCTACCCCTGGGCTCTTCCGCAAAGGGCCTTCTTTCACCATTGATCTTAGCCAACTCAGCAAAAATGGCTATTCATTCCCACTGCCTGTGGGAAAGGCACTGCAACGACAGGACTTTCTGGAGATCACGACGAGTAAGGGCGATGCCGTCAAGGCCATGTTCGACGGTACCGTCCGACTGAGTCGTAAGACCACACAGTATGGCAACGTCATCGTCATCCGCCACGACAACGGACTGGAGACCGTCTACGCCAACAACGCACAGAACCTCGTCGATGTCGGCGACCATGTCCGTGCCGGACAGACGATCGCCATCGTTGGGGAACGCAACGACCGCATCTACTGCCTCTTCTCCATCATGATCAATGGCTCCCGTATTAATCCCGCCATGCTGCTGGAGCTTCGCAGTCATCAGCTTCGTCAAGAGACCCTCATCTGCAAACGAACAGGCAGAAATGTCCGCCTCTCTGTCTCCGGCAATACCACAGAGGAAAGCGCCAGAGCAGCAGCAGAGCGTCACAGCAAAGGCCTCATAGTCAACAGCCTCGATCCCGACGATGCCGGCGATGATCCCTTTCTGACCAACAGCACCTTCCGCCTTGACCTTCAGAAACTCGAGAAGAATCACTGGGCCTATCCCCTCCCCGGCAGTCATGTCATCAGTCCCTATGGCGGCCGCCGCAATCATGCCGGTGTGGACATCAAGACCCGTCCCAATGATCCCATCCTTGCCGCCTTCGACGGTATCGTCATGCGCAGCGGGCCCTATTATGGTTATGGCAACTGCATCGTCATCCGTCACGCCTATGGCTTCGAAACCCTCTACAGTCATCAAAGCCGGAATATTGTCAAGATCGGCCAACATGTCAAGGCTGGTCAAGTCATCGGCTATACGGGGCGAACGGGTCGCGCCACAACGGAGCACCTCCACTTCGAAATCCATTTCAAAGGGCGCCGTATCAATCCCGCCATGCTCTTCAACCATAGTGAGAAGCGCCTCCAGGCCTCCACGCTCATCCTGCAGAGCAATGGTAGCGTGAAGAAGATGTAGGGATTCATTTATGATAGTCCGTGCTACCGCCCATGTAGGAATATGATAATCATGTCCCTACACTTGAGGCAGAACAAGTATAACTATTAAAAATAAAAAAAAAAGCGTTTTTTCCACAACTATTCCCGGGAATTTTGTAACTTTGCACACTGATATATCAAATTTTAAAAAATATATGGCTGAAGCAAAGAAAATCAAGACTGCGTTGATCTCAGTCTTTCACAAAGATGGTCTCGAAGAGCTGCTGAAGAAGCTAAACGAGGAGGGTGTAAAATTCCTCAGCACCGGTGGTACACAGAAATTTATTGAGTCCTTGGGCTATGACTGCCAGAAGGTAGAAGATGTCACCACCTATCCTTCCATTCTTGGTGGCCGTGTGAAAACCCTGCATCCGAAAATCTTCGGAGGCATCCTGGCGCGTCGTGACAATGCCGGCGACCAGGCTCAGATGAAAGAATATGATATTCCCGCTATAGACCTTGTTATCGTTGATCTCTATCCATTTGAGCAGACCGTAGCCAGCGGTGCCAGCGAGCAGGATATTATTGAGAAGATTGATATCGGCGGTATCTCCCTCATCCGTGCCGGAGCCAAGAACTTCAAGGATGTCGTCATCGTCCCGAGCAAGGCAGAGTATCCTGTCCTCCTCGACATTCTCAACAAGAAGGGTGCCCAGACGGATATTGAAGACCGCAAGATGTTTGCCGAGCGCGCCTTCGGCGTGAGCAGTCATTACGACACGGCTATCCACGCGTGGTTTGCCAAATAAACGGAATGCCAGCCCGGAGAATTTTTCTCCGGGACCAACAAAAGAAATAAAAAACAACAAAAAGAAAAATGGGATTTTTCTCTTTCATACAAGAAATTGCGATGGACCTGGGAACGGCCAACACGATCATCATCAGTGATGACAAGATCGTTGTCGACGAGCCCTCTGTCGTGGCCCTTGACCGCCGTACGGACAAGATGATTGCCGTAGGCGAGAAAGCCAAAATGATGTACGAGAAGACGCATGACAACATCCGTACCATCCGTCCGTTGAAAGATGGTGTCATCGCCGACTTCACGGCTTGCGAGCAGATGATGCGCGGTCTGATCAAGATGGTGCATACGGGCAGCCGTTTCTTCTCCCCCTCTCTGCGTATGGTCATCGGTGTCCCCTCCGGTTCCACGGAGGTAGAGCTCCGCGCCGTCCGCGACTCTGCCGAGCATGCCGACGGCCGTGATGTCTACCTCATCTTCGAGCCCATGGCTGCCGCCATCGGTATCGGTATTGATGTCGAAGCACCTGAAGGAAATATGATCGTCGATATCGGCGGTGGCTCCACGGAAATCGCCGTCATCTCCCTCGGCGGTATCGTGAGCAACAACTCCATCCGTACTGCCGGTGATGACCTCACGGCAGACATCCAGGAATATATGAGTCGTCAGCATAACGTGAAGATCAGTGAGCGTATGGCTGAGCGTATCAAAATCCATGTCGGCTCTGCTCTCACCGACCTCGGCGACGAGGCTCCGGAGGATTTCATCGTCCATGGACCTAACCGTATCACGGCTCTGCCTATGGAGGTGCCCGTATGCTATCAGGAGATTGCTCATTGCCTCGACAAAACGGTGGCAAAGATTGAGAATGCCGTTCTCTCGGCCCTTGAGAACACACCGCCGGAGCTCTATGCCGACATTGTCAAGAACGGTATCTGGCTCACTGGTGGTGGTGCCCTGCTCCGCGGACTTGACAAGCGTCTCGAAGATAAAATCAATATTCCGTTCCATATTGCTGACGATCCGTTGCACAGTGTTGCCAAGGGTGCTGGCGTGGCATTGAAGAATGTCGACCGGTTCTCCTTCCTCATGCGCTAACGGGCCGTGGTAGGGGCCTGCCCCGTGTACGCCCTTCTTTCCGGGGGCTGCCGCCGTGCATGCCTCAAAACCATGTAGGGACGTATCTCCATGCCTGCCGCAGGCTCGCATCATGGAGATATGCCCCTACTTGCGCATAAAGATTATATGAGGAATTTAATAGAATTTCTGACCAAATACAACCACTGGTTTCTCTTTATCCTCCTTGAGGTGATCAGCATGGTCCTGCTCTTTCAGGGTAACAGTTATCAGGGCAGTGTATGGTTTTCATCCGCCAATATCCTTGCGGGGAAGATCTACGAGTGGAATGCC
Source organism: Prevotella sp. AGR2160 (assembly GCF_000424185.1). GTDB lineage: Bacteria > Bacteroidota > Bacteroidia > Bacteroidales > Bacteroidaceae > Prevotella. The sequence continues at coordinate 36,993 of NZ_AUJK01000004.1, forward strand.
GATCTCGACCAGTTCTTCTCCCTTTCAGCCGTCAACGAGCAGCTCACCCAGCGCAACGTGTTCCTTGAGCGTGAGGTGGAGGATCTCAACGAGCGGCTGATGAAGGCCACCAAGGATACGACGGCGATGAAACATAACCAGTTTGCCCTGCTCAACAGTTACAAACTCATCCCCGCGAAGGTCGTCGACAACTCCATCAACAAACTTGACAACTTCATCACCATCGACAAGGGTTCCCTCGACGGAATCCATAAAGACATGGGTGTCGTCAGCGGCACCGGTGTGGTGGGCATCATCTACCTCGTTGGCCTCCACTACTCCGTCGTCATCCCTGTCCTCAACAGTCAGAGCAATATCAGCGTATCCATTCAGGGCCGCGGCTATTTTGGTTACCTCCACTGGCGTGGTGGCAGCAGCCGCCATGCCTGGGTCGATGACGTGCCCCGCCACGCAAAGTTCCGGCTTTACGATAAGGTTGTCACGAGTGGCTATTCCTCCGTATTTCCTCCCGGTGTAATGGTCGGCAAGATTCTTCATGTCTATAACTCTCCCGACGGATTAAGTTACCGCATGATGGTTGAGTTGGCTACCGACTTCGGTGATCTGCGTGATGTCTGTGTCATTGATGACGCGATGATGAAGGAGCGCATCCAGATCATGCGCGCCGCGGAAGATTCCATCAAACCTAAAGAAGAAGGAGAGGAGAACAACTGATATGAATATAGAAACGATCAACCGGATACTGACATTCATCGTCCTTGTGCTCGCACAGGCCTTGGTGCTCAACCATATCCATCTCTTCGGCATGGCGACGCCACTGCTCTACGTGATGTTCGCACTCCATTTCCGCCGCAACTATCCGCGGTGGGGCGTGCTACTGTGGTGCTTCGGCATCGGACTGGCCGTTGACACCTTCAGCAACACTCCCGGTGTTGCCGCCGGTTCCATGACGCTCATTGGACTCCTCCAGCCCTATGTCATGCGGCCCTTCATCCCACGCGACAGTGCCGACGACTTTACGCCTTCCATTCGCACGATGGGCTTCTCCCCATTCTTCTATTACATGTTCACCCTGGTGGTGGTCTACTGTACGATATTCTTCTCCTTGGAGCAGTTTGAGTTCTTCAGCAGTCTCCGATGGTTGGGCTGTGTCATGGGCAGCATCATCCTCACGACGCTGCTTATCATTGTCATCGAAAATCTAAGGAAGAAATAATCACTTTATGGAGGAAGTCAGAAAATGATGAAAGATTTTGAGTTGGACAACCGACGCTATGTCATCGCAGGCATTGCCATCGCTATAGTGGTGATCTACTGCATCCGCCTGTTCTCCCTGCAAGTGATGAGTGATGACTATAAGAAAAATGCCGACTCCAACGCTTTTCTTAAACAGATCGAATATCCTGCCCGTGGTGCCATCTATGACCGCACGGGTAAGCTGCTGGTGTTCAACCAGCCTTCCTACGATCTGATGATTGTCACCAATGAGGCCAAAGGCCATCTCGACACCCTTGACTTCTGTCAGTCGCTCGGTATCACCGTAGAGCAGTTTCGTCAGCGTCTGGCCGATATCAAGGACTACAGCAAGAACCCGGGCTATTCGAAGTTCACCCAACAGGTGTTTATGACTCAGCTCTCCGACAAGGACTATAGTGTCTTCCAGGAGAAGATGTTCCGCTTCCCTGGTTTCTATATCCAGCGCCGTACCATCCGTCAGTATGAGTATCCTTATGCTGCCCATGTCCTCGGTGACGTCGGTGAAGTTAACGATGCTGATATTGAGGAGGATCCTTACTATCAGGCCGGTGACTATATCGGTAAGATGGGTATAGAGAAGAGCTATGAGAAAGATCTGCGTGGCATCAAAGGCGTACAGATCCTGCTGCGTGATGCTCATGGCCGTATCCAGGGCCATTATCAGAATGGCAAATACGACCGTCGTCCTGTTGCCGGCCGTGACCTGACGCTCGGAATCGACATCCGCCTCCAAGCCCTCGCCGAGCGTATGCTCGAAGGCAAGATTGGTGCCGTTGTGTGTATCGAGCCCTCCACGGGTCAGGTGCTCTGTATGGCTTCCTCCCCTACCTATGATCCCCGTAAGCTCGTAGGAAAGATGCGTGGCAAGATGCATAAATACTTGTCGCATAACGTTTGGAAGCCATTGCTGAACCGTAGCATCCAGGGCCAGTATCCGCCGGGCTCTACCTTCAAGACCTCCCAGGCGCTGACGTTCCTCACGGAGGGGATTATCACGCCGCAGACACAGTATCCCTGCAACCACGGCTTCAACTACAAAGGTCTGCACGTTGGTTGTCACGGCCATGCGTCTCCGCTGTCGGTGATTCCGGCCATCCAGACCTCGTGCAACGGCTTCTTCTGTTGGGGTCTCTTCCACATGATGTCCGACCGTGCGAAATATCCCACCGTACAAATTGCCATGAACCGTTGGCGTGACTATATGGTCTCCATGGGCTTCGGCTATAAGCTCGGCATCGACCTGCCGGGAGAGAAGCGCGGTCTGATCCCGAACGCACAGTATTATGACCATGCCTATAAAGGCTCATGGAACGGTCTGACGATCATCTCCATCGCTATCGGTCAGGGAGAGGTGAACCTCACACCGCTGCAGATCGCCAACCTCGGTGCCACCATCGCCAACCGTGGTTATTACTATATTCCCCATGTGGTAGCGAAGATCAAAGGTCGCCATCTCCCTGCGAAATACTTTAAGAAGCACTGGACAATGGCTAACCGCGCCGCCTATGACGTTGTCGTCGCCGGTATGCGCGCCTCCGCCCTCGGCGGTACGTGTAAGGCGCTCAACGGTCTGCCCTTCCCGGCTTGCGGAAAGACGGGTACGGCGCAGAACCGTGGCCAGGACCACTCCGTCTTCATGGGCTTCGCACCGATGAACAAGCCCAGGATCGCCATGGCGGTCTATGTCGAGAATGGTGGCTTCGGTGCTGACTTCGCCGTACCTATCGGTAAAGTTCTAATGGAACAATATATCACAGGTAAACTCAGTAAGGCTGCCGAGAATGAGGCTGCCGAACTTCAGAAACGTAGAATAGCTTATGGAAAGGCCAATCGATAATGTTCGTCAGCCGAGTGTTCTCGGTTCCTTAGACTGGTGGACGGTAGCCATCTACCTCGCCCTCCTCATCTTCGGCTGGTTCAGTGTCTGCGGTGCCAGCTATACCTATGGTGAGAACGACATCTTCAGTCTGGCAACGCGCTCAGGCATGCAGATTATATGGATCGCCACGTCCATCGTCCTGGGCTTTGTCATCCTCATGCTCGATGACCGTTTCTACGACACGTTCTCCTATATTATATACGGAGCGTTTCTCCTCCTTCTCTTCGCTACGATCTTCAACCCGCATACCATCAAGGGCTCACGGTCGTGGCTCGTTCTGGGACCTCTGCGTATGCAGCCGGCAGAGTTTGCGAAGTTTGCCACGGCACTGGCCGTGGCGAAGTTCATGTCGACCTATGGCTTCGACATCCATAAATGGAAGCATTTCGCTGTCGCCGCCGGCATCGTCATCCTCCCCATGCTGGAGATCATCGCCCAGCGCGAGACGGGCTCCGCCCTCGTCTACCTGAGTTTCTTCCTGATGTTCTACCGGGAAGGAATGCCGGGAAGTATCCTCTTCACAGCTGTGGCGATGGTGGTCTATTTCGTCGTGGGTATCAAGTATGAACAAGTATTTCTCTGGGACGGTCACACGTCAGTAGGGAAATTCGTTGTTCTATTGCTCGTCCAGGCCTTCACGTCAGGGATGATATGGGTGTATTGCAAACAGAAGTTGCAGGCTCTTCAGGTGATGGGCATCATGGTCGCCGTGACCATCGCCGCCATTCTCTTCTCCTTCTTCGTGATCCATTTCGATGTTGTCTACGTACAACTCGCCATCTGTGCCGTAATGATCGGTTATCTCATCTTCGTAGCCATCTCCGCCCAATGGAAGAACTATCTCTATATCGCTTGCTTCGCCGTAGGCTCCATCGCGTTCTTCTACAGTGCCGACTTCGTACTCAACGATGTCATGGAACCGCACCAGCGCGTACGTATCAACGTCCTCCTCGGCCTAGACGAGGATCCTGCCGGTGCCGGCTATAATGTCCACCAAAGTGAGATAGCCATCGGATCGGGGGGACTGGCCGGCAAGGGGTTCCTCAACGGTACACAGACGAAGCTGAAGTTCGTGCCGGAGCAGGACACCGACTTCATCTTCTGTACCGTCGGTGAGGAGGAAGGGTTCCTCGGTTCCGCCGGCGTGCTCTGTCTCTTCCTCGCCTTGATCCTGCGGCTCATCAAACTGGCGGAGCGACAACCATTCCGCTTTGGACGTGTCTATGGCTATTGCGTCCTGAGCGTATTCCTATTTCATGTATTCATCAATGTGGGAATGGTATTAGGTCTGACACCGGTCATCGGAATTCCGCTGCCGTTTTTCAGTTATGGTGGTAGTAGCCTCTGGGGCTTCACCATCCTCCTCTTTATCTTCCTGAGAATTGATGCGGGAAGAAACCTTATTCGTAATTGACGCCTATGCGTCAATTACGAATAACACGTTTCCTTTGCAGGGGCCGTCCCTTGTGGCGGCCCCTGCAAATGGATCAATTCCATCTTATTCGCGCTTCATGCTATAGCCTACATTGACAATCCCGGGAAGGATCTCCCGCTTCATGACATGCCGTACGGAGACATAGACGCTATCGTATGGCTGCAGCTGTAGATTACCGATATAGAAACGGTACTGATACTCACTGATACCCTTTCCACGCACCCGACCATTGTCATCGACGAGACGCAGCCTCAGGGTGTCACAATAAGAATCACTACCGCAGGCTACAAAGCGCGCTGCAAGAGGATGGATAAAGTTATGCTGCTTCACCTCCACCTTTTTATTATGGATGACCTTCTGCTCCACGACAAGGGTGAGATCGGTGAAAGGATATTCCTGATTGACACGCAGACCGAGATGAGAACTGTAATGTCCGGGCTCCTCTTGACGGGGAACGGCGAAGTTCAGCGTGTCATTTTTCTCCCACCCCGAAACGGCGACAGGCTCGTAATGGTCATAGACCTTATTTTTCAGACAGCTTGTCAGGAGCAGTGGCAGGAGCAGAAGTAACAGCAGACTGGTCTTTATTAACTTTCTCATTTCTTTTCCGATTATTATTCCTGGGCCCATTCTTCGGCTTTCCTCCATGCTGTTGAGTGCCCTTGGCGGCAGCATTTCTATTCTTACCTTTATTGTTACGGTTACGCTTCTTCCGTTTTCTTGGTTCTTCCTCAGTGTCGAAACGGGATACATCAGCATCGGCGAGAAGGTCGATAGGTTTCGGTGTTTCCTTCACCTTCCCGTCATTCTGCAGTGACAGGGGCTTCTCACCACGTTTGTTCATCTCAATGATTTCCCGGGCACGTTCGGCAGAGATCGTCTCGATATTGGCAGCGAGGTTCTTGTCGGTAGAATAGGTGATCATCCCCGTGAGGATATCACTCTTGAAATAGAAATAGTCACTGTCCTTCGTCTGCAACTGTACATCCTTCGGCGGCAGTTTCTTACTGGCCTCGATATAGTCGTCAACCTCGTAGTTCAGACAACATTTCAGTTTGGCGCACATACCCGCGAGCTTTTGGGGATTCAACGAGATATCCTGCACACGGGCAGCATTGGTGGAGACACTGGAGAAATTCTTCATCCAGGTGGCACAACAGAGCTCACGGCCGCAAGGACCCGTACCGCCGATACGACCGGCCTCCTGACGGGCACCGATCTGCTTCATCTCGATACGTACGTGGAAAGTGTCAGCGAGGACCTTAATAAGCTGACGGAAGTCGACACGCTCATCGGCAATATAATAGAAGATAGCCTTGTTGCCGTCACCCTGGTATTCCACGTCACCGATCTTCATCTGCAAGCCGAGGTTCTTGGCGATCTGGCGGCTCTGGATCATCGTGGCATGTTCACGGCTCTTGGCCTCCTGAAACTTCTCCATATCTACAGGTTTGGCGATGCGGTAGATACGGCGAATCTCATCGGCCGAACGGAGATTGGCCTTTTTAATCTGCAGCTTTACGAGCCGTCCCGTGAGGGTAACGACACCGATGTCATGGCCCGGGTTAGCCTCCACGGCGACGACATCACCCTTATGCAGATCAAGGTTGTTGACATTATGATAATATCCTTTCCGCGTGTTCTTGAACTGCACCTCCACAAGGTCCGTCGACTCCGCATTACCGGGGATATCGGCGAGCCAGTCGTAGGTATTCAGCTGGCGGTCCTGACGTCCGACGCCGGCGGCACAGAGGCCACGGTCACAGTCATGACACGATTCAAAATTCATATTGTTAAAATCCATATTTTGTTTAATCTACTATTTTCTAATCAGCAGCACGATCATGTTCAAGGCGAGATCGAAGAATACTACTTTCGCGTTGGCATTCTGTCCGATATCCCGCAGTGCCTTCTGCAGGAGCATGGAGATTTCGATGACATTAGCCTCATTGATGAAGCGTGCGAAATTGACGGAGAATTTCTCCTCCTCTTCCGTCATATAGACGAGATCGGGATTGCCGAAGTTATACATGAAGTTCTCCCTCACCATTCTCAGGAAATATTCGAGCAAGCGTTTCTGCTTCTCCCTTCCGTAGGTGGCAATGATATCGACCCATTTCTTCAAGTCGTGGATATTGCGCAGATAGGAGAGGCGCATGAGCATCTTGAACATATCGAGGAAGAGGACATTCTCGTTGCCGGCATTCAGCTCCTCGAGGGCTTTCAGCCAGTTGCCGTTGGCCACACGGGCGATGCGATGGGCGGCGGAGGCAGCAATGCCGCGTTTCTCCACGAGGGCTTTCTCGATATCCTCCGTATCAATACGTTTCATACGGAAGAGCTGCGTACGGCTGCGGATGGTCTCCAGAAGCTGTTCGGGATGTTCACTGACCATGAGGAAAAAGGTCTGCTCGGGCGGCTCCTCGAGGAGTTTGAGGATCTTGTTGGCAGCCTGGAGGTTCATACGCTCAGGGAGCCAGATAAGCGCAATCTTCACGCCACCCATACTAGCTTTCAGACTGAGCTTATGGGCGATAGCATCACTCTCCTCGGCGGTGATGATAGCCTGCTGGTTCTCGGCACCCATTGCCGTCATCCATTCCTCCATAGTGAAATAGAGGTCTTTGGCAATCATCTGGTGCCACTCCTTCGTGAAGTCATCACTCACGGGCTTATGATCACTGGGCCAACTGCTCTTCTTGATGGTAGGATAGGTGAAATGGAGATCGGGATGTTCCCATTTGGCAAGCATGGCATGGGCATTGCGCAGACGAGCCTCATCGGCGGCGATGTCACTGTTGCCGTCGGATAGAAGAAAGCGTGCGAAGGCCATGGCCAGCGCCATCTTCCCGCAGCCTTCCGGTCCCGTGATCAGAAGGGCATGAGGAATACGGTGCTCGTCGAGGAGTTGTCCAAGCCTGTCCTGTGCCTCCTGCTGACCTATGATCTCATCAAAATGCATGAATGGCCATCCCTCCCCTATTTTCCGTAAATCTCTTTCAGAATAGCCTGCACACTCTTCACGGCAGAGACGGTGAAGAAATGCACATGACAGAAGCCATGGGCCTTGAGGTCTTCCACCTGTCGCAGTGACCATTCGATACCGAGCTGACGGGCATCCTCATCGGTCTTCAGCGTCAACGCACGGTCCGTGAGTTCCTTCGGGAAATCACAGTGGAAGGTCTTCGGGACTACCGTCAGTTGACTGAGTTTGGCAAAAGGCTTCAAGGCGGGGACGATAGGAATGGTCACGCCCATCTTCCGCGCCTCATCGACAAACTGGTAAAACTTCTCATTGTCGTAGAAGAGCTGCGTGACGGCATACTCCGCGCCGAGGTCCTGCTTCTCCTTGAGATGGAGAATGTCCTGTTCGATATTCGGCGCCTCCTCATGCTTCTCGGGATAGCAGGCCACGCCATAGTCGAAATGCCGGCCGGGATGCTTGATTGGCGTACCATCGACGAAGAAGCCCTCGTTGAACCGGTTCACCTGTTTGATGAGGTCCGTGGTATGGGCATAACCGCCGGGCGTAGGCACGAACCGGCGGTCCTCAGCGGCCTTGTCCCCACGCAACAGCAAGAGATTGCTGATGCCGAGGAACTGCAGGTCGAGGAGTTCATATTCGATATCCTCCTTCGTAGCGCCGGCACAGATGAGATGTGGAATAACGGGTATTTGATAACGGTTCTGAATAGCGGCGGCGATGGCTACTGTACCGGGACGGCGGCGTACACGGCGACGCTCCAGCAGGCCGTTATCCAACTGGAGATAGACGCACTCACTATGATGAGTGGTGATATTGATAAATGTCGGCTGATAGTCCTTCAGTGAGTCGATGGTTCTGAAGAGGGACTCCGTGCCATTGCCTTTCAGCGGTGGGAGCACCTCGAAGGAGAATTTCAACTCATTACGGTTATCTTTGAGGAGTTCAGGAATATTCATTTCGCTATAACGCTTTTGGTTGCAAATTTAGCAATTTTTTGGCGAATAAACGAATAACACACCCGTTTTTCGCCGTAGGGACATGATTGATCATGTTCCGCACATCATCCTCATTATTTCATCAACAGCTTCAGGAGCTCTTCCTTCGTCATGCTGTGGCTGACATCCATGCCCTCGAGGAGAGAGTCGGCGAGATCCCGCTTACTCTTATGGAGACGCAGGATCTTCTCCTCAATGGTATGCTCACTGATGAGATGATAGACCGTCACGTTCTGGTTCTGGCCGATACGGTAAGCACGGTCTGTGGCCTGTTCCTCAATGGCAGGGTTCCACCAGGGATCGAGATGGATCACGTAGTTTGCTCCCGTGAGGTTCAGTCCCAAGCCGCCGGCCTTCAGGGAGATGAGGAAGAAGGGACATGCCCCCGACTGGAAGTCACTGACGAGCTTCTCACGTTTCTTCATCGGCGTGGAGCCGTCAAGGTAGAGATAGGGAATCTTTGCCTTGTCCATGGCCTTGCGGACCTCATCGAAGAAGGAGGTGAACTGACTGAAGACGAGGGCACGGTTGCCGCCATCTAGCAACTCCTCAGCAAGCTCAATAAACGTCTGTACCTTCGAACTCTCTTTCTTCCACCGCTTGTCGACGAGGGAACAGCTGCAGGCCATCTCACGGAGCTTCGTCAGTTCGGCGAGGACGGAGACATCAACCTTCGTGACGTTGTTCAGCGCCTTCTCCGTCTTCTGCCGCCGTGCCTCATAGAGCGCCATCTCCTCCGGCGACAGCGATACGGGCATGTAGATATCGTGCTTCTCGGGGAGCTCCTCCACGACCTCTGCCTTCGTACGGCGAAGGAGGAAGGGCGCGATGAGCTTGCGGAGCTGTGCCTGCTGCTCCTTGTCATGGTCTTCCTCGATGGGGATGATATATTTCTTCTTAAAGTTCTCCAGTGAGCCGAGCAGTCCGGGGTCAATGAACTGGAAGAGGTTCCAGAGTTCAGAGAGATGGTTCTGCAGCGGCGTTCCCGTGAGCATCACCTTCCGCTTGGCCTGGAGGCGCATGGCGGCCTTCGACATCTTCGTGTTCGCGTTCTTGATGGTATGGGCCTCATCGAGACAGACCACATTCCACTCCTTCGCCGTCAGCGACTCCTGTTCGATATTCAGCATGGCATAAGTACTCAGCACGACATCGCCGGCCTTCGCCCGCTCTATTGTCGCCTTGCGGTCGAGGCTGTCGTTGAGGATAGAGACGAGGAGCGTCGGCGCGAACTTCGCCAACTCATTGCGCCAGTTCGGCACCACAGAAGCCGGGGCAACGATGAGCGAAGGCCCCTCAGCCTGCTGCTCAAGGAGCAGCGTGATGGTCTGCACCGTCTTTCCCAAACCCATATCATCGGCGAGACAGACGCCTGCGCCCCAGTCGGTGAACTTCGACATCCATTCAAAGCCCTCCTGCTGATAGCCGCGGAGCTCGGCATTGAGCATCTTCGGCACACGGGGACGGCGGCGCTCACTGGTCTTGATACGCTTCTCGAGGTCCACGAGGGCCTGACAGGTATTCACCTGCAGCTCGTCGGAGTCGAGGACATCACCGAGAAGAGCCACGGCGGCGGGCGCCATCTGCAGATGGCTGCGGTTCTCCACGGCCACATTATCCACCTTACGAAGGAGTTTCTTCAACTTACCCGTGAGTTGGAGATATTCATGGTCATTGAGTTTGATATACTTTCCCTTGCTCTCCCGCATGAGGAGGAGGAGCTTCTGCAGGCTGATCACCTGCTGCTCGTCGATCTGCACGTCACCCTCCATCTCGAACCAGCCGTTCTTGCTCTTGATATTGATGGACACGCTGCCACCCTTTACAGGCGGGTGGACGGTGATCTTCGCGCCTTTCTTCCATTCTATCTCACAGACGGCGCCATTGTCCTTCGACCATTCAAGGAAGTCGAGGAAGTTCCTGACGGAGAAGCGGATGTTCGACAGTGTGTCCTTATCCTCGGGATCATCATCCGCTTCCCACACCTCCAGTTCCACGAGCTCGTCAGCGAAAGTCCGGAGGTTCTTCTTCTCCGCCTTGATATCCCGCTCGAGGACGACCTTCTTCCCGTCGAAATCCTCCACGGAGGATAGATTGCCCTGGCCCGGAGTGACCGTCATCGACGGCAGAGGATGGCAGACGACGGTCATGAGGAACGCGTCATCCTCCGTAGGAATCACCTGCAGCGACAGCAGGGCCCTGCCGACGACCTTGTCGAGATTCTCCATCTCCACCTTCATGTTCGTGCGCAGGCCGATCTGCGCACCGGCCTGTTCGATGAGTTGGGTGATGAGGGGCTCAGCTTTGGCGGGATAGGAATGTATCTTACTGAGGGCGTCAAAGATCTTACGCTCCTGGACCGTCGGGGTGATGATGGCATAGTCAGTATCGGTATTCTGGACAACGGTCGTCCCCGCTCCTTTCCAGTTGGCCGTGATCTTGAAGCCTCCCCGTTTCTCCTTGTCGATATTCAGATAGGCACGTTCCTCATGGATATTCACGGGCAACTCGTTATAGTTCTCATCCACAAAGAACACACGCTTGCAGCCGATAAGCAGCGGCAGCGCCTTCTCCAGTGAGATACGATAATTAAAGGGATCGATGGCATTGCGTAGTTTCGTGTCATACCCGTCGACATCGGGCACGCCCTCAAGGTTCACAAAGTCGCTGACCTGCAATTCCCTTCCCGAGGACCAGCGACCGTTCTTCATCCGTTTGCGGACGATGGGGCGCAGGGAGTCCCAACTGATGAGATACAGTAGTTTCTGACGCTGTTCAAGGGAATCATCGGCGGTATTGGCGTCAAGACTGGCGATGAGCTGCTCGAGGTTCGTACGCCACGGCTCTTTGATATCAAGACTGAGGAAGAGAGAGTCGCCGGGGAGCGCAGTCGTGATAGGGAGACCGGCGGCATGATAGGTCTCATCGCCCATAAGCTCATGACAGAGAAAGGCATGATCGGGCACCACCGATCCCCACCATTCAGGCTTGTGCTTCCCCGTGAGTTTCCCGATCTTGTTGAGGACCAGGGCGAGTAGCCAGTCTACGGGCTCCGGGTAACGGATGTCTCCCATTTCCTCGTCATTGTAAGCCTTAGCGGGGTAGATGATATCCTTATGAGTGACAAACAGACTGTTCAAGATCCTCAGAATCGTCGCCATCTGACGGTGGTGCTCACGCTCGAGGCGGGTCTGCAGCGTCTCGTTCTTATGCAGTGCCGCCGGAGTCCCCACGAGGATGTTACAGAGCGCGAAACAGTAGTTGGCAAGGTCATCATTGAAGAGTCCCTTTGAGAACCGATATGACGACGCCGCGCATTTGTTCTGCACCGTCATGGCCTTCGTGAAGAACTTATAGGCCGCGGCATAATTGCCACCGAGGAGCTGTTGGACAGCGGCGAGCACGAGGGTGTAAGGATTGAGATGGGCCTCCTTGAGATCGATGGACAGCTCACCGCAGGCAAAGAAATAATAATAGGCGAAACGCTCCTGCAGCGTATACTTATAAAGCTCCAGCTTACGCGCCGTGCCACCAATACCCATCGGATGCTCCACTTTATCCTGGACCTCTGACATCTGTTTCAACTTCTCCCAGGAAACCGCCGCCCTGCCGGACACGACCTCGTCAAGGACGGCATCAAAGAGGCGGGCGTGGAAACCGCTGCTCATCTTCGAAATGAAATATTGAAACTTCGGATGTTCAAGGACATCCACGAGGGTCTTGAAGAAGAAAGAAGCGGCATACGTCTTTTCGATGGCGGCGTCCATCTCCATCGCGTCACCCTGGAAGAATATCTCATAGAGCTTCGTGATCTGGGAGGCGGAGATTCCGTAGCGGCGAAGGCATCTCTTCACGCCCTGCGCCCATTCGGGATGGACGACATAGAGGTCGTAACTAGCCAGGGCCACATCATGTAGATTGACATTCTCAATACCGACCTGGAAATATTGGTTGTCGTAACAGCCTTTATTTTTAAGACTGTTCACGCATTGCGACACCTGCGAGGCCGTGAGAACCTCTTTACAGATCTTGGTGTAAATATGGTCCTGCGCATAGTCATTGACCATTGTCATCGCCGACAGCAGGTATCTCTCATCCGCCGTCAAATCCGTATATTTCACTTTCATTTTTCTTCTTGATATTTTGTCGCAAAGTTACAAAAAAAGAATAGAATAGCTATAAGACTAAAGGCAAATTTTCAAATTACATTTGCACAATGCATCTCAAAGAACCGCTCATGAGGAGTATTCATGCGCAAAAAAGTATCAGCAGAATAGGCGATTACCTCTTTTTTGATACCCCGAAACTGTTTGAGATTCGCAAATAATTCACCAGTCCAACTATCGTCCGCAAATAAGCCAAATATAGGTCAATTCAGTAACAAGCTGAATAACAGCAAGATATAAAATTACAAGAATAAAAGAAGAAAATATTCTGCATAAATACCCGCGTATTTATTCGTTTTAGTCTGTTTTTTCTAATATTTATGCAAGAAACAATGGTATTTACGGGTCAGAAACACGTCATTTACGAAAATATCTCTCGTAGATAATTTTCTCTGCTCGATGTTTACGAAATTATCTTAGTAAGAGAGAAGCGTCCGCCCGTCATATTGTCATGTCTGCTTGTCATTTAGCCACCTGGCTTTTCCAGAACCGAATTTTTTCCCGTAAGAAATTCCCTGTCAATATTCAGTCAGTGGGGACATAATTTATCATGATCCGCGCAACCTGAATTTGCAGGGCGCGACCCTTGAGGCCGTTTGTTCCTCCGTAAGGAGCGATGCCAAGAAATGTTAAAGAGAAATATTTTCCATCGGAAAATTTGTCAGTCTCGAGAATTGGCATTACCTTTGCAACGTTTTCCAATGGAAACTAAACGTAACACGCTGTAGGGACTTGATTGATCATGACCCTCCAAACTGACATTGCAATGAGAAAATGTTTCCTCACCCTGGCCGTCATCGCCATGAGCCTTGCGGCCTGCTCACAGACGGGACAGGGAGCGCACAGCGCCTCCCCGAAGGAGCAAACGAAAGAACAAGTAAAAAACAACAAACCAAAAGGAGAAAAAGCTATGGTAACAGAAATGACAACAGAGATGTTCAAGGAGAAGATTATGGACTACACCGCCAACCCGAAAGAATGGGTCTACAAGGGCGATCGTCCTGCCGTCATTGACTTCTACGCCACTTGGTGCGGCCCGTGCAAGGCGACTGCTCCCGTCGTGGCCGAGCTCGCCGACGAATTGGCCGGAAAGGTTGACTTCTATAAGGTCGACGTAGACCAACAGGAGGAGTTGGCTGCCGTCTTCGGCATCCGCAGTATCCCGAGCCTCCTCTTCATCCCGAAGGATGGTAAGCCGCAGATGCAGGTCGGCGCTATGGATAAGCAGATGCTCACCGAGGCTGTCAACAAGGTCTTGCTGAAGTAAAACATGGAGACACGCTGTATCTGTAAGATCCGCTCGGTATACCGGCAGATCATGAAGTTTGAAACTGATTTAGAAAAGGAGTATGGCCTCAACATCAATGAGGCCATGCTCCTTTGTCTGCTTACGGAGAAAGAGTCCCTGCTGGCCGGCGATATCGCCGATGAGCTGGACTTGACACGCTCGAACACGTCGAAGGTCATCGCGAATATGGAAAAGAAGAAATATATCCGCCGCCATACGTGTAAGAATGACTCCCGTTGTCAGCGCTTCTCCATCACGCCGGCAGGCCGGGAAGTGCTGGAGAAGATCCACGACCTGCCGCTGTGCGCAAATGATGTATTAGATTCTTGATCACATGCGGACGACCACGAACGCCTTCTTGGGGATTGTTACCTTGAGGACGCCATTCTGCGGCTCTACCGTCTGACGCTTCGGAACTACCGTATCAGGATGGTCGAGGGAATTTTCGGCCTTCGGATCAGCAGTGAGGACAGTCATGGTACCTTTAGCAATCTTACGGCCTTTCAGCTGCAGGGCAATCTCTTGCGGCTGGTCACTGCTGTTGCCGATCTTCACAATGACGGCTTTCAACGGTTTATCCCAGCAAGCGGAGGCATAGAGCCCATTCTGTCCCTCCACGGCCTTGCCATTTTCCGTGAGGCGCAGCACATTCGTTCCCTTGTTCGTACCATAGAGCATCTGCACATACCAGTTGGCGGAACGTACGCTGCGAAGGTTATCAAACCAGATAAGGTCGGGCTTCCACTGCCAGCCGTCGACATGGGCGAAGAGGGGCGCATAGGTGGCTTGATAGACAACATCGGCGTTACGCTCCAGCCCTGTCATAAAACAAGCCTCGGAGAGGGCCGCCTCCCAGTTGTTGCGCTCGCCGTCACCATGGGCGGCATACTCTCCAGCAAATACTTTCGGCCCCTTGCGGCTGTAGTTGTCATAGCGACCGGCATTGTCAAGGAACCACTGCGGTTTCATATAATAATGCTCATCGACGAGGTCGACACCGAGCTTGCGCATCTGCTGCCAACCATAGTCGAACTTGTCACCATCGGCGGAAGGACCGGAGGTGCCACAGATCTTGATATCTGGATATTTCGCACGGATCTGCTTGACAAACTCCTGTAGACGCTCGGGATAGAGCGGTCCCCACTGCTCATTGCCGATACCAATCTGATGGAGATTAAAGGGTTTCGGATGACCGAGATTAGCACGGATACGTCCCCATTTCGTATTCACGGAGCCATTGCAGAACTCGATGAGGTCGAGGGCATCGTCGACATACGGCTGGAGATCTTTCAGGGCAACATGGGCATTGGCATCTTTGTCGTCATTCTGGAACTGGCAGGCCAGACCGCAGGAGAGGACGGGCAGCGGTTCAGCGCCGATCTTCTCGGCCAGGAGGAAATACTCATAGAATCCGAGGCCATAGCTCTGATAGTAGTTGGGATACTCTCGGTGTGGGAAAGTATAGTTCCAGCGATTCTCATTGAGGGGTCTGTTCTCCGGAGCACCGATGGTATTCTTCCACTGGTAGCGCGTGGCAAGGTCGGTACCCTCCACGATACAGCCACCGGGGAAACGGAAGATGCCGGGATGGAGATCCTCGAGATCCTTCACGAGGTCAGCGCGCAGCCCATGCCAGTTGTCAGCGGGGAAGAGGCTGATATGGTCCATGTCGAGGGCTTCCGTGCCGGCTTGGAAGATGCGGAGGAGACCTTTTTCCACCGTCTTTGGCGCTGTCAGTGTGGCAGTATAGCGCTGCCATTTGTTATTTGTGACCGTCACGACCTGTTGGGTGAGGACGGAGTCATGCTCATCCACGAGTTCCACACGGATCTTCGCCTCCTTGCCGTTGAGGTTGTTCAGACGGGCATAGACGGAGAAGTCATACTTCATATTTTTCTTGAAGCCCATGCCGAAGAAGCCGCGGTTCTCCAGGCCGCTCGTCTTCTCCCGGTGACCACTGGGATAGACGGTGACATAATGGGGATTACGGCTGAAGGCCGGCTCATAGTCGTTGACGCTGACCTTCCCAAAGGTCTGCCAGCCCATGAGATGCTGCGGGAACTCAAAACTGCGGTTCTCCACCATCTCGGCATAGAGGCCGCCGTCGGCCCCGAAGTTGATATCCTCGAAAAAAATGCCATACATCGTCGGTTGAATGGGAGCGCCAACCTTGGCGGCATCAACCGTCAACGTGCGCTCTTGGGCCTCCAGGGGCCCCGCAGCCATCAATGCCGCACACAGGATTACAGAAAGAATTTTAGGTTTTCTCATTTTCTTGTTTTCGTTTGTTTCCGGGAACAAAATTACAATGAAACAAATAAAAGGGGGTGGATTTTTGACGATCATTTGGTGGACAATTATTTTTTTCGTACTTTTGCACACCGAGAACCAATACCTAAGAACAAATATAATGAGAGAAAGAGATAAGACTATTCTACTATTCATCCTGTTCATCCTGTCGACGATAACCGTCAGCAGTCAGATCCTCAATCCGAAATTCCGCCGCCTGACTTACAGTGACGGGCTCTCGGACAATAAGGTCAACTGCATCTACAAGAGCCGTGAGGGCTTCCTGTGGATCGGCACACCGCTGGGACTGAACCGCTACGACGGCTTCCGCATCCGCAGCTATTTCGCTCAGGCGAGCGACACCACGTCGCTCCCCGACAACACCATCACCTCTATCCAGGAGGACGGCGACGGGAAGTTGTGGCTTGAGACCCTCGCCGGCATCTGCATCTTCGATCCCTCCCACGAAACGACAGCACGCAGCACGAGCCTGTGGCTGCAGAGACACGGCATGCGCGGACAGGTCCTCAAGGCGCATGCCGACGACAGACATAACCTCTGGCTGGCACTCACCGACGGCTCCCTGTGGTATTATGACTTTGCTTCTAGTCGCCCCACCCTCATTCTCCGCCACTGCCCGGCACAAGGCCGACAGATCAGTGCCATCACGAGTATGGGCACGGAGGCGGTTATCAACTACGACGACGGCTTCATCATCGCCGTCGACCGTCAGCGCCGCCGTCTGCTATGGTCCTCCGATTTCATCACAAGGACACGGGGAGATGTCACATCCCAAGGCTACAGTACTTTCATCGATTCCTCCCACAACCTCTGGGTCACGGCCGGAGATACACCTTATTTATATCATACCACCACCCATCAGTGGCAAGTACTGCCTTATAACATGGTCCTCGCCTTCAATGAGGACCGGTCGGGAAATATCCTCATGGCTACAGACCATGACGGCCTGATCCGTCTGAACCGGCAGCACCAACAGGTAGCACAGCTGCTCAACAACCCCCTTGATCCCTTCTCTCTTCCCGACAACACGATCTCCTGTCTCTATGTCGACGACGAGGGCATCGTATGGACCGGCACGTACCGTATGGGCCTGGCTTATTATTACAGCGGACAGTATCTCTTCGACACCCTCCCCGTAGGCGATATCTGTTCCATCAGCGAGGATCACGGCGGACGCCTCTGGCTCGGCACGAACGACAAGGGTATCGTGGTCTACAACCCCGCTACGAAAGAACAACATACCATCGGCAAGGAAGAGAGCGGCCTCGGCTCCGACATCGTCGTTTCCACCCTCATCGCCCGTGACGGCAGTTTCTGGGCCGGCACCTTCCAGGGCGGCATGGCACGGCTGAAGGACGGACGGTGGAAAGTATGGCGGCAGGGCAGCAGCGGCCTGCGGTCAGATAATGTATGGGCGCTGAAAGAGCTCCCCGACGGCGCTATTGCCATCGGCACCCTCGGCGCTGGTCTGCAGATCCTTCATACCGACGGCTCCTTCACCACACTCGACACCCATAACAGCAAGCTCAGCAGTGACTATATCGCCTCGCTGGCCCTCGACCGCTTCGGCGGTCTCGTCATCGGCCACTCTCAGGCCTTCTCCGTCCTCACCCTCCGCGACCATAAGATCCATAACTATAGTCAGCGGACCTTGGAGAAGAGTCTCTCGGGCGCCGAGGTCCATCTCGCCTCGCCAAGCGTCAACCAGGTATACTGTGACAGCCGCGCGCTGCTATGGCTCGCCACAGCGGCAGGCTTGAACGTCTGTGACCGACGGAGCGGAAAAATTTATACCGTCAACCTTCAAGGGGTCCACAGCCATATCGATGTCTGTGCAGTCGGGGAGGACAATCATGGCACGATGTGGATCACCACCTCCGAAGGACTGAAGAGCATCCGCCTGAAAGAGGAAGACGGCGACTGGTCCTTCTTCGTCAACAGCTATGACGAGACCGACGGCCTGCAGACACGCATGTTCAATAAGCGGTCCATCCTCCGCACCCATGACGGAAAGATCCTCGCTGGTGGCATCGACGGCATCAATGTCATCGAGCCGCAACGGGTCCGCATGTCGCCGGAGCCCGTCCGCGTCATCTTCAGTGACCTCGCCTTCTTCGATCATGTCATCTGTGTCGGCGAGAAAGTCAACAAGCATGTCGTCCTCACGGAAGCCATCAACGACAGCCGGGAGGTGACGCTGAACCACGACGAGAACACGTTCACCATCCAACTCGCCGCCTCGTGCATCGGCCAACCCGTACACCCCCGTTTTCTCTACCGCATCAAGGAACTCGGCGACAAATGGTCAATGACCGCTGAGAGCATGCCCGCCATCTCCTTCACCGATCTCGACTACGGCCATTACACCTTGGAGGTACGGGCCCTCGATCATAACGGGAACCCGCAGCAGCAGACAGAGACCTTACACATCACGATCCGTCCGCCCTTCTATCTCTCCCTATGGGCCTGGCTCGTCTATCTGCTCCTCATTACGGCCGTCTGCTGGTATGGCTGGAGAGAGATGAACCGGCGACGCCGCGAACAGCTCGAGCGCATCAACCTGACGAAGGAAAAGGAACTCGAGGAAGCTAAACTGGTCTTCTTCACCAACCTCGGCCATGAGCTACGGACCCCGCTGACACTCATCCTCGCACCCATCTCCTCCCTGCTGAAAGAGGAGACGAAGCCCGAGGTCATCGAGAAACTGCGCCTCATGCACCGCAATGGCGTGCGACTGCTTAATCTCATCAATGAAATGCTCGATGTCCGCCGGCTGATGAACAACAAGGAGGTGTTCCGGCCTCACGAAGGGGATATCGTAGAGACCGTCGGCACCGTCTGCCGCAACTTCTCCGAGCTATCCGACAAGGCCATCACCCTCGCCTTCCACGCTTCGGCGACACATATCATGATGGACTACGACAGTGACAAGGTCGAAAAGATCGTCACCAATCTCCTCTCCAATGCCTATAAGTTCACGCCCGTCCCCGGCCGCATCGAGGTGAGCGTGAAGGCTGACACACCGGAACGGCAGCTCACCCTCGTCGTCAGTGATACGGGGCGCGGCGTCAGCGATGTCGACAAACAGCATATCTTCGAGCAGTTCTTCCAAAGTAAGGACAACGACCATGACGGCGGCAGCGGCGTCGGACTGAACCTCGTGGCTACCTATGTCAAGATGCACGGCGGGACCATCACCGTCAGTGACCGTGCGGGCGGCGGCGCCGTCTTCACCATCTCCCTGCCAATGACCCACAGTCATGTGGAAGGAGAAGCCTTTGTCACCGCAGGTGGCAACAGTGCCCACCAGACTGTGACCAAGAAGACAGCACATGCATTAAAACACCAAAAGGAAGATGTCTCCGAGGCACCCCACAGCGCCATCCTCCTCGTCGACGACAATGAGGACTTCCTGGAGTTCATGGCTGCCGAACTGAGTGAGAAATATGCCCTCTCCTTCGCCCATAACGGTAAGGAAGCGCTGGAGATGATTCGTGAGGAGCATCCCGACCTCGTGCTCACCGATGTTATGATGCCCGAGATGGATGGTAACGAGCTCTGTCAGCGACTGAAGGCTGACGAGCGCACGCGCAACATCCCCGTCGTCATGCTCACCGCCCGTCTATCGGAGGAGAACGAGATCGAGAGCCGTGAGTGTGGCGCCGACGACTATATCAAGAAACCGTTCAACATGGAACTGCTGCAACTGCATATTGACCGACTGCTACGACACGAACAGATCAATGACGAGGGGAAGCTCGACGTGAAGATCAGTCAGCCGAAGATTACCACCGTCGATGAGCAGTTTGCCAATGAGGCTACGGCATACGTGGAGCAACATCTCGACGATACGGAACTCTCCGTAGAGACCATGAGCCATGACCTCGGGATGAGTCGTGTGAAACTCTACCGTCGTATGGTCGCCGTGACAGGCAAGACGCCGTCGGAGTTCATCCGTCTCATCCGTCTGCGCCACGCCGAGCAGTTGCTCATGAAGAGTCAGCTGACCATCAGCGAGATCGCCTATCGTGTCGGCTTCTCCTCCCAGCGCTATTTCTCGAAGTGCTTCAAGGAACTCTACGGCTATATGCCGTCACAATACAAGAAAGAACACGAGTAGGGACTTGATTCATCATGTTCCGAGACACGTTAAAATAAAAAGACAGAGTAACAGATAAAACATATACTCCACAAGATATGTTAAATCTGTTGCTCTGTCTTTTCTTGATGTCGTGAAATTCTGCCTATTTCCACTTGATTATCTTTTTCCCTCTGCTGATCACAATGCCTCTGTAGTCGGCACCGACACGCTGGCCCTGCATATTATAAATAGGTGTCTGGATCTGTACCTGCGGTAATGTCGGCGCAATGATTGCTGTGGGTGTCATATAACGGTCATCATCATCGGCCGTCGTGATAGAGGTATAAGGATTGAAGGCAACATTGACACTGTCGCCCCATACATACTCGGCGAGATAAGGATAATCGACGAGGAGGTTACGGTTGCCCTCGATCTTTGCCACGGCATTGTTACGCGTCCGTTCGAGATCACTAACAAGATCTTGCTGCGACCAAGAGCGATAGAGATCAGTAGCCCACTGTTTCATCCCCGGATAGACATTACCTTTACTGTCCTTGCTGTTGCTCATCGTCTGCAGGCCCGTACTGCTGAACGTCAGATTGCTGTAGGCAATAGCCATATACATATAAGCGCGGGCGAAATCACCCTTATACTGGTCGCCGGGCTCCCAACAGGGTTTTGTGGCACCGTCAACCGTTCCTGTTCCAACCTTATCATAACCGGGATCCTCACTCTTCACGTTCGTCACGACAGCCATGGGATAGTTGGCCTTGGCACTGTTGCCGTCCTGATCGGAGGGATAGAGATTGTAGAGGTCCTTATAGGCGTTGTTCTTGTCACCGCCCCACCAGCTCTTCGGAAAACTGTGCTCAATATTCATGCCACTGATGGCCCTTCCCGTATGGCCGGAGAAATAGAACTTCTTGGAACTGTAGCGGTTGATGCACTCCTGGGTGACGGTGTCACGGTCGGTATACCAGAAGCCCCACCACGTGCCCTGCTCCGTGCTGCCGTAAGAGAGGACGGTCTTCGGGGCCAGGAGACTACGCATGGCCGTCTTCAACTCGGCACCCTTCAGACCCTTGAGGGAGAAGGCATACTGCATGAGTTGCTGACGCGTAATGGCCTCAGCAGGTATCGTGGCACCCATCAGGGCAGCCAGCGAGAGGTAAATGATTTTTCTGTACATATAAATGTGTTTGTTTGAGCCTACAAAGTTACAACAAAAAAACAAATAAAAGACAAAGTAACAGCTAAAAACATATACCGCACAGAATATGTAGATGCGGCCACGCACCCACATTGGGCGGAACATGATCAATCATGTCCCTGCAATTCCCTTTCTATCCAATTTTCCATTGAAAGTTCTTGGGATCCGCTCCACCTGTTCATAGAGATTCGGCACCTGCCAACGCTCAAGTCGGGCGGCGAGATGGCGGGCGATCTGCGGCTTCGTCAACTCACGGTCGGCGACATAAAGGAGCTTGAGCGTCTCACCGAAAATCGGTGAGGAGGCCTTCACGCACATACAGTCCGTGAGGCCCTCCAGACTCAGAGCGGCATTCTCCACATCCGTCGGTGCCACCTTATAACCTCCGATATTGATCGTGTCACCATTACGACCGATGAGCCGGAGGTTGCCGTCACCATCAATCTCTCCGATGTCCTGTGTCCACAGCGTGTCATCATGGAGGATGGCCGCCGTCGCTGCCGCGTCACCGACATATCCACTCATGAGGGTCGGACCCTGACAGGCTACCGTGCCCTCGGGTGTGATGAAGAGGCGGGAGTGGCGCATCGGACGGCCCAGGCAACCGGCGACGCAGGGGTTATGGTTGAAGTCGTAGGTCGTGATGATTCCCGTCTCTGTAGAGGCATAGGTATTGTAGAGCCGTGCCTGGGGAAGGATGGCACTGATGGCCTCGAGGTCGCTCTGTGGCATCGGTGCCGCCCCCGTCTCGATAAAGTCTATCGTCGGCGCGATGGCCTGCAGTTCACTGCTGCCGACCTGCAGAAGGAGGCGGATACTCGCGGGCACGAGGAAGGAGGCATAGCGCCGTTCGGACTTACCGCCGTCGATATTGAGAGTGAAAGCGTCGAAGAAAGCCTGGAGGTCACGCAGTCCCTCAAGGATCACGAGAGTGCCACCCTCATGGATCACGGGCCACAGTTTCGACAGACTGCCGATATGATTCATCGGTCCGCAGATGACGAAGATCGTGTCGCGCTTGAAACCCTGTGCGTCGATGAGGTTCTCGGCATCGGCGAGGAGGGCACGATGGGAGATCATCACGCCTTTCTGTCGACCCGTCGTCCCCGTAGTATAGAGGATGTCAGCGATACCGTCGGGCATCTTCTCGGGGAGAGCGGAGATGTCGGGCGCTGTCCCCGTTGCCGCCAGAGGGATGGCGACGGCTCCCGCCACGTGTATGGCGAGATAGGTCACGAGGAAGTGGATATCCTGCGTGTTCCGGAACGGATAGGCGTGATGGGGCTCATAGTCTGCTGCCGCCCGCTCCACGCGCTGCCACAGTTCCCCATAAGACAGTCGCTCACTGCCACATATCACCGCCGTCTTCTCCGGCATCGTCTCTGCATGTCGACGGAGGAATGATTCTAATATTTCCATGGCGATCAGTTCAGCTTTCCAGTCTGATATTCCTTTTTAAGAAGCTCGTAGACATAAGAAGGACTTTCAACATAAAGTCCTGTATTCTTGTCCTGTAAGAAGGAGAAGGTCTTGGAATTATAGACCACATTCAAAGCAGATGGTATATCCATATTGAAATCCTCCGTAAGAAACAGAGACATTTGGTCCACAATATGATTGATAAGAAATGTTGATTGCTGTTCTGTTGTCATTTTACCCTCCTAAGTAATGCTATTGCTTTTTCCGTTCCAAAATAATACTGTCTATTCAAATGTTTAAATTCCAACATTCTGGCTAATTCATCAATTGTCAGCGAGCCTTCATCATATCTTCCTAAGAGATAAGCTACTCCATCATTGGCAATAGGCCCATAGACAATGTCGAAATCATGTTGCTTACCTTTAAATTTCTTATTGCGATTCTTGAAAATAAAGGAAGCCCAATTACCATCAGGCTTATCAAAAGACAACACTTTTAGAAAACCATTACTCAAATACCGTTCATCAAATTCATATTCTTGAACTATCGATGAGCCACCAAAGATCAAGGCCTTCTTTTGGCCCATTTTCAAGGCTTGTGCGTAAATATCTGTCAAATAGAATCCTTGTCCAAAATCTTTCCAAGGATTTGATTTCGAGATATCTATTTTATCAAAGTCCACATTAGTTCCGTGATAGAGTCTCATGACAATTTTCCTCCATTCTTCATGCAAAGGGCAGACAGATCATCGACAGCATCATCTATGGATTGAAGATGTTCAATGTCATAATAGTCATTAAGGAACCTGATGCCCCTAAAGTTCCACAAATAATGAAACGCTGATTGTAGGTCAAGGCCAAAGCGCTTCGCAAAAGCCCTGATTACAGCATTCATATATGGTATCTTAAATTTATCATTCATCTTTCTTCCTTTCTTTTTTTGCCACAAAAATAATATTATTTTTTAGAACAAGCAAGGAATAGCTTGATAATTTTTCAAGACTAGTGTAGGGACATGATTTATCATGATCCGCTGTAGGGACATGATTTATCATGATCCGACATTGTGGCGGGCGGAACATCATGAATGATGTCCCTACAATGAGGGGGGGGTGAGGCTTCTACATTTTCGACTTCACCAACTCCACGAGGGCGTCGAGGTTCTTGAAGTTCTTCGGCGTGGCATCCTGGGCCTCGAGGTCGATGCCGTACTCCTTGGAGAGGGTCATGAGGATAGCCGTCACACCGAGACTGTCGAGTTCGGCAAAAAGGAAGTCACTGTCGAGGTCTACCAACGGCAGGAGATCCTGCAATAATGCTTTGATTCTTTCTTTCGTTATTTCCATATCGTTCATTTTTTATCCATATTTAACGGAATATGATGAATCATATCCCTGTTCTAAAAATTGTTCATTTCGTAAGCCCTCCCTTTTGGGGAGGGTTGGGAGAGGCCTTCCTTATTTAAATATCCTTACCACGAAGTCCATGAGATATTTCCGCCAGTTCTCCCAACTGTGGCCACCGTCAGTCTCGTGATAGGTATAGGGAAGGGAGAGGGTGTCGAGGCGCTGACGGAAGTCGTCATTGAGTTTCTTCACGAAGTCATCACGGCCCACGGCGATATAGTAGAGATCGACCCCGGCGGCAAACTGCCGACGGAGCTTCGTGCCGATACTGTCGTAGATGGTGATGTCACCATTATGAAGGTCATCGGCGAGGCCCATCATCTTCTTCCCCAGGCCGCCCTTCGTGAGGAACGGCATATTCTTGTGCAGATTCATCATCCGCTTCGTGAAGCGCTTTACCTTTTTAAAATCCTTATCCTTCAACCCGTTCGTCGTCTGCGCCGAGAAGAGACCGACATACCCGAAGACGCCGGGATTGTTCGCTGCCGTGGCGAGCGTCTGCAGGCCACCGAGGGAGAGCCCGGCGATGGCCCTGTGGTCCTTGTCGGCAAGGGTACGGTAATGGCTGTCGATATAGTTGACGATATCGGGAACGAAGGAGCGTTCCACGGCACCCATCATCGACTCCACGTTCTTACTCGTCACGGGGCGCTTGTCCTGCGGGTCATAACCCGGTGCGGCAGCCCGGTCGGCGATACCATTGGGCATGACGACAATCATCGGCACACAGCGTTTCTGCGCGATGAGATGGTCGAGGATCTGACAGGCCCGGCCATACTGTGACCAACTCGTCTCATCGCCTCCCGAACCATGGAGGAGATAGAGTACGGGATAGCGGCCACCATGCTCATAGCCCGACGGTGTATAGACGAGCAGACGACGGCGCTGCGTCTCGGGGACCGTGCTGTCATACCAGTGGGCCGTGAGGGTGCCATGGGGGATTCGTTCGTCGAGATAGTTGCTGCCGGGATTACCGGGGATGATGAAGAAGTTGAAGAAGTCGGCGACATCACGGACGGTATCTGGATTCAGTGGGTCGAGGGCCGGCCGGTCGTCATCACCATCGATGAAGAACCGATAAGTATACATCTCCGAGGGCAGTGAGGCTGACGTATAGGTCCACACCCCGTTCTTCTTCGTCATCTCCGCCTCTCCGTCATGTCCGAAGATGCCAGCGGGAGTCCAGAACGTCTTCCGCGGCAGAAACGAGCCCGTGATCACCACCTCCTTCGCCGTGTCGTTACGGTAAGTAAACGTCACAGTATGCGTCGTCGGCATGATCTTCGGTTGTGCAGATGCCACCAGCGGGAGCATCAGCAGTCCAAGGAAAAGATATTTTATTTTTATCATTGCAAATATGTCAGGTTATAAATTCCCCATTTTCCTTGCGTGGCCGCAATAGGACGGCCACCTACTCCGCCGTTCCGACGGCGGGCCGCCACAAGGGACGGCCCCTGCATTAATTTTCCAACATGTATTTCCGCCGGTCTCTCTCCGCCTGCGCCTTCTCCTCGGGCGTCTGCGGATCACGCCGCCAGGCACCGGTGAAGAGGTTACGGAGGGTGATGGGCTGCGGACGCTTCGTGCCGTCGGGACGGTATACGAGCCAGCGGAAGATCAGCGGCGGGAAGAGATAGGCCATCATGATCACGGAGAACATGCCGACGATCGTCACCGTCGCCAGGGAGCGCAGTGCCGGATGACGGGCGAGGATAAGGGTGCCGATGCCGATGAACATGATCAATGCCGAGAGCATGATACTGTTCTTGTACGATCCGAGCATCTTCTTCCCATAGGTATACTCATACTGGCAGCCTTCCGTCATGAAGATCGTATAGTCATCACCCTGGCCGAAGATAAACGTGGCAAGGATGACATTGACGATATTGAAGTCGATGCCGAAGAGGCCCATGAGTCCGAGGATCCATATCCAGCTCACGGCCATCGGAAGGAACGACAGCGCCGCCAGTTCTATACTCCCCATGGAGAACCAGAGGAAGAAGAATACGATGGCCGAACAGGCATAACCGATATAGTTGAAGTCGTTGCTGAGGTTGTTGGCCACGGCACTGTTCAGATCCTGGATGTCGAAGGCGTAGACCGACGGATCCGCCTTGCTGACGGCGGCGATGGTCCGCGCCACGTCATGTTCTCTGACCGTCATTCTGCTGACAATGCTCTTCGTACCCTCCTTCTCATTATCGGAGAGGAAGGACGAGAGGGCTGACGATGTCAGAGGACGGAAGGCGGAGAAGGCCACCGGCGCATAACGCCCTTTAAGAATTTGCTGATAGTCGCTGAAGGCATCGGGCGTGAACCCGGCGGCGGCAAGGGGTGCCGTGTCTGTCAGCAAGGCCTGATGGTCGCGGACAAACTGCCGCCAGCGCCCGAGGCGGCGCCGCTGCTCCTGCTGTGATACGAGGAACGGCGCCCCCGACGACAGCGGCTGTTGCCCCTGGCGGAGGGACTGTTCCTGCTGCCAACGGCTGAGGAACCGCTCATTCTTCTGCAGCGCCTTCTCCCAGTTCTTTCCCGAGGCGACGACATAGACCTCCTGTGTGCCTTTCTGTTCGGAGAACAGACGAGCGAAATAGGCCATGTCGGTGCGTTGCTCCTTCGTCATATAGTTGATATGCGTCAAATTCGTGTCAAAGCCAGTGCGGAAAGCGAAAAAGGAGAAGAACACCGTGAGGACAACGACGGAGACAACCACCCACCGCTTGTTGTCGATGGAGAAATTACCCATGCGATGGAAGAATCCCTCCACAGGGTGCGGCCCTTGTGGCCGTGCTATTGGGGTGCCCCCGTGCTGTGGAACCACTGCCACCTGCGGCAGGAAGACAAGGACGAAGGCGATGGTGCCGATGAGGAGGAAGGAGGCGAAGAGGCCGAGGTCGCGCATGGCCGTGCTCTGCAGGGGCACGAGGGCCAGAAAGGCACCCACCGTCGTGATATTCCCCACGAGAAGGGGCGCGACGATCTCCCGCAGCGCCTCCCGCATGTTCGGCGTATGCCCGAGATGAGCGATGACATGAAGGGGATAGTTGACGGCGATGCCGACGATGACCGACGAGATGCCGATGACGATCACCGACACCTGCGTATGGACGAGGGACAGACAGCCCATGGCGAAGAGCCAGCCCCAGGCGATGGAAATGGCGATGAGCAACAAGTTCTTCCACGACCGGAACGTGAGTGTCAGCAGGGCCAGGATGAGGACGACGGCGATGGAGAGGGCGAGGATACTGTCCTGCTTAATCTGCCGCGCATTGCCCACGGCGATGACGGGACCGCCCGTGAGATGTACCTCGATACCGCTATGATGACTCTCCGCCGTATGGCCGCAGCGCTGCAGCAGGTCGACGAGGCGTCCGTTGTTCTCCGTCTCACTGTTGCCGAAGGGTGACGTAATCATCACGATAGCCCGTGTCATGTCGGGCGAGAAGATATAACCATCATAGAGCTCATAGCGCATCGCCCTACTCTGCCGCTGCAGCCGTGCCACGACAGGCGTGAAGAGGTTGTAGGGATCCCGGGAGAGATTTCCCTCAAGCATACCGCCCGACGGAAAGAGAAGCATCTGCTTGTCACGTCCCAGCTGTGCCTCCCGGTAGCCGGGAACGGCGAGCACGGAGTCCATGCGGTGATAGTCCTGATCGGTGAGGAAATACGGAATATGGCTATAGACAAACCCTGTCACGCCCGCCACCTCGTTGAGGTCCACCTGTGTCGTCAGCTGTCGGGCAATATGTCCCGTGTCCGCCTTCTCCACAGCGGCACGGAAATCCTCAATCGCCGCTACGAGACTGTCGGGATCATCCTTACGGCCACCGGGATACTGGAAGATGGCGAAGACGCGGTTACCGCCGGAGATATTCTGATACACCTCCATAGCTTCCTGATGATGACTGTCGAGGGGCAGGAAGGCCGTGATATCCTCCTGGAACCGCATGCGCGAGACGAGGACCACGAGCAGCGCCGTGACGACGCAGAAGATGCCCAGGGCCATACGGCGGTGGGCACACAGATAGTCGTAGATATGAATAATGAACTTAGTCATTCACTGAATACATTTTCGTTATTACCGATCAGTCGTTCACTTTCGACTTGTTGACAATCGGATTACTGTAGATGCCGAGGAAGATATCCTTGAGCTGGTCGACATCACAGGTGTCATACTGGTCGAGAGAACAGAGCTGCCGTTCAAAGGCCGCCTTTTCCTCCGCCGTATACTGGTCGGCGAAGCGCGGCGTGCCATAGCGCAGGTCGTAGGCGATATAGTTGTTCGGGAACAGACGATAGGCGGTGACGATACGGCGGTCGATCAAGCGGGCAACGGCACGGTGGTAGTCATTGTTCGTCATCCCGTCGAAGGCATGGAGCTCCACCTCCGTCAGCGGCTCACAGACCTCGAAATGGACACGGCCCTTCGGCTGGGTGATTCCCGTGATGATACTGTTCAGGTCCTCTCCGGGCTTCTTCGTATATTGGGCAAACTGGCTCTCATAGAGCTCGAGGGTCTTCAGCACGTCACACGGCTCCCACTCATAGCTCACGGAGACAGGGACGATATGCAGATCGCTGATGGCGCGGATCTTGTCCATCGGCTCACTCATACAGAACATCTTGATGATGCCCTGGTCCGTGAGGTCCATGCCGTTCTTCGTACGGCCGTTGCGCTGGGCGATCCACACGCTGTGGTGCTTGTCGGTGATGGCATAACGGATATACCGAGACAGATGACCGGACTTACGGTAGAAGTCACGGATACTGCCACCGGGGCGCTCGACCTTGAACATCTTGTTGCTCTTACCAATATCAATGACGAGCTGGCTGACCATCAGGTTGGCACCAAACGTGATCTCCGTGGTCTCGAAACCGGCATCGATGAGGGCGTTCTGCAACAGACTGGCGTCGAGCATGATATCACGGTGATTGGAGACATAGAGATAGGATCCTTGGGACGACAGACGGTCGATGCCCGTACAGGTGAAACGGTCTATGCTCCGCTCGATGATGCGCTTGTTGACGAGATACATCGTCTGATGCTGGAACGTATGGGCATCGGGATAGGAAGCGACACGCTGCCGCACCGTCTCCAGGTCTTCACCGGGATAGACATAACTGGCCAGGAACGGGAAGGATCCGCTCCGGGCGATACGCTGCATGGCGGCGGGGATCTCCTCGTCGTAGTAAGGACGGATATCGTCGAAATTCTCTTGTTCGGTTGTTTGCATAGAATTTATTGTTTTTTTAGCCATTCCAAAAACTTCGTGCGCCACACACGGCACTCCGCGGTCCCTTTCAGGCTGTTGGCGCCGAAACCATGACCGCCCGTATGGAAACGGAGATAGACATGGGGGACGTGGCGGGCCGTGAGGGCGGAGTCGAGGAGGATGGAGTTATGATAGTCTACGATGGGATCATCCTCACAGTTCACGAGGAAGACAGGCGGACAGCCCTCGGGGACATGGCGCTCCAGCGACAGACTGTCGCGGAGGACCTTGTTGCGTGTACGGCTGTCACCGAGGAGGCCCCGCCGTGACCGTTTATGCACCCATGGCTCCTCCATGGTGACGACGGGATAGACGGGTACGATGAACGCCGGCCACTCCGCGCGCGGGAACAGTTCCGCCGCTGACATCACGAGATGTCCGCCGGCGGAGAAACCCATGACCCCGATCTGTGTGGTATCCACGCCATACTCAGCGGCATGATGACGGACATAACGGAGGGCATCCCGCAGATCGTCCTGCGCGTCGGGATAACGGTTACCCCGGAAGACGAGACGGTAATGGGACACGAAGGCGGGGACATAGGCCGTACGGTAACGGAGGACGAAGGCCACGATGCCGTTACGCTGCAGCCAACGGCCCACACTGTCGCCTTCCGACACCATATCATGCCAGAAATAGCTGCCGCCGGGACAGACGATGACGGCCTTATGACCTTTTCCGGCAACGGGATAGGCCGTGAAGCGCACCCGCTGACTACCGAGGAGCATCGGCTTCGAGGGCAGCAAGCCCGGGGGACAGGGCTCTCCTACTTTCGTCCAGGCGTTCTGTCGCCCGACATGCATCTCATGCGCCTGTAAAGGCAACCAAGAGACGAGCAGAAATAGTAATATCGTCAGACTTTTGTACATTCGTTAATATGATTGATCACCGTATTTCTTCCGAGAATTGCCTCCGCAGTGTTGATGGCCGTCAAGGGCACGCCGCAGAAGCCATGGAGGTTGATATTCTGTCCCGTGAGCAGGAGGTTACGGACCTTTGTCACCACGGGGATATTCGTCAGGGCGGGGTTATGGCAGTCTTTCAAGAAGCCACAGAGGGTGCCTCCCTTACTGCCGTAATAATCACGAATCGTCAACGGAGAGGCGGTATTGACGGCCTCGATACCGTCGCGGATATGCGGATAGACCTGTTCGACGAGACGGAGGATACGCTCTGCGCAATCGTCTTTCCACGCCAGATAATCGGCGCCACGATGGCCCGTCACCGTTTCCTCCCAGGGCTTCACGGCATCGAAGGTCATCGGGACAGTGAGGAGGATGGTACGGGCCCACGGGCCCTGGTCGTCGACGGGCGGCGTCATCATGAGGAGTCCCATCGGCCACGGCTTGCTGCTGTCGCCAAAATGCCATACATCGTCATAACGCGTCATGAGATAGACAGAGTGATTGATATACGGGAATGTCTCCGGCTTCATCTTCAGATAGACAGAGAAGGCGGAATAGGTATTCGGGATCTCCTCCAGACGGGTACGGAAGGCCTTCGTGAAGCCTTTGCCACGCATCATCGGCAGCAGGGTACAGGGATGGATATCGGAGACGACATAGTCGGCCGTGAACGTATGGCCTTTCGCCGTTGTCACCGTTTTGACTACTCGGTCTTCGATATCAAGCGTCTCCACAGCCTCTCCCATGAGCACGCTGCCGCCATGGGCGCGGATATAGTCGGCCAGCGTATCGGCGAAACGACCCGTGCCTCCGATGAAACGACTGGCACCATGGATATACAACGCACTGATAATGGCATGGATATAAGCCGGCGTGATCCCCTCCATACCGCCGTAGAGCGGGTTCATATAGGCCAGGATACTCCGCAGCCGCGGGTCCCGGATGCGTGTGGCGATGAAGTCACTCGCTGCCTCGAGGGCATGGGCGGGAAGTCCCGTCATATAGTCTTCCGATGGCCGGAGATTGAAGAGGTCGATGCTGTCGGCGATAGCAAAGATATCCCGCACATAGGCCCGCAACTCGTCCTCCTCGTCAGGGAAATAGCTGACGAGGGAGTGGATGAAATTCTCCTTGCCTTTAGCGAGACGGTAACACTGATGATCCTCCAGGAAGTGGAGCTCATCGGTGCAGTCGGCATCGACGGGCCGCAGACGGGCCTTGTCGGCAATACCGAGATATTCACAGATGCGCCGGATATTTCCGCCGGGCTCCATCCCGCCGACGACATGCATGCCCGTGTCGAACGTTTCGCCGAAACGGCGGAAGCTCTGCAGGCCGCCACCGACGGTAGCGTTCTTCTCAAGCACAGTCACCAACAGTCCTTCTTTCGCGAGGATAGCCCCCGTGAAAAGTCCGCCGAGCCCGCCCCCGATGATCACCACCGATTGTTTATTTTCAGTATCCATTATCTCTACTTTAATATCTTCCAATAGCCTCCAAAATCAGGACCTTCTCTTTTAATGACACCTTTTTTCTGGAGTCTAGCCAGATGGTATTTGACACCATTTTCTGTGATATCTCCAATATGATCGGCAATTTCCTTTCTACCAGCTTCCGGATGCTCAGCCATATACCTCAAAATAGCCATTCGCTTATCTGTCTGGGTAGTGGTTTGGGTAGTGGTCTGGGTAGTGGTCTGGGTAGTACCATCATCACTATAGATAAATGAAAATTCAAACTGCCTGTTATTCTTGATATCAATTTGATAATCCTTGTAGTATACACGCCTCCGCTGTGTTCCAAAAAGGAGCATACCGTCTCATACACAGAATGACTGACCTCATTCTTGCATTGTTTGAACTCGATATTATAGTCTTCTCCATGGGAGAGGATTTTTCTGACCTTGTCTATATTCATAAATTATCTTTCAGAGAAGTTCCATTTGCAAAGATACTCAATTTTTTTAGAACAATCACTAGTTTTTACTTCAAATAATCATTGATATTGAAAAACTTTCATTATATTTGCAACGAAAAAGCGATAGTTATGGACTAGAGCACTATAGTTACAAGCAAAAACCCGGGGTCATCACCAGCATAAATATCTGGGAGAGGGCCTTACCGGGACAGCACTGCAAAGATAAGAATAAAATGGCATACGACAAAATATTTTTCGAGAAAGACTTGAATAAGCCTATATCACAGGCTCAGAAAATGATTTCGGGTCGTGGTGAAACCATAACGCCTTCAAAGGTTACTGCTGAATTAACTCTCGGATTTTGGACAACATTGCTTAATCGCAACTATGAGTTGATCCTTTGGAAAGACTTGCGTAAAGCTTTCCCCTATATGCCAAAGGAACAACGTCAACGCAAGAAGATTGCAGCTTATCTTAACAGATTCCGTCATTTGAGGAACC
This sequence comes from Prevotella sp. AGR2160, assembly GCF_000424185.1. Taxonomy (GTDB): domain Bacteria; phylum Bacteroidota; class Bacteroidia; order Bacteroidales; family Bacteroidaceae; genus Prevotella. The sequence goes on from NZ_AUJK01000004.1 coordinate 70,023, forward strand.
GTGTAGACCACAATGAAGCTATCTGTTGGAATCTACAGAAAGTAACCGACATTCACTCTGACTTACTGAAAGTCATGGGATGGATTGATAAAGATATTCCTTCATGGGTGAACCATTTGGACAGATTTAATATTGTCGTTAATGAAATCAAGATTCGATTGAATATTCAGTAGCCTAATTCTGTCATAACTAAAAACAGATTATAGCGACCGTAAATGTCAGCGCTAAGCTCCTACAGACTCTGCCGGATCTGCGTGTAGATCTCTTTTGCCGTCAACAACTCACTGCAGGTGACGATGGTGCCGACGAGGACACCGAGCATGCCATGAGAATTAATATTCTGTCCCGTGAGCAGGAGGTTCGGGATCTTCGTCTTATGGGACACGCGGCAACCGGCGCCGAGGTTGACATCCTTCGCGATACCATACATTGACCCGTCGGCAGTACCCGTATAGTCGAGATAGGTCAGGGGCGTCGATGAGTCATAACCAGCGATATTCCCACGCAGTTCCGGGAAATGGCACTCGAGGGCAGCAATCAGTTTCTCCGCCTTGCGGGCCTTGAAGTCGAGATAGTCCTGTCCACGATGTCCAATGGTCGTATCCCGCCACCGGCTCACTTCCTCGATGTGCATATAGGAGAGGAGGACGCCACTCTCCGCATACTGTGGATGTGCCGACGGCGCAAGGTGCATATAGAGGAAGCCTTTCGGCCATGTCTCTTCCGTATAGTCCTCGCAGCCCCAGGGCGTTGGCGTGTCATAGCCATAGTAGTTATAGTTCATATAGGGGACACTATCGGGTTTGAAACGGAGATAGACGGAGAAGCTGCCGACCGTCTGTGGCATGGCGTTGACACGACGACGGTAGGCAGGGCGCAGGAGATGACTATCTACGAGTTCGAGGGTACGGATAGGATGGGCATCGGAGATGATGATATCTGCCGGAACGAATTTCTCACCATTCACCTCAACGCCTGTAGCCTTAGCCTCATCACAGAAAATATGCGTCACCTTCGCCCTCGTCCGAACCTTTCCGCCATATTTCTCCAACGTATGGATCAAAGCCGTGGCCACCTGGTCACTGCCGCCGACAAAACGGAAAGCGCTGTCATTATAGAAGTCACGGATGAAGGCATGAGTGGCGAAGGGCGTCTTCCCTTTCACGGCAGCATAGAGGGGGAGGTCCCCGGCGAGGACATCCCGCAGACGGGGATTGGCAATCAGCCTGTTGAGGACCCCATCCATCGACTGCAGCATATACTCCTGACTGAACGGATCATCCTTCTCGGCATAACGGAGGGTATGGAGGGATGACGCGTTGGCGATACGGGCAACGAGATCACAATAGGCCTCGAGGTCCTTCCGCTCCTCGGGGAAGAAACGCAGCAGCGTGTCGATGAACGCCTCCCGTCCGTTGGCATAAGGATAACGCTCCCCACCGAGGCCGATGATGTTATAACCCATACGGTCCAGAGGAACGAGACGGATGTCGTCGGCAATCTCCAGATAACGGAACAGCTGACCGAGGGTCTCATGCTCCCGGGCGGCGCCGATGAAGTGCATGCCCGTCTCAAAACGGGCACCATGGCGCTCGAAACACTGGAGACAGCCACCGGGCTGCCGGTCCTGTTCGAGGATCGTCACGCGATAGCCGTTCTTCGCAAGGATCACCCCCGTGGTCAGTCCACCGAGGCCGCTGCCGATAATGAGTACGTTCTTCATATCTTGATTCCATGAACAGAACATAATAAATTATGTCCCTACGGACGTTTTACTCTTTTAATTTTTTACTTTTTTACTTTTAAATTATTTCTCCATCTGGTTATTGATTTCCTCGATATGCTTGATATACTGGTGATGGAAGAAATGCGACTGCTCCGTCACATTACCCAACTTCTTCAACTCTTCCTGCGTCCATGCCTTGCCGACCTCCAGATAGACCGGCGTGCGGTTGAGATGATACTCTTTCTTCCGCAGACAACGGCCCGTACCATAGAGGTAGACGGGGATGATGTCGAGACCCAACTGTTCGGCGACATAGAACGGTCCCTTATGAAAACGGCCGACACGCAGGGTCTGTGAGCGCGTCCCCTCGGGGAAGATGGCGATGCTGTAGCCCCGTGACACCAGGGATCGGAAATTCGGCAACAGACTGCCTATGCCGTCCATCACCGGATAGTATTCCGCCTCATGGATGAGGAAGCCATAGAGCGGATTATGCCATACCCATCCCTTTGTCAGGAAGATGATCCTTGGTGTCAGGGAGAGGAGGTAGACGAGATCGAGGTGACTCTGATGGTTGCAGATATAGACGGCCGGCTTGTCGAGGTCTACCGACGGGTCTACCTGATAGTGAAACTTCACGCCCGGGATCCCCATGTGGATCGTCACGAAACGGGCGGCATGATAGATGAGCAGATGGATCTTCCACCGCTTATGCTCCGTCATCTTCCCGATATGGACATAGAGCCATACCAACGGCGTGAAAATCACGGTGATTGTTGAGACAAAGAACAGGAAGGCCCATGCTGTCCTGAGGAAAGTCATCAGCTTACGAAAGAGGCAGAGGGGCAGTCCGTAGACCACGGAGAGGAAACAGAGGAATCCGTTGAGGATACTGATACGCGTGAAGTCGAGACCCGGCTGGAAATGACTCACGCGCTCTTCCCGTGGCGGATAATAGACATCCACGGGAATGGAATGAAGTTCCACGCCATGCCACGAGGCGAAGACGATAAGCTCCAACTCAGCCTCATAACGGGAGGTGAGCAGGCCGAAGCTATATAATTTCTTCAGGGGATAGAGCCGGTAGCCCGTCTGAGTGTCGGGGAGATAATGGAGTGTCTGGACGGCAAACCAGAAGTTAGAAAACTGATTGGCGAACTTGCTGCCCCCCGACCGTTCCTTTCCTTCGAGCCGGCGGCTGCCGATAATGACGGAGCCGGGGAAGTCCTGGTTGGCCCTGAGGAAGGCGGGGATATCCTTGGCGAAATGCTGGCCGTCACCATCCATCGTGATAGCATAGCTGAAGCCCGCCTTAAGGGCGGCGCGGAAGCCCGTCTTCAAGGCATAGCCCTTGCCGCGGTTCCGGCGGTAGCTGATGAGGGTAATTGTCTCCAGCGTTTCCAGTTCTTCCGTCGTGCCGTCATCGCTGCCATCGTCGACGACGAAGACATCGGCGCAATAGAGCAGGGCATCCTCCACGACACGCCGGATGGTCCCTACATTATTATACGTAGGGATGAGCACGCAGATGCCCCGTTCACGGAGCGTCCGCCGTACATAGGAGATATCGGCTGTTGGCTGCATGAAACGCTTATTGTGCCTGACAGGTGAAAGAGATACTGGCGAAATGATGGGCGGCATTGGTGATCTCCACCTTCGCGCTCACCGTCTTATGGTCTTCGGAAGGCTCCACCTTCGTCAGCGTGAAGACGACATCGGGGTCGTCCTTCGGAGAGAGAATATAGAGAAACTTAACATTCTTGATATCGCTGATCTCATAGCTCATGCCATTTTCCTCCTCCAGCAGTTCCTTGGCAATCTGCAGGATACAGACACCGGGCGTGACGGGCTGGCCGGGAAAATGGGCCTGGTAAATCTTACAATCGGCCAAGAGGGTGATGTCGTAAGCACGTCCCTGGTCCGTGTCGTCGATCTTGTTGATCTTAAAAAGGTTGTTCTTCAGTTTCATCTTCTGTTTCGTTATCTATTAAAGGTAAAAATGTAAATTTGATGCCATACTTGTCATCCGCATAGGTCGTCTTCCCATCACGGAGGGCATGGAGGACTTCCAGCAGGTCCTTACGGAGGACGGGCCGGACATACCACTTGTCGAGCATCGCCATGACGGAGGTCAGCGTGACCTCATCCTTACGGAGGTCATAACAGAAATCCATCGCCGTGATGCCAAACTCATTGAAGAGGGCGCCACGGATGCTGTCGCCCTGATGGGAGAGGATACAGATACCGCTGAGATAGCCCTTCTTCATCTCTATCGTCGCCTGCAGCTTCACCTCACTGCTGTCCTTCACGGGAAAGAGAGAGTCGGCGGGAATGTCGGCCGTGCTGTCGCACACCAGCATCATGTCGGCACTGTCGCACATCGACAACGAGACTGCACTGTCGCACACCGACACCGCGTTGGCCGTGCTGCCCCCCATCGGTTGGGCGGCCAGCGGCAGAACTCCGAAGAGGAGGCTAACGGATACTAAAAATGTTCGCATGGAGAGGCGTGTTGGTTCTGACATTCTTCAGCACGATGACCGTGCGGTCACCGTTCTTCTCGATGAGCTCGACGGCGGAGACCATACCCTTCTGGAGGTTGAAATGGACAATGATATTCCGGAACATCTGTCGCATCGTCTTGCTCTGCGGCGTCATCACGGCCTTCCAACTGTTGCCGGCTCCCGAGAGGGCGACCTTGAAGTCACGGGAGTTGGAGACGGTACGTCCGACGACGGTATTCATCATGATGCGCGTGATCTCCTGGAACATCTTGTTCTGTTGGATATTGATAACATCATTGCGGCCACGGTTCTTCAGATACACCTGACTGCCATTGAGGATGAAGGTATACTGATAAGGAGAGGTGTACTGCCAGCGGAGCTTACCGGGCTGCGCGTAATACATCTTTCCGCGACTGACGAGTTTGCTGTTGAGCATCCTCACCGTCTTCGTCTGTACGAAGTCGCACGTCATCGTTCTCATCTTGGCGGCAACGGCATTGATGCGCTGTCGCACCTGCGCCGCATTCTGAGCCTGCACCCCGAGAGCGGTGAAGGCCAGGAAGAGGCAGAAAAGAAATTTCTTCATATTTTATTTCGCTATTAATATACAACCTATCATGATACAGGCCACGCCGACCCATTTCGTCAGGCTCACCTCCTCATGGAAGAAGACGATGGCGGCAATCATGCCGAAGACATAGCTCAGACTCACCATCGGGTAAGCCTGTGAGAAGGGGAATACCTTCACGATATACATCCACAGCAGGGAGGCAGCGCCGAAGCAGAGGCCACAGGCGGCGAAGGGCCAGTTGACGAGCAGTGCCCGCCACCATGCCCATGTCCAGGCGAACGGTGTCATCCGCATCATCGCGAACTTCAGAAACACCTGACCGCCACAGAGGAGCATGCTCTGCACGACGGCTAACGGGAGAATCTTCCACATAGGCTACGCGTTACTAAGGACCATGGCGACGGAGTGGACCTCATGATCGTCAGAGGCCATCCCCGCCTGCCGCCGCAGGGCCGTGAACAACGGTGTCGTCTCGTCATGACAGCCTACGAGGACGGTATGAACGCACCCACTGTCGAGGAGCAGCCGGGCTTGTTTCAGCGCCCAGCGCATACTATCCTCCTTTTGGCATATCGTGACGTTATAGCCATGATCCTTCAGGCGGATGGCCATGGCACTGCTGATGGTGTTATGGGTGCTCTGCATGAAGAGGGTCGGCTTGAGGGCCTCCTCACCATTATCTTCCAACTCATCGAGGAGCTTCTCACTATTCTCCATACAGCCCCATGCCGTAGCCGTGATGATGGCATTTGGACAGTCTACCTCCGCCGCTTTCAGCGCGTCGAGGGAGGAGAGGAGGGCACTCTTGATGATCTTACTCATACGTCGCATCTCCATGGGTTTCACATACTCCTTCAGCCGGGAGAGCTCAGCCTTCTCCGTGATTTCCACGCGTGACAGGACCTTCGGCGCTGCGCCTTGCTGTATTTGAGCATGGTCTACGGGCTCACTGCCGAACACCAAAGCGGAGTCATTGCCTCCGAAGGCGAAGGCATTGCTGAGGATATGGCGCAACGTGACATCGTCGGCGCCCGTCGTGGGCGTGATGAGATCCGCGGCGCCCGCCTTCCATCCGAGATTGGCGGGAAGGAAATGGTGCCGCAGCGCCAACAGGCAGATCACGGCCTCGATACTCCCCGAGGCACTCGTGGTATGTCCCGTGAACGACTTCGTGCTCGACACCGGCGGCAGCATGTCGCCGAAGACACGGCGGAGGGCAGCACTCTCACTGCGGTCATTATCGGGAGTCCCCGTACCATGGGCGTTGACATAGTCGATATCCGTCGGCTGCAGTTGCGCACGCTCCAGAGCCTGGTGCATGGCCCGTGTGGCTCCCTCGCCATCGGGCGACGAGGCAGTCTGATGATAGGCATCACAGGCATTGCCCCACCCTTGCAGATAGCCATAGACGGTCTGTCCGGCCGTGACCTCCTCGCCTCGTTCCAAGACGAGATAGGCGGCACCCTCGCCGAGGTTCAGCCCCGCCCGGTCCTTATCGAAGGGACGGCAGGGCTCATGGTCGAGGATCATCAGTGAGTTGAACCCGTTGAGATGGAACACCGACAAGGCCTCCGTGCCACCGACGACGACGCGGTCGGCCTCCCCGGCCTCCAGGAGTTGGGCGCCGAGGATGATGGCGTTGGCTGCCGACGAACAGGCTGTGGAGATCGTGGTACAATCCTCAAAACAGCCAAAATGCCGAGTGATATCCTCCGTACTGCTGCCACAGTCGTGGTGATGGAGACAATCGAGAGTATCTTCGGCCAGCGGCCCGTTGGGATGGGCACGGAGCTCCCCGAAATGCTGTTCGGTGATATCCATTCCGCCCACTGTCGTGCCATTGACGAAGATCGTACGAGGGCCGGCATGCTGTTCCGACGGCTTCTGTATCCCACCGGCTTCCGCAGCATAGGGAATACCGGCATCATCGAGGGCCTGCCGGGTGGCGGCCATTCCTAAGAGGGCCGTACGGCTGACCTCCTTGCGGGGATCGATGCCGAGGAGCGTTTTCAACTCCTCATTGGTACATTTCACCTCACCGACGGGGAGCTCATGATGGGTGGAACGGAGATAGCGCATCTCCCCGATCCCCGTCCGCTGCTGGCGGAGGGACTCGAGCACCTGCGCCTTGTCATTACCAATGGCACAGAGGATACCGAGACCGACAATGACAATACTCATTTCTTCCGATGCTTATTTCTTACGATGCTTACTGACATAGTCGGCCATCGTGGCCACACTCTTGAAGATATCTTTGCCCTCGGCGGCATTGGCGAGTTTGATACCGTACTTCTTCTCCATGAGGACGATGAGTTCCAGGGCGTCGATGGAGTCGAGGCCGAGACCGTCAACACCGAAGAGGGGCGCGTCGGCATCAATATCTTCCGGTGTCATCTCCTCGAGGTTGAGGACATCAATGATCTCTTTCTTCAGTTCTTCTATCAGTTCTTCCATATTATTTTTCGTTCTTTATAATTTTCAAATCCGCCTCATAATGCTGCTCATCCTCGGCGTCGAGCCATCCCGTGAGGATACTCGTTGTCTTACCGTCGAGGAAGGCTGCACGGAGAATCTGGTCCATGAGTGCCTCATCCTTCCCGGGAAGGATATAGAAGCTTGTCTCACCATGATAATGGTTGCGGATGGCAATCTCTCCCGTGACGATGTTCGGCAGTGTATAGACGAAGAGCGACGGACTCGGATAATAGTTGTCAGCGTCACTGATCGTCGCGACATACCGGCGGTCAGCATGGATGGAGCCGCTGCGGTTGAAGAGGATCACGGCACGGTCCTCACGCTCCTCCGCTGGCCGCTCCTCCCCGATTTGCTTCAGGAGGAGTTCCGAGGCGACGAACCCGAGCTTACTCAGCAAGTCCATCTTATAGTATTTCGGATAGTCTCCTATATTTTCTTTATACAACTCCGTCAACGGACCGTCGGCAGGCGTGAGATGAAGGGAAGCTACCGTCGCGAGTTCACACTTGTTGTTATCGTGAACTGTAAGACCTTCCGGGGCCTCAGCCTTTGCCGTAGCCGTTACCTTGTCAGCCAACAGTGCGGCATTGCAGCCCCCGAAGCCGGAGAGCATCTTCAGGAAAGCATGTCCGTGGGCCGCTTTTTCCTCACCGTTGACCCTGATCTTTCCCGAGACGCCACGCTCGGCGAAGCCTTTCGTAGCGGGGATCACGTCCTCATCGAGAGCTGCCATGGTTAGGATCGTCTCCAGTATTCCCGCGGCCCCCATGGTATGTCCGTAATAGCCTTTATAACCATTGACGGGGATGCGGCAGAAGCCTTTCTCATCGGTCCCGTCCAAGGCCGTCGCCGCCCGCTCGATGGCTTTCGACTCCATCTGGTCGTTGAACATCGTCGCCGTGCCATGGGCACTGATGACGGCAAGGTTCTGAAAGACGGTCTTGCCCTGATCCCCCATCACCCGCATGATCGCCCGATAGGCGCCCTCACCCTGACGGCTCGGTGCGCTGATATGATAGGCATCATTGCGCACGGCACCGTGCTCAAGGGTCCAGTGGGGCTGGCCGTCAGTGAGACAGGCCACGGAGAGGACCATCGTGGCCGCAGCCTCGCCGAGGTTCAGACCGAGGCGCTCGAGATCGAACGGGCGGCAGGGCTGTGGCGACAGGGCCTTGAAGGACTGGAAGCCGGAGACGATGAACCTGTTCTGCACGTCGGCGCCACAGACGATGGCATGACGGTAACTGCCTTGCTTCAACAACCGCTCTACGAGGATCAGTGCCGCGAGGCCAGAGATACAGGCATTGTCGACAACGATCGGGGTCGTCGTCACGCCGAGGGCCACGGCGACACGCCGTGCTGCCACACCGGGCATGAGCCGGTCGTCCACGGTCGTTGCCGTTCTCAACAGTCCGACATTGGCTTTCGTCGTACTGATGATGAGGACAACATCATTTCCACCCACGGCAAAGGAGCAACCCTTCAGGGCACGCCGTGCGGAGGCGACAACCACCTGTTCAAAGGGCGTAGCCTTCGCAGCAGTCGACGTATCCCCATTAGCCGCAGTCATCGCTGCCTCAGGAGCGTCACCGTCCTCGTCAATCGCCTTCCACTGCTCATCGGAGAACAGCGAGGCCGTGATATCCTCGGGGAGGCCCCAGTGATGCGGATAGGTCTGCAGCGACGACTGTCCGCGGCGTACGGCCGTGAGATTCTCACGCGTCGTCATGCCGAGAGGTGAGATGATGTTATGTCCTTCAACAACGATCATGGGTGCAGTAAATCTTGATTTTCTCCGTCGAAGACATGCCATTTCTCCTGCCATTCCTTATACCAGGCAGGACTATAGAGGATGAGCTGATAGTCCATATCCATAAATGCCTGGATAGAACGGCCGGTAGCGACGAGGCTGTCATCGGCGGTATCATGGATCTCATAGTCGAAGATCACCTTGGCGGAGATCGTCGGCCGGTAGATGATATCGATACGCGGCTTCATACCGTAGCGCAGTGGCTTCCGGTAGCGGATCGTCTCCTCGGCGATGGGGGCATAGCAGTGGTGGTTGAAATAGTTCATATAGTCGAGGCCATACTCCGCCCCGAAAGCCTCCCGTGCGTCCTCGAGATAGAGGGCATAGGAGCCATGCCATACCACATTCATCGAGTCGACCTCGCTGAAGCGGATATCAAATGTTTTCGATGTCTTCAGTTGCATATATTATTCTTCTTTCACCGCCAACTTGATCTGTGCCGTCACGAGGGTCTCATCCCCCCGGGTGATGACAGCGTTGGCGAGGGTCATGCCCAGGAGTTCCTGGACGACAGTGACGGTGGTGCGGATGGTATCGCCGGCTTTCGGATGCCCACTGACATGCAGCTTCCGCACGGCACCGATGACGCCGATCTGTACCCCTTTCTTCAGAATATACTTGTTGACATAGCCGATACGGGCGGCGCAGGTCTGCGCGATATTCTCCGTCATTCCTGCCGTCGCGAAACGGCCATTGTCGACAAAGAGGTTATCGGGACGGATCGTGGTCTCCGTAGCCGTCGTCGTCTCATCGAAGGCCACGAGGGAGCCGATCATCACAAACGGCTCCTGTTGCGGCAGCAGCGTATGGATGTCAATGGAACGGAGAAAGGAAGAGGAAGGTTTCCTGAAATCTATTTCTTCTTTCATGGGATTTATTGTTTCCAAAATTCATAATAGTTATACCACTGGTCGGGGAAGCGCTTCACCGTACGCTCGAGTTCCGCGACATAGTCCTCGGCGAGCTGGCACACCTGCTGCTTCCGCGGCGCCTCCTTGTCATAATGGAGTTCATGGACGAACGCCGTATAGCCCGTGCACGAGGTCTTCATGACATTGATGGTGATACAGTCGACCCCACGCATGGCGGCGACACTGAAAGGCCCAGCGGGGAAGTTGGCCGGGGCGCCGAGGAAGTCGAGGGTGACATGGCGCGGCGATCCGAAGAGACGGTCGGCGGGGAGGCTGACGATCTCACCGGCCGCGAGGGCTTCCTCGATGCGGAAGAGATGACTCATGTCCTTGCGCACGGGGATCATACGGATATGGTTTCCCGTGAACATGCGGTCACGGTTCTCCATCACCGTCGCCTTCTCACCGAGATAGACGAGGGCGTTGAAGGGTTTGTTACCGGAGTCGAAGGTATAGCCCGCAAGCTCATAACAGCCGATATGACTGCTGAAGATCACGAAGGGCTCCTTGCTGTCACGGTGGCGCTCGAAGATCTCCTGTCCGATGACTTTCACGTCGTAGTGGCGGCCGGCATACATGGCGAACTTATCCATGACGACCTGCGAGAAGAGGACATGGTCCTTGTAGGTCATCCACAGCGAGCGCAAGGGGCCGAAGCCCTGGCGCTGCCGGAAATAGTGGTAGATAATCCGGCCGCTGCGGGAGAAGTGGGCCACGAAGGGGATGATGAAGAGGGCTACGAAGACATACCAGAAGCGCACATCCGAATGGCGGAGCACACGGATGAGCCATCGGAGCATGAACGTGTTGCCGAACGTGTTGCCGGCCCACGCCTTCTGATTGCCTGTCTCGCGGTCTGTCGTCATCCTATCCTAACTTCTTCTCGATATAATCACAGAAGTCCTTCAGCGTGATGACATTCTGCATCTCCTCGGGCTTGATCTTAAATCCGAACTTCTTCTCTACGATGACAACGATATCTACGAAGTCAAGGCTGTCAATGCCCATATCGTCCTTCAACTTGGCATCATCCTTGATCTTGTCCTCGTCAATCTCGAGGTCCTCAATGAGAAACTCGCGTACTTTTTCTTCAATTTCTTGTCGTGACATATTTTCTTTTATTGCTTAATTCTACAAACTATGATCGAATGTCCCTGTCCCAGATGGTCATGAATGGTCTCGATCTCCAAGCCGGCAGCATGGATGCAATGCTCCATATCCTCCGTGTTGTACATTTTTGAGTTGCCATTGGCAAGGGCGGTGAAATAAAGACTCGTAAGGGTAAGACAGAGCGTTGCCGGCTCATATTTCTGACGGTCCCAGAGAGTCTCCATAATATAGATACGTGTATTCGCCGTCATCGCCGCACGGGCACGACGGAGGATACTGATGATCTGCGGCATACTGAAACAGTCGAGGAACTGGCTCATCCAGATAGCATCGGGACCCTCCGCCTGCTTCGGGAAGGCCTGCTGCTCGTCGAGGAGGTTGATGCCATAGCCGCTGATGCGGTCGGCACCCTTCTTCCCGCGGATATTCGCCTGCATCATCTCAATCTGCTGCGGCAGATCGAGGACGGTGACACGGGCCTCGGGACTATAGTCGACACAACGCAGTGCCCACTTACCCGTATTGCCGCCGACATCATAGAGCGTGCACACCTGATGCTCGTCGAAGACAATCTTCAGGGCCTCGGGGAATGACGAGTCACTATAGAAATGGTCGAATCCGAACCAGCTCTTCTGCACCTGCGGCGGCAGCGATGACAGTCCCTCATAGATCGTCGGCCACGGTCCGAAATGCTTCAGGCCCTCGGGCTTGCCATCCTTCAGCGCCTCCTCGAGATGGAACCAGCCCTCGTAGTTGACATCATGGTTGAAATCGATGTTCACACGGGTGGCGGGGTCGTTGAGGAGGAACCAGCCGGTCTTCGAGATCGTATACCGATCGGTGTCGGGATCAACGAGGACAGTGCCGATGCTCAGTGAGGCCTCAAACAGACATTTCACGGCATAGTCGGAGAGATGGGTCTTCTCCACGACCTCCTGGCGCGTCAGCCCGTTGTCGCTGTCACGGAGCAACTCGAGGATTCCCCATTTCACCATGAGGCGTGAGGCCTCGAAAATGACGGGTCCCCACGCGATATATTCCGCCAGGCGCTGGGCCTCCGGGGCTTTGAGGTGTTCCTCCGTATAGGTTTTCTTCAGACTTTCCGATAAATGCATAGCATTTCATTTTATTTTCTTAGAACCAATGCCGCATTCGTCCCGCCAAACCCAAAGGAGTTGCTCAGGACTGTATGGAGCGGTGTATGGACGGTGACGGGCGTGATATTCAACCCCTCGGAATCTTCGTCGGGATGCTCGAAATTGACATTCGGTGCCACAAAGCCATGCTGCATCATCAACGTACAGTAGACGGCCTCACTGGCACCGGCCATCCAGCACTCATGACCCGTCATCGACTTCGTACTGCTGATGAGGGCACGACGGCCGCGGAAGAGCTCACCGAGAGCACGAGCCTCATACATGTCGCCCTGCGGCGTAGAGGTGGCATGGGCATTGATATAGTCGATATCGTCTGCCGTGACTCCGGCATCTGCCATCGCACGCTCCATGGCGATACGACAGCCGCCGTCACTCGGCGTGGAGATTCCGCCGCCATTACTCGAGAAGCCATAGCCACAGACCTCCGCGAGGATCGTGGCGCCACGGGCCACGGCATGGTCGTAGTCCTCGAGAACGAGGGCGGCAGCGCCGCCACTGGGCACGAGGCCGTCACGGTCCTTGTCGAAGGGACGGCTGGCCTTCGTCGGCTCATCCATGCGGACGGAAAAGGCACCAAGGGCATCGAAGGACGCCATGGCGTAGATATTCGACTCCTGGGCACCACCCACGAGGACCATGTCCTGCAGACCCTGACGGATCATCATCATGCCCAGGCCGATGCTGTGACTGCCACTGGCACAGGCGGCACTGACGGTGAAGTTGATGCCACGGAGATGGAAGATCGTACAGAGGTTCATGTTCACCGTGGAGTTCATCGACTGGAACACATGGCCGTAGCCGAGCATCGCCGAGTCATGTTTCTCGTCCATGATCTTCGCCGACTCGATGACGGGCTCTGCCGACGAGTCATTACCGAAGATACAGCCGACCTCATGGTGCTGAAGATAATCGGCATCAACACCGGCCTGACGGAAAGCGTCCCTACTGGCCATAAAGGCATAGCGGGCTTCCTGCGACAGTCCGGCACGGGTATGACGGTCGAGGTCCTTCTTCGTGAGCTGAGGCTCGGGGACGATGCCACAGAGGCCGGAGCGATAACCGTATTTCAACCGATCCTGGTCGAGACCGATTCCCGACCGTCCCTGTTCCAGGGACTCCGTGACCTCGGACAGTGTCGTGCCGAGGCACGACCAGATCCCCATTCCCGTTATAACGACTCTTCTTCCCATTTTTGACAGATTATAGTTCTTAGACTGCAAAGTTAAACACTTTTTTCGGGATAAGCAAAAAAACAGAAAGAATTTTATGGATAATGCTGGTGCAAACGGAAAACGGTGAATGGAAAATGGTGAATCGTGGTGGTTTGTTTTTTACGAAGAAAAAAAACAACATAAAAACCGACTGCACATTCCAGTGGCATCGCACGGCGTTGTTTTTTTGCAACGGATGACACGGATTTACACGGGCGATGATCCGTGAAATTCCGTGTTTTCCGTTGCAAAAAAATATTGTCCGTGAAAATCCGTGTTTTCTGTTGCCAATATTCAGAACGAGAGATCCGTTGCCTGGAGGGTCGGACTGACGGCCTTGAGGGTGACGGAACGAGTGTTGTCATCGGGACGGATGACGACGAGGGCACGGCCCATGAAGGCCTTGCGGTGGTTGGCCCGGAAGCGCTCCATGGAGAACGGACAACCATTGTCGACACCGAGGATCGTGCCACCACTGACTTCAAACGTGATATCGTCATCGGCCCAGGGACAGAGGTTGCCGTCCTTGTCGACGACATCGGCCTCAACGAAGACGGTGTTCTTGCCACGGTAGTCCTCCGAGAGACGGACGGTATAGGGTGCTCCTGCCGTGCGGATCGTCTCCGTATTCACGACCCTACCCTTCTTGCGCGCCACGACCTTCACCTCTCCGGGCTCATACGTCACACGCCAGGCCACATGATAGTCTTCATGCAATCCTTTCACGGGCGATTGTGGTTCCCCGGTTTGCGGATCATGATGAATCATGTCCCTACGACGGATGCCCTGGCTCTTGCCGTTGACGTAGAGCTCCACCTCATCAGCATGATTGTAGTAGCACCAGAGGTCGACGGTCTGTCCGGGGATCCAGTTCCAGTGGGGGAAGAGGTGGAGCACGGGCTTGTCGGTCCACTCACTCTGATACATGTAATAGCTGTCTTTCGGAAAACCGGCGAGGTCGATGATGCCGAAATAACTGCTGCGGGCGGGGAAGCCAAAGGGTGTCGGCTCACCGATATAGTCGAATCCTGTCCAGATAAACTGTCCGCTGACATAAGGCGTATGCTTCACGAGATCCCACGTCTCCTCATGGGTGTTGCCCCAGGGCACGCAGCTGTTGTCGTAGGCCGAGCACATCATCGTAGGATCGGTGAAGGGCTTGTCCCAGCGGTCGGGCTGCACGAAGAGGGAGTCGGAGGGCTGGCGGTAGTAGCCGCGCGTCTGCAGGGCGGAGACGCTCTCGGTGATGATGAACGGCTTGCCGGGGAAGTTCTTCGGCACGTCTTTCACGTAACTGTTGTGGTAGTTGAAGCCGATGAGGTCGAGGGCACCGCTACGGAAGAGGTGGTTGTTCGGATCAGGCTCGTTGCAACCGGCGGTGATGGGGCGTGAGGTATCGTAACGGAGAATGACGGCGGTGAGCTGACGCGCCAGGGCCTCCTCCCAGCTCTGCCCCTTGAGCGCCTTCGCGTCAATCTTGTGACCGGCATTGAGGATGAGGTTGGCCTCCTCGAGGGAGAGGTTGTCGGCATTGGCAGAGGACCACTGTTCGAGGACCTCGTTGCCGATGGACCAGATCAGGATGCTCGGATGGTTACGGTCGCGGAGCACGAGGTCGGAGAGGTCGCGCTCATACCACCGGTCGAAATAGCGGGCATAGTCGTTTTCCGTCTTTTTCTTCCGCCACATGTCGAAGCTCTCATCCATGACGATGAAGCCCATCGTGTCACACATATTGAGAAGTTCGGGCGCGGGCGGGTTATGACTGCAACGGATGGCGTTGACACCCATCTCCTTCAGCTTCACGAGTTGCCGGTGAAGGGCATCCTCGTTGAGGGCGGCACCGAGGCATCCGAGGTCGTGGTGCATGCATACGCCGTTGATCTTCATGTTCTTCCCATTGAGCCAGAAGCCTGTCTTGGCGTCGAAGCGGTAGGAGCGGAAGCCCGTAGTCGTGGTGACGGCATCGACGGTCTTCCCGTCGACGATGAGTTCCGTCTTCACCGTGTAGACATTCGGCGTGGCGGGCGACCACAGCTGCGGATGGGGTACGGAGAAGGTCTGCTCGGGCGTCCCGCTCTCATGCTGCGCCACCTGCCGCCCCTGCGGATCGTAGACGGTATAGCGCACGGCGGGATGGGTGCCATGGGCACCGACATAAGAGACAGAGGCCGTTATAAAGCCCCTCCCTTTGGGAGGGGTTGAGGTAGGCCTTATGTCTACTCCCCAATGTTCTATATGCAGCGCATTGGTCGTCGTGAGCCACACATGGCGGTAGATGCCGCAGCCACTGTACCAGCGGCTGTTCGGCTGGTCACTGTCGTCGACCTTCACCGTGAGGATATTGTCGCCGTCGGCATGGAGCCACGGCGTGAGCTCATAGCGGAAGGGGCTGTAGCCATAGGGGCGTGTGCCGAGGCGGTGGCCGTTGATCCATACCGTAGCGTTCATATAGGCGCCGTCGAAATCGATGAACACCTTCTCGTCGCTCTTCGGGGAGAGGCGGAAATGCTTACGATACCAGCCGATACCACCGGGCAGCGCACCACCGCCGGCTCCCGACGGGTTGGAGGCGGCGAAGTCGCCCTCGATGGCCCAGTCATGCGGCAGCGAGAGGCGTCGCCAGGAGCCGTCGGCGGTATTGTCCTGCCACAGGGTCGTGTCCTTATCGTTGAGACAGAACAGCCACCCCCCGTCGAAGTTCTGACGTTCACGGGCAGTGGCAGGGAGCAGCGCAGTGGCTGCAAGGAGGAATATAAGGAGTTTCTTCATATTTTTATAGGATTATGCGCTTCCTTGCGCTTGCAAAGCGCAAGCACCCAACGGCAGGCCAACCGAGGCACCCAACGGCAGGCCTCTCGAGGCAACCTTGCCCCCGCCCTATTCGGGGCGGGGGCAGGGGGTGAGGCTTTATAGTTTCACCGTGACCTTCTTACCGCTGTACTTCACCAGCTTGCCCTTGGGAGTGTTGAGGTCGAGGGCCTTCGGCGCATCAGCACTGACCACGACGATGTTGAAGCGGCGCTTCTGCAGCATACCGTCGAAGGAGCCCTTGCAGTCACTGATCGTCAGCTGACGCGTGCGGTCGTTCCACTGGAAATCGATGGTGGCATACTTGCCCTTCTCGTAGTTGTAGTTGGTGCCCTCATCCTCATAGAGGGTGAACTGGCCATCCCGGCCGGCATAGACATAGAGGTTGATGAGCTCGGCGGGTTTCTCGTCGCTCCACTGCAGCTGCGGACCTAACGGCAGGATAGAGCCCTCGGGAACGAAGACGGGGATCTTCTCCAGCGGCGCGTCGGCCGTAATTGTCTGTCCTCCGGCATAATGCTGACCCGTATAGAAGTCATACCACCCTTTCTGTTTCGGCAGATAGACCTGACGGCTACGGGCCTGGTACTCGCCGACGGGGCATGCCATCAGTGCCGGTCCGAACATCCACTGGTCCTTGATGTCATAGACCTTGTCGTCGCCGTTGAAGTCCATCACGAGGGCACGCATCATCGTATAGTCCTTGAAATGGACGGCACCGTCGAGGGAGTAGAGATACGGCATGAGATGGTAACGGAGGTTGTCGTACCACACGATCGCCTTGTAGGCGGGATGATTCTCCGGCGCGATGTTCCACACCTCACGCAGCGGCCACTGACCGTGGGCGCGGTAGAGGGGGATGAAGCAGCCAAACTCATTCCAGCGGGCCTGCAGCTCGCGCCACTCCTTGAGGTCGGCGTTCTCCACGCCCGTCCGGTCGTATTCCTGCTGGGCCTTCACATAGCGGTCTTCCACGGAGAAGCCGCCCTGGTCCATGCCCCAGAAGGGCAGTCCGGCGATGCAGTAGTTCATGCCGGCCGTCATCTGCGCCCGCATATCCTCCCAACGGGTACCGATGTCGCCGCTCCATGTCGCCGTGGAATAGCGCTGCTCACCGGCAAAACCGCTACGGGTGAGGAGGAACACGCGTTGGTTGGGGTTGACAGAGCGCTGGCCGTTGTAGATAGCGTCGGCATTGACGATGGAGTAAGCATTGAAATATTCCGTCGAAGAGCCCAGGGCGGTAGGACCGCTGAGCGCCTTACGGTACCACATCGGCGTACAGTCGCGCACGTTCGGCTCGGAGGCATCCATCCACCAGGCGTCGATGCCGAACTTATACTTGCTGTACAGATTCTCATCCATCTGATGCCAGAAGAGCTTACGGGCTCCGGCGCTGTAAGCGTCGTAGAAGGAATTCATATAGCCGGGGCCCACCCAGTCGCGGATGGAGTCGGCGATGCTCTGGTGATACATCCAGCCGTGGGCGTCGAGCTCCTGGTAGTTCTTCGTGTTCGGATAGAACTTCGGCCATACGGAGATCATGAAACGGCCGTGCATGGCATGGACACTGTCGAGCATGGCCTGCGGGTTCGGATAGCGGCTCTGCTCAAACTGATGGGAGCCCCACTGGTCATCGGCCCAGTAGTTCCAGTCTTGTACGATATTGTCGATAGGGATCTGACGCTTGCGGAACTCACTGAGCGTCTCCTCTACATCCTTGCTCGTCCTGTAACGCTCACGGCTCTGCCAAAAGCCGAGAGCCCATTTGGGGAACACCTGAGCCTTACCCGTCAGTGTGCGGTAGCCATGAATGATCTCGTCGGCATCCTTACCGGCGATGAAATAATAGTCGAGATCCTTCGCCATCTCACTCCAGATGCTCATCTTCTGCTGCTCGCTGTCGCTCTCGGGCGTAGCCACGCGCAGTCCGCAGTAGGACACGTCGCCGTCGGGCAGCCAGTCGATGAGGAGCTTGGCCTTCTGTCCGGCTTTCAGGTTGACCTCAAACTTGCAGGCATTGGGATTCCAGGCCTGGCGCCAGTGTTCGGGGACGACCTCCTTGCCGTCAATGAACACCTTCGTATAACCGGCGTAATAGAGGTTGAAATGATAGTCGTTGTCGGCCGAGGCCTCGATATAGCCCTCATAGGTGACATGGGCGCCTTTGAGCTTGAAGCCCTGGGGCAGATGACAGACATCGCCGTCACTGTTCTTACGCAGCGGGATGGCGGGGAGACTGACCTCGTAGTTGATACTGTCCTCGGGGCGCACGATCTGCTTGCCGTCCTTGTCGGTATAGGTGCCTGTGAGACTGCCAGGTTTGCCGTCCTTATCATAGAGCTTGAAGACGCGGTTCAGCGGTTGGTTGGCATTGGGGTTGCCGAAGCGGCAGTAGCTGTAGCTATCCCAGAGAATGCCGTAGCCGCGGTTGCTGAGGACGAAGGGCACGCTGACCTTCGTGTTATACTGGTAGAGTTCCTCGTTCTTGCCCTTCATGTTCAGCTCATTGGCCTGGTGCTGACCGAGTCCGTAGAACGCCTCATCACTGCCGTTGTCGAAGAGCAGACGCCACGTCCAGCCATGCTTCTGTGCTTCCGAGAGATGGCTGTCGACACCGATCTCGCGCTCGGGGACGGTGTAGGGCCACAGCTGCTTGCCATTCTCATCCTCGGCGACGATTGACTTGCCGTTCTCGTCATAGAAACGGACACGGCCCGTCTGCTTGTTGACACGGGCGATGACGGCGGTGGTGTTGACACTGACATCGCTGTTGTCCTCTTGGACAGAATATTTAAAGTAGGGTTGTTGCTGGGGCACGATGATCAGGCTCTCCTTCACGGGGAAGGAAGCCTCACGGGTGGCCTCAACACGGATGATCTTCTTACCCACGACCTGCAGGCGTACCCACCGTGGCGCCGTGGCCCCGGGGTTCTGCACCTCGATGGTGATGAAGTTGCCGTTCTGTGTGAAGGAGTCGGCGGAGAGGCCCAGGCTGCTCAGGAGCAGCAGGGCGGTTATTAGTTTTTTGTTGATGTACATATTTATTGAAATGAGTGGTGCAAATGGGTTAGGCTGCGGAACATAATAAATTATGTCCCTACATGGTGACTTTTTCACCTTTATATATGTATAACCCTTTGGGCAGGGAAATATTGTTGAGATTGCTTACCTTTTTTCTGACCACACGGCCCTGGAGGTCATAGACATCCGCGGAGGCGTCGGCGGCTTGGGTGCTGACGTCATGGATCCCCGATGTCGTGGACGGCTCGGGATAGATATTGTCGTAGGACGTTTTGCCGGCAGCATAACCGGTAGTGATGCCGTCGAGGTCATACTGGTCGTAGACGGTACAGGTAGCACGGTCGAAGACCTTCATGGTGTTGTTGGAAGAACTGTTGTTATCCCAAACGAAAGGAATGAAACCGTGGATCATGGCCTGACTCGTGGCGAATTGATACCAATACTGGCGGGAGGCATCATGCTTGGCCTGACTGCCATTGGTGACGGAGGACATGGAGCGGTGGATGGCACCATACTCACCCATGACGACGGGGAAACCGGCATCGACGAATTTCGTCTTGAGGTTCTGCATGGCGGTCTTCAGGTTCTTCTCCATGGAGTTGGCCTTGACGGTATGGTCAGCATCATTACCCGGCGTGTTCGTGCCCCAGTAGTAATACGCCTTGCCCCAGGAAGCGTCACTCTCCATCTGGCAGAACTGATAAGGATCATAGAAATGGAACTCCACCATCAGACGGCCGTCGGCACTGTCGGTGAGCTTTGTGGCATCGAAATAGTTGTAGGTATCGGCACTGTTCACATTCGGTCCCTGTACGACGAGGATACGCTTGGCATTGTTGCCTCCTGTGGCACGGACGGCATCGATGAACACCTGTTCATAGTCGATGAGCCGCGAGGTGAACGTCGTCAGGTCGGAGAGCTTGCTGCCGGAGGCCTCGGGACTCTTGCCGCCGACACCGGGCTCGTTGAGACCGGCGAAGATGACGCGCTCATCATAGTCTTTCAAGGCATTGGCAATATTCGTCCAGAGGAGCCGCAGCTGTTCCTTCTTCGCGGAGACATCAGCACCGGTGGTGAAACCGTCGTATTCGATCCAGCCACCGTCCCAATGGTCGTTGATGACGACATACATATTATCCTTGATGCAGTAGTCGATGATATCCTTCACGCGCTGCATCCAGTCGTTGTCAATGGCCATGGTCGTCTTGTCGGTGATATGTCCCATCACCCAGGCACAGGGTATGCGGACGCTCTTGAAGCCTTTTTCCTTGAGGAGGTCGATGAGGGCCTGCGTCGTCGTGGCGCTCTGCCAGGACGTCTCAGCGGAGAGACCGCCGTTATTGGTGAAATTATTCGCGTTGTTGCCGGCCTCGAGGGTGTTGCCGAGGTTCCATCCCGGTGCCATATAATGGGCGATCTCCGTGGCACTGAGGTCCATGGAGGTGATGCGCGGGTTGTCCTGGGCATTGGCGGTGGCCAGCACACAGGCGAAGAGAAGGGAGAGAGAGATTCGTTTCATAAGTCGTTATGGATTTAGTCACGTTTATTGTTCAGTTGTTCAAAGCGTCGCTGCTGGTCGGCAGAGAGTTTCATCGTGGCAAGCTCATCATGGAGTTCCACAGCCTGACGACCATAGACACTCATGAGCTTCTGCGCCGTACCGTTGGCCATCGCCTCCGGATGGGCGGTCTGCTGCCGTCCCATGCGGTTGAGACTCGTCACGGCAATCTCATACTCATAGAGGAGCTGGTCGATATGGCTCATGCCACGTGTCTCCTCGGCGATCTTGCGGTGATAGCTCTCCTCAGCATAACGGTAGGTCTCACTCTTCCGATAGTTGGAGTCGAGTTCCGCACGTGCCTTGGCGGCGACGATACTGTCGTAATTGGTGTTGACAGCGATACTGTCCTTCTCGGGCAGCCGGCCACCCTGAGGCTTCTGGGTCTCAGAGCAACCGACCGCGAGAAGAGCAGCGATCAAAATGATGAAGTACTTTCTCATATATATGAGTGATTATTCCCAGAAAATACCGAGGACCTTCGCCTTAACGGTGGAGAGGTCAGCAATCTGCTTCTTCAGGTCCTTGATGTCCACGGTGAAGACGGCGGGCGTGCCACCGGCACCGGTTGTCGGATAGATAGAGGCGGTATAGACACCGTCCTTCGTCACCTCCGTACTGCCCTTGCAGTTGAAGTCCCAGTTCTGGCAGCTCAAGTCGCCGGAGGCGAACATGATGCTGGCGCGGCACGGTGTGGTGAGCGTTCCCATTCCCTCAAGGGAGAAGACGACATGGAGAGCATTGCCGACATCGAGGTTGCTGAAGTTGGCGCAGGCGCCCTTCGTGTTCGTCTCACCATAGGCATTGTAGATCTCGATGCGGTAGTCATCCTTGTTACTCTCGAGGTTACCATAGACGAGCTTGCTCTGGTCGATGGTCTGTCCGTCGGTGGTATAACCGGCAGAGAGGTAACTGTCATCATCGACGACGATGGAGTTGATGAAGGCCTTCACGCTGCCGTCATCGAAGAGGCCGGCCTTGCCCTTGAGGTCAATGACGAAGACGTTGACACCCTTGGCCGTCTGCGTGGCCGTGACGGGGATGGTATAGGTGCCGTTACCCTTCACGGTGACGGAAGAGCTCCAGTCCTGTACGCTCCAGGAGCCGTCGGCGAAGCCGATGGTGGCGTTGAACGGCGCGGTACCGTCGGGCAGGCCGACGATGGTGAAGGTGACATACATCTTCTTCGTGAACATGAAGCTCGTGGCGTCGAGACCCGGATTATCCTTCGTGCTGCCATAGGCGTTGTAGATCTCGATGCGGGCATCATCATTATTGTTGCCGAGGACGAGCTTACTGTTGGTGAACGGCACTACCGTCTGGCGGACGGCACGGGCGGAGAGACCGAGGGAGGTCGTGGCGGCTCCGAAGGTCTTACTGCTGACATCGAAGGTATAGGCTCGTGTGGCGTCGTTGCCATCGATACTTCCCGTCCACAGTTCGGCACGAGAGCCCTCACCGTCGACGACGGAGCCATTGCGGACACCGGCCTTCGGGATGAAGATACTGTTGCCATTGGGGCCCGTCACCTTGTATCCGGCGACACCATTCTCCGTGGCATCCTCGATCTGGCATTTCTGCAACAGTTCCTGGACTTCGGAGACGGAGGGCAGACGACCACCGGAGGCAGAGGCGGCACAGATATCGAGGTTACTGCCCGTGATGTCAACGTTGGCATAGCTGCCCGTGGCACTCTCCTGGAGCCCCGTGGGATCACCATAGCTGTAGAGGCCACCCTCCTCTTCCTCCGAGGAGGCACCGATATTCGTCTTGGCCCACTGAACGCTCAGTCCAAGGTCGACGAATTCCGTGGTGAAATCGGCCGTCGTCAGAGAGTCGATGCTACTGTAGATATAGCCATCGTTGAGCTTCATGTAAGCCTTGTAGTAATACTTCGTATTCGGCAGCAGGCCCTTAACCTTCAGGGTGAACGGCGTACCTTTCTGCGCCGTGGCGACATCACTGACGGTGATATCCTTGCCGGCACTGAACGACGTATCGTCCTTGCCTCTGGAGAGGAGCATACCGGCGGAGAGGGTGGCGTCGGAAGGCAGCGTGGTGACGTTGGCCAGCGTGCCCGAGAGAGTGGCCTGGTTCATCGTGATATCCGTGGCCTTGGTGGCGCTCACCGTGGCATCAGTAGTGGTGAACGTCTTCACCTCACCATAGTAGGACACCTTGCCCTGGAGGGTGACGAAGGCGGCATAGTAATACTTCTGGTTTTTCTTCAGTCCCGTCTTCTCCACGGTGAAGGTACCGTCGTCACCGAGGGTGGCGTCGATCTCCTCACCATTCTGGATCTTTGTCGTCATCGTGTCGGTGACGAGTTTGATACCGGCCTTGTAAGCAGAGGTAGACAGTGAGGACAGGTCCGTGATCTTACCGGTGATCGTGGCCGAGACGGCCGTCTGGACGGCATCGCCCGTGATGACGGATGCCGAAGAGACAATTGGCTGGTTGTATATCGTAGGCTCATCATCATCACTGCAGGCCGTGAAGGTCAGTCCACCGGCGAGCAGGAGCGTGGCCATACTGAAAATCTTATATCGGTTCATAGTTATAATCGTTTATTTGTTCAACTTCACCGTATAGACGACGGAGAGGGTCTTGGTGAACTTATACTTATCGGTATACGTCTTCGTATCATTCCAGGGGTTGAGGACATAGATACGAGCCGTCGTAGAGGCATCACCGGTCATCTGCGAGCCGTCACTGTTGCGGTCGAAGATATCCTGGTTGTAGTCTACACCCGTGGAGACACCGTCGACGAGGACATCGTTGAGCGTCAGCGTGGCCTTCGGATAGACGGCCAGGAGGTTCTCGATATCGAAGTAGATACCGTAAGGACTGTCGCAGGAGCCGTTGATGGTAGCCGTATACTGCTTCTCACCATTGGCCTTCAGCTCATCGTCATCGGCGAGATCCACCTCATCGGAGTACTGGAACGCCCAGCCCGTGTCGAAGAGGGCGAGCTTAGCCTTCAGCGGCGTGACATCACCGTAGGTGATAGCCGTGAAGTGATAGCCGAGATACTGATAGGTATCGCCGTTGTCATCCTTCTCCTTGGCGCCGAGCCAGAGGTTGTTGGCCTTGCCCGAGGTGGCGTTGACATCATAGCTCAGGACACGCAGCTGGTTGTCACCGTCGGCGGAGAACTTGATCCAGTTGCCGGAGCCGCCGAGGGCATAACTGCCGAGGCCGTTGCTGAAGGTGTAGACGCCCTTGTCGGAGAGGGTATAGGTACCGCTGACCTTCGTCAGGCCACCGACCTTCACCTTATAACTGTTGTCCTTACTGTTCATGTCGAGAGTGATCTGCGAGGAGGCATCACCGAGCGTCGTCAGTGGACGGACGAAGGCGGGATAGTCGGAGACTTTCGCGTAGCTGTTCTTACGGACGCCGCCGAGGGTGAACCAGTCATACGGCGTGTCGGCATTGAGCACCCAGGTGATGTTCGTGTTCGTCTGTTTCGTCAGGGCATCCTCCCAGCCCGTAGGCAGCGTCGGCTCTGTCGGCACCGTCTCGTGGTAGTTGTCGGCATAGTCCTTACTGACGAAGTTCCAGACATACCAGCACTCACCCTCACCGGAGAGGGCAGGGTCACGCTTGCAGGCGATCATGAGCTGGTTCTCACTGAGGTGGAAGACATAGAAGTTGGACGAGAAACTCTTCGACTTACCATTGGCCCAGGCACCGTGAGCGAACTCCACGCCATTGGCACTGAGACTGTGGCTGTCGGGATCGAAGGCGAAGGTACCGGTCGTTGTGTTGCCGTTCTGGTCCTTCACCGTCAACTTTGCGGCCCCCTGGAGGGAGAAGGTCATCGTCTGCGCAAGGTCGGCATCGGTGATGCCTACGTCGGCATTCGATGCTTCCCACCACGTCTTACCACTGGCATACCAGTTGTTCTTACCCTCATCGGCCTTCATGTCAGAGTAGACGGCCGTAGGATCGAAGCAGGAATAGAAGCCCTGCTTCATGCCGTACTTGCCGTTGTCGGGCACCCAGGTCTTACTGTTGCCGGCGCCGCCGGCGAGATAGGTCCAGTCGTCACCGCTGACGAAGTCGGCACAGAAGGTGTTGATGTCCACCCACGTCGTGTCACTGTAGATCATGCCCTGCGGCGTACGGACACCGAAGACGACGGGATATTTGCCCTGGAAAGCAATCTTCAGATCCACGTTATTTCCCGTGGAATGGCCCGTGCCCACACCGGGATGGCTCCAGAAAGCATCATAGCCACTGAGCTTATTGGTGAGGTGGATGAGATTCGGGTTACTGGCATCAGCCTCAATGGTGAATGCCGTGCCCTCCTGAAGGTCAGCAGACGTCAGGGAGCTGCTGCCCATGGAACCGTCGTCGGGGGTACAGCCTGCTACGAGGAGCACCATGAGGGCGGCGAAGAGGGAGAATATATAATGAGAAATTTTCATGACGAATCAAAATTTAATCATTGTTGGATGTTTACCAGCCCTGGTTCTGCTTGTAGACATTACCCGAGCGTGTGATCTGATCGTTGGGGATCTGGAGGAAGCCGCGCTTCTGGCGGATGTTCTCATCCTTATAGGTAGAGGCGATGGTCGTCTGCGTACGGTTGTTGTAGACGGTGATAGCCGTACCACCGGCAGTACCGTTCGTCGTGGCCTGTCCGAGCTCTGCCTTCACGAAGGCGTCGAGGCCCTGGCGGCGGAGATCGAAGTAGCGGATACCCTCACCCATGAACTCCAGGCGGCGCTCCTGCCAGATCTGTGCCTTCGTGGGCGCTGCCGTGAGGTCGTGCGACGTATTGCCGTAGGCACGCTCGCGGACCATGTTGAAATACTTCATGGCGTTCGGACTGCCAAGCTCGGCGGCCATGAGGAGAACATCGGAGTAGCGCATGAGGATCCAGTTCTGATCCTGGTTCGTCTGCATGTTACCACCGTCGACGGTCGTCTCGGAGGCCGGCATAGAGGTACCGTCCTTGAAGATCAGCGGACAGTATTTCTTATTCACGTAACCCGTATAGTCCATACAGTCGGTAGAGATCTGCGTCTTGTAAGCTCCGATCTGACGGCAGTCGATGATAGAAGCACTATAGCGGCTGTCATCACTGAGGTAGAGGCCTTTGGCATACGGCGTGATCGGACAGGCGCCCCATCCGTTGCCGTAAGGAGCATAGGCCGTGACATTGCGCAGGCCGAAGTTGATGATGAACTTGTTACCATCGATGAGGGAGTTCGTCCAGTTCTGGTCGTTGTTGAACTTCACGACCCAGAGGATCTCATTGCTGGCCTCAT
The DNA here is from genome assembly GCF_000424185.1 of Prevotella sp. AGR2160. GTDB lineage: Bacteria > Bacteroidota > Bacteroidia > Bacteroidales > Bacteroidaceae > Prevotella. Next base: position 96,170 of record NZ_AUJK01000004.1, read on the forward strand.
CATAGGTAGTCTTGCGGCCCTCAGCGGTTGTCGTCGCTTCCGTGCAGGCGGCCGGCCAGAGGTTCTTGAAGTCAGACTCGAGGGAGTAGTTGCCGGAGGAGATGATATCCTCGCAGTAGCTCAGCGCCTGTGCCTTCGTCAGCTTGCCGGGCATCTCCTTGCCCTCATTGTTGTTGTATACGCCATCATAGAAGAGGTACACGCGGGCGAGCATTCCCTCGGCGGCATATTTCGTGATGCGTCCGAGATTCGTACTCTTGTCGGCGAAAGAACTTGCGGGGATGAGTTTCACGGCATCCTGCAGGTCACTGACGATCTGGGCATAGACAGAGTCTGGCTTGGCCTGCGGCACGATGTCATTCGTTGCCGTGGTGAGCAGCGGCACATTCTCAAAAAGTCTGACGAGGTCGAAATACTCGAGGGCACGGAGCGCCTTGGCCTGGCCTTCCACCTCGTCCTTCGTGGTCTGACTGTTGAAAGTGATGCCGGGGAGCGAGGAGATAAGCTGATTGCAACGATAGATACCTTTATAGTAATCCTCCCAGATACCATTCATGAAACTCACGTCGGAGGAGTTATAGCTCATGTCGAAACGGTCCATGAGACGGTCGGTACGGTCGTCGGGACCGCCACCGCCGAGACAGTCATCACTCATCGTCTCCACAGCCTGGAAGAGTGTAGGCCAGGAGCCGTTGCTGACGGTACGCTGGTAACCGTCGTAGCAGCCCGTGAGGGCATATTCTGCCTGGGTCTGCGTCTTATAGAAAGAGGTGGAGTTCATCTCCGTCTTGGAACTCGTGTCCAGGAAGCTCTCGGAGCAGGCGGTGAGACCGACGGTGGTCATCAGGCCGAGGGCAGCATATAATATTGTCTTGGTTTTCATAATACTGTTCATTTTAGAATTTCAGATTGACACCGACGAGGAAAGTACGGGAATGGGGATAAGTACCGGTATCGATACCGCTGACCCATGCATCCTGGCCGTAACCGACCTCAGGATCCATACCACTGTAGTTGGTGAAGGTATAGAGGTTCTGTACCTGGAAATAGAGTCGGGCCTGACTGATGGCCTTGAGGTTCAACAGGGAGGCGAAGTCATAGCCGAGGGTGATATTGGCAATGCGGAGGAAGTCGCCGTCCTCGAGATAGAGGTCGGAGAAGTCGGTCCAGCTAATATCGCCGTTGACGAGACGCGGGATGCTGTTGGAGGTTCCCTCACCGGTCCAGCGGCTGAGGAACTTCGTGGTATAGTTGCTCAGATCGGCATTACCCCAGTTGCGGTAACCGCCATTGGCGACCTTGAAGCCTGCCATACCCGTCCATACCATGGAGAAGTCGAAATGCTTATAGGAACAGCCGACATTGAAGCCGAAGTTCCACTTCGGGATACCATTACCGAGATCCACCTTATCATTATCATCGATGACACCATCGTGGTTCTGGTCGACAAAGATGGCATCGCCGGGCTGCGTGCCACTCTTGATACCATTGCCAGCAGCGATCCAGTCATTGATCTGCTGCTGGTTCTGGAAGACGCCGGCCGTCTGATAGCCCCAGAAATAACCCATGGCATGTCCGTTGGAGATACGGTAGAACTCATGCTGGTTGTTGAACATCACATTGGTGGAACCGTGGATGATACCGTCGACGGTGGCGACATTGCCCACCTTATTCTTATTATAGGCGAAGTTAGCACCGAGATTATATTTGAAGGCCTTGCCGATATGGTCATTCCAGGTGAAGTTGACCTCAATACCCTTATTCTCTACATCACCACCATTGATATACGGTGCGTCGGCACCGGCAGTAGCGATGACGGGAGCCTGGACAATCCAGTCCTTCGTCTTCTTATAGTACCAGTCGAAGTTTACGCCGAGGCGGCTCTGGAGGAAGCGGGCATCGAAACCGAGGTCGGTCTGCTCAGAAGTCTCCCATTTCAGATTGTCATTACCGAGGCGGTAGGCATAGGCACCATTGGTGTTCTTGTCCGTTCCCTTGCCCGTACCGAAGTTGTAACCGGCACCACTGAGGGTGACGGGGGCAGCATAGAGGTAGTCGCCGATGGCGTTGTTACCGACCTGTCCCCAGCTGGCACGGATCTTCAGGAAGTCCATATACTTATTGATGCCCTGCATCCATTTCTCATTGGTGATGACCCAGCCGGCACTGACGGAGGGGAACCAGCCCCAGCGGTGGTTCTCAGCGAAGCGGGAGGAGCCGTCGGCACGCAGCGTGGCATTGAGCATATAAGTGTCTTTCCAGTTCCATCCGATACGTCCGAAGTAGGACACGCGGCGGTAGTCATTGCTCGGATAGCCATAGAGGCCACCGGCATTGAGATCGACGGCATTGCTCAGATAGGCATGGGCCCAGTCGTTGTAGATATCCATCAGTGTGTTGTTACCACTGAGGTTGTCACCCTGGAAGCGCTCTGCCTCCATACCGAGCATGGTGTTGAACTCATGGTCCTTGATCTTCCAGTTGTAGGAAGCGGTATTCGTCCACGTCAGCGTCCAGCCCTTATACATACTCTGGCTCACGGAGGGGCTGAGCTGCGAGGAGTTCGTCGTAGCGGTATAGGCCGGCGTATAGCTGCGGTAGCTGCTGCTATTGTGGTTGAAACCGAGCTGCGTGCGGATCTTCAGGTTCTTGATGGGCTGCAGTTCGGCGAAGACATTGGCGACCCAGTTCTGGTTGTCACTCTTGTTATGGTTCCGGTAGAGGGCAGCCACAGGGTTGTAGTCATACTGATACCAGTCGGAGGCGATGGAATAGGAATAGCCGTTGTTGAGGTCAGCACGGCCGTCGTTCTGCAGGTAGACGGGGAGGAGCGGCGTGGCGCCATAGGCACCGCGGAGGGTGTTGTTGTACATATTACCCGTTCCGATACCCTTCTGGTCGACATAGGCGAGACTGACATTCTCACCGATAGTCAATAGATTCTTGTAGAGTTTTTGCTGAAGATTGGCGCGGAAGTTATAACGCTCGTAGTTGGAGGCATCCTTGCCGCCGACGATACCCTCCTGGCTGTAGTAGCCCAGGGAGATGGCATAAGTGGCATCTTTCGAGCCGCCGTTGACGCCGATGGTATAGCTCTGCTGCTTGGCGTTATCCTTGAACATCTCATCCATCCAGTTGGTGTCGTTGAGCGTCTTGCCCGTAATATTACCGTCAGCATCATATTGATAGGTATAGATACTGCTATACTTGCTCCAGTCGATGGCACCGGCGCCAGAGTTCTGACTCTGCTCGTCCATGAGGGTCATATACTCCTGGGCGTTACACATATTAATCTTATGTGCGGCACTCTGCCAGCCCATATAACCGTCGAAAGTAACCTGGGCCTTGCCGGCACTACCCGACCGCGTCGTCACAAGGACGACACCGTTGGCAGCCTGGGCGCCGTAGATAGCGGCGGAGGCGGCATCCTTCAGCACGTCGATACTCTCGATATCACTCGGGTTGATATTCGAGATATCCACACCGGCGATACCATCGACGACATAGAGCGGGGAGTTGCTGATATTCGAGCCCTGACCACGGATGATGACCTTCATGCCACTGCCCGGCTGACCGGACTCAGAGATGATGTTCACACCCGGCGTCTGACCCTGCATGGCCTGGAGGGCATTGTTGGTGTTGAGTTTGGCGACATCCTCACCTTTCAACTGTGTCGTAGCACCGGTGACGAGTTTCTTCTTCTGTACACCGTAACCGATGACGACGACATCATTGAGGCTGTTGGCCTCCTCTTTCATCGAGACTTTCACGACATCACCGTTGACACGCACCTTCTGGTCCACGAAACCGACGTAGGAGATGGTGAGCGTCTGACCGTTGTTGACATCAATGGTGAAGTTACCGTCGAGGTCCGTGATGGCGGCAGCCTGAGAGCCGACGACCTTCACGCTGGCACCGATGAGTGGTTCACCATCCGTGGCGGAAATCACCGTTCCCTTCACGATCTTTGCGGAGAGCGTCGCTTCCGGCAACGCTCCTATGGCCGGGAATAACAGGAATCCTGTCAGGGCCACTTTGCTAAGAATTGATTTACCCATAATGTGGTTTTTAGTTTGTATGATAATGTAGTTGTTAGTTTCCGTCGATATCTGATCATCGACGTTGCAAAGTTAGGCATTATGGGTGAAAAAAGGTGGTATAGATGTTTACAGTTAGTGGTACAAATGTTTCAAAATGGGATTTGCAGGGTACGGCCACAAGGGCCGCACCCTACTATTGGATCTTAAGGATTTTGTGGACTTGTAATGACAGTTGCCATTGGGGATGTTGCTGTACATACGCGATGGCACCACGGAGGTTCGATTCTGTTGTGGCGGCATCACCGGTATCACAGGGCTGTACGTAACGGTAACGACAGTCGAGGCCATAGTCACTGATCGCATGGATACCATCATACACGACCTTGACCTCATCACAACGGGTAATCTTCAACGCCCCGTTAGCCACGAAGGCGGTCTTCGGACTACAGGTGATCCAGTCGATACCCGCGGGGACGGGATGTGTGCCGTTCGTCTCCACCGTCATATAGTAGCCACGGGCCTTCAGCTTTGCCACGAGGGAGTCCGTAAGTTGCAGCGTCGGTTCTCCTCCCGTAAAGACAATGAACTTACACTGCGGCCACTGACCGACGGCATCGATGATCTCCTCCTCCGTCATCTCCCGGTAACGGGAGAAATCGGTATCACAAAACGGACAACGGAGGTTACAGCCGGAAAATCTGACGAAGATCGCCGCTCTCCCCGTCCACCGTCCTTCGCCCTGAAGGGAATAAAAAAGTTCGTTTACTCGCATTACATCACTAAATTTTCCACCCCTTTGATTTTCTCCTCATCGACACACTGGGCAACATTACCGTCACTCTCCTGGACGACGGCCTTGTAACACTGAGGGAACTGGCTGACGATCCATCGGGCGATATTCTCCGCTGTGGGGTTGAACGGAAGGAGGTCGTTGAGGTTGCCATGGTCGAGATAACCATGGATCTTATGCTTGATCTCCGAGAAGTCGTACACCATCCCGTCGGCATTCAACTCACGGCTCATCAGAAAGACACGTACATGCCAGTTATGCCCATGCAGCCGGCTGCATTTGCTGGCATAGGAGAGCTTCAACTGATGGGCAGCAGAGATCTCCATCGTTTTTGATACAGAATATACCATTATCCAAATATAAAGTTCAACACAAACAATGCCGACAAGACCCAAAGGGTGGCGTTGAGCTGGCGGATCTGTCCCGTACAGGCTTTCAGGATGACATAACTGAGGATGCCGAGACAGATACCATCGGCGATGGAATAGCAGAGTACCATCGTAATCATCGTGATGAATGCCGGGAAGGCCTCACTGACATTGCTCAGATCGAGGCGTTTCACATTGTCGAGCATCAGCACGCCCACGAGGACGAGGGCACCACTCGTCGCCGCACCGGGGATGAGGAGGAAGAGGGGACTGAGGAAGAGGGAGATGACGAACATCATCGCCACGGTGAACGAGGTCAGTCCACTGCGGCCTCCCTCGGCGATGCCAGAGGCACTCTCGATATACGTTGTGATCGTACTAGACCCGAGGAAGGCACCGCACGTCGTGCCGATAGCATCACTGAGCATGGCCTCACGGATATGGGGGATCGTACCGTCGGGGCGTACGATATTCGTCTTATACGACAGTCCGATGAGGGTACCTACGGTATCGAAGATATTCACGAGCAACAACGAGATGACGACCATCACCGTCTTCATCGATAACAGTCCCGTGAAGTCGAACTTACAGAACACGGGGCTGATATCCTGGGGCAGTGACACGGGAATCCAGTGGTCGGGAAAGACGGTGACACCCATGGGGATACCAATGATCGTCGTCAGAAGGATACCGATGAACAGTGCTCCCTTGACGCCACGGGCCATGAGGACACCACTGAGGATGATGCCGATGATACCGAGGATAGAGGTCGCCGTGAAGGTCCCCAGACCGACGAAAGTGGTGGGATTGGCCACGATGATCTGCGCGTTCTTCAGTCCGATGAAGGCAATGAACATACCGATGCCGACGGAGATGGAATAGCGCAGGTTCGTCGGGATGGCGTTGAGGATCATCTCACGGATATTCAGAAACGTGATAAGGAGGAAGACGACACCCTCGATGAGCATGATGGCCAGCGCCTGCTGCCAGTGATAGCCCATGGCCTGACAGAGCGTGAAGGCGAAGAAGGCGTTCAGACCCATGCTCGGTGCCTGGGCAAACGGCAGCTTCGCCATCAAGGCCAGCAACAGTGTCGCGATGGCTGTGGCTACTGCCGTAGAGGTGAACAGGGCACCCTTGTCCATCCCCGTGGCACTGAGCACGGCGGGGTTGACGGCAAGGACATAGCACATCGTAAAAAAAGTAGTCAGTCCGGCCACGACTTCCGTGCGGACTGACATCGTATGGGCATCAAAGCCGAAGAGTCTCTGTAAAGTATTCAATGTTATTTCTCCTAAATGATTTTCTTCATTTCTATTTTTCCGCTGCAAAGTTATGGATATTTTCCCGAAAAAACAAATAAAACCGTGGTGGATTTAATCAAAGAAATGGTAGGTGGCCGCCATGTTGCGGCCACGCAACCACAATGGGAGCGGAACATGATGAATCATGTCCCTACATTTACTTCTTTACTTTTTTACTTCTTTACTTTTATTAGAATCCTATCTTCGCCTCCACGCCGATGACGGAGCGGGTACCGCCGATGAATGTCGGGAAACCGATATTGCGGCCGGAGTTGCCGGCATCGACGATATACTTCTCGTCGAAGATATTCTTACCGAACATGCCGATCTCATAGTATACCTTCTTCGGCTGAGAGCGCCAGCCGAGGTTGACGTTGCAGATGCCGTAGCCCTTCTGTGTCAGGTCGTACGTTCCATAAGCTGTCACAGCAGGCTTATTGTCATCCTCGAAATATACCTTTGACTTATAAGTATAGGTCGGACGGAAGAAGATCGTACCCGTCTTGGCCACGGGAATCTCCACGTCGGCACCGAGGGTAAAACTATTCTTCGGTGTCAGACGGAAACGGTTACCGGCATACTCCTGCTTGTTGCCGTTCTCGTCCTTGTCGTTGAACTTCCCGTCAATATAACTGTAGTTGCCGAAAAGCACGAGTTCATTGATCGGTGACCACGTCAGCGAGGCCTCAACACCGAAACTGTGGGCGCGGCCGGCATCGGAGGCGATATACAGACTCTGGGTCTGGTCGAAGCGGTTCGTCTGGAAGTGATACCAGTCATAATAGTATACGCTGAGGTCATAACGCAGATGGTTGTTGAATAAAAGTCCTTTCAGACCTGCCTCATAACTGTAGATGATCTCCGGCTTCAGCGTCGACAGTTTCTCAGGACTGTTGTTGAAATACAGCACACCGGGACGACGGCCACGGGAGAAACTCAGGTAGGCATTGTTCCGGCCGAAGAGATAGTTAAGGACGGCACGGCCGACCCAGCTCCAGTAACTCTTCGACGCACTGAACTTCTCCGACGGCGTATAGATCACATGACCACCATTGGAAGCGAGGGCCACGGCGAGGAAGCTGTTGTCGTCATCTACAGAGGAGTAACTGCTCTTCTGGTGCTCATAGGTACCGCGCAGGCCGAGGGTGAAGTTCAGACCCTTGTAGATCTTCCACGTACCATCAGCATAGATCTCGGCGGCATTCGTGGTGTTGTAGTTCTTTCCTTCCTCTGAATAGTCGCCGAGGGGCTGTGCGGAGAGGCCCTTGATCATAGCGCCGTAGGTCTTGCCCTGATCTCCCATGGAAGCGAGATACTGGTCGAGGGTGACGCCCTTCATACCCAGGAGGGCACCAAACTGCTGGAACATCGTGTTCAGATCACCGTAGAAATCAGGGGTGGCATCCTGGGTGCCGTCCTTCGGGAACCACTTGTCCATGAGCTGCTGCTCGGCGGCGTCAAACTGTGCGACGACAGTGCTCTGCATGGCAGCCGGCACCTTACCCATAATCGTGGACTTCACCGTGGAGAAGAGGCCGGAGAACGTACTCTTGAGCTTCGACTTCATCATCACGGGATAGAGATATTTCAAATCACTGTGGAGCCGTACATCCTGGGAGTTGTCCTCGAAGAAATAGCTCAGTCCGGCAAAACCACTGAAGTTACGGCGGTTGTCATAGTTCAGACGGAACTCCTGGGAGAACTGTGTTCCTTTGGCCTTTTCTTGGGCATTGAGGAGCGGCAGATAGGTACCGTCGGCATCAAACTTCTCATCGGAGTTGAAGGCACGGAAGCCCGTGATCGAACTCAGTTTCCAGTAGTCGTTGAAGTTATGATCGATGAGCAACGTACCGCCCCCGACATTCCGGTGGATATAGAGGCCTTTGCCCATATCAAGGTTTGCGGGGTCATTAGGATCCTGCGTCACACCGAAATCAGGAAACTCCGTACGGAACGACGTGCCGGGGTAGTTGTCATGCTGATAGTCGAGGATGAAGTTGACGGAGGTGTTTTCACTCCACCAGGCGGTAGAGTTACGGAAGGCGAACGCTTCCTTACCATTCAGTCGGCCACCGGCGATATTCTTGATGAAGCCGTCATGACCGTCATAGTCGAAGGCGAAACGGTTGGCGAGTTTGCCCTTGACGATCGGCGTATTAATGAAGCCTGTCACCTGTCGTGTGTTGTAAGCGCCATAACGGGCGGAGAGCTCACCACTGAGGTTGTCCTTGGCCTTATTACGGATGAGCGAAATACCACCAATCTCAGCACCACGGCCAAAGAGGGTGCCCTGGGGACCTTTCACGACCTCCACACGCTCCATGTCGAAGAGCTCACTGACACTGGCGCGGGAGCGTGATGTCGACACGCCGTCGGTGAACACGGAGACACGGGGCTGACTCGTCGACTCGCCATCATCGGAGGTGACACCACGGATGACATATCCGGGGTTGTTCGGGCTCTGCAACTGGATCTGCACGCCCGGCGTCATCGTCGCCATCTCGTCCATCTGTGTCATACCGAGTTTACCGAGGATACTACCCGTCACGGCACTCACAGAGATCGGCACGTCGACGGCACTCTGCTGCCGTTTCTGCGTCGTCACGACGACTTCCCCAAGGACATGCGTGTCTTTCTGCATGTCGTGTTCTTCACCAGGACGGGCGACAGCAGCACTGTCACTCTTCGTCTCCACTTTCGAATGTCCTTCCTCGGCATACGCACCGGAAGGAAGGCTCAACGCTGACGCGAGGCATACCCCCATCAGCATATTTTGTGTTGTCTTCATAAAGTATCTGCGTTTTTTTAATTCTTAACTTCGGAGCATGATGAATCATGTCCCTACGTTTAATTTTTTACTTCTTTACTTTTTTACTTTTACATCGTTGTCTTTCGGCGGGAAGTCTGTCGTCAGTGATGTGGCGATAGCATCGACGAGCTTTGCCTTATCGGGAGCCAGGAGGCTGACGGCATCGATGACACGCTGCTTCTTCTGCAGGAACGTGCTGTCGGGATGCTCGTCACCATAGAGGTCGATGATATAAGCCTCGCCGAGCATCTCACCGATGGCCTTTCGGGCTGGCTCCGGCGTAGCGGCGGGGAGGTAGTTGTTGACCATCTTCTCTACGGAGAGAATGGCGAAATGCTTGCTCTTCTCCGTCATACTGATCCCCTGGCGAGCCAGAGAGGCGATCTGTGTGAGGTGATGGGTATGGATATCGAGGGAGTCATTGCCGACAGTAATGATACGATAGGGATGAGGATAGCTCACCGTGGAACCAGTCTCGACATCGACGAGTCCGCCACGTTGCGCAATATCCTGGGAATGGAGATGTCCCGTGAAGATAATATGAACGCCAAGACTGTCGAGCATCTCCCCCACCCGCTCGTAGTCGTTGACGAGATATTCCGAGAGGACCTTGCCCTCGAGGGAGAAATGAGGCACAACACCGTGGTGCATCATTGCGATGACCTGACAGCCGGCCTTCTTGGCAGCCGCTACCTGCTGCTTCAGCCATGTCACCGTTTCCGGCTTCAGACGGCCACTGGTGACACAGAGGTCCTTCTCGTAATCGTTGTCCTCATAGCGACAGGCATCGAGGGCCAGGAGACGGAGACCAGGCTGCAGTTGGGCGACATAGCTCAACGACCAGGGATCACGGCTCAGCGCCTGACCATAGCCGCAGTCCTGATAGATCGAGGCGAACTGTGCAGGTGTGACGGTCTTCGTACGCTCTGTCTTATCGCCACGGAAAATCACGGCATGGGGATTGTTGACATCATGGTTGCCGGGAACGACGAAGACCTTGATGCCGGCCTTGAGAAACTTGCTGAGATAATGCTTGCGCAACAGCTCATGGGACACCTGCTCGCCATCCTTCGTGAGGTCACCACAGATAAAAACCACCTGAGGATGTTCCCGGAGCACACGCGCCGTGATACTGTCGAGGATCTCGGGACTCTCCTTCAACAGTTTTCTATCTCCGTCGAGATAAGTCTGAAAGGCCGCGCCGTCCTCCACAAGAAGTTGCGGGGACATCAAATGGACATCGGACAATACTGCCAGTTTCCATGGCTTGGCGGCAAAAATCGTCTGGGCTCCCGTCAACAAGCAGGCCAGACAACATAAAATGCGAATGATTCGTTTTCTCATTACCTTTTCGATTCTTTTTTTAAGTTGGTCGCAAAGGTCGTGAGAAAGTGTTACAACAGGGTTAAGGGAATATGAAAATAGGGTGTAAACAAAAACTAATGCTTTTGTTGAAAAAATAAGATGAGGTTTTTGTCTAAGAAAAAGACAGGGCAACGGATATGTGTTATCTGTTACTCTGTCCTTATATTAAACACCCCATCGGTGCGGAACATGATGAATCATGTCCCTACTGGATGTACTTCCGTCCGTTCTTGATCACGACACCCTTATAATCACGGCCGACGCGCTGACCGGCGAGGTTATAGACGGGAGCGTTGACATTGTCCTCACGGCGGAAGACCGTAGCGATGGACGTGGCGGTAGTACGGTCGGCATTCTGAGCCTTGGCACTCGTACCGTCATAACTACCATCATAATTGTCGACAAGCACATAAGTCGGCGTGTTCAAGCCATAGTCGCCTTTGTCGGAGCCGTCGAAAGCAAACGTGATGCTCTTGACCTCTCCCAGAGCGCTGAGATCAAACCAGGTCCAGTCCTTCAGATAGTAATGGGCAGCCTCATCAGTAGAACGGTAGTCAGCGAGATAGAACGAGAGCGTATCGACAGAGTCGTCAGCTTTCGTACCGATGACGTCAAGGCGCAGCCAAGAGCCTGTAGTGAAGGCCTTTGCGTAGTTATCACCCTTGAGAATGCTATTCTGTACATAGGTATTGACGGCGCCGTAGAAACCGGAGATCGTCTGTGCGCTGCCGTCCTTGGCGGTGATGCTGGAGGCGGTACCATAGGAGGGATAGTAGACGGCAAAGTTATTGGAGCCGTCATAGCCGTGGTCTACACAACTGTTATAGGCGGTGGTGTAATCGACGAAATTAGTCGCTTTCTTTCCCGACACAATGAAGCCGGACTTGGTGCCCCAGCTGCTGTCGTAGGAATAGTCGAACACGAAGTTACCAGAGGTGAAGGAACTTCCGGACGTGACGTCGAGGAGCGTGTCCGTACCGAGCGTGACATCCTCGAAAGTTGCGGTGTTGTCATCGGCGGCATGAGCGCCGAGGGCGAAGGCTGCGAAGGCAGCCATGAAAAGTAGAGATTTCTTCATGATGAATAGGCCTACCCCATATCCCTTTGCAGGGGCCGTCCCTTGTGGCGGCCCGTCGGCGGTACGCCGAATGATCCACAAGAGAGGAGGTAAGAATGCCGTACCGGCATCGGGCCGCCACAAGGGACGGCCCCTGCAAAGGGATTAGGGATCAGCGTTTGTTATGTATGAATGTTTGATAAATGTTTAACGCAAGGGGGTGAGGCTTTTATTTTACGATCACTTTCTTGCCATTATGGATATAGAGGCCCTTGGTCGGGTTGTTGACGCGGCGGCCCTGGAGATCATAATATGCGGAATTGCCTGCACTGGCGGCATTAACCGTTGTGATGGCGGTGGAAGAGTTGGTGGTATAGTAGATAGTATAGCTAACTACATTCATATCCTTTGCAACACAAGTATTGACAAAATCCAATTTCGTTACATTTTCAATGGGGGAAACCGGCATATCCATCGTCATCGTTGTCTCAGTCTGACCGATAGACTCTCCGTATTCATCAACAAAAAGACCACTCCATTTCTTCGTAGCGATGACGGTATCACCGACCTTTGCCTCACAATCTGCCTTGCCCCAAGCACCTTCGCAATATCCATCTACTTCCAACTTCGTTATGTTAATATTAGGAAGACTACCAATAGTAAAGGTACAAGACTGGCCCTCTTCCAATAAGCGCCATGTATCCGTATTTGGACCATCATAGGTAAAAGTTGCCCCTTCCGGAACATCACCATTTTGATAACATTCACCATTATCGAGAGTAACCTTGAAAGACTTCTCTGTACTACTTTCATCTGCCTTTAAGACTTTTGCAGAAAAGGTTTCATCTGACGGGAATCTTACAGCGACATCGTCATAACAGAAATAAGCGGGCAAGGAGAAGCCATAACCATTGTCTGTATTACCCACAATATTAAACTCTACCTTTGTTACCTTTCCTAAATTTGCCAAAGACCAATTGGTCCAATCAGTTAACAAAAACTTTTTACCAAGAGCCAAATAAGTAGATGTAGTCTTAGTAGTACCATCAGCATGATACCCAATAGCCTCAACCTTGACATAGTCAGTATCCGCCAACGCTGAAGACAAGCTGTTACCATTCTTGGCAACATTTACAAAATAGGTTGTATTATTGATCCACATATGGTCGATGGTACGAGCCACTCCATCCTTAAACTCGAAGAAAGGAAGATTAGAAGCAGAATAGCCCGAGTTATCCTTATAGCCATAGTCTACGCAGAAGTTATCAGAGCCGTTATGGCCGTGGCCTTTCTGGCCGTTGCCCGTGTTATCAGCTACATACACGGAGAGCTGATGGAGATAATTGCCATCGCTGAGGTTGCCGTTCCAATAGTTGGAAATAGCCTGACCGCCCCCCCAGTGCATCTTCGTGCCCCAGTTCTCGGGAAGTTCAGAGTAAAGATTGGTGTTATTCTCATCATACCAACTATAATTGACAGCCGTGGAGGATTTAGACGTATCTCCGTGGTTCTCGCCATAGAGCAATTCACCACCATACTGTACCGTGTCGATGAGTGACGACCAGTTGAACTTGTTAAGATAGTTGGCATTTGTGGATTTGTAGTCTCCGTCCTCAAACGTGAGGGTGCGGAGGGAATAGTTCTGTGCGGAGGCTGTGACGACAGCGAGACAGAACAGAATCAGAGTAAAGAATTTCTTCATAATGAATGAAATTAGGCCTCACCCCATATCCCTTTGCAGGGGCCGTCCCTTGTGGCGGCCCGTCGGCGGTACGCCGAATGATCCACAAGAGAGGGGATAAGAATGCCGTACCGGCATCGGGCCGCCACAAGGGGCGGCCCCTGCAAAGGGATTAGGGATCAGCGTTTGCTATGAATGAATATTTGATGAATATTTAATGGACATGGAACTTCTTCCCCCTTTTGCGGAACATGATAAATCATGTCCCTACTTCCACACCACTTTCCTCGTCTTTCCGTTGCTGCCGACGATATAGATCTGCCCGGCGACGGGAGTGTCGACACGCGTGCCTGTGAGGGTGTAGATGGCTGTGCGGCCGTCGGTGACGGATGTTGCCGTGGGGACGTAGATTCGTGTAGTGATTGGATCCTCGATGTCACGGCCCGTCATGTGGAGGTCGAGGGCACCATAGACTTCCGTACTTGTTTCACCGAGCCAGCCACAGTACTGATTGACACCGGTATAGACTTTCACGAAATTGATACCGTCAAGATTCGCGGGATTGCCGTCGGCATCCACGGCCCAGTCGATATTAATATAGGAGAGGGAGTCGGCATTGGGAGCATTGTCAGCATAACCATAGGTATAGCTGTATTGAACATAATAGGTACCCTTGCCACTCTCATCAATATAGTTGTCGGCGAGTTTCGTACCCTCGAAGGTCAGTGTGGTGCTGTCGGGGAGCCACTGCGGCCAGTAGCTCTGATGATGGAACGTGTTCTTGTAGACATAGCCCTTGCCGCCCTGATTATCGGTCCAATGCACATAGGTAGTGTCGGAGAGGGAGTGCTTCGTGTCCGGCGTCTTGACCTTGTCCTCATCGGGCTTCTCGTAGACGATGCGGTAGTGGTGGATCGTAGCGGGACTGTTATACTCGCTGCCGGCGATCTCATACCATGGATCATCGGGGAGACCGTTGCCGTTGACATCCTTACTGACAAGGATGATGCCGGGCTCACAACTGCCGCCACGGGCTTTCTTTGCCGACGCGCCCCAGAAGGCATTGCCGAGGATCTGGAAGTCCATGTGGTCCTTGATGTTCTCGATCATATGGTCGAAGCCGAAGACGACATAGCCGCCATAGGCACCGAGGGAGATCGGCTTGTTGTTGTCCTTCCGACAGAGGGTAGAGTCGACTCTGTAGATGATATTGGCCTTCGTCTCACCGGCATAATAGGCGGGGGCACTGTTAACGAACTGTCCCGGAGCGGGACAGAAGTCATACACCGAATCGATGTACGCTTTCTGCGCTTGGGCCTGAAAGGCCAGGCAGAGTGTAAAAATAAAGAGTAAAAATTTACGCATATATTATTTTTATTTGATCCACCGTAGAATTATTTCACGTATTTCTTTCCTCCACGGATCACGACACCATGGTAATCGTTGCCGACACGCTGACCGGTGAGATTATACATCGCATCATTGGCGTTGGAAGTTGTCGTAACCTTATTGATGCCCGTAGACTCCGCAGGAGGCAGGGCGAGGATATGGGCGGGACACATATAGACCTGGAGAGGCTTGAAGAGTTGCTCACCGCTCTGCGTGTAGCCATAGAGTTCACCGGCATCCGTGTAGCCTACGGCATCGGTGAAATAGACATTGCCCGTATACGGGGAGATGTAGAGCTCATAGGGCGACTGGAGCGTCTTAATCTTCGACGTAATGGCATCATTGAAGATTCCCGCGGTGACGGTCATCGTCGTCGGGTCAATGGTGTTGATATACCAGGTATAATCGCCCGTATCATAGGAGAAGGCACTGCCGATGGTATAGAACTTACTGCCATCGGTACTGTTATAGGTACAGGGGAAGTCGAAGGTCGTCACCTGGTCATTGTCACAGTTAAGGATGACGGTCTTCGGGGCGGTTTCATAATAATCGCCGCAAGAGTTGACGAGAATGTAAGGCCCGGCCTGCGACATCTCACTATAAAGGTTGATACAACCTGTGTCGATATTCTTCTCGAGGGTCATCGTGGCGGCATCAATGACGGAGATCGTCTTCTCATAGTCATGACTCTCGGCGAAGGCATAACCGCCGGAGTTGGCAACATAGAGCTTACCATTGTAGAGGCGGATGCCCTCGGGCTCCCACCCTACCTGACAGGTATCGACGACCTCATGACTATTGACATCGATCTTGGCGACATAGCCTTTCGTGAAGGTCACCTCCTTGCCGCCGATGGTGCACTTGTGGGCATAGGACGTGATATAGAGGTAGCGGCCGTCGGAGCACATGCGGCGGTTGTTCGGCACGTTCTCCGTAGCCCCGCAGGCCGTACCGTCGGGGTGGATATACTGGATGATGTTCGACCAGTTGACGGCGATGGCGATGAGGGTGTCGTTGACCTGGATAATGTCGTTCGGCGTGTCACCGAGCTTCGTGCCGTTGACCTTCCGGAACCACCCGTTCGTCATCGTCCCGGCAGAAGCGTCATAATACGACAGTTGTCCGTTGTCCTGTTGCCAGTTGCCCTCATTGCAGATGATGAGGTTCTCCTTCGTCTGCGCATGAAGCGGGACAGCGAGAAAGAAAAGAAATAAGAAGAAGTATATTTTATTCATATTTCAATTATATATTTCCGTTTTTGGCGGAACATAATGAATCATGGTCCCTACAACTGCACTTTCACCGTCACGGCATATCTTCTGCCGGGCATGGGCCAGCGCTGGATCATCTCATAGGGCTTGTCGAAGAGATTCTGGCACTCAGCCTCAACGGTCATCATGCGATAATGATAGCCCACCTTCACGTCCGTACAGTTGTAACGGTCGAGGGGATCATCGATACTGTTTTGTGCCGTCCAGTAACGCTTGTCGACGAACATGTCGGAGACGGAAGCCTCCCACCCTTTCCACAGGAACGTGTAGATGGCGGAGAAGGACCAGCGGGGGGAATAGGCCACGAAGTCGTTATAGTCCTTTCCGCCGGGATTTGTGCGGTTGCGGTCGTCCATCCACGTGCCCGTGAGCATAAGGATATGATGCTTGAACGTGGCGTTGACGCTGAGGTCGGTACCGATGCAGCGCGTATAACCGTAGTTGAGCATCGTCCACTGGAACGATCCCTTCAACGGCAGACAGACGATGCGGTCCTTGATATGGTTGAAATAGGCGTCCCACTGGACATGCAGCCAGCGGTGACTGTAAGTGATGCCGGCATCCCACTGCTGCGTATACTCAGGCTTGAGGAAACGGTTGCCCACGAGGGTATAGTAGAGGTCGTTGAGCGTAGGGATACGGAAGACGGTCTTATAGAACGCCCGCAGCGTCCAGTCGCCGAGACGGTAGGAGGCGAGGGCGTCCCACGTCCAGCGGTGCAGCGGCGCTGCCTCCTTGTAGGTATGGTCCTTACAATAGGTGTAGAGGGCCGTGGCGTTGATGGACAGTCCGCCGAAGTTATAGAAGGCCGTGATAGATGTCTTCGAGTCGATGCGGTAGACATAATGGAAATGCTTCAGGTCTGTCGTGAGGTCACTCCACCGCAGATCGGGTGAAAGGGAGATACCGAAATGGTGATAAGTATAGCTCAGGGCCACGGCACTGTAGATATCCTGCTGGTGATAAGTGACATTGCTATGGACACTGACATTCTCGTCGAAGTCGGAACGGTAATGGAGACGGTCATTAGCATATTTCACGATGCCACGGAGACCGAGGAGACCGAAATGATGCTGATAGGACAGTTGGGAGAAGAAGTTCTGGTCCCACTCCTTGCCTACATCGGTATACTTGCCCGAGAGACGGCGCACGATACCGCCGGGGAGGCCACGATAAGACAGATAATAATAGGTGTGCCACTGCCAGGGACCGTGGAAGAGACAGCCCTCGACACGCATCTGGTCGAGGTTATCATTCTGCCGCGTGCCCGTAGTGTCCTCATACTCGGTATGATAGCGGAAAGGATAGTCGCCGTCGGTATGGGTATACTGGGCGTCGATGAAGCCGAGGCGCTGATAAGAATAGGTGACGTTCACCTTATGGGTGTTGAAGGAGCCATAGGAATAGGACGCCAGGAGCGACGTGCTGTCGGGGCGGTGGGTACGGAGATAGACGGTGGAGGCGGAGGCATACTCGCTGGCCGTCATCAGCGGCTCCGTCTTATTGGCATTGAAGAGGGAGACGGACTCGAGTGTCGTCAGGGAATATTTGCCAAGATCGACGGTACCGTTCTGCGCGTTGGTAATGCGCACGCCGTCGAGGTAGACGCCTACATGCTGGGAGCCGAGGGACCGCACGTTAACGGTCTTCTGTCCGCCGAGGCCGCCATAGTCCTTGATCTGCACGCCGGCGAGGTATTTCAACGCGTCGGCAACATTATTGGAGGCCAGGGCGGAGATCTGACGGCGGGAGATCGTCTGATGGGGCGACACGTTCTGTGAGCCACGGGCCACGACCTCATGGATCTGGAAGACGGAATCGGACATGAGACGGCGCTGCCGGTTCTCCCTGCCTTTCTGTCCCCAGGCGGAGACGGCGGAAAGGACCAACACCAACAGCACACAATACCGTACGGGTACAGTCATCCTTATTCTTATAACCTTCTTCATAATCTTCTCTCTGTCACGCTGACTCCGAACCCTCGCGGAGTGACAACGGGGTAAACGCACGACGGCAGGTCTTCTGGCTCGCAGTCCGGAGGAGAACGGCCTTCCCGAAAAAACTGTCAGTGGCCACGGGTGTTCTCTCCGCTTGAAGGACTGCACACAGCAGCGGGACTGTCCGGGATTCTCACCCGGTTCCCTCTTCGTCACGCCTCAGCGGCATGAACCGTATGCGGGTGCAAAGATACAAAAAAGTAGAGAAGTAAAAAAGTAAAAAGGTAAAAAATCGTAGGGACATGATTTATCATGATCCGTCCAATGCGGGTGTGTGGCCGCAAAAAGGCGACCACGCAAGAGATTAGAATGCTTTTCCGAATGAAATATAAGGATACAGTACAGGCTTCTGAACGCCATGACTGTCGCCGAAATTAAAGGAAGGACTTACACCCACACGAAACTGGAAACCATTCTTGACAGTATGCCGATAGCCGATATTACCAAATACGTAATAACCGAAAACATTTCTGGAATGGGTATTTGTCGTTCCTTGATAATACTCCATCACACCCGTGCTTACATTATCGAAGCCCATGACATCAACATCGGGCAAATCTTTGATCTTGTCATAGGTCTGATCATCTATCTGCCGCCATTCTGTCTCCTGATAATGACCATTGTAAAGACCTAAGCTGACTCCCATACCCAATTCCAGATGATTTTGCTGGTCACCCAACAAATAATTGATCTCAAGGGGTACGGCATAAGCACGGGTACTTTCATCACCATCTAAGAAGTCAGAGCTTTCACTATATCCCCAAGAGAGGCCGGCACGCCATCCCAGCGAGAAAATTCACTGAAACGAGCATCATAATTGATTCCTACCACTGTTGATGCGCCGCCCAACTCCAGATAGACACTCTGATCTCTATCAGACGACGCTGTCTGATTCTGTGCCCACAATGTCAATGGCATCAGACATGCCATCAACACAATAATCTTTTTCATATTCATTGTTTGTTTGAGTTTGCTTTTTGCCAACCATCATACCAAGAGTGATAGTCATTTTTGACCCAAATAACGGACTTGGGGAACCAGAGCGTAGTGACCTTGGAGGTATTCACCACACAACGGCTCACGGAATCCGTACCCTCGGGAATCTTCCCAACGCCATCGGTAAAATCCTGATAGGAATTGAGTGCGTAAATCGTCTTTCCACTCTTCGATACCAGATTGCCGTTCGCATCATTGGCATAGACCTTATTTTCCGTATCCACCGTGAACTTGGGATGGATGAGATATAGAAAAGCCTGGTCGCTGATGGAGACGACATTTTTAGGAATGGTGAGCTCCGTGACACCGAGATCAGCAATACAGTTGGCATCCATCTTCGTGAGGGTCTCGGGAAGCACCAGCTTCGTGATATTCTTGATCACCGCCCATCCTACCGTTCCCATCTCGTTGACAGTAAGCTTATACTCGTTATAAGGCACAGTAGAGGGTATCGTCACCTCACCGCTGCCGCTGATACCCGTCACCTTCACGAGGTTGGTCTCGGTCGTTCCTCCGGAGGCCGTAACTTCATAAGATATCGTATAGGTCCCCGTCGTGATTTTAAACGTTGTACCCACAGGAACTTCATTCGCCGCATGCATCGGCAAACAGAGCAACAAAAGAGCAATTGCTCCCAGTATCCCTCTTAGATGTAGTATTCTTTTCATATGCTTTGAATTTGTTTTCGTATCATTTTTTATTCCCTCAACAAAATTACAGTTTTCTTTCTATATATACAAAACAATTGAACGTTTTTTTCGCATTTCGTAGGGAAATGATACATGATGATCCGCCATAAGGGCATAATATATTATATTCCGCTCATTTTCCTTGTGTGGCCGCATGAATCCTTTTGTAGGAGGTAAAACGCATAGAATTTATCCGACTGACTGATTATTGCACGTCATTTTTGGTGCTTTCGGATTTCGGTTCTAGAGAAACGGAGGGCGGAAATGTTAACCCGAGATGGCAAACTACGAGGTCTGACTGAATATCTTTCGTGCAGAATTTTGTAAACATCGTGTTTAGAAAATTCTGCACGATGTTTACGAGCCGTAAATGCCTTGTTTTCGTGTGAGTCTTTATGCAATATCATGCATAATCATTGAAAAACAACCGCAATATTGCCTGTTTTCCCGGATAAATATGCAACAGAAATTTCTATTATTCACGATATTATTTGTATCTTGTTGATAATCTGCAACTTACTAAAAAGCCCCATAAATCGCGTATATGTCGCCAATTGTCCGTTTGTTGATTTCCACGCGAATTCTGAACATGATTAGAAGGTCAAAAAAGAGGGAGTGATGATGGATAACCATGGGACACGCCCACAATTATCCATTATCTATTGTCCATTATCCATTATGGATTTATTTCCTGTGCTGGCTCTTTCGGTTGGCGCGCTGCTCGCGGTATTTAGCCTTTTGGCGTGCGGAACCGCTGCCATGGGCACCGGTGATATATTTCTTCTTCCGGGCTTTGGTCTTCACCTTCTCTTCTTTCGGACCACCCTTCGGCGCCCCTTTGAAGACCATCCCGTTCTCAATGATTTCTTCGATGTCGCTCATAATTCGTAAAAAATAACCCTCCTGCAGGGGGATATTAATGGTGGAACAGTCTCACGTGCGTGAAGGCCATAGCGATATCGTACTTATCGCAGGTCTCGATGACATTGTCGTCACGGATGGAGCCACCGGCCTGGGCGATATACTCCACGCCACTCTTATGAGCCCGCTCGATGTTGTCGCCGAAGGGGAAGAAGGCATCGGAGCCGAGGGCGACGCCGGTATTCTTCGCGATCCATGCCTTGCGCTCCTCACGCGTCAGCGGCTCGGGCTTCTCAGTGAAGACCTTCTGCCACTCACCGTCACGCAGCACATCCTCATACTCGTCACCGATATAGACATTGATGGTGTTGTCACGGTCGGCACGACGGATCCCCGGCTTGAAGGGGAGACTCATGACTTTCGGACACTGGCGCAGCCACCACTCATCGGCTTTCTGACCGGCGAGGCGCGTACAGTGGATACGGCTCTGCTGACCGGCACCGATGCCGATGGCCTGGCCGTCCTTGACATAGCAGACACTGTTCGACTGTGTATACTTCAGCGTGATGAGGGAGATGATCAGGTCACGCTTGGCCTCAGCAGAGAAAGTCTTGTTCTTCGTCGGGATATCCTCGAAGAGCTTCGGATCGGCGAGGTTCACCTCGTTGCGCAACTGCTCAAACCAGATGCCGAAGACCTGTTTGCGCTCGATGGGCTCGGGCTTATAGTCTGGATCGATCTTAATGATGGTATAGTTACCCTTGCGCTTCGTTTTCAAGATGGCGAGAGCTTCGGGAGTATAGTCAGGAGCGATGACACCATCACTGACCTCACGGTGGATGAGCTTCGCCGTGGCCTCGTCACAGGTGTCGCTGAGCGCGCAGAAGTCACCGTAGGAACACATACGGTCGGCACCACGGGCACGGGCATAGGCATTGGCCAGAGGCGTGAGCTCGAAGTCGATGTCATCCACGAAATAGATCTTCTTCAGCGTGTCACTCAGCGGCAGGCCGATGGCGGCGCCGGCGGGAGAGACATGCTTGAAACTGGCAGCCGACGGCATTCCCGTAGCAGCCTTGAGTTCCTTGACGAGTTGCCAACTGTTGAAGGCATCCAGGAAGTTGATGTATCCCGGGCGTCCGTTGAGGACCTCGATGGGCAGTTCCCCCTTCTCCATGAAGATACGGGCCGGCTTCTGATTGGGATTGCAGCCGTACTTTAATGCTAATTCTTTCATTGCGCTTGATTAATGTTAAAACTTTGTTGCAAAGATAACAAAAAATCTGCATTTCAATGCTTCCTTTCTCGTTTTTTGAGTAACTTTGCCGTGAAAATATTATTTTTTTACGTTAGTTATGAAAAAAGAATGGCAACATCTCATCGAGGATGTCGAAAAAAAGATTGGGGACGGAGTCCATCTCCGTAAGGATATTGGAAAATTACGGAAAATCTTCGCGGAACATCACTTTCATCTCCATGACCTCTCCCCGCAGGCCAAGGACCGTCTGGCCCTTCTCGCCGGCTTCCAGAGCTGGAAGGACTTCGACGAGGCCCTCCACGGCGATGCCGACGGGGAAGTGAACTACGAAGGTTAAGGGATGTTTTGCACGATGAGCATATACGTCAGCGTGCCGCCGAGAATTGAGATCATCATCTGACGCTTCCAGACATGCAGGAGAGCCGTGACGAGGACACCGATGGCCTCGGGGACACCGAAGGGCGCTGCCATGACATCCACATTGCGCAGACAGTAGACCACGAGCATGCCGAAGACGGCACCCATCGTCGCCCCCGTCACCCAATAGCTGTAGTCGAGGACTGTCACCCAGAGCATGAACCAGCCCTTGTCGACACCCTCGGGGATCTTCGCCGTATAGTTGATGGAGAAGGTCTCGTCGCACATGCCGTAGATGAGTGGGAACTTCTTCCACCCCATGCCCTTGAAACGGTCGAGCATGGAGATGCCGTAGAAGAGATGACGGGCACAGATGAGCAGGGCGATTACAAACGACTGCAGGGGATGGAAGGCACCCTTCAGCATGCCTACGGCAACAAACTCCACCGATCCGGAGAAGATCGTCATGGCCATGATCATCGGCCACCAGAAGGAGAAGCCGGACTTATTCATCAGCAGGCCATAGGCCAGACCGAGGAACCAGAACCCGGCGAAAATGGGTATCGTGTAAGGAAACGCGGCCTTCAGCGCCGGCCGCCATAAACTCTCTCTCTTCATAAGCAAAAATAAAAAAAGGTCTCCTCCACACGGGAAGAGACCTCTAATTTCTTTTCTAGGGGAACGGACATTAGTCCTTGTTGACGACCGTATTCTTCTTCTCCTGGATACGAGCCTTCTTACCAGTGAGGTTACGCAGGTAGTACAGCTTAGCGCGACGTACCTTACCACGCTTGTTAACCTCGATAGAATCGATGTTCGGAGACTCCATAGGGAAGATACGCTCTACGCCTACCGTTCCGGACATCTTACGAACGGTGAAACGCTTCTTCGTGCCCTCACCACTGATCTTGATGACGACACCGCGGTACAGCTGGATACGCTGTTTGTTTCCCTCGACAATTTTGTAAGCGACAGTGATCGTGTCACCGGGGTTGAACTCCGGGAACTGCTTGCCGGTTGCAAATGCTTCTTCAGCAACTTTAATTAAATCCATGATGTAATTTTTATAATTAAATTTGTTTGTCGTTCCAACCCAACATCCGCAGACTGCATTGACTGCCAGCGGTTAGGCCGAAAAGCGCTGCAAAGTTACGACTTTTCCACGAACCCACCAAACGGAAATCCACTTTTCTGAGTTTTATTTGTCACATTCAGCGAAAAATCGTAATTTTGCAAAGGAAATACAACGTCTTGAAACATTAAACTGTATGAATAAGAAACGAATAACCCTCATCACCGCCCTCGCCGCAGCCCTCGCTCTCACAGGGTGTAGGAGCCACTACGAGGTGGCCGGTGTCAGCCAACAGCGTATCCTCATCGACAGCCGTTATGATGCCCATCCCGATGCTGCCGCCGAGGCCTTCATCCGTCCGTACAAAGCCCATGTGGACAGTATCATGGGCCCCGTCGTCGGTACAACGGCCCGTTATCTCGCCGCCTACCGTCCCGAGGGAGAACTGAGTAACCTTCTGCCCGACATCCTCATGTGGTGCGCGAAGGACTATGGCGAGAAGCCTGACTTCGCCGTATATAATATCGGAGGCATGCGTGCCGCCCTGGCGAAAGGCCCCGTCACCGTGGGGGATGTCGTCGATGTGGCCCCGTTTGAGAATTTCGTGTGCTTCATGACGCTGCGCGGTGACAAGGTCCTTGAGCTCTTCCGGCAGATCGCCTTCCGCGGCGGTGAGGGACTCAGCCACGGCATACACCTCGTCATCACGCCTAACAGTGCCCGCACCGCCTGCACCCTCGACTCAGTGACACTCTTCGGCCAGCCCATCAACCCGACACGGGAATACCGCGTGGCAACGATCGACTATCTCGCCGGGGGCACTGACGATATGGTGGCCTTCAAGAGCGGTACCGACGTGAAACTCTACCAGAAGCCGCAGGACAGCATGCGCGCCATCATCCTCCGCTACTTCCGCGAACTCACGAAAGAAGGGAAGCTCATCGACGCCAAGAAAGAAGGACGAGTGGTCCTGACGGACAATAGACAATAGAGAATGGAGAATAGAAAATAGATAATGGAAAATAGAAAATGAATATGAAAAGGATACTGATTTTAGCGATTGTCTGTATGATAGGACTGCTGCCCGTGGCGGCACAGAAGGAGCTGACGATCCTACATACCAATGATACTCATAGCTGTATCATGCCCCTTGGCAAGACCCTCGCCGACACCCTCTTCGCCGGACGTGGCGGCTTCCTCCGCCGGGTTGCGATGATCAAGGAACAGCGGAAAGCGCATCCAGACTTGTTGCTCTTCGACAGTGGTGACTTCTCCCAAGGCTCGCCCTACTACACGCTCTTCAAAGGGGATGTGGAGATTGGACTGATGAACGAGATGTGCTATGATGCCGCCACCATCGGCAACCATGAGTTTGACTTCGGCATTGACAACCTCGCAAGGATTATCAAAATGGCGAAATTTCCCTTTGTCTGTACCAACTATGACTTCACGGGGACACCATTAAAAAGTCTCGTGAAACCGTGGATCATCATTCGCCGTGACGGTGTCAAGATCGGTATCTTCGGACTCTCTCCGCAGCCTAAGGGCCTGATCTCAGAAAAGAACTATCTCCCGATCAAATATATTGATCCCGTGAAGACGGCTTTGGAGACAGCAACCTTCCTGAAGCAGAAGAAGAAATGTGACATGGTAATCTGTATCTCCCACCTCGGATACAATATCAACGGTATCGATGATGTCGAAATGGTCCGTGGCTCCCGGGATATAGACCTCGTCCTCGGTGGTCACAGCCATACCTTCCTCAAGCAAATGGCCTGGGAGAAGAACCTCGACGGCAAACTCGTGCCCATAGATCAGAATGGCAAAAGCGGAATATATATTGGAGACATCTGTGTAAAGCTTTATTCGAAGTAGAACGTCAGACAGATCATTTTGCTGCGGGCCTTGCTCACTGACGTGGCATAGGGGCGCATAGCCTCGTCGCGGAGCGTGGCGGGATGGCTGGTGTCGAGACTGTTCGTCAGCCCATACATGAACTTCAACTCGGGACGGAGTTTGAAGAAAGGCAGATAGAAGTCACAACCCAAACCGGCCTCGAGGAACACATCACTACGGTTGAGTTTCAGATAGTCCTGGTCCTTTCCCATGAGATTCATCGTCGGGTTCAGTCCGATCATGAAATACGGCCGATGGTTATTGAAACGCGGGGCGGCAGCAATGAGGTCAAAGGCACAGGAGATATAGGCAGACTTCAGTTGCTGGTTCTTCTCCATATAACTCTTCCGCTCATCGGCCACGGAATAGTTCTTGAACGTGATATGACGAGAACCGAAATACATGGCGGGAGCCACACGGAACTGGAACGTCTCATTCAGGCGGAGCTCCGCAAGGACGCCGACCTGGAAGGCGGGATCCCACGAATTCTGGTCACAGGCAATCTCCATCGTCTGCGTGCCGCCATCCTCCGTCGTCACGGTCTGCGGCCCGACATTGACGAGTTCAAGATCCTGCAGATGGGCACCCACGAGGACACCGAAATGCAGTTTCCGCAGATCCGTATACGGGCGGTTCTGTACAGTACGGTCCTGTGCCCCTACAGGAAGGGCCAACAAGACGAGAAGGGTTATGATCAATAATTGTCGCATGCTATGGAGATAACGAAAATAAAAGGGAGATATTGCATCCAAAAAAAATCGAAAAAAACATACCTAAATGTAGGTATATTTCAAAATTAATTCGTATCTTTGCAACCACAAGATAGCAAATAGCAGATCTTGTGATTGTTGAGATACAACGAAAACATTATATTAATTTATTAAACAAAGATTATTATGGCTTACGTAATTGGTGACAACTGTATCGCTTGCGGTACATGTATCGATGAGTGCCCGGTAGGAGCTATCTCCGAGGGCGAGAAGTACTCTATCAACCCGGATATGTGCACAGAGTGCGGCACTTGCGCTTCTGTCTGCCCGAATGAGGCAATCAGCCTGCCCGAGTAAGGAGTTACTGCTCTTCGCCTTTGGCGAACAGAAAGATATCAGGCCTGGGGATTTTCCCCAGGCCTTTTTCGTACATATCATGTAGGGACATAATTGATTATGTTCCGATCAATTCAACAAAAAAAGACAGAGTAACAGATGAACACATATGCAACGCTGTATATGCATTCATCTGTTACTCTGTCTTTTATATAGAGTCTGTTTTTTACTTTCTACCCAGTGCAGCCTTTGCTGTTGCGTTCTCGGGGTCTACCTCAAGGAGAGCCTCCCACTGAGCGTCACCCTCAGCCTTGTTACCCTTCTTGAAATAATAGGTACCGAGGTAAGTATAGGCCTGCTTGAGGAATGCCTTGTCGTTGACACCCGTCTTACCGGCAGCCTCATTATCCTTCACCGTCTTGATGAGTTCTTCGAAATACGGTTTAGCAGCACCCGTTTTCATCTCGGGGTCAAGGGTGGAGTTCAACATACCACGATAGTAGAGGGCATAACCTTTCTGCGTGGGGAACTGCTCAGCGAGGTCACCATAGACCTTATCAGCCTTACGATAGTAGTCGCTACGCTTAGCGGCATCCTTCTCTGCGGCATTGGTATAGATCTCAGCCAGAGAGATGAGGTCGTTGGCACTCTTGTTGGGCTTGCCATTAATATAGGTGTTATACTCATTCAGAGCATCGTCAACCTTACCGGCAGCACTGTAGACATCAGAAATAAGCTTATGGGTATCATTGTTGTTCTCATACTCAAGAGACTTCTTGAACATCTCCACAGCCTTGTCATAGTTCTGTGCGCCATAGAAGACATGACCAGCCATGATATAGTCACGGGCGGAATATTTCGCGCTGTCAGAACCATTGAAGAGGGCGTCAGCAGACTTCTCTGCATCAGCATAATCCTTCTTCACCAGCTGGTTGTACATCATCAGACGGCTGAAGACAGCATCCTTCGGATACTTGTTATGACCGAATGTAGCGACCTCGAGCGACTTGTCGTTCTGACCGGAGAAATAGCAAGCGCCGGCATACTCATGGAGCTGAGACTTGTCGAGTTTCTCAGGAGCTACACGACCATAGAGGGTAGCAGCCTTCTCAAACTGATTAGATTTATAGAAGAAATGAGCGCCAGTAGCATCTACGGGGAAGTCGGGGCGGATCTTACGCAGTTCCTCAAGAGAGGCGAAAGCCTCTTCCGGGCTACGGCCACGATAGACACTGGCATAGCGGATGTAACCGTCAGGATTCTGAGGATCCATGGTCTTGGCATTCTGATACCACATGGCGGCCTCACCACCATCATCCTTCAACGCCTCGATATCACCGAGGAGGATATAACCGGCACCACAGTGGGCGTCACGCTTGATAGCTTCCTCAGCATAATGCTTGGCCTGAGCCGTATCACTGGCGTTCAGAAATACATTGCCCAGGGCGACGAGGGCTTTAGGATTCTTTTTGTTAGCCTTATAGAAAGCCTTGACGGCATCCTTATAAGCATCAGGATTGTTCTTGTTGGCCAAAATGGTCTTCGCCACCGGCTCAATCTGCTGATCGATGGACTGGGCCATCATACTGCTGCTGAACCCTGTCAGCAAGGCAGCCATAACAACATATTTAATCGCTTTCATATTCTGTGTGATTAAAAAATGAATATTCTTTTTCGTTTGGACGTTGTCCGAAAACAAACGTTTACTCAACTTCAAAAAAAACTACACTTACTGGTCGTTGACCTGCACATCACGGATGACGACATCACCGCGGTAAGGGAGGAGGCCCGTCTTATAGATAACCTTCTGACCGATCGGCATCTCCAGAAAATGACCGAATCCATAGGGTAGACCGTTGATAGGATCGTTGAGGAGCGCGTAGATCGTACGGATCATCGGATAGGCTCCAGTCCAGAGATAGTACTGATACGGCTTGAAACTGTTCATCGGCGTCGCTTTGTCAGCCTTACTGACAGAGACTACGGTGACATTCTTCTTGAAGGTTGTATTCGTAGAATCGCCCTCGTCATTGAGCCAGTTAGACCCGATGATACCGATGGCGTTAGGAGTTTTCTGCACAAAGTTGACGACTTCCTTGGAAGTCTTGGCGGCGAAGACATTAGGATTGGCAATAGCCTTTCCTTTCAACAGGGAGTCCACGCACCAGTCGATAGCACTCGACTTATTCGTATCGAAGACCACCTGCATCGTTCCCTTGTTAGAGGCAGGGTTAATCTGTCTCCAGGATGTGATCTGACCGAGAAGGATCTTCTTGAAGTCATTCACGCTGAGACACGTATCCGTATTCGCCCTATTCACGATGAGGGCAAGACCATCATAAGCCAGTTTGATAGATACCGGCATAAACTTACGATCCTGCAGATTTTTTCTCTCCTTAGCAGAGAAATCACGCGATGTGATGACCAAACAAATCTTTCCTTTCAGAAGGTCGTTCATCGCATCCGTCTCATTGGTATACACGGGCACGATGCGTGCCTGTGGGTAGATACCCTCGAAGACCTCACGCTCTTCTTCGACAATGGGACTAAAACTTTCATCGGAAGCGATCTTGACCACTCCCGATGTCGGCGTATCTGTTCTGCCGCCCTTATGCTTCTTCTCCTGACAGGAAGTCAGGAAAACAGCCATAAGGGCGACAGTAAAGAGTCCTACAAAAATGTAAGAATGTTTATTCAGCATAAATCATTGTTTACTGCAGACGGAAAGAAACCGGAACGTTGTACTTCACACGTACGGCGGAACCATTCTGCTTACCAGGGTTCCAACGCGGCATGCTACGGACGACACGGGCAGCCTCACGGTCAAGAGAGGGGTCTACGGAACGTACAACCTGTACATCCGTGATAGAACCATCTTTCTCAACGACGAAGGAAACGACGACACGTCCCTGTACACCATTCTCCTGTGCGACGACAGGATACTTCACATTACTGCTCAGGTAAGACATCAGAGCACCATTACCACCCGGGAAGGACGGCATCTGCTCCACGACATCGAAGACCTTGTTCTCCACTGCCGGAGCAGCAGCAGCCTGGGGCTTCGGAGCCTCCTCGGTGACGATCTCCTGGGTAGCCTTGAGGACAGTACCCTCATCGCTGTTACCCTTGACATCGAAAGCACCGACGGCAGTCTTACTATTGTTCAGATCGTTCTGTGATACAATCTCCTTCTTTACCTCGGAGTCTTTCTTAATCACAGGAGCGGTAAACTTGATAGAGCTCTTAACCTGCTTGACGACCTCTTTCTTCTCTTCTTTCTGTACCGGAGCCTTACGCTCTACCTTAGCCTTCTTCTTAGCCTGGTTGAGTTCCTGCAGGGTGACACCTGAAGTAACGGCAACCTTCTGCTTGTTGGCTTCGACGATGGCCTGGATACCGATGATAGAAGCGATGATTGCAGCAGCAACGAGCATGATAATGATCGCGAGGATGTTACGCTTCGTAACGCCGCGACGAAGCTTGTAGGCCCCGTACTCCTTGTTACGATTGGCGAACACCATTTCGATCCATTTCGGATCGTATAGATCTATTTTTGCCATTGTTCTTTTACTTTTTAGTTAATATGTCCGTTGACTCGATTACTTGATACCCATGTTGTTGATCAGTTTCTGATCATCCGGGGTAATCTTATCAATGACATAAGTACCAATACAGCAGATCTGCATCTCATCGAGTACGTCAATCAGATTCTTGTAAGAAGCAGTCAACAACGGTTTGATGACAACGGTAAGGGTAGCCTTTCGCTGGCCCGTTCCGTCGTAATAGCCGTCCTTCAACTTGTTCAGTTCCCGCTGATAGACAGAGTCGGGATACTGAGCAGGATGTTTCAACTTCTCCTGATCGAGCTTGTTCTTAGCGAGAAGGATCTCAGCGACAGGAGCCTCACCTTCCTCAGTCTTGTGATTGATGAGCACCTTACGGAGACCATTCTTGCCCCATGTCGTCTGCTTCAACCACGTCTTACTGTCATACTGAGGAACGCCCTCGCCATACCAGATGGCGTTGTTGGCGCCAATGAAGACGGTAATCGTATGAGAAGCTTTCGTCTCTGACTGATCCTGTTTGTTTACGTTCTGATCCTTGGTAGGCATCGTTAACTGCATCGTCTGAGGCTTGCTCAGAGAAGTACAGAGCATGAAGAACGTAATCAACAGCATCATCATATCAACCATAGGAGTGAAGTCCACACGGACATTCATCTTCTTCTGTTTGCTTTTGTTCTGTTTTGCCATTTTTTAGTCCTCCACCTTCTTATATGATGTCATCAGATAGTAACGGTTCTCATCCATATCACGGAGCTCATCCATGACGCGCTTCACAATCTTATAAGGAGTGTGCTCGTCGGCCTTGATGCAGAGCTTCATGTCAGGATTGACGTCCTTCGCAGCAGTGACCCACTGCTGGAATTCACTCTTCTTATCAGAGGAGTTCTGGATAGAGTCCATAGGGATGCCCATGGTAGGCAGCAAAGCTGCCATATCGCTCTTCGACTGACTCAGATACTGAGAGAGCTTATCCAAAGGGGCACCGAACATGGCGTCATCCTTGAACTTCTTAATCTGTTCGCCCGTGAGCTGGATATTATTGTTACCGGCGACCTCCTGAAGCGTAGCTTCAAGATCCGTCGTCTTATCCATGCCCATAAAGACCTTGCCGTCTTTGTTGACAAGAATCTCGAGCACGTCTTTCTCGGGGACCTTAATTTCCGATACTGATCCAGGAGTAACGACCTTCACGGGCTCGTTCTTAACGAACGTAGACGTCAACATGAAGAACGTCAACAGAAGGACCATGACATCGGACATAGGGGTCATATCGATCCAGACGTCATTCTTCTTAATTTTTACTTTACCCATAGCGATAAAATTTTAAAGGGTTAGCAAAAATTAAGCCTCTTCCGTGTGGTTTGCTTCGTATGTCTGAGCGATTGAGTAACCTACCTCGTCGAGTGCGTATGTCAACTTATCGATCTTGTTGGTGAAGTAGTTATAAGAGATAACAGCGCACCAAGAAGTTGCGATACCGAAAGCGGTGTTGATCAAGGCCTCAGAAATACCAGTGGACAGAGCCAGAGAGTCACCACCACCACCAGCGGCCAGAGCGGCGAAGGAACGGATCATACCGGTAACGGTACCAAGCAGACCGGTCAACGTACCCAGTGTAACGATCGTAGCGATGATCGGGAGGTTCATCGTCAGGGTAGGCATCTCAAGCTGAGTAGCCTCCTCGTGAGCCTGCTGGATCTTAGCGACCTTCTGAGCCTTCTTCAGAGAAGCGTTGGCACCAGACTCCATGTCAGCGTAAGCGTTGAGGGAAGCCAGGACGACGTTAGCGACAGAACCGCGCTGCTTGTCGCAGAGCTGATGAGCCTTAGCGAAGTCGTTAGCATTCAGAGCAGCCTTGATGTTCTGGACGAACTTAGGCAGAGAGCCCTTACCGAAAGCGGTACGGAGGGCGAGGATACGCTCGATGGAGAGCGCGATGACGGTAAGCAAGAGCGTGTGGATGACAGGCACCACGACGCCACCTTTGTAGATGGTTCCCCAGATGTTGGAGTTCAGCACGGCACCGGTAGGATCGCCATTGACGAAGTGGGCCGGAGAGCCGAGGAAGAACTTAAAGTTGCAGACAGCGATGATGAAACATACAACGATGATCCAGAATGCTGCACGGATACCTGTGAAGCCCTCAGATTTCTTCTTAGGGCTTACCTTTTGATTTGTAGTTGCCATAATTTAATTACTTAAGTTATTAGTGAATTTAATATTTATATTTTCTTTGTTCAATTGTTCCAGATCAGTGGTTCTTGATCAAATCAGATGCAAAGATAGCAAAATCAAATGAACGAGGCCCCTGTTTAAGAACATTTAACTCAATATTTTTCGCCTTACTTCAGTCTGCCGAGAGCTTCCTTGATACGGCGCATAGCCTCAACGATATTCTCATCACTTGTGGCATAGCTCATACGGAAACAGTCCGGATCACCAAACGCATCACCGCCAACGGTAGCCACATGGGCGACATCAAGGAGGTAGAAGGCGAAATCGGTCGAGTTGTTAATCTTTCGCTCACCATCACTTTTTCCAAAGAAGTTGGAGCATTTCGGGAAGAGGTAGAAAGCACCTTCGGGGACATTGACTTCAAGGCCTGGGATCTCCTTAGCGAGTTTGACGATGAGGTCACGACGGCGTTCAAAGGCCTTGCGCATCTCCTCCACGCAGTTCTGAGAACTGATATAGGCAGCGAGGGCAGCCCGCTGACTGACATCGCAGGTACCACTGGTATACTGGCCCTGCAGTTTGTTCATGCCCTTGACGATCCACTCCGGTGCGGCCACCCATCCAAGACGCCAACCGGTCATGGCATAGGCCTTACTGACACCATTACAGATGATCGTACGCTCTTTCATGCCAGGATAGGAAGCGATGGAAGCATGCTTACCGATATAGTTGATATGCTCGTAAATCTCATCAGAGAGCACAAAGATATCATCGTGCTTCAGAATGACCTCAGCAAGACTGTTCAGCTCTTCTTGAGAGTAGACACTTCCTGTAGGATTGCTCGGCGAACAAAGGATGACCATCTTCGTCTTCGGCGTGATGGCAGCTTCGAGTTGTGCGGCCGTCATACGGAAGTTTTGCTCGAAACCGGCCCGTACAATAACGGGCTTACCACCGGCGAGCTTCACCATCTGCGGATAGCTCACCCAGTAAGGAGCGGGAATAATGACTTCGTCATCAGGGTTTACAAGGGCAAGGATCGTATTGCACACGCCCTGTTTGCCACCCGTACCGACGATGATCTCATTGAAGGTATAATCGAGCTGATTCTCTTTCTTCAACTTCTCGGCGATAGCCCCCCGCAGGTCTTTATAACCGGGAACAGGAGAATACTTAGAGTAGTTGTCATCGATAGCCTTCTTACCGGCAGCCTTGATGTGGTCAGGGGTCATAAAGTCAGGCTCACCAACGCTCATATTGATGACGTCGACGCCCTGGGCCTTCATCTCATTGCTTTTCTGGGACATCGCCAGAGTTGCTGACGGTGCAAGTCTTTGTAAACGATCAGATAACTGTGCCATATTCTATTCTTACTATGAAACTAACTGCAAAATTAATCATTTTATTTTGTACAACGAAATAAACGGTGCATTATTTCATCGAAATGCAACATTTCGTTAACAATTTTTCCTATTTCAGATGGAGGAGATGTCCCATACGGTCACGCTTTGTCTCGAGGTACCGTTTGTCGTAAGGATTGGGCTTTATCTCAATGGGTACGATCTCGCTGATCTCCAACCCATAAGCCTCAAGGCCTACACGTTTCACTGGGTTATTCGTCATTAAGCGCATCTTATGGATACCCAGATGACGGAGCATCTGGGCGCCACAACCATAGTCACGCTCATCGGGTTTGAAGCCGAGATGAATGTTAGCATCGACCGTATCGAAACCTTCCTCCTGAAGTTTATAGGCACGGATCTTGTTCATCAGACCGATGCCGCGACCTTCCTGCTGCATATAAATAACGACACCCTTGCCCTCCTTCTCGATCATCTGCATAGCCTTGTGGAGCTGTTCACCACAGTCACAACGCATACTGCCAAGGATATCACCGGTGGCGCAGGAAGAATGGACACGCACGAGGACGGGCTCATTCTCTTCCCACGTACCCTTGATAAGGGCCATATGCTCGAGACCGTTACTCGTCTGACGGAAGGGAATCAGGTGGAAATGGCCGTAGACCGTAGGCAGATCGACCTCGTCACCCACCTCGATGCTACTCTCTTTCTTCAGACGGTAAGCGATGAGGTCCTTGATAGAGATGACCTTCATGTCCCATTGTTTGGCATACTCCAGGAGTTGGGGCAGACGGGCCATCGTACCATCCTCATTCATAATCTCCATGAGGGCACCGGCAGGATAGAGTCCACAGAGCTTACAGAGATCGACGGCAGCCTCAGTATGTCCACTGCGGCGCAAGACGCCATTGTCCTGTGCATAGAGGGGATTGATATGTCCGGGACGGCCGAAGGTCTGCGGCGTGGCGTTGGGATCGGCGAGGGCCTTGATGGTCTCTGCACGGTCATGGGCGGAGACTCCCGTGGTACATCCCTCGAGTTTATCGACGGTGATGGTGAACGGCGTGCCGAGCATGGACGTGTTCTCCTCCACCTGATGGGGGAGATCAAGCTCATCGGCACGGGAGATGGTGATCGGAGCGCAGAGGACGCCACGGGCATGCTTCAGCATGAAGTTCACCTTCTCCGGGGTGATCATTTCTGCAGCCGTGATCAGATCACCCTCATTCTCACGGTCCTCATCATCGACGACGATGACAAACTTGCCTTCCTTGAAATCTTTCAGTGCATCTTCGATGCTGCTTAATTTATTTTCTTCCATAGTTGACTTATACCTTAATATATAATAGGGGTTGATATTTTTTTCTGACAATGGTCATTCTTCTCCTTCTTGCAAGGCAGCGAGCTCCTTCAGACGTGGGATAAGCCGGTCGTTGACACCCATGATCATCCGCAGGTCACGATAGAGTCGGAGCCGGAAACGGAACATACGGAAATAGAAGAACAGACCGGCGGGGATAATGATAGCCGCCATAATATTCATCCAGCGATGTTCGAAAGGACGGGTATGAGATTTTGTGATCAACACCGGATATTGGTTGATATCGTTGAGTACGATCTTGTCACGCGTATTGCCGAGGTCCTCGATGACCTTCTCCAGCTGAGCGCTGACCTCTTCGATGACATGGTCCGGACGATATTTAAAGAACGTACGGATAACATTCGGCAATCGCTTCAGATGGTGAAGACGGTTATAATTCATGATATTCATACTCATCTTCTCCAGGAGCTGTGCGTCAACAGCATACTGGGGCTCCTCAATGATTACCTCCTTACCGAAGACATGACGCTTGACGCGCAGGCCGAAGACTTTACGGAAGAAGAGGCGGTAAGCATCCATATTAAAGACGACAGAGTCGTTGTTTGCCTTATAGGTGACGAAAACGGCCAACGGGATGAGAACTGCCGGGGCCATGAGCTTACCGAACCACACTGACCACATACCGCCGCGTGCCATTCGATAGCCCGTGTTGTCAAGGATATAATAGACGATAAAGACGAGGACGGAGACGATGACAGGGACGCCAAGGCCACCCTTACGTATGATGGCACCCAATGGAGCACCGATAAAAAAGAAGATCAGACAAGAAAGGGACAGCGTGAACTTATCAATGCCCCAGATATAATGCTCCCGAATCATCTTATCACCATCGGCGGTCACCTGCGCCTTGAAGTCGAGGTCCATCTTCTCATTCTGTATCGTGGAGAGAGCGGAGCTCACGGCCATCTGCCGACGGTCAGCAGGGAGATGGGCGAAGATGGTGTCGATGTTATAGTTGTCGGCAGCAGCGATGCGGAGAGCACCGAGAGAGTCACGGCGCGACAGATGGGGTACGGAGTAGTACATCATCCGGGCCTGGTCGTAATAGGACCGGCCGATACTGTCGTAGCTCTCCTTCAGGGAGTCGATACCCTGACTGATCTTCGCCAGACTCTTCGTACGGGCATTCTGCGCGATACCGGCGGCATCGGCGAGGTTGAAGTCACCATCGAAGTCAAGGACAATGCGCTTCGCCACGAATGTCTCACGGCGGTAAGGGACGGCGGCACTGTTGCCGAAATCGGAGGAGTTCATGTTCTCAAACCACTCCCCACTCCACAGCCGCATGACGAGGTGCTTCTTCTCCGCCGTCGACTGCAGCATGCCCGAGTCGGCGAGGATGATAGCGGCATCCTCATAGCTGCCCGTCATCCGGTAGATCATGATGCCATAGAGATGACCCGTGTTGAGGTCTTTCTTCTGTACATAGATATTCGTGTTCGGGATACCGTCATAGAACACGCCCTCAGGGATCTCCAGTTCCGGAGATTTCTGTTTCATGGAGACAAGAAGCTGGATGAGTTTCGTGTTCGACTCCGGTCCTATGGTATTCTGGAAATAGAAAGAGCCGAGGGTAATGATGCAGACGATGGCGATCAGACCACGGAAAGACTGCAGAAGTGAGATACCCGCGGCCTTGATAGCCGTGAGCTCCGATGACTCACCAAGATTACCGAAAGTGATCAGAGAAGACAGCAAAATGGCCAAGGGCAGCGCCTGCGGGATCAGCATCAGGCCCATATACCAGAAGAACTGGGCGAGGATCTCCAGTGACAGGCCTTTGCCGATGAGGTCGTCGACATAGCGCCAGAGGAACTGCATCATCAGCACAAACTGGCAGATGAAGAAGGTCCCCAGGAAGAGCATGCCAAACTGCTTGGCAATAAATATATCGAGTTTTTTGATTCGAATCATAATCTGCTGATGGCTTCTACCGCCTATCAAGTTGCAAAATTAAGAATAAAAAATCAAAATCCACTATTTTTCCACTACTTTTTCCATCATTATCCATTATCTATTCTCTATTATCCATTCTCCATTAATACCGCTCCTTCCTGCCGCATACCGTCCATGAGGATCCTCAAGGGATGGGGGAAGCGGACATGACGCACATATTCTGTCTCCTCCACGGCGGGGAGAGCATCGAGGATATCCTTGCGGATCATGCCGCCCTCCTCGGGATTATTCGTATCGATGGTGAAATAGCCCACGCCGAAGCTCGTGAGGTTTTGGAAGAAATGGGTACCCTGGCTCGGGTCGACACGGTAGTTTTTCAGCGCCACTTCCACGATGACGCGTGCAGCGGAGATATGCGGCCATTTCACGGGTACGCCGAGATAATGGTCACTGGAGCCCCAGCGGCCGGGCCCGATGAGGACATAGTTCTTCTTCTCTGCCAGGAACTGCCGGTTGATGCGCTCAATGTCATCGGCCACATAGTAATTGTTCATCGCGGAGAAATCGTCATCATACTTCACGTATACCACATCGGTGACATCCTCCGAGATACCGTGTCCAAGGGAGCGGTGAGAGCGGAGCAAGCACTGGCTGTCGGGGATGGCCCGGACATCCTCGTCAAGCATCTGTTTGCTGTCGACGATGGGGCGGATCTGCAAGAGATAGAAATCTCCCGTCCGGTCGGGATGGATATTACAGGCGAACTCAATCTCCACGGGACGGCGCATGGCATCGGCGCCGAGCTTCATCGACAGTTGCATGATCTCCGGCAACGGGAAGACATGCTGAGAGAGGATGCCGTCGAAAGAGATAATCTTGCGGCCACCCTCATAGAGGCCGGGACGGATGACCTGGTCAAGGGGATCGAACGTGGAGGCGATAAACGGCAGTGCGCCCTGCTTGTCGGCCTCCTTGACACGCAACTTGGCAATGTTGAAACCGTCGTCGACACGAAAGTCATCAGTAACGCGCTTCATGTCGAGGGCATAAAACTGTGTCTGCGTCTCCTTCAGGGCGATATCCATCTCACTCATCTGCAGCACTTGGTCGGGATGATAAGGACTCACGCGCAGCGTCTGTCCGCCATCGACGATATATTTCCCGAGTCCGAGGGCCAGGGAGGCGATCCCCTCCTCACTCTTCTCCTCTCCGATGGGGTAATAGTTGAGCGAGCGCAGGACACCGCTTACATTGGGATAATAATAGTCGGCATACTGTTGTCCGACAACCTCCTGGAGGATGACGGCCATTTTTTCCTGATCAATGACATTCGACGTGGCCTGCATATAGGCCTTCGAATCATGGTAGAACACAGAGGCATAGACGCCCTTGATAGCACAGGCGAGCATGCGCAGCATCTCATATTTGTCATCGAGATAAGGAATCATATACGTGGAATAGATTCCCGCGAAGGGCTGGTAGTGGGCATCCTCCAGGAGAGAGCTCGAGCGGATGGCCACGGGACGTTTCGTCGCCTCGAAGAAAGTGAAGAAGTCGGCAATCAGCGAGTCGGGCAACTGGGCATGGAGGAAATGGCGGAGGATCTCATCATCAGGGAGGTCACTCAGGGCCACAGGATAGAGATTATTGTCCTCCATGAACCGATCGAAGATATCGGTACAGAGGACGACGGTCTTTGGGATCTGCACCGTGGCATTGGGGAAGTTGTTGATCTCGGGATGGAGTTTGATGACATGGTCGAGATAGGCCAGGCCACGCCCCTTGCCGCCGAGGGAGCCGTCGCCGATGCGTGCGAAATGGGCATATTGGTCGAACTTCATGCGGTCGAAGTCAGCTACGATACCGATATTCTTCATGTGTCGGTACTGCACGATGGCGTCGAAGATGATCTGCCGGTGGGCGTCGACATCCTGGAGTTTATGCCATGTCACCTGTTTGAGGAAGTTGCTTACAGGGAAGATGGCACGGGCACAGAGCCAGCGGCTCATGTGGTTACGGCTGATATGATAGAGCATGGAATCGTTGGGGATGTCGAAGATATGATCCTGCAGTTCTTTCAGACTGTGTATGCGCATGACCTCCTCATGGGTCTTCGGGTCCCGGAAGATGAAGTCGCCGAAGCCCATATGCTCCTCCATGATATGCCGAAGGTCGACACTGAGCTTCTTCGAGTTCTTGTCGACGAAGCGGAACCCCTCTGCCTCCGCCTTCTTCCTGTTCTCGCTCTCCGCGCTCTCGAGGATCAGCGGGAGATACTCATCCTCCTTACGGATCTGCCTGAGCAGTTTCAATCCGGCCTCGGGATCCTTGTTGTCCTTGTCGCCAAGGGGTGACGGCGTGCCGTCGGCTTTCACGGGATGGAGGGGAAAACGGGCATCGGAGATCACGCCGAGACAGTTGTCCTTATATTGTTCATAGACGGCGAGAGCCTCATCATAGGTACGGGCGAGGATAACTTTCGGACGGCCGCGCATGCGCAGGGTAGCGGCATGGCGGTTGAGAGCCTCCCGGGAGAAATTCTTACTCTGTACAAGGATATAATTGTAGAGATTGGGCAGGATGGAACTGTAGAAACGGATGGAGTCCTCGACGAGGAGGATCATCTGTACCCCACCCTCCTTGACATCATGCTCCATATTCATCTTGTCCTCGATGAGTTTGATGATGGAGAGGATCAGATTCGTATTGCCGAGCCAACAGAAGACATAGTCGAAGATACTCAGGTCTTCATTCTGCATGCGGCGCGTGATACCATGGGAGAACGGGGTGAGGACAACACAGGGTATATGGGGGAAGGTCCCCTTGATCGCCCGCGCCACCGTGAAGGCATCATTATCGGCATTACCAGGCATACAGATGACGAGGTCAACATGTGTGGACGCCAGGACTTTCTGTGCCTCCTCTGTCGTCGATACCTGAGTGAACGTCGGGGGATAGCGCAGTCCAAGCTCCATATACTCATTATAGATCTTCTCCTCTACCCTGCCGTCATCCTCAAGCATGAAGGCATCATAGGGGTTGGCGACGATGAGGACATTATAGATGCGACGCATCATCAGATTGACAAAGGTCACATCCTTGAGCAGGAACCGTGTCCACTGCTGGGGGATCTTTTCTTCCATGGGCTGTCAAAAGTTTTCTTACGGAGACAAAAGTAATACTATTTTCTATATTTTCCAAACTTTATCCAAGAATATTCATTACCTTTGCACGCAAAACGAGAAAAATATGATTAAAGGATTCAAAGTCTTTTTTAGAATATACCTCTCTTGGCTGCTTATATTCATCCTCCAGAAACCACTCTTCATGCTCTGGTATCATACGCTCTATGAGAAGGA
Organism: Prevotella sp. AGR2160; assembly: GCF_000424185.1. Classification (GTDB taxonomy): domain Bacteria; phylum Bacteroidota; class Bacteroidia; order Bacteroidales; family Bacteroidaceae; genus Prevotella. Next base: position 136,154 of record NZ_AUJK01000004.1, read on the forward strand.
TACGGCCATCGACTGGCTGCGCGTCATCTGGCACGGCCTGTCGCTGGACCTCAGCGTGGCCGGCTATCTCACCGTGATACCGGGACTTCTCCTCACGGCCATCAGCATCGTTGCGCCACTCAAGGAAAAGGCAGAGAAGTTCTTTCGTAGTATTTTCAAAGGTTATTTTCTGCTTACGGCCTTCCTCATCGCACTCATTTTCTGTCTGAATATCGGACTGTATGAGTATTGGCAGTTTCCACTCGACAACACGCCATTCTTCTATTTCCTCTCTTCTCCGAAAGATGCCTTCGCGAGTATCACCATTCCCATGCTCATCGGAGGTATCCTCGCCATTGCTCTGTGTACGGCAGCCATCAGCGCCCTCTTCCTCCTGCCCGGAGGGGGACGCGTTTATACTTCCCTGGAGAAAGACGGAAACAGCCAATCGGCACATCCCGACTATTATGCGCTGAAGCACCGTGTCAAAAGGGCCGTGATGATGCTCGTACTGACGGTGTTGCTCTTCCTGCCGATCCGTGGCGGTGTCACCGTCTCGACGATGAACATGGGCTATGCCTATTTCAGCGACGAGGCACCACTGAACCATGCCGCCGTCAACCCTGCCTTCTCCCTTCTGGAGAGTCTCTCCCATCAGGAGAATTTCAAGAGCCAGTACCGCTTCATGGATGACCAGACGGCACAGGCCCTCGTCCGCCCGATGCTCAACACGCGCTCTGACTCCGTCATGCCCGTCCTCAAGGACCGCTGGTTCTCCAACGGCACGAAGAAAGGCGGACGCCCGGATATCTACCTCTTCATCCTCGAGTCTTTCTCCCGGGAACTGATGAAGACGGCGGCAGTACCGACGATGAACCGTCTGGCCCGGGAGGGTATCTTCTTCGACCGTTTCTATGCCAACAGCTGGCGGACGGACCGTGGTTTGGTATCCATCCTCAGTGGTTATCCGGCCCAGCCGAACATGAGTATCATGAAATACTCGCAGAAGGCGACCCATCTGCCGTCGCTCGCCGCCCACCTCCATGATGCCGGCTACACCTTACATTATTATTATGGTGGTGATGCCGACTTCACGAATATGCGGGCTTATGTTACCTCCATGGGCTTCACGGACCTGACGAGTGATACTGACTTCCCCATCAAGGAGCGGCTGAGCAAATGGGGCGTTCCAGACGGACCCGTCATCGAGTGCATGCAGGAGCACTATCCGAAGGAAGGTTTGCAGCGGGCGCCACGCTTCACCGTCGTACAGACGAGCAGCAGTCACGAGCCTTTCGACGTGCCCTGGCACAATCTGAAGAACCCGCGGCTGAATGCCTTCAATTATACCGACCACTGCATCGCGCAGTTCATCCAATGGCTGAAGGCAACGGGCCGGTGGGACCACAGCCTCGTCATCCTCTGTCCTGATCACCTCGGCTGCTATCCCGAGGACCTGAGCATGTACGACCTCCGCCATTTCCAGATTCCCCTAATCTTCACGGGCGGTGCCATCCGTGGTCCTCAGCAGGTCCATACCCTCGGCAGTCAACAGGATATCGCGGCCACCGTCCTCGGACAACTCGGGATCCGTCATGATGACCTGCGGTTCTCCAAGGACCTGCTGGCCAGCGGTCCTCACTTCGCCTTCTACGACTTCCCCGATGCCATGGGACTGGTCACGGAAGAGGGCAACATCCTCTACGACAACAGCAAAAGAGCTCTCGTACCGGCGCCACGATCTGCACGGGAGAAAGAGCGCGCCAAGGCACTGCTGCCCCGTTTGAAGGCCTATTTGCAGGTTCTGTTTGACGATATCGACCAAAGATAAACGAAAAATCTATGATACTGATGCTATAAAATACTTATGAACACAATTATCGATTGGGACACACAGGTGTTCCTGGCCATCAATAGGCTCCACACGCCATTCATGGATCACTTCATGGATCTGTACTCCGAGAAATGGGTATGGATACCGTTCTATGCTTCACTCTTCTTCGTCATCTGCATGAGGATCAAGGACTGGAAGCGGATTCTGTGGACGGCGATCGCCATCGCTATCCTCATCACCCTCACCGACCAGACCTGCGCGCATCTCATCCGGCCGTTCGTGGAACGGCTGCGCCCGGCCAACCTCGAGAATCCCCTGCATACGATGGTACACATCGTCAACGGCGAACGTGGCGGACGCTTCGGCTTCCCGAGCTGCCATAGTGCCAACAGCTGGGGACTGACCATTTTCCTGATGTATCTGCTCCGTGACCGGTGGATGAACACCCTAATGGTCATCTGGACGATTATCATCTGTTACAGTCGTATTTACCTCGGTGTCCACTATCCAGGGGATCTCCTCGCCGCGACGCTCGTGGCCTTGCTGTGGGCTACGGTGGTCTATCGCATTCTCCGCCCCCATGTCCTCCCCGTCAGTCCGCGTGACCGATGGACGGCAGTACCATGGACCGCCTTTTTCATCACCCTCATCGCCATGATGGCTTGATGCGATAAGCCATCAAACTGTCACTGTTTTATAGGAAATTTAACACAAAATCCTTGGCCGTATTCCAAAAACGGCGTATATTTGCCCTTAGCAAGAAACAAATAGAAAACTAAGATCCTATAAAACTAAACAACTATGAACGTACAACAGATCATGCAGGAATTGGAGCGCAAGCACCCCGGAGAGTCAGAATACCTCCAGGCCGTGCGGGAAGTGCTCATCAGTGTACAGGATGTCTATAACCAGCATCCAGAGTTTGAACGTGCCAAACTCATTGAGCGGCTCATCGAGCCCGAGCGCATCATCACGTTCCGCGTACCCTGGGTTGACGACAAGGGTGAGGTGCATGTCAACCTAGGTTACCGCGTACAGTTCAACTCCGCCATCGGTCCCTATAAAGGTGGACTACGTTTCCACTCCTCCGTCAACCTCTCCATTCTGAAGTTCCTCGGCTTCGAACAGACCTTTAAGAACGCCCTCACCACACTGCCTATGGGCGGTGCCAAAGGTGGCAGCGACTTCTCTATCCGTGGCCGCTCCGATGCTGAGGTCATGCGCTTCTGCCAGGCCTTCATGGCGGAGCTCTACCACTATATCGGTCCCGACGAGGATGTGCCGGCCGGCGACATCGGTGTCGGCGGACGTGAGATCGGCTATCTCTTCGGGGCTTATAAGAAGCTGACACACCAATGGAACGGCGTCATCACGGGCAAGGGCCTCGAATGGGGCGGCAGCCGCATCCGTCCCGAGGCAACGGGCTTCGGTGCCCTCTATTTCGTCAGTCAGATGATGGCGACCCACGACCTCGACCTGAAGGGAAAGACCGTTGCCCTCTCCGGCTTCGGTAATGTCGCCTGGGGCGCCGCCACGAAAGCCACTCAACTCGGCGCAAAGGTCATCACCATCAGTGGTCCCGACGGCTATATCTACGATTCCGAGGGTATCAGTGGTGAGAAGATCGACTATATGCTCGAGCTCCGCTCCAGTGGTAATGATGTCTGCCAGCCCTATGCCGACGAGTTCCCCGGCAGCCAGTTCTTCCCGGGTAAGAAGCCGTGGGAGCAGAAGGCCGATGTCTATCTCACCTGTGCTACGCAGAATGAGCTCAACGGTGACGATGCCGCGAAGATTCTCGCCCGTCATCCACTCTGTGTCGCCGAAGTCAGCAACATGGGCTGTACGGAGGAGGCCACGAAGGCCTTCATCGCCGCCCGTCAGCTCTTCGCTCCCGGCAAGGCCGTCAATGCCGGCGGTGTCGCCACGAGTGGTCTGGAGATGACGCAGAACTCCATCCGTCTTCACTGGAGCGCTGAGGAGGTCGACAAGGAACTCCATAAGATCATGCACTCCATCCATGAGCAGTGCGTGCGTTATGGTAAGGAGCCCGACGGATATGTCAATTATGTCAAGGGTGCCAATATCGCCGGCTTTATGAAGGTCGCCAACGCGATGATGGCTCAAGGTATCGTTTAAGGCCCAAATCTTTGTCCGTTTGAACTATTTTTTGTAATTTTGCAAAAAATATGTTTATGGTCAAAAAGCTGATATTCATTCTCTTTGCACTGCTCTCGCTTACCACCTCCGCCCAACGGAAGGTGCAGCGGGGGCAGGCGACCTATTACTCCCGCCGTTCCACGGGCGCCCGTACGGCGAGTGGCGAACAGCTGCATCACGACTCTTTGACCTGCGCACATAAAAGTCATCCCTTCGGCACCCTCCTCCGCGTGACGAATATGAAGAACGGCAAGAGCACGATCGTACGCGTCACCGACCGTGGGCCCTATGGTCACGGAAAGGTCATCGACCTGAGTTACCGGGCCGCCCGTGAGATCGGCATGCTCTCCAGTGGTATCGCCACCGTTCGTGTGGAAGTCGTGGAGAAAGAAAAGGAGAAGGGTATCCCCTACCGTCCAAACGAAGAAGTCAGCCTGCCAAAATATGAATTTGGACTGGCTGACTTCAAACCGGAGAATATCAAGGTTCCCCGGAAACCATTACACAAATAATATTATTCCTTCTTAGTGGGAATATTAAACTCTGAGACTTTTGTGCAGGTCTTGCCATTTGCCAGGACACTGACACAGAACTTCGCATAACCGTCCTTCAGCCGACTGTCAGCTTGAATAACGGCGGTATAACGGATGCCCTGACCGGCACCTATGCTCTCCACTCTTACGCTCGGGGATATATAGATATGCCTGTTCTTATAGAACTCCACAACTGACGGGATAGCACCATAGACGGTTTTCGTACCTGTATTCCAGATCTCAAAGACCATACGGGCATCCTCACCGCGCTCCAAGGCTCCGTCGCCATTACTATCGAGAAAACGTGCATTACGGATCTCCAGACTCGGCAGGGCCGTCACCGTGTAAGTCCTACCCGTCGATTTCATCATATCTGACTGCTGCCCCTTACCAAGAGTGATACGGTCATCGCCCGTATTATTGGCATTGAAACCACTCTGCTCGCGCCAGTCCTCAGCATCATTACGCGTCGTATCGATGGGCGTAGCATCACTCTGAGCCTGGTAGCGACTGCCATTTCCGCGGTTCTCATAGACGCCGTCATCACCGGAATAGCGACGGGAACCCATCTCCGCTGAACGCTCACGGACAGCATCATCGACGGCAGCGGCCTGACGACGGTCAGCCTGGGCACCGATGGCGGCTCCAGCGACGGCGCCTCCGACAGTACCTACAATCTGTCCGATATCGGAGCCACGCCAGCCACCGGAGATGTCACCGATAGCGGACCCAAGCATACCTCCAAGCATAGCGCCGGAATAGGCTCCGGCTCCTGTATAGCTGTCACAGCTGCTCAACAAAAGAGCAGAGACAACCATTGTGATCATGAACTTTTTCATAAGCCAATTTCCTTTTATCTGATTGCAAAAATAATCATTATTTTCCATACTTCACAGCCATTTTCCCTAATTTAACATAGGGGAAACCCTATGAAGCAGAAGCATAATGGAGAATGGAAAATGATGGCCGTAGGTACATCTTAAATCATTGTCCGTTTCCGCAAAAATCATCGAAAAAGGGGTGCAGATAAGAAACCTGCACCCCTCTTAGGTGATGAATGAGTAGAGTTATGAATAGTGAATTATTCAGCCTTAGGAGCCTCCTCAGCCTTTGCCTCAGCAGCATCAGCAGCAGGAGCGGCCTCCTCAGCCTTCGGAGCCTCTGCAGCGGGAGCAGCAGCCTCTGCAGACTTGTTGCTACGACGGCTACGACGGGTCTTCTTGGCAGCGGGAGCCTTAGCCATGTTCTCATCGAAGTCTACGAGCTCGATGAAAGCCAGCTCAGCGGCATCGCCCTGACGGATACCCAGCTTGATCACACGGGTGTAGCCACCGGGACGGTTGGCAACCTTAGCAGCGACCTCACCGAAGAGAGTCTTCACAGCCTCCTTGTCCTGGAGGTAACGGAAGACGACACGACGGGACGTTGTGGTGTCGTTCTTAGAACGGGTGATCAGGGGCTCAACATACTTCTTCAGAGCCTTTGCCTTGGCGAGGGTCGTAGTGATTCTTTTGTGCATGATCAGGGACACTGCCATGTTTGCAAGCATGGCACCGCGGTGAGATGCAGTACGGCCCAGATGGTTGAATTTCTTATTATGTCTCATTTTTAATCTAAATTAGGAGTCAGAAGATAGTAGTTAGAAGTTCAGAGATGGAGTTTAGAATTAACTTCCAACTCCTATCTCCTAACTCCTAACTAACCTAACTATTCTTTGTCCAGTTTATACTTTGAAATATCAGTTCCAAACGACAGATTCAGACTCTCGAGCAAATCATCAAGCTCTGAAAGCGATTTCTTACCGAAGTTGCGGAACTTCAGGAGGTCGGTCTTGTTGTACTGAACGAGATCGCCGAGGGTCTCGACGTCGGCGGCCTTCAAGCAGTTGAGGGCACGGACGGAGAGGTTCATATCGGTGAGCTTCGTCTTCAGCAACTGACGCATGTGGAGGATCTCCTCGTCAAACTCCTCATTATTCTCCTTGTCAGGATTCTCCAGAGAGATCTTTTCATCAGAGAAGAGCATGAAGTGATAGATCAGGATCTTCGCAGCCTCCTTCAGGGCGTCCTTCGGGTGAATGGAACCATCCGTGGTGACTTCGATGACAAGCTTGTCGTAGTCGGTCTTCTGCTCGACACGATAGGGCTCGACACTGTATTTCACGTTACGGATCGGGGTGTAGATGGAATCGATAGGGAGTACGTTAACATCTGTGCAGAACTGACGGTTCTCATCGGCGGGGACGTAGCCACGGCCCTTGTTGATGGTCAGGTCAATCTGCATAGTAGCTTTGGCATCTAAATGACAAATCACTAAATCAGGGTTTAACACTTCAAATCCAGTCAGATACTTACTGATATCACCTGCTTTGAATTCGGTGGAATTCTCGACGGTGATACTAACTTTCTCGTTCTCGAATTCTTCTACTACTTGCTTGAATCGAACTTGCTTGAGATTCAAGATAATGTTGGTGACGTCCTCCTTCACACCCGGTACGGAGCTAAACTCATGCTCAACACCAGCGATACGGATGGTGTTGATGGCATAGCCCTCGAGTGACGAAAGAAGAATGCGGCGCAGGGCATTACCGATGGTAATACCGAAGCCAGGCTCAAGAGGACGGAATTCGAACTTGCCGAAATGGTCATTGGCCTCCAACATTACGACTTTGTCAGGTTTTTGAAATGCTAATATCGCCATTGATTTAATGAATTTTATTGTTTAGAGTAAAGCTCAACGATTAACTGCTCCTTGATGTTCTCCGGGATGTCAGCACGCTCGGGCTTATGAAGGAACTTACCGCTCTTGGTATTCTCGTCCCATTCGAGCCAAGGATACTTGCTGTGGTTGAAACCAGCCAAAGCAGCCTCAATGACTTCAAGAGACTTTGCCTTTTCGCGGACGCCAACGATCTGACCCGGCTTGACGGAGTAAGAAGGAATGTTAACAACCTGGCCATCAACTACGATATGCTTGTGAGAAACAAGCTGACGAGCAGCGGCACGGGTAGGAGCGATACCCAAACGGAACACGACATTGTCCAGACGGCTCTCGAGGCTCTGCAGCAAAACCTCACCGGTAATACCGTCAGCCTTGGCAGCCTTATCGAACAAATTGCGGAACTGACGCTCGAGAACGCCATAAGTATACTTTGCCTTCTGCTTCTCAGCAAGCTGAGCACCATACTCAGACACCTTACGACGACGGTTGTTACCGTGCTGTCCAGGAGCATAGTTGCGCTTAGCGAGTACCTTATCAGCGCCGAAGATAGCCTCTCCGAAACGGCGTGCAATTCTTGATTTAGGACCTATGTATCTTGCCATAATGAATAATATGCTTTTTTATATAGTTGATAAGATGTGATTATACACGACGACGCTTAGGAGGACGGCAGCCATTGTGCGGCAGCGGAGTGACGTCGATAATCTCAGTTACCTCGATACCTGCGCCATGGACGGCACGGATAGCGCTCTCACGACCATTACCCGGACCCTTCACATAAGCCTTTACCTTACGGAGACCGAGGTCGTAAGCGATCTTTGCGCAATCCTCAGCAGCCATCTGCGCTGCGTACGGCGTGTTCTTCTTACTGCCACGGAAACCCATCTTACCAGCGGAAGACCAGGAGATAACCTGACCCTCAGAGTTTGCAAGAGATACGATGATGTTGTTGAAAGAACTGTGAACGTGAAGCTGACCAACAGCGTCAACGCGAACATTTCTCTTTCTGCTTGTTGCTTTTGTCTTTGCCATAATTTACTGTCCTTTCAATTACTTAGTAGCCTTCTTCTTGTTAGCAACAGTCTTCTTCTTTCCCTTGCGAGTACGAGCATTGTTCTTTGTACTCTGACCACGAACGGGAAGACCATTACGATGTCTGACACCACGGTAGCAACCGATGTCCATCAAGCGCTTGATGTTCATCTGGATCTCACTACGGAGATCACCTTCTACCTTGAACTCAGCGCCGATAATTTGACGGATAGCGGCTGCCTGCTCGTCAGACCATTCGCTGACCTTCAGGCTGCGGTCTACGCCTGCCTTATCCAATATCTTTGCTGAACTACTTCGACCAATACCATAGATATAGGTCAATGCGATTTCGCCTGCCTTATTCTGGGGCAAATCTACTCCAACAATTCTTATTGCCATTGTTTGATAATAATGTGATAAATACTTTTTCTTGCTAAAGAGCGTGCAAAATTACGACTATTTTTTCAAATAGCCGCACATTTACAAATCTTTAACATTAACCCTGACGCATTTTGAACTTCGGGTTCTTCTTGTTGATAACGAACAGACGACCCTTTCTGCGAACGATCTTGCAGTCGGGCGTACGTTTCTTTAATGATGCTCTTGTCTTCATATCAGTTGATGAATTATTTGTATCGGAATACGATTCTTCCCTTTGTCAGGTCATAGGGACTCATCTCCACCTTGACCTTGTCACCGGGCAGAATCTTGATATAGTGCATGCGCATCTTGCCGGAAATATGGGCAATGATCTGCACGCCGTTCTCCAGCTCTACACGGAACATAGCGTTGGAGAGACTTTCAGTGATGGTTCCGTCTTGTTCTATAGCGGACTGTTTTGCCATAAATCTTAAATTAACCTTTCTTATTTAATCAATTAACTGTCTGATTGTAATAGCGCTCTTGATCGATATCTTCGAACGTAGATAAAATCTCTGCCTTTCCCCTGCGGATAGCGATGGTGTGCTCGAAATGAGCGGCGGGCAGGTGATCGCGGGTGATGATGCCCCACTTGTCGGGGAGCAGCCAGATCTTGCGGTCTCCCATCGTGATCATCGGCTCGATAGCGATACACATGCCGGCTTTCAGCATCACGCCGTTGCCACGGCTTCCATAGTTGGGTACCTGTGGCGCCTCATGCATCTCCTTGCCAATGCCATGCCCAGTGAGCTCTCGGACCACTCCATAACCTTCAGCCTCGGCGGTAGCTTGTACGGCATTGCCGATATCACCGAGATGATTGCCAGCAACTGCTTCGGCTATACCCTTGTAAAGAGAAGCCCGCGTTGTACGGAGGAGTTTCATGACCTCGGGGCGGACCTCACCGACACAAAACGTATAACAACTGTCACCGTTGAATCCGTCGAGGAGCGTCCCGCAGTCAATGCTAATGATGTCACCATCCTTGAGAACCTGCTTATCCGACGGTATTCCGTGGACGACGACATCATTGACAGAGGTACAGATTGAAGCTGGGAAAGGCCCTCCAAATGGATTGGGGAAGTTCTTGAACGTGGGGACAGCCCCATGGTCTCGGATGAACTCCTCAGCTATTTTGTCCAATTGGAGGGTCGTAACACCTGCTTGGATATGTTTTCCCAATTCCGCAAGGGTAGCGCCGACGAGGCGGTTGGCCTTGCGCATCAGGTCTATTTCATCTTCCGTCTTCAGAAAAATCTTCATTCGCTGTAGACTTAGTATGCGGATACGCCACCCTGACGAGTGTGACCGGCATTGAGAAGACCGTCGTAATGACGCATCATCAGATGGCTCTCAATCTGCTGAAGAGTGTCGATGACCACACCAACAAGGATCAGCAGTGAAGTTCCTCCGAAGAACTGGGCGAAGCCCTGCTGAACGTTGAGGAATCCTGTAAGTGCCGGCATGATAGCGATGAAAGCGATGAAAAGAGAACCAGGGAAAGTAATACGAGACATGACTGTATCAATATACTCAGCTGTTTCCTTACCAGGCTTGACACCGGGGATGAAACCGTTGTTACGCTTCATATCCTCTGCCATCTGCGTCGGGTTCAGCGTGATAGCTGTATAGAAGTACGTAAATGCAATCACGAGAATCACATAGATGACATTATACAGCACAGAACGGTTGTCCATAAGATCACGGACCCACCAAGCAGCCGTCTCAGAGTTGTAGCGCACGATCGCCAGCGGAATGAACATCAATGCCTGAGCAAAGATGATCGGCATCACGTTGGCAGCGAAGAGCTTCAACGGGATGTACTGACGGGCACCACCGAACTGCTTGTTGCCGACCACGCGCTTGGCATACTGTACGGGGACCTTGCGCGTGCCCTGAACGAGCAGGATGGAAGCCAGCACGACGGCATAGAGGACGATGAGCTCAACGATGAACATCATCAGACCACCACCGGTGACGGCTGTCAGACGGGAGGAGAGCTCCTGAATGAAAGCCTGCGGAAGGCGGGCGATGATACCGATCATAATGATCAGGGAGATACCATTGCCGACGCCTTTATCCGTGATACGCTCACCAAGCCAAAGGATGAACATCGAACCTGCAGCAAGGATAATCGTAGCGGGGATCATGAAGGCCGTCCAGTCAATACCTGAAGCGAGGGCCTGAGAGGCCTGCATCTTCAGGTTGATGAGGTAGGACGGAGCCTGGAACAGCAGGATAGCTACCGTGAGCCAGCGAGTGTACCAGTTGATCTTCTTACGACCACTCTCGCCCTCGCGCTGCATCTTCTGAAAGTAAGGTACAGCGACGGCGAGGAGCTGCATGACGATGGAAGCTGAGATATAGGGCATGATACCGAGTGCGAAGATAGACGCATTGGAAAATGCTCCACCAGAGAACATGTCCAAGAGTGACATCAGGCCACCGGCGGTCTGTGACTGAAGTTTTGCCAACTGTGTCGGATCGATGCCCGGGAGGACAACGTAAGATCCGAAACGATAGATAGCCACAAATAGAAACGTGATGAGGAGGCGCTGACGCAGGTCCTCGAGTTTCCAACAGTTCTTTAGTGTCTCAATAAACTTTTTCATCCCTTAGATTTTGGTTGCCTTGCCACCTGCTGCGACGATAGCTTCCTCAGCAGTCTTGGAGAAGGCATTTGCTTCTACTTCAACTTTTGCTTTCAGTTCACCGTTACCGAGAATCTTCACAAGCTTCTTGCCATTGGTCAGACCAGCGGCAACGAGATCAGCGATGGTGATCTTCTCCAGGTTCTTACTCTCAGCAAGGGACTGAAGAGTAGAGAGGTTTACTGCGAAATATTCCTTATGATTGATATTCTGGAAGCCGAACTTCGGCACACGACGCTGCAGAGGCATCTGACCACCTTCGAAACCAATCTTACGCTTGTAGCCAGAGCGGGCTTTGGCACCCTTATGACCACGGGTAGAAGTACCACCGAGGCCCGAACCAGGACCACGGCCGATACGACGACGGGAATGGGTAGCGCCCTCAGCAGGCTTCAAATTATTTAATTTCATCTTGCGTTGACTTTTTAAAGTTGTTATTTGATTACTTCAACGAGGTGATGAACCTTGCGGATCATACCCAGGTTGCTAGGAGTGTCTTCAACTTCAACAACCTGTGAAATCTTGTGAAGACCAAGAGCGATGAGCGTCTTCTTCTGATCGACAGGAGCGCCGATGCGGCTCTTGATTTGCTTGACCTTAATTGTTGCCATTGTGATTATTCTCCTATTATATTAACCGTTAAACACTTTGTCCATAGCGATGCCACGCTCACCAGCAACCTGGTAAGCATCACGCATCTCAGAGAGAGCCTCTACAGTAGCCTTCACCAGAGAGTGGGGGTTGGAAGAACCCTTAGACTTGGCGATGACATCCTTGATGCCTGCGCTCTCGAGGACGGCACGCATAGCACCACCGGCCTTCAGACCGGTACCGGCTGCAGCCGGCTTGAGGAGCACGCGGGCGCCGCCGAATTTCACCTCTACCTCGTGAGGAACAGTGCCTTTGAGCACGGGAACCTTCACCAGATTCTTCTTAGCTGCCTCAGTACCCTTGGCGATAGCTGCGGTGACCTCACCGGCCTTACCGAGGCCATAGCCGATCACGCCCTTGCCGTCACCAACAACGACGATAGCAGCGAATGTGAAAGTACGACCACCCTTTGTAACCTTCGTTACGCGGTTGATGGCAACCAGGCGATCCTTCAGTTCTGTTTCAGTATTTGCTTTAACTTTATTCATTGCCATAATCGTTTAGAATTTGAGACCGCCCTCACGTGCTGCATCAGCAAGTGCCTGTACACGGCCATGATAGAGATAACCATTACGGTCGAAGACAACAGACTCCACGCCTGCGGCCTTGGCCTTCTCAGCGACGAGTGCGCCGACCTTCTTGGCCTGCTCCATCTTCGGCAGTTTCTCCAAGCCGAGTGAAGAAGCGCTGGCGAGGGTCTTGCCCTCAAGGTCATTGATCACCTGTGCATAAATCTGCTTATTGGAGCGGAACACCGTCAGACGGGGGCGCTCAGCAGTACCGTTCACGCTCTTGCGGATACGGAATTTTATCTTGATTCGTCTTTCTACTTTCTTAACTGTCATAATCGTAAGTTTTAAAAATTAAAATTACTTAGCTGCAGCGGTCTTACCAGACTTGCGGCGGATGACCTCACCCTTGAAGAGGATACCCTTACCCTTATAAGGCTCAGGCATACGGAAAGAACGAATCTTAGCGCAGATCATACCCAGCAGCTGCTTATCACAGCTCTCGAGGGTGATGACGGGGTTCTGGTTACGCTCAGACTTAGTCTCTACCTTCACTTCCTTAGGAAGCTGGATAAAGATGGGGTGCGTGTAACCGAGGGAGAACTCAATGAGGTTGCCCTGGTTGCTTACACGATAACCGACACCGACGAGCTCCATAACCTTCTTATAACCCTCGCTGACACCAACAACCATGTTGTTGACCAGAGCGCGATAGAGGCCGTGGAAAGCATGCTTCTGCTTCTCGTCCGTGGCATTATTCTCATCAACAGTAAATTCAACCTGACCGTCAGCGATAGCGACCTTGATGGAGGGATCAATCCACTGGGAGAGTTCACCCTTGGGGCCCTTGACATTGACTACATTTGTCTTCTCGTCGAAAGTAACCGTTACTCCGGCGGGGATGCTAATTGGCAATTTTCCTATTCTTGACATATTCAATCCTCCAATTAATAAACGTAGCAGAGCACTTCACCACCGATTTTGAGGTCGGAAGCCTCTTTGTTTGTCATTACACCTTTGGATGTGGATAAGATAGCGATACCCAATCCGTTGATCACGCGCGGCATGTCCTTATAGCCGGTATAGCGGCGAAGACCCGGGGTAGAGACGCGCTCAAGTTTCTTGATAGCGCTCTGCTTGGTCTTAGGATCATACTTCAGAGCAACTTTGATCGTGCCCTGGGGACCATCCTCGATGAACTTGTAGTTCAGGATGTAGCCCTTTTCGAAGAGAATCTGAGTGATAGACTTCTTCATGTTGGACGCAGGAACTTCGACAACACGGTGATGAGCCATGATCGCGTTTCTGAGTCGAGTCAGATAATCTGCTATTGGATCTGTCATAAAATATAAATGTTTAATTAATCGGGACTCCCCCGACAATATTAAATATGAGTCGTTTCTTGAGTTAGGAGTTAGGAGTTAGAAGATAGGAGTTTCTGAGTCTTCATTCAGCTCTTATAACTTCTAACTTCTATCTCCTAATTACTAACTATTACCAGCTTGCTTTCTTCACGCCGGGGATGAGACCCTGAGAGGCCATCTCACGGAACTGGATACGGGAGAGACCGAACTGGCGCATATAGCCCTTGGGACGACCCGTGATCTTGCAGCGGTTGTGAAGACGGATAGGATTGGCGTTCTTAGGAATGCTCTGGAGCTTGCGGGCAGCCTCGTAAGCCTCGGCGGGATCCTGAGTCGTTGCAATGATCTTCTTCAGTGCGGCGCGCTTCTCAGCATAGCGGGCTACAAGCTTAGCACGCTTTACCTCGCGTGCCTTCATTGATTCTTTTGCCATATCTCTTTAATCGTTTTTAGCGTTCTTGAAAGGAAGACCGAAGGCCTTGAGCAGAGCATAGCCCTCCTCGTCCGTCTTGGCGGAGGTGACGAAGGTGATGTTCATACCCTGGATGCGGTCGATCTGGTCGATGTTGATCTCCGGGAAGATGATCTGCTCCGTTACGCCGAGGGTATAGTTGCCACGGCCGTCGAGCTTGCTCTCGATACCCTTGAAGTCACGGATACGAGGAAGGGCGACGCGGACGAGACGCTCCAGGAACTCATACATGCGCTCACGGCGGAGGGTAACCATCACGCCAATCGGCATCTTCTTACGAAGCTTGAAGTTGGCGATATCCTTCTTGGAATAAGTGGCTACGGCCTTCTGACCGGTGATAGCGGTGAGCTCGTTGATAGCGACGTCGATGATCTTCTTGTCCTGAGTAGCATCGCCGAGACCCTGGTTGATAACAATCTTCTTCAGTACAGGGATCTGCATAGAGGAAGAATAGTTGAACTGCTTCTGCAGAGCCGGAGCAATCTTCTCCTTATACTCTTTCTTTAACTGTGCTGTATCCATTACTTGATTTCCTCCCCGGATTTTTTGGCGATACGCTTCACGGTCTTGCCCTCGCGCTCAATCTTGATGCGCGTAGCCTTACCGCTCTTCGGATCGATCAGACTTACGTTAGAAATATGAATAGGAGCCTCCTGCTTGACGATGCCTCCCTGAGGATTCTTAGCCGAAGGCTTGGTGCTCTTGGATACCATGTTGATACCCTCTACCAGCACGCGCTCCTTATCACGGAGCACCTGCAGCACCTTACCAGTCTTGCCCTTGTCGGCACCGGCGAGGACAATGACCTGGTCGTCTTTCTTAATATGAAATTTTGCCATTCTACTTTTCTGTTTATTGATTAGAGAACCTCAGGTGCGAGAGACACCACCTTCATGTTGACGGCACGGAGCTCACGGGCTACGGGGCCGAAGATACGGCTGCCGCGGAGCTCACCGGCGTTGTTCAACAATACACAGGCGTTGTCGTCGAAACGGATATAGGAACCGTCAGCACGACGGATCTCCTTCTTCGTACGGACCACAAGGGCCTTGCTCACTGCACCCTTCTTCAGATCACTGGAAGGAATGACATTCTGAACGGCTACGACGATAACGTCGCCCACGCTGGCATAACGACGGCCGGTACCACCGAGCACACGAATGCACTTGGCCTCACGGGCACCGCTGTTGTCAGCTACGGTCAGTCTTGATTCTACTTGTATCATTTTTTACTTAGCCTTTTCAATGATTTGTACTAATCTCCATCGCTTAGTCTTCGACAGAGGACGAGTCTCCATGATCTGGACGGTATCACCGACCTGTGCCTCATTGTTCTCGTCATGGACGTGGTACTTCTTTGTCTTCTGGACAAACTTACCGTAAATAGGGTGCTTCTCCTTGAACTTAGCGGCAATAACAATGGTTTTATCCATTTTGTTGCTGATGACAACACCCTGTCTTACCTTTCTTAAATTTCTTGTTTCCATCTGGACCATTATTATTTGTTAAGTTCTCTCTGGCGGAGCTCAGTCTCCATACGTGCGATGTCACGACGAGTACTCTTAATCTGTGATGGATTCTCCAGAGGAGTAACCTGATGGTTGATCTTCATCTGATGAAGGGAAGCCTTTGTAGCCTCCAGCTTTTCGGCCAATTCCTTGGTCTCAAGCGCCTTTACTTCTTTCTGCTTCATAGTTTAAGCGTTTTTATCGTAATCACGACGTACAACAAACTTCGTCTTTACGGGCAGCTTCTGCGCAGCGAGGCGGAGGGCCTCCTTAGCAGTGTCGAAGCTGACACCCTCTACCTCGAAGAGGATACGTCCCGGTGTAACGGGAGCAACCCATCCTGCGGGATCACCTTTACCTTTACCCATTCGGACATCGGCAGGCTTGCGGGTGATAGGCTTATCAGGGAAGATACGGATCCAGACCTGGCCCTCACGGTTCATGTAGCGGTTCAGGGCTACACGAGCGGCCTCAATCTGACGGCTGTCGAGCCATTTGGCCTCAAGGGTCTTGATGCCAAAGGTACCGAATGCCAGTGTCGTACCGCGGTGGGCGTTACCCTTATTACCACGTCCGTCCTGCGGTCTTCTATATTTTACTCTTTTTGGCTGTAACATGATAGCTTTCTACTTTTTAACGGTTATTATTTCTCTTACCACCGCGACGGCCGTTGCGACGATCGCCACGTCCGTTGTTCTGCTTCTCCTGCTGGAAGTTCGGAGCGAGCTCGCGCTTGCCGTAAACCTCACCGCGGCAGATCCACACCTTCACGCCGATGGTACCCACCTTCGTGATAGCGGTAGCAGAGCAGTAGTCGATATCGGCACGGAAGGTATGCAGGGGAGTACGACCCTCCTTGAGCATTTCCTTACGGGCCATTTCTGCACCGTTGAGACGACCGGTGACCTGTACCTTGATGCCCTCAGCACCGGCGCGCATGGTGTTGGCGATAGCCATCTTGATGGCGCGGCGGTAAGCGATCTTGCCCTCTACCTGGCGAGCGATATTGTTGGCAACGATCGTAGCATCGAGGTCCGGCTTCTTCACCTCGAAGATGTTGATCTGGATGTCCTTGTGGAAGATGTTCTTCAGCTCTTCCTTGAGCTTGTCAACATCCTGTCCACCTTTACCAATGACGATACCCGGACGAGCCGTGCAGATGGTAATAGTGATGAGTTTCAGCGTACGCTCGATGACGATGCGAGAAACACTGGCCTTAGCCAGGCGCTCGTTGAGGTACTTACGGATTTTCTGGTCCTCTACGAGGTTGTCACCGAAGTCCTTACCACCGAACCAATTGGAATCCCAACCACGGATAATACCTAAACGGTTGCTAATTGGATTAACTTTCTGTCCCATTCTATCTATTATTTTTCGTCATTGTTTTTTGCATCAACAAAGAGGGTCACGTGATTGCTGCGCTTGCGAATGCGGTAGCCACGGCCCTGCGGTGCCGGTCTCATACGTTTCATTGTTACGCCCGGGTCAACGAAGACGCGGCTCACGTAGAGCTCACCGTCCTCGGCCTTGCGGTCGTTTTTCTGTTCCCAGTTGGCAATAGCGGAACGCAGCAGTTTCTCTACGTCCTTGGCAGCCTGCTTGTTGGAGAACTTCAGTACGCCGAGTGCACGGTTGACTTCCATACCGCGGATCATGTCAACGACATAACGCATTTTGCGGGGAGAGGAGGGACAACCCTTGAGCTTGGCGAAGAACAGATTTTTACGAGCTTCTTTCAGCTGTTCAGCTGCAATATGTTTTCTTGCTCCCATTATTATTGTCTATTTTTAATGGATTGAACCTGATTACTTCTTGTTGTTGCCAGAGTGGCCACCGAAGCGACGGGTAAGCGCGAACTCACCGAGCTTATGACCAACCATATTCTCTGTCACGTAAACAGGAATGAATTTGTTACCGTTGTGGACTGCGATCGTGTGACCTACAAAGTCAGGAGAGATCATGCAAGCCCTGGCCCATGTCTTGACGACATTCTTCTTACCACTCTCGTTCATAGCGAGAATTTTCTTCTCGAGTGATACGTTGATATAAGGACCTTTCTTAAGTGAACGACTCATAACTTACTCTTTATTTATTGTTAGCTCTTTCGATAATGTACTTGTTGGAAAGCTTCTTCGGTGCGCGTGTCTTCAGACCCTTAGCGTAGAGACCCTTACGAGAGCGCGGATGACCACCACTCTGACGGCCTTCACCACCACCCATCGGGTGATCAACAGGGTTCATAACGACACCACGGTTGTGCGGACGACGACCGAGCCAGCGGCTGCGACCAGCCTTACCAGACTGTTCGAGAGCGTGGTCGGAGTTACCGACGGAACCGATAGTAGCTTTGCAAGCACTCAGAATCTGGCGTGTTTCACCAGAAGGGAGCTTAATCACACAATAACTGCCCTCACGAGAAGTCAACTGAGCGAAGTTACCAGCCGAACGGACGAGCAGAGCACCCTGACCGGGACGCAACTCAATGTTGTGAATCACCGTACCCACAGGAATGTTTGCCAGAGGAAGCGCGTTACCGACCTCAGGTGCAGCCTCTGCACCACTCATGAGCTGAGCGCCTACCTCCAATCCATTAGGAGCAATAATGTAACGTTTTTCACCATCTGCGTAGTAGAGCAGAGCGATGCGAGCGCTGCGGTTCGGATCGTACTCGATGCTCTTTACGACAGCAGGCACACCATCTTTCTCTCGCTTGAAGTCGATGAGACGAAATTTACGCTTGTGGCCACCGCCCTTGTAGCGTACGGTCATCTTACCGGTGTTGTTTCGACCACCGGTAGAACGCTTACCGTAAACGAGAGACTTCTCTGGCACGGATGCAGTAATATCCTCGAACGTGCCAATAACCTTGTGTCTTTGTCCCGGAGTAACCGGGTTTAACTTACGTACTGCCATTTTTTATTTAAATATTGCTGTAAAAATCAATTGTGTCGCCCTCTTTGAGAGTGACGATTGCTTTCTTATAAGCATTCTTCTGTCCCTTCACGAGACCTGCCTTGGTGTAACGGGAGGAGCGCTTGCCGGCATAGCGGACCGTGTTGACGTCCTCTACAGTGACATTGTAGAGCTTCTCGATCTCGTTCTTAATCTGGAGCTTATTAGCCTCCGGCTTCACGACGAAAGCGAAGCGGTTAGGGAACTTCTCTGTGATCTTGGTGAACTTCTCAGTTACCAATGGTTTAATAACAAATGCCATATCTAATATCTCCAATTATTTTGTTAAGAGCTCCTCAATAGCCTTCAGAGCAGACTCCGTCATGACGAGCTTGTCAGCATTCAGCACCTTGTAGGTATTGATGTTGCGAGCCTCGATGACATCTGCCTTCGGCAGGTTTCGAGCGGACAAATATACGTTTTTATTTGCTTCCGGCAAAACGACGAGTGCTTTTTGGCCCTCAACTTTCAGATTTTTAACAATGTTTACGAAATCTTTTGTCTTAGGAGCGTCCAAAGCGAAGTCTTCGACGACAATGATCTCACCGTTCTTGGCTGCCTGAGAGAGGGCAGACTTGCGGGCGAGGACGTTGGTCTTCTTGTTGATCTTCTGCTGATAATCGCGGGGCTTCGGACCGAAGACGCGACCACCACCGACGAGGACCGGAGAGTTGATATCACCACGACGTGCACCGCCGCCGCCCTTCTGGCGGATGAGCTTGCGGGTAGAACCGGCGTGCTCACTTCTCTCCTTAGACTTGGCTGTGCCCTGACGCTGTGCGGCGAGGTAAGCCTTGACAGAAAGCCAAAGTACGTGCTCGTTAGGCTCAATGCCGAAAACGCTGTCGTTCAGGGTAACCTTCTTGCCGGTGTCCTGACCGTTGATATTTAAAACACTTACTTCCATTACTTTTCTATGATTACAGTTGAACCTTTGCATCCTGCGACAGAGCCCTTCACAACGAGGAGGTTCTGCTCGGGGATAACCTTTAATACCTGGAGGTTCTGGGTTGTCACCCGGTCACCACCCATCTGGCCACCCATGCGCATGCCCTTGAAGACAATAGCGGGGTAAGAACAAGCACCGATAGATCCCGGCTTACGAGCGCGGTCGTCCTGACCGTGAGTGCTCTGGCCGACACCACCGAAACCGTGACGCTTCACGACACCCTGGAAACCGTGGCCCTTGGAGGTACCGACGATATCAACATACTTTGTGTCGTTGAAGATGTCTACTGTAATCGTGTCACCGAGGTTATACTCCTCGTCAAACTTGAACTCGGCCAAGTGCTTCTTCGGTGTTGTGCCTGCCTTCTTGAAGACTCCCTGCATAGGCTTGGAGGTTCTGCTCTCCTTAGCCTCGCCGAAAGCCAACTGATAGGCTTTGTAACCGTCGGTCTCAACAGTCTTGACCTGCGTTACAACACAAGGACCAGCTTCGATAACAGTGCACGGAATATTCTTACCGTCGGCACTGAAAACGGATGTCATTCCGATTTTCTTTCCTAATAATCCTGGCATTTCAAATAAAATGTTTGATAGATAAAACTTTTTGAATTTTCAGCTGAATGTCTGATTAGACCTTGATCTCTACTTCCACACCAGAGGGGAGCTCGAGCTTCATGAGGGCATCCACGGTCTTTGCGGTAGAGGAGTAGATGTCGATGAGACGCTTGTAGTCGCTCAACTGGAACTGCTCACGAGCCTTCTTGTTGACGAAGGTAGAGCGGTTGACGGTGTAGATACGCTTGTGAGTAGGCAATGGAATAGGACCGCTGACGATAGCGCCTGTAGCCTTGACAGCCTTCACAATCTTCTCGGCTGACTTATCAACCAACTGGTGGTCGTAAGACTTCAGCTTAATTCTGATTTTCTGACTCATTGTTTTGTTTTGATTATTGATTATTGAAAGTGGTACCGGTGACGCCGACCCTTAAGAGTCATTTGCTAAGGGCAGCGCCCCGGACCATATTTATTTTTGCGTTGGTGCAGTATTACAGCAGCTCAGCGTGTCCGTGAACCTCCTCGAGCACAGCCTTGGCGATGCTGGTGGAGACAGGAGCGTGGTGATCATACTCCATAGAAGAGGTAGCACGACCGGAGGTGATGGTACGCAGAGCGGTGACATAACCGAACATCTCTGCCAGCGGAACCATAGCCTTGACGATACGGGCGCCACTGCGAGCCTCGTCCATACCCTGGACCAAGCCACGACGCTTGTTCAAGTCGCCGATGACATCACCCATGTTCTCTTCCGGCGTAACGACCTCGACCTTCATGATCGGCTCCATGAGCACGGGGCCTGCCTTCGGGCAGAGCACCTTGAAAGCCTGGTGAGCGACGAGCTCGAAGGAGAGCTGATCGGAGTCGACGGGGTGGAAGCTACCATCGTTGAGGGTAACCTTCAGGCCGGTCATCGGGAATCCGCCGAGGACACCACTGGAGAGGCAGTCCTTGAATCCCTTCTCTACGGAAGGAATGAACTCCTTAGGCACGTTACCACCCTTGACATTATTGATGAACTGCAGGTCGCCCTCCTCGTAGTCCTCATCCTTAGGAGCGATGGTGACGTCGATGCAAGCGAACTTACCACGACCACCAGACTGCTTCTTATAGGTCTCACGGCTCTGAGCGCTCTTGGTGATAGCCTCCTTGTAGTTCACCTGAGGCTTACCCTCGTTACACTCAACCTTGAACTCACGCTTCAGACGGTCGATGATGATGTCGAGGTGAAGCTCACCCATACCGGAGATAATGGTCTGGCCACTCTGCTCGTCGGTACGAACGGTGAACGTAGGATCCTCCTCAGCGAGCTTAGCGAGACCGTTGTCCATCTTGGCAACGTCAGCCTGGCTCTTCGGCTCAACGGCAACAGAGATCACAGGATCAGGGAAGGTCATGGACTCGAGTACAATGGGGTGATCCTCATCACAGAGAGTATCACCGGTACGGATATCCTTGAAGCCGACACCTGCGCCGATATCACCGGCGTCGATGGTCTCCATAGGAATCTCCTTGTTGGAGTTCATCTGGAACAGACGGCTGATACGCTCCTTCTTACCGGAACGGGGGTTGTAGACATAAGAACCAGCGGCAACCTTACCGGAGTAAACGCGGAAGAATACCAAACGGCCCATGAACGGATCGGTAGCGATCTTGAAGGCCAGAGCGGCTGTCGGCTCGTTCTCGTCCGGCTTGCGGTCCTCTTCCTCACCGGTCTCGGGGTTCGTACCCTTGATGTTCGGGGTATCAAGCGGAGAGGGCAGGAAAGCACAGGTATAGTCGAGCAGCGGCTGTACACCCTTGTTCTTATAAGAAGAACCGAGGGTCATCGGGCAGCACTCCATGGAGACACAGCCCTTGCGCAGTGCGCGGATAATCATATCCTCGGGGATGTCCTTGCCATCGAGGTAGAGCTCCATGAGCTCATCATCGTAGTTGGCAGCGCCCTCGAGCATCTTGTCACGCCATTCGTTTGCCTCGTCAACGAGATCAGCGGGGATATCGTCAACCTCATACTCAGCGCCCATCGTCTCATCGTGCCACAGGATAGCCTTCATCTTGATGAGGTCTACGACACCCTTGAAGTTCTCCTCAGCGCCGATAGGAATCTGTACGGGGATCGGGTTAGCGCCCAGGATGTCCTTCATCTGCTGAACAGTCTCGAAGAAGTCAGCGCCGGAACGGTCCATCTTGTTGACATAACCGATACGGGGAACGTTGTACTTGTCAGCCTGACGCCATACCGTCTCGCTCTGCGGCTGAACACCGTCGGCAGCGGAATAGGTAGCGATAGCGCCATCGAGGACGCGGAGGGAACGCTCAACCTCAGCGGTGAAGTCGACGTGTCCCGGAGTATCGATCAGGTTGATCTTGTACTTCTTGCCAGCGTACTCCCAGTTACAGGTGGTAGCAGCAGAGGTGATGGTGATACCACGCTCCTGCTCCTGAGCCATCCAGTCCATGGTAGCGGCACCATCATGAACCTCACCGATCTTGTGCGTCTTACCTGTGTAGTACAGGATACGCTCAGACGTTGTTGTCTTACCGGCATCGATGTGGGCCATGATACCGATATTACGAGTCAAATGTAAATCGCGATTAGCCATTGTTTTTTAATCCTGAAAATATTGATTAGAATCTGAAGTGAGCGAAAGCACGGTTAGCCTCAGCCATACGGTGCATATCCTCCTTACGCTTGAAGGCACCACCCTGGTTGTTGAAGGCATCGAGGATCTCTGCGGCGAGCTTCTCAGCCATGGACTTACCGCTACGCTTGCGTGCGAAGGCGATGAGGTTTTTCATAGCGATACTCATCTTGCGGTCAGCACGGATCTCCGTAGGTACCTGGAAGGTAGCACCACCGATACGGCGGCTCTTAACCTCTACCTGAGGAGTGATGTTGTCGAGGGCCTGCTTCCAGATCTCCAGAGGACTCTTCTCCTCGTTCTGAGCCTTAGCCTTGACAGTATCCAAAGCGGAATAGAAAATACGGTAGGAAGTATTCTTCTTACCATCATACATCAAGTGATTAACGAACTTGGCGACCATCTGGTCATTGAAGACGGGATCCGGAATGATCACGCGCTTCTTGGGTTTTGCTTTTCTCATTGTTTATTTAAAAATATCATTCTGCGGAGGTTGTACTTTTTCATTATTTGTCTTCAACGCCCGCACCCGGGCATTTACTCAACCTGATTAGTCTTACTCCAGCAAAACTGTTGTTTTAAAAATAAAATTCCTTGTTTAGGGGAGGGGGTGAAGCCTCAGGCTCTCAGGCATCTCCGCCTGTGAGCCCTCGGCATGAATGTCCTGTTTCGGATTACTTCTTCTTAGGACGCTTAGCTCCGTATTTGGAACGGCGCTGGGTACGGTTGGCAACACCGGCGGTATCAAGGGTACCACGAACGATGTGATAACGTACACCAGGAAGGTCCTTCACACGACCGCCACGGACGAGGACGATGCTGTGCTCCTGAAGGTTGTGACCCTCACCGGGGATGTAGGAGTTGACCTCCTTCTGGTTCGTCAGACGCACACGAGCCACCTTACGCATGGCGGAGTTAGGCTTCTTCGGAGTGGTTGTATAGACACGGACGCAGACACCACGACGCTGCGGACAGTTGTCCAGAGCCGGTGACTTACTCTTGTCTACAATCACCTTTCTGCCTTTTCTTACTAACTGTGAAATAGTAGGCATGATTTGATTTTTTTAATTTATATATTTATTTTATTTATTATCAACAGTTTATGCAAACGGGTATAGCATGCCCGTTTCGGGGTGCAAAGGTACGGACTTTTTTTGGAATATCTTTCTGTTGCCGTGACAATTTTCAGTCGAAAAGAAAGATTTATATTTTATTAACGTTTTAAATTCCATTGATGGCAATAAGCGTCCATCAGGCAACGTTGTAGGGACATGATTCATCATGTTCCGAGATTGCTATGAGACCGACTCAAGAACTCCTTATTAAAGATGTATATGAGATTGTCCGCGCCATTCCGACGGGCCGTGTGCTGACCTACGGACAGATTGCCCGCTTGGCCGGTTGGCCGAATCATGCCCGGCTCGTTGGGCGGATCATGAAGGGAGCCTCCTCCGCCGAAATACCCTGTCACCGCGTCCTTGCCGCCAACGGCCGTCCCTCCCCTACCTTTCCCGAACAGCGGGCGCTCCTTGAGGCTGAGGGCGTGCGGTTCAAGGCCAATGGCTGCGTGGACATGAAGAAATACCTGTGGGACATCGTAGGGACATGATTTATCATGGTCCGCCAATACGGATGCGTGGCCGCAACATGGCGGCCACCTACAGACATAAAAAAACAGAGTAACAAATGATTTTGTTTTCATCTGTTACTCTGTCTTATCTTGGGCGGAACATGATCAATCATGTCCCTGCGGGATTAGTTTTCCTTATTGTTGACGCCCGTGCCGAAGGGAGCGATGGTACGGGGACCCTGCTGAGCCTCCTCGGGGAGCTTGATCTTGCCAAACTCCTGCTCATACTTCATGACGTTGCCCTGGAGAGCCTGGAGCAGGCGCTTAGCGTGCTCGGGAGCCATGACGATACGGCTGGAGACGGGAGACTTCGGCATGCCCGGAAGAACGGTGCAGAAGTCGAGGATGAAGTCACTGGAGGAGTGTGTGATGATGGCCAGGTTAGCGTAAACGCCCTTGGCTACTTCGGGAGAGAGCTCAATCTGGAGCTGGTTCTCCGGCTGATTGTTGTTGTTGTCTGCCATTTTAGCTTGTTTTTAATTGTTTCTTTTTAGTTTAACTCTTGCAAAGGTAATAAAATCCCCCCAACTGACCAAGCAGTTGGGGGATTATTTTTCTGTTACGATGTATATCCGTTAGATTTTCACCCAGGAATCTTTCCCATCAGGGTTAATGAGTTTGTTGCGCTTCCATCGGCTGATGACGGTACGGACGCTGTGCTCCTTGCATCCCTCTCCTTTCAGCCTCATCACATCGTCCAAGGTGAAAGTCATCGGCAACTGGTCGAAGAGACGGTTGTTGGCCGACTTGTAGATTCCGGTAGTCGGCGTGAAATCATCCCAACTCTGCTGAAGGAGGTTACCAAAGATTCTCATCTGCTCATACAGCACATACTCGGCCATCATCAAGGCGAAATCGATGCACTTCTTGTCCTCCTTATCGTTGAGCAGGCGGTAAATACATCCGGCGCGGAATCCGATGACGGCGGAACGCTTACGATAGACATCCATCACCTTGTCATCATTCTTCATGGCCTGGATGCGCTTCCCTTCCACCCATTTAGCGATGGCCTTCCGTAGGCGAGGCGTATCGAGGTAGCCCGACTGAGCCCTCAGCTTGGCCACGGCAGTGAGGATATTCTTGTTGTCGGCCTCGCTCCGATGGCCATAGACCGGCATCTTGGCAAAATCATTGTTGGGCATCTCAGCGATGATCATTCGGGATGAGAGGCCGTTCTCCACATTATCTATCCTGAAACATTTCCGCAAGGCCCCATAGGTTCCGAGCATCGTCCAGTTGTACGCCACTTTGACGACACCGCTCTCCGCCATCTCACCATTATAGTCCTGGCCCCACTCGCCATTGTCGAAGGCCACACGATAGATATCGTATTTGTTGGACCAGCTGCCGGCGCCATTGCTCTTGCGCAACGTGTCGAGCTCCTCACCAAAAGAATAGAGGCAATGTCCCTGTGAGTTCTTCAGACGCCTCAGGAGAGTAGAGTTA
This sequence comes from Prevotella sp. AGR2160, assembly GCF_000424185.1. Classification (GTDB taxonomy): domain Bacteria; phylum Bacteroidota; class Bacteroidia; order Bacteroidales; family Bacteroidaceae; genus Prevotella. The sequence continues at coordinate 162,163 of NZ_AUJK01000004.1, forward strand.
CTGACGGTCGGGGGAACGATGCGGATGATGGTCTTGGGATCCTCAGGGGCACGCTCACTGGCTTTTCTACCGTATTTCTTATGCCGCCAGTCTTCCTCAATCTTGCGGTTGGCGGCATCCTCGTCCTCGAGCGGTTTCTTCCAGACATCAATGACTTCCTTACAGACGCTCTTGCCACTGGCCTGTTCACCGACGATGATCGACATCAGTCCCAGGCGCTGGTAGTTGCCATTGCAATATTTCACCTCGACCTGGTCGGCAAGGGCCCCCGCGATCGTGAGGACGCTGCAAAGGACGGGCATATACATGTTCTCAGGGACACCCACCAGACTTTCCTTCAACCCCATCGGCAGTCGGCGGGCATTGATTTTCTCCCAGGCCTTCTTCGCCGGTTTCGACGCAGTTTGCTGACTTTCTGAGAGTTGACCATTGTCACTGACTTTCTGTTCCGCAAGGGCCAGCATGCGCTGACAAGCCGTTGACATCAACTTACTCTCGTCGTGATAACGATTGTAGAAGTCCTTGATCAATCTCCGGCAATCATCATCCTGAGCGTAATACTCCGGCATCTTCTTGGCCACGACAGCCTCCAACTCCTGACACGACATCAGACGGGCGGCACCGACACTCATGATGGACTGCAGACAGGTATGTCGGGAACCAATGGCATTGATATCCACATGCTCCAACCCGGCTTCCTGGCGACAAAGATCGAAGATCAGGAGATCCTTGCGCATACAACGGTCCGGATATTGCTCCGGAACCTTTTCGGTTACCGCAGCCTTCTCCGACACCTCTGCAGGAGCCTTGTCTGCAACCTTAGCTGCTGCAGGAGCAAAGGAAAAGACGGGATGCTGTTCTGATGAGGGGAAAGCATCGCGGTACATCTGAAGATCATCGTCACTCATCTTTTCGTACCAATGCTCGGAACGATAAATCTCGTCCTCTATCGGCGTGATGAAGATGATGCGCTCGGGAGTGATACAGCTGTGGTCATAGTCAATGCCCATGAGCTCGCTGTACTCTTTCTGGGTCTGTTCGATGTTCATTCCCAAGGGAAGGCGGAGGTCGATGTGCAGTTTCTTCGAGGCGCTATACTCCATGTGGAGGAGTTTGTCGCGCCATTTACCCGGCTGCTCATTGAGTTCCCGCGCCCGGTCAATGGCTGCGGGGACTTTGCCGGCATCATCAATGTCCACACAGGTCTGAAAGAGGAACGACTCGGTCAAAATGGCCGACTGGCAGCGGCGGCCATCCTTGAAGGCGTAGTAATGAGGTGAACGGAAGGGCAACTGCTTCTTCAGGAGTTTGTTGCCCTGTCGGATCTCCGAGACCAGTTCTCGAAGCCAGTTCTCGCGGATCAGTCGGTCATAGTCTGCGAGCGTGAGGGTTGAGATGCGGCCCATGTTACCGGACCGCTGGGGATTGAATGCTATTAAATGCATAAGCTAAAAGAATTTAGTGTTGATAATTACGATCGTTATCCGACTGTATTCCCGATTGTAATTCCGATTTTGATTTCGATCTGCTTTTCTATTCTTTTGGCAAAAGGTTCCGAATAGAATTTTCGATGAATTCGACCGCAAAGTTAGTAAATTATTCCATAGCTTCCAAATCTTGGCACTCCATAACTCCTCATTTTACGCACGTATTTTAGTTAAAGAATCTTAATATCTTTATAAGCAACTGTATTACAGAAGCTTAAATCACCCCCTAATATGCCGTCAATCGACATCATCCGTCGCAAGTCGCAAATCGCAAATCGCAATTTCAATGTTATCACTCCCCCATCCTATAGGGATATATTATATTATTAATAATATAATATAATATAATATATAATCTATTTATCATAATCTTGTAGGGACATGATTCATCATATTCCGCCATAACACTGGTTTTTGATTCATCATGTTCCGCATCCCCCCACAGCACAACGGAATGGTTGAAATTGCGATTTGCGACTTGCGACGGAAGCCTATCGATCACATTTCAACCGGATAAACAACAAAGATAATTTTTTATCTCCGAAGCACAGAAAATTATCTCACATAGATTGATAAGCCGCTGAAAATCAATTATAGTATCCAAAATGGATACGCTCTGCCGCTCGTAGGGCGCAGCCTTGTGGCCGTCCTAACCACACATGGGATGGGCTGGTCGTTCTCAAAACGGGAACGACCAGGAATGATTGATACCACCATCTTCCCAATTTGGGAAAGAGAACTGCTTTTCAATGGATTAACAACACACATCCGATATTTTTCAGTGAAAGGGCCGCCCCTTCAATCATCATCAATATTTCATCAATCCATTGCCACCACGATACCCATCCATTGATGCCAAGGCATCGCGTCAATTATCATCAATATTCCCATCCCGGAATCGTCTCCATTAATGATCATTAATGGAGACATCAAAACTGCCACAATTGATGTCAATTGACGCGATGGCTTGCCATCCATGGATGAGTAATCTTTTTGAGGCGCTGATGATATTGATGAAATATTGATGATGATTGATGGAGGCATTACGCCATTTCAAAAAGTTTACCAACCTGAAAAGCGGAAGAACAAAGCGAATCTCTGTTGATACTCATTTTAGGTATCAACATTCATTATCAACACTTTACGCCTCCTCAGTTGAATCCCAAATTGGGACTCAACATTGAATATCAATAAATTACGCTACCCTGACCGTTCCCGTTTTGGGAACGGTCATTGATTATCAATGGGTTACGTCCTATTTATAGATTCCTTTGTAGGTATCGTCCTATTGCGGCCACCTACAAGAGGATCTTTCCCCATTAGGACGGCCACCTACTCTCGGCTGTTTTTCAAATCCCTCCGAGAGTGCCGATTTGGCACTTACGTTTGATTATCAAGTCTCTACCATCAAATAACCGGATCACCCCCATCAAACCCCATTTCATGGATCATCTCACGAATAATTTTAGTTTCAACAGAAGAAAAATCTTCCTTGTCATAAACCATGATCAGGTAAATCTCGCCTTCTTCTTCGTTAACCAAAACATTATAAGTAATGATTCTAGCGCCACCAGAACTACCCTTTCCCTTTGATTTAACCCGCATCCTTATTTTCCGAATACCAGGATAAAGTTCGGCGCCCTGAAGAGGATTTTCCTCCAAGGATTTAATAAAATCACTGAAATCTTGTTTAAAACTGGGATATTTCTTATTCAAACGTTTGGCAGCCCTTTTAAAGTCAGAAGTAACAACAACCTTATAACTCATTGATCAAATCCTCTGCCGATTGAAGTTGCACATTCCCTTTACGAGCATCAATAACCTCCTGCAAAGCATGATGGAGTTGAGACTTAAATTCTGCCTTGTTAGCAAGATGGTCGTCTTCCGTTACAGGACTAATCTTAAAACTCCCGGCCCTGGAACGCAGTATCACGTCAACACCGGCTTTTGCCATATTCAGATATTTTGTCTGATTGGTTCTGAAATCTCTTGTACTTACAATCATCATAGTCGTTTTCTATTTGTTTCGCTGCAAAGATAAGCATTATTTTTCATTTTCGCAACCAAAATGGTAACCAATTTTTACCATAGGGACATGATTCATCATGATCCACCCCCATTTGCCCCATCAATCATCATCAATCCTTTCATCAATCCATTGCCGCCACGATACCCATCCATTGATGCCAAGGCATCACATCAATTATCATCAATATTCCCATCCCGGAATCGTCTCCATGAATGATCATTAATGAAACATGAATGGAGACGAAACTTACGGCGGCACGTAGTGGGTACGGCCTTCCCGACTGACCTTACACCCCAGGTACTCAAAACAGGTACCTGGGAGAATCCTCGGCGTTCCCATTTCGGGAACGCCGAGAGAAATGCCGACATTACCAGCGTGTATGAAATGGACACGATGGCTGATTAACAATGGGAATACGGGGTTGCAAGGCTATTTTCTGACAAATCAGTAGTATTGCTAACCTTGTATAATCCGTTTCGCTTTTGTCTTTGTAAAGATCCGGTCATATATAAACAAGGCAATCGTCAATATGATTGCACCCTCTATATAAAGCAGGGGCTTGTCTGTTCTCTTTGACACATCACCTACAAAAACATTAAACATTACTGAAAGAGTGATATAATGCGTAACATAATAGATCATCGAATTCTTACCAACATAGGTTAGCAACGGAATTTTCTTGTTGATAAATCGCTTGAATATGTTGTTGAACACGATGATACCAGCAATGCTATATACAACGGCAAGAGGATATGCCGGAAACATCCCGTGAACATCATCTGCCCTAACATCAATCCCACTCTTATAAAAGAAATGAATGATGTATAATGCAGCAGCTATCACGAAAGCATATTTGTTGAACTGAAGATCTTTAAGCAAAAGGCCTAAGCTATAAAAGACCAAGCCATAGAAAATGTTTCCCCAATAATACGGAATGTATAACAATAGATGTTTGCCCCCTATCATGATAACATAGGGTGCCGGCTGGATAACGTAATACAACTTGTTTACTGCGTATGCTAAGAGTAATGATACTGTAAAGATCACTATCGTATTAACCTTCATTTTCTTCAAGGCTGCAAAGGCTATCCTTACTATAAACAAAGATAGCAGGAACCAGTTTGCCAAGCTCCACGATGGTGACTCATCGTACAAAGTTTCATACAATGGTCTTGTTATAAGTCCAAAAGTCGACAATGAAGGGTCTCCTATTCTAAATAGAATTTCGCAGATAGCACCAATAATAGTGAATACAATGTAGGGAACGAGTAAGCGCTTTGCACTACTTCTAAGCACTTCTCTGAAAGGCTTTTCTTTGTAGAACATCCCGCTTTTGAAAAAGAACCAACTCATAAAAAAGCCCAAGACCAAACCCGGAATGATAAAAATCGGCCATTGTCTTGCCGTATCCAACCCCGCTGCAAAACTTGGCAAATGACAAGTATAAATCATGTGGATGATGAGGATACCACAAATCGTATCCAAATAGACGGCTCTCTCTTTCTTCACCATTACTCCAACACTAGTTAATATTCAAACCTGCAGCCGCTCCAACAGGGACTATTAACTCTGTGGTATAACATCATACGAAAAAGCGTGGGCGACTGACATTAGCTCATTCCCACGCTTCGAGGCCTTCGCATTGCCCATCACGGTAAGAATGAGTAACGCAGAAGCCCACGCAAGATATGTAGATATCGTCGGTGCATACCCTATCCGGGCATACATCGGTTCTATGCATACACACTAGTGGGCATCTACCGTCACTCTATTCTTGACCGTGATTGAAATTTGCGAAGTTTCGAAGCGTCAAGAACAAAGCGTTAGTAAACGCCTTATCATATATGTATCTCCATTACAGAGGAAGTACCGAAGCAAATCCTCATGAGGAGACGATGAAAAATTACGAAAATTATGGCGAATTTGAAAATTTGTATATCATTTTTTATAAGAGGATATATAAAAACCTGATAATGTAACTCTATATATCCGACCGTTGCTCGGCGGACGGCCACAAGGGCCGCACCCTACGGAGGGATGGCGGCGGCCACAAGGACCCTCACACTGCAAGAGACCAGAATATTTCTTCGGGAGGCCCGTAATGGGCTTCTCGATTGATTATTAATGGTTTACCGCAATTACAACATAAAATTAATCTCCATTAATGAACCATTAATGACCATTAATGGAGACGAGAAACAGAAACGAAGACATGAAGCGGATGAACACATCAGACGGATGGGGAATATTGATGAATATTGATGTGATGCCTTGGCATCCATAGATGAATATCTTTTCTGCGCTGATGATATTGATGAAATATTGATGATGATTGATGGAGCCCAAACCTGAATTATTCACAGATCCAATTGCAGGTGGCCGCCATGTTGCGGCCACGCAAGGAAGATGGGGTATAATTACATTTGTTCCGAATAATGCGGGTGCGTGGCCGCAACATGGCGGCCACCTACAATTCCAACAGTGGATCCAAATCAAGCCTCCACCGCCCAATCCTCTATCGTCCGTGTTTCCTTGTTGATCTTCACCCCGACCTTCACCACCCGACGGCCATCGGTCCGGTAAGGATCGGCATAGCCACGGGCGTTGATCTGCGAGAGAGCCATCTCGGCACTACCGACAACCTTTAATTCAAAGACATAAATGGCATCAGACATGAAAACAACCACATCCGCTCGACCTTGAGCGACCTTCACCTGCGTGCGGACATAGACGTTAAGCATAGAGAAGATGAGATAAAATGTATACTCGTAGAACCCCTCTGCCGTGGCCGCCTCTTGCAGCTTCTTTTTGAAGCCCTCCACATAGGGCAGTCCAGCCAGGTAAGCCTGCATGTGACGCAATGCCAAATCAATATCACCCTCTTTTAAAGCCCGCCAAAACCTCAGGGCGAACCCTGCCTGTACATCCCCACTGTTCAAACCCGTGAATGCCGGCAGCAGTCCCTCCGTATAGCCGATACGAACTTCCTGGTTAGGGATGGAGAGGGTATAGAGCTCACCCTCGGGGTCATAATCCTTGATCGTCAAATAACCCGTTTGATATAGTAGCGGAAGGGCATCATGCATATTCTCCGTCGGCTGGTCAAAAGACGAAGCGGGGACTTCCAAACGGTCCAGAGCCGTAATATCGGTATGGAAATGCTGAAGTTGACGGATAAGAAACGTCGGTGTGCCACTCTCAAACCAGTAGTTGGCGACCTTCCGGCGAAGAAAAGCTTTCAGCAGACTGAAAGGGTTATACACCTCGGGGGAGTTCTCCGAGAAATGATAGCCATCATAACGCGTTTTCAAACGCCGATGCATCTCATCCGGAGTAATGCCATACACACCGGCAAGCGACTCAACATCCTGCTTCAACGTGGAAGCCAACTCCTCCTCCGTGATGCCACAGATCGCTGAGAAGCGCGGATCGAGGGTGACATTCGTCAGATTGTTGAGCGTAGAGAAGATACTCAGTTGGGAGAACTTGGTGATACCCGTAATGAAACAGAACTTGATCAGCGGCTCATTGAATTTCAACGGCAGATAGAACTCCTGCATGACGGCACGCATTCCGTCCAGCGCCTCCGGTTTGTGGAGGACATCGAGGAGCGGGGCATCATACTCATCGATAATGACGACGACCTGTTTCCCTGTCCGCTTATAAAGCCGGTTGATCATGCCGTTAAGGATTTCTCCCGGAGTCTCCTGCAACTCCTCGGGCTCGTAACCGTCCATATTGGTCAACAGCCATAGTAATCCCCTTTGGAGATCGTCAGCATCCGTCTTCCCCTTGACGATGCTGAGATCGAGATGAATCACGGGATACTGTGCCCAAGTTGTCTCAAGGTCCATCATCTTTAATCCCTGAAAAAGATCCTTCTCCCCTCTCCAATAAGCATCAAGGGTAGAGGTGAGCAATGACTTGCCAAAACGACGGGGACGGCTCAGAAAGACAAATGTAGTGAAATGGGCCAGTTGCCAGACAAGGTCTGTCTTGTCCACATAAACATATCCCTCCCGGATGATCCGCGAAAAAGTCTGTATGCCAACGGGATATCTCCTTACTTGCTGTTCCATAGTCGTTTATTCAATAATTCGTGTTGCAAATATACGGTTTTATTTTGGAATATACAAAAAAAACAGAGCAACAGATCATCTGGATCATCTGTTACTCTGTCTTTTGTTATATTGGCGGAACATGATGAATCATGTCCCTACATATTACTGTTCTTTCTCCGCGTAGTCGATGACGTTCTTCTTGTTTGCCTGCATGCGGTCGTACTCCTCACGGCTGCCGACGATGATCTTCTGCCACTGGCGCAGACCGGTACCGGCGGGGATGAGGTGACCACAAATCACGTTCTCCTTCATACCCTCGAGGTAGTCCGTCTTACCACGGATGGCAGCCTCGTTGAGGACCTTCGTGGTCTCCTGGAAGGAGGCGGCACTCATGAAGCTCTTCGTACCGAGGGCGGCACGCGTGATACCCTGCAGGATCTGCGTAGACGTTGCGGGGATGGCATCGCGGACAACGACGGGCTTGAGGTCATGGCGCTTCAGGCTCGAGTTCTCGTCACGGAGCTTGCGCAGCGTGATGATCTGACCCTTCTTGAAGTTCTCGGAGTCACCGGCATCGGTGACGACCTTCTTTCCCCAGATACGGTCGTTCTCAGCGGCGAAGTCGAGCTTGTCGACGAGCTCCTGCTCCAGGAACGTCGTGTCACCCGGATCGTCGATGCGGACCTTGCGCATCATCTGACGGACGATGATCTCGAAGTGCTTGTCGTTGATCTTCACACCCTGCAGACGGTACACATCCTGAACCTCATTGACGATATATTCCTGTACGGCCGTGGGACCCTTGATGGCCAGGATATCGCTCGGCGTGATGGAACCGTCAGACAGCGGCGTACCGGCACGCACGGCATCATGCTCCTGAACGAGGATCTGCTTCGACAGCGATACGAGATACTTCTTCTGGTCGCCGGTCTTCGAGGTGATGATGATCTCACGGTTACCACGCTTGACCTTACCCATGGTGACCTCACCATCGATCTCGGAGACGACAGCGGGGTTGGACGGGTTGCGGGCCTCGAAGAGCTCCGTGACACGCGGCAGACCACCGGTGATATCACCGGCACCACCGACGGCACGCGGGATCTTCACGAGTGTCGTACCCGTCGTGATCTTGTCGCCGTCCTCGACAGCCAGGTGACCACCCACCGGGAAGTTGTAGCTTCCGAGGATCTCACCATTGTCGCCGATGACATCGACGGTCGGCACCTTACTCTTATCCTTTGACTCCGTGATGATACGCTCCGTCATACCCGTCGTCTCATCGGTCTCACCATGGTAGGTGACACCCTCGATGACATCGTGGAACTGAAGCGTACCGGCATACTCACTGACGATGACGGCATTGAACGGGTCCCAACGGGCGATGCGGTCGCCCTTCTTCACCATGTCACCCTCCTTGAAATACAGGGAGGAGCCGTAAGGCAGCTGGATATTACTCAATACGATATCGGTATTCGGATCGACGAAACGGACCTCGGCCAGACGGCTGACGACCATCTGACACTTCACCGTATTGCCCTCCTCATCCTGTTCCTCGAAAGGAACGGTACGGAGCTCGTCGAACTGCAGCTTGGCGTCGTTCTTCGCCGTGATACCGGCATTGGCGGCAGCGTTACCGGCGACACCACCGGCGTGGAACGTACGGAGCGTCAGCTGTGTACCCGGCTCACCAATAGCCTGGGCGGCGATGACACCGACAGCCTCACCGATCTGGACCATACGGGCCGTGGCAAGGTTGCGGCCGTAGCACTTACGGCAGACGCCGTGCTTGCTCTCACAGGTCAGCACACTGCGGATCTCGACCATGTCGATCGGGCTATCCTCAATGGCCTGGGCCTTGGCCTCGTTGATCTCCTCACCGGCCTTAACGATGATCTCACCGGTACGCGGATCGATGACATCATGTACGGACACACGGCCGAGGATACGCTCATAAAGGGTGGCGATGACCTCATCACCATTCTTCAGTGCACGGCACTCAAGGCCACGGAGGGTACCACAGTCTTCCTCGGTGATGATGACGTCATGGCTGACATCGACGAGTCGACGCGTCAGGTATCCGGCATCGGCCGTCTTCATAGCCGTATCGGCAAGACCCTTACGGGCACCGTGGGAAGCGATGAAGTACTCCTGCACCGACATACCCTCCTTGAAGTTGGAGATAATCGGGTTCTCAATGATCTGCGCGCCCTCGGCACCAGCCTTCTGCGGCTTGGCCATCAGACCACGCATACCGGCGAGCTGGGCAATCTGGTCGGCAGAACCACGGGCACCGGAGTCAAGCATCATGAAGACGGCGTTGAAGCCCTGGTCGGCCTCCGTCATGTGCTTCATGACGGCCTTCTTCAGATTGGCGTTGACATGCGTCCAGGCATCGATAACCTGGTTGTAACGCTCCTTGTCGGTGATCAAACCGTTATCATAGTTTGCCGTGATGTCGTCGACGTCATCCTGGCCCTTCTGGACGATCTCTTTCTTCTCGTCAGGAACGATGATATCATCAAGGTTGAAGGACAGACCGGCCACATACGACATGTGGTAACCCAAGTTCTTGATACCGTCGAGGAAGGAGCAGGCACGCGCCATACCAACGGCCTTGATCACGTCGGCGATGATGCCACGCAGCGTCTTCTTCGAGATGATATCGTTGAAGTAACCGACCTCATCCGGAATGATCTGGTTGACGATGACACGACCGACAGAGGTCTCCACAAGGTGGTGGATATACTGACCCTTCTCATCGAGGTCCTTCACGACGACCTTCACCATGGCGTGGAGATCGCAGCGGCCCTCGTTGTGGGCGATGATGGCCTCTTCAGGACCGTAGAAGGTCAGGCCCTCACCCTTGGCACCGGGACGATATTTCGTGATATAGTAAAGACCGAGCACCATATCCTGTGACGGCACGGTGATAGGAGCGCCGTTGGCCGGGTTGAGGATGTTGTGGCTCTCGAGCATGAGGATCTGCGCCTCGAGGACGGCCTCATTGCTCAGCGGGAGGTGGACAGCCATCTGGTCACCATCGAAGTCGGCGTTGAAGGCCGTACATGCCAACGGGTGCAGCTGGATAGCCTTTCCCTCGATCATCTTCGGCTGGAAAGCCTGGATACCGAGACGGTGGAGCGTCGGGGCACGGTTCAGCAGTACGGGATGACCCTTCATGACATTCTCCAGGATATCCCAGATGACGGGCTCACGACGGTCGACGATACGCTTGGCACTCTTCACCGTCTTCACGATGCCGCGCTCGATGAGCTTGCGGATGATGAACGGCTTATAGAGCTCGGCAGCCATGAGCTTCGGCAGACCGCACTCACCCATCTTCAGCTCAGGACCGACGACGATGACGGAACGAGCGGAATAGTCGACACGCTTACCGAGGAGGTTCTGACGGAAGCGGCCCTGCTTACCCTTCAGGGAGTCGGAGAGGGACTTCAGCGGACGGTTGCTCTCGCTCTTCACGGCAGACGACTTACGGCTGTTGTCGAAGAGGGAGTCGACAGCCTCCTGGAGCATACGCTTCTCGTTGCGGAGGATAACCTCAGGAGCCTTGATCTCTACGAGGCGCTTCAGACGGTTGTTACGAATGATGACGCGGCGGTAGAGGTCATTGAGGTCGGACGTGGCGAAACGGCCACCATCCAACGGCACGAGGGGACGGAGCTCAGGCGGGATGACGGGAATGATCTTCATGATCATCCACTCCGGACGGTTCACGCCCTTGGAGCTGCGGAAGGCCTCGACGACCTGCAGACGCTTCAGCGCCTCTGTCTTGCGCTGCTGGCTGGAGTCGTTGTTGGCGCGGTCGCGGAGCTCGTAGGAGAGCTTGTCAAGGCCGCTCTGGCCGTGCTCGTCGACGACGGAGAGCTCGCAGAGGAGGTCGTAGATACCCTCAGCACCCATCTTGGCGATGAACTTGTTGGGATCGCTGTCGTCCAGACGGTCGTTGTTCTCGTCGAGCTTGTTGTCAATGATGTCGATATACTCTTCCTCACTCAACAGGTCGAGCTTATGGGAGCCGTTGAGCTCCATACCGTCGGCATCCTTGCGGCCCTCGAGGGCACCCGGCTTGACGACGATATATTTCTCATAATAGATCACCTGGTCGAGCTTCTTCGTCGGCAGACCGAGAAGATAACCGATCTTGTTCGGCAGAGAACGGAAATACCAGATATGAGCCACGGGGACGACGAGCTCGATATGTCCGGCACGCTCACGACGTACCTTCTTCTCCGTCACCTCCACACCACAACGGTCGCAGACGATACCCTTGTAACGGATGCGCTTGTACTTTCCGCAGGCGCACTCATAGTCCTTCGTAGGACCGAAGATACGCTCGCAGAAGAGACCGTCACGCTCCGGCTTGTAGGTACGGTAGTTGATGGTTTCCGGCTTTGTCACCTCACCATACGAATTTTCCAGGATCTCCTCTGGAGAAGCGAGACCGATGGTAATCTTCGTAAAATTGTTCTTTACCTTTGTATCTTTCTTAAAAGCCATGTTGTATCTTGTACTTTAGGAGTGTTTATTATTATTCCAGTTTAATGCTCAGACCAAGACCGCGGAGCTCATGGAGCAGCACGTTCAGCGACTCGGGGATACCCGGCGTAGGCATCGGATCACCCTTGACGATGGCCTCGTAAGCCTTAGAACGGCCCGTGACATCATCACTCTTGATCGTCAGCACCTCCTGAAGGACATGGGCGGCACCAAAGCCCTCAAGGGCCCAGACCTCCATCTCTCCGAAACGCTGGCCACCGAACTGGGCCTTACCACCGAGCGGCTGCTGCGTGATGAGGGAGTACGGGCCGATGGAACGGGCGTGCATCTTGTCCTCCACCATGTGGCCGAGCTTGAGGAAGTAGGTCATACCGATCGTAGCCGGCTGGTCGAACTTCTCACCCGTCTCACCATCATAGATATAGGTGGAGCAGAGGCGCGGCAGACCGGCCTTGTCGGTCCACTCGGAGAGGTCGTCGAGCTTGGCACCATCGAAGATCGGCGTAGCGAACTTAACGCCGAGCTTGCTGCCGGCGAGACCGAGGATGGCCTCGAAGATCTGTCCGAGGTTCATACGGGAAGGCACACCCATCGGGTTCAGCACGAGGTCTACGGGACGACCGTCCTCGAGGAACGGCATATCCTCCATACGGACAACCTTGGAGACGATACCCTTGTTACCATGGCGACCGGCGAGCTTATCACCCACCTGGATCTTACGCTTCTTGGCGATGTAGACCTTGGCCATCTGCAGAATGCCACTCGGCAGCTCATCACCGATGGTGATGGCGAACTTGCGGCGCTTCAGCTGGGCATCGAGCTGCTTGTACTTGCGGATATAGTTCATGATGAGCTTCTGGATGAGCTTGTTGGCATGCTCATCGTCCGTCCACGCGTTGCTCTGAATGCTCTCGTAGTCGAGGTTCTTCAGGGCGGCGACGGTGAACTTGGAGCCCTTAGTGATGATCTCAGCACCACTGTAGTCCTTCACGCCCTGGCAAGTCTTGCCCTCGGTGAGCGTGAGGAGCTTGTCGACGAGGATATCCTTCAGGTCGTTGTCCTTAGCCTCATACTCCTCATCGATCTTCTGCAGCGTGATCTTATCCTGCTTCTTCGACTCACGGGTCTTGACGGCACGGGCGAAGAGCTTCTTGTCGATGACGACACCACTCAAGCTCGGGTTGGCCTTCAGGGAAGAGTCCTTCACGTCACCGGCCTTGTCACCGAAGATGGCGCGCAGCAACTTCTCCTCAGGTGAGGGATCGCTCTCGCCCTTAGGACTGATCTTACCGATCATGATGTCACCGGGCTCCACACGGGCACCGACACGGATGATGCCGTTGTCGTCGAGATCCTTCGTAGCCTCCTCGGAGACATTGGGGATATCAGCGGTGAACTCCTCTACGCCACGCTTCGTCTCACGGACATCGAGGGAGTACTCATCGACATGTACGGAGGTGAGGATATCCTCACGGACCATACGCTCGGAGATCACGACGGCATCCTCATAGTTGTAACCCTTCCAAGGAATGTAAGCGACGAGGAGGTTACGGCCCAGGGCGAGCTCACCATTCTCCGTGGCATAGCCCTCGGTGAGGATATCGCCCTTCTTCACGCGCTGACCCTTATTGCAGATCGGGCGCAGGTCGATAGTCATATTCTGGTTCGTACGGCGGAACTTCGGAATGCGGTATTCCTTCAGTGCCGGCTCGAAGGAGACAAACTCCTCCTCTTCCGTACGGTCATAAAGAATTCGAATGGTCGTGGCGTCGACATACTCGATGACACCGGGACCTTCGGCGGTGATCATCGTTCGGGAGTCCTCACAGACCTGCTTCTCAAGGCCTGTGCCGACGATCGGCGCGTCATTATGAAGCAGAGGTACGGCCTGGCGCATCATGTTACAACCCATCAGGGCACGGTGACCATCATCATGCTCCAAGAAAGGAATGAGACAGGCACTGACAGAGGCAATCTGCTGCGGAGAGACATCCATGTAGTCCACCTGATCCGGTGTGACAACAGGGAAGTCGGCATCCTCACGGCAGTGGACGGTATCCTTGATGAAGTCGCCATCCTCGGTCAGCGGGGCATTACCCTGGGCGATGAGCTTGTCCTCCTCTGCCTCGGCGGTGAGGTAGACGACATCGTCGTTGTTCATATCGACCTTACCATCCTTCACGACACGGTAAGGAGTCTCGATGAATCCGAGCTCGTTGATGGTGGCGAAGACGCACAGTGAGGAGATCAGACCGATGTTAGGACCTTCAGGCGACTCAATAGGACAGAGACGGCCGTAATGGGTATAGTGGACATCACGGACCTCGAAACCGGCACGCTCACGACTCAGACCGCCAGGACCGAGGGCGGAGAGACGACGCTTGTGGGTGACCTCGGCCAGCGGGTTCGTCTGATCCATAAACTGACTCAACGGGTTAGTACCGAAGAAGGAGTTGATGACCGAGGAGATCGTCTTGGCGTTGATCAGGTCCGTCGGCGTGAAGACCTCATTGTCGCGGACATTCATACGCTCACGGATGGTACGGCTCATACGGGCCAGACCGATGGAGAACTGGTTGGCCAGCTGCTCACCGACGGTACGTACACGACGGTTGCTCAGGTGGTCGATATCATCCACCGTGGCATTGCTGTTGATGAGCTGGATGAGATACTTGATGATGGCGATGATATCCTCCTTCGTCAGCACACGCGTATCCATGTCGATGTCGAGACCGAGCTTCTTGTTGATACGGTAACGGCCGACTTCTCCGAGGTCATAACGCTTGTCGGAGAAGAAGAGGTTCTGGAACACCTCATGAGCACTGGCATCATCAGCAGGGTCTGCGTTGCGCAGCTGACGGTAAATATAGTTGACAGCCTCTTTCTCACTGTTGCTCGGGTCCTTGGCCAACGTGTTGAAGATGATGGCATACTTGTTGGCAGCCTCCTCATCCTTGTGGAGCAGGATCGTCTGAGCGCCGGAGTCGAGGATGTCCTCGATGTTTTCCTCCGTCAGCTCCGTCTCACGCTCCATGATGACCTCGTTACGCTCGATGGATACAACCTCACCGGTATCCTCATCGACGAAGTCCTCATTCCAGCTCTTCAGGACACGGGCAGCGAGCTTGCGGCCGATGGCGTCGTGGAGGTTCTTCTTGTTGACCTTCACCTCCTCAGCGAGGTCGAAGATCTGAAGGATGTCCTTATCTGTCTCGTAACCGATGGCACGAAGCATCGTAGTGACGGGTAACTTCTTCTTACGGTCGATGTAGGCGTACATGACATTATTGATGTCAGTAGCGAACTCTATCCAACTACCCTTGAAGGGGATGATACGAGCTGAATAGAGTACGGTACCATTGGCATGAACACCCTGACCGAAGAACACGCCCGGAGAACGGTGCAACTGGGCTACGACGACACGCTCGGCGCCATTGATGACAAAAGTACCATTGGCCGTCATGTAAGGAATCGTACCCAGGAAGACATCCTGAATGAACGTGCCGAAGTCCTCATGATCGGGATCGGTGCAATAGAGCTTCATCTTCGCCTTCAAAGGCACCGAATAGGTCAGGCCACGCTCCAAGCACTCATCGATGGAGTAACGGGGCGGATCGATATAGTAGTCGAGGAATTCCAGCACGAAGTTGTTACGGGTGTCCGTGATCGGGAAGTTCTCCGAAAACACCTTGTACAGACCATCGTTCTTGCGCTCCTCGGGAGGGGTATCCAACTGCAGGAAATCCTTGAATGACTTCAACTGAACGTCAAGGAAATCCGGATAGGGATACGGATTGTGCACGCTGGCGAAGTTGATTCTGTTGTTGATAACTTTTGTCATTGAATAATGATGAATAAAAAGACACAAAAAGGTTAGGACTTACCGACTGGGTAAATCCTAACCAAATATTTTTGAGTTTTAGCAGGGGGATGGACTCATGAGCCTCACCCCCTTGGCTGTGCGGAAGATGGTAATCTCAGGATTACTTCAGCTCAACCTTAGCACCCTCAGCCTCGATAGCCTTCTTCAGGTTCTCAGCCTCGTCCTTGGCAACACCCTCCTTCAGCGTAGAAGGAGCAGCGTCTACGAGATCCTTAGCCTCTTTCAGACCAAGACCACAAGCCTCCTTGACAGCCTTGACGACCTTCAGCTTGCTTGCGCCAACCTCAGCGAGGACAACATCGAAAGATGTCTTCTCCTCTGCGGCTGCTGCACCACCAGCTGCGGGACCTGCTGCAACTGCAACAGCGGCTGCTGCGGGCTCAATACCATACTCGTCCTTCAGGACCTGTGCCAACTCATTTACTTCCTTTACAGTAAGATTTACTAACTCTTCTGCAATAGCTTTAACGTCTGCCATTTTTATTCTTAATTTAATTTGTTTATACTTTTGTATGAATGCTTAATTGTTTGATTACTCAGCACGCTCACCCAGGGTCTTAAGCACACCATGGATGGTCTGACCACCAGACTGGAGGGCAGATACAACGTTCTGTGCGGGAGACTGCAGCAGGGCAACGATCTCGGCGATAACCTCGTTCTTGCTCTTCAATGCTGCCAGCTCGTCCAACTTGTCAGCGCCTACGTAGAAACTCTCTTCTGCATAAGCAGCCTTCAGAGCGGGGATGCCTTCCTTCTTGTACTCCTTCAGCATCTTTGCCGGGACATTTGCCGTAGAAGTGAACATCACGGCGGTAGTACCCTTCAGAGACTCATAAACAGGAGTGAAGTCAACATCAGAAGCCTCAAAAGCCTTGTGAAGAAGCGTGTTCTTCACAACGACCATCTTGATCTCATTCTTGAAGCACTTACGACGAAGGTCGGAAGTCTTCTCTGCATCCAGACCCGTCACATCGACGAGATAGAAATGAGGATACTCAGACAGCTTCTTGCCAAGATCGGCGATAATAGTATCTTTTACTTCTTTCTTCATTGTACTTTACTTTTAGAGTGATTCAACTGATTTAGGATCAATCTTGATACCCTTACTCATAGTGCTAGAAAGGAAGATACTCTTGATATACGTACCCTTAGCAGCAGCGGGCTTCAGCTTGATGACCGTGGAGATAAACTCCTTCGCATTACCATAGATCTGATCGGCAGTCATAGAGATCTTGCCGATAGAGGTGTGGATAATGCCGGCCTTGTCAACCTTGAAGTCAATCTTACCCTGCTTGACTTCCTTGACTGCTTTTGCTACATCCATAGTGACAGTACCACTCTTTGGGTTAGGCATCAAACCACGGGGACCGAGAACACGACCCAGAGGACCTACTTTACCCATGCAAGAGGGCATGGTGATGATGACGTCAACATCCGTCCAACCACCCTTGATCTTGTCGATATATTCATCGAGACCAACATAATCAGCGCCAGCGGCCTTCGCAGCCTCTTCCTGATCGGGTGTGCAGAGAGCGAGGACACGTGTTACCTTACCGGTACCATTAGGCAGTGACACAACGCCACGGACCATCTGGTTTGCCTTACGAGGATCCACGCCTAAGCGTACATCAATATCCAGAGATGCGTCGAACTTCGTCGTGGTAATCTCCTTAACGAGCTCAGATGCCTCCTTCAATGTGTATGCCTTCCCTGCTTCAACCTTATCAGCTACTGATTTTTGATTTTTTGTCAGTTTACTCATTTTTCTAATTGAAGTTAAAATTATTTTTCAGGGAAGTCCCCTTTGACGGTAATACCCATACTACGTGCAGTACCAGCGATCAGACGCATCGCAGACTCAACAGTGAAGCAGTTCAGATCCTTCAGCTTATCTTCTGCGATAACCTTGATCTGATCCCACGTGACAGAAGCAACCTTCTGACGGTTGGGCTGACCGGAACCACTCTTAACCTTGGCGGCCTCCTTCAGCTGTACGGCTGCAGGCGGAGTCTTGATGACGAAATCAAAGGACTTATCAGTGTAGTAAGTGATAACGACCGGTAATACCTTACCTGCCTTATCCTGGGTACGGGCATTGAATGCTTTGCAGAATCCCATGATATTGATACCCTTGGAACCCAAAGCAGGACCAACGGGTGGTGAAGGATTCGCAGCGCCTCCCTTAATCTGTAACTTGATTAATCCAGCAACTTCTTTTGCCATTGTTTGTGAATAATTGAATTGTTGTGAATATAAGTCGTAAGAGTGGAAGCCTCTACAACCATATTGCGGATAAACTTACCGTAACATATAAGAATTATCCTTCTTTTTCTACTTGATTATAATTGAGCTCCAGCGGGGTCTTGCGGCCAAAGATCTTGACCATCACCTTCAACTTGTGCTTCTCTTCATTGACGTCCTCGATGACACCGGTAAATCCGCTGAACGGACCATCCGTAACTTTCACCGTTTCATCAACAACATAAGGAATCTCAACGGTCTCATCAATCTCAGATTCCGTAGCCTGTCCGAGCATACGATTAATCTCGCTCTGCGGAACGGGTGTAGGATCAACAAGACCTCCTAAGAATCCCAGCACATTAGGCATGAAGCGTAACTTCGAAGCAATATCGCCGTTACCGAGGTTAGCCTCTACAAAGACATATCCGGGAAGAGCAACCTTCTCCTTGATCACTCGTTTATTGCCATGCATCACGGCATGCTTCTCCATAGGAATGAGAATCTGGGAGACATGACGCGAAAGGAGCTCATTGTGCTTCATCTCAGCTTCAATGTACTCCTTTACTTTCATCTCCTTGCCGCTGACGGCCTTCATCACGTACCATTTGTAATTATTTGTCTCAGCCATTTTCTTCACCTTTAACCGGGATAAATAACACCCATGATCCAACTAAACAAAGAGTCCATTGCGAACACAATCAATGCGATGACAAGAGACGCAGAAAGGACAACCATAGCACTGTGCGTCAGTTCTCCTGCCGACGGCCATGTCGTCTTATGCGCAAGCTCATCATAACATGCCTTGCAATAATTGATTGCCTTGTGGATAAATTGATTCATTACTTCTTTAATTAGCACGGGTTGGAAGGCTCGAACTCCCGACACCTGGTTTTGGAGACCAGTGCTCTACCAACTGAGCTAAACCCGTAAATAAGTCTCCGCATCCGCAGACGCGGAGACTTTTATTATATCGGATAGAATATTACTTCTTCTCCTGCTGCCAACCCTCGGGGAGGTCCTCAAGGATCTCAGTGATCTGGCCAGAACCAACGGTACGGCCACCTTCACGGATAGCGAAACGCAGACCGACGTTCAGAGCGACGCGGTAGATCAGGTTAACCTCGATCTCTACGTTATCACCAGGCATTACCATCTCAACACCCTCGGGGAGTTTGATCTCACCCGTGCAGTCCATCGTACGGAGATAGAACTGAGGACGATACTTGTTACCGAACGGAGTGTGACGGCCACCCTCTTCCTTCTTCAAAACGTAGATGGAAGCCTTGAAGTGATCGTGAGGAGTGATAGCACCCGGATGGACAACTACCATACCACGCTTAACTTCGTCCTTATCGATACCACGGAGGAGCAGACCGACGTTATCACCAGCCTCACCCTCAGCCAGGGTCTTACGGAACATCTCAACACCAGTGATGGTAGACTTCTTGTCCTCACCAAGACCGAGGAGCTGAACCTCATCACCGACCTTGCACTTACCAGTCTCGATACGACCAGTAGCAACAGTACCACGACCAGTGATAGAGAAGACATCCTCTACAGGCATCAAGAACGGCTTATCAACCTCACGGACAGGCTCCTGGATCCACTCATCGACAGTGTCCATGAGCTTCTTAACAGAGTCAACCCACTTCTCAACGCCATTCAGGGCACCGAGAGCAGAACCGCGGATGATAGGAGTATCCTCCTCATAGCCGTACTGCTCGAGGATCTCACGAACCTCCATCTCAACGAGTTCGAGCATCTCCTCATCGTCGACCATATCGCACTTGTTCAGGAATACGACCAGACGGGGAACGTTGACCTGACGAGCCAGAAGGACGTGCTCACGTGTCTGAGGCATAGGACCATCAGTAGCAGCAACTACCAGGATGGCACCATCCATCTGAGCAGCACCAGTTACCATGTTCTTCACATAATCGGCGTGTCCCGGGCAGTCGACGTGAGCGTAGTGACGCTTAGCGGTCTCATACTCGATATGAGCGGAGTTAATGGTAATACCACGCTCTTTCTCCTCAGGAGCATTATCAATCTGATCGAAAGACTTGACATCTTCCTTACCGAAGCCCTCATCGTGGAGCACCTTGGAGATGGCAGCTGTCAGAGTAGTCTTACCGTGGTCTACGTGACCGATTGTACCAATATTTACGTGCGGTTTGGTACGTACGAATTCTTCCTTAGCCATAGCTTTGTTTTTTTATTTATATAAATGAATAATCTAACGTTTTGTTTAAGTCTTGTTTTCCTATCCTGTCCGAACCATGAATGTCCTGACCGAGAATGGAGCTGTAACTGAGAGTTGAACTCAGGACCTCTTCCTTACCAAGGAAGTGCTCTACCACTGAGCTATTACAGCATAAGAACTTTTGAGCGGAAAACGGGGCTCAAACCCGCGACCCCCAGCTTGGAAGGCTAGTGCTCTATCAACTGAGCTATTTCCGCAGGACTTCTTATTGAAGTGGTGGGTGGTGATGGATTCGAACCACCGAAGCTAGAAGCAGCAGATTTACAGTCTGCCCCATTTGGCCACTCTGGAAACCACCCATATAATTAGGAGTTATCAGTTAGGAGATAGAAGTTGATGGACGAGATGGAGAACTCCTCACTCCTATCTCTCAACTCCATGCTCAGACGAGCCTCTTGTCGGATTCGAACCAACGACCCCGAGATTACAAATCACGTGCTCTGGCCAACTGAGCTAAAGAGGCGTATCCTCACAGCCCTTTACAGACCATCGTTTCGAGGACTTGTCGTAAAACGGCTGCAAAGATACGACTATTTTTTGAAACGCCAAAACTTTTAGGCGTTTTTTTTATCTGTTACGCAATTTTTCTTTGTATTTGGTCAGCTGTACCCGCATCGTGTCCACACTCAGATCTGTGGCCTCCTCAAAGGAGTTGCACACTTTCTCTGCGTGGAGCACCTGACCCGGAACACTCACGTTCAGGTCCACCTCCTTATTCTGGACGGTGGCAGGCTTGACGACCTTCAGTTGCACCTCTACTTTCTGAATATCTTCGTAAGTTTTCTCCAACTTGGCGACTTTCTTCTCGATGAACGCCTGTAACTGCTCGGTAGCGTCGAAATGAATCGACTTGATCATAATTTCCATAATGACCTCCTGTTTTAGTTTAAAGGTTATGCCCTTGGATGGGCTTCAATGTATTCACGTTTCAGCTGCTCAAAGGTTGTATGCGTGTAGATCTCCGTCGTTGACAGGGATACATGCCCCAACAGCTGCTTTACACTTTCCAGGTCCGCATTGTGATTCAGCATCGCTGTGGCAAACGTATGTCGCAATACATGCGGCGAGCGCTTCTTCAGCGTGCATACCTTCGAGAGATTTTTCTTTACCCAGATATAGACTTCCGGACTGGATACCGGGCGTCCTTTTGAAGTAAGAAAGAAACTGTCCGAGCTGTGCTCTTCCAGTTTGTCTCTCTCCGTCACATAGCGGGAAAGCTGAGCCTCCAGTTCTTCTCCCATCGGAATGATACGTTCCTTGTCGCGCTTGCCGTGGATCTTCAACGCATGATGATTGAAGTCCACCCGCTCCAAGGTCAGCGAGAGCAACTCACTGCGGCGGATCCCCGTCTCGTAGAACGTCATGATGATCGTACGCTCCAACAGATCCTGATAACTGTCTCCCCACATCTTTGGATTGAGAAGACGGTCCATCTCGTTCTCTTTTAAGAACTGTGGTAGCGGACGCTGTTTCTTTGGGCCTTTCACGGCATAGGAGGGATCATGCTCCACCAAGCCATGTGATAACGCGTAACGATAGAAGGACCGCACGGCACTCATTCGTTGGTTGACCGACGAGGCTTTCATGCCGCCATCCATCAGACTCTCCATCCAGTCGCGGATGATATCGCTGTCTACCGTTTCCCAGGTAAGCCCGGCATCGAGATTCCGGAAATACTTCTCAAAGGCGTGAAGGGCATCTCCATAGGACGTGATCGTTCTCGGACTGCGGTTCCGCTCATACTGAAGATACTTCAGAAAATCGTCTGTCTGCATCATGCGTACCGAAAGGTTTTAAACTGTACTACTTGTTTTCGGGTACGAAAATACGGAAATTATTTGGAACTACCAAATTTTTAACGAGTTTTTTTACTCTTCCTCAGCGCGCAGCTTCTGTACATAGACAGCATGCTCCATCTTGAGACGCTTCTTGACAGACGGCTTGTCGAACTGCTGACGAGCGCGAAGCTCCTTCACGACACCAGTCTTCTCGAATTTTCTCTTGAACTTCTTGAGAGCTCTCTCGATGTTCTCACCATCTTTTACAGGTACAATAATCATTGCTTTTTGTTTTTTATTTTTTAATTGTTAAACATTCCTCGGAGTCTTCCTTTTTGTGGGTTTATCACGATCAGTGAGACCGCTCACGTATGGGCACACTCCGATTTGGGTTGCAAAATTACGACTTATTTGTCAAACTACCAACTTTTTACGCCGTTTTTTATCTTTTTTGAGCAAATTTCCCCGTCTCCACTCGTAGGGGCGGCCCTTGTGGCCGTCCTAGCGGCAGGCCGCCGCTCATCACGGCTTGCCGTCATGTGCTTGCGCTTTGCAAGCGCAAGGAAGCACCAGACGCCGTTCAGATCTCCCTCGTCGCAGTCTTCAGCCACTGCAGATCTTCTCCCTCCACGTATGGCGCCAGCACCTCAAGGACCAGTCGATGATAAGCGTTGAGCCACATCCGCTCCTCCTCCGTGAGCAAAGTGAGGATAACAGGCTCTGTATCGATGGGACAGAGCGTCAGCGGTTCCATCTTCAGGAAACTGCCGAAGGCCGTCGTCTTATCGGGGACGATGAGCAACGTGTTCTCTATACGCACGCCGAACTGTCCGTCGACATAGATACCGGGCTCGTCAGTGACGGTCATACCGGCATGGAGCGGAGCGGGCATATATTCCATACGGATCTGATGAGGACCTTCATGAACATTAAGATAACTGCCGACACCATGGCCCGTTCCATGGAGGAAGTTCAGTCCCACACGCCACAGCGGCTCACGGGCAAGGGCATCAATCTGCGTACCACAGGCTCCGTCGGGGAAGACGGCAAGTTCGAGTTGGATATGTGCCTTTAATACATAGGTATAGACACGGCGCTCCTCATCGGTCAATGGTCCAAGGGGTATCGTTCTCGTGATATCCGTTGTTCCGTCAAGATACTGCGCGCCACTGTCAAGGAGCAGAAAGCCTTTCGGTTTCAGAGCAACATCACTCTCCTCCGTCGGCTCATAATGGACAATCGCGCCATGGGCAGCATAGCCGGCAATGGTATCGAAAGAGATATCCTGATACAGATCCTGACGGGCACGAAGACTATCAAGTTTCCGACTCACGGACAGCTCGGTCTGATCTCCTTTGGCGACAGCGGGACGGAGCCAACGGAGGAATTGTACCATGGCAACACCATCACGGAGCATGGCCTGATGATAGCCTTCTATCTCCGTGGCATTTTTCACGGCCTTCATTGCCGGGACGGGAGACGGCAACAGTTCTACTTCTGCCCTGCCCTTCCTCGTGGCAGCAACGAGATAGCTGTTGGTCTCATCCGGATCCATAAGAATATTATAATGAAAGTAATCTTTCCGAAGATAATCACCTACCGCATCATAATCTCGTACCGTGATCTGCTGCTCCTTCAGATATCGACTCACTTCCTCCGTGATCTTGTCCTTATATATAAATAAGGTGGTAGAATCAGGTTCAACGATGAGATAAGCGATGAAGACAGGATTGCAATGGACATCATGCCCACGGAGATTCAACGTCCATGCGATATCATCGAGAGCCGACATCAGCATACCGTCACAATGTTGCTCACGAAGGGCCTGGCGGATACGCCGGAGCTTATCAGCCGTGCTTTCACCAGCATATCGCAATGGATGAATGGATACTGGTTCACGGGGTACGGCAGGACGATCCGTCCAGATCTGTTCCAAAGGATCGAGGTTCAACCGAAGGGTCAGACCGCCATGGGCGCGCAGGTCTTTCGTCAGTCCTTCCACAAGACGCTCCGAAGCACAACGGCCGTCGATAGCAACCTCCGTGCCCGCATTCTCCTCTTGAGCCATCCGGCCAAGCCACTCCGCAATCGTCGGCGTGCCGACAACCTTCAGCTTCATCAACTCATATTCCGTATCCTTCAACTCCTCAGCGGCAGCGAGGAAATAGCGGGAGTCTGTCCACACGGCGGCATGGTGAAGGGTCACGACAGCCGTACCGGCACTGCCATCGAAACCACTGATCCACTCACGGCCCTTCCAACGGTCGGCGACATACTCACTCCGATGCGGGTCCGTACTCGGGAAGATAAAGGCAAAGAGACCTTCACGACGCATCACCTCACGTAACTTTTCAAGTCTTTCTTGTATCTCTTTCATCTGCTATTCGCTTTATTTTCGAAACGAAAGTAATCAATAAAAATGAAACAAGCAAATCGGACCTCAGCTTTTGTCATCTGTATCTATCAAACAACGGGATTTTTCAGAAAAAATAACATTACATTGAACATTATTAAGATGAAAAGCAAAAACTTTTTGCTAACTTTGCGGTGCGTTTGAAAAGGAAGTTATTCACAATTTTAAAATATACGTAGTTATGAAATGGTTAACAAATGACAAGCTCCTTATCGTCGGTGCCGGCGGTATGATTGGTTCCAACATGGTACAGACAGCCCTTACGCTCGGTCTGACTCCGAACATCTGCCTCTATGATATCTATGAGCCGGGTGTACACGGTGTCTTCGACGAGATGGAGCAGTGCGCTTTCCCTGGCGCTAACCTCTCTTACTATGCTCCTGCCGTGGAGGATATGAACAACCCCGAGAAGGTGGCAGAAGCTGCCAAGAAGGCCTTCACCGGCGCTAAGTACATCATCTCTTCTGGTGGTGCTCCCCGTAAGGCTGGCATGACCCGTGAGGACCTCCTCAAGGGTAACTGCAAGATCGCTGCTGACTTCGGTGAGAACATCAAGAAGTACTGCCCCGATGTTGAGCACGTCGTTGTCATCTTCAACCCTGCTGATGTCACCGCTCTGACAACACTGATTCACTCCGGTCTGAAGCCCAACCAGCTGACCTCTCTCGCTGCCCTCGACTCTACTCGTCTGCAGCAGGCCCTGGCTCACGAGTTCGGCGTTCAGCAGGACAAGGTCACCGGCGCTCACACCTATGGTGGCCACGGCGAGCAGATGGCTGTCTTCGCTTCTCAGGTAAAGATCGACGGCAAGCCGCTGTCTGAGATGGGTCTGAGCAAGGACCGCTGGGAAGAGATCAAGCAGATCACCACACAGGGTGGTAGCCGTATCATCAAACTCCGTGGCCGTAGCTCTTTCCAGAGCCCGGCTTACAACGCTGTGAAGATGATCGAGGCTGCTATGGGTGGCGAGCCCTTCACACTCCCCGCTGGCTGCTATGCCAACCTGCCTGAGCTCGGCATCAAGAATGTCATGATGGCTCTGCCTACAACGATCGACAAGACGGGTGTTCACTACACTACGCCGACAGGTACTGAAGAGGAGATGGCTGACCTGCAGAAGTCTTACAAGCACCTCTGCGACATGCGTCAGGAAGTCATCGACCTCGGCATCGTTCCCCCGGTAGACAAGTGGGGTGAGGACAACAAGAACCTGTAATGAGATTCCTGCCCCGTAAGGGGTTGTCTGAATAACACTTATCCCCTCTGTTTGCGAGGCTGTCATCAATATGACAAGTATTGCGACAGAGGGGTTTTCTATTTCTCTCAATTCGGGTAAATCAATCCGCAACTCGGGTTTGTCCCTTTGGCATAATGTTTGTACCTTTGCAGCCGTAATTTTACATATTTGACAATGGAAACTATTCAAGGAAAAACTTATGGCGGTGAGCGCCCTCTCTTCGGCGCCCACGATCTCAAACTGAGAAATATCACGATCACCGATGGTGAGTCGGGTATTAAATGTTGTCACGACCTCGAATGCGAGGACTCTAAATTCTACGGCAAATATCCATGGTGGCATGTTGACCGCAGTCGAATCTCCAACTGTTATTTTGCGCCGGAGTCACGCTCTGCCATCTGGTACAGCAATGACATGGTAATGAAGGACTCTGTCATCGACGGACCGAAATTCTTCCGCGAGATGAAGAACCTCGCTCTGGAGAATGTCAAGATCAATGACGCCGATGAGACATTCTGGCGTGTCGACGGACTGAAGATTAAGAATGTAGAGCTCCATCAGGGCACATACCCTTTCATGTTCAGTAAGAACATCTATGTCGACGGACTGAAGAGCGATGCCAAGTACGTCTTCCAGTACTGCCAGAATGTCGAGGTGCACCACGCGAAGATCACCACGAAGGACAGTTTCTGGGAGTGTGACAATGTCGTTGTCTACGACTCGGAGCTCAACGGTGAGTACCTCGCCTGGCACAGCAAGAACATCAAGTTCGTACGCTGCCATATCTCCGGTGAGCAGCCATTATGTTATATGGATCATGTCACCCTCGTAGACTGCACGTTTGACGAGGCCTGTGACCGCGCCTTTGAGGACTGCTCGAACATCGACGCGCAGATCAAGGGCTCCATCACGAATATCAAGAACCCCATCAGCGGCCGTATCGTCGCCGACCATATCGGCAGCGTCACCTACACCGAGTTCGCCAAAGGTCACGACTGCAAGATAGAAGAAGTAAAAAAGTAAAGAAGTAAAAATGAAATATAACTTCGATAAGATCATCAACCGCCGGGGCACCAACTCCTACAAATGGGATTTGGCAAAAGACGACGATGTCATCCCCCTCTGGGTCGCCGACATGGACTTTGAGGTATGTCCCGCCATCACCGAGGCCCTCCGCGCCCGCATCGACCACCCCGTCTTCGGATATACCCTCGTGCCCGACAGCTACTACGAGTCGGTCATCGCGTGGTTTAAACGGCGCCATGACTGGAAGGTCCAGCGCGACTGGATTCTCTATACCTCCGGTGTCGTCCCCGCCGTGAGTTGCGCCATCAAGGCCCTCACCCTCCCCGGCGAGAAAGTTCTGTTGCAGACTCCTGCCTACAACTGTTTCTTCTCCAGTATCCGCAACCAAGGCTGTGAGGTCGTAGAGAACGAGCTGAAACGTGATGGTGACACCTATAAGATTGACTTTGAGGACTTCGAGCGGAAGGCAGCTGATGACAAGGTCACCGTCTTTCTGCTCTGTAACCCTCACAACCCTTGCGGCCGCGTTTGGACACAGGAAGAACTGACATGGATGTTCAATATCTGCCGCAAGCACCACGTGAGGGTGATCAGTGATGAGATTCACGGCGAGATCATCATGCCCGGCAACCATTTCACACCCTTCGCCACCATCAGCAAGGAAGCGCAGGACGAGGCCATTATTCTCAACTCCCCGTCGAAGGCCTTCAACATCGCCGGACTGCAGATTGCCAACATCATCTGCAAGGACCGGGATATTCGTCGCCGCATCGACCGCGTCATCAATATCTATGAAGTCTGCGATGTCAACCCCTTCGGCGTCATTGCCCTACAGGCCGCCTACAATAATGGTGACGAGTGGCTCGACCAGCTCAACGAGTATATCTGGGAGAACTACCAGTATCTGAAGAAATTCATCTATGAGGAACTGCCACAGATAGAAGTCGTACGCCTCGAAGGCACCTATCTCGCCTGGCTCGACATCATGGGCTATGAGCTCACGAGTGACGAGGCCTACGAGAAACTCCTCCACGACGGAAAGGTATTCCTCAGCAGTGGCACCCTCTACGGCCGCAAGAGTGGCGAGGGCTATCTGCGCATCAATCTCGCCTGTCCGCGCGAGACGCTGAAGAAAGGCCTCATCCGCATGGGCCGTATCCTCAGCCAATATTCTCAGGATCAGGAAGACCTCGGCTGCCCCATGTAGGGACTTGATTCATCATGTTCCGCCACAATGGGCATGCCGTCATGTGCTTGCGCTTTGCAAGCGCAAGTTCCCCCAGTATGAACGCAAAAAGAAACGAACAATATGGAAAACGAAGTATTAAAAGCCATCCGTGAGCGCCGCTCCATCCGGCGCTTCAAACCCGAGCAGATCACGGACGAAGAACTGAAGACTATCCTTGAGGCCGGTACATGGGCTCCCACAGGCCATGGCTCCCAGGAACCATTTATCGTCGCCGTACAGAATGCCGACCAGCGTGCTACCCTCTCGAAGATTAATGCCGAGATCATGGGTGTCACCTCTGATCCTTTCTATGGCGCACCGACACAAGTCTATGTCTTCGCCGAGAAAGACTGTGACAACAATGTCAAGGATGGTAGTCTCATCCTCGGGACGATGATGCTCGCCGCTCATGCCACGGGCCTCGCCTCCTGCTGGATCAACCGCGTCGACCAAATGGTCAACTACCCAGAGATGCAGCAGTTCATGAAACAGTGGGGACTTCCCGACGGCCTCATCGGTGTCGGAAGCCTCGCCCTCGGCTATGCATCCTCACACCCCCACACCGTCAAGCCGCGCAAAGAGGACTATTACCGCATCATCAAGTAGGGACATGATTCATCATGATCCGCAACGAGATAGGATCATCACACGCTACAGATAGGGGCGGCCATTTTGGTCGCCCCTATTTTTTTGAAGTCATTTCTTTAATTCCGGGTACTGAATTCGTGTGTGATAGATAGCTTTAAGGCGCTCGATAAGCACCTCCTTTGCCATGGCGATATCACGGAAAGTGATGGGGGCCTCACGGAAGAAACCGTCGGCGACCTGGCCATCAATAATCTTGTTGACAAGACTGCTGATGCTCTCCTCCGTATATTCGGAAAGGGAACGAGAGGAGGCTTCCACCGCATCTGCCATCATCAGAATAGCCTGTTCCTTCGTTGACGGGTTCGGGCCAGGATAGGTAAACGGTGTGGGATCAACCTCCTCATCAGGATGCTCATTTTTATATTTTATATAGAAATACTTGCAGACGCCCTTGCCATGGTGGGTGAGGATAAAGTCCTTGATGATAGTTGGAATATTATATTGATCTGCGAGTTTCACGCCTTCCGTGACATGACTGATAATGATCTTTGCACTCTGCAGACACGTCAGGTTATCATGAGGGTTAACACCTGCCTGATTCTCCGTGAAATAGACCGGATTAATCATCTTACCGATATCATGATAAAGGGCACCGGTACGAACGAGAAGACTCTTGGCCCCGATACGACTGGCCACTTCGGCAGCAAGGTTACCAACGGTAACAGAATGCTGGAAAGTTCCCGGAGCAATCTCCGAGAGACTGCGCAGCACACCGCGATTCGTATTAGACAACTCGAAATAGGTCACGGAAGAGGTGAAGCCGAAGACCTTTTCGATAAGGTACATCAACGGGTAGGAGAGGAGCAGGAACACGCCATTGACAAGGAAGTGAACATACATGTTACTGTCCAAGAGAATCATATTGCTGTTCTGCATCAGCTGCATAGCGAAATAGACGGCAGCACTGGCGATGGTCACCCAGATCGCCGTCTTGAAGACCTGCGCTCGGTTTGTGAGTTCCCTCAAGGAGTAGATGGCCACGAGACCGGCAACGAGCTGTACGATAATGAACTCATACTGGTATTTTACGGCAGCGGCACAGATGAGGACCATCGTGACGTGTCCGATAAAAGCCGTACGGGAATCCATAAAGATACGGATGAACATCGGTGCCATAGCAAAGGGAAGAATATAGACACTGAAGAAGTTATGAGACATCATCAGCGACACACAGATCGGGAAGATCGTGATAAGCAGATAGAGCATGGCGATTTTCCTTGACTTCTCAAAATAGTCCTTCCGAAAGAGGGCGAGATAGGCCGTAAGGAGGATGACGAGCATTGCCACAAAGAGACACTGGCCGATGACCGTCGATGTAATCTCGGGTTTCGTAGCGCTGCGCCGCTTCATCTCCTTCTCAAAAGAATTGAGGACACGGTAATCATAATCGTTGACGATCTCACCACGGTCGATAATCTTCTGACCGCTCAGCACCATTCCCGAAGCGATCGGTATGGAACTCAACAAATCATTCCGCTCCGTGTCACTTCGTTTCTGGTCGAAGATCAGGTTCGGCTGGAGATAATCATTGAGATTCATGCGCTGGATGATGGGCCGCTCTTTCGACAGTAACTCATCGCGGTAGAGTTTCTCGTAGGCGTTGAGGGTGGAATAGACGCAGCTCACCATCGTCGGCTGAGCCTTATTGCCCACAACGATACGGATCATGCTCATCGTATCTCGAAAATTCATATTATACTCCGGCGTACTCATGATACCAGCCTGATAGAGACGGTGGAGACGGTCGACGATCGCATTCATATAACCGTCGGGCAGTCCGGCGACACCATCCTTATAGTCATTGAGGAATCGGCTGATCTGCTGCTGCTCCACTCTCGGGTCATAGTTGAAATAAGGCTGAAAGGTCTGCAGGATGGAGTCACGCTCATGCTTGATGGCCTCATCAGTCTTGTAGACGGGGAAATCAAACTTAGCGATGAAGGAGTTATACATCCACGGCTTGCCGATATCATAGCGGAACTGCCGGCCCTCGTTGCGGGGCAGGAACCATACAATGACAGCGACGGTGACGAAGACGAGTCCGATGCGGGAGAAGAAATTCTGCCACGAGAAGGACTTCTGGTGCTTGAAAATATTCATAAAACGTCCTATTCTACATTTGATGTTGCGAAAGTACAAAAAAAATATCCAAAACTCGAAAAAAAGGATTAATTTTGCAGAAAATTATATTTAAGCTATTTATATAAGCTATGTCAGAAAGAAAAGTTAGGGTGCGTTTTGCGCCAAGTCCTACGGGTGCTCTGCATATCGGCGGCGTCCGTACAGCATTGTATAATTATCTCTTTGCCCGTCAGCATGGCGGTGATCTGATCTTCCGTATCGAGGATACCGACAGTCACCGTTTCGTCCCCGGCGCCGAAGACTATATCATCGAGTCATTCAAATGGCTCGGCATCAAGTTCGATGAGGGTGTCGGCATTGGCGGTGACCATGGTCCCTACCGCCAGAGCGAGCGCCGTGACATCTATAAGAAATATGTCAAGCAGCTCCTTGATGCCGGCAAGGCCTATATCGCCTTCGATACTCCTGAGGAGCTGGAAAAGAAGCACGAGGAGATCAAGAACTTCCAGTATGACGCCCACACGCGTATGCAGATGCGCAACTCACTGACCCTGCCGAAGGAAGAGGTTGAACAACTGATCAATGACGGCAAGCAGTATACCGTCCGCTTTAAGATCGAGCCCGGAGAGGAAGTCCATGTCCACGATATGATCCGCGGTGATGTCAAGATCAAGAGTGACATCATCGATGATAAAGTCCTCTACAAGAGTGCTGACGAGCTGCCAACCTATCATTTGGCCAACATCGTCGACGATCACCTCATGGAAGTCACCCACGTCATCCGTGGTGAGGAGTGGCTGCCGAGTGCTCCGCTGCATGTTCTCCTCTACCGTGCTTTCGGCTGGGAGGATACGATGCCGCGCTTCGCCCATCTTCCGTTGTTGCTGAAGCCGGAAGGCAAGGGCAAGCTCAGCAAGCGTGACGGTGACCGTCTCGGCTTCCCTGTCTTCCCCCTGGAATGGCATGATCCGAAGACCGGCGAGGTCTCTACGGGCTACCGTGAGAGCGGCTATTTCCCCGAGGCCGTCATCAACTTCCTCGCCCTGCTCGGCTGGAACCCAGGTACCGACCAAGAGATCTTCAGCCTCGACGAGCTCGTGAAGGCTTTCGACATCACAAAGTGTTCGAAGAGCGGTGCGAAGTTCGACTATAAGAAAGGCATCTGGTTCAACCACGAGTATATTCTCCGCAAGAGCGACGAGGAGATTGCTAAGCTCTTTGCCCCCATTGTCGCCAATAATGGTGTTGATGCGTCTATGGAGCGCATCACTGAGGTCGTCCACATGATGAAGGACCGCGTGAACTTCGTCAAGGAGCTCTGGCCCCTCTGCTCCTTCTTCTTCATCGCGCCTACGGAGTATGACGAGAAGACGGTGAAGAAACGCTGGAAAGACTACAGCAAGCAACAGATGACGGAGCTGAAGACCGTCCTTGAAGGCATCGATGACTTTACTGTGGAAGGCCAGGAGCCCGTCGTGATGAAATGGGTGGAGGATAAAGGCTATAAGCTCGGCGACGTGATGAACGCCTTCCGTCTCGCCCTCGTCGGTATCGGCAAAGGCCCTGGCATGTTTGACATCTCCGCGTTCCTCGGCAAGGAGGAGACGCTGAAGCGCCTCCAGCGGGCTATAGACGTATTAGGATAGGCTATGTACGATCTGATCACCTATTTCATGCTGATGGGCGTCGCCGTGGCGAGCCTCTTCAGCAAGAAGGTCAGGCTGATGTGGCGGGGCGAGCGCGACGCCTTCCGTGTACTGAAGAAGAAGGTCGATCCCCACGCCCGTTACATCTGGTTTCACGCCGCCTCGCTGGGAGAGTTTGAGCAAGGACGCCCGCTGATGGAACAGATCCGTCGGGACCATCCGGAATACAAGATTCTCCTGACTTTCTTCTCTCCCTCCGGCTATGAGGTGAGGAAGAACTATCAGGGTGCCGACATCATCTGCTATATGCCCATCGACACGCGCCTGAACGCCATCCGCTTCCTGCGCCTCGTGCGGCCCGTCATGGCCTTCTTCATCAAGTATGAGTTCTGGTACAACTACCTGCATATTCTCAAGCACCGCGGCGTGCCGACCTACAGCGTGAGCAGTATCTTCCGGCCCGAACAGGTGTTCTTCAAATGGTATGGCAAGCTCGGCTACGGCCGTGTGTTAAAATGCTTCACGGAGTTCTTCGTGCAGAACGAGGAGAGCCGCCAGTTGCTGGCCTCTATCGGTATCACAAATGCGGAGGTCGTCGGCGACACACGCTTCGACCGTGTCATGCAGATCAAGGCGGCAGCGAAACAGTTGCCGATCGTAGAGGCTTTCGTAGGAAAGGGAACCAAGGAACAACCGCCCGTCTTTGTCGCCGGCAGCTCGTGGCCGCCCGATGAGGAGATCTTCATCAAGTATTTCAATCGTCATAAGGACTGGAAACTGATCATCGCGCCCCATGTCATCGGTGAGGATCACCTGAAACAGATTCTCGCCTTACTGGACAGAAAGGTCGTACGCTATACGCAGACGACACCGGAGGAGGCCGCTGCAGCCGACTGTCTCATCATCGACTGCTTCGGTCTGCTCAGCAGTGTCTACAACTATGGCACCGTGAGTTATGTCGGCGGTGGTTTCGGCGTGGGTATCCACAACACCCTCGAGGCTGCCGTATGGGACATCCCCGTGATCTTCGGTCCTAACAACAAGCGGTTCCAGGAAGCACAGGGACTGCTGAAGAGTGGCGGCGGCTTCGAGATACAAAACGATGCCGATTTCTCCCGCATCATGGATGCTTTCATCGCTGATCCTGTTCAGGCGGAACAGGCCGGAAAGAAAGCCGGCACTTTTGTGGCCAGCCTCTGCGGCGCGACACAACGGGTGCTCGACAACGTAAAATTCTAATCGCATGATTCACCGTAGGGGCGGCCCTTGTGGCCGTCCTAACCGCAATAAAGACAGAGTAACAGATTTTACATATACTGCGCTAAATATATGTCTGATCTGTTACTCTGTCTTTTTCTTCTAATTTTGTCAATACAATCGCCAATTTTCGAAGAAATTTCGTTTTTTTGGACAGTTTACTCCTATTTCGTAATTTTTATATACCTTTGCAGTATTCATCTAACTTTTAAAGGAAAAGGTATGAAAAGTAAGTTGGTACTGTTTGCGCTGGCATTGACTTTATCAATGCCCGCTTTCTCCCAGAACACCAGTCTGGAGAGCAAGTCGTTTAAAAACAATTACGTGTTATCTATAGGTGGTATGGCAACAACAAAGAACAAAGGTTGGGAGACGGGTTACCAACAGTGTAGGCCATGCTGACTGGAAAAACACGACCTACGACACCGACTTGATCCTCTCGCAGAACAAGCCCAACCACCGCATTGTCCCGTATCTCGGCCTGGGGTATGAATATAGTAATTCGCATACTTCCGGTATCCCGGACTATCGTGGAATAACGGGCGTGTTTGGTATCCGCTTTTAAACAGAATTGCTGTTGGGACATGATTCATCATGCTCCGCCGAAGCCCGGATATGTTTTCTGAAAATATCTAAGTGAAATATGTCAAAAGCCACTTACCGCAAACAAGGCTGAATGGAGAAGGAATGTCAACGATTGTGGCCGGCAGTATACTGGAGAAGACTGCCAACATGGGGCAGTTGCTTTCTCGTATCCCCGCAGTGTCTGCCCAAGACGGACAGATAGAAGTCTTTGGAAGAGGCACACCCGTTATTTACATTAATGGACGCAAGATGCAGGACAATATGGAGTTGGAACGCCTACAGCCAAGTGATATTCAGAAGATCGAGGTCATTACTAATCCCGGTGCCCGTTATGATGCCAGCGTGAAGAGCGTCATCCGCATCACCACAAAAAAAATACAGGGCGAAGGCTTCAGCTTTGATAACAACACTTCTTTCTGTGTCAATGAGGATGGGCGTCTGAGCTCCTATGAATCCTTTCAAGGTAACTATCGTAAGGGCGGCCTGGATATTAACGGCTTCCTGTATGGAGACTATACGCATACACCGGACAACAAACAGATCAATCAGTATTCCTATCTGGCGGATACATGGAAACAAACAACGGATGAAAATCAGTATTTCACAAACGTTAACCCTTATACCCGCATAGGTATCAGGTGAATTCAACTAGCAAGTGCAAATTTAAGCAATATTTTTGACAAAGGCTTCATCAGGCGAGAGAAATTTCAATTTAGCTCTTGGTCTTGTGTTAATTTGCCGTTGTATTTCCTTGATTTTTTGTTGGCTGACATTGTCAAAATCGGTCCCCTTGGGGATATACTGTCTGATGAGTCCGTTTGTGTTTTCAATGAGTCCCTTTTGCCATGGAGCATGAGGATCAGCGAAGTATACCTTGGCACCAAGTTTCTTGGTAATATACTCATGACAGAAGAACTCTGAGCCATTATCAGTGGTAATGGTTTTGATCAAATATTTATAGGGTTCAAGCAGGTGTAC
>NZ_AUJK01000005.1 GCF_000424185.1 Prevotella sp. AGR2160
CTGATAAACGATCTCCGAGCAATCTTTCGTACGAAGTCTAGCACCAAGGAGACTGCGAAGAAAGCGCTTGAAGGATGGTACAAGAAGGTCACCAAGTCTACCCTTAGAGAGATTAAATCCGTAAAACAGTCTATCCAGCACTACGAGGACGAGATACTCAATTACTTTATCAACAGAGACACTAATGCTTCTGCAGAATCGCTCAACTCCAAGATGAAAGCCTTTAGGTCATGCCTGAAGGGAATAAGGGATATACCCTTCTTTTTCTATAGATGTATTACCGTCTTTGGTTAGGCAGCGGCATCCGCCCGCCACGGACAATCCCCCTTGGGCCCCTTTGTCTTGACAAGCTGACCGTCCGGCAGACGATGACCATCATGGAACTGCTTATAGAGAAAGTGCGCTCTGTGGGCGGAATGATATGCGTGAGCGCTGCCAACGGAAGAATCAAGTCTGTGGAAGATGATGGTGAATACTGGAAAATATCTTTCGAGCAGGACAATGAATTTGAAGTTCATGACTTGATCCGCTGTCAGACCTGGACGGGTAAGAATATCAAGAGCTACTGGGTGGAGGCGGCAGAGAGCGGTGCCGACTATGTGCGTGTCCTTAAAACTGAGTTTGAGGCTTCAGCGCCTGAAAATGGCGATGAATGCGTGCTGATGGGCAATACCCAGAATGCAAAACGGCAGAACCTCATCCTCATCTCTGCTACGGAAGACGGGCAACCCCGTGTGGACGTGATGGACGGCGTGAAAAACAAGAGCTTCGCCAACACGCTCAGGGCAAGACTCGGCAACCTTGACGGTATCAACGATGAAGCCTTCCCCACAGACAAGCAGCCTAAGGGCAACGGTTTATATTCAGACAACGCCTTTCTGAAAGGAACTTTTCTGCTGTCTACAGGAGAGGACGTAAAGACCAAGTTTGAGATAGAGGAGGGCAAGGTCGAGAGCGCGCTGGAAGGCATCAGGGATGACTTCACAACAGAAAAAGGGTTTCTGAGCAATGCAGCCTTTGCCCATGGCATGGATAAATGGGACACGAAGAATGAGGCAGTATTCTTCCTCGTTGGCAACCGTTGGGTGTGGGCCAACGGCAACGTGCTGTCGAAGAAAGGCGACTGCGCGAGTGTGGCCAAGGATGAGGGTCGGACCGTGGTTGTGATACGCAACAAATACATCAGCCAGAAGAAAGAGAACCTGCGCTCCATCCCCACCTTTACGGTGAACACCAACGGAGAGAAGCAGCCTGTGGCCGTTTACCTGAGCTTTTTCTACAAATGCCGCAAGGTCGGGAAACTGAGAGTGGAGTTTGAGAACGTGGACAAAACCGGTTTCGAGGACTTCAACTCCTTCTTGGTCGAAGAGGACCTCAGTACCACAGAGAGCTACAAGCAATACACCTGCAATGGTCTGTGGAACGGCACAGGCGACTTCAAGCTGAGCTTTACGGGCGAGATATGCCTTTATATGCTCGTGCTGAGTACGGACAAAGTGGAGAGCCTTGCGTACAAGTACCGCACGCTGCTGGAGCAGAGCGAGAAACTGGTGAAGATAGCGGCGCAGAACTTTGACAAGGACGGCAGGGTGCTGGAGGAGAGCGAGATTATCACTACGGCAAAATACAACGAGTTGACGAGCGAGCGGTTCAATGATGACGGAAGTCTGAAAAACGTGGCAGGCCTTGTTACTACGACGGACTGGGCTGCATGGCAGTCAACCTACACTACAGACATCAGTGGCCTGAAGACGCTGCTCGACCAGAAAATGGATGTTACAGCCTTTGCGGGAATGTTTGCCTCCGCGGTAGATAATGACGGCAATATCGTTAAGCAGTCCGATATAGCCGCATTCGTGACCAAGGACAAATACGGCAAGCTGGAGAGCGGTGTGCATGTTGGTGCCGACCAGATAAACTTGGAAGGCCTTGTCACGGCGAACAAGGGATTCAAGATATTAGAAGACGGCAGCATGGAGGCCGTTGGCGGAAAGTTCAGTGGCGAGATCAATGCCGTTAGCGGCAGATTCTCCGGGGCCATTGGTGCGCCTTACAAGACATTAAGTACAGGATCGACGGCATTTCCAAGTGTGAACACCGGCATGAATATCATGATAGCCGCTGCAGACAGAGCCACCGCAGGTATCATGCTCCCCATTTATGTGGAAATAGACGGTGTGGAGTGTGACCTGCTGAATGTAAGCAGTTCATATACCGACATTGTCATTCCCATAGACGTGTCATACGAAGATGACACCCAACCCCATATATTCTACAGAAACAAGAAAGTGACTCACGTTCAACTTGAGGGCAACTGCTGCCGATTGAGAATGAAGGCATTTAAAAAGCCCGGAACAGAATTTTGCTCCTGGACAATACTCAATACATCTGATTTCCAATTAGTACAGTCGGGATCAGGCAAAACATATTTCGCAAAATCAATAACAGAATAGACATGGCACTTACAAACGAAGAGAAACAGGAACTGCTGAACGCCATGAAGGCGGAGTCGCAGAGTGTTGACAACCTTGAGGTGGTGACAAGCCTCGACGGAGTGAAGAGCCTTCCCGCCGTGCGTGGCGAGGATCTGGTGGCGGCCCCCCTGAGCCTTTTAGGCAAGCCCGCACAAGATGCAGCGGCCATAGCCAACAGCGCAGCAGCCACGGCGTACGAGGCTGCGGGCAAGGCCAATGATGCTGCCGAAAAAGCCGAGACCTTTGGCGAACAGGCAGAGAAAGCCGCCGCCACTGCCACGGAAGCCGTCGGCAAGGCCAATGGGGCCGTAAGCGCTGCCAATACTGTGGCAGCCAATTATGAGCATTCTGCGAAGCTGGGCCTTGACGGTGCTACGGCACGGTTTGCAGCTGTTGACGAGACAACGGGCATCACCACGGAGCAGACGAGCCTGATAGCCTCTGCCATGGACCTGGTGGTATGGTCGGTGGAGAAGAAGACCTTCCTGCTGCGGTCGAAAGACAGGAAATACTACATCTCCTGGTCTGCCGACGGAAGCCGCTCGATGGACCTTTTCCTTGACGGTCAGACCGTGAAGCAGGACAAAGTGTATGCCTGCGGGGAGTCGCTCTACGTATATAGTGGCGGCGACTTGGTGGAGATCAGCGGTTCGGGTGGCGGCAACACCTACAACGTGACCACCGAGGCACCGCTTGCCACGGGCTACTATACACTGCAGACGGCCATAGCCTCCGTGGAGGCGAAACAACGTCGGAAAGGCCTGTGCGTGACCTACGAGACGGCCCAGGGCAAATGGGAGACCAAGCAGTTTGTGGGGACGAGCCTGGAGACCTGGGAGCAGCCCACTGCCTGGACGGACTTCGGCGGCGACAGCACGGTGAAGAGCGTAACGGTGAACGGCCAGCGTCAGACCCCTGACGCAGACGGCAACGTGAGCGTGAGCTTTGACAAAGTGGAGGTGGACGAGAGCCTTGATGCCAGCAGCACGAACCCTGTACAGAACAAGGCCGTGGCAGCAAAGCTCAATGAAGTGGAAGCATCGACGGTTTTTGGCATGACGGCGGAACTGAGCGACGATCAAAGCAGCGTACGGCTTACGCTTAACAACAAAAGCGGGGCGGAGATAGCCAACGTCGACATTCCCGCAGGCAGCGGAGGCGGGAGCGGGGAAAGCAGCGCGACAAAGATTGTGCTGGGCGCTGCCGTCGACCATACGACCCTGAAAGAAGGAGGTTCGGCCACCCTGAGCTATACTTACGACCATCAGAACGCGAGTGGAGACAGCACCGGCCAGAAAGCCAAAATAGAAATACTCATCAAGCGCGGCGCTACCACGACTTACGATGAGAGTACAGAGGACGTTTCCAAGGGAACCTATACTCTCGACTTGACAAAATATCTTCTGGTTGGAACGAGCGATATATACGTGATAGCCTCAACGGTCGACCCCACAACGGGCAAAAGCCAGCGCAAGCAGGCTTATGTGAGCGTGAAGGTGGTCACACTGTCATTGACGAGCTCGTATAATCCGGCAAGCGGTCTGCAGAAAGGCGGCTGGGAAGCAGGTGATACAGTGAGCATTCCCTATGCCGTAAGTGGCAGTGGCACAAAGACCGTGTTCCTGTATGTGGACGGGAACCAGCGTACTTCTGTGAGCGTGACGAGAAGCGGCACCACGAATGGAAGCTTTGATATTGCCATGAGCGGTCTTTCGTCCGGAAGGCACAATATCCAGATGGTGGCCGAAATGGATGCCGGTGACGGCGTTACGCTACGAAGTGAGAGCATCTATATCGACATACTCAAGTCAGGGGAAGAGAAACCTTTCATCGGCCTGATGCTTGTGAACGCGGACGGTCATATTCATACGGCAAGGGAATATGAGCAACCGGTGGCCAGTGTGGGACAATACGAGAACTGTTCACTGATCTTTGTCGCCTATGATCCGACAGTAACACCGGCGAGCATGACCATCAGTCAGAACGGCAAAACCGTGCAGACGATCAGTGTGCCAAGAACTGCTCAAAACTACGTGAACCGCTTTGTGTCCAAGGGTCGGCAAACTATGCTGTTTACTCTGGGTAGCGTGGAATATACGTTCTACGTAGATGTCGCAGGGAGCAGTATCGATATCAGCGAGGCTTCTTACGGGCTGTCGCTGAAATTGTCTCCATCGGGTAGAAGCAACGGTGAGAGTAATCCGGCCGTATGGGAATCGAA
The DNA here is from genome assembly GCF_000424185.1 of Prevotella sp. AGR2160. GTDB lineage: Bacteria > Bacteroidota > Bacteroidia > Bacteroidales > Bacteroidaceae > Prevotella. The sequence goes on from NZ_AUJK01000005.1 coordinate 4,696, forward strand.
TGGCGTTAAAACATCGTTTGAAGGCTTTGACTGGTCGAGTAACGGATGGACGGGAGAATCCCTGAAACTGACAAACGGAGCGAAGGCTGTCATTGGCTACGAGCTGTTCAAGGAGGATGCCGGAACGACGGGAAAGACCATTGAGATAGAGTTCATGGTCAGTAATATCGGTGACAGGAGCGCAGAGGTGATCAGCTGTATGAGTGATGGAAAAGGCCTCAGCGTGACCTCCATGGAAGCCAGCATCAAGACGGGCACCATCCTTCACTATATCAATGAGGATGGTGCCGACGCGAGCCGTGAGATCAAGATCGGAACAAAGTTCGCGCCCGGAGAGTGGCTGAAGGTGGCATTTGTCATAGGCAAGCGTACAGATGGAAGACTAATGGAACTGTACGTGAACGGGAACCGGGCAGGAGCTGACATCTATGACAGCGGGTATTATTTCCGCCAGGATAAGCCCGTGGGTATTACTATTGACAGTGCCGCGGCTGACCTGGAGGTGAAGAATATCCGTATCTATGACCGTGCACTCTCGGATGACGAGGAGCTGGACAACAGTATCGTTGACGCGACCAGTACCGAGGAGATGATGGCTGAGTATACGGATAATGACATCGTGGGTGATACCGGAAATGTGGATATTGACAAACTTCGCGCCAAAGGGAAAGGCGTGATGCGAATAGTGCGTGCAGGCGGTCTGGATGAGGTGAACGAGACCAACAATAAGAAGACCGACTTCCTTGCAGACATCTATTTCTACAGCCCATTCGGTAAGCAGTATGATTTTGTGCTGAAATCATGCTATATCCGTATTCAGGGAACCTCATCAACGAAATACCCCAGCAAGAATATCCGCATCTATCTGTCAAAGGGCGGACCAGAGCTCAGTCTGGAAGTGAATGGGCAGCCGGTGGAGTCGAAAAGTTATTCTATCCGCCCGGGAGGAATAGCCATGAATCTTCTGTGCTGCAAGAGTGACTATAGCGACTCTTCCATGAGTCTTAATACCGGAGGAGCCAAACTGTTCAATGATGTGATGAAGGAACTCGGTCTGTTGACACCACCTCAGAAGTATCAGTATGAAAAGGCTGGCAAGAATCTGAGCGGCGTGACGATCCGTACTGCCATAGACGGTTATCCAATAGATATATTCAGTTCGGAAACTGTAGACGGAGAGAGTGTGTATTATGGCCAGTACAACTTGAACAATGAGAAGTCGAAAAGTGGTAAGCTGTTTGGAATGGAAGGACTGGACGGTTTTACTCCATCCTGTCCGCTTACATTGGAAACTCTGAATAATGGTGAGAAAGTATGCTTGTTCCAAAGCAGCAGCGATGATGATCTTGTCGCCAATTTCGATGCTGGTCTGGAAACGAATGTTCCCGACGACGTGAAATGGGTAGGTCTTAACGAGGCGCAACAGACGGCTCTGAAACGACTGTTCTCCTGGATCCGGTCCTGCGTGCCTGAAGGAGCCACAGCGGATAATTTGTCATCTTTCGTAAGCCAAAAGTTCAAGGACGAAGTCGATCAGTACTTCGACCGGGATTTCTTGTGCACTTACTATATTGACACCGACTATGGCGCCAATGTTGACCAGCGTGCCAAAAATATGCTCCTGAGAACATGGGACGGCCTAAAGTGGTATATCACCTATTATGATGGTGATACGCGGCTGGGTAAGAGAAATGACTGTTTCCTGGCCTACGACTATACCATCGACCGGAATACTTATGACGCGGAGGCTTCGAAGTATGCATTTGAGGGAAGGGAAAGCTGGCTGTGGAACCTCGTCCTCGCCAACTTACAGACAGACCTCATACGCTGTGCTGCCAACTACAGAAACAAGATGACTCCTGAGCGGGTACTAAACATGCTTACGAAGGAGCAAATGGGCAACTGGAGTAACCGTGCCTATAATAAGAGCGGCTATCTGAAGTATATCCGTCCGGCTATGGTGGAAACGTACGGGAAGAAATGGCCGTTTATCTACGCCTTGCAGGGGAACAATAAGGCTTTCCTTACGTATTTCGTAAAGAACCGTTTCGCCCTTCTGGATGCCAAATATGGTACAAGCAGCTTCACTTCAGACAATATTGATCTGTATATGTCAAGAACGGCCGCTGACGCTGCGGACATCGTGAAGCTTAAAGCAGGAGAGGTCTACGCTTTCGGATATGGAACCAACAACAGCCCGAATATCGCGAATACGGGTATCGTAGAGGCCGGCAAGGAGGCTGAGCTTGACATAACTGGTGCGTACACGGTGAACGATCCCCTGCGAATCTACGGTGCCAGCCGTATACAGGTCCTTGATATGTCTGGTGCTGCAGACCACCTGAAGAATGGCTTCGATCTTGGTAAATGCGCATCTCTCCGGGAACTTAACATGCAGTCGTCTACGGGTGGAAGCACTGGCTGGTGGCTGAATATAGGAACCTGTCTGCAATTGAGAAAAGTCAATCTTCATGGCCAGCAGCAGGCTAAAACCGGTGGAAGCACTTCAACAGAGTTGGACTTCTCGGCACACACCAAACTCCAGAGTCTTGACGCGAGAGGCACTGAGATAAAGAGTGTTAGTTTTGCCAAGGGCGCCCCTTTGACGGAGGTGCTGTTGCCAGGAACGATAACAATGTTGAGACTGGAGTATCTTAGTCTGTTGACTATGGACGGTCTGAGCCTCGAAAGTTATGATAACGTTTCGACCCTAATTGTGGATGGATGCCCGAACATCAACTGGGAGACTTTGTTGGCTAAATGCTCAAACGTGAGTCGTCTGCGGGTGACGGGTATAGACATGGAGGATGACGGAACGTGGCTCTCCCGCTTCATGAAGATGGGCGGTATTGACGCTGAGGGTAACGCGACAGACACCTGTGCGCTTGTAGGTACTGTGCGCCTGACGAAATATATGGATGAGGATAAGTATGCGACTTTCGCTGCGCATTATCCAGAACTGAATATCCGACAGCCGGAATATACAATGATAGAGTTTGATGACTCTGTGGCCGATGATGCCAATATCACAAACCTTGATAACGGCACAGGATACAGTACGGGCACTACCTATCAGCCTAATGGACATATTCTGAAAATCCTTGGCAAACGACACAGAGTGCTCGCAAAGGTTACAAAAAAACCGACAACGACAAAAGTCAACATGGCTGGCCAGGACATCACGGTGAACAATCTGGATGGGGAAATGACCTATTGCCCTCTTGATGACGCCAACAGCTACCTCTATGCTGATGGAGGAGAGGCAAAACTCGATGGTTCTGAGGGAGACTGGATGATGTATGAGCCTTTCTTCTGGAGTAAGGGCATCAATGATTATCTCAACCAAAAGCATTATAGTTGCTACAGTAGTAATGACGAGAACCATAAGCCTGAATGTCCATCGGCCACTATACTGACACTGGACGATATTAAGGGGACAGATGGCGGATACACTCGTGGCTCAAAAATAATGAGCGGAAAAGAGACCATTGCCGATTCATTCACAACTGATAGCAATTATAGTGTTTGTCGGGTTAAGGTGAGTGGGTACAAGAGAGTTCGTTTTCCATCTGTACCTGGAACGAATTTTGTCGGCTCAATATTTGTAGATACAGACGGCAAAGTGGTTAGCTCTGTTGTTGTGCCTACCTTCAATAACAAATTTGAGGCAGGCATGTATGTGATCAGTGATATACCAACGGGAGCGGAAACACTGTATTTCTCTATTCTGAATACGGCAGAGTTCGATGAAGTAGTATTGAGCAATAGCAGCCGTATAGAGGATATGGAACCTGACTGGGTGCCGAATGATGAGCATCTATGTGCTGTGGTAGGATCTACAGCCGTGGGCAGCAGCTTGAAGGCTGTTATAAGCGGTGGCAGTACAGTTGCAAGTATGACTTGGACAGACTTTCACTATTACAGTGTCCAAAGAGGCATGCAACAGATTGACTTCCTGATGCATTCAAGAATAGCCAATCTCTTCTATGCCAAGTATGGCCGCAGAAATGCCCAGGAACAATGCGGTGCCGGTTCACATACCAACAACCGTACAACCGGAGGAACGGCAAGCCATGGCATGACTGACACTATAGGCTATGAGGAGGCTAAGAGCGTTAACGCGAATGTCACAAACAGTCTCATAGATAATCTCGTCCATCAATTTGCTTGGTATAGAAGCAAAGATGACTATGGTGGCATCTCTGTCACCCAGGTGAACAACATCTGTTGCATGGGCTACGAGGATATCTATGGTCATAAGTTTGACATGATGGATAATGTCGACATACCCAATACAAGCGGAAAGGGCGGCCGATGGCGTATCAGAATGCCGGACGGATCATTCCGCTGGGTTCAAGGACGACAAGCAGAAACGTGGATAACGGCTGTCGCTCATGGCAAATATATGGATATGGTGCCAATAGGCAGTGTAGTAGGTTCCTCCTCGACCTATTATTGTGATTATTTCTGGTATAACGGATCACAATCCCGTGTGGTTTATCGCGGCAACTACGTCGCGAATGCGCATGGCGGTGTGTCGGATGCGAATGCGAATAACGATGCTTCGTACTCGCACCCGTTTGTCGGGTCGCGGCTGGCCTTCCGCGGAAAAGTCGTCAAAGCGCAAAGCGTCGCGGCGTATAAAGCGATAGCCGCAGTAGCGTAAGCGAAAAAGCGTAAAGCGAGAATAGAAAAACGGCGTTGGAACAATAATCCAACGCCGTTCGCATATTACAGGAAACCGGCGAAGCCGGTCGATTTTTTTTTTGATTTTTTGAGAGGTATGACCAGAAGCAAAACAACATCAAAAAAAGAACATTTCGTTTTGTGGAAATATACGTTTCGTTTTGTTCCCCGATAACATTTCGTTTTGCGGATTATAACGGTACGGTTGGTATAGAACTCCTGTGCGGTGTTGCCGGCATCATCGGCAAACTTACCAATGAGATATTCGTAAGCCTGCCCCATCTCATCAGCAGGACAATGACGAAGGGAAAGATTGTATTTTGAGAAGTCCTCAATGAGCGAAGTGATGACATGGTCCGGCATCTTGTTTTTGTTTGTCCATCCGTCTTTCGGGCCGAAGATCCCCTCCAGGCCACCAACCATGCGATTGCTGACCTTTTGCGCAGGGTTAGCCTGTTCTATGTCTATGAAAGCCTGTACGAGAGCCTGACCAACATTCTCCGTCACCTTGCGAACGTCATTCCAATGAGCTCCATCAGGGATGATGATGGCAAGTTCTTTAGCTTGCTCTTTGGCATAATCCAAACCACCATCATGAACATAATCTTCAAATTGTTCATCATAGACGTCGCTAATGCGCTTGAAGAATAATAATGGGAAGATGTACTCCTTGTATCCGGCAGCATCGATCTGACCACGCAGATGGGTTGCTGCCTTCCACAGGAAGTTCTTCAGTTCTTCGATGCCGATGATCTCATCTGAACCTTGATATTTAGTAATATTCTTTTTGTCGTTCATTTGCTTCTTTGCTAAGTTGTGATAAGCTGACGGAATTCAGCCTCGCGTTGTTTCATCTCATTGTATGCATTCATAAATCGTGCCTTCACAACCTCATAAGGTTCCACTTCCTCTTCATGATACTTTACATATGCACTCGGAGAGAGATTGTAATCTTTGGCTCTGACATCGTCCAAAGTCACTACGGCACTGTAATCATCTTCACTCTTATAGTCCTTATAGAGTTGGAAGAGTCGGCTGACATCCTTAGGCTCCAAGACATTTTGAGCCCGTTTAGGTGTGAAGATGGTAGTGCCATCGACCATTAGAATTTTACAAGAATGGTCCTGAGGCATCACCCTACGGAGGATGAGGAAACATGGCGACAGACCTGTACCATAGAAGAGCTTCTCACCCAGAGTGACAACAGCCTCTACAAGTCCTGACTCTACCATATTCTTACGAATCTCTGCTTCCTTACCTTGACTACGGAAAAGAACACCTTGTGGCATGACAACAGCCAGTCGACCACTACCAGGCTTCATTGAGCGTACCATATGCTCGATCCAGGCATAGTCGGCGATTTCTCCAGGATTACCCCACATGTTTCTGCCATACTTATCGCTATCCCAAGCAGTGGATCCCCAATCTTTAAGTGAGAATGGAGGATTGGCAATCACGCAATCGAAGGTAGCGAGTTGTCCGCCCTGCAAAATTTTAGGGTCACGGAGGGTATCTCCTTGCATGATGTTGAAGTCGGCTGCACCATGGAGGAAAAGGTTCATCTTGGCAATGGCGGCATTCGTCACGTTCTTCTCCTGACCGAAGATGCTGCCACAACAGAGATCATCGTTATGCATATGATGAACGGCTTCGATAAGCATACCACCACTACCGCAAGCGGGATCGTAAACCGTCTCTCCGGGTTGAGGGTCGAGGATATTGACGAGCAGCTTTACCACTGAGCGTGGAGTATAGAACTCCCCCGCTTTCGCCTTACTGTCGTCGGCAAACTTTTTCAATAGGATCTCGTAGGCATCGCCCATGAGATCGGCAGGATAATCCTTGTTACCAAGTCGGCGCTTACTCATGTGCTCGATGAGGTCACGTATTTTACCATCGCTGAGAACGGACTTATCCGTCCACTTTTGTGCCGAGAAGATACTCAGCACACCATAGAGCGTGTCAGGATTGGCAAGTTCGATCTTTCGCATGGCACCAACGAGAGCAGCACCGAGATTTTCACTGCGCTTACGTATATCATCCCAATGACAGCCCTCGGGGATAACGAAGCGGTGCATCTCCGGCAGAGAGGCATAGTCTTCATCGCCGCCACTGTAGTCGAACGCAGCCTGAGTCTCCTCATCATAGACATCACTGATGCGCTTGTAGTACAGCAGTGGCGTGATGTAATCCTTGAAGTTGTCCTGTGAGACGGGTCCCCGGATGATATTGCATGCCTCAAAGATGAAGTTGTACAGCTCATGGGCATCGTGTGGCGTCGTCTGCTGCAGCTCCGTATCCGAGAAGAGGCCTGGTTCAGTATCTTGAGTCTTTCTTCTTGACATATTCTATTGTCTTTGTTTCAAAAAACTTTTTCATAATTCGAATTAGCTCAGAGAATCTTCATATCTACATATTTATCTCTGATTTTTTCCAGAACTTCAGCTTGTTCTACCATTTGATGTCGAAGATTTTCTATCTTCTCGACATTATTATCAAGAATGGAGATAATTTTGTTCTGGTTCTCAATAGAAGGAAGATCATATTCTATCCCTCCGAAACTTTTGATGTTTATCCTATTGATAACATCTCCTATCGTCAACCTCCTAACCTTGTCTTGAAACTTTTTGGAAGCGATCAACCGAAAGAGATATTTAGGATTACATTTGTCTCTGAGGACTTTTATCTTAATAAGATTCGATGACAAAATAAAAGGCTTGTCGGAATCCGGTACAATGGCACATTTGCCAATTGTGCCAACATTGCTGAATATAATATCTCCAGGCTCTATAAGACAATAATGACCCTCATTGAGACCTTCCTCAGTAACCTGTTTCAAATCCCTAACATTAATATTTGAATCGGAGATATTACTTACAGTTAGAATGTAAGCAACTCCATCCGAGGTAATGTGATCGGGCTTAACAGATTTTCCACTATTAAGTTCTGCTATGTCTTTTATCCTTGTTTTCTGAAAATTATATTTTCCTTCCTTATTAGTTGTCTGGTTATTAGCCAGTTCTCCCAAGATTCGGGGCATGACTTCATTGGTCAGATTACAAATAGTATCCTGACGCTCATCAAATTCATCCTTTAAGTCTGAGAACTTTTCCTCTTTTTCCGGCCGTAGGAAAAAGCTCTTAAAGTTGATAACATATTCCTTTCTCGTGTTAGCGAGATTTACATGTTCTCCTTTTGGAAGGTTCGGAATAATGTTGTGCTCGAGATATTTCTGAGAGTCGATATTTAGAGGAATTTGTTCTGTGTCTACAGTTTTCCCATCTTTCTCAATCTCTATCTCGTAATAGCCAAACTCATCATTACTGATAATTTTAGATATATTATTATCAGAAAATGACTTATAAGTCTTTAAGATAGAATCAATATTCTTATTACTTAGGATACGCCGATATCCTCCGATGGTCGTAAACAGAGTACTGCCATCAATCAATTGTATTTTACCTTTACGTTCAGCTGATTTGTTAAGATTAAATAGGCAAAGATAAAATGGTATAGACGTCCCCATCTGAATTCCAGCCGGTAATGATATGATTGTATCCACTATATCACTTTCTACGACATATCTGCGGAAATCTTTTATGCCAGCTGACATGTTGAAAAACAAGCCGCCAGTAGTCAGGGCTACCATTCTTCCTTTTTCTGGAACTAATTTGCTTAAGCCATTTTGTAAAAAGAAAATTGAGCCATCTACATTAGGTGCAATAAACTTAAAGCGAGAATCATCATAAAGACGTTCACCATAGTTTACACGGATTCCATAGGGAGAATTGCAAACAACAAAATCAAATGTTTCATTGGGAAAAGCATCTTGTAGAAGAGTATTTCCATTTACAATCTGAAAATTATCAGATGCTGACAGGAGATTTATAGCTTGAGCAATACTCCACGTTTGAGTGTTTATTTCTTGACCACAACAATAAGCATTAGCATGATAACCTTTTATCATACTATTCATTCTGTAGAGTAAACCACCATTGCCACAAGTTCCATCGTATATACTATAGTTCGAATTCGACTTAACAATACCATCGAGACATAATCTGCCCATTAGCAGACGTATAGAGTCAGTGAGTGAAAATTCCCCTGCCTTTCTACCCATTCCTGAGTAAAAGAGTTCCATAACATTGAACATCATATTTTCCATTTCCTCATCAGAAACGACTAATGGAGAAAGATCAACCTCACAAATCATCTCCATCATTTCATCAAGCGTATGTGCTGAGACAAGATAAGTGATTGCAGCCTCAAGGTCGAGGTTGGCTAGGACTCGCTTCACGTTTTCACTACAAGACATTACGTATGCTCTGAGCTCATTGCCATTACCCATTGCATATTTCGACAAGTCAGTCAGCGATTTCTCCGACACATTATAAACCTTGTAGGGCGCAACAACAGCCATCAGCTCATTCTCCAATCTTTCTGAAGAATAGACATTACGTACTTGCTGATATAACTTAACTATATTGCCACGCTTATTGCCTACTATACAGTCAACACGACGTAAAAGCATCATCGCTACGACAAAGTTCATTGTCATAGAAAGATCCATTGCACTTCTTGACGCGTTAGCGATGTCCCAGATCTTCTTTATGATAGGATTCAATTCTTTCATTTTTCTTTCAGTTTCTGATGTAAAAGTACAATAATAGAGTTCAGTCGTCCTTACCACTAACTATCTCTTCTATCAAACATAGCTAAAAGCCTATTCTTTTCTGGTTTTCCATCATTATATCGGAAGACTTTGACATCAGAATTCGCTATTCTTTCATTTTGTATGCAAGCTTCTTCATAGCTTTTGTTGAGCTGCATAAGCCTACGATCAGATAGTTGCATATTGCTGTCGCCACGGAATCGTAGATCATTGAAGATTGATTCTACAGAAATATCATTATCGTCATAACTTTCTGCAGTCATAGGCCAGAATAGCTTGAAACCTTTATCACATACTATGATGAAGTAATTGCTATAGACACCTCGCTTATGAGTAGACTCCGAATATATTATCTCCAGATTAAATTTATATGACCTGATTTGATGAACAAACTGCCATAATTCATCTGCCATCTTCTTTGCCTTAGAAACAGACTTACCTGTTAGAACAGCTATGTCAAAGACCTTATTGTAATCTGTTGGTAAAATGGCAGACAACATACTTTTGATGTTAGCATGTCCTATATTTCCATCTCTTTTTGTAGAATTGTCCATTAGATGCTCATCTGCAACCACAATGGCATTCATCGGAGGAAATACAAAGTCTTTAAACAGAGCATCCCATCCATCATTATTGTTTTTATCAATTATATCGTTTTTATCAAAAGCCTTCATGTACTGTATATCAAACATATTGTCATCTATTGAGTCTTCACTCTCAATAATTAAACCATACATTTTCTGAAGCTTAAGTGCATCTTCCTTCTTCCTGCTAATTATAAAGATAGACCGTGGATTGGTCCTGTCCAAATCAGCAAGTCCATATTTCTCAAGATCGTCAAAAGCCTCTGGACATGATTTTGGAATCGGCAGATCATTACTTTTTAAGAAAGCATTAAGATCGCCTTCCAAATCCTCAACTTTTTCATATATCTCATCCTGAGATAAATTCACATATAGATTACAGAGTTTACTTCCAAATATCTTATTCAAATTTGGGTACTTATCATCAAAAACAATAATGTAATTGAGAGCCTGCTCCGTAATATAAACATCGAGTTTGATACCATCTGTCATAGACTATTCCTCCTTCTTTCCAGTTTAGACAGCGTCAAAGCTAATCGACCTGCTTCATCATAGAAACCTTGACCGAACTTTCTGCCTTCAAAACGCCCAGTCAGAGAATATTGCATCTCATAGACAGGTTCTTCATCGTCGTCCTGAAAAAAAAATACCATAAACGGACAATTCGTATCAAGTATCTCCTCACTGGCATATTGACTCTCAGCAACCAAGACTTCACTTCTTCTGACAAGGTACTCAGAATGCGTCTCTATAAACATCTGAGGAGGGAAATCAGGATCAGCTAGTGATGCATCAAAAGATTTATTAAAATCTAAGAAGACATCCAGTAGCTTGCTCTGCCAATTTGGATGTAAATTCTGTTCTGGCTCCTCAAGGAATATCAGAGGTCCATAAGCATCCTTCAACCTCGATCTTCTCCAGATCGTAGCAAGCTTGAGCAGCAGAATAACAACCTGCACACTGCCCATACCCATAGAGGCTAATGGGTAAGTCTCGCCGTCTTTGTAAACATTGAATGTGTAAGCTTCTTCCTCAATATTATTTATCTTGAAAGAATCGGCAATATCAAACCCGGTTGTTTCACCGACTCCTTCTTTGCCCAGCCAACGCATGATGAAACTATACTCTGCATCTCCTTCGACAATACGCTCTTTATAGAATTCATGGATCGTCTGAGAAAGATAGTCAGAAGTATCTTTTGCAGAAAATACCATTTTCTGGCTAGCTGCATGAGCCGGCACATAGGCAATGTCGAAACCACGTATATCTTCATCAAGCCCATCAAGGAAAGTTTCGGAATAATCATCGAACCATTTCTTCAACAAGTCCTTATTGGCCTTTTGCTCAGAGTAAGCCTTAGAGCTCTTCTTTACGCCTGTTACTGGAGAGTCGGCATACTTTCTTAAGCTCTCCAGTAGATTTGCCACTAATGGTTGGTTAGCTCTGCTGATATGGAGAGTGAGAGGTACTCTGATCGAAAAATGATCAGCTGACCTATTCTTCTCTAACTTACTTAATTCCGACTGAAGAACAACGATCTCTTCCTGTCTCTTTGCCGCATTCTCAAGATTAGTCTCCAGTGTCTGCGCTGCCTTCGTTGCGGCGATTCTCATTTCCAAAGATTTTTTCTGCTCCGCTAATGACTTGGACGTACTGTCCTCTTCACTATCTGCATTAATAGTGATCTCACCTTTCTCAAAATTAAAGGTAATCTCTGTATTACAAACTTCTCCGCGTAATATCAGTTCGGAGATAAAAGAGCGATCGCCAATCTGGTTAACATGGATCTCATAAGATGTTCCATTTGATAAGAACTTAAAGACGATGCCTTCTTCTTTCTTCCCATACTTGCAGAAAGCTTTATCGAAACTGCCGATGTGAAGATCATGGAGATCAGAAGAGAAGTCGAAAGAAGGATGCATACCAGCAAAAATATTAGTCGGTGTGGTACTCTTCATATTCATCAGATTATCCAGCACCAGAATAATAGCCTTGGCAAGTGTTGACTTTCCAGCATTGTTTCCACCTACAAAGAGATTGATATCACTGAAGTTTAGCTCTGGGAGGTGCTTAAACTTTCTGAAGTTCTTAAGTTCTATATTGTCTATCATAATTTTCTGTTTAACGACTGCAAAATTACTATTAATCTGTGCAGAGGACGTTCACAGACAAATATTTCTGCAAATTTTCTTTGATTTTGTTCTCAATCTCCTGTCTATACCACTTTGGTGAGAGAACTTCCACGTCAGGGATGAAGGAGAAAATGACTTGATCCAACTCTTTGGTTGGTCGGACCCTTATGCTTATTGTGTATGAAGAGGCATCTACAACTTGTTGAGACTGGTGTATTGGTTTTGACAGCACATAGGGAAAACGGTGTTCTGTAAATCTCAACACAATCGTCTCCACCTTTACTTCATCGTTAGGGATGGTGACTCCGATCACATCATTGAAATAGGTATTGAAGTCGATGGACTCATTTTTATGAAAGGGCTTATCCGTGACAGAATAGTTCTGAATACGATCAAGCGCCAGTGTCACAACTGTCCCTGTTTCCTCACAATAGCCAAAGAGGAACCAACGGTTATGGTATTCCTTCGCATAGTAAGGGGATATCGTGTCATTGTATTCATTCCCAGAGTACGGGCGATAGGTGATAGAGAGAGTTGTATGATTAATTGTTGCATCAATGAGTGGCGAAAGATATTCCAATCCCTTCAACTGGCTGTTCTGCTCAAAAGAAACCAAGTTCTCGGAGTTAGGCTTGATGCCAAAACGATATTCCAGATTAGAGATTACTTCCTCCAACCAAGAGTTTGCTGGTAAACCACGATACCGACTGAGCATATCAATGGTTGAACGCAACTTATTGACGTCCTCAACAGACAATTCATTCTTAAAGATAGAAAAGTCTGGGTCAGTGTATCGATAGTAACATTTCTTTCCTTCGAGAGGATAGGCCTTGATTGGAGCATTATAAGATATGCGATCACGCATGTACTTAATGTCTTCACGAATCTGTCGCACACCTACTTCAAGACCGTACATATCCTCGAGCCTATCATTCACCTTGTCGATAAGCTCGTCGATCGTGTACTTATGATGGAAATCGCTGAAGCAGCGGTCAAGTACTTGATATCGTAGTTGTGCATTCTTATTCGTTGCCATTTTTTCAATGTCTTTGCTCTACAATGCTCAAAGGTAGAAACTTTTTTTGATATCAGCAAGCTAATTGCCAAAAATCATGACTTTTCTGTGCAGATTTTATTCACAGGAAAAATATACTTTGTATAGGTAATATTTTTGAAAGGCAAATTTCATACAGAAATATACATTGACTGTTTGAGGATTCTCTAAGTCCAACTAATAACTTCTTATACTTGATTGAATTCTATCTCTTATCTTGTCTCTTAATTCTTGAGGACCTATCACCTCGACATAGTCTCCCCAGGAGAGAATCTTCTGTTCAAGCTCAAAGTTAAGGACGACATCTAGTTCAACGGTAATGCTCTGTCCGTCCTCCGCTACCTTATGCTGACTGCTATGCCAGGGTCTGGTAGCGACATAAGGGTATTCATCCTTAGGGAACTTAAGCAGTACTTTTTCTGCTTGCTGTCCTTCCCGCTTTGTCACTCCCAGAACATCCTTAAAGTAATCGTCAAAGTTGATATCGGTGTCACGGAATGGCAAATGTGCAGGCTTGATCACGAGAATACGGTCAAGGGGATAGTTGCTCAGATTGGTGTAGTCACCCGTGCAACAGAAGAGGAACCAACGGTTGTTATACACCTTCACATAATATGGATGGACGATGAGTATCTGTGGCTCCTTCATCTTGAAACTCTGATAGCGTGGCTCCACAGTATACTTTTTGCGGATGGCATCAAAGAGCGGTGTGAAGTACTCCATACCTTTATTATATAGGGTACTCTCAAAGCCTACAGCAGCACGTGACTGCTTGGCATTGTTCATACAGAGGTTGAGACGGGCGCCGAGTTCTTCCATCCATTCGAACTGCTGCATGCCTTCAAAGCGGCGAAGGATACCGAGAGCATGACTGAGATGCTAGAAGTCATCCTCGGATAGATCCTGAGAGAAGACAGAGAAGTCAGGATCCTCATAATAATAGGTCATCTGCCGGCCACGCTTCTTACGAATGATGGTCGTGTGATACTCGTTCTCAATATTCAGCAGATCGTCCATAAGCGTCGTGCGAGACGTGATCTTTGGTTCACCACGAAGATCAAGCGCCTCATTGATGAATGCCGTAAGCTCATTTCCTGTATAGGCATGTCCGCTGCGCAGACACCGGTCGAGGACGCGCAGCCGTGTGGAATAGTTCTTTGTATTTGGCATAGTTCTTAATTTTTCTGCAAAGATAAGGCATTCACGTTCACCCTATACGGACGTGTCCAACTTTTTTTCATTTTCTCGAAAAATAATTGCATCTGTCCGTATAGGGCGAACACATGGGTTGTATCTTTGCGGCAGAAAACGATAAAGTAAAATTTAAAACTGTATCACAATGAAGAGATTTGTAATTTTCCTGGCAATGATTGCCACAGTATTCGTCTTCGCAGGCTGTAGCAGCAGTGATGGCGACGACAACAGTGGATTTTCCGACAGGTTCATGTTTGTCGGAGACTCTGTAAAGGTCGGAACACAAGTAAGTGTCGACAATAAGTTTGTCGGCTATGTCTCCAAGAATGGTTACCTCCATGCCTTCCATGTTGGTGAAACCACATATGGCACGAATGGCAATAAAGCCACATTGAAGGTCGAGGGTCATTATAATGCCTTCAATAACATCGTAACGGACTGGGGCATAAGTCCATCTACGCTGAAATCAAAGATTTCGACTACGCCTACAATAGACGAGGCTGCCAATGACGGGACTTATATGGTTGCCTATAAGAACCAAGGTTGTGCCAACATTATAAGCTATGGGTTTAAAAACAATAAACTCTATATAGTAATGGCCCTATCTAATCCAAGTGATGAAGACGAAATCCTCAACTATCTCAAGGAACGTTACGTTTTCCTTCCTGAAGAGGTCCAGTCTTATACATGGGGAGGTGCTGATGCACTGGATGAAGATAAAATAAAGACGTTGGTTTTACTAAAGTTAGATTCCAGTTTCAAATTAGACTATATGCTACAGACATACTTCGAATCCAAGGAGCTGTCATCAAAGAGTTCAAGCGCTAAGAGTATGAAGAATACTATGAGAAGGAGTGTCAGTGCAGTTCTCATGAAATAGCTATAGGGCCTATCAGTTATTATACTTATAGGAGCTGCCCCTCACGGGGCAGCTCTTTTTATATCTACTATCATATCAACTTCTTTATCTCCTTGATGAATTTTGGTGCGACGTCTTCTGACTCTACACAGAAAACAACATCACCGTCAAATTTTCCAGTAGTCATGTATTCCAATGTAGTTTGGACCGCTATGTTGACGGCCACTTCTGTCGGATAACCTTTATCAAGTCCCAAGCAAGTGAAACCAATGGAATCGAACTTGTTTTCCTGGGCAATCTTGAAAGCGGAACGATAACATGATTGAAGAAGCCTCTTTTCATTAGCCTTTCCTTCCTGCCACTCGGGATAAGAAGCTAACAACTGATAGTCATAAGGCTCACCGATTTCTTCGACAAGCCTCCAGGTTCCAGGTTTAATTGGGACTTCTGAATCAGCATCACCATTGATTACTATAGCGTCGGTCTTCAGATATCTGACATGACCGATGACTATCTGTATCTTGCCCTGATTATCCTTCAGAAACTCTTCTCTTTCAGGGAAGCCATCGTAGTTGATGAAGAAATTGACATATTCTTCATTCCGTACCTTCGCTACGATGTACTCCGGTCGGAGTGTTACCTTTCGTGCGTTTGAGTCGAAGCCAATAGGTTGATGCATCTTGGCTGTCCATACGGCGGAAAGGGAATGACCATGTACTGGCTCTGTCATCTTGGTCTGCAGGTCAGTGCGTGCAGTCTTGATGATGTCCTCATAATCAAAGCATTCTTTTTTCAGTGTGGTCGGTGACAACCTTATCTTAAAGTCCTTAGCAATCTGTAAGGCGGTATACGGCAACTGTAACAACAATATCTGTGTCGTTGCACCATAACGATAGTTGTCCAACACCATGAAATAAGTGTTCTGCCCGGCGATAGATTCCTCGAAAGGAACAACGGCTTCTCCTGCATCATCGTGCTCTTTCAAGTCTTCCGCACTGGCGATATGATGGGATGCGATGATGAAGCGGATCTTGTGGACCGGGCGCAGCAACTTATGTGTCAGTTCCATATCGGAGCCACACCGAACAATCTTCCCTACGCGATACATCTTTTCTACATCCACGGGTGCATCGGTATCACGATAGTAGAAGTCGAAGTCGTGCCAGGCATCAATCCAGTCCTTCAGTTTGTAGAAGAAGAGAAATCTGTCAAACTGCTTGACAGCGTGGGTAAAAGCAACTTTCGGCGTATTTTTGATTGCCTCGAATTGTTCCTGAGTAATATGGTGGTTGAACAGTTCCTTGGGGATATAGGGCTGATATTTATGGCTGGGACACTTATAGAAGATGAGCTTCTCTCCATTTGGGAAAAGGATATAACTCGCATAGTCATCTTCCGCATACCAACAATCCTTTGTCTTGGGATTATTCCAGTCGAGGAAATGATACTCCATCGGGAAGAGATATTCACCATTATCCTTGATGATGCCATAGTCATACATCGGCTGTCCGCCCTCTATGGTTACCTCTTTTCCCTCACTATCAAGGTGCTTTTTGCAGCATCGGGAAAGGCCATACTCGAAATGGAGCGGATAGTCAAAGGTATCTGTTGTGATGGGTGTACCATCAAACTTTGCAGCGGAATATTGATTAGGCGCATAGGCAACGGTATAGATGCCGTTTCTGAGGACCGAATCCATGCTCCAATACTCGTAGTCGTTGACACGTTTATAGTCTTTGTCGATGAATATCCACTTCATCTGATAGGTATAAGCCGGCGCAACACCATCGTGAAAGACTCTTATACTTTGAAATGGTGAGTGCTTCGTACCTACTGACTTCTTGAAATTTCCTTTCTCATCGATGATGCCATAGTCATTGTCTTTGGTGATCACACGATAGCCAAAGGAACGATGGGCTCCCATATCCTTATAGACATAACCGGTCAGGCAGTTGCCGTGTACATCGACGAGCCCCCAAAGTCCATCCTTGCGAGCTCTGGCCGTTCCCTTGTGGAATACGCCGAGATGGGTGATGCCAAGGGAATGAGGAATAACAGGTTTTCCCTTTAGGTCGACGGTGCCATAGACCTCTCCTTTCAAGACACGAATATACCCATCATCATCGTAGTCGAGGATCTTGTCATAGATGCGCGGGACGACAAGATTTCCATTGTCGTCCAGCAATCCATACTTCCCGTCTTGACAGACGATCTCGAAACCGGACCTGTTCATCAGTCGCCTCCTTTAATGAACGTCATTGGATAGATACCACACAACCGTCACCTCATCGGATGCGGAGAGATCTTCCGGAGTGATGTCTAAAGATTCCGGCGTGCTACATACAGCCTCGTCGGGTTCATGGAGTGTACGAGCCTGAGAATAGATATGCAGTTCTTGGTCGGAACTGTCAATGCTCTTGACGAGTCCGAGCTTACAGCCGCAAGCCTTAGCCATGATTTCTGCCTTCTCCTTGGCATCCTTCACGGCACGTTCCAGCATCTTGAGTTGAATGGGGCGTGGGTCCTTGACGGTATAGCCTAACTCGATCTCAGCCTGTTTGAGATGTTTGCCAATCAGTTTGATGATCGAGTTAAGCAGCACATTATCCATTCCCAGATCCATCTTCACGCGATGATCCAACTCATAGCCGATGAACTTCTCACCGATGAAGTTATGATACTTGTCATACTTCGATTCCGTCTTCTTGTTAATATCCAGTCGAACCGTCTTCGGCAGTTTGGTATCTAGCTTCACCTCATTCATAATCTTGCTCAGAGCCTCGGTATTCGCCTTCGCCTGGGCATAAGCCTCCTCGTAGTTGTCATGGACACTTACAAGTGACAGATAGACTCTCGTCACATCCGGCAGCACATGCACGCTTCCCTTACCGGTGACCGTAATCAGTTTTTCCTTTTCTTCCATAGCTTCTTCATTTTGACTTCTATCCTTTAAAAGAATGAAGTGGCTGAAAAATTAAGTTGGCCTTTTATGAATAGTGAGATTTACTCTGAATCACTACCATCACTTGTCCCTTCCACATGGAAAACGATGCTGTCAGAATCTAATCCTAAGTACTCCAGCAAATCATTCAGTAAATCCATCTTCGTAGATGTGGAGGTACTCAGATAGGCATATACGCCATCAAGCACGTTTGTACTACCAGAGAACTTCGTGTTCTCATTCTGCAAGGAAGTCTGAGAGTCATCATTGGCCATACGGATCAGCTCAAAATGATAGTCTTTGTCTAACATCTTGATGATATCCACAATGACAGACTTCCAACTGCTATGTGGACTGGCTTGGATACTGTTTCCGGTTACAGTGCCGTCAATAAAATCCTTTCCCGTGAATTCATTCTTGTCATCAGCTACAGTTAATTCTTCCAATGGTTTAACCTTGGGAGTATACGGGAGAGCAGGGCGCTTCCAGATGATATCGATAGCCTCGTCTTGAATGAGCTGTAGACGTTCCTGGAGTTGTTGCTCACCCCATTGTGTCTGTTTCTTGACAAACTCATTAATATGTAATGGTGAGTACAGGAAACCGATTCCTACACCATTTTGATCTTTCAGCTCTAACTTCTCTTGAAAGCTGTTGTTACTGTATGAACTGTTATAGCCCGTAAGTGTTAGATTAGCTATTGTATGTTCCCACTTCTCTTGAACTTGTGTAGCTTTATCCTTACCGCCAAGATCTGCGATCCATTTTGGATTCAGCTTTTGTGGCATGATATGCTCTATAGAGAGCGTTACTTTGCCTTCTCTGTCCGGCTGCATCTTTTCTATAACGGAAGTGTCACCCTCAGCGTTGGTACCAGCGTTGAGACGATAGAAGATGTATATCTTATTCTTTGCACGCATCTTATATATATTCTTGAATGAAAGGGCTTTCTTGAACTCTTCGTCATCAGGGAATTTACCTGAATCGTCAACACCTTTGCTGACAAGAATATATACTACGGCTTGATAAAAAGACACACCATCCTGTTGTGCTCTCTTCTTGGCAGAGCCGTATAGTGTGGCAAAGATCTTGTTAAGTGCATTGGTCGGTACCTCACAGATCAGACGTCTGAACAGGTAGGTCTCGATAAGACTGAGAACTTCCGCAACTTCAGTCTCAGATAGTTTTCCATTCTCATAGTCATCAAGAAGATTGAACTCAAATGGATGGATGACCGTCATCTCCAAAAGGGCTATGCGTTTAAGAATGCTGTTGAGCTTTTCACTCTTCGTTTTACCATTCTCCAATTCCCATAAATAAAGAGAATACTTCTTCATCTCTGCCAAGAGATCTTCAGTTGTTAATGAAGAGTTATGCCGATAGTCCTTAAACTTGAAATAGACATCACGCAAGGCGGGGATTCTTGCCGTCTTGGCGGTCATGTAGTCCCTTACAAAGAAGGTGACAGCATTGACAGAGTCCTTCTGATCGCCTGTGAAATTTGAATTTTTCTCTATGTCTATCCAATAGTTCTTATAGTATTCCTTCTGTTGGTTGACATTGAGATTCATCAACATGTAGTTTCGGATCTTGTCACCATCAGAGAGAGCCATACCTGTTGAGTTGAGTGATTCAAAGACCTGCTGAGGATTATCCTTAGATTCAAGTTCAATTCTGGCTACCATCAGTCGTCCGAGCGCGTCGTAAAAGTCTTTTGCCGTATAATCTGATGCCTTGAGCCAATCATAGAAGAGGTGGAAATTACAGGTAATATTCGAATCCTTTACGTAATTTTCTTCCTTCCCATCAATCAGCTTGGCATAAGCGACTCTATCTTTCTCAACATGCTCGATTCTTGGCAGCAATGATCCATCAGAAAGAGAGTGATAGCAATACTCATCTTGGATAGCCTTAGCAAGATAAGGGTTAGCCTCCTTCACATGATCCTCTATTAATTTATACAGAGCAATCCAAATGAGACTCACGGTCGTCAAACGCTGCTGACCGTCAATAACAAGGAAAGAGTTATTCTTGTCATACGAGATAACGACACTACCAAAGAAATGCTCGTTCTCGTTCTTGATGACACTACAGATATCATCAAATAATTGGCGGCATTGTTTGTTGCTCCAATTATAGTTCCTCTGGTAGACAGGAATGATGTATTTTGTCTCAGCCCCAGAGAACAAACTCGTCAGGTTCGATTTCTTAGCATCCATATTTTTGATTCGTGTTATAGTTAGTGAGCCTTTGTTTTCATAGGTTCAGCGCAAATTTAATAAAATATTTTTAATGAGCAAAATCTAAAGCAATAAAACTCCACTTTAGCGCCAATAATTGGAACCTCATCCCATGTGATTCCGACAAGATTCGAACTTGCAACCGTCCGCTCCGGAGGCGGATGCTCTATCCAATTGAGCTACGGAACCGTTGGTCAATGCAGAAAGTCAAACTTCTCAAGTTTCTTGATCGCTAAGGCATGGCGCTCTTTATAGGCGAGACGGTAGTATCGCTTAGCCTCGTCAATATTCTGCTCCACGCCCCAGCCTTGCTCATAGAACTCACCGACACGATAGTGAGCGTATGGCAGGCCACAGCTCTTATACAGTTCAAAGGCGCGCTTCAAGTCTTTCGGATAACCTTGACTTCCTTTGCGGAGAATGTCGGCAAGGTTACTCTTCGCCAGGTCATCGCCTTGGTCTACTGCACGCTCATACCAGTAGACTGCTTTGTTGATGTCTTTCTTGACTATGATGCCATTCTCGAAAATGGTACCGATGTTATTCTGTACATCCGGTTCCTGCAAGTCTGGGTCATAGGGATGATTCTTCAACAGGTTTAGCAGATATTCTACATACTCCTTGTCAAAGCCGGAATCCTCGTAGTTGTCGGTATACGAGAGATAGAAGGATCGGTAATCCTTAGGGATGCCTTTGAACTCATCTTTCTTTTCCGTAGGGCTATTGATCTATATTGTACATATTCAATCCTCTCTCCATTCTCTCACGAAGCTGATCGATGACGGACTGTGGGGAGAGAACCTGCAGACAGTCACACTTCGATATGAGGAAGTTGATGAAGTCGTGAGTGGGCTTCAATCGTACTTCCAGGTCGGCAAAGTCCTCGTCGTTATTCCATTGCATGAAGTGCTGACTGTGATGGAGCGGGACATCACGCAGTTCAAAGCGCTCATCACGGTAAGCTCTGAGCACGATGCGTTCTGTCGGCAACTCCTCATCGATGACAACACCATAGTAGTCGTCGAAGAAGGACTTGGGATCAAAATCCTTCATGATCTTGAAGGTATGCTGCTGCATCTCTATATCCTCAATGTTGTTCAGGCAATACAGCTCATACTTGTTGTCGTAGAGTCTACCGAGCACATACCATTTCTGATGGAAGAGTTTCAGACAGTATGGATCCATACCCGTCTTATAGCGTTGAGGAGAGCCGGAATTGCGGTAAGTGATCGTGATTCGATGACCAGACTTCATGGCTTTCGTCAGCTGTTCAAGAATATCCTCATCGACAGAGATCCGCTCTGCAATGATTCGATCTTGCAGTGCCAAGCTCTCACTGATGATGTTGCTCAGTGAGATTGTGGAGAGCATCCAGTTCTGCACTGTATCATCCTCCAACACCTCAGGGTTACCGATATAGTATCGGTAGCCATCTTTGCGGTCACACTCGATGTAGATGCCGAAGATCTCTTCAATGGCATCCTTGTGCCGATTGAAGGTCGTGCGTACAATATCGACACCACCACTCATTTCCGTATCCAACCAGCGCTCATTCAACTCTGCGAGTGAGATCTTCCTGGCGCGATAGATGGTGTTGACGAGCCATATATATTCTTTGAACAGTTCGGGTATTTTCATCTTCTTTTCCTTTTATGTTTGCAAAGATACGAACATCTTGTTCCATATCGTGGTACAAGTGAAAATTTTATTAGCCCTTCACCTCGTAAAAGTTGTCCTTTTAATACGTACCGATATTAAAAGGACAAATTCATTCTTTCTTAATGCTTAGATTTCTTCCGTCTCTCTATCGTTGGTGTATTCAACAGGGCCTTACGATCATCATAGATGGAACGATAATAATCTATGAGGGTCTGGAGAGAGTTGGCACGGTCAGATGTTTGACGATATTCGACAGAACCCTTCTTCTCGGCTTTCTCCAAGGCATCAAGTTTGGAACGAAAGAGTCTCAAAGTGTTTTCGGCAATTGTGATCTGTCCTTGCAAAGCTTTGAGTGCTGTCTGTAATGCTTCATTAACCATACAACTTAGATGATTACCGCCGTACCGCTTACCGCAACCATGAGCATAGAACTGTTTTGACCGACGGTCTCATAGTCGATGTCAATTCCAACAATGGCGTTGGCGCCCAATTGACTGGCGCGGTCCTGCATCTCACTGAGGGCTGTGTCTTTTGCCTCACGCAATACTTTTTCGTAGCTGCCTGAACGGCCTCCAAAGAAATCCCGCAACCCTGCCGCGAAATCCCGCAGGGCGTTGGCGCCGATGATCGTTTCACCTGTGACGATGCCTTTATATTCAAGAATTGGATGACCTTCAATGGTCGGTGTTGTGGATAGTATCATAACTTTTCCGTTTTATGTGTTGGTTTGATGCCCACAAATTTAATTATTTCTTTTGACAATTCCGTATCTTCCGATAGATTTTTGTATCGTTGTCGAAAAATAAAGTGATTGAGAGTTTCTCCTCACTCACGTATCTTCCTATAACCTTCCATCGCTTGATGCGTCAGCTGATGGAGTTCTGAGAGTATAGGATACTTGTGGTAAGGAACTATCTTCACCGATACCGATGCATGCCTTGGGATAAGTTCACGACAACGGCTGATTAAGTCTGAGTTGGCAGTCTCAGATGTTGGCTCCCTGTTGTAGTTCTGAAGATAGGCTACGTTGGTCATGAAGACGATATCAGACGATTCTGGTAAAGTCTCCATGGCATGGATCATGGCAGTAAGCAGCATGCGGAACTCGGTGGTATGGTCGTCTGTACAGATGAAACTGTCGATAACCTTACCGCCAAGTTCAGCGTGATAGGCACCGCTACTTACCCGCTCTTTATGGGCATAGTCGCAGCTGGCACCTAACCAAACGTAATATGTATCAAGCTTGAAGTTCATCGTTGGTAATTTCTCACTTGTTGTAGTTGACCCAGTTGACGTCGTCTTCATTCCATTTGTCTTTCGGATGGCCTTCCGTCTTGGGGTAACCAATGACGATTGTGCAGAACGGAATGAGATGCCGGGGAATGTCGAACAGGCGGGTGATGGCAAGTGGTGCCTTGGCGGCCATGGCAGCATTGGGTGTGACTGTCTTGATAGCTTCGAGTTTCTGGCGGTTAGTGACGACGTAGAAGTACCACGGACGACGGTCTACGGCCGAGGGTGCTGCCATGCCTGCCTTGAGCAGGGTCATGATCTTCTCCTTCTCCACGGGTCTGTCCTCGTAGGTTCTCACGCTGGTGCGTGTTATGATGTTTTCTATTACTTCGTTTGTATTCATAATCTTACTTTTATTTTATTAACCAACTTTCTCCATCAAGTGAGAAGGCGGGATGCCATACTCTTTCTTGAAAGCGGTGGAGAAATGGCTCAGGTTCTTGAATCCTGTCTTGAGATAGACCTCACTGGCACTCTCGCCCGTCTCTTCCATAAACTCCCCGATATCCACCTTCCACTGGTCCACGAAATCGAAGAGCACGGGCGTAAGTTCGGGCTTGAGCTGCAAGAGAACGTAGACTGCCTCACGGAGCTTGCTCTCCATGAGTTCCTTGGACGGATACGTGTCTGCCTGGAAATAGTCTGCCAGACTGAGGAAGAGGCCCTTCAGAAACGGGTGGCCGTTCAGTCGGAACACATTCTGACGTGTGATCCGCTTGCCTCCCGAGGCCGGTACAGCGATGTGATTCTCTTTTCTGAACCGTTTCAGGAAGTCGGTATTGAGGTGCAGGAAGAGTGCTTCGAAGGGCTCTCCGTTGGCACTGGGATGCTTCTCCTTGCTCACTTTGTGGTTACGGCGTAGAAAGGCGGCGTCGCCACGGCGGAAATGGACCTTGCGCCCCTCGGGAAGCAACACGTCCATCTCTCCGCTGAGCACATACACGAGTGTGTGCTCGGCAACCATCTTCTCGCAGATCTTGTCCCTGCCGACGTGACACAGATAAAAGGTGTTCATGTAGCTGTGCTCACAGATGTCCTGATTCAGTTCCATCATATCATTTATCTTTTTCGCTTGCAAAGTTAAGAAAAAATCTGAGTTGGGCGTTTCTCTCAGACGTCTTTTTATGTTTTGTTGAAAAGTCATATCCCATTTTTGCCAAGAAGACTTTTGAGCAAAGTCCGTTTAGCCGTTTGACATAACCATGGAGATGCGTATTCTCCGTAACTTTGCACCCGGAAATCAGATTAAACGTTACAACAAATATTCATTTAAAGAAAGGAAAATAATTATGCTGAATGAAATCAACTGGCCGGAGAAATATCTTCCCGGCACAACGGACAACTTCGCAAGCAATGAGGTCATCGTAAAGGGCCTTCGTGCCGCCGACGTCTGGCCCTATCTCACTCACGCCACCGTATGGGAGAAGTATTATTCCAACTCTTCCGATGCCCGCTACAAAGAGGATGGCAAGCACATCAACAGTTTCACCAATAAGGAGGAGAATATCATCGGTGATACCGATATCCTTCCGTTCATGTTGGAGACAGAATTGCGCAGTCATGGTGCTATCTATGAGCAGTCTAATCCCTGGCAGGTATATCCTTGTACTGTGGATGCCTCTGGTACCAAACATAGGCGTATGAGCATATCGGTAGAACCTTCAACTTGTGGTTAATGGCATACTCGTTAGCTGCTTCGACAAGCAACGTACCGATGCCCATGCCTTTCTTGAAAGCATGGGTGTGGTCAATGGCCATTACCTGTCCCTTGAAGGTGAAGTTCAATTGGCCGACTTGTTCCTCACCGTCATAGGCAAGGACTTGGCCATTCGTGTTGTCTGCTACGATCTTCGTTTCCATAAGCATCATATTTTTGGCCAAATTTACGAAAAGATTTTCGGACAAGAAAGTTCTAGCAAAGTTTATTGATCTTGATTCTCTTCTAATTTTACGTCATACAGAACGTCCTGCGTCTTGAAGATCGGAATAGTTTCATCTACTTCCGTATTCTCCGGCTTATATTTTGAGGTAGCAGAGGTATAACTTCCAGATCATCCGGCACATAGGCCTTTATGTCCGGATACAGTGAAGCAATGGTTTCTGTACTGACCGGAATGTTTCCGAATTGCTCTATCTTTGTGATCACGTTGCAAAGATAGTAAAATTTTGAACAGCAAACTAATATTATTATGTTTTTCTGTTCAAAAAATTGCGTCTTCCCTTGAAAATGCGGCATTAATTTTGTAAATTTGCCGCAGATTATGCGGCATTTCAAGAACACTTATGTCGCAATACTTAATGGGATATAGTATGTATATACACGAAAGAAAGGACTGGACGGATTTCAGATGGGATGCTAACAAAGTATCCTTGCCCTTGGAGCATGTCTCCCGGAGGCTCGGTATACTGTACGGCAGACTGGCGAACCTTGGGTTAGACAGTAAACTTAAGACAATGGCGGAGAGCTTGACATATGAGGTCGTTTATTCATCGGAAATAGAAGGTGTCCGCCTGAATGCCGACCAGGTCCGTTCTTCCATCGCCAGGAAACTGGGCATAGAAAATGTCAGATATACCGCTCCATCCCATTATGTGGACGGGGTAGTAAATGTTATGCTCGATGCTGTTGAGCACTATGACCGGCCGATTACAAAGGAGCTGATCTGCGGTTGGCAGAGCGCATTCTTTCCTGCAGGTTTCAGTGAGGGTACATCCATTGAGACGGGGAAATACCGCACCCATGAGGAGAATATTGTATCCGGCATGTTCGGCAGGGAGAAAGTTCACTATGTTGCACCTTCACCCGACCGTGTGGAAGGTGAAATGGAAAAATTCATCACATGGTTTAATTCCGAGCAACCTGTATCATGCCTGATCCGTTCGGCTATTGCCCATTTCTGGTTCGTTTCCATTCATCCCTTTGAGGACGGCAACGGCCGTATGGCGCGAATCCTGTCAGACATGATGTTGGCCCGTGGTGATCAGAACAGGTTCCGTTATTACAGTGTTTCTATGGCCATCAATAAGGACAAGAACCATTACTATGACATACTCGAGAAAACGCAGCATGGCGACGGAGACCTTACGGAATGGATTCTTTGGTACCTGAAGACCATCGATGCAGCACTGGACTTTTCGGAGAACAATGTCAATATGGTACTGAACAAGAGCATCTTTTGGCAACGGAACTCAAAGAAGGCATTGAATCAACGTCAATCACAAACCCTGAATATGTTCCTTGACGGCTATGAGTCGAAGATAACTACGAAGACGTGGGCAGCATTAAACAAATGCTCAAAGGATACAGCCCTTCGAGACCTACAGGACTTGCTTGACAAAGATGTTGTCCGGGAAGACTTTCCCGGTGCCAAGCGCCCAAGTTATTCTTTGGTTTACACCGACGCTCCTATCATATCTATGTTCAAGGATGTTTCCGTCAGTAATGAAGAGGGAAAATATGATCTGAAGGCCCTATTTCGAAATACCTCGGTTGTTCATCTCCGAATTCAGTCATTGGATGCGGACAGGTACCAGCGAGGCGATCTGCCTTTGGAGAATCTGTTGGAGAAATATTGTTCCTATTTAGCTGTGGAGACGCTGTAGTAACTTACCGAATTCCACAGATTGTCAAACTCTTGTTCGGTAATCATCTGGATGTTAAGCCATGACACACCGAGGCAACAGTTCCAAATCCAGGGCTCTCTCGATTTTAGACAGTATTTTGAAAGTCAAGTTCTCCTGTCCCTTCAGAATGTTGCCATCATATCCGAATGGCAGGTATCTGGTAACGAAGTCACTGCCGACAAGTGCCGTGAGCATCTTTGAGAAATGCCGTTGCCGCCACCGCCGTCAACGAGCAGGGTCGTGTCCTGAGTGTGGAGTGTAAAACAAGTGTTATAGCAGTGAGTCGTCACTGCTTCCCCTGTTCCAAGCATGGTGATTCTTTCACGATTCATCTCAGTCTATTTGTATTTGGTGAAGTTTCTCCATCACCATCCGAGTCACCTCTTGTGGCTTCACGCCCCACCTTGGAGCGATGAGCAACCGGGAGGGGCTCTCGCTGACGAAACGTTCGAGGGCTATGTCAGGACGAAGGCGAGGGAGATAGTCTACAAGAAGGTCGACATATTCTTCTAATGTGAATGTGTGGAAGGGCTGCTGCTCATACTCACGAGCCATTGCCGTCCCCTGGATGATCTGTAGCTGATGGAGCTTCAGCACGTCGATAGGAAGGGATGAAACGAGTTCTGCCTGACGCAGCATCTCCCCGCGACTCTCACCGGGCAGTCCAAGGATGATATGGGCACAGGTATAAATGCCTCTTCGATGGGTTCCCTCAATGGCTTTTCGGCTGCACGCAAAATCATGACCACGGTTGATACGACGTAAGGTTTCGTCATTACAACTCTCTACACCGTATTCCACCAGAACGAAAGTACGATGGGATAGTTCTTCCAGATAGTTCAGGATCTCATCATTGACACAGTCGGGACGGGTGCCGATGACGATACCGACGACATTATCCACGCTCAGCGCCTCCTCATAGAGCGCCTTCAGTCTGGGCAGTGGCGCGTAAGTATTGGAATAAGCCTGGAAGTAAGCAAGGTATTTCATGCCGGGCTTCTTCCTGTTGAAAAAGTGCTTGCCGTCTTCAAGCTGCTCAGTGATGCTTTTTCTCCGGTCACAATAGGATGTGTTGAACGCCTCATTGTTGCAGAAGGTGCAGCCACCCGCTGACAGTCTCCCGTCCCGGTTAGGGCAAGAGAAGCCCGCGTCGAGGGCAAGTTTCTGCACCCGGCATCCCGTCTTTTGTCTTATCCATATTCCGAAATCAAGCATAGAAGTCGCTTTCAAGTTAGAAAGTAAGCATCTCTCTTCTAATCTTTAAGTTTTACGTCGATCTGCAACCCGAGTGTATCGAGTACAGAAAGGAGCTTATCCAATGTAGGGTTTCCGGTCCCACGCTCGATAGCAACCAGTGTGTTTGTCCCAATACCGGCAAGCTCCGAGAGGGTAAGCTGGTTGACCTTCAACTCCTGTCTCCGCTTCTTGATAATTTCACCTATTTCCTTCGAATTCACTCTCCATCATCATCTCATGAAACAGCCTTGCCACATGCTGGGGCGGACAGTGGAAAGCGCCACACCCCCAGGCCCCGAGAACCACCCATCGACATCTCTACCAATGCGGGATTCTGCGGATTGCCTATCATGGGCTGGCTCTATATAACCAGTCTTTCTTCTCTGTCCTTTGCTACTTACATTCAAACATGCTCAGGACTTTTCCACCTTTGTTTTTTTCTATCTTGTCGTAGAGTGGGTTTATCACACTAAAGTACAAGCTGCGTGCTGATTCGTGATTGTCCTCCAAAGATTCACTGGAACCTTCATGGTTACCAGGCATGTCTTTACAGATAATGCTATTATCTACTGAATGCAATTCCAGCCATGCATGGTCTCTTCCTTCTGTCGACATATGATATTCAAGAACGAAATGCGCCATAGAACGTAATGGCACTACTTTCCAGAAACCATCAATGGTAATTTGCTTTACCAATTCCTGGACTCCGGCTTGCTCATATGGCTCCAGTCCTTCATCATTGACATATACACAATTGCCTTTGGCAAGCAGATTGCCATGATAGTTGGAAAGGTCAAGTGCTTTTGGCTTTTTCAGGTCCATATCTTCAGTTGAATCCGCATTCTGCTCGAAGTCACCATTAGCATCGAAAATCTTGACTTTCTTCAATCCGTTGATAAAGTCCATTATGGAGGCATATTCGCATGCATATTGATTCTTTTCGAAATCTATCGCGGCCTGATAATCGTATAACTTCTCTTTTACTGACCGCTTCTCTGCGTTATGACTACTTGCATAATCGTCGTAGACTTTCTGCAAGCTATTGAGGCGTTGCTGATGGATAACATTGGTTGGTCCATTATCTTTAGCCTCTCCGGAAATGCGTTGATTGTCAGTCCAGAAGTCAGAGAACGTATAGCGGAACTTGTTGTTCAAAAATTCTACTGTACACTTAAATGTAATACGACTTGCATCCCGTAAGCCGGAAACAACAGGACTGCCCCAAATTTCAACTGCCCAATATGTCTTGTTTATTGGGTAAACGATCTTCGCTACCAACTTCTGACTATTGTCAACCTCATAGGTCACATCAAGATTGTGTTGGCCTTTCTGGTCATTGATATAGTCCTTTACACTTTGGCGGATTTGAGCCGCATCTGCATTCAGATTAATGATTTCTGAATACACGATTTCTCCTTTGGCGTTCTCTTTAAAGAGCAACGGCCGTTTCTCACCATTGATATTGAAAGCAGTGGCGTTATAATTCTG
The DNA here is from genome assembly GCF_000424185.1 of Prevotella sp. AGR2160. Classification (GTDB taxonomy): domain Bacteria; phylum Bacteroidota; class Bacteroidia; order Bacteroidales; family Bacteroidaceae; genus Prevotella. The sequence goes on from NZ_AUJK01000005.1 coordinate 34,358, forward strand.
GGCAATTCCTGAGATGCTAGCCAGACCAATGATTAGTACGAATAGTAGTCTTTTCACCATATCTTTGTCGTTTTATGGCAAAGTTAAGAAATATATACGATTTTTGCAAGGAAAATCAGAAAAAAGGCTAATTATTTTTCAGTATATAATGCTACAACTATAGCCAATGAAAATGGACAGATTTTAGAAAAGAATAAATATTTATGAGGAATTCGTAAAGTTTACATATTTAACCTAAAAAAATTCTATACAATCTGCCACTCACTAAATCCATTTCAGCTACTTGAGTGGCAACAGTTCCAAATCCAAGGCTTTCTGAATCTTGAAAAGGATGTCGATTGTCAGATTCTCATGTCCTTTAAAGATTTTTGAAACATGTTGCTGCTAATATCATGGTCCGTTCGGAAGTAATAACGATCATCCTGTCTCCATATAGAATAAGGAGACAGGCTATTGATAGTATTCAGATTGAGAATTTTCATCCGAATACTTTTTTATTTTCAACTTTGGCTTTTGCAATCCGATCAGACATTTCATTTAGTTCTTTCTCAGCCTGCTTTTGCCATTCTGCCTTACGAGCCTTCGCCTTCCTGAAAATTTCAAGGAATTCATCTCGTGTATAATTCGTTAGTGTTACCATAATCCATTATTTTTCCGCAAATATACAACATTATTTTTATACCTACAAGTTTTACATGAAAAAAATAATAAGGTGAAGCAAGGTGCAATTAAGTCCAATAAAGTTTGGGAGTTTGAACCTGATTTCGTATCTTTGCAAACGGATGATGAGGGTCATTTAACAGATCTTCGGAAATTCAAAGAGATCTTTCTTTTATAATTTCGTACATCTTCAGAACACGAATTTGACCCTGTTTGGGCCATTGGCAATCCTATTCAAAAGCGTGGGATTGCCGACGAAGAATTTAGGGGCTTCTGATATTTTTGTGGGTTGGCTCCATCAATATTCATCAATAATAACATCAATTCATTGGCGCTACGAGTGGCGATGATAATCATCTATGGATGGCTCTGCCATCGCGTTAATTTTCATCAATATTCGCCACACGGGAATGCCGTACCGGCATCGGGCCGCCATAAAGAATGGCTGTGTGCTGCACATAAGGCGCATAGATAGCTAACAGTTCGGATGCATCATCTACGGAAGCATCTGTAATGATTATCTTTGACATTTGCTTCATGACGTTTTACCACCTATAGTTTCAACTCTCCCTGTCCACCTGCTATTTTCCACAGATAAAGGCTTGCCACAGACCCGTAAGGGGAATAGCGCTTGCGGTAGCGCTCGAAACGTTCTTTTGTCATCTCTTTGTGATGATACAGGCGCTTCATCCCACGGATAATGGCGAGATCCTTATAACTAACGATATTGGGCCGCTGCATGGAGAAGATCATCAGCATCTCAGCAGTCCACGTTCCTATACCATCCAACTTGGACAGTTCCGTGCAAACCTCCTCGTCAGTCATCTCGCTCAGCTTCTCAATATTGAATTCGCCTGTCAAGATCTTATGCGCTGTCGATTTGATATATCCGGCTTTCTTGAATGTCATGCCATATTTTTGCAAGTCCTCTAAAGCCATGGCGTCTATAGTTTGTGGCGTGATGGCACCGATACCTTCATTCATCCTTTTCCATATCGTCTCATGCGCTTTCGTAGAGATTTGCTGGCCGATAATGGAATGAACTAAGGCTGCGAAGAGGTTGGGGATAACTCTGCGATAGATGTGGCCTGTCTGGTCAATGACAGCCCCCAGTCGCTTGTCACGCGACTTGAGGTAGTCTATTTCTTTTTGTCCGTATTCGAAGAAACTATCCATTCTGAATCAATGAATATTTGCGATATGTTATTCTGAACCGTTTGCTTCTCTTGCCGCCTCCCATCCGAGGATAGCCGTTTTGCGAACGATGCCCCAATGATAATTGCCAAAGTCGCCCGTTGACCGGATGACACGATGGCAGGGGATAAGCAGTGCCACGGGATTGTCGGCCACAGCACTCCCCACAGCCCGACATGCCTTCGGATTGTTGATGTGCGTAGCTATATCTCCATAGGTAGTCATTCCACCCGCAGGTATTTTCAATAAGGTCTCCCACACCTTCAATTGAAACTCTGTGCCTTTCAGATGCAGCTTGATCTCACCGATACGGCTCCAGTCTTGCGTGAAGACAGACAGGGCTTTCTGCTGGATGCGGTCTACGGTCTGCCGGAATCGGGCATTCGGGAACTTCCGCTGCAGCGCGCTGAAGGCCTCCATGCGGTCATCGGCGAACTCCATGCTGCAGATACCTTTGGCAGTCGTGGCAATGAGGATATCACCGAACGGCGTGGAGGCGAAACTGTAGTTGAAGAACAGGTTCTCGCCGCCATTCTTGTATTCTCCCGGTGTCATACCTTCAATGGAGATAAAGAGATCATGGAGGCGACCCGTTCCGGAAATCCCTACTTCCATGGCCGTGTCGAAGAGCGAGGCATGCGTCTCACGCAGAATACGCTTAGCATACTCGACATTGAGAAACTGCAGGAAATGCTTCGGGGTGATGCCTGCCCATTCCTTGAATATGCGCTGGAAATGATACGGGCTCATGTTCACCGCCGCAGCCACATCACCCAAGCTAGGCTGCTCCTTGCGGTTGTCGCGCAGGAAGCGGATAGCTTTGGCGATCCGTTCATAATTCAGTTCACTTTGTGACCCCTTCATCTGCATTTTATTTTTTGATGTTGCAAAGTTACGGTTTTCTATGGATACGGACAACCCGAAAATTGCTTTTTTTGTACTAAATAAAACAGATATCTTGATACCTAAGGAGCAAATTTATAAGGGCCACTGGATAAAACAAGTGGGCGTGATACCTCCATGTTTTATCCGGTGCCCCGACTTGTTGTGGCCACACACCCACAATAGATACTTATCCTACCAAGGCTTGGTATCATTGATACCAAACGTTGGTACGGACCGTACCAAGGCTTGGTACGATCATTTAAATATTGCTATTCCAGATCATAAACATCTTTGTAGTGGTCAAACTGCAGGTTCTCCGTGTAACCATAGCGGCGGAAGAGGTTGATGATCCATTGCTGCTGCTCGGGCGTGAGGAGCTTTTCGCCATTACGGTAACGGTAGTAGGTGCCGTGACCGCCGAGATAATCCTTGATGCTGTCGCGGAGGTATTTCTCGTCTTTGCTCTTGACATTTTCAAAAAGGGTATCGAAGCCATAGGCGGCATGGATCTTTCCTGCAGCCTTGAAATAAGGACATTTGGGATTCTTCAGTACAGTGGGATATACGGCAGAACCGAAAGTCTTGTCATTGGGGATAAGTCGGGTGGTAATATGCCGTAGACACTGCTCGGCATGAGGACATTCCGGCAAGAAGCAGAAAGTCCACGAGGGCGGGAGCATGTCGAAGGTTAGGTCGTTATCGTTTTCCATCATGCGACGTTATAAAATTTATTCATCAAGCTGTTCGTTGGTTGCAAAAGTACTAAAAATATTTGAAATATAAGAAATATACGATTAAAAGGTGAATACGTCCTTTCTTTATTAATAATTCTTAATTAACTTGTGCCTCTGCTGGGAAGTGCTTATATTTGTATCGTCAAGAACGTTTTTTATCAATGATATGATCAGAAATATATGGTTTGATATGGGCGGTGTCATTTTCGACCAGAATACGGAAGAGGCTTTCCGCCGCTTCCGTGAGGCGGGTATAGACACCGACTATTATATGGGTGCTTACGGGCAGCGCGATTTCTTCATGGATCTTGAATCGGGAAAGATCAGCGCTGAGGAGTTCTGTTCAAGGATGTCGGAGGCCGTTGGCAGGAAGGTTTCTTATGAAGAGGCGGCACATTGCTGGCTCGGCTTCTTCGATGGCGTCAGTGAGCGAAAGCTGACGGCGCTCGACGCACTGAGGAAGCACTACCATCTCGGTCTTCTGAGCAATACCAACCCGTTCATGATGGCGTTCACGCGCAGTGATCATTTTTCCGGGAGCGGCAGGCCGATCACCGACTTCTTCGACTCCTTCTTCTGCAGCTATGAGATGAAGTGCTGCAAACCCGACGCGGAGATCTATCAGCGGGCGCTGGCTGCCGACCACATCAGTCCCGGGGAGACGCTTTTTGTGGATGACAGCAAGAAGAACACGGATGCGGCCGCCAAGCTCGGTATCAACGTGTTACAGGTGTCTACGAACGAGGACTGGACCGTCCGTTTGCCGAAACTATTGGCCGCTTCAAAATAAGTCACGCTGCCCCCCATTGTCCATTCTCCATTGTCCATTCTCCGTTCTCCATTATGCGCCGCATCACCAGTTGTCCGTGCGGAAGGGGAAGAGGGGCAGCCCACTGTTGCCTCCGAGGTTTCCGATTTGGAAGTTGCGGAAGCAATAGCGTACGGCAACGGGCTTCGGGACCTCGGGACTGACGACATAGATGGTCTCATTGCGCGGATCATGACCCGGCACCCAAAAATGTCCCGCCGTGGCCCGATGGAACACCTTGTCGGCTCCGGCGACCTCAAAACCTTCGATATCCTGATAGCGGGAGATGCCGCCGTAAGTATCCTTCAGTCGGATAAAACAGGTATCGCCCTGAATGAACATCGTGTCGAAGCGCGGACTCTCCGCCTGAAGACCTTCCTGGTGGTAGGTCTTCTCCAGCGCGAGCCATCCGAGGCGGTCACCGACAGGCTTCTTGTTACAGGGATGGATCTGCCCCTGTTCCCAGGGATAGACGCAGTCGTTGGTACAGACGAGGCCACTGTTGGGGATGATATCGGCCGCCCGCATCTGCTGTTCCTCGAGAAGGGCCCGTTGGGTGCCCCGGGGGTCGCCGTTATCGGCATAGGGGGCGAGCTGTACGAAATAGAACGGGATATTGCCTTCCCCGAAGTCCCGCCGCCACTGACTGACGAGCAGGGCGAGCCGGTCGGAATATTCGTTGCCGGGAGCGCCGACATTGGAACAGCCCTGGTAGAAGAGGATGCCCTTGACGGTATAGTTGAGGATGGGATGGAACGTGCCATTGCCCCAGAGCAAAGGGTAATCGTAATCGTATGGGAACTTCCGCGTCATCACCATGGAGTCGAGCGGCTCTCGGGTCGCTCTCTCCAGATTAGCCTGGTCGAGCCAGCTCTCCACCCTCGTGCCGCCTTTGTTGGCGAGGATGAGTCCCACGGGGATATTCAGGACCGACCGCAGCTGACGGGCGAAGAAATAGCCTACGGCGGAACAGTCGCCGACATGGGCCACATCGGCGCTACGCCACCGGCACGGCGCGTCATCGAGGGGCTTGCTGCTCATCACCGACGGGATCTTCAGGAAGCGGATGCCGTCATAGCGTGAGGCTTCGGACACTACCTCGTTATAGTCTTTCAGCGGACAGTTGCCGAAACCTTTCACGGGAAACTCCATATTGCTCTGTCCGGCACATACCCATACTTCTCCGATGAGGACATCACGGAGCGTCACCTCCGGGCCCTTGCCTTCCGTGACCGTGATGGTCCGGGGCGTAAAGGAGGCGGCAGGGGTAACGAGGCGGACCTCCCACCGTCCGTCGCCCGACACTTTTGCCCTGACCGGCTTACCGCCGTCCCATGAGGCGGTGACGGTCACCGTAGCACCGGGGGTAGCCTGGCCCCACAGACGGGCGGAAGACTGTTGCTGCAACACCATACCATCGCTGAGCACATGGGGCAGGCGTACGGCAGCACGTGCGGCGCCCATCAGAATCAGGGCGAATAACAATAAGGATAGTTTCTTCATGATCATATCGTTTTTGGGGGGTATACGGCTCAAAGCCTATTTACGGAGAGTTTCTGCAGGCGATTTCTTGTAGCCATACTCGATCAGCAATTCGTCAGTGAGATAGATATCGCTCATGGTCTGCATATCAGCTATACCTTCATCCATGAGCATAAAGGTCTTTGAATCATACGCCTTATCAAGAGCCTCTTCCAACGTGATATGAGCCTCCTTGGCAAAAGCCTTTACGATCCGGCCAAATTTCATCTGAAGTAAAGTGCGGTTTGTTTCCATAAGTCAACTGAGCCTAACAGAGTTTATAAAGTGGAGATGAGCATCTAATAACTGCTGGTTAGTTATACAAATCTGATTATTTGGCTTCTTATATATCATCCGGTTTGTCGACAATAACTTTCGAAGCGTGATAGAGTGTGATCATGAGATAAGCCCTTTCTTCTTCATTAAGAGCACAAGATCATCTGTAATGTATTGCTTAGAGAAAGTATGCAACACATCATAACAAGGAACTATATAATCGTTGATGATTCCCGACTGCCGCAATTTATGATAGACATCTCTTGCGTTCATCTTTAGCCGGTCGGCAACATTTGCAACACAGAATATTGTGAAATCTAAAGTGTTCGAGTCCATAACTATCGTTTTTTTGTTGCAAATATAATGAAAGTTTTTCAATATCAATAATAGAATCCCATTTTTTGTTGGATTGACATTGTTTTGTCGGCGCATCGGATATTCAATGTGGGAATGGCTCCATCAATGTTCATCAATTTTAGTAAATGACTAAGCCGAGGAGGCCACAGACGAGCATGACGAGGATCGGGTTGGCCTTCTTGTAACGGGTGGCGAGGAAAGCGGCGACAAAGATGAGGATGCTGATAATGAACTTCGGAAGATCGGTGGCCGGGGATCCGAAGTTGTCCTTGTTCATCAACAACAGGGCGGCAGCGGCGATGAGTCCGATGATGGCGGGGCGCAGGGGCGTGAAGATATCCTGCACGAACGGCGCGTCCTTATGCCGGATGAGATAGCGGCTGATGGCGATCATCAGGATAAACGGCAGCCACATGATCGACAGCGAGGCCATCACCGATGCCAGGCAGGCGGCCCACACCGGATAACCGGCATTGATGACGGCGGTATAGCCGCAATAGGTGGCGGCATTGATGCCGATAGGGCCCGGCGTCGACTGGCTGATGGCCACGATATCCGTAAACTCGGCATTGCTGAGCCAGTGATAATGGGTGACGACCTCACCATAGATCAACGACAACATGGCATAGCCTCCTCCGAAGTTGAAGATGCCGATCTTGCTGAATACATAAAATAACTGGAGAAATATCATCGCTTTACTTTTTTACTTCTTTACTTTTTTACTTCTCATGATTTTCCCGTAGAAGAATCCCGCCGTACCGGCGATGATGATGACCCATACGGGGTTGACCTTCAACAGCCATATCAGGAGGCAGCTCACCACGACGATCCAGGCATTCTTCCAACTGATATTGGCCGTCTTCGCCATTTTGAAACAAGGAGAGGCGATGAGGGCCACGACGGCGGGACGCACACCCTCGAAGAACTTCTCCACCCAGGGATTGTCCTTGTAATTGCGGAAGAACATCGCGATGATGAGGATGGCGATGATGGAGGGGACGGCGATGCCCAGGGCTCCGACGATACCGCCCCACACGCCCTTCATCTTATATCCGATATGACTCGCCATGTCGATGGAGAATATGCCCGGTGTCGTCTGCGCTACGACCATGATATCCATGAACTCCTGTTTGCCCAACCAATGGTTCTTGTTGACAAACTCCTCTTCCATGATCGGGATCATCGCGTAGCCTCCGCCCAGGGTGAAGGCTCCGATCTTATTGCAGGTAAGGAAAAATTTTAATAACATATCCTTTTCTTTTTTATCGGATGCAAAGGTCGGAAGAATATCCCACGTAAAAGAAAATATCGGATTAAAAATCTTTAATCCCTGCGGATTGAGCGATCATATTCCGGACACCGGATCATTTATGTGGGCAAAATGTTTTATCCGGTGGTCCAAGGCATGGCAAGAATAAATTTTGTGATCTTGTAATTTCAGGAGAATTATCGGTATATATCGGAAGGACTCTTGGCTGTTTCAAAATAAGTTCCTAATTTCACCGCCGGAAACGAAAGTGATACCTGTGGTGCCATGGTGCGCTTCATCCAGGAGCATGGCGCCACAGAGGTGCTGTGCGGCGGACTCGGCGCCGGCGCTGTCAACATGCTCAAGACGGTAGGCATTGAGCTTCATGCCGGTGCTCCCGCCATCGCCGTCGATGATGTTGTCAAGCATGTTGCTCCCGGTCTGAGCCCGCTGTTCCAGGCAGACCCCGAGATCCGAATCTTCGAAGTAGCCGACAAGTAAGGTTATTGAACGCCCTAATGAAAAGAGGACAGCGCCCGTAGGAGCTGTCCTCTTCTAGATTATTTACTGTAAATTTTTCTGTTCTGTCCGTCAGAATAGTTGATGATATTGATCCCTCGCTTCTGTAAATCATTGAAGCGTTTGCCATCAACACCATATACAGCCTTTACGCGATGTTTACCCTCTCCGGTGTCAACAGATGAGATGCCATCCGTCAATGAAGCCGCAGCAGCCTTGCTCAGTCCGCCAAACTCGTTGACAGATTGTACCTTGTAGTTTCCACTGCCAGGAATTTGACAGGAAGTAGATGTCGTGATATCAACCACCTTACCATCCTTGGAGACCACATAACAGATGGCGAAGTCAACAGGCTGCCATGAAAGCGTACCCTTACTGATGGTTACCACGGGGGCCGCGCATGGCTCACAGGTCAGTTCCGGATTCCAGGCATCATCCTGGCCGCACACATTCTTCACCGTGTACTGCGCTGCCTGTCCGGCAGTAAGGACGGCGGTCTCACTGTGACCATAGACCTTGTTTCCGTCAGCATCGGTATAGTAATACTCCGTGCGCCGCTGTGAGAGATCGACGGGATTGCCGTCTTTGTCCATCGTGTTATATTCAGCCCAAAGAGCAGGCAGGCCACCCATTGTCTCATACCAGCCGGTTGCCGGAATCGTGACCAATGCCTTGGTGTTGATAAAGAGAGTCTTCGGATACTCATGCCACGGACGTCCGAGCCACACACTGGTCTGCGAGGGTTCACCAGGCGCCGTAATGACATTGTTGAGGAACACATAGCCCCACTTGGCATTCTTCCCATGATTCGGCGCGACGATATAACCGCCGGTCTTACGGACGATATTGACCGTATCGTTAGTGATCATCACGTCACCCTTGCCGTAGAAGAAGTCAACGGCACCTTCTATCCAACTGTTCGTGATGAAAGCTCTGTGACTGTCGCTGCCACCTGTATACCATGTGTCCTGATAGGACCGGAGTTTCATATTGTTCATGATGAGCTTGTCACCATTGGAGCAGAGGGCGAGCGCCTGTGGACCGTCGTTCTGCTCAACGCCGTAGCTGTTCTGCAGGTCAACCCCCTCTATATAAACATGATCAGCCTCAATATCCATTGTCGCGCCGTCATTGATACCATAGGGATCACCGCTTCCTGACTTGCGGTTGTCACTGATCGTCACGAGATCCTTGTCCTGTCCGATGATATGAAGATAAGGCTTGTTGGCGGGAATCATGACATGACCGGTATAATCACCTCTCTTGACAAAGATCAGCCAAGGGGTCGTGCGGCCCTCGGGAGCGGCGGCGATGGCCTCCTGGAGTGTCAGATAGTCGCCCGTTCCGTCCTGTGCCACAACAGCGTCATAGAGACGGGACTCTGGCTGCGTGCGCTGCATCGTGGTAAAGGTGATCTGCGTGCCGTCGAACGGGTTTCCGTTACGGTCGGTGATTGCGCCCTGAGGAAGAGAGAACGTGTAGTTCGTATCATATTTCAGCGGACCATACTTATAGATAGCGGTCTTACCACTGATGATCGGTTGCAGCGTCTCTCCACCGAGGGTGGCATCACCTGCGCCAGCCTTGATCTTCTCGTCGAAATTCAGGATGATAGATCCTGTAGCGCTGACGTCAGTGGCGTTGTTCTCCGGGTTGGAGCTGACCAAGACCGGAGCGGAAGCATCAGCAGAAGCATTATTCTCGCCAAGCACGTAGACCTCTCCGAGCGTCAAGCCGTCATTGGCGTATGCCACACCGACCTTCCCGCTCTCTGTATCGGGATACCACCGCACATAGACGCGGTCCTGATGACTGAACGCATCGGGCAGCGTGATATCCTGAACGTCTGTCCAGTTACGCTCCGGCATATCGAACGTCCCCACGGTGGTATAGTTCTCCCCATCGGTAGAAGCCTGTTCGTAGTAGCGGGCATAAGAATTATAGTTGTTGCCCAGCAGACTGCTTACCGTCACATGCTGATAATTCTTCGTAGAGAAACTGATCTCAAAGAAATATTTGTCATCGATATTCCGCCAACAGGACGCGCCGTATCTGCCTTTCTCCTGTCCGTTCTCATGGCCACGCGGGAGCCAGCTTGAGGTCGTACCGGCATCGTTATGGAGGGAGAGGAGACCGGCATTCTCCGTGTCGGACTTGAAGTCGGCGGCACGCTCCGATTTCGGCGTATCCTCGTAGAAATCCCAACCCACGATATAATCGGCAGCACTGTAGTTGGCCGTGACCTGCTTGTCACCATCCATCTTGATGGTTCGCTCGGGATTGGTGGTGTTGTCGTCCCAGGAGATGAACGTCAGGATTTTATTGTTGGTAGCCGTAAGCTTCACCTCTGTTCCATTCTCATACTGATGGACGCCATCCACCACATGTCCTTCAGGTTCCACCGTCACCATATGGACAAGGGCACCGTCGGTCGTATGGAGGTTGAGAGCGTATACGGTGGCCTTCTGATAAACGGCCTTCAGATCCATACTATGGTCTATCGTGAACGTATACGGATTTCGCTCCGAGACATAATTACCGTCGGCATCCTCCCATCCGAGGAAATGGTAGCCGAAATTCTCGGTCGTCGACAACGTCACCTCCGTACCTTCATCAAAGACGGAGCCATTGGGACTGACCGTCACGGTGCCGGCTTCCGGCGTGGGATTACTGACATGGAGCGTATATGACTTTACCTCGACGGCCTCACCGGAGAAATTACCCGTGAGCACGACATCACGGATACCATGCTGCTTGCTGTTGGCCAGTTTCTTCACGTAGATCTTCACCGTCACAGGCTCACCGACCGACACAAGGTCGGAGATATCGAAAGAATAGTCGCTGAAATGTGCCGTTGTCTTGTCGTTGCTGCGGTTCGGCGTGATATTCGTGGCCAACGTCACCTGCTTGTCTCCTACGGCTGCGACGACATCATACTGTCCACCACTGGTGCCGAACTTCGAAGCTTTGAAAGCGAACTTCGTAGGTACGAAGGTGAAGCCTTTTTTCGGTGTCAGCGTGAAGGTGATGGCATCAGCCTCCTGGTCGTCAGCCACGGAATTGGTCTTAGGCTGGAAAGCATAATAGGGAGTACCATCCACACTCTTGTCCATCGGCGTGAGATCACTGCCTACTGTCATGGAAGCTACCGATACCAGTCCCTGAGCCGACATCGTGGCATTCATATCACTCTCGCCAATGGTGCCTAACGGCCATGTCGCCGTAACATTATCCTGGGCCTTCGCCGCATCGATCTTGATAATAGAGCCACTGACAGGAACGGTCACGGTCTGTGAGCCTTGTGTAGCCGTAATGGTCCCGCTGATAGCCGTCTGGCTGTCATCGGTGATGTCATACTTTACATAGAAGGTATTGACGACCATAGCGGCATCATAATGGAGCTTGACCGATGAGGCCCATGTCGTGTTGTCCGTACTCAGCAGCATACCACCGGTAGCCGTGAGCGTGATGTCGCCGTTCTCAGGACTGAGTTCGAAACCCTTGATGGTAGCCTGTTTGGAGAGCGTCTGTCCCTTGAAGCCACTGCCAAGGGAGAGCTCTGTAGGCGTGACGGCGAGTTCACTGCGGAGGTTGACATGGTCGGCCAGGATGCCCTGGGCTTTCATCTGCCGGGCACAGAGGCGGGCAACGAGCATAGCGCCGGTCTCGTTGAGATGGGTGCTGCCCTGACCGTCGAAGAACAGGGTGTTACATTTGGCATCGCCGTATTTCTCATACAACTCCTTCGTGAGGGTCGTGAGGTCGATAAACTGTACGCCCATGGAGTCGGCAATCAGCTTCATCTGATAAGGATAATCCATGGAGTGATCATCGGCAGCCACACGCTGACCGGTCACCGGCCCGTTGGCCGTAAGTTTGGAGAAGCTGTCGCCAAGATCGTGCTGTCCCGCACGCCGGATGACATTGCCGTCGAAATATTTCCGGCAGATCGGACTGACGAGGACTGGCGTGCAACCGGCGGCGCGTGTCTCATTGATAAACTTAATGAGATACTGCTTGTAGGCCCCGGTAGGCACGGTGCCCGTAGTCGGTGTCGCGTCAGCATTGGCCTGATCACCGATCCTGGTGTAGTAAGCCTTCAGCTCCACACCATCCATGCCCTGGCTCTTCTCATCGTTGTGGGCAAACTGGATGAGGACATAATCGCCGGCAGACAGTTGCTTTTTCACACTGGGCCATAGGTTCTCCCCCTCATAGAAACTGCGGGTGGAAGCTCCTCCCTTGCCGCGGTTATTGACCGTTACACCATCGAGAAACTGCTGCAGATACTGTCCCCAGCCCCGCGTGACGGTGGAGTTGGGGTCGTACTGCGCCATGGTAGAGTCACCGATGGTGTGTACTTTAATGGCTTGGACAGCGATGACTCCGATCATGAGCATCGCTGCCAAGGTAGATAAGAATTTGTGTTTCATTTGTTTTGGTTTAATAGCGTTTCATGCCGCAAAAGTAGTCAAAAGCCACTAAACCTAAGGGGTAAAAAACACTCATATCATGGGTAAGAAAATATCAATCGGATATTTCTACCCCTTTTTCGCCCTGATTTTGCACCTTATTTCTATACTGACTGGGAGAAACGCCCACAGACTGCCGGAAGACGCGTGAGAAATATTTCGGATCGGAGAAGCCACAGGCGAAAGAGATCGCTGACACCGTCTCCGCCGTGTTGCCCAACATCGCACAGGCATGCTTGAGACGTGCCTCCTTGAGAAACTCTCCGGGAGTAAGTCCCACGAGCAATTTCATCTTACGGTTTAAGCCGGACACCGACACGGCGGCCTCAGCAGCCATGTCGGCGAGGTCAGCATCAGAGTCGGCGATATGTCGTTCCACATAGTTCATCACTCTGTCCATAAAGGCCTTATCAGCAGAAGACAACGCAGGAACGGAGACAACAGCTTCTGCCGGCTGTTCCTTCTCAGCAGTCACAGCCCCACTGGTTTTCTCTACCAGCGTGAGGTAAGCCGTCAGCGTCTCCTGCTGACTCTTCTTGATCTGCCGGATATAGTTTCTTACCCAGAGAATGGAAGCGACCAGTCCCAGAAGCAGCACTAATAATAATAGGTGGAACCACACCGTCTCCGTAAATACGGGTACGACCTCCACCGATAATGTTCTGATACGCGGGCTCCAGGTCCCCTCAGCATTCGTACAGCGCAGTTGTAACACGAACTTTCCCGGGGAGAGACGGGGAAGGGCCACCTGATTACTCGTCCCGAGGTAATGCCACGCCGAATCTCCCTCCATGCGATAAGCATACTGGATATCTTCCGGGCCACGATAGTCCAGGGCCGCAAAAGTGAGGACCAGGCTCCGCTCATCGCTCTGCAAACGGAGGTGCCGGATTGTATTGACGGCATAGCGAACGGGCTTATCGCCTACCGTCAGGGAAGTCAGCACAAGATCGGGCACATAGGTATCAGGCGCCAACACCTTTTCCGGCATGAAGACAGCGCCGTCGAGAAGTCCGATCATCCAGTCGCCATTGGCCTTTCGGAGTGGCGTCGCCTCGGAGAAATGCAGTTTCTCATGGAAGAACTGCGAGCCGAAGTTCCGACACTCCCCTGTCTTGGGGTTGAGCAGCATCAGACGGCTGCCGCTCACGGCAAGGATCTGCCGGCCCATCACCGCCAAAGCCTGGATGGCATCACTGCCCAGTCCACAGGTGGTATTGAAATGCCGGAAAGCAAGATGGCTGTTCAGTAAGTCAGTGGAGAGGATCTCATCGATGCCTCCGCTCTCCGTAGCGATAAAGTAATGGCCGTCCAAACGCACCATACTCATACAGGCACTCGCCGCAAGACTCGCTGCACGCCCCGGCTCGCGCTTGTTGACATATACTTTTCCGGGATTCTTCGTGCTCATGGTCACAAGGCCTTCCGTTGATGTTGCCATCAGCAGGTCATGGGGCAAGAGATAGATGCGGCGCACCCTGTTCTCTACACCAACCCGGAAGAAACGCAGACGGCCGTGGCTCAGACAGACGATGCCATGGCCCATAGTGGCCAGCCACAGCCGGCCATAACGGTCTTCCTTGATATCATAGACACGGAGGTCCGCCGTTCCTTTCACCCGTTCCACCAGAAACCGGTCCTTGTGCCACCGTAGTCTGTAGAGTCCGCCGGGCTTACACCCTAAGAACATATCGCCATGCGACGACTGACAGATGGAATAAACCGGTGCGGCAAAAGGAACTGCCGACCTGCTCAGCGTGCCGGCAGCGGAGAGGAAGAGCGGCGATGCCGGGTCCTTCGTATACAGGCGCACGCCCCGATCCTCTTTTGACGTCATCCAGTAACGACCGTCATGATCACGGAAGAAGCACTTCCCTTCTGCCGGCTGAGCGAAAGCACATCGGTCGACACGCTGGGCTACCGACCTGTCCAGAAGGAGCCGTCCTTGGTCAATGGTCCATACCAATCCCTGCCGGTCACGCAGTACAAACGTCAGTATTCCCTGCTGATGCCTACTGACGCCATTGCCATGTCCGTGTCTTCGCTGAAGTCGTCCGGCCTCTGCCCTGCTGACGTTCATGAAAGTTCCCGTCTTCAAAGAGAAATGATACCAATCATGGTCGGTCTTACAATTCAGGATGTCGGGATGATCATCATTGATGGCAATATTACGGATCCGGTCGGTGCTCATGCCGCTCTTGTCGCCCGGCCTCGTCTTGAAGGTCACGAACTCCCGGCCATCAAAACGGTTGAGCCCATTCCATGTCGAGAGCCAGATAAAACCATACTGATCCTGTAATATCTGCGTGATATGATCGCTGGATATCCCTTCGTCTTCCCCGTAAACGACCCGCTCCATACCGGGAGCGGCGGAAAGGGGCTGAAGACTAAACACGGTCAGCAGAGCAAGTAGCCAACACTTCATAACTGATTGCTTTTAGATAAAAATGATTGAAGCTCCAATACTTCACCAGCCTTCGTCGGAATGTCATAAAGATAGGAAGGAGGCAACACTGTGGCCGGAATCTTATGCGGATCCTTGACAATAGGATCCGGCATGTCGTAGGGTTGCATCAGAGGATTGGTATTCCGACCAACAGCCTCTTTCGGTAACGAGCCATCAGCGAATATCAACGGAGAAGCCGTGCGCAGACGGAGATTGCCACCTAGGGTCGATCTTATTCGCAGACTCGTCACCTTCCCCTCTTTCCAAGACAGTAGCTCTACGACGAAGCCACCCCGAGAGCGCAGGCCCTTCACGCAGCCCCCGGCCCTCCATGCTGACGGCAGAGCCGGCAGGAGATGCAAAAAACCGGCATGCGACTGCACCAGCATCTCAGCAATGGCTGCCGTGGCACCAAAGTTGCCATCGATCTGAAAAGGCGGGTGGGCGTCAAACATATTGGCATAGGAGCCACCATCGGAGGAACGGATGGTTACGTTTGGATTGAGGAGTACCAGTTGGTTCTTCAAGATCTTCAGCGCATGATCACCATCCAACATCCGCGCCCACAGGGCTTCTTTCCATCCCATGGACCATCCACGGGCTCCATCGCCACGCCCGACGAGACTCTTGTGTACGGCTTGAAAGATGGTAGCATTCGTATACGGCGACACCTGACTTCCCGGGAAAGCGCCCCACAGATGGGAGAGATGCCTATGCGGCGTGGTCTCATAATCCCAGTCTTCTTGCCATTCCTGCACCTGTCCGTATCGCCCTATCCTATAGGGGGTCAGCCTTCCTTTCAGAAGGGCCAACGAGTCGGCAAAGGGATCATCGCCAAGGATGCGGGCTGCTGTCGCGGTGTTCTTGAGCAGATCGTAGACCATCTCGTTATCCATGGCGACACCTCCGAAGACAGCGACATTCTTCGCCTTGCCGGAAGCTGTCATATACTTGAGATTCCCCGGATGATTCTCAGGAGAAGTGCTGGGACAGACCACCAGATAGTGGGTATGGGGATCTTCGACGAGGAAATCCTGATAGAACTGCGACGCCTTCTTCATCACAGGATAGACATCTGACAGATATTTCTTGTCTCCGGAGAAGAGATAGCGTTCCCACAGATGGGAACAGAGCCATGCGTTGCTAGTAGGCCATACGCCGCAGGTGTTATTATCCACGGCTCCTGTCGTACGCCAGATGTCGGTATTGTGATGCACCGTCCATCCCCGTGCGCCATACATTCTTCTGGCGGTCTCGGCACCGGTCATACTGACGTCCTTTATCATATGGATGAATGGCTCATGACACTCCGCGAGATTGGTAACCTCGGCAGGCCAGTAGTTCATCTCGACATTGATATTCGTCGTGTATTTGGAGTCCCATGCTGGATATTGACGGGCATCAGGATTCCACAGTCCCTGCAGATTCGCCGGCTGCGTGCCCGGCTGTGAGGAGGAGATGAGCAGATAACGGCCAAACTGGAAATAGGTGGCCGCTAGCTGCGGATCACTGACCGTATGAAACTCCCGGATACGTGTCTCCGTGTCCTTACACTCCTGCAGGGCATTGTCGCCGAGAGAGAGGTCTACCCGGTTAAACTGTTGACGGTAGATCTTCTCATGGTCAGCAAGCGCAGAGGCATAATCCTTCCTACGGGACTCATAGTC
Organism: Prevotella sp. AGR2160; assembly: GCF_000424185.1. GTDB lineage: Bacteria > Bacteroidota > Bacteroidia > Bacteroidales > Bacteroidaceae > Prevotella. The sequence continues at coordinate 51,146 of NZ_AUJK01000005.1, forward strand.
ATGCAGGAAAGCCAGGGCTGTGGCACAAGCATCACCACTGACGTCGTCATAGTGTTTGAAGTTGGTAGCTTGTGAGATGATGATCGTAGCATAGCTGGCCCCTTTCACCGTCAATGTCGGTGCGTTATCCGCTTCACATGTGAGGCCTCTGTCCTCTACATGGGTCGTTGTATGGGCTATCACGCCATCACAGTCAACGATACGGATATATGTACACAGATTCAACAGATTATCAACATGTTCGCTTTGTACCGTGGCAGGGCCAAGAGTTGCCTTGATGGTACGGTCGTCATAGAACATGTTCGACTTGAGCTGATTGACTTTCGTCTTGTTACACCCCGAATAGCAAAGGCTGAATTGCAACTTCCCTCTCTTACTGGCTTCGAGACGGACTATGGTTACATCATCGGCAAACGAGGTGAAGACAGTTCGGCTGTAACTGGTCTTACCGACATTATAGTTGACATGACTCGTTGCGGTATTCATGTCAAGCAGATGAAGATACTTGTTGTATTTCCGATGGGGGAAACTGATGAGCAACACACCGGCGCCACGATAGGTAGCACCATTACTCGCCGGTGAGGTCCAATTGCGGACAATCAGGTCCTGTACGGACGCGTACCTGCCCGCAAAGATACTGTCACGCACCTGTCCCAACACCTTCAGGGCATTACCGTTATAGTTCTGGTTGGGTCCCTGGTTCCAGTAAGTATCCTCGTTCAACTGCAGCGTGTCACATTCGACACCGCCGGAGTGCATCACGCCGAGTCGCCCGTTGCCCAACGGAAGGGCTTCCTCCCAATAAGCTGCGGGGCGGCTATACCAGAGCACGTTTTTGTTTCCTTTGAGACGATAAGGATTTTCGTCCGCTGATAACCGATCAAGAGGCAAGGCAGAGAGCAAGAGCGTAAAGGCAAAGGTAAGAATGATGGTTGTCTTTTTGTTCATTGAGTCAGTTTGTTTAGATACCCCACCGTCTGTTTCGTGGGGCTATAGTTTGTTTCGATGACAAAAGTACAAAAACTTTTCCATTTTCTTCCAGGATTCACGATATTTTTTGCCTATTCCATACACATGGAATGGCATCGGAACCTCCATACGCATCGTTTCCGAGCCCTATAGCCGCGACTTCCGCCCCCTTCGTAGAGACATGATTCATCATGTTCCGCAAAACGGGTATTTTTTTCTCCTTTCTTGATAGTTTCCATCTCAGCGAAAATGCGTAACTTTGCCCTCGGAAACGCAAAACAGAGAAAACTAAGATGAAAAAGATCGACGTAACACAGACGGCGGGACGGACAGCCCTTGGCAACTTCGCTCCCGCCTTCGCACACCTCAATGATGACGTGCTCTTCGGAGAAGTATGGAATCGTAATGACCTGCTCAGTCTCCATGACCGCAGCATGCTCACGGTGACGGCCCTCGTGAGCATGGGCATCACCGACAGTTCCCTGAAATACCACCTCGCTACGGCCAAGCAGAACGGGGTGACGAAGACGGAGATTGCCGAACTGCTCACGCATATCGCCTTCTATGTAGGCTGGCCGAAAGCCTGGGGCGCCTTCAACCTCGCCAAAGAGGTATGGAACGGCGATACGGAGGCTACGCCGATGAGCCGGGAAGCCTACCAGCAGACGCTGATGTTCCCCATTGGGGAGCCGAATGTCGCCTATGCGAAATATTTCAAGGGACAGAGTTACCTCGCTGCGGTCTCCGACCGGCAGGTCGTGATCCACAACGTCACGTTTGAACCCGGCTGTCGTAACAACTGGCATATCCATCACGCCACGAAGGGCGGTGGTCAGCTGCTCCTCTGTGTCGGCGGCGAGGGCTGGTATCAGGAATGGGGCAAGCCGGCGCGCAGACTCCTGCCCGGCGATGTGGTCAACATCCCCGCAGAGGTGAAGCACTGGCATGGTGCCGCCGCCGACAGTTGGTTCTCCCATCTCGCCATCGGCGTCGCCGGTGAAAATACGAGCAACGAATGGCTCGAGCCCGTAAGTGAGGAGGATTACAAACGCCTCGATGCTCCGAATGAGTCAGGGAAATAATCATCGTCCCTACTAGCGGGACATGATCAATCATGTCCCTACATTATTTCACGGCGGGAACGACACAGAGGAAAGTGGCATCCTCGTCCGACTTGTTGGCGAAGGCATGGGAATGGCCTTCGGGACAATAATGAACCTGTCCGGCATGGCAGACTTCCTCCTGACCGTCATAGGTGAACGTGAGCGTACCACTGACGACATAGATCACCTCACACGTTCCCTCGTGCTTGTGGTATCCGGCATAGTCACCGGGCTTCAGCGTGGCCATGTTGATACGCACGTGTCCGTCATAATAGTTACGGGATTCCATCGGGCCCTTGCCGCCCTTGAAGCCATCAGCGATGATGGGCTCAATCTTCTTGTGATCAATAATCATAATGTTTTACTATTTAATTTACAGGAGCGGAACATGATGAATCATGTCCCTACTTTTACTTTTTTACTTCTTTACTTTTTTACCTCTCAATGGGCGGAACATGATCAATCATGTCCCTACCTCCGTTCTTTGAAAAAGCGCTGCATGAGATTCCGGCACTCCGCTTCAAGAACACCTTTCGTAACGGTGGCTTTCGGATGGAGGGCATGGGGCGCGAAACGACTGAAACCGCGCTTCTCATCACTCGCGCCATAGACGATACGGGAGAGCTGCGCCCACCCGATGGCACCGGCACACATCACACAGGGCTCAACGGTGACATAGAGCGTGCAGCCCTGGAGGTATTTCCCGCCAAGGGCATTCTCAGCGGCCGTGATGACCTGCATCTCGGCATGGGCCGTGACATCATGGAGCGTCTCCGTGAGGTTATGGGCCCGGGCAATGATCCGGTCCTGACAGACAATGACGGCACCGACGGGAATCTCCCCGTCGTCATAAGCGGCCACAGCCTCCTTCAAGGCCATACGCATATAATGCTCGTCCTTCTGTTGTTGCGTCTCTTTTTCTTCCATACTGCAAATTTACGGGTTTTCTTTTGATTTTTCAACCGATTTTTCTTATTTTTGCAAAAATAATAGACTAAGAAAATGGCAGAACACAATGAAGAAGGTATCTGGGGCGAGGAAGTCGCACAGGGAGAACTGGAGCGGCAGGGCTATCTCATCCTTGAGAGGGACTGGCGCAACAAACACCGAGACATCGATATCATCGCCTTGGAGAACGAGACGATGACGCTATGTTTCGTGGAGGTGAAGACCCGGTCTGACGATACCATCCAGAGTCCCGAGGAGGCTGTGGACTGCAAGAAGATCCGTAATCTCGCCTATGCCGCCAATGCCTATCTGCGTTACTGTTCCATCCGATATAAGGCCATCCGTTTCGACATCATCGCCGTCGTCGGCAAGCGACCGCAGGTGAAGCGCATCGACCTTATCAAGAATGCCTTCAACCCCATGCTCGTGCTGTAGGGACATGATTTATCATGTTCCGCGATGTTGGGACATGATTTATCATGTTCCGCGATGTTGGGACATGATTTATCATGCTCCGCCCATATAATGAAACTATAACGATATCATCAATGAGAAAATATACGATCAAACGGAAACGACTCAACGAGACCGATTCCACAAACAACTACCTCAACGCCCACCTCGCCGACTTCGAAGGAACGGACATCGCCGTCGTGGAGACAGAATTTCAGAGTGCCGGCCGCGGACAGGGCACGAATACCTGGGAGAGTGAGAAAGGGGAGAACCTCCTCTTCTCCATCCTCTGCCATCCCGTCGGCGTCCCTGTACGTGAGCAGTTCATCGTCAGTATGGCAACGGCGCTCACCCTCCGTGACGTCCTCACCCAATACACGGACGGTATTTCCATCAAATGGCCGAATGATATCTATTACCACGACCAGAAGATCAGCGGTACACTCATCGAGACCCACATCCGCAAAGGACAGATCAGCGACTGCATCCTCGGCATCGGCATTGATGTCAACCAGAAAGCCTTCCATAGTGACGCCCCCAATCCCGTCTCCCTCTATCAGATCCTCGGAAGGGAGGTGAACCGTGAGGAAATTCTCCTGCAGATCATCGATAAGCTGCAGCATTACCTCACGATGATCGAAGAAAACCGTTACCAGGAGATCATCGATCTCTATATGTCCTATCTCTACCGCGGTACGGGCTTCTGGCCCTTCCGCGACAGCAACGGCGACTTTGAGGCCGCTATCGTGGAGGTGGAAGACGACGGGCATCTCGTCCTCCGCGACCGCAGCGACCGCTTCCGCTCCTACCTGTTCAAAGAGGTGCAGTTCATGCTGTAGGGACATGATTCATCATGTTCCGCCGTCTAACTGAAAAATTATTCTCAAAAAAATAACAACAACAATGGCAAGATTTAAGCGTATTCTGCTCAAGCTCTCCGGCGAGAGCCTCATGGGCAAACAAGGATTCGGCATTGACCCGGAACGTCTCTCCGACTATGCCAAACAGATTAAAGAGGTACACGACATGGGCGTCCAGATCGGTATCGTCATCGGTGGCGGCAACATCTTCCGCGGACTCAGTGGTTCCCAGAAAGGCTTCGACCGCGTTAAGGGTGACCAGATGGGCATGTGCGCCACCGTCATCAACTCCCTCGCCCTGAGCAGTGCCCTCGGCGCTATCGGCGTAAAGACGAAGGTGATGACCGCCATCCGCATGGAACCGATCGGCGAGTTCTATAATAAATGGAAAGCCATTGAGGCCCTCGAAGCCGGATATATCTGCATCTTCTCCGCCGGTACGGGTAATCCTTACTTCACTACGGACACGGGCTCTTCCCTCCGCGGCATCGAGATCGAGGCCGACGTCATGCTGAAAGGCACGCGCGTAGATGGTGTCTACACGGCCGACCCCGAGAAAGATCCTACGGCTACGAAGTTCTCCGAGATCACCTACGACGAGATCTACAACAAGGGGCTGAAAGTGATGGATCTCACGGCCACGACGATGTGCAAGGAGAATGGTCTGCCCATCTATGTCTTCAATATGGATCAATACGGCAACCTCAAGAAGGTCATGGACGGCGAGAACATCGGCACGCTTGTAAAGGCATAAAATGAAAAACGAGGACGGCAGCGTCTCATGACCTGCCGTCCTCGAAAAGACATAAAAAAAAGACTCACAAATCAATGTAAGTCTCTTCGCTTGGTTGGGATACCCGGATTCGAACCAGGAATGACAGGACCAGAATCTGTAGTGTTACCATTACACCATATCCCAATGTTTCTTGCAACCCCTATTGCTTGATTGCGAGTGCAAAGGTACGACTTTTTTTGAAACCTCCAAAACTTTTTCCTACTTTTTTTCATAAAAACTCAAAAAAAATTCCTCAACCCTTTGTCAGTACCAATAAAAAGGGGTAAATTTGCAGTCGCAATATAAAAGACTAAATGGAAGAAACAAAACAACTGGTGGAGACCATCACCGATGGAATCCAGGATAAGAAAGGGCAGGACATCGTCATCGCTGACCTGCAGAAGATCGACGGCGCCATCGCCAAATATTTCGTGATCTGTCAGGGACAGTCACCGACACAGGTAGAAGCCATCGCTGAGTCTATCGGCGACAAGGTACGGGAGCATCTCCACGAGAAACCCGTCAATGTCGCAGGCCTCGGCACGGATCAATGGATCGCCATTGATTTCGTTGACGTCATGGTACATGTCTTCCTCCCGGAAGTACGCAAGTTCTATGACCTGGAGAATCTGTGGGAGGATGCCCAACTGACGAAGATCCCGAACATCGCCTAACCAACCAAGCAAGTATGAACAATCTCAATACAGAAAATTCTGAAAAGCCGCAGGGTCCGAAGCGGCCCCGCTTCAACTTCACCTGGCTTTACATCACTGTCCTGGTGGTGGCCATCTGGCTCTTCCTCTCCGGTAATGCCAACAGCATGGCCGGATCGGCAGCGCAGGATGCCACTTATACCAAGTTCAAGGAATATGTAGAAAAGGGTTATGCCGACCGTGTCGTTGTCAACAAGGACAAGGGCTCGCTGCAGATGTATGTCAAGCCGGAATGTATCCGCCTCGTCTTCTTCAAGTCCGCCAAGGAGGTGGGCCCGAACCCGTATGTCGATGTCGACTACGGTTCTCTGGACGAACTAGACAAGTATCTCACCGCAGAACAGCAGAAAGGCAAGATCAAAGACTTCAGTTATGAGAACGGGAAATCGAGTGATATCCTCTATTGGATTGGCAACCTCGCTCCTCTCGCCTTCTTCATCCTGATGTTCTGGTGGCTCGGCCGCGGTTTCAAAGGCGGCTCGGGCGGCGTCGGCGGTGTCTTCAATGTCGGCAAGTCGAAGGCAAAGATGTATGAGAAAGGAAACGACCTCGGCATCACCTTCAAGGATGTCGCCGGACAGGAAGGCGCCAAGCAGGAGGTGCAGGAGATCGTCGACTTCCTGAAGAACCCGAAGAAATATACGGACCTCGGTGGTAAGATTCCCAAGGGCGCCCTGCTCATCGGTCCCCCGGGAACGGGAAAGACGCTGCTGGCGAAGGCTGTCGCCGGAGAGGCCGGCGTGCCCTTCTTCTCCATGAGTGGTTCCGACTTCGTCGAGATGTTCGTCGGTGTCGGTGCCTCCCGTGTCCGTGACCTCTTCCGCCAGGCCAAGGCGAAAGCGCCGTGTATCATCTTCATCGATGAGATCGATGCCGTCGGACGTGCCCGTTCGAAGAACCCCGCCATGGGCGGTAATGACGAGCGGGAGAACACTCTCAACGCCCTGTTGACGGAGATGGACGGCTTCGGCACGAACTCCGGCGTCATCATCCTCGCCGCTACCAACCGCGTGGATATGCTCGACTCTGCACTGCTCCGTGCCGGACGATTCGACCGACAGATTCATGTCGATCTCCCCGACCTCACCGAGCGCAAGCAGATCTTCCAGGTACATCTCAAGCCCGTGAAGACGAATGATACTGTCGATGTCGACCTGCTGGCCCGTCAGACGCCGGGCTTCTCGGGTGCCGATATCGCCAATGTATGTAATGAGGCCGCGTTGATCGCTGCCCGTCATAACGAGGAGTCGGTAGGCCGTCAGGACTTCCTTGATGCCGTCGACCGTATCGTTGGTGGTCTGGAGAAGAAGACGAAGGTGATGACGGCCGACGAGAAGCGGACCATCGCCCTTCATGAGGCCGGTCACGCCACCATCAGCTGGTTCTGCCGTTATGCCAACCCGCTCGTGAAAGTCAGTATCGTGCCGCGTGGACAGGCCCTCGGCGCTGCCTGGTATCTCCCTGAGGAGCGTCAGATCACGACAAAGGAACAGATGCTCGACGAGATGTGCTCTCTCCTTGGCGGACGTGCCGCTGAGGAACTGTTCACGGGACATATCTCCACGGGTGCCATCAACGACCTTGAGCGTGCCACGAAGAGTGCCTATGGCATGATCGCCTATGCCGGTATGAGTGATAAGCTGCCGAATATCTGCTACTATAATAATAATGAGTATCAGTTCCAGCGTCCCTACTCTGAGACTACCGCCAAGGTGATGGATGACGAGGTGCTGAAAATGATCAACGAACAGTATGTCCGTGCCAAGAATATCCTCACGCAGCACAAGGAGGGCCACAACCAGCTAGCCCAACTGTTGCTGGAGAAAGAGGTGATCATGGCCGAGGATGTTGAGAAGATCTTCGGCAAACGGCCGTGGGTCAGTCGCACCCAGGAGATCATCAACGATGAGGAGCGCGAGCAGGAGGCTAAGGTCAAGGCTATGCCCGAGGTCCAGAAGGCTATCCAGGACCATGAGGACAGCAAGAAAGAAGAAGATAAAAGTAAAGAATAAAGATCCACTTGCAGGGGCCGTCCCTTGTGGCGGCCCGCCGTTTTTCGAAGGATAAATAGAAAAATAAAACAAAAGAATATGAGTGATAAGATGAAGAATCTCGTCGTCAGGGCCATCACCGGTGCCCTGTTCGTCATTGTCATGGTCGGTGGCTTTCTGTGGAGCCCCCTGTCTATGATCGTCCTCTTCGCCATCATCACGGGAATGACGATCTGGGAATATACCGGTCTCGTCAACGCGAAAGAAGGTGTGGCCATCAACCGTTTCATCACCACACTGGCTGGTGTCTATTTATTCCTCGCCACGGCCGGATGGCGCATGGGACTGACGAGTGACTTCATCGTCTTCATCCCTTATATCCTCACTATCGTCTATCTCTTCATCAGTGAGCTCTATCTGAAACAGCAGGACCCAGTCAATGACTGGGCATACACGATGCTCTCGCAGATGTACATCGCCCTGCCCTTCTCACTGATCAACATCCTCGCCTTCCACGTAGGAAGCACGGACGCGATGGGATATCCCGGTGGGATGATGGTGGATTATGACAGTCTGCTGCCGCTGAGCATCTTCATCTTCCTTTGGACGAACGACACGGGAGCTTACTGCAGTGGCTCCCTCTTCGGAAAGCATAAACTCTTCCCGCGCATCAGTCCGGGAAAGAGTTGGGAAGGAAGCATCGGCGGCGGCATCCTCGTTCTCCTCGTGGCAGCTCTCATCGGCTATCTCGCCAACAACGGTGACAACCAACATCTGCTGAACATGCCACAATGGATCGGCCTCGGACTCGTCGTCGTGTTCTTCGGTACTTGGGGCGACCTCGTGGAGAGTCTCTTCAAGCGCACCCTAGGTATCAAGGACAGCGGAAAGATCCTGCCGGGACACGGCGGCATGCTCGACCGTTTCGACTCAAGCCTCCTCGCCATCCCTGCTGCCGTCATCTATCTCTACACGCTAACGATATAAAAGTAAAAAAGTAAAAAGGTAAACTTAGGATAAGGTAAGGTCCCTTGCGGAGCTTTACTTCTTTACTTTTTTACTTCTTTACTTCTTTACTTTTTTACTTCTTTTACTTCTTCAGCAGGGTTACGACCCACTGTGCCGTCAGATCGGGCGCGACATTCGTGCCCAATTTGGCGTTCACTTCCTGGTAACCTTTCAGCATCTCTTCCCGTCCGGGAGCACCGGGAAGAATTTTCTGCAACTCCTCTGTCAGCTGGTCTACAGAGAAACGATCAGCCAGCATCTCCGGCACGACCTCCCGGTCAGCGATAAGATTGACGAGACTGATATATTTCACCTTGATGATATGGTTGAAGGCGAAACGGATCAATTTCGGCACCGGCGTCTCATAACATACCACCTCGGGCACACCGAAGAGGGCCGTCTCCAATGTTGCCGTGCCACTCGTGACGAGAGCCGCCGTCGTATGCATCAACAACGGATAAGTAGCATCGTAGACTATCGGATAAGGCATGTCCGGCACCACCTTTTTATAATAACTGTCAGGAATAGCGGGGGCCCCGGCCACGACAATCTGATAATCTTCAAAACGACTCGCCGCCTCCAGCATCGCGGGCAAATTATCCTTAATCTCTTGCTTTCTGCTGCCTGGTAACAAGGCGATGATCTCCTGCTGACCATTCAAGCCATGAGCAGCACAGAAATCAGTACGACTCTCCCGATAGCCATTCTTAAACTCATGGACTTCCTGCGCCGTCGGGTTACCGACATAATGGATGGGATAATGATGTTTATCCTCATAGAACGGCACCTCGAAAGGCAGAATAGAGAAAAGTTCCCGCACATCACGCTTGATGCTCTTGATGCGCCACTCCTTCCATGCCCATATTTTCGGCGAGATATAATAGTACACAGGTATGGCGGTATGCTTATGGACATACTTGGCAATATTGAGATTGAAACCGGGATAGTCAACCAGAATGACACAGTCGGGCTTCCACCGCAGGATATCCTCCTTACAGTGTTTCATATTCCGAAGGATCGTACCGGCATGCAGCAGGACAGGAACGAAACCCATATAGGCCAGTTCCTGATAATGCTTCACACGCTCACCACCGACCGCCGACATCTCATCACCACCATAGAAGCGGAACTCTGCAGCAGCATCATACTGCTTCAAGAAACGCATCAGGCGACTCGCATGGAGATCGCCCGATGCCTCTCCAACAATCAGATAGTATTTCATCAGTCATTGCCCTCCTCGTTACTGGATTCCTCACCACGCATCTTCTCCAAGAAGCGATAGTCGGTCACATCCATCGTCGTCGGTGTGATAGCGACATAGCCGTGCGTCAAGGCCCACTGGTCCGTATCCGTCGACTCCGGCTCGTCATTACGGTAGTGACCCACCATCCAATAATAAGGATAACCGCGGGGATGGCGTTCCTCTACGACTTCATTAACCCAGCTGCCCATCGTCATACGACAGAATTTCACGCCCTTGAAAGGCGGCTCCTTCGGGAAGTTGACATTCAGGCACGTACCCTTCGGCAGCCCTTCCTTCAAAACCTTCTCCACAATCGGACGGACATAGGCACTGAGATAGCTCAGATCGGCCTCCGTGTCATAGTTACAACTGGAGAAAGCCACCGACGGCAGATATTTCATGCAACCTTCCATGGCAGCACCCATCGTACCCGAATAATGCTCGTTGACCGTGGAGTTGTCACCATGATTGATACCGGAAAGGATAAGATCGGGCAGACGATGGAAACCGAGATCGATCGTCGGCACCTCATCAGGATGACAGAGACCGGCCAACGCCAGTTTGATACAGTCCACGGGCGTACCGTTGCACGACCACAGGGAGACACCCTCGATGGTATGACGGCGTTTCAGTCGCAACGGAGTAGTGGCCGAGAAGGCCCCGGAGAAACCGGAACGGGCACTCTCGGGAGCTACGACGAGGACATCATAATCGTCACGCAGCATCTCACAGAGATAACGGATACCACCGGCATGATAGCCGTCATCATTGGAAATCAATATCAATGGTTTTTGCTCTTTCTTCATATCAAATCTATATGTTTCACGCGTTTCACAATTTTTCAGTGCAAAATTACTAAAAAAAGGAGAATTAGGCGCATATCTCATTTAAAATGTGTATCTTTGCAATCAAAAGGTATTAGAACACGAAGAAAAATGGGCAAAATCATTGCTTTAGCAAATCAGAAGGGAGGCGTCGGCAAGACAACGACGACCATCAATCTGGCAGCCTCGCTGGCCACGCTGGAGAAGACCGTGCTCGTCGTCGATGCTGACCCTCAGGCCAATGCCTCCAGCGGTCTTGGCGTGGATATCAAAGACGTAGACTGTTCACTCTATGAGTGTATCATCGACCATGCCGATGTCCGCGACGCCATCTATACCACCGATATCGACGGCCTCGACATCATCCCGAGCCATATCGACCTGGTAGGCGCGGAGATAGAGATGCTCAACCTCGAGAACCGGGAAAAGGTGATCAAGAACCTCCTTGAGCCGATACGCGACGACTATGACTTCATCCTCATCGACTGTTCGCCATCCCTGGGCCTCATCACCGTCAACGCCCTCACGGCCGCCGACTCCGTCATCATCCCCGTGCAGTGTGAGTATTTCGCCCTCGAAGGTATCAGCAAGCTGCTGAACACCATCAAGATTATCAAGAGCAAACTCAACCCGAAACTGGAGATAGAAGGCTTCCTGCTGACGATGTACGACAGTCGTCTGCGCCTGGCCAACCAAATCTACGATGAGGTGAAGCGCCATTTCCAGGAACTCGTCTTCAAGACCGTCATCCAGCGTAATGTTAAGCTCTCCGAGAGTCCGTCTCACGGTCTGCCCGTCATTCTCTACGATGCCGAAAGTACGGGAGCCCGCAACCACCTGGCACTAGCAAAAGAAATTATAGAAAAGAACTCATAATGGCAGTACATAAGAAATATAATCTCAACACAAAGACCAACGCCCTGGGACGTGGTCTGGATGCCCTCATCTCTACGGAAGCTGTAAGCACATCAGGCAGCAGCACCATCAATGAGATTCCCATCGACGAGATAGAGCCGAATCCCAACCAGCCCCGCCGCGACTTCGATCCCGAGGGTCTGCAGGAGTTGGCCAACAGTATCTCACAGATCGGCATCATCCAGCCCATCACCCTCCGTCAGGTCAGCGAGAACCGTTTCCAGATCATCGCCGGTGAGCGCCGTTGGCGGGCTTCCCAACAGGCTGGTCTGAAGGCTATCCCCGCTTATATCCGTACCATCAAGGACGAGAATGTCATGGAGATGGCCCTCGTGGAGAATATCCAACGTGAGGACCTCAACGCCATTGAGATCGCTCTGGCCTACGAGCATCTGCTGGAGAATACGAGAATGACACAGGAGAAAGTGGCCGAGCGTGTCGGCAAGAGCCGTGCCGCCATCACCAACTACCTCCGGCTCCTCAAACTCCCGGCACAGGTACAGATGGCCTTGCAGAAGAAAGAGATCGACATGGGACATGCCCGTGCCCTGCTGGCCCTGGACTCTCCGAGTCTGCAGATCAAGCTCTTCAAGGAGATCCAGAAGAATGGTTATTCCGTCCGTAAGGTCGAGGAACTCGTCAAGCGCCTCAACAGTGGTGAAGATATCGAGACGAGCAAGAAGAAGATCCAGTCGCAGACGAAACTCCCCGAGGAGTTCAATATCCTCAAGGACCGGCTGTCCTCCTTCCTGAATACGAAGGTACAGATGACCTGCTCCGCTAAAGGCAAAGGCCGTATCTCCATTCCCTTCAACAACGAGAAGGAGCTGGAGCATATCATGAATGTCTTTGACAAACTCAACCAGCAAGGATGAAAGGATTATTGATATTTCTGATGTCCCTCTGCTCTTTTTCCGTGATGGCAGAAGAGACGGGACCGGCCTTTCTGGCTGACAAGCCGTCACAAGAGCAGCTCATGACGACAGAAATGTCAGCATCACACGACAGCGTCATGACGGCTGACACCGTCAAGGCCGTGACGATGGCCAAGGATAAGACAGCACATCAAGTACACCAGAGACGTGACTGGACGACATGGCGCCCCGACGTGAAGAAAGCCATGTGGTATGCTATCGTCCTCCCCGGTGCCGGACAGATCTACAACCGGAAATACTGGAAGCTGCCGATCATCTACGGAGGTATCGTCGGTTGTATCTATGCTATGAGCTGGAACGGCCAACAGTATAAGGACTATTCTCAGGCCTATATCGACCTCATGGATAACGACCCCAACACGAAGAGCTACGAGGAGTTCCTGCATCTGGGCAACAAGATTGACGCTTCCAACCTGAGTTATTATCAGCAGGTGTTCAAGAACAGAAAGGACAAGTTCCGCCGATGGCGTGACCTCAGTGCCTTCGTCCTCATCGGAGTCTATGCCATCAGCGTCATCGATGCCTATGTAGACGCCTCGCTCTCCGACTTCGACATCTCCAGAGACCTGTCCTTACATCTCGAGCCGGCGGTCATCCATGGTGGTGGAACCTACAGCTCACCCCTTCAAAACAACGCACTGGGAATTAATTGTTGTATCACCTTTTAAAAATGAAGAAACTTTATCTACTTTTGGTCACGGCGCTCTTCGCCGCCCCGCTGACGATGGCAGGACAGGAAGACAACGACGATCATGACGAGGATGTCATCACCGTGACTGATGAGCATGGAAAGAAAGAGGAGCTGGATGTACCGGAGGGTATGACTTACAGCCTCGACTCCCTGCTCTCCCAATATAACGCCAAGATGTATCTCCAACCCGATACCACCTGTCATTTCAAGGATGAGAATCCTTCCTTTGACCAAGAGGTGTATATCGACCGCCTGCGCCGTATGCCGACAATCATGGAGATGCCCTATAATGATATTGTACAGAAATTCATCGACCGCTATAGCGGAGAGCTGCGCCACAGCGTGAGCTATATGCTCGGTGCCAGCAATTTCTATATGCCGATTTTCGAACAGGCGCTGGAGACCTACAACCTCCCGCTCGAACTGAAATATCTCCCGGTCATCGAGTCGGCACTGAACCCGAGAGCCGTCAGTCGTGTCGGCGCCACAGGTCTCTGGCAGTTCATGCTCTCCACGGGCAAACGATACGGTCTCGAGGTCAACTCGCTCGTCGACGAGCGCCGTGATCCGTTGAAAGCTTCCTATGCCGCCGCCCATTATCTCTCCGATCTGTATAAGATCTACGGCGACTGGAACCTCGTCATCGCCGCCTATAACTGCGGCCCGCAGAAACTCAACAAGGCGATTCACCGTGCCAAGGGGAAAACGGACTACTGGCATATCTATCCTTATCTGCCACGGGAGACACGAGGCTATGTACCGGCATTCATTGCCGCCAACTATATCATGACCTACTACTGCGATCATAACATCTGCCCGATGATCACAGAGCTGCCGGCAAAATCCGACACCGTCGTCGTCAACCAAGACGTCCACTTCGAACAGATCTCCGCCATCCTCGGCATCAGTACCGACGAACTGGAAGCGCTGAACCCGCAGTACCGCCACGACATCGTCAACGGCCTCACAGAGCCGCGCGCCCTGCGTCTCCCGGCCTCTCTCATCGGTCCGTTCATCGATCATGAGGACTCGATCTACAACTATAAGGCTGATGAGTACTTACAGAAACGCACCATCGTAGATGTCAACGATGAGACGGTCGGCCGCTCCCACCGTAGCTCTTCCCGCAGTAAGGCCCGTCGCACACGGAGAAACCGCAATACGAATGAAGACAGTCAGGACAGGACGACGGACAAACCGAACGACGGATCTTCAGACGTCAACGACAACGACGATGCCGAGGACGCCTCCAACGCCTCCGAGCAAGGAGCTGCTTCGGAGGATACAGAGACCGAATCTTCTGAAGATGTCACCACGTCCCTGTCAACGACCAGCGCACACCGCTACCGTTCCACACGCCGTTCAGCGAGTCGTTCAAAGTCAAGCAACAGGAACTCTCACTCCTCCGGTCGTTCTCAGAAGAGCAAAAAGCAGAAAAAGGATAAACAGGCAGACCGTACCCAGCATGTGAAGATCCGCAAGGGGGATACCCTCAGTGAGATCGCTGAGCGCAACCACACCACGGTCAAGAAGCTCAAGCGGCTCAATGGAATCAAAGGTACCACCATTCAGCCAGGCAAGAAGCTGAAAATTAATTAGTATTTACGCCTATGGACAACCAGAACATCAAAGACTTGGAAAGAGAGCAAGCCGACAACAAGATGATCAATGATGCTTTCCAGCATCTCTTGGATACCTATCTCGCGTCACGCCATCGGAAGAAAGTGGATATTGTCACCAAAGCTTTCCACTTTGCCAATCAGGCCCATAAAGGTGTGCGCCGTCTCTCTGGTGAGCCCTATATCATGCACCCCATCGCCGTGGCCCAGATTGCCTGTGAGGAGATGGGCCTCGGCAGCACGTCCATCTGTGCTGCCCTCCTCCATGATGTCGTGGAAGATACCGACTATACGGTGGAGGATATCGAGAATATCTTCGGTCCGAAGATCGCGCAGATCGTCGACGGCCTGACGAAGATCAGTGGCGGCATCTTCGGAGACAAGGCCTCAGCACAGGCAGAGAACTTCAAGAAACTCCTGTTGACGATGAGTGATGACATCCGTGTCATCCTGATCAAGATCTGCGACCGTCTGCATAACATGCGCACCCTCGCCTCCCAGCCGGCCAACAAACAGTATAAGATTGCCGGGGAGACACTTTATATCTATGCGCCACTGGCCAACCGTCTCGGTCTGAACAAGATCAAGACGGAACTCGAAGATCTCAGTTTCCGTTATGACCATCCCCAGGAATATGCCAATATAGAAGCCAAGCTCGCTTCCACACAGGCGCAGCGTGACACCCTCTTTAAGGCTTTTACCGACCCAATCCGTAAATCCCTTGATGCCATGGGCGTAAAATATATCATCAAAGCCCGTGTGAAGAGTCCCTACTCCATCTGGATGAAGATGCAGAACAAGCATGTCACCTTCGAAGAAATCTATGACATCCTTGCCGTTCGTATCATCTATACTCCTGATAAACGGGAGAATGAGATCAACGAATGTTTCCAGATTTATGTGGCCCTGAACAAACTCTACAAGAGTCATCCCGACCGTATCCGCGACTGGGTAAACCATCCGAAAGCCAACGGTTACCAGGCGCTCCATGTCACCTTGATGAGTAAACAAGGCCGTTGGATCGAAGTACAGATCCGTAGTGACCGAATGGATGAGATCGCCGAGCAGGGCTTCGCCGCCCATTGGAAATATAAAGAAGGTGGCGGAGAGTATACGGAGGACGAGAATGAACTCAACGACTGGCTTGGCACCATCAAGGAGATCCTCGACGACCCACAGCCCGACGCGATGGACTTCCTCGACTCCATCAAACTGAACCTCTTCGCTTCCGAGATCTTCGTCTTCACGCCGAAAGGAGAGATCAAGACGATGCCCGCCGGCTGTACGGCCCTCGACTTCGCCTTCCAGATCCATACCTTCCTCGGCAGTCATTGTATAGGTGCGAAAGTAAACCATAAACTCGTGCCGCTGAGCCATCAGCTGCAGAGTGGTGACCAGGTAGAGATCCTCACGTCAAAGAGCCAGCATGTACAGGCCAACTGGCTGAACTTCGCCACCACGGCAAAAGCAAAATCAAAGATCCAGGCCATTCTCCGTCGTGACAACCGAGAGATTCAGAAGAAAGGCGAGGAGATCTTCAAAGACTGGTTGAAAAAGAACAATCTGGAACTCTCCAACTCTATCGTTGACAAGCTCTGTGACTTCCATGACCTACAGAAACATGAATCGTTCTTCCAGGCCATCGGTGACCGCAGCCTGCTCCTCGGAGAGAAGGATCTCGACGAGCTTCAAGGCAGAAACAAGAAGCCCAACGGTGGTGGCTGGCGTCGTTATGTGCCATTCTTGAAATCGAAAGAAGCAGAAGAGAACAAGCCTAAGACGGCGAAACTCATCGTCAACAAGGACTTCAATAAGAAACAGCCGATTATCATCACCGAAGAGAATATCGATACGTTCATCTTCCCCGACTGTTGTCATCCGATTCCCGGTGATGACATCATGGGATATATCGACAACAAGAATCATATCGAGATCCATAAACGAGCCTGTCCTGTCGCCGCCAAGCTCAAGAGCAGCTTTGGTAACCGTATCGTTGACGCCAAATGGGATATGCACCGCCGCCTCTATTTCGACGCTACGATACAGATTCAGGGCATCGACCGCAAAGGCATGCTCCTCGATGTCGCCAAAGTGATCTCCGGTGAACTGAACGTCAATATTAAGAAGGTGACGATCAGCACCAATCAGGGCATCTTCGACGGCAGCCTCGAGCTCCGTGTCCATGAGCGCGCCGATATGAAAGTCATCATCGATAACCTCAAGGGTATCGACGGTCTTCAGGAAGTACAGCAGATCCTTTAAAGGATCTGCCTTTCCGCTTCCGTTCTATGAAAACTAAATCAACAAGATATGCACAAACTACTTACTCTACTCTTCTTTTTTGCACCCCTCATGGCCTCCGCTGCCAACCCGTATGACAACCCCGATACCCTGTTTGTCGCACAAGACGGCAGTGCCCCGTTCCATACCATCGCCGATGCCGTGGAAGTCTGTCGCGCTTTCATGGACTATCACAAGGTGATCTTTATCAAGAAAGGAACCTATCACGAGAAACTCATCATCCCCTCTTGGCTGACGAACATCGAGCTCTGCGGTGAAGACCGTGATGCCACCATCATCACGTGGAGCGATCACGCGAACATGCCCATCCCCGGTACGAACCAGAAGATGGGAACCTTCCGTACCTTCACCGTGCGTGTCGACGGCAACGCCATCACACTGAAGAACCTCACCATTGAGAACAACGCCCCTCGTCTCGGTCAGGCTGTCGCCCTCCATACGCAAGGCAGCCATCTCGTCTTCCGCAACTGCCGTTTCCTCGGCAATCAGGATACCGTCTATACCGGCGGCATCGGCACCTCTCTTCTCTTCGACCATTGCTATATCGAGGGAACGACGGACTTTATCTTCGGTCCTAGTGAGGCATGGTTTCAGAACTGTATCCTTTACAGTAAGATCAACAGTTATATCACCGCTGCCAGTACACCGAAAGGCCAGGCCCGCGGCTATGTCTTCGACCACTGTACATTGACGGCTGCTCCCGGCGTCACACAGTGTTATCTCGGTCGTCCGTGGCGCCCGTATGCGAAGACGGTCTTCCAATATTGCGACATGGGCGTGCATATCCGTCCCGAAGGTTGGTACAACTGGAATGATCCCCGCAATGAAAAGACGGCTTTCTATGCCGAATACAAAAACACGGGAAAGGGTTACCAGCCACAATCCCGTGTTTCGTGGAGCCATCAATTGACCGGGCCGGTCAATTGAAATGGAGAATGGAGAATGGAGAATGGCGGCAGATCTGCCATCATTTTCCATTATCCATTTTCCGTTCTCCATTTATTATCTATTCTCCATTTTCCGTTCTCCATTATTCTTTAGAATTCAGGGCTCGTGCCGCGTTGAGGACGCAGAGGACCATCACACCAACATCACCAAAGACAGCGAGGGGCATGGCGAAACGTCCGAGAACGCCGAGGGCGACGAGGACAAGGATAAGGATCTTCACGGCAATGGCGAACGTGACATTCTCCCGTGCGATGGCCAGCGTATGACGGGCGATACGGATGGCCGTAGCAATCTTGCTCGGCTTGTCATCCATCAGCACGACATCAGCGGCCTCAATGGCAGCATCACTGCCCATGGCTCCCATGGCGATGCCAACATCAGCACGGGCGAGGACCGGCGCGTCGTTGATACCGTCGCCGACAAAGGCCAGCCGCTCTCCCTCCGGTTTTTCCTTGATATATTTCTCCACGTAAGACACCTTATCAGCCGGCAACAGTTCCGCATGCCAAGCATCAAGGCCGAGTTCACCGGCGACATGGTCGGCCACCGCTTTCTTATCGCCCGTGAGCATCACCGTCTTCTTCACGCCCAAAGCCTTCAGCCGGCTGATGGCTTCTTTCGAATCTTCCTTGATCTGATCATTGATCACGACATGTCCGGCGTAGACACCGTCGATAGCCACATGGATCGTCGTGCCCTGGAGATGACAGGGATGCCACTGTGCACCAATACTGTCCATGAGTTTCTCGTTTCCGACATAAACTTTCTTGCCGTTGACCTCTGCGACGATACCCTTTCCGGCAATCTCTTCCGTATGTTCCACCTGACATTTCGTACACGGCTTCCCGTAAGCCTGACGAAGTGCCATGGCGATGGGATGGGTAGAGAACTGTTCCACATGGGCAGCCAGATGAAGAAGTTCATGTTGGTCGAGCTGCTCAGGATGCACGGCCTCAACGGCAAAGACGCCCTTCGTCAACGTACCGGTCTTATCGAAGACAACGATTCCCGTCTTATCGAGCACATCCATATAGTTTCCACCCTTGATCAGGATACCCTTGCGCGAGGCGCCGCCGATACCACCGAAGAAAGCCAGCGGAACGGAGATGACAAGGGCACAGGGACAGCTGACGACGAGGAAGCTCAACGCCCTGTAGAGCCAAATGCTGAAACCATCCACGTAGGAAGAATAGAAAAATGGCGGGATGAAAGCCAGCGCCACCGCCAAGAAAACGACAATGGGCGTATACACTTTCGCGAAACGATGGATGAAGGTCTCACTCTTACTCTTGTTCTGTGATGACGACTCCACGAGTTGGATAATCTTGGACGCCGTCGACTCCCCGAAAGATTTCGTCACACGGATACGCAATACACCACTGAGATTCACGCAGCCACTATAGACATTGTCACCTACCGTACACTGCCGCGGCATGCTCTCTCCCGTCAGCGCCACGGTGTTCAGGCTCGACTCACCCTCGACGATCTCACCATCCATCGGAATCTTTCCGCCGGGCTTGACGACAACGATATCGCCAATCTTCACCGTCTCCGGACTGACCTCTGTGACTTTTCCTTTTTTCTCCAGGAACGCCGTGTCGGGGCGCAGATCCATCATCGCCGAGATAGACTTCCGGCTCTTGTCCTCGGCATAGTCCTCAAAGAGTTCACCAACCTGAAAGAAGAGCATGACGAAGACGGCTTCCAGCATCTGGTTCTCCGCTCCCGGAAGGAAGCCGATGAGCAAGGCGCCGATGGTAGCGATGGCCATCAGAAAGTCCTCATCGAAAGGATCACCCTCCTTGATGCCCTCCCACGCCTCGCCGAGGACATCATAGCTTATATATATATAAGGTATAAGATATACCAATAACAACTGCCATGTCGGCAGACCGGCAAAGTGCTCTTCGAGCCAGGCGATGAGAAGAAGCACCGCCGTCAGGAGAATTCTAAGAAGTTTCTTATTCATATGTGTTATATTTACTTTTCCGAGTGCAAAATTATGATTTTCTGGTTGCAACCTGGTTGCAATGTTACGTTTTATTCATTTTATCCACCTCTCCCGGAAGAAGACGAATCATGTCCCAACAAATGAAAAAAAAGACTGCACAAAAGAAAAAGATTGTGCAAACATCTGCACAAAAGAAAGAGATATGTGCATTTATATGCTTTTTTATTTGTTCAAGACGCAAAAAGTTAGTAATTTTGCAGCCGGTTTAAGTTGTCATGAAGATGGCCGAGCCAATCAATTTGCAAATTAATTATCATTTTTATATTATATGAAATTGAAAATCGTTGTACTTGCCAAGCAGGTACCAGACACAAGAAATGTGGGAAAGGACGCCATGACCGCCGAAGGAACGGTCAACCGCGCCGCCCTTCCCGCTATTTTCAATCCTGAAGACTTGAATGCCCTGGAGCAGGCGCTCCGTATCAAGGAGCAGAACCCCGGCACGACAGTGACGATGCTCACCATGGGTCCTCCCCGTGCCGGTGAGATCATTCGCCAGGGCCTCTACCGTGGTGCCGACGACGGTATCCTTCTCACCGACCGCAAGAGTGCCGGTGCCGATACCCTCGCCACCTCTTATTTCCTGGCCAAAGCTATTGAGAAGATCGACAAGGAGATCGGTCATGTCGACATCGTCCTCGGCGGCCGTCAGGCCATCGATGGTGATACGGCACAGGTCGGTCCGCAGGTAGCACAGAAACTGGGTTTGAACCAGGTGACCTACGCTGAGGAAGTGCTGAAGATCGAGGATGGCAAGGCCACGATCCGCCGTCATATCGATGGTGGCGTAGAGACCGTCGTCGCTCCCCTGCCCGTTGTCATCACCGTCAACGGCAGTGCTGCTCCCGCCCGTCCCTGCAATGCCCGCCTCGTGATGAAGTATAAGTATGCCACCTGTCCGATGGAGCGCAAGGGTGATGAGCCGTGGGCTGCCCTCTATGAGAGCCGTCCCTACCTCACGCTGGGCCAGTGGAGCATCGCCGACTGTGGTGCCGACTACAACCAGTGTGGTCTCGCCGGCAGTCCTACGAAGGTGAGTGCCGTGAAGAGCATTGTCTTCCAGGCCAAGGAGAGTGTCAGCCTGACGAGTGCTGATGCCGACATCGAAGGTTTGGTGAAAGAATTGTTGGACAAAAATATTATTGGCTAATCAAAAGATATGAACAACGTTTTTGTATATTGTGAAGTAGAAGGAACCACCGTTCAGGAGGTCTCCCAGGAACTTCTTACCAAAGGTCGCAAATTGGCCAATAAGTTAGGCGTAGACCTCGAGGCTGTTGTCGCCGGTACCGGTATCAAAGGCAAGGTAGAGGATCAGATCCTTCCTTACGGTGTCGACACGCTGTATGTCTTCGATGGTGAGGGTCTCTTCCCTTACACCTCTGCGCCGCATACGGATATCGTCGTGAAACTCTTCCAGGAGGAACAGCCGCAGATCGCCCTCATGGGTGCCACGGTCATCGGCCGTGATCTCGGTCCGCGTGTCTCTGCCGCCCTCACCTCCGGTCTTACCGCCGACTGTACGCAGTTGGAGATCGGCAGCTATGACGACAAGAAGAGTGGCAAGCACTACGAGAACATGCTCCACGCCATCCGTCCCGCCTTCGGTGGTAACATCGTCGCTACCATCGTCAACCCCGAGCACCGTCCGCAGATGGCTACCGTCCGTAGCGGTGTCATGCAGAAAGCCGTTTACGACGGCAAGGCCAAGGGCCAGGTCGTCTACAAGGATCCGAAGGACTATGTTGCTGCTACCTCTTATGCCGTTCAGGTCATCGACCGTCATGTCGAGGCAGCGAAGAACAACCTCAAGGGCGCTCCCATCGTTGTCGCCGGAGGTTACGGCATGGGCTCCAAGGAAGGCTTCGATATGCTCTTCGAGCTCGCTAAGGAACTTCACGGTGAGGTCGGCGCCAGCCGTGCCGCCGTCGATGCCGGTTGGGTAGACCACGACCGTCAGATCGGCCAGACGGGTGTCACCGTCCATCCGAAGGTTTATATCGCCTGCGGTATCAGCGGTCAGATCCAGCACATCGCCGGTATGCAGGACGCCGGTATTATCATTTCCATCAATACCGATCCTGACGCGCCGATCAACAAGATCGCCGACTATGTCATCACGGGTTCCGTAGAGGACGTGGTGCCGAAGCTCATCAAATATTACAAACAGAATACGAAGTAAATAAATATGGCTAATTATTATAGCGATCATCCGGAGATAGCGTTCCACCTGAACCATCCGTTGATGAAGCGTATCGTAGAACTGAAAGAAAGAAACTACGCTGACGCAGCAACTTATCCTGATGCACCGGTCAACTACGACGATGCCATCGAGAACTACAAGCGCATCCTCGACATCACGGGCGATGTGGCTGCCAACATCATCGAGCCGAACAGTGAGGCTGTAGACCTTGAAGGTCCGCATCTCGTCGACGGCCGTATGCATTACGCCAGCAAGACTTACGAGAACCTCGACGCTACGCGCAAGGCCGGTCTGTGGGGTGTCTCCATGCCGCGCCGTTACAAAGGTCTGAACCTCCCGAACACGGTCTTCTCCATGCTCTCCGAGGTCATCTCCGCTGCTGACGCAGGCTTCCAGAACATCTGGTCGCTGCAGAGCTGTATCGACACCCTCTATGAGTTCGGCAGCGAGGAGCAGCGCCAGAAGTATATTCCGCGCGTCGCTGAGGGCGCTTCCATGTCCATGGACCTCACGGAGCCTGATGCCGGTAGTGACCTGCAGCGTGTCATGCTGAAAGCCACGCAGGATGAAGATGGCACATGGCGTCTGAATGGCGTAAAGCGTTTCATCACCAATGGTGACAGCGATATCCACCTCGTCCTCGCCCGCAGCGAGGCCGGCACGCACGATGGCCGTGGCCTCTCCATGTTCATCTACGACAAGCAGAACGGTGGCGTCACCGTCCGTCATATCGAGAACAAGCTCGGTATCCACGGCTCTCCTACCTGTGAGCTCGTCTTCAAAAATGCCAAGGCAGAGCTCTGCGGCAGCACACGTCTCGGCCTCATCAAGTATGTCATGGCCCTGATGAACGGTGCCCGCCTCGGTATCGCCGCACAGAGTGTCGGTGTGGAGCAGGAAGCCTACAATGAAGGCCTCGCCTATGCCCGTGAGCGCCAGCAGTTTGGTGAGAAGATCATCAACTTCCCCGCTGTCTACGACATGCTGAGCCGTATGAAGGCTAAGCTCGACGCCGGTCGCAGCCTCCTCTATCAGACGGCCCGCTACGTCGATATCTACAAGGCTCTGGAGGATATCAGCCGTGACCGCAAGCTCACTCCGGAGGAACGTCAGGAGATGAAGAAATACTCCCGCCTCGCTGATGCCTTCACGCCGATCGCCAAGGGTATGAACTCCGAGTATGCCAACCAGAACGCCTACGACGCTATCAGCATCCACGGTGGTAGTGGTTTCATCATGGAGTACAAGAGTCAGCGTCTCTACCGTGATGCTCGTATCTTCTCCATCTATGAGGGTACGACACAGCTGCAGGTCGTCGCTGCCGTACGTTACATCACCAACGGCACCTACCTGAACATCATCAAGGAGATGCTCGAGCAGCCTGTCGCCGACGAGCTGAAGCCGCTGCAGGACCGCGTCCGCAAGATGGTAGAGCTGTATGAGGCTTCCATCGAGTATGTCAAGGCTGCCGGCAACCAGGATCTCCATGACTTCCTCGCCCGTCGTCTCTACGACATGACGGCAGAGATCATCATGAGTCTCCTCATCCTCGACGATGCCACACGTGCCCCCGAGCTCTTCAAGAAGAGTGCCGAGGTCTATGTCCGTGCTGCCGAAGAGGCTGTCATCGGCAAGGCTGCCTATGTTCAGAACTTCAAGGTTGAGGATCTGGACAGCTTCAAGGCTGAATAATATTTTCTCACCGGCCCAATGGACAACCGCCCATTGGGCCGGTGCTAAGATAGCTCACTATAGACCTTATAGCTCCCTATAGAAAACTATAGCTTCCTATAGATCTATCGCGAGCTATTATTTTCTATCGCGAGCTATAGAAATCTATTGCGAGCTATAAAATCCCCCCCTAACTATGATAACCATTTCCCACGTCTCCAAACACTACGATGGCCACACGGCCCTCGATGATGTCTCCCTGGAAATTCCCAAGGGACAGATCTTCGGTCTTCTCGGACCCAACGGTGCCGGCAAGACCACCCTCATCCGCATTCTCAACCGCATCACGATGCCCGACGAAGGCACGATCACGTTCAACGGTCACGCCATCACCGATGCTGACGTCTTGAATATCGGCTACCTCCCCGAGGAGCGCGGCCTCTATCCGAAGATGAAGGTCGGCGAACAAGCCGTCTATCTTGCCCGTCTGAAAGGCCTCTCCCGTAAGGAAGCCGTCAAGCGTCTGAGAGCATGGTTTGAGAAATTCGGTATCTCCTCCTGGTGGGACAAGAAAGTAGAGGAACTGTCGAAGGGTATGGCCCAGAAAGTACAGTTCATCACCACCGTCCTCCACAACCCCGACCTGCTGATTTTCGACGAGCCGTTCTCGGGCTTCGATCCCGTCAACGCGAACCTGTTGAAGAAAGAAATCCTTGAACTGAAAGAGCAGGGCCATACGATTATCTTCTCCACCCATAACATGGAGAGTGTGGAGGAAATCTGTGACCATATCGCCCTCATCAACCACAGTAAGGTCGTCTTGCGGGGAAAGGTCAGTGAGGTGAAACAGCAGTTCGCCACCGAACATTACGAGCTGACGACACGTGAGCCGTTGCCGAAAGATTTCTCCACCTATCAGATCATGAAGGATACGGAAGAGAACGGCATGCATCATTACGACTTGATGAAACTGCCGTCGATGAACGATGTATTTCTGAAAGTTGTCAACCCTCAATAAATACTCCCCATGAACAAGATTCCTATTATCATCGAGACCGAATATCTGCAGCGTGCGCGTAAGAAGAGTTTCATCATTCTCACGCTCCTCATGCCGTTTATCATCGCCGCCCTGATCTTCGTTCCGATCTGGCTCGGCACCATCAACAGTAATGATCAGAAAGACATTGCCGTCATCGACAGTACCTATCAGTATGCCCAGGCACTGAAGGATAACGAACAGTATCATTTCATCACCGTCCCGGCGATCCTGCCCGAGATGAAGACGGACTCTTCCAACTTCGAGGCCGTCGTCCAGATCCGTGGCGACCTCGTCAAAGGCACGGGTAATGTCGCGATCTACAGTCGCAAAGAGGTACCGCAGGACCTCAGCAACTATGTCGACGATAAGATCAATGAGAAAGTCTATCATGCGCGCCTCGCCGCCACGGGTATCCCACAGATTGCCGAGGTGGTGAAGAATGCGGAGAAAGAGGTTACGCTGAAGACCTACAAATGGGCCGAAGACGGCAAGGAGGGCAGTTCCGACTCCGTGGCGGCAATGGTCATCGGCGGCGTGACGATGATGCTTATCTATATGTTTGTCATGATGTATGGCGCCATGGTCATGAATAGTGTCACACAGGAGAAGACGAACCGCATCGTGGAAGTGATGGTGAGCAGCGTGAAACCCTTCCAGCTGATGATGGGCAAGATCATTGCCATCTTCCTCGTGGGACTGACGCAGATGGTCATCTGGGGCGTGCTGCTGACGGTGATCCTCGGCATTGCCGGAGCGGTATTCGGCATCACCTCCAATCCGGACATGCTCGCGCAACAGAGTGCGATGGCCCAACAAGGCATGACGGCCGCCGGCGGTATCGATCCCGACACGCTGTCGACGATCCACTCGTTCATGAACCTGCCATATACGGAGATCATCATCTGTTTCATCCTCTTTTTCTTGGGTGGTTATCTCCTCTTTGCCAGTTTCTTCGCTGCCGCAGGAGCCAGCGTGAACAACGCCGATGACGCCGGACAGTTCGTCATGCCCGTCACCATGATCATGGTCTTCGGCATCTACGCCGCCTCGGCAAGTATCAACAATCCCGACGGCCCGTTGGCATTCTGGACAAGCCTCATCCCGCTGACCTCACCTATCGTGATGATGGTCCGCCTGCCGTTCGGTGTCCCGTTGTGGCAAATTGCTCTTTCTATTGCCCTGCTCTTTGCCTCTGCCATTGGCATGGTGTGGATCAGCGGAAAGATCTACCGCACGGGAATCCTTATGTATGGCAAAAAACCGAGCCTGAAGGAGATGATCCGCTGGGCAAGGAAATAATCTACTCATCAGGGCGGCCTATATGGCCGCCTTGATTGTATAAACATTTTATTAGGCAGTATAAATATTTATTTTTAACATGAGATACAGGTTCATTTTCGCGATGAAATTCACGGAGTCGAACTTTCGCCCGAAATTCGCGAATTTTGGCCGTATTTCACAAATTTCTATAAATCAACAAGATACAAAATTACATTCAAAACAGGCTGTATGATTATGCAGCAAAAGCTGTATAAAGCGCTAATATCCGCCCTCAAAATCACAAGAATATACCATTTTCTCCGTTATTTCCGACGGCTATCTACGAAAGATAGAAAATTTTCCTTCGTGCAGAATTTTTTATCTATCGTATTTACGATCGAAAAACACCATCCCCACTCCATTTTCCTCGAAATTTCACTCTTTTCCGCTCTAGAATAAAAGTGCCGTGGGGCAATTTTTCAGAAAGAAACATTGCATAAATATGTAGGGACATGATTCATCATGTTCCGTCACAAACGGGAAAACGTAGGGACATGATTTACCATGTTCCGATTTAGGACGGCCACAAGGGCCGCCCACTACGGAGGCAGATCTGCCCTGCTTATTGTTCGGGATATTGCTGGTAGATCTTCAGGCCGAAGGAAGGGATGACGGCATAGAGGTATTCGAAGATTGCGGCCTGCGTATGCTCGTAACGAACCCAGACTTTCTCTTTCAGAAAGAAATAGAACTCAATGGGGAGACCGCACTGCGTCGGCTCCATCTGCCGCACCATCAGCGTCATTTTCGCGTTGACATCCTCACGGTGGCGCAACCAGTGCTCCACGAAGGCACGGAAGACGGTGAGGTTCACTTCGCCCTCCTTCGCCAACGGCTGCGCCTCTTTCGGCAACCGGTTGATATCGTCAGCAGAGAGAGGCTTGATACTACGGAAATCCAAATAAAGGATACGCTTCACGCGTCGTCCGCCACCCTCCTGCATGTTCCGCCAGTTCTGAAAAGAGCCATTGATCAGGCTCAGCGGTGAGACCGTAGTGATGGTATTGTCGAAGTTGCGGATCTTCACCGTGGAGAGCGTCATCTCCTGTACGATACCATTGGCATTCGCCGACGGTACGGTGATCCAGTCGCCGGCATGCAACATGTCATTGCTCGTCAATCGGATACCGGCGACCAAGCCTTCTATCGTGTCCTTGAAGACCAACATCAGGATGGCGGAGGTAGCGCCCAAACCGGCGAAGAGATGCAGCGGACTCTTGTCGAGGGCGATGGCGACGACAATGATCACGGAGACGAAGATCGCGACAATCTTTAGTACGCCACAGAACGACTTCAGATACTGCCGTGCCGCCGAACGGCCCTCCGACATGCCCATCTCCGGCCCTTCGAGATCGTCGAAGGAGCCGATGAAGATCGTGACGGCACGTGTCGCCATAATCGTGATATAGATGGCTGTAGCACGGGCGAGCAGTTCCCGGACAAGAGGGAACTGGTAGAACACCATCGGCAGGAATTTCCAGATGACGATGGCCGGCACGATGGCGCAGAGGGCCCGCAGCACACGCTCGTTAAAGAGGATCTCATCCCATGTCGCTTCTGTCTTCGCCGTGATCTTCTGTGCCAACGGCATCAGTACCTTCCGGCAGAACCAACCGGCGAGGGCCGCGAGGAGTACAGCGACGACGATCAGCAGCACATGTCTGAGGATATGCACCGCCGGTCCGTGGACACCCGCAAGCATGATCGCCTGCTCTATCAATATTCGAATCTTCTCCATAATTATTGTGGCATACACATCGCCTCGCAGACGCGGTCGGCAAATGTGCGGGCATTATTGCCGTGCATGATACCGTTGTTGATAATGGCGAAACAGAGGTCATCCCCATTCGACGCCTTACAATAGCCTGCCAAAGAAATAATTCCTGCGAGTGTGCCTGTCTTCGCATGGACATTCCCACAGGTGAACGAGCCCTTCATGCGCTTCTTCAGTGTGCCGTCGACACCGGCAATGGGCAGCGCCTGATAGAGATGATAATAGATATTTCCCTGACCATAGGCATAACGGAGCAGGCGCACGAGGAGTTCGGCACTGACATAATTATATAAGGAGAGCCCACTGCCATCGGCGAGGCGATAGCGCGAGGCGTCAAGACCGATACGCTGGATGAGCTGCCGCTCTACCAGACGGGCACTGCGTGCTGACGCCGGACGGTTGCCCGTGGCAGCGGCAATCTGATAATACATCGATTCGGCATAGAGGTTGTCACTCTCCTTGAGCATTTTCACGAGAACCTGATCGATGGAGTGCGTACGCGTGGAGATCGTGAAGGCATCAGCGGGACAACGGCCTTCTTTCGTACTGTAATAAGAATAATAGATCCCCGCCTCTCCGAGTTTTTTGAGGAACCGATTCATGAAATCATCTTTCCGGGAAAGGAGGAGCGGCGTGAGCGTGGGATTCTTGTCATCCCAACACCATCCTTCACCGTATGGGTCACTGTCTTTCATCGTCTTGTCGGCATAGAGGTACCCCCGGATGGTATCGATACCCATCTCTTTGATACTGTTGACGAAAGAGGTAAGGTCATCACTGTTGAAGCGCGGGTCCATGCCACCGACAACATAGAGATCTCCATTGAGGACATGATTCTCCACCCGACCGGTATACTTCAGCGTTGTCTTAAACTGATAAGAGCCGCCGAGCTTATCGAGGGCCGTGATCGCCGTGACGAGTTTCATGCAGGAGGCCGGGCGCATGAGCTGGTGCTGCCGATAGGCAAAGATGCACGAGTCCGCCTTCAGATCCCATACCATCATGCCGACCTGTGAGGTCTCAAACATCTTTGACTCCAAGAGTTTACTAATTTTTTTCTGTACCGATACAGGCCAAGGGAGGCTCTTCAGCGTATCCTCCCCAAGGGAGACGATGTCCGCTGAGTCGACCTTCTCATCATCATCCTGTTGTACCTCAACCTCTTCTTGATTGACCTGTGCCATCAACGGCAGTGTCAACAGCCATACGAGGCATACGGCTATACATCTCATTGTTTTCATCTTCTTTCGTTATTTCCCCTGCTCAGGGCGGACGGACGTCTCTTCTGTATTGCCAGTGTTATTCGCTTGTTGCTCAGACTTCTTGTTGTTGACAGACGGATCAGCGGCGGTCTTGCGCCACGTGGCGAGGAAAGCGTCCTCGTCGACGGGCTGCACGCCGAAGACATTGCCGGGACCATAGGTGATGAGCAGGAAATGGCTCATCTTCATCGGCGTGGGCATCACACGGATACTCTTGATCTCCTCCACGGGGATCGTCACACGACGGGCGAACCGGCCGCGGTTGATGATCAGGAACCAGTGTTCCTCCTCCCGGTCTATAGGCTTGACCTTCTTAAAGGTATACTCCGTATGGAGCACACGCTCGATCATACCGACGACGATGATCATCACCAGTAGGCCCACGAAGGCCTGTCGCTCCCAGAAAAACCAGAAAGCGAGGCCGGAGAACACCATGATTCCACATTTTGATGCCAGCGTAAAACGCTGATGAAAAGTCCGTTCTGTCATAACGTCTGCAAAATTACAAAAAAAATGACGAACATGACGGATGTTTCACAGAATTTGATTAATTTTGCACTTAAATTAGAATAAGACCATCAACTTTATGGTATACAAGTATGATTTCCTGATTATCGGCTCTGGTATTGCCGGTATGAGCTACGCGTTGAAGGTAGCCCGGGCACACAAAGGAAAGGTGTGCATGATCTGTAAGACTTCTCTGGAAGAAGCCAATACCTCTTTTGCCCAAGGCGGTGTGGCCAGTGTCACCAACCTTGAAGTAGACAACTTCGAGAAACATATCCAGGACACGATGATTGCCGGCGATTACATCAGTGATCCCGCCGCCGTCCGTCAGGTTGTCACCCATGCTCCCGAACAGATTAAGGAACTCGTCGGCTGGGGCACCCATTTCGACAAGATGCAGGACGGCCGTTATGACCTCCACCGCGAGGGCGGTCATTCGGAGTTCCGTATCCTTCATCATGCCGACGACACCGGCGCGGAGATTCAGCGCGCCCTCATGGCTGCCGTCCGTGCCAACCCCGACATCGAAATCAAGGAAAATCATTTCGCCGTGGAGATCATCACGCAGCATCATCTCGGTGCCCGTGTGACGCGCCGCTCACCATATATCTACTGCTACGGTGCTTATATCCTCAACCCTGAGGGTAAGGTCGACACCTATCTCAGTAAGGTAACGGTGATGTGTACCGGCGGTTGCGGCGCCGTCTATCAGACGACGACGAACCCGATCATCGCTACCGGTGACGGTGAGGCTATGGTCTATCGTGCCAAAGGAGAAATCAAGGACATGGAGTTTGTACAGTTCCATCCTACGAGTCTCTACCATCCCGGTGAGACACATCCCGCCTTCCTCATCACGGAGGCTATGCGTGGCTACGGCGGCATTCTGAAACTGCCCAACGGTGAGACGTTCATGGAGAAATATGACAAGCGGCTGAGCCTCGCTCCGCGTGACATCGTCGCCCGTGCCATCGATAAGGAGATGAAGATCCATGGTCTTGATCATGTATACCTCGACGTGACGCATAAGAATCCCGAGGAGACGAAGCATCACTTCCCGAATATCTATGAGAAATGCAAGTCTATCGGCATCGATATCACAAAGGATATGATCCCCGTACGCCCCGCTGCCCATTATATGTGTGGCGGTATTAAGGTTGACCTCAACGGCTGTTCCAGCATCGAGCGCCTCTATGCCCTCGGCGAGTGCAGTTGCACGGGACTTCATGGCGGCAACCGTCTGGCCAGCAACTCCCTCATCGAGGCCGTCGTCTATGCTGACGCTGCCGCCAAGCACAGTGTGCAGCATGTCGACGACTACGACTTCAACGAGAAAGTCCCCGAATGGAACGATGAGGGTACGATGACGAACGAGGAGAAGGTCCTCATCACGCAGAGCGTGAAGGAGGTGGGCGAGATCATGTCCAACTACGTTGGCATCGTCCGTTCCGATCTCCGTCTGAAACGTGCCTGGGACCGCCTCGACTTGCTCTATGAAGAGACGGAGCGCCTCTTCAAGCGTGTGAAGATCAGCCGTGATCTCTGTGAGCTCCGTAATATGATCAATGTCGGTTACCTCATCACGCGTATGGCGATCGAGCGCAAGGAGAGCCGCGGTCTCCACTACACCGTCGACTATCCCGTACATGCCTACGACAAAAAGTAAAAGTAAAAAAGTAAAGAAGTAATTCTTTACTTTTTTACTTTTTTACTTTTACCTCGTGAGGCTGAACTTTACGCTCAGGCCGAAGTCGTGCGTCGTCGTCGGATAGCTGCTGCTGGAGAGCAACGGCTTATTCATCTGCATGTCATAATAGAAGCTCATGGTGAGCATACGACTCAATGTATAGTCGGCCATGAAACTAATCTTGAACGCGCTGTTGCCGCTGCTGGCCTGGCTGACCATGGTCGCGATGTCACGCGTGATAGCACTCTGGCTGCGGTAGCTGGCATCAAGGCGCAGGTTCAGCGAGTGGTTGTAACCATTGTTACGACTGTTATTGTTGTTTTTGTTCTGACCGTTCTTCTGATTGCTACGGCTCTTCTGCTTACTCTTATGAGCCCGCGGACCCGTGAAGAAGTCGAAGAGGTTGAAGTTGTTCAACTTATATCCCATACCAATCACGAGGTCGTTACTGCGTGCCTCATTGATCTGAATACTCGTCATGCTCAGTGTGACGACACGCGTCTTGCGATACTCGAGTTTCGCCGTGAGGTTGTTGTTGAATGTCATGTCGACACCGAGCAACGGAGAGAAACTCTCGCTGATGCTCACGGACGACACGTCGAACATTGAGCTCGGAATCGGATAGTCCGACGACGTCTTCGTAATAAAGCCCAAGTCGTTCATATACTCCTGATAGGTGGAGTAACTGCTGTAGGAGCCGATGGAGAAGATGCTCTTGTAGGCATGGTTGATATTGAAACTCTTGAAGACATCGCGGAACCACGGCAACTTGCTCAGTCCACTGTAGCGCAGCGTCCAGTTCGGCAGCATCTTCGTCAGTGCCGGGAAAATCTCCAGGCCATGGCCGCCGATAGACGTATAGCTGTGGAGGAAAGCCGGGATCATCACGTCTGCACTATACTTATCCACTGTGCTCTGATCGGCCGACCACAGTTCACCTCCATGATTCATACCCGACGGATAACGGCTGCCGGCATAACGGGCCTGCACACGCTGCTGATATTCATCGAGGGAGTTGACAAACTTATCAAACGTCTTACTGTGATAGCCGCTCGTGGCATTACCCGTTGACTCGAAGGCAGAGCCGAGGGAGATCGTCGTCATCGTCAGACTACCGCTCTGCGTCGTCGTGAAGGCATCGTCGAGGAGGATGCTGCGGTTACGCGTCATCTGCCGTGAGGCCGTGAGGTCAATCTTCAGGTTCTTCACGGGCTCGAGGGTGGCGCGGATCTGCACGTTCTCCGTCTTGCTTGTTGTCGCCGGCGTGGAGATGGAGTCATTGTTCAACAGCCAGCCGTTGTCATAGGCTCTGCGGATATAGCTGTCACCCGTGAGGCCGAAAGCGAAGTCGAGACCCGGCGCCAGCGTGTTCATGCCTTTCTGTCCGAAGGCATTGCCGACGGAAGGCAGATAGCCCGGCAGCACCATCTGATACTGGTTGGTATAAGAGATATTGATATTACGGACCATCATCGCCAGACGGGCGACAGCCTGCGCCACCTTATACCAGCCCTTATCCTCCAACGGCGACTTCGCCAGGACGCTGATCTTTACACGCATGGCACTGTCCACCTTATTTTTAATGATGATCTTGTTCTGATCCACCTTTTTATATTTCACCTTCAGCGCTTTGCCGTCCATCGTCTTGGCAGAGACAATGAGGCGCTTCGTCTTCTTGCCGTGATTGACGGTGACCGTCGTATCGGGACGGAGGACGATCTCACGCTCATAGGCACGCTTGTTCTTCGGCAAGGCAGCCTTCTGCTTCTTCGCCTGCTGTTCGGCACGCCATTTCTTCTCGGCCGCATCAGGATCCTTGCCGGCCTTCTCGGCATCATCGCGCACCTTCTTCAACTCCTGTTGCTCACGCTCCTTCTGTTGCTGCTGACGGGCCTTTGCCTTTTTCTTCTGCTGATACTGGTAGTTGCTCGTCTCCTTGTTAAATTTCTCGTTGGCCTTCTTCAGGAACGGGACATGGTTGTAGAGGCGCTCGAGGTTGAACGTTCCCGTGAGGGCGAGGTTTCGGTTGTTGTTGATCGTATTGCCGAGGGTCGTACCGTCTTCCAGCTCCGTACCACGCTGCCAGCCGTAGTTGGCGGAATAGGTGGCGTTGGCATTCATCCAGTCGAAGACGGGGATAAGGTTCAACGGCAACTGGTAAGAGGCGGTAAACTGCTGGTTATAAGTCAGCGGCGTTCCCATGCGCTTGATACTCGTCCACACGGAGTCCTTCCAGGCCTGGTAGCGGTCGGGATAGAGATCCTTGTTCACAGGCGTGTAAGGCTCTTCGATCTCTGCGTCGGTGGCACTCTGGAAACTCATGTGGAGGTTTCGCGTGAGATCCCAGCGCATGCTGAAGTCACGGTTCCACAGGAACTGCTCATTGAAGGTCAGCGGCAGTTTCTCACCGTTGAGATCCTCAAGGTCACGCTCCTGAAGCTCATAGTAGCTGCGCGTCATCTCAGTGTTGAACGAGATATTCTGCGGCAGATAGTTGAATCCGAAGCGCTTGAAGATATCGAGCCATTTCGACTTCGACTTCAGTTTACGGAACGGCTCCCACGTCTTGTAGACCGGTGTCCAGCTATAGCTCATGGCACCGCGCCAGTTGTCCTGCCGCTCGTAGACCGTCGTTTCTCCGGCCGCATAGTCATGGGAATGGCTGTAGGAGAAGGAGAAGTTGGCGGGATCATACGGCATCGGATGGCCTTTCGTGGCGATACCGATACGGGCGTTGGAGACGGAGAAGTTCGTCTGTGTCGTCCGTGTCACGGCGATATCCTCGATAGAGTCACGCTCCTGCTTCGACGCGGTGGCATCAATGGCTTCCTTGAGTTCCATATCCGTATCCAACGGATTATAGCGCGGCGTATGGCGCTCCTTCGACACACTGTAATAGACCGGGATGGAGACCTTTGCCTTGTCGGGGAAGAACTTTCCGAGCTCTACGCTCGTCGTCACGCTGTAGCTCGACGCTGTCTCCGTAGAACGTGTGGAGGCACCATCTTCCAAGCCACCGAAGCCGTCGGTGACATACTTGCCCTGCACGTTGACACTACCGAGGTCGGAAAGCTGCATGTTGAGCGTTCCCTGGGCGGCCCAGCCACCTTTATTATTATAGTCGAAGAGACGGAGCTCGTTGACCCATACCTCACCGCTGCGTATCTCACTGCTCTTGTTGCGCACACCGATCATCATCGTCGTGACCTCACCGAGCGACGGGTTACCCATAATCGTCACCTTATCATTCGGGTGATCGGCATCATAGACGGAGAACGGCGTCGTGAACGATGCAGTGCCGAGGGCCTTGGCCTTGTTGCGCGCCTTCTTCAGCGACGTGAACACGCTGAGGGGGATATCGAGCATGTTGGCCGTGGGCCATACCTGAGAGGCACTGGCAGCCGTATATTTTCCGGCGGGCGTAACGGTCAACGGAATCTCATACTCATAATAGTTATTCTTATAATCACTACCGAAACGGATGAAGACTGCGAGCTGGTTATCTTTCAGCAGGCCCGTCTGGTCAATATCATCGGCATGGACGAACATCTGTATGCGCTTATACGGTGTCAAGTCTACTGTCTGGTTCTTATACACGGCCTTCGACTCGCCGGGAGAGAGGTTGGAGACGGTGAGGTTCAACGCCTGCTCATCACTCTCCACGATCTGCGACTGCGTAGGATCGGTCTCACGTTGGATACCTGGCGGCAGGACATAGTTGACCGGCGTCTTGTCACTGTTCTCCTCCAAACCGACGGAGCTGGCGGTCAGCGAGCCCGTGCCCGAAGCGTTGTCGAGGTCCTGCTCGTAGACACGCCACGTGCCACTGACAAGATCGAGGTCAGCAAAGCGGAGGACGATGGGCTTCTTGAAGTTCGTCAGGAACATACGCATGAAACGGATGGACGTGAAGTCACTGATTCCGCCGACACGGGAGTCGAAATCCTTCAACGGGATACGGAACTGATACCACGTGACATCGCCATGCTGGCCGTTGCGCAGCACAGGGCGCGTCTCACGGCTGTCGACGATATAGCCCTTGCCGACCTGCATGTCCTCGGGACGAAGACTGATATGATACTGATAGTATTTCTCGTATTCGTTAAGGGTATAATCCTGGTTGATATCCTCCACGTCGGGCGTCGTCTTATAAGAGGTATCCATACCGCCACTGTTGTCGGGCGAGTTGCCCTGCGGGTTGTTGATATACTTATATCGGTCGAGGATCGACGTTTTGTTGGCATCCCAGTCAGCGCCACGGAAATAATGATAGTCATCACCGGCGGGATCGGCAAAGATACTGTCGAAGACGGCCTGCGTCACCTTACCCTGGATCTGGTCGAGATAGACACTCTTGTAAAACTCCTGCTCCTGCTCATCGGTGAGGCCGTTGAAACCCACATCCTGGAGGGCACGGGCACCGGAAGTCGTGGCGAAGGCATAGGTGACGACGGAGGTTGTCGGCACGCGGCCCCACTGCGTCGTCGTCCACGCGTTACTGCCGTCGACGGGCATACCGCTCTCGAAGAACTTCTTGCCGTCCTTCAGGACATCCTCACTGATATCACCGAGGTTGATATAGAAATCGCCGCCATAGTCGTTCTTATCACTCTGCTGATTCGTATAGACAAAGGGATCCATGAGCCAGAACTCGATATAGGCGATATTCGACGCCTCGAAGTCATTCGTGTCGAGCTTACGCATCATACCGCCCCAGTGTTTCGTGGGGTTGGCGAGATGACCGTTCTGCTGCAGGTCCGTGACGTTGAAGTTGTACGGGCCGCGCTCATCAGGATAATAAGCGAGGTTGAGAACGGGGAGCGTACTCGTCGTTCCACTGTACGTGCTTTGGTCGCGATAAGGGAAGAGTTCCTGCGTATAGACCTCACGGACGAAATAATTGGAAAGCTGGTCGAGGTCACTCTTGATATGGGACGGCGTCAATGAGGAGGTGCGGCGCGTGAAGAGCGGGTCAATATTATACCAGGCGAGACGGCTGCGGTTGAAACCACTCGTCAGACCCGTCTTGTCCTTCGACTCGGCAAACATCGACGGCACACTGGAGATGATCCACGACTGCGGCGTGGAGACATCGATCGTCGTCTTCGTACTCTCGAAGTCATCGAGATAAGACGCGTTATCCTGGATGCCACTGGCCTTCCCGGCGATGAGCTGGGCAAACTCTCCCGTGAACGACAGCAGTGAGGGCTGCGTGAGATGGAGGCCGGGGAGCTTGTCGAGCATATTCGTCAGCCACTGGCTTTCCTTCTTCCAGTTCAGGTTGACGCCCCAAAGGGTATTGTTCAACGGCTCGGCACCCATGGCGACCTTATTCGTCAGCGCCTGCTCGGAGAGATGCTGAATGGTACCGCTGAGCTGGAAGTTCTTCGAGAAATCGTATTCCCAGTTTGCCCCAAACATCGTCTTGCGCGTCTGGCCATAGTCGGTATTACTCTCCAAGGAGACATTGACGGACGTACCGGCGTCAATAATACTCTGGTTGAGGATCGTCACCTCACCGGCACTGTAATCGACACTATAGTCGACCCCCTCCGTCAGCGTGACACCTCCGGCGGTGACGACGACGGAGCCCTGCGGCACATTGTACGCGCCGAGGGAAATGACATTGGCCGACGTACCTCGGAACTGTCCCGAAAGGATATACTTATCCTTCTCCGCAATCTGTTTGGCGACGGTCTTCGTAGAGTCATAGAGTTCGGTGAAAGCATACTGGCGGGCTCGGTCGGCAGCGACGCCCTTGCCGACGAGGTAGTTGTACATATAACTACCGAACGGCTCGGCCTTCGGCAAAAAGACACGACCGTCACTGACGGTATAGCCGTCGACATAGTCGAAATAGCCATTCGCATGGGCCTTGTTGTTATTATCCAGACGGTCGGCATCGAGGACCTTCAGCAAGGTTGTACCCTTCACCTGCTGCTCGGGGATATAAGAGATATAGGTACCGGTGGTGTCACTCTTGTATTTCACGTCAAGGCGGAACTTGTCCTTCTCCACGGAAGAGGCGAGATAATAGACGTTCTTCATCATCAACCGCCAGTTGCCCTGCGCCGGACTGTTGCTCGTATTCTTCAGCGACTTGACATAGAG
The DNA here is from genome assembly GCF_000424185.1 of Prevotella sp. AGR2160. GTDB lineage: Bacteria > Bacteroidota > Bacteroidia > Bacteroidales > Bacteroidaceae > Prevotella. Next base: position 89,027 of record NZ_AUJK01000005.1, read on the forward strand.
GGCCTGGGTGGCATCGGTATTATCGGTAGAGAACTCACCAACCTGGTAAGTCGTGCCATGATAAGTATACTCGAAAGCAACAGCGAGAACCTGGTCGGTCTGCAGCGTCGTCTTCAAGGACACATAACCAAGGGCATTGTTGACGGTATATTCCGAGGAACTCAACAAACGGGCATTCTGTACCTTCTCAAAGTCAGAGCCACCGACAAGGCCGGCCCCCTCGAGCGTGGAGGCCGTTTGGTCGATATTCCGGGCTGCAGCATAGGTGGTGTTCATCATGCTGTACTCGCTGTTCGCCTGGTTGGAGGGAGCCGTCCCCGCCGTGCCGCCCCACATCTTATTACTCGGTGACGGCTCACCGAGATCAGTAAGGGCAATGATGTTTCGGGTATTTGCCGTCGTTCCCGTCTTGTTCGTCACCCAGATCTCCACACGGTTGATCTTCACGCCCGACGAGATATTCGGCAGCGTCTTCATGGCGGCATCATAATGGGTACGGAAATAATCGGCGAGGAAGAAGTGACGGTTCTCCTCGTAGTTGGCGACATTGATCTCGAAAGGTGTCAATTGCACGCCACCCTTGGCACTGACGCTCTTCGAGTTACTCTTCTTTTGGGAGGCGACGAGCTGCAGCTTGAGCTTACCAAACTGCAGATCCGTACGGAGACCGAAGAGACTGCTGGAACCGGGAATCAGCGACGAGTTGGAGGGGAACGAGATATTGCCGGCCTCCACGAGCTTCACGATCTCATCTTCCTTGCCGTCATACTTCAACTTCATGTTCTGCGTGTCGAAGTCGAAGGTGGCATCGGTGTTGTAGTTCAGGTTCATATTCACCTTGTCACCGACCTTACCATTGACATTGAGGTTGATTTTCTCATCGAAATCCATCGACGTCGTCTTACGGTTGCTGATGGGCAGGGCGGGGTTGTCGACATTCTTAATCGTTCCACCGAACTTCAGCTCTGCCGTTCCCTGTGTCTTCACGCGTACGCCACCGGGACCGAAGATCTTCTCTGCCGGTCCGAGATCGAAATGCATATCGGTGAAGTCGAACTTCTCTTTGCCCTTCTTCTGGAAGATCTCGTCGTTCTGCTTCCGGAAATAGTCGGCCCAATTACGGCCGTTCTGCCAGTTCCAGTATTCCTCCGACGTCATCATGATCGGCGCGGAGATCCACGTGCCGCCGATTTTGTTACCGATGATATAACGGTCCAACGAGTCGTTATACTCCACCGTCTGCTTAAGGTTATCGGGGCGCTGAAGATCGAGCGGACTCTGATCAAGGTCCTCTTCGGAGATCGGTACCGTACGCTGGATCTTCCACCGCGGATGGAGGAGCGAGTCGGGGATAGAATCCTCATCAACGAAGATCGGCTGGGAAGAGATTCCATTCCCCGTCGTTTTCCCGTTTCCGTTCGCCGTTCCCCTCGTGACAGAAGACTGTTGGACCGTCGTTCCGTTTCTCCGCTGCCGGTTGTCCTGCAGAGAAGGCATGGCAAGAGCATAGCTGACAGCCATGACCATCAGTATAACAAGTACGGAGGAAAAGGGAATCTTGATTTTCAAAATTCTACTTTTATCATTTTTCTACCTTGCATGGCCGCAACATGGCGGCTACCAATAAGGGAGAATATAGGATCATTTAATTTTCTTCAATGCCAATTTCACCACCTGTTCCACGGGAATCGTAGGCTGTTCGGTAAGGATCTCCACAACAACCTTTGCAGACGGAGCGGGAGAGAAGCCAAGCATCGTCAACGCAGCAACGGCCTCATCCTTCACGCCATTATTCACGGCGGCCTGGGTGCCGGTGGTAGCATGGAGTTCATCGGCAATGCCGAGACTGACAATCTTATCCTTCAGATCAAGGATGATACGCTGGGCCGTCTTCAAGCCAATACCCTTCACGCTCTTCAGCAATTTTTCATCACCGGACGTAATGACATTACAAAGTTCCGACGGCGACATCGAACTAAGGATCATCCGTGCCGTATTCGAGCCCACGCCACTGACGGTGATGAGCTGCCGGTAAAGGGCACGCTCCTGCTTGGAGGCAAAGCCGTAGAGGGTGAAGCCGTCATCACGGCCTCCCGTCAGCAATACCTCATGGACAAAGAGTTTCACATCTTTCTTTCCTTGAATGGCCGTATAGGTGTTAAGGGATATGTTCAACAGATAACCGATGCCGGCAGCCTCCACGACAGCGGCGGCAGGTGTCAACTCTGCCAATTCTCCCTTGATATAATCTAACATCATAGTTTTCTAAATTCAATCGTATACCTCTTTTATAAACGCATTTGTTTTTATAATATTGTATTTTCCCTTTTGCGGAGCATGATTAATCATACCCTCCCGTTTACTTTTTTAATTTTTTACTTCTTTACTTTTCCATGTTCCTACTAACAGATTATTATTTTTTATGGAAAATAAGATAAAAAATCGGGCACAGATGACGAAATGTCAGCGATAAATTGTATTTTTGCAGCAGAATAAGCATTTAAACCAATAAAAGAAAGAAGAAATGAAGAAAATCAGAGCCGCCGTCGTTGGTTACGGCAACATCGGGCACTATAGTGTCCAGGCACTTGAGGCTGCCCCCGATTTTGAGATTGCAGGTATCGTCCGTCGTCAGGGTGACAAGGACAAGCCGGCAGAACTGGCACCGTATGATGTCGTCGATGACATTGCCAAACTGAAGGATGTCGATGTCGCTATCCTCGCCACACCGACGCGCAGCTGCCCCGAATATGCTGAGAAGATCACGAAACTCGGCATCAACACCGTTGACAGCTTCGATATCCACACCTCTATCCTCGACTACCGCACGAAGCAGATGGAGAACAACAAGAAGACGAATACCGTCTCCGTCATCTCCGCCGGCTGGGATCCGGGCTCGGACTCCGTCGTCCGTGTCATGCTCCAGGCTCTCGCTCCGAAAGGCTTGAGTTATACGAACTTCGGTCCGGGTATGTCCATGGGGCACAGTGTCGTCGCCCGTTCGAAGAAAGGCGTGAAGAACGCCCTGTCCATGACCATTCCCTTGGGTGAGGGTATCCACCGCCGTATGGTCTATGTGGAACTTGAGGACGGTTATACCGTTGAGCAGGTCTACGACGAGCTGAAGGCTGATGACTACTTCGCTCACGATGAGCTCCATGTCTTCGCCGTGAAGAGTGTCGACGAGGTCCGTGATATGGGCCACGGCGTCCACATGACGCGTAAGGGTGTCAGCGGCAAGACACAGAACCAGCGCTTCTCCTTCGACATGAGCATCAACAACCCCGCTCTCACCGGTCAGGTTCTCGTCGATGTTGCTCGTGCCACGATGCGTCTGCAGCCCGGCTGTTACACGATGCCTGAGATCCCCGTCATCGATCTGCTCCCCGAGAGCCGCGAAGAGATCATCGGGACGTTGGTATAAAGCCTCACCCCGTAGGAACATGATTGATCATGTTCCGTTCCTGTATGACTTGCCGTCTCGTGCTTGCGCTTTGCAAGCGCAAGGCGGCACGTTTCGTTTCCAGGCTCCGCGCCTTTATTTCTCCAGCGTGATCACGTTGATCTCCGGCCAGGCACCGATACGGAAGGGCACCGTCCCGCCTACACCTGTGCTGACATAGAGCATGCTGCCATTCTCCACATATTTTCCGCCCCACTCATTATACGCCCATCTCGCCGGTGAGAACCGGCCGATCTTGATCTGTCCCGCATGGGTATGTCCGCTGAGTGTCAGCGCGATATCCGTCTGATGAAGAACACCACGGCGCCAATGACTCGGGTCATGGCTCAACAAAATCTTAAACATTCCTTTCGGCAGATCACCGAGGGCTTTCTTCAGATCACCATAGTCGGGAAATGGCGGCCGACTGATATTCTCCACGCCCACCACGGCAATGGCGGCATCACCACGATGAATCAACGTATGATCATTCAAGAGCAGATGCCAGCCCATCCGTTCCTCCATATACTGCAGCACATTCTGATTGCGGCGCACATTGCCCTCACTCTTATCGGTTAGATATTCACAATAGTCATGATTACCCATGACGGAATAGATACCGTCATGCGCTTGGAGTTGATGGAGGACGGGAAGGAAAGGGATAACCTCCTCGGCGCCCACATTGACGAGATCACCGGTGAAGACGATGAGGTCGGGATGCTGCTCGTTGCAGACTTCCACAAGATGCTGGATAAAACGGCGGTTACGCAAAAAAGTGCCGATATGGATGTCGGAGAGCTGAAGGATGCGGTAGCCACGGAACGCCTCCGGGAGAAGCGGCGAGGAGCAGACTGCCGTACGCACCTTGATACGGCGCCAGCCAAAGACAAAGCCATAGACATCGGCCAACAGCAACAGGCCGACACCCACCAGCCCTACCCGCCAGCCGAAACAGAGCGTGAGAACGGCGAAGAGAAGTGCCGGAAGTGCCAGCACGAGCATAGCCCCGAAGAGGAGCCGCATCCGTGTATTATGTTTGATTCCCATAGCGAAAACATAAAAGACACTGCAAAAATAGTAAAACAATCTGATACCCGTTCGTTTTCTAAAAAATATTTGTATCTTTGCAACGTTATTTACCAATTGGGTTTCATGGATCAAAAGAAATACGGACTTCTCAGTCATATTCAATATCCTAAGGACCTCCGGCAACTGTCTGTCGATCAACTGCCGGAAGTCTGTAAGGAACTACGACAGGATATCATCGACGAGGTGTCGGTGAATCCCGGACATTTCGCGTCCTCGCTCGGGGTCGTGGAGATCACCGTGGCCTTACACTATGTCTTCAACACGCCGCAAGACCGCATCGTATGGGATGTAGGCCACCAGGCTTACGGCCATAAGATTCTTACAGGACGAAGGGAGAAATTCTGCACAAACCGGCAGCTCCATGGCATCCGTCCCTTCCCCACCCCTCTGGAGAGCGAATACGACACGTTCACCTGCGGACATGCCTCCAACTCCATCTCCGCCGCCCTCGGCATGGCCGTGGCAGCGCGGAAGACAGGCCACGAGGACCGGCATATCGTTGCCGTCATCGGTGATGGTGCCATGAGTGGCGGACTGGCCTTCGAGGGACTGAACAATGTCAGTTCCACGCCCAACGACCTGCTCATCATCCTCAACGACAATGATATGTCTATCGACCGCGCCGTCGGTGGCATGGAGAAATACCTGCTGAACCTCGACACCAACGAGACCTATAACCGTCTGCGTTTCAAGGCCTCCCAGTGGCTCTTCTCCAAAGGCTATCTCAATGATGAGCGGAAGAAAGGCATCCTCAGGCTGAACAACGCACTGAAGTCGGCCATCAGCCATCAGCAGAATATCTTCGAGGGCATGAATATCCGCTATTTCGGACCTTTCGATGGTCATGACGTGAAGAATATCGTCAGGATCCTCCGTCAGCTGAAGGATATGAAAGGGCCGAAACTCCTGCATCTCCACACGAAGAAAGGCAAGGGCTACAAGCCGGCAGAGGAACATGCCACGGTATGGCACGCACCCGGGAAATTCAACCCCGTCACGGGTGCCCGCATCGTCGACGACACGACGAACCAGCCGCCGAAATACCAGGACGTCTTCGGCGAGACACTCCTCGAGCTCGCCAAAGAGAACCCGAAGATCGTTGGTGTCACACCGGCCATGCCTACGGGCTGTTCGATGAACATTATGATGAAAGCCATGCCCGACCGCTGCTTCGATGTCGGCATTGCCGAAGGACATGCCGTCACCTTCTCCGGTGGCATGGCGAAAGACGGGCTACAGCCATTCTGTAATATCTACAGCTCTTTCGCCCAGCGCGCCTACGATAATATCATCCACGACCTCGCCATCCTCAACCTCCCCGTTGTCCTCTGCCTCGACAGGGCCGGGCTCGTCGGTCCCGATGGTCCGACACACCACGGCGTCTTTGATCTCGCGGCGCTGCGGCCGATCCCGAACCTGACAATCGCCTCACCGATGGATGAGCACCAGCTCAGACGGTTGATGTATACGGCTCAGCTGCCGGGGAAAGGCACCTTCGTCATCCGTTATCCCCGTGGCCGTGGCGTTCTCACCGACTGGCGCTGTCCGCTGACGGAGATTCCCGTAGGAACGGGGCGCCGTCTCCATGACGGACGGAAAGTAGCCGTCATCACTCTCGGGCCCCTCGGCAATAACGTCGAGACGATTATCAAGGACCTCGAAAAGTCGGGGACATGCAAGGAAAATACCATCGCCCATTACGACCTGCGCTTTCTCAAGCCCCTCGACGACCAACTGCTGGCAGAGATCGGCGAACGTTTCAAAACCATCATCACCGTGGAGGACGGCATCCGCACGGGAGGCATGGGCACGGCTGTCCTCGAATGGATGTCGGATCATGGCTACAGCCCACGCGTCATCCGTATGGGTATTCCCGACCATTTCGTGGAACACGGCACGATTCTGCAACTACGGGAGATCTGTGGCTATAGTGATGAACAGATCCGCCAACAGATATTGAATGTTTTATAAACTGGGTTATTATCACCCTAGAAGCAAATGAAGATCATTATTTCCGGCGCTTTTGCCATCGGTAAACATCTCGCCCGCCTGCTGTCGAGAAATCATGAGGACATCACCCTCATCGACAGTGATTCCGATCGCCTCTCCAAGGTCGGCATGGACTACGATCTGCTGACTCTCGAAGGACACCCGGGAAGCATTGCGACGTTGAGAGAAGCCGGTGCTGAAGAGGCCGACCTGTATATTTCCGTCACTCCCGACGAGGCACTGAACCTCAACTCCTGCATCCTCGCCCATGCCTTGGGAACGACGAAGACGGTGGCCAAGATTGACAATCCCGAGTATGTTAAGCCCGAGAACCAGGAGTTCTTCGAGCAGCTTGGTGTCAACAGCCTCATCTATCCGGAGATGCTCGCCGCCGTAGATATCAACAACGGTCTGAAGATGAGCTGGGTACGTCAGCGCTGGGATGTCCACAACGGCGCCCTCGTGATGCTCGGTATCAAGCTCCGTGAGACCTGCACGATCCTCGACAAGCCCCTGAAAGAAATCTCCGGCCCCGACGATCCCTATCATATCGTGGCCATCAAGCGACATGACGAGACGATTATACCAGGAGGTAATGACGCTCTGAAACTCTACGACCTCGCCTATTTCATGACGACCAAGGAATATATCCCCTATATCCGCAAAATCGTAGGAAAGGAACATTACGTCGACGTGAAGAACGTGATGGTTATGGGCGGAGGGCGTACAGCCGTACGGGCCATCAACACCATGCCGGAATATCTCAACGTGAAAGTTATTGAGATCGATAATGACCGTTGTGAGAAGCTCAATGACCTCATCAACGGCGACAAGGCGTTGGTGATCAATGGTGACGGCCGGGATATCCAACTGCTCATTGACGAGGGTATCCGCAACACACAGGCCTTCGTGGCTCTCACGGCGAGTGCGGAGACAAATATCCTCGCCTGTCTGACCGCCAAGCGCCTCGGCGTCCGCAAGACGGTCGCCATGGTGGAGAATATCGACTATGCCACGATGGCCGAGAGTCTGGATATCGGTACCGTCATTAACAAGAAGGTCATTGCCGCCAGCCATATCTATCAGATGATGCTTGACGCGGACGTCTTCAATGTCCGGTTTCTTACTTCTGCCAATGCTGATGTCGCCGAATTCGTCGCTAAGGCCGGAAGTAAAGTCACCCAGCATCTCGTGAAAGACCTCGGGCTGCCCGCCGGTGTCACCATCGGTGGTCTCGTCCGTGAGGAGAAAGGAATGCTTGTATCCGGTAACACACAGATCCTTCCCGGTGATACCGTCGTCATCTTCTGTCATAATATCAACATGAAGAAGATAGAGAAATTCTTCAATTAAAATGATCAATTGGAAAATCATATTTAAGGTCATCGGACAGCTCCTCTTCATCGAGGCTTTCATGATGCTCATCTGCTGCTGCGTAGCCTCTTACTGCCACGCCGATGACATGGCAGCCTTTCTGGTCTCTGCCGTCCTGACGATCATGTGCGGCTCCGTACTCCAGGTCTTTGGACGCAATGCCACGAATATGCTGTCACGCCGAGACGCCTACCTCGTCGTCACCCTCACCTGGCTCATCTTCAGCCTCTTCGGCTCCCTGCCCTTCATCATCAGCGGTTATCTGCCCAACTTCACAGACGCCTATTTTGAGACGATGTCTGGCTTCACGACAACGGGAGCAACGGTCATCGATAATGTGGAAGCCCTGCCCCACGGCCTCCTCTTCTGGCGTTCCTTCACGCATTTCATCGGTGGCTTGGGCATCGTGTTCTTCACCATTGCCATCCTTCCGAATACCGATCGTGGTGGCCTCCGTCTCTATTCCGCGGAAGCGACAGGTCCTTTGAACTCAAAACTACAGCCACGCCTGACGACGAGTGCCAAATGGATATGGATGATCTATGGGATCCTCACGGCAAGTTGCATCATCGCTTATTATCTTCAGGGTATGAATCTCTTCGATGCCATCAACTACGGCTTGTCAACGACGGCAACGGGAGGCTTCTCCACGCATAACTCCAGCACCGTAGGCTTTCACTCTCCGTCATTGGAGTATACCTGTACGATTTTCATGTTCCTCAGCAGCATCAACTTTCCCCTCCTCTATATGGGCGTATGTAAGGGAAAAATCCGTGACCTGCTGCATAATGCGGAGTTCCGCTTCTTCATCTCCCTCGCCGCCCTCTTCACGCTGATCATCATGATCGAACTGATCATCCACAACGGATACAGTGTGGAACACGCCTTCCGCAGCGGTATCTTCCAGGTCATGTCCTTCATGTCGACGACGGGCCTGTTTAATGATGATGCCGCCAAATGGCCCCATGTCACGTGGGTCATCCTCGCCATGTGCATGTTCTTCGGGGCTTGCTCGGGAAGTACCTGCGGTGGATTCAAATGTATCCGTGGTGTGATGGTACTGAAGATCATCAAGAATCAGTTCCGGCAGATGCTGCATCCCAATGCTGTCCTGCCGCTGAAGATCAATGGGGTCAACGTGTCGTTACAGAAACGTGTGACGCTCCTGGCTTTCCTCGCCACCTATCTGATCCTCTGCCTCGTCATCTCCTTCACAATGATCGCCATGGGCATCGACAACACCAATGCCATCACGATCACGCTGAGTGCGTTGGGAAATGTCGGCCCGTCACTCGGTCTGGAGATCGGACCTACGATGTCGTGGAGCATGCTCCCCGCTGCCGCCAAATGGATGTGCTCGATCATGATGCTCCTCGGCCGTCTGGAGATCTTCTCCGTACTGATCCTCTTCACTCCGCAGTTCTGGAAAGGAAATTAATTCATTACATCAACAAATACTTTATTTATGAAACCATTCACATTCAAACCTTTACTGAAGTCTACCCTTTGGGGAGGTGACAAGATCATTCCATTCAAACACCTTGATGTCAAGCAGGACAATGTCGGCGAGAGTTGGGAGATCTCCGGTGTGCCCGGCAACGAGACGGTCGTTGCCGATGGTCCTTATGCCGGCTATTGGCTCAACGAACTCGTGAAAGAGCTCAAAGGAAGCCTTGTCGGTCTGGAGAACTACAAGCGCTTCGGTGATGAGTTTCCCTTGCTCATCAAGTTCATTGATGCCCGGCAGCAGCTCTCCATCCAGGTGCATCCCAACGACGAGATTGCCCACAAGCAGGGCAAGGAGCGTGGCAAGACGGAGATGTGGTATGCTCTCGACTCCGATCCTGATGCCCATCTGATGTGTGGCCTGAAAAAGAAAATCACGCCGGAAGAGTATAAGGAGATGGTCGCCAACGACACCATCGTCGACGCACTTGCCAACTACAGCGTGAAAGAGGGAGATTGCTTCTTCATCCCCGCCGGTCGTATCCATGCTATCGGTGCCGGCTGCTTCGTCACGGAGATCCAGCAGACGAGTGACGTCACCTACCGCATCTATGACTTCAAGCGAAAGGACAAGAACGGCAACTACCGCGAGTTGCACACGGAGCAGGCCGCCGAGTGCATCGACTACCATGTGCAGGACAACTACCGTCAGCAGTATGTCCCGGCAAAGGACAAGGGCGTGAAGCTCGTCAACTGCCCGTATTTCACCACCTCTGTTTACGATCTCACGGAGCCGCATACCATCGACTACAGTGAGCTCGACAGCTTCGTGATCCTCATCTGCACGAAGGGAAAGGCCGAGATGTCGGACAACGAGGGGAATACCTGGACCCTCTCTGCCGGTCAGACGATCCTCATCCCCGCCACGACGAAGACGATCCACTGCGAAGGGGTCGTGAAGTTTGTGGAGACGTATATATAAAGCCTCACCCCAACCTCTCCCCGAAAGGGAGGGAAGTAAATACAGAGACACGCCCTGCCTTCCCTCACTGAGGAAAAGCAGGGCGTGTCCGTTGTGTGCTTGCGCTTTGCAAGCGCAAGGAAGCTCTTCTACAGCAGCGTCTTGATGCACCAATAGCAGATGATACCAAGGAGATAGCCGACGAAGGCGATCCAGCTGACATGCTTCATATACCAGCCGAAGGTGATCTTCTCCAGGCCCATGACGACGACACCGGCGGCTGAGCCAATGATCAACATACTGCCACCGACACCGGCGCAATAGGCCAGCAACTGCCAGAAGATACCATCGGTAGCAAAGTCACCGACGGCCTGGACCGGATACATGCCCATACAACCGGCCACAAGAGGCACATTATCAACGATACTCGAGAGGACACCGATGATACCCGTCACCATATAGTGGTTACCATTGAAGGCGACATTCAAGCCCTTTCCGAGAGAGGTCAGTACACCAACTTCCTCGAGACAGGCCACAGCCATCAGAATACCAAGAAAGAAGAGGATCGTACTCATATCGACACGACGCAACAGACTCGTGACACGCTTCTGGAACGTCAAACCATGATGACCATGCTCCAAACTGCGATAGAACACCTCTGTAGTAATCCACAGCACACTCAACACGAGGAGAACACCGACGAACGGCGGCAGATGGGTGAGGGTCTTAAAGATCGGGACAAACATCAGACCACCGACACCGATGAAGAACACGGCCTTGCGCTGGGCACTGTTGAACTCCATGACCTCTTTCTCTGCGGCACCGTCGAGGAGAATGGTCTCGTTGGACCCAGCGAGTTCACCCTTGAGCTGGGTCTGCAGAATCAAGGCCGGCACGACGAGAGAGACGACAGAGGGGATGAAGATCTCGGAGAGGACGCCAGCGGCGGTGATGAGGTTTTTGTTCCACAACATGATTGTCGTCACGTCACCGATCGGTGAGAAGGCACCACCACTGTTGGCAGCGATGATGACGAGGGAGGCATAGATGATGCGGTCCTTATGATCGGGCACAAGCTTACGGAGAATCATAATCATCACGATCGCCGTCGTCAGGTTGTCTAGGATGGCCGAGAGGAAGAAGGTCATAAAGGCAATCTTCCACAGCAGGCCACGCTTGCTCTTCGTGTGCATAACGCGGCGTACCCAGTCGAAGCCACCATTCTGGTCGACGATCTCCACAATCGTCATGGCTCCCATGAGGAAGAAGAGAGTGGTAGAGGTACTACCGAGATGCTTCTCGATGATATCACTCACGGCCTGTGGGATGGCACTGGCATCCACACCACTGATATAGCTGCCGGGATTAACCATGTAAAGGGTCCAGCAGACCACGAACATCAGCAACGCCACGGCTGCCTTATTCACTTTCGTCACGCTCTCCAGGGCTATGAAGAGATAGCCGATGATGAAGACCGCAACAATTACTGTTGTTAAAGTTGTCATATATAATTTGTTTAATAGTTTTTCTGCAATACGATCTTTTTACTATTATGGTATGAGACATCAGCAATCATGTCCCTGCGTTTGCGTCTTTTTAGGCGGGATCTATACAATCATGTCCCTACGGTAATTGTTAATCTTTTGCAAAGGTACAAAAAAAGGTCCGTAAAAGAAACAATGTATGATTTTTTTTTGTATTTTTGTCTTGTAATTGTAACAATCTATCACAATGATGCAGAAATACGCTGATTATATCGAACAAATAGAAATAGAATCCCTTTGGAGCGGCCGCAAGCATATCCTTTGGAACCTCGACCGGAAAGTGAATATCCTCAGTGGAATCAACGGCGTGGGCAAGAGTACCATATTAAATAAGGTGGTGAAAGGCCTCGCCCAGGGCGGAGAGTTCCCGAGTCATCTTATCAAAGGCGTCCATCTGAAGGTGTCGCCCGAGGATGCCAAATGGATCCGCTTCGACGTCATCCGCTCTTTCGACCGCCCTCTTGTCAATTCTGAGGTGCTGTCGAAGGTGGATAACGCCCTCGTCACGGAACTCGACTGGCAACTCTTCCAACTTCAACGCAAGTATCTCGACTACCAGGTGAATATCGGCAACCGGATCATCGCTACGCTGCAGAGCGGCGAACCCGACGCTGCCCAAAAAGCCCAGGAGATCAGCGCGCCGAAGAAACTCTTCCAGGACATGATCGACGACCTCTTCAAGGAGACGGGGAAGAAGATGATCCGTTCGGAGAACGAGATCTATTTCACGCAGATCGGTGAGAAACTCGCGCCCTATCAGCTCTCCAGCGGTGAGAAGCAGATGCTCTGTATCCTCCTCACCGTCCTCGTGGAGGATCAGAAGCCGTATGTCCTCTTCATGGACGAGCCGGAAGTGAGCCTGCATTTCGAATGGCAGAAACGCCTCATCAACCTCATTCTCCAGTTGAACCCGCAGGTTCAGCTGATCATGACCACCCACAGTCCTGCCGTCGTCATGGATGGTTGGATGGACCATGTCACGGAAGTCACAGACATTACGGTGTAATGGAGAACGGAGAATAGATAATGGATAATGGAGGATTGAACTTATGTCACATCGACTGAGAGACCATATCAATTCAAAATACTTCGAGGCGGCGAATGCGCTGACCTCAAAGAAGGCACGGCGGAAGATCGTGGTGTATGTGGAGAGCTATGATGATATTCTCTTCTGGCGTCAGGTACTCGGACGTTTCGAGAACAGTCACCGCTATTTCGAGATCATGCTCCCTTCCCGTGACCGTTTTCTGCAGCGCGGCAAGAAGGCTGCCATCGCACAGTTGCTGGATTCCGTAGGATCGGACATGCTGGCCTGTGTTGATGCTGACTACGACTATCTCATCCAAGGGGCCACGGAGACTTCGAAGGTCATCAACTCCAATCCGTATATCTTCCATACTTATGTCTATGCCATTGAGAACTATCAGTGTTACGCCCCCTCACTCCATGAGGTCTGTGTGATGATCACCCTCAACGACCATCAGATCTTCGACTTCGAAGCCTTTCTGACGCGCTACTCACAGATCATCTATCCCCTCTTCGTATGGAACATCTGGTTCTACCGCAGTCCGAACTATAACCGTTTTACCATCTCTGAATTCAACCAGACAATAGAACTCGGTACACAGAAGATCGGTCATCCCGACCAGGCATTGGTATTGATGCAAGAGAAGGTACGGCGGAAGATCGCATGGCTAAGGAAACATTTCCCGGAGTTCATGGATCAGCGCGGCGCTTTGGAGGCAGATCTCCGGCGGCTCGGCGTAACGCCCGACACCACCTATTTATATATACAGGGGCATCATCTCTTTGATAATGTTGTAGCACCCATCGTCACGAAGATCTGTGAGCGGCTCGTCGCCGAGCGGCAGAGTGAGATCCGCCGCATGTCCCAGCATAACGCGCAGCGGCAGACGGAGCTGAGCTGTTACAACCACAGCATCCAGGATGTCACGACGATGTTGAAGAAAAACAACGGCTACCAGGACAGCCAGCCCTATCAAAAACTGCTGGAAGCGATCGAGAAAGCGCTCAACGCGTAGGGGCAAGAGCGCTGCCTTGCGCTTGCAAAGCGCAAGCACCGGACGGCAGGCCACTCAACCTAACAGCAGGCACGCCATGCCACCCTTACACAAAAAACACGCCCTCCTTTCCCGCAATAACGGGAAGGAAGGGCGTGTCTTTTACTTTTTTAATTTTTTACTTTTTTAATTTTTAGAGAGGATACTCCTCAAAGGCATAGAGTACGGTGGAGAGATAGCGCTCACCCGTATCAGGAAGGAGAGCAATGATGTTCTTGTTCTCATTGCCCGGGCGCTTAGCGATCTCCGTGGCGGCGAAGGCGGCAGCACCACTGCTGATACCTACCAACACACCATCCTGCTGCGCAATCTCACGGCCACTGCGGATGGCATCGTCATTCTCTACCGCAAAGACCTCATCGATATATTCTGAATTGTAAGTCTTGGGAATGAAACCAGCACCGATACCCTGGATTTTATGGGGGCCACTCTTACCACCCTCAAGGACGGGAGAGGAAGCCGGCTCAACGGCGATGATCTGTACATTCGGGTTCTGCTCCTTCAGATACTTACCGATACCCGTGATGGTACCTCCTGTACCAACACCGGCGACAACGATGTCAACCTTACCGTCGGTATCTTTCCAGATCTCCGGACCGGTGGTCTCATAATGCTTCTGCGGGTTGGCGGGGTTCTCAAACTGCTCCAGGATGACGCTTCCGGGGATAGAGTCGCGGAGGGCTTCAGCAGCCTTGATAGCGCCCGGCATACCATCCTTACCCGGCGTGAGTTTCACCTGTGCGCCATAAGCCTTCACGAGGTTACGACGCTCGATACTCATCGTCTCCGGCATCGTCAGGATGAGCTTGTAGCCTTTCACGGCGGAGACAAGGGCCAGTCCGACACCTGTGTTACCACTCGTCGGCTCGATGATCGTTGCGCCGGGCTTCAGTGTTCCGGCCTTTTCAGCGGCCTCAATCATACCGAAGGCGATACGGTCTTTGACGCTGCCGCCGGGATTAAAGTATTCAACTTTCGCAATGACGGGTTTCTTCACGCCGTGCAGTGCGGAGAACTTCGGGAGTTCTACCAGAGGAGTATTTCCAATCAGATCAGTGATCTGCTTATAAATCTTAGTCATAATATTTTTCGTTTTATTTATTTGGAGATTGCTTTGAAAGCCTGATCGAGGTCGTCGATAAGGTCCTGATAATGCTCAGTACCGATGCTCAGACGAATTGTTCCGTCGAAGATGCCCTGCTCGTTGGCCTCCTCATCACTCAGCTCGGAGTGAGTCGTACTCTTCGGATGAACCACGAGACTCTTCACGTCAGCGACATTGGCCAAAAGCGAGAAGATCTTCAGATGATCAATGAACTTGAAGGCCTCTTCCTGACCGCCCTTGATCTCGAAGGTGAAGATAGAGCCGGCACCATTGGGGAAGTAACGCTCGTAGAGGTCGTGATTCGGATGATCGGGCAGTGACGGGTGATTGATCTTCTTCACCAGCGGCTGTGTCTTCAGATAGTCGATGACCTTCAGCGTGTTGAAGACATGACGCTCTACGCGCAGACTCAGCGTCTCCAGGCCTTGAAGGAGAATCCAGGCATTGAACGGAGAGATCGTAGCACCCTCATCACGAAGGATCAGCGCACGGACACGTGTCACGAACGGTGCGGGGAGCTTGCCGAAGACAAGGCCGTGGTAGGAAGCGTCGGGCTCCGTGAAACCGGGGAACTTATCGTTCTGGAACCAGTCGAAAGTACCACCGTCAACGATGACACCACCGAGACTGCTGCCGTGGCCACCGATGAACTTCGTAGCGGAGTGGACGACGACGTCAGCACCGTGCTCGATAGGACGGATGAGGTACGGCGTTCCGAAAGTATTGTCGACGACCAATGGAATGCCATGACGGTGTGCGATCTCTGCACTGCGGTCGATATCGGAGATATTGGAGTTCGGGTTACCGAGGGTCTCAATATACAGCAGTTTCGTGTTCGGCTTGATGGCGGCCTCAATCTCATCATAGTTGTCGGGATCAACGAAGGTCGACTCGATACCATAACGGCTCAGCGTATGCTTCAGCAGGTTGTAAGTGCCACCGTAGATCGTCTTCGTGGCAACGACATGGTCACCGGCGAAAGCGAGGTTCGTGATGGCGTAGGTGACAGCGGCAGCACCGGAAGCGACGGCGAGGCCACCGACACCTCCCTCAAGGGCAGCGACACGGTCCTCGAAGACACCCTGCGTGGAGTTGGTCAGACGACCATAGATATTTCCGGCATCCTTCAGATGGAAACGGTCGGAGGCATGCTGGGCATTATGGAATACGTAAGATGTGGTCTGATAGATAGGCACGGCACGGGAGTCGGTTGCGGGGTCTGCCTGTTCCTGTCCAACATGAAGCTGGAGCGTCTCGAAATGATACTTGTTCTTACTCATACGTCAATCCTTTCTTTTATATGTTTTACTTTTTGTTTCTTGATTACGATTGCAAAGGTACGGCACTTTTTCCAATTACGAAATCGCACAAATGGGGCATTCTGACTACCATACTTATGGTATTTCGCTAAATAACATAGAAAAAAATCTATCTCCGAGAGATATTTTCACAGAAAAGCTATTTAAAAGGGCTAAATAACGCAGATATTTTACGGATTTACGGGAAAAGAAACAGCGAGGTTAGGACGGCCCCAAACCCTACCTAGACGCACGCTACCTGATCCGGTATCTGATGCCGAGGTCGAGTTGGAACTGGGTAGGCTGGTCCTTATAGATGTTGTCGACGCTGCTGCCGTTATGGATGTAATAGCTGACACCGGGCTCCACATAGAAGGAGAGATTCTTCAGGAAAGAGAAGGACAGACCGGCAGCGGCACCGACGGAGAACTGCGGCCGATGCTCATGGACACGCTCGTCACCCGATGAGGTCTGCTGGCCCTTACTGTCCGTGAGGGTCGTCGTCACCGTTCCCTTGACGAGCTGCTCCACGGCGCCGCCGGCAGAGAGATAGGCCCGCCACGACCGGTTCTGCCAAAGGACATAGTTCATCCGCACGGGCAGACCGAGGTAATACAACCGCTGATGGTCGTCCTGCTGCCAGTTGACGCCCGTGGCCGTGAAGTCTGAGGTCAGCCGTGTCCCCGTCAGGCCTGTTGTCAGCGACCAATGGTTTGTAAGTGGAATAGAAAGGCTCAGCCCCACACGGAGTGGCTGATGGTGGTGGGCCTCTTTCTCTGCCATTCCGTTGGCCATCAGAGCATCCTGGAGCTTATCCGTAGCGGTCCCCTCACGGTTCTCAGCGTCATAATATACTCCGTCTGTAGGTGAGGCCGAGGCGAAAACGGGTGAAGACGAGGTGGAGAGGGACGACAGGGCAGCCCCGCCGACACGGGCTTCCACGAGCAGCGGTGCCTCCTCTGCCTCACGGGCGGCGGCAGACATACGGGCATAGAAAGGATCGTTGTCCTCCATATAGCTATCCTTATGCACAGACGTCTGCGGGTGCTCTGCTGCCAACAGATTGTCCGTTGGCAGACTCTTCTCCTGCACGGAATCCGTCAAAGCCTTCATTGTCCTAAGCATAGGGGCCGAAGACGCATCCACTGCGGATACATTCTCCATAGGAGCATTTGCTGCAAGAGCATTCACTGCAGGAGTATTTGCTGCAAAGGCATTCACTGCAGGAGCCTTCGCTGCAGGCTTCTTCTCAGTTGAAGCTTCCATTGCAGAAAAAACTGCAGAGGAACCATATTGCCCGGCATTATTCGACGGACAATTTCCCGTTTGATGATTACCCCGTTGAGAATTAGCCTTTGGAGAGGGGGAAGAAACCGTACGGTCGGACAACGGCTGCGACGGGGACGACGGGAATTCACGCCAAATGGCAATGCCACAGACGGCGACCACGGCGGCAGCGACAGCGAGACGGCGCGTCCAGAGCCACACAACCGGACGACGAGAGACCTTTTCCCGCCGTTCCATTTCTTCCTTCACGTCCGACAACAACCCCTCGGGGGCAGGGCACTCGGCCTTGTCCATCCGTTCCTTCAAAAGTTGTTTCCAATCTTCCTGCATGACATTATTGGTTTTGTTGTCGTTTTACTTCCCGCAACATACGGGCCAGCATATTCTTCGCTTTATAATATTGTGAGGCCGACGTGTCAGCCTTGATACCGAGCATCTGCGCAATCTCCTGATGACTGTGTCCCTCAATGGCGTAGAGGTTGAATACGGTACGGTAGCCGGGCGGCAGCTGTTGGATGCAGTTGATGATCGTTTCCGTCGTGATTCCCTCGAGTTGCGGTTCCTCATCGGGGAGGTCAGGGAGATCCGTATCCGGTCGTACTTTCTGGGCTGCAGACTGACGGCGCAGCAGTGACAGCGCCTCGTTGACGACGATACGGCTCATCCAGCCCTTCAGCGTCCCCCGTCCCCGGTATTCGAAGTTGCCGATATTCGTAAAGATTTTGATCAGCGCTTCCTGCAACACATCCTTCAGATCGTCATCATCCGTGATATAACGGGCACAGACCGCCGTCAGATAACCCGAATACTGGCTATACAGCACATCCATCGCAGAGGAATCTCCCCTACGGAAACGGTCGATGATGCTCTGCTCAATGTCCTGTGCCATATCTGATGTTCATATATATAATAAGGTGAAGGATGAATCCTTGCCCAATAAGAGAAAATATTTTTGCAAAAATAGCAAAAAAAATCATCCCTCGGGCAAGGAACAGCCATTCTTTGCATTAGAGGGACAAAAATAAAAGACAAAAAGACAATGAAAACGAAAATGATTCTCGGTGCCCTCTGCATGGGAGTTCTTCTGTTCTCTTCCTGTTCCACCACAAACGGACTCGTCAAGAGCACGGAAGCACAACATTATTATTACAGTAACGAGGCTCCCGATGAGGATGCCGTGCTGAAGATCACGAATCAGACTGATTTCGACCGCTATTTCGGTGAGGCCGCCGTCATGGGTAAGAACGGACAGCCTACGAAGATTGACTGGTCAAAGCAGATGGTCATCGCCAAGGTGCTGAAGACGACAAACCGCTGTACGGAGATCAGTAACATGCAGCTCCGCGAGACGGACAGCCATGAGCTCACCCTCTCCTACTGCCTCCACAGTAAGGCCCCACAGAGCTATTCCATCAAACCCATGGCCATGCTCATTGTCGACAAGAAATACGCCGACTATACCGTCAAGGAAAAAGCGATGGAGAACTGCTGCGTAAAAAAAAAGTAAAGTTTCCTGATCATAAAACGACTTTCACAAAAGACGCTCCCTCCCGTGTCCTCATTATCTTTTATGATGCCACGGTGGGCAAGCAACCGCTCTTGAAGGCTGTCAAGGCCTTCAAGGGCGATCTTGTCTATGACTATCAGAACTTCAATGGCATCGCCGTCACTATGCCTGAAGGGACGGATATGGACAAAGCCATCGACAAATTCAAGAAAGTCAAAGGGGTACTAACCGTTGAACGCGACCGGGTGATGCAATTACAATGAATGCTCTTCCAACGCCTTCTCCACCGACCCATGGAGGAGAAGGAGACGGCGGGCCTTACTATAGTCGATATGCAAGGCTTCAACGAGCATGCGCGTGCCACGGTCGATGAGTTTCTGATTCGTCAGTTGCATGTTCACCATCCGGTTGCCTTTCACGCGACCCAAACGAATCATCACGGCCGTGGAAATCATGTTCAAGATCATTTTCTGTCCCGTGCCCGACTTCATCCGAGAACTCCCCGTGATAAATTCCGGACCGACGATCATCTCTATCGCCACATCGGCGGCAGCGGCAAGAGGCGTATGCGGATTACTCGTGATACATCCCGTTAGGATCCCATGGTCGTGGGCTTTCTCTACGGCGCCGACGACATAGGGTGTTGTCCCCGAGGCAGCGATACCGATGACCGTATCCTCTTGGTTTACGCCATGCGCCAGCAGTTCCTGCCATCCGGCATCGGAATCATCCTCCGCCTTCTCCACGGCATTGCGCAAAGCTGTGTCTCCCCCGGCGATGAGACCGATGACAAAGGTCGGCGGGACACCGAAGGTCGGCGGCAGTTCGGAGGCGTCGAGAACACCGAGGCGTCCGCTCGTCCCCGCTCCAAGATAGAATATTCTGCCGCCTTTCCGCATGCGCGGCACGATCTGCTCGACGAGTTGCGCCACCGTGGGCAGCACTTTCTCTATCGTGGGGGCTACTTTCTGATCCTCGATATTCATATCACGCAACAGATCGATGACGGACCGTGTCTCCAGATGGTCATAATGTGAAGGCTGTTCAGTAATCGGGAGAGAAGATTCCTTATCGGTCAGTGATGCATCCTTATCGGTCAGTGATGCATCCATGTCGGTCAGTGTTGTTTCCTTATCCTGCTGAGGGAGCACAGCGGAAGACCGATCACCCGGGCGGTCGGCCACCACTTGTTTCTGAGCATGAAGATGATAGTCCACGAGGCCGTCCATCGGTGCCTGGATGATGCGTCCGAGATGCATGCCCTCCGCCTCTATTGCCGTCTGCAAAGGCTCCCGGAAATGCCAGGCGATAGAGCCCACAAAACCGACGGGAAGCCAGTCACTGCCGTCATAAAGCCGCACATTCCGACGAAGAAAGGCACGGAAGCTACGGACGACAAGGACATAGATACTCTCCTCATCGAGATGACGGGAGAGGAACGGCGTGAAGGAAGCCAGGAAGCGGTTCGGCATCGGTTGGTGGTATACCTTATCAATAATCTCTGAAAGGGAAATGGGATATTCCCCATGAAACTTCTCGATGACCGATGAAGGCAACTGTCGCTTGAAGATATCGCCGATGAGCGTACGGCCGAGGACGGCACCACTGCCCTCATCGCCAAGGATCATGCCAAGCGGAGAGACATTCTCGAGCATCTTTGTGCCGTCATAACTGCAAGAGTTGCTCCCCGTACCGAGGATACAGGCGATGCCGGGCGCATGACCGAGGACGCCACGGGCGGCTCCGAGCATGTCGGAGGCAACCTCACAATTATCCTTCACGTGAAGAACAGCCCGCAGGGCCTTGGCGACGACGGGACTTTTCTCCTTCGTACATCCGGCGCCATAGAAATACACGTCCTCAATGGAGATTGCCGAGGAAGCGCCCTGTCGGTCAGCCGTTCCTTGCAACTGCGGCACAAGTTCCCGTTGCAAAAGGTCAACAATCTCCTGCTCCGAAAGATAAACGGGGTTGAAACCAGTTGTCTTCAACCGCATCGTCTTTCCATCCTCAGACAACAAGCACCAGTCGGTCTTCGTAGAGCCACAGTCGGCAATGAGTATTTTCTTCATTTTCACCTTTTCAAAAGAATTCTTTTGCAAAGGTCTTAAGAATTCTTCAATTATGCAAGTTTTTCATGGCAAAAACAAAAACATTACGGGTACGACAGGCCGTTTGATTGAACGAAAACCTTAAAAACAAAATAAAAACCACGGAATGAACGGAGGAACTGACTCATTAAACCTCCCCTCCCTTTCGGGGAGGGGTCGGGGGAGAGGCTTTGTTAGTCTATTTCTTCATCTGCCTCATAGCCACCCATCTCACGGATGGCATTCTTCAGCATGACATACTGGTCGAAGAGGTTATTGACAGCCTCCTCACCCTTCGTATAGTCGTGCATCGGACTCTTGAGGAAGAAACTCAGGAAGCGCTGGATGCCATAACGGCCGGCACGGGCAGCGAGATCACTGAGCAGCGTGAGGTCGAGGAGCAGCGGCGCAGCGAGGATGGAGTCACGGCAGAGGAAGTTGATCTTGATCTGCATGGGATAGCCCATCCAACCAAAGATATCGATGTTGTCCCAGCCCTCCTTGTTGTCGTTACGGGGCGGATAATAGTTGATACGTACCTTATGGTAGATATTTCCGTAGAGGTCGGGCTGGTCCTCCTTACGCAAGATCGTCTCCAACGTAGAGAGCTTCGACACCTCTTTTGTATGGAAGTTGGCCGGCTCATCGAGGACGAGGCCGTCACGGTTGCCGAGGATATTCGTGGAGAACCAACCGGCGAGGCCGAGGTTACGGACCTTGAGGATCGGAGCGAAACCGGACTTCACGAGGGTCTGACCGGTCTTGAAATCCTTACCGGCGATAGGCATCTTCGTCTTCTCAGCGAGCTCCCACATAGCCGGGATATCGACGGTGGTGTTCGGCGCGCCCATGATGAACGGACAACCTTCCGTCAGGGCGGCATAGGCATAGCACATCGACGGTGCGACATGGTCGCGGTCGTCAGCCTTCATGGCTGCCTCCAGACAGGCGAGGGTGCCATGAACCTGTTCGTTATAAGGAACATAAATCTCCGTGGATGCTGCCCAAATGACAACGATACGATTTACGCCCGTGCGGGCCTTGAAATCCTCAATATCTTTCTTGATGGCCAGGACCATATCCCAACGTGTCTTGCAGTCCTTCACGTTGTCGCCCGTGAGGCGCTTGGCATAGTTATGGTCGAAGGCGGCCTTCATCGGCACGATCTGCTCGAGCTCATCACGCACCGGCTCGATGTCCTTGGCCTTCAGCACCTCGGCGTAGACGGCAGCCTGATAGGCATTCTGCGGATACACATCCCAGCAGCCGAAGACGATATCATCGAGCTTGGCCAACGGGACAATGTCTTTATAATGGAGATATTTCTTCTCCGCACCTTTTCCGACACGAATCTTGTCATACTGTGTCATCGAACCGATCGGCTTGGCCATTCCCTTGCGGGTCATGAGTACACCGGTCATGAAGGTCGTAGCCACGGCACCGCAGCCGACGACGAGAATTCCTAATTTTCCCTCAGCGGGTTTCACGTTTGATTGTTTCATTTTCTAGTTACTAAAATTAAATAGACTGTCGGCAAAAATAGCAAATAATATCGAAAAGAGCAACCTTTGTTCCGTTTTTTAATATGAAAAAGGAAGAAATAAACATTCAATACTTATCATTTTACAACATTATACCCAAAATCATCATAAATAGTGATTGCGGGTAACGTAAAAAAATCGTAACTTTGCAAACGATTACAAAAAGGATAAACCACAATTTAATTTTTAGATGAATTCGAAACTGTTTGCCCCTCTCCTCGCAGGATACTGTCTCCTTCTGTTGACCGTGTCCTGCGAGGGAGTGATGGGGGGATTGTATGATGATGCCGATAATAACGACAACAATACGGCCGCAACGGCCGGCACGCTCTATATGAACGCTACCGACTGGACAACCTGGTATTATGTCGACTTCGACTCCCTGGCTATGATTGCCGAGAGTGGCGATGACGCAGCTCTGCAGAAAGCCCAGACGACCTTCACGGGTTATACCATCCCTGACTCCACGGCAACGGAGCGTACAGCCCCCGACAGTCTCCATCAGCCCGGCATCTATACCTATTGGTTTGATGTCTTCGACAAAGGTATCAGCAACAACAAGTTTTCTTCTTTCCGTCCCACAGCCCAACAGCCGGAGCCGGCTCATTGGACCATTGCCATCCATCGGGACAATGTCAGGACCAACGGCGGTGCGGCCTACAAGACGAATCTCACGGATTTCGACCATCTGCCATCAACGGCCACGGCTCTCCTCGACTCCCTCGCCCAGGCCGGCAACAGCATAACATGGACAGCCGACGAATGGTCGGAGCATGACGTATGGTACGACCGCAGCCGTATGCTCTCGGAATATATCGGTTCTCAAGGTATAGCGATTAATCAAGTCCTCTCCAGCTGGATGTCTTTCCATATTCCTCCCATTCCCCCCTCCGCAACTTCCGACAACCACATCTTCCTGCTCCGCACGAAGGACGGGAAATATATTGCTCTTCAACTCGTCAACTACATGAACAGTCAGGGCACAAAATGCTGGATGACTATCAGATATAAGACTTATGAGAAATAAACTCGTTATATTCATTGGCGGTGTCTGCCTTTCCCTGCCTATGAAAGCAGAGATCAACCCCGACTCCCTCTTCGCCGAGAAAGAGTTGCAACAGGTGGTAGTGACCGGCACGAGGACACCGAAGACGCTCCTCTCCACGCCCGTGCTCACGCAGCTCATCTCCTCCGCGGACATCAAAAAAGCCGATGCCACGAATATCAAGGACTTGTTGCAGACCGTCCTCCCCGGTGTGGAGTTTTCCTATGCCCAGAATCAGATGGTCCATCTCAACTTCAGTGGCTTCGGCGGACAGAGCATCCTTATCCTCGTCGACGGCGAGCGGCTGGCCGGTGAGACGATGGATGATGTTGATTTTTCCCGGCTGACGATGGATAATGTCGACCATATCGAGATCGTCAAGGGTGCCGCCTCTGCCCTCTACGGCAGCAATGCCAACGGTGGCGTGATCAATATCATCACGAAGGACCATATGAAAAAGTTCGGCACACAAGTCGATGCCCGCCTCGGCAGTAAACATAACGACCAGCGTTACGGTCTCTCCCTGGAAAACAGTGGAAAGAAGATCGGCAACCGCCTCTCCGTGAGCCGCAACGTGATGGATAACTATGACGTGACGAACGGCCCCGATCCCATTGCCCGCGTCGTCGCGACCATCTATGGCGAGAAGACCTGGAATGTGAATGACGAATTGCAATACCAGCCGTTGTCAAACCTGAAGCTGACAGCCCATGGCGGCTATTTCTTCCGTCAGGTGAACCGTGACTATGCCACGCCGGAACGCTACCGTGATCTCAACGGCGGTCTCCGCGGCCGTTGGTCCATCACCGACAATGATGTTCTCGATGCTTCGTATAACTTCGATGAATACGATAAGAGTTCCTTCCTCCGTCAGCAGAATAAGGACATCCGGGGCTATTCCGACGTCCAAAACAGTCTCCGGCTGCTCTATACCCATTCCTTCGGGATGAGCGACCTCACTTTCGGTGCCGACTATCTCCATGACTATCTGATGAACAACAAGCTCCGTGGAACCTACCGGCAGAACTGCGTCGATGTCTTCGGACAGTACGACTGGAATATCAGCAAGCGATGGGAAGTCGTCTCGGCCCTGCGCTATGATTATTTCTCCGACCATCACCAGCAGCGGCTCACGCCGAAGATCAGCGTCCGCCATACACCTATAGAAAACGTCAATGTCCGTTTCGGCTATGGCATGGGCTTCCGGGCGCCGACGCTGAAAGAGAAATATTATGATTTCGACATGGTGGGAATATGGATCATCAAAGGTAATCCCGACCTCGTGCCCGAAACAAGTCATAACTTCAACTTCAGCATGGAGTATACGCCTGGTCATTACGACTTCGTCATCAACGGCTATTGTAATCTCGTGCGTGACAAGATTACGTCGGGAAATCCGTATTATACCGCGGATAATCAGAAAATGCCTTATCTGCCGTATGTCAACCTGAAGAAGTTCAACGTCACCGGCTTCGAGGCCTCCGCCCGCAGCCACTGGGACTGCGGTGTCTCTGCCCGCCTGAGCTATGCCTTTGTCCACGAGGATGTCATGAAGGATAAGAACGATGATGATCTGGCCTCTCCCTATCTCCCCTCACGCAAGCACAGTATCACGGGACATATCGACTGGGACCACACCTTCTCGAAACACTATGGTTTGAATATCTCCCTTGACGGCCGGTGGCTGTCAGGGATCGACAATAATGAGTTCATAGATTATTATGATGTCACGAAAGGCGTGACACGCGTCCATTATCCGGCTTACAGCATCTTCAAGATCATGATGCAGAACCGTATCGGCGAGCATGTGAAAGTCCAGCTCAGTGTCGACAATCTCTTCAACTACAAGCCCGACTATCATTATCTCAACGCCCCGATGACCGATGGCGCCATCGCCTACGCGGGAGTAACAATCAACTTTTAAAAGTAAAAAAGTAAAGAAGTAAAAAGGTAAAAAAACAAAGGCAGAGAGCCAAAGTACCACTGCGGTAGCTTTAATTTTTTACTTCTTTACTTTTACACCAGTCCATCGAGCCCTTTCTTCAGCACCTTGAGCTCCTCGCGCACACGGATGAGCCGCTCCAGGATCTCGGCACTGCGGTCAACGCCCTCACGGTTGGTAGAGAGATATTTTCGTGCTGCTGCCAACTTGAAGCCGCGGACCTTCACGAGGTTGTAGATCTGCCGCAGCAGGTCCACATCAGCCTGGCTATACTGCCGCACCTTGTTGCCGAGAACTTTCGGACGCAACAACGGAAACTCCTTCTCCCAGTAGCGCAGCGTACTCTCATTGACGCCTATCTCCTGAGCCACCTCCTTGATGGTATAATAGAGTTTGACCTTCTTATCTGGATTCAATGCCATCGTTTTTTCTACGTTTATATTGATTTATGTGCAAAGATACAAAAAAATTCGACATCCGACATCAGTGATTGCATATATTTTTGTAACTTTGCACGTGATTTGGATTGAACAAGAAAATTTAAAAAACAATACAAAATGATGACAGCAAATGAAATCCGCGACTCCTTTCTGAAATTCTTCGAGTCGAAGGGACACGTCATTGTACCGTCCGCTCCCTTGGTCATCAAGGACGACCCTACGCTGATGTTCACCAACGCTGGTATGAACCAGTGGAAAGATATTATCCTCGGCACCAAAGATCCGAATCCGCGGCGCCGTACCGACTCCCAGAAATGTCTGCGTGTCAGCGGTAAGCATAACGACCTCGAAGAGGTAGGCCGTGACTCCGCGCTGAGCCATCATACGATGTTCGAGATGCTCGGCAACTGGTCTTTCGGTGATTATTTCAAAGAGGGCGCCATCGACTATGCCTATGAGTATCTCGTCGATGTCCTGAAGCTGAACCCCGCCGACCTCTATGTCACCGTCTTTGAGGGCGACGCCGAGGAGAATATCCCGCGTGATGACGAGGCAGCATCCTACTGGGAGAAACATTTCCCGAAGAACCATATCGTCAACGGCAACAAGCATGACAACTTCTGGGAGATGGGCGACACCGGTCCCTGTGGTCCCTGCTCCGAGATCCATATCGACTTCCGTTCCGCGGAAGAGAAGGCCAAAGTGCCCGGCGAACAGCTTGTCAACAAGGATCATCCGCAGGTCATCGAGATCTGGAACATCGTGTTCATGCAGTTCAACCGCAAGGCTGACGGCTCCCTCGAACCACTGAAGATGCATGTCATCGATACCGGTATGGGCTTCGAGCGCCTCGTCCGTCTCATGCAGGGTAAGAACAGCAACTACGATACCGATATCTTCACACCGATCATCAAGCAGATCGAGCTTCTCTCCGGCAAGACCTATCATCACACGTTCCCCGAGGGTCCCAATGGTGAGGGTGTCAACGAGGAAGAGAAGACGGATATCGCCATCCGTGTCGTCGCCGACCACCTGCGCGCCGTCGCCTTCTCTATTGCCGACGGTCAGCTGCCGAGCAATGCCAAGGCCGGATATGTCATCCGCCGTATCCTCCGCCGTGCCGTCCGTTACGCTTACACGTTCCTCGGACAGAAAGAGGCCTTCATGTATAAGCTCGTGCCCGTCCTCGCCCAGGAGATGGGTGGTGCTTATCCCGAGCTGCGCGCCCAGCAGGAACTCATCACGCGAGTGATGAAAGAGGAAGAGGATTCTTTCCTCCGCACGCTGGAGAAGGGTATCAATCTCCTCAACGGTGATATGGATGAGTTGAAAGCCCACGAGAAGACAGAGCTCGACGGTGAGAGTGCCTTCCGCCTCTTCGATACTTACGGATTCCCGCTCGACCTCACGGAACTGATTCTCCGCGAGAATGGCTATACCGTTGACGAGAAAGGCTTCAATGCCGAGATGGCCAAGCAGAAAGCACGTGCCCGCAATGCCGCTGCCGTAGAGAACGGCGACTGGGTTGTCCTGAAAGAAGGCGACCAGCAGTTTGTGGGTTATGACTATACGGAATACGAATGCCATATCCTCCGCTACCGTGAGGTGAAGCAGAAGAAAGGCTCCTTCTATGAGGTTGTCCTCGACTATACACCGTTCTACGGTGAGATGGGTGGTCAGGTTGGTGATACCGGTACACTCGTCAGCGACAACGAAACAGTAGAGGTCATCGACACAAAGCGTGAGAACAACCAGAGCATCCATATTCTGAAGAAGCTACCAAAGGATCCCGAGGCCGACTTCATGGCTTGCGTCGATGTGGAGAAGCGTGACGCCAGTGCTGCCAACCACACCACGACGCACCTCCTCGACTACGCCCTCAAGCAGGTCCTTGGTCCTCACGTAGAGCAGAAAGGTTCCTATGTCAGCGCCGACACGCTGCGTTTCGACTTCTCCCATTTCCAGAAGATGACGGATGAGGAGATCCGCAAGGTTGAGCGAATGGTCAACGAGATGATCCGTGCCGACTATCCCCTTGACGAGCATCGTGACATGCCGATTGAGGAAGCCAAGGAGCTTGGTGCCGTTGCCCTCTTCGGTGAGAAATACGGTGACAAGGTCCGCGTTGTCCGTTTCGGACCGAGTTGTGAGTTCTGCGGTGGTATCCACGCCAAGAGCACGGGCCGCATCGGTATGTTCAAGATCATCTCTGAGAGCAGTGTCGCCGCCGGTGTCCGCCGTATCGAGGCCATGACGGGTAAGGTCTGTGAGGAAGCCATGTATACCCTTGAGGATACGATGCGCGACCTGAAGGGCCTGTTCAACAACGCCAAGGACCTGAAGACAGTCATCACGAAATATATTGATGAGCATGACGAACTGAAGAAGGAAGTCGACAGTTTCCGTCAGCAGGCTGTGGAGCGTACGAAGAAGGAGCTTGTCAGCAAGGCTGAGGACCACAATGGCGTGAAGGTCGTGAAGGCCGTGCTGCCCCTCGACTCCGCCAGTGCCAAGGACCTCGTCTTCAAAGTGCGCGATGCCATCCCCGAGAATCTTGTCTGCGTCATCGGTACCACCGACAATAACAAGCCGATGCTCAGCGTGATGTTCTCCGATGATATGGTCAAGGACCACGGCCTCAACGCCGGCAAGATCATCCGCGAGGCTGCCAAGCTCATCCAGGGCGGTGGCGGTGGCCAGCCCCACTACGCTCAGGCCGGTGGCCGTAATGTCGACGGCATTTCTGCCGCTGTGGATAAGGTCATCGAACTGGCAAATCTCTAATGGAAATTAGATTGTAATTTATATATATATTCACTAAATCGCAAAGGCCGGATGTCCGTGAGGATCTCCGGTCTTTTTTTGTAGGGACATGATTGATCATGTTCCTGAACATCAGTCTGTTTCTTTCTTCCAATTGACGAGATACAATTTCTCCGTGGCACGCGTGAAGGCGGTATAGAGCCAATGGAGGTAATCGGGCGTGACCATCTCGTCGGTCATATATCCCTGGTCGACATACACATGGCTCCACTGTCCACCCTGCGCCTTATGACAGGTCACGGCATAGGCGAACTTCAACTGCAAGGCATTGAAAAACTTGTCTTCCCGAACTTTCTTCATTCGGTCCGCCTTCCGTGGGATATCGAAATAGTCATCATACACTCCCTTGAACAACTGTTCCTGTTGTTCCCTGTTCAGTGACGGCGCCTCACTGACAAGGGTATCGAGGAGAACGGTAGCAACAACTTCCGTGTTGTCATAATCAGGAAAGCGGAGGGTCACCGTGGCGAAATGAAAGCCATAAAGTTCCGTCTCCTCACGCACGCGCAGCACCTGAGCCCGGTCGCCATTGGCGATGAACGGCGAGAGGATATTCTTCCGTCCGTCAGCATCCTCCTGGGCAATCTGATAGTGATAGTTGTTCTTCACGACCATCACCATATCTCCCGGCGTAAGCAACTCTTCCCGGTCGAGGACCTGGTTGCGGATACCCTGATTGTAAATATTCGCCCGTTTGTTGCTCCGCGTGATGACGATGGTATCATCTAATCCGACATCATGATAACTGGCAGAGAGGGTATCGATGAGTTCTGCCCCGGGACAGTTGCGGATATCCGTGAAATGATCAAAATCAATTTGTGGCACTGTCGCCTCCTCTTCGTTAGCGAGCATATCGCGGATCATAGAGGCATGATGGAGGATACCGCTGCGGCGACCTTGACGAAGCACTTCCGTGAGGTCAGCGGCATAGACGCTCAGGCCAAAGCCGGCAAGGATGTCCTCCTGCAAGGCCGGCGATGCCTCCTCGCCGACCGGCGGCAGCTGGGCGCCATCACCAATGAAGAGGATACGATCATTCTCCCCGCTGTAGACGAAGGAGATCACATCGGAAAGGAGGTCACCACTGCCGAAAGACTCCGATCCTCCCTCCATGAGATGGGATGTGCCAATCATTGAAGCCTCATCTATAATAAATAAGGTGTCACGCATGAGGTTGACATTGAGGTTAAAGGTACCGCCGACACCTACGAAAGCCTTCTCTCTGTAGATTTTCCGATGAATGGTATAGGCCGGGCAGCCACTGTTGAGCGAGAATACCTTTGCCGCCCGTCCCGTGGGAGCCAACAGTACCACCCGTTGTTTCAAACCTAGAAGGGTACGCACGAAGGCGCCGGCGAGGGCCGTCTTTCCCGTTCCTGCCGATCCGCGCAGAATCATTGCCGTATGCGGTGTGCGGTCCGTAAGGAAATGGGCAAAAGTAGCTATCGCCTGTTGCTGTTCCGTGGTAGGCGCGAAGGGAAAATGCTGTCCGATTTGATAAATGATCTCGTCTGTAATCATAGTTCAAAAATACGAAACTTTTCGCAATCATGGAAGAAAAAGACAGGAAAATCTTGAAGTAAGCCCGTTTTTTCTTGGTTTTCTCAGTTCTTCATCGTATCTTTGCAGAGATAAAAATGTCAACAACAGTTTGAAGGAACACGATATGGAACAGGAAAATACGATCCTCACACGGTCACGACTGACCATCCGCATCAGCGATTACAGTCTCTCTTTCTCCATCCTCGACAAGACGGCCGTGGGTGGCGTACGCTATGAGCCTTATACCGTGAAGAGTGGCATGTCCATGGCCGCGAACCTCCGTGAGGCCTTCAAGGAGAGCAACCTTCTGCTGGAGGGATTTCCCCGTGTCCGCGTCCTCATCGACACGCCTGTCCTCCTCATTCCGATGGAAGAGTTGGACATCGATGAGATTCCCGTCCTTTACCGCTATTCCTTCCATGGTCATGACAACGACGAGATCGTTCATGTCGTCTTGCCCGATTTCAGTTGCGTAGCAGCCTTCAGCATCAACAAGGACTTGAAACTCGTCATCACGGACCATTTCAAGGATGTCAAAATCGAGCCGTTGATGATGAGCATCTGGAACTATATGAGTCGTCGCAGCCGTATCGGTATGGGCAAGAAACTCTACGGCTATTTCCATAACAACAAGCTCGACGTCTTCTCCTTCGACAAGGACCGGTTTCGCTTTGCCAACAGCTTCACCGTGAAGCATGTGAAAGACGCGCAGTATTTCCTCCTCTATGTCTGGCGGCAGTTGAACCTCCATGTGTTGAAAGATGAGCTGGCTGTCTTCGGGGATATCCAGGGCAAGGACCTGCTTGTGGAAGAGTTGCGGAAATTTGTGCAGAAAGTATACCTCATCCATCCCACAGCAGAGTTCAACCGCGCACCCATCACGTCGATCCGCGGTCTGCCCTTCGATCTCATGACATTATATATAAAGGTGTAAAAGTAAAAAGTAAAAAAGTAAAAAGGTAAAACTACCGTAGGAACATGATTCGTCATGATCCGCAAACAATGAAAAAAGAATATGCGAGTAATCACAGGAAAATATAAAGGCCGGCATTTCGAAATTCCGCGGACGTTTAAGGCCCGTCCGACGACCGATTTTGCCAAAGAGAATATCTTCAATGTCATGCGCGGCTATGTCGACTTCGACGGTGCCGAGGCCCTCGACCTCTTCGCCGGAACGGGAAGCATCTCCCTGGAACTCATGAGCCGTGGCTGCAGCCATGTCGTCAGCGTGGAGGCCGACAGAGATCATGCAGCCTTCATCCGTCAGTGTTTTGAGAAGATCGGTGAGGAGAACGATATTCTCATCCGTGGCGACGTATTCCGTTTCCTGAAGAGTTGCCATCAGCAGTTCGACATCATCTTCGCCGATCCCCCCTACGCCCTCGATCAGTTGCCGAAGATCCCCGATCTGGTCTTGGAGAAAGACCTGCTGAAGCCCGACGGGCTCTTCGTCTTTGAGCATGGCAAGCATAACGACTTCTCCGATCATCCCCGCTTTGTCGAGCACCGTGCTTACGGCAGCGTCAACTTCTCCCTTTTCAGATAGGAACACGATTCATCATGTCCCCACATTTTGCGGAACATGATGAATCATATCCCTACAGTAATGGTGAGAGCAGGCGGATGATACTCTCACCAAGCCGTTTCCAGAAATTCGGCTGCATCGCCTTCTCTTCCGTGAAGAGCATACTGTGCCGTTCATCCTCCTCAAAGACATGCTTCAGACGGAGCGCCATCGCCTCATCGAAGAAGAAGGCATTCGCCTCAAAATTATTCTCAAAGCTCCGGAAGTCGATATTCGTACTTCCTACGGTAGATATGAAATCATCACTCACCAGAATCTTAGAGTGATTGAAAGCCCCTTCGTAGAGGTATACCTTTACCTTTCCATCGAGCACTTCACGGACGTACGACTGTGAGGCCCACTGCACGAGTTTTGCGTCACTATGCCGGGGGATGATGAGGCGCACGTCGACACCGGCAAGGGCGGCAGCACGCATAGCGAAGAGGACGGGCTCTGTAGGCAGGAAATAAGGAGACTCCATATAGACATAACGCTTTGCCTCCAAAAGAATACGGACATAGCCCTGCATGATATCGGGGTCCGGCGTGACGGGTCCGCTGGTGACAACCTGCATCAGACAGTTATTGGAGATTTTCTGGTCTATGGGCGGATAATATTTCTTATCCGTGATCAGCGTACGGTCTACGAAATACCAGTCGATGAGGAATGTCCGTTGCAGTGCATATACACCGGCTCCCCGGACACGCAGATGGGTATCCCGCCATCCCTGCCGCTTGGTCCCTTGTACATAGCGGCGAGCGATGTTCATACCACCAATAAATCCCCACTTTCCATCCACGACACATATCTTCCGATGATCACGATAGTTTACTTTTCCCGTAAAAGCAGGGAACCGGACAGGCAGGAAATTATTGACATCAATGCCGGCATCACGCATCCGGTCGAAGAAGGCATTCTTCACACTCCAACAGCCCACATCATCATATATAATACGTACCTCCACGCCTTGGCGCGCCTTGGCGATAAGGGCATCGGCAATGAGCCGTCCCAGCGGGTCATCATCAAAGATATACGACTCGATATGGATATGCTCTCTGGCTTGTGAGAGGGTATGGAGCAATGCCGGAAAGAACTCGTAGCCACTGGTGAAGATCTCCACGTCATTATCCTTAAAAGGCATCTCATAGTTACGGTTTGACAACAAGCGGACCAGAGGAAGCTTGTTTTCCGGGATATGAAGATCGCGCTGTTCGACATACTCCCACATAGACCGTCGTGTCAACTGGTTCAGACTACGCTCAGAGATCATCCTCTCTTTCCTGGTGTTCCTACCGAAGAAGAAATAAAAGATAATCCCAATGAAAGGGATAAACCACAGCACCATCAGCCAAGCCATCGTCTTCACGGGCTGCCGATTCTCCAGAAGGATGACAATCATGGTGGCGATGACCAGTATGACGTAACTGGCATAGACCAGGAAATCAAAATTCTGAAGTAAGGACATCATATCTTTCCCTCCTTGATCTTCTGCAGATAGGCAAGTTCCTGGATAGCGAAATCACTATTGTCCGGCTCGTTAAGCATCTCCCTGAGCAATTTCTCTGCCTCCTCATGATGTCCGAAATTGATCAAGGCATAGGCCTTCCGACGGCGGAGGAAGTTCTTAAATGCCGTGAGATAGCTGAAAGATTCACTGTTGGCGTGACTCTTTCCCGACTGGTCATCATCCTCCTCGTCCTCTTCCTCGTCATCATCACGACCTTGCTCCATATCAATAATGGGATGTTCAAGATTCATCAACAGTCCGTCGATGAAATGGACAGCCCGGAAATCATTCATGTTCACGATACAGTTGATGAACTCTTCGGTATAGGTGATGCGGTTCAACGGCATGATAACATTCAGATAGAAATAGCCTTCCTCATAGCGCTGCAGTTCACAATAGCAGAATCCGATCATATAACAGAGGTCATGAAACTGTTCACGTTCCGCATCCTCCATCTTGTCATATTGACCTTCCAGTTCCTGAAAGGCATTGAGCAATGGCGGCAAGGCCTCGAGGAAACGACCGGCGAGATAATCTTTCCGCCCCTCATAACACCACCGGGCAACATGGGCGCTCTGGCAGTGACAGATGAAACGCTCCTCCGGCGTCAGCTCCTCCTCACGGCCCTCCTTACCATTGCCCAGACTCTTCGCCATAGCCTCTTTCCACATATAGTTGAACTCCGCCGTTTTCTCCTCAGCACCGCGGTGGTCGTAAGCAGCCAGGACACTCACCGTCTCCACGCGGTTCTCACGACTTTCCAAGGTGACTTCACGGGATAGCGACAGGGGCAGGAGCGTCATCGTGATGCGGTAATAATCCGTCGGGCCACTCGTCTTCTCCGTATTCAATACTATAGAGAGCTGGCGTGTCGTCGTGTTGCTGAGATCGATATATTCGAGCAGAAGCGTGGCCTGGTCGGCAAGCACCGTTCCGTCGTGGTCATAAAGGAGTGTCGGCAGGGCGAGGCCACGGATCTCGTCACTGTCCGTGAGGACGCGTGTCCTGGGCTCCGCCTGTTGGCCATTGTCGTCATGATGCTGACTGATGAGGGTGATCTGCAGGCTCAGTGGTTCCATACTCCGAAGGCCGAAGACGCGTGCCACGGTACCGCTGAGGGTGACGACTGTCTCGTCCGTGCTCCGCTCCACCGTCGGCAACGGCTGCGTGAGAAGTTCCTGCTCCCGCAGGAGGAAGAGCTCACGACTGAACTGCAGGGTGTCGCGCTCGTTGTCATGGGTCTGCTGGCGTGCGCTCTCTTCGAGATGGTTTTTGAAAAGTTTCTCAAAGGAGTTCTGCCAGGCGAAGGCGTTACGCATGATGCGCTCAAGGCTCTTCCGCGAAGTCTTCTCCGTAAGAAGGATTCCCGCCGTGAGATGAACATCGAGGACATTCTTCTCGGCATTGCTCGTATAGATGATATGACACATGGCATTACCGAGGTTGCATTTGTTACAGATGGTCCTGACGGCCTCGAGATGATCGGCTGACGTGGTGAAGAAGAAAGGATAGATCAACTGCACGAAGGGACTGTCAGCGGGAATACGGATTTGGAAATGGCCGTTCTGAAAGTCATACCGCACGATCCTGTCGTTATGGTCTTTTGAAATCTTATATTTACAATTGAGGGCACGAAGGGCCTGTTTGAGGAGATGGAGGTTATAATGCACGTCATAGGCATCCAGGTCCAGCGCATTCTCCGGCAAGAGGAAGCTCCGGAAACGAGCCCACGCCACAGCTCCCATAAAGAGGAAGATGACGAGGGCGAGATAACCGATGATATCATCAATGACGAAAAGGATCATAATCTTTTTACGTTTTCATTAAACAATTAAACCACGAGACTCGTACCGACCATCTTGGCCAGTCCGTTACGGACGATCTGCATGTCACGGTACTGTTGCATGAGGTCTTTCATACGCTCAGGATCCCGACTGTTGGCAAGGATCTCCTGCCGCAGTTCCAGGAGCCGTTTCTCTACCACCTGCAGTTTGAAATTCAACACGAGTTTCTCAGTGTCCTGCCGGACCGCGTCACGCTGGCTCTCCGTCTGCATCGTGACCGGCAACGAGAGAACATCCACACTCATGTCAGCGGCCAGTTTGCTGATGGCAGGATCGGGATGCTGCGTGAAATAATGTTCGGCACGGAACCCGTCCTCACCGATATGCTCCACGCACTCCTGCAGGATCTGCTCATAGAGTGGTGTCTGGAAATGGAGATCATCATTGCCGAGGACAATAGCGATATACTGTGCCACGGGGAGAGACACGGGATTATCATCGGCATCACGGACCGTCATGATCTCCTCGCCATGACAGATGACAAGTCGGATCAGGTCACGTTCTATGCTCTGTTCCTTCTGTGATAATGGAGAGACAGCATGAGCACGGGCACGCTGGGCCTCAGCGCTGCCGGCAGCGGCGGCAGCCCGCTGCTCGGCACTGCCACGGACAACGGCCTGTTCACCGTTCTGCCGGTATTCCTGCCGCCGTTCCTCCTTCCGCCGCTCATCCTGTGCGGAACGGATAAACTGGTTCATCTGCCGGATCAATGTTGCCTCATTGATCCCGAAACGCTGGGCACAGTCATGAAGGTAGGTAGCACGGACGATCTGATCCGTGATGACGGAGATACTCTTGATGATGGAGTTGATGGCTTCCGACCGTTTGATAGGATCCGTGATACCCCGCAACAGCACGTCACTCTTGAAAGCGATGAAATCCGTCTGATGGTCCTCCACATATTTCCGAAACTCCTCAGCTGTATGACTACGGGCGAAAGAGTCAGGGTCATTGCCGTCAGGCAGGACAAGGACCTTGATATGCATGCCTTCCTTCAACAGCATGTCCGTACCCCGCAGGGCGGCATGGATGCCGGCGGCATCACCATCGTAGAGCAGGATAATATTCGAGGTGAAACGATGGAGGAGGCGGATCTGGTAATAGCTCAGTGCCGTACCGGAGTTGGCCACGACATTCTCTATACCGCACTGGTGCATGGAGATGACATCAGTATATCCCTCCACCATATAGACACAGTCCTCTTTGGCAATGGCTTTCTTGGCCTGATAGATGCCATAGAGCTCACGCTCCTTGTGATAGACCTCACTGTCGGGAGAGTTGACATATTTCTGGGCCACGCCCTTTGTCCTGCTGTCGAGGACCCGTCCACCGAAAGCGATGACTTTCCCGCTCACGGAGAACCAAGGGAAGATGGCACGGCCGGCAAAGCGGTCGACAAGGCTGCCGTTGTCTTTCGCATAGCAGAGACCTGTCTTCGTGAGAAACTGCGGTTGGAAACCTTTCTTCCTGGCCTCCGCGGCAAGGGCCGAACGTTCGGGAAGGGCGAAGCCGAGGTGGAACTTCCGGATGATATCATCGCGGAAGCCCCGCTGCCGGAAATACTGCAGTCCGATGGCGATGCCGTCGACATCGTCATGCAGGATATGCTCGAAATACTGTGCGGCCCACTCGTTGACAATGAGCATGCTCTCACGCTCACCCTCCTTGGCCTTCTCTTCAGCACTGAGCTCACGCTCCTTGATCTCGATATTATATTTCTTCGCGAGCCACCGCAAGGCTTCCGGATAGCTCATCTGCTCCAGTTCCATGAGGAAGTTGACGGCATTGCCTCCTTTTCC
The DNA here is from genome assembly GCF_000424185.1 of Prevotella sp. AGR2160. GTDB lineage: Bacteria > Bacteroidota > Bacteroidia > Bacteroidales > Bacteroidaceae > Prevotella. The sequence goes on from NZ_AUJK01000005.1 coordinate 126,287, forward strand.
ACAGGTGAAACAGTGACAGATGCCCCGGGAAGGGGAGACGGAGAAAGACGGATGGGTGTCGTTATGAAACGGGCACAGGCCGATATAGTTCACCCCACGCTTCTTCAGTGAGACAAACTCCGAGACGACATCGACGATATTCGTCGCCTCCATGATTCTGACAACAGTCAACCGATCTATCATATCTGCAAATTTAAGCAGATTTTTTCAAAAACACAAATAAATAGAAAGGATATTGCCCTAATCTTTTGCCTGATGTTGGTAAAATGAAAAAAAATGACTATCTTTGTGGTGTCAAACAAAAGACAGGAAACTATGATACATACTGGCGAAAGATATATCAATCCATTGACCGACTTCGGTTTTAAACGAATCTTTGGGACTCCGTTCAACCGTGATTTGTTGATCAGTTTCCTCAATGCCGTACTTGATGGGGAAAGGAATATTGTGGAATTGAAATACAATAACAGCGAGAAGTTCGGCACTAACGAAAGTCAGCGCAAGGCCGTATTCGATGTATACTGTACCACTGACGACGGAAGTCGTTTCATCGTAGAGATGCAGAATGTCTACCAGGACTTTTATAAAGACCGGTCTATATTCTATTCCACATTTCCCATCACTGATCAAGCCAAGAAAGGTGTATGGAACTACGAGTTACAACCGGTATATACTGTAGGGGTTCTTAACTTCGCATTTCCTGAAGATAAACGAAGTGATGATAGTGGGATCTTCCGCGAAGTGAAACTCATGGATATCAACCGCAAGGAAGTGTTCTATGACAAACTGACTTATATCTATATCGAATTGGCCAATTTCAATAAAGAGTTAGAGGACTGCAAGTCAATGATAGACAAATGGTTATTCTGTCTTAAGAACATGTCTAACCTCCTGGAACGTCCCACGGAGTTGCAAGGCCGCGTCTTTGAGAAACTCTTCAAGACCGCCGAGATTGCCAAATTCAAGCCTATGGAATTGAAAGCCTACGAACAGAGCATCGGTGCATACCGGGATATTGTTAACGGCATGGATGCCGCCAAGCGGGAAGGCATTGCAATAGGCGAAGCTAAAGGACGCGCGGAAGGATTGACTGCCGGGAAATTGGAGATGGCAAAAGAGATGGCGAGAAAATTAAAAGCCGCCGGCGTGTCGGATGATATCATTCTTCTGAGTTCCGGTCTTACGATGGAACAATTGAAAAAGCTTTAACCCGTATCATTCATAGATCCTTTTGTAGGTGGCCGCCATGTTGCGGCCACGCACGATCGATAAGAAAGTCAATATTTCAACAAATTCTTTTTCACCACCCGCCCCCACGGTTTGATGACATCATCCGTCCAAGGGCCCGTTGCCGCCGCTCTCGGGAGCAACATCGAGCAGGTCTCGTTCTTGTCCGACAAGGACCAGTTGACCCAACTGACTTTCAACTGTTCCAACAGCGTGATCCATTTGTCGTATTCCTCAATATTCAGCGGACCATCACCGGAAGCCTCCATTCCCGCACACTCACTGACAAAGACAGGCAGGCCACCCTCCACGGCCTTCTTCAACCGGTCACGGAGATAATCCTTATGGGTGCCGGCATAGAAATGAAGCGTGTACATCACATTCGTCACACCCGTCAGCGGACTGGCAGCAACCTTATCGATATCCTGATCCCAATGGGGACAGCCCATCAAAATGACATTGTCGGGATCATTCTTGCGGATAGCCGCAATGACTTTCACGGCATAACGTTTCAGCTCGTCCCAGGAGTCATTCACCGGCTCATTGTACAGTTCATAGATGACATTGGGATATTTCCCATATTTCGCCGACATCTTCCCGAAGAAGTCAGCCGCCTCAGCAGGATAACAGTCATGGGCATGCCAGTCGATGATGACATACACTCCGTTCTTGATCGCCGCCTCGATGACAGGCTCGATACACTGCAGGGCAAATTTCGGATTCTCCAGATAGTTATCCTCAATCTTCACGCCCATGGCAGCACGGATCACCGTGGCATGCCAGTCGTGTGATAACGTCTTGACGGTACCGGCATTATAGAATCGCGGCCAAAGGTTATGCCAGCCAAGACTGACGCCACGCAACACCACGGGCTGCCCTTTCTGATCACAGAGTTGGACACCACGAACCTGCAACTGTCCCCAACGCTTTACGGGAGTCTCTGCCATTGACAAAAGACTGCAGAGGCAGAATAAGAATAAAAAGATTTTCTTCATTTGTTGATAAGTATGAATGATTGTTTCTGATATCGGTCACGATTAATGACAGAAGAATTTTCTCGTTGACAAAGTTAATCATTTTCTTGCTTTCCAACGTCCTTTTTCTTAACCATTACTGACACATTTCCACAGGACACCGTTCCTTTTGAGTCAGTCCTGCCTTCTTCCTCCTTATTTTTTCTATGTCAAAAGTGGTCATGATTCGCTTAGAAATCAGCATTCGTATATTTGGGCGCAAATACGAGAATTATGGAGCATATGGCAATTCATTGATTATCAAACAAATAAAGACACGCCTAATTTCAGGGAATTCCGTCTTACATAAATATCCGCAAAATCATGCAATATCAAGCCTTTTATACAATGGATATGCAAGAAAACAACTTCTTTTCCGCTTGTAAACAACGTGTTTTCGGGTCGTAAACAACATAGATAATTTTTTCTGCACGATGTTTACGAAATTTTCTTCGAAAGATAGAAAAAATTGATTTGAGGATTGTAAAGTACAGTTGACAGTTAGCAAACTTTTTTTCTAGAATGAGAAACCGAAGTAAGCAGAAAAAAGTGTACGTTTTGAGTCATTCAGCTTTTCTCCTGACTGTTTTTTAACATCGTAGGGACATGATCAATCATGTCCCTACAACATTACTCCACCGCCCGGATCTTCACGCCGGCATCCGAGAGTGCCTTCAGCAGACCATGATCACCGCCGAGGAGGGCAGCATCAAGGATGAAGAGCGTAGGCTGCTGAAGAGACAGGCTCTTCACTTTTCCTGCCAGGGTTGACATACAGCCCACACGAGGACAGACCGGGGAAGCACCCTGCATTGCAGCGGCGACACCTCCGAGATCACGGAGCTTATAGGCACTGACCGCCTTATCGAGTTGGGCAAGGCGGGCCTGATAGTCACTGAGGACGGGACGGAGGACGGCCATCTGCTCACTCGTTGTCATTTCCTCCAGCTGACGGGCCATGCGACGTACCGGACAAAGGCCGTACATCGGCATCAGGTTCTTTTGTGCCTGAGCCTTGAACCACTGGTCGAAGGTATGCGTAGGATCATATTCGCCCATGTGACTGCCGACAAAAATCAGCTGATCCAGTTTGTCAGCAAGGGCGACAGGGGTCAGACTGCCATAGACATTCCGGATGGCAGGATTGTCAATACCGATTCCCTCGTATCTCTTGAGGATCGTGTTGAGTGCGTTCAGATCATCCTCGGAGAGATACTGGCGGATATTCTTCCCCGCAGGGAGCTCGCGGGCTGCCTGGAGGACATTGACGCTGTCGGCATCAGGATGCGTGAGGAAAACCATCTGATCTGTATGCTGGATGGCGGCCTTCACAGAATCGTCTGGGTCAATGATGCCCAGGGGGTTAAGGAACTTCATCGTAGCGACGACATACGACGGCTTCGCGGTAGAATCCGTTGGGATCATACGGTAAAGGATCTGCGCGTTTGCTGCGACTGTCATGACAGCCATCAGCAGGGAAAGAATCATTTTTTTCATTGTCTAAAAATTGTTTTTAAAGATGTAGTGAAAAGTCCAAATTTACATATTGAGCAAAGTATTATTTTCCATTAGTATAGTAATGAGCATAATTCTTGAATGGCTCCGTGATGACATTCACGGAACGCTCCTCATAGACATTTCCGAAGGGATCTGTTGCCCGCACCTTCACGAGGGCACCCTTCCGCTTCGGAACATAAACGAAGAGATGATTCATGAGCAGATAACCATTCTGCTTACTGATGAAATGGTAGTTCACGCTCTTGGAATATTTATGATGATAACCGGTGGCAAAAGCATCCTGGCCCTTACTGCTGATCCGCTCCATGGGATAGCGCTGGCCGTCTTCAATGGCAACGACCTTCCAACGGGAATCGGCATTGAACACATTCGCTATGATGGCGCCTTTGCCACGGGGGATAGCCCAGTCGGTGGCATAGCTCTCGCCGTTGAAGTCGGTATCGGCGTGGAAGAGCGTCATCTGCTTGTCGGCCGGCCAGAAAGTTCCCTTGTAATAGTCACCGACGATCTCTCCGTCATAGAAGCTATATACGTAATAGCCATTCGGTGTGCCACAGATATTGATATTGCTCTGCCAGATATTCCCGCAGGCGGCAGCATGACAGTGTTCCATGAGATGCTGCCCCTGAAAGTCTATCTCGTGGTTGATGGCGAAATGCGTATGACCGCAGAACAGTTCAAAACCTCCCTTGAAAGGAGCCAGCATCTTCAGCAACAGCGAGAGGTTCGACGACGCGTAATGGCCTTGCTCCGAAGCGATATCCAGCGGCGTGGCCTGACGCCACGGATTATTACCGAATGTCAGGGGGACATGATAGCACAGAATCACTTTCTTGGCGTGGGAGGTCAGTGCGAGATCCTGGCGCAGCCACGACAGTTGACGCTTCGTTAACTGTCCGGGGGAATAATAGGCTTGGTTGCGATAAAACCAAACGTCATTGAGACAGACATAATGTTCGTTGCCACGGTCAAAGCTATAATCTTCGGGACCGAAACTTGCCTCCCACTGACGACGGTAGAGCGCCTTGCCATCCTGGTCATGATTGCCAATCACGGAGAAGAGAATCATCCGCGTAGAACCCATAGCCTGACGGATCTGACGTTCCAAGACAGCGTTATAACCGCCATAATACTGCACATCATCACCCATGGAAAGTCCATAAACGGGCATCTCTGACGGTAGGTTGCTGATGGTCTGCCGGATATCGGCCATCGTCTGATTCGTAAAACGCCAGAGATCGCTCTTCTTGACGGGATTGTCACTGGCATCCGTATAATAAGGGCTGATGGCATTCGTGATCTGTGGATCGCCGAGCACAAAGAGCTTATAATATTTCTCCACCCCACCCTTCAGACGGGTCAAAGTGAAGTTGTATGTCCGCTTGCCTTTCTCTAAAGGAAGATAGACGCAAGCAGTGTGGTCGTCATGGGAATGCACCGGGATCGCACAGAATGCCGGTACCCGATACCATACGAAACGGGCGGCCGCAAGGGGCTTCATCCGGTATTCACCATTACTGTCCGTCGTCACGCACTGGTAACTGTCGGAGACGACGACACCCACCATCGGACGGCCCTGACGGTCGGTGAGACGGCCGTGGATTGTGTCGGACACCACGGGCCGCGCAGCTGCCTGTAACTTTCTCAACATTTGCACACGCGTCTGCAACTGACGTCCGACGAGGGCAGAGAGAGAGTCGAGGGCATGAAAATCAGAAGAAGGTTTCTCCCCGTCTGCCTGACATCCCTGCATAGCCATGACAAGGAATGAAAAGACCAGAAAGAGAAAAACCTTCTTCATCATGAGCTGTATTGTTTGCAGGAACATGATTCATCATGTTCCTACCTATCTTTAGAATTCTGCGTTCTTCGGTGTACGCGGGAACGGGATGACATCACGGATGTTCTGCATACCTGTCACGAAGAGGATCAGGCGCTCGAAACCAAGACCAAAGCCGGCATGCGGACAAGAGCCGTACTTACGGGTATCGAGGTACCACTTATAATTGGCCTCATCCATACCGCGGCGCTCCATCTCTGCCGTGAGCTTGCCATAGTCTTCCTCACGGACACTGCCACCGATGATCTCGCCGATACGCGGGAAGAGGACATCGGTGCCCTGCATCGTCTTGCCATCAGGATTCTTCTTCATATAGAACGCCTTGATCTCCGTGGGATAGTCAGTCATGATGACCGGGCGCTTGAAATGCTCCTCCACGAGATAGCGCTCATGCTCGGAAGCAAGATCCATGCCCCAGCCCGTCACGGGGAACTCAAACTTGTGACCGTTCTTCTGTGCCTCCTCGAGGATCTTGATTCCCTCGGTATAAGGCAGACGGACAAAGTCTTCCTTGATGACGCTCTGCAGCGTCTCCAGCAGATGTTTGTCGATCATCTTATTGAGGAAGGCAAGGTCATCCTGACAGTTCTCCAGGGCCCAGCGCACGCAGTACTTGATAAAGTCCTCTTCGAGATCCATCAGTTCGTCCTTGTCCATGAAGGCGATCTCTGGCTCGATCATCCAGAACTCTGCGAGGTGACGCGGCGTGTTGCTGTTCTCTGCGCGGAAAGTAGGACCGAAGGTGTAGATGGCACCAAGAGCGGTAGCGCCGAGCTCACCCTCCAACTGTCCGGAGACGGTGAGATTCGTCTTGCGACCGAAGAAGTCAGCGTCATAGTCTACCTTCCCTTCCTTGGCACAACGGTCGAGATCGAGCGTCGTCACCTGAAACATCTGTCCGGCACCCTCAGCATCACTGGCCGTGATCAGCGGGGTATTGAAATAGTAGAAACCGTGATCGTGGAAATATTTATGGATGGCAATCGCCATGTTATGACGGATACGGAAGACAGCACCGAACGTGTTCGTACGAAGGCGGAGATGAGCATACTTACGCATATACTCAAAGCTCTGACCTTTCTTCTGCATCGGATAGTCATTGGGACAGAGACCATAGATCGTGATATTCTTGCTCTGGATCTCCACGCTCTGACCCTTGCCCTGACTCTCTACGAGGACACCCTCACAAGCGATGCATGCACCGGTGGTGATAGACTTCAGATCCTCCTCAGACATCGTCGACGGATCGACGACGAGCTGGATATTCTTGATGGTGCTGCCATCATTCAAGGCAATGAAATCCACGGCCTTGGAAGAACGATGGCTGCGCACCCATCCTTTTACTAAGATGTCTTTGTTTACGTCGGTGCTGCGAAGGGCATCAACGACTTTTGTTCTTTTCATTCTTGTGTTTGTTTATTCTGTCGTTTACTCGAAAGCACCCATACGGAGCATGTCAACTTCCTTCTCCGTAAGGAAACGCCAGTCACCACGACGGAGTCCCTTCTTCGTCAGACCGGCAAACTGTACACGGTCAAGTTTCACAACGCGATAGCCAAGGCTCTCGAAGATACGGCGAACGATACGGTTCTTGCCGCTGTGGATCTCAATGCCCACCTGCGTCTTGTCCTTCTCGTCGGCATACTGGATGTCATCGGCCTTGATGTCGCCGTCCTCGAGGGTAATACCCTCCTTGATCTGCTCCATATCGTGAGCTGTGACAGGCTTGTCGAGATGTACGTGATAGACTTTCTTCTTCAGGAACTTCGGATGCGTGAGCTTGCTGGCCAGATCACCGTCGTTGGTGAGCAACAGGACACCCGTGGTATTACGGTCGAGACGGCCGACAGGATAGATACGCTCGGGACAGACATCCTTCACGAGATCCATCACGGTCTTGCGCTGCTGGGGATCATCGCTTGTCGTGACATAACCCTTAGGCTTGTTGAGCAATACATAGACCTTCTTCTCCAACGTCACTGGCTGATCGTGGAACTTCACCTCATCGGAGCGCAGCACCTTCGTACCGAGCTCGGTGACGACATTGCCATTGACGGTGACGACACCACTCTGGATGAACTCATCGGCCTCACGACGGGAACAGACACCAGCATTGGCCAGGAACTTATTCAGACGGATCGGCTCATTGGGGTCGACATTCTCTTCCTTATATTCTATACGCTTCTTCAGACTGTACTTGGCATTGGGATCATACCCCGGAGTATGCTGACGGGGCTGGAAACCACGCTGCGGACCTTTGTTATAACCACCCTGCTGCGGACGACCGTAACCGCCCTGACGCTGATAGCCACCCTGCTGCGGACGACCGTAGCCGCCACGGCTCTGATAGCCACCCTGCTGCGGACGACCGTAGCCACCACGACTCTGATAGCCATTCTGACGGGGCTGATAACCACCCTGACGAGGCTGGTAACCACCCTGCTGAGCCTGATAGCCGTTCTGCTGACTATCATCACCATTCTGGTTGTAACGGGGACGATAGCCACCCTGCTGACGGGGCTGATAACCGCCCTGACGGGGCTGATAGCCGCCACGACTCTGATAGCCATTCTGACGGGGCTGATAACCACCCTGACGAGGCTGGTAGCCACCACGACTCTGATAGCCGTTCTGACGGGGCTGATAACCGCCCTCATGAGAAGAATGCTCATTATTACTTGCGCCTCCCAAGGCTGCGCCGAATCCCTCCGGACGGAAACCGCCCTCACCGGAAGATTGACCACGGTCACTGCTATAAGCGCGCTGAGCGCCGATACGCGGACGGTGAGGACGCGCTCCCGGAGTTGTTGTACCATGATAGTTTCTCTGGTAAGAGCTGCTGCCTGCAGGTGCGTAGCCCTCGCGGCTGCTGTCGTTCTTCTCTACAGGTGCTTCCTGTGTTTTGTTGTCTAATTCCTGATCCATAATGGAAATTAATTAATGAGTCTCTCCGATTTCCTTTTCTTCAAAGGACGTACTTTGATCACTCAAAACAGCCGGAAGAGACCATAAAAAATTAAAAATTAAATATTAAAGATGATTTATAAAGATGATTACCTATTTTACATACCCGTATAGTTGTGCGGCGTGATGGCCATCAGCTCCTTCTTCACGCTGTCACTGACCTGGAGATCCTGAATAAAGGCATGAATGGTCTCTTCGGTCATGTGCTTGTTTGTACGCGTCAGCGCCTTCAGCGCCTCATAGGGATGGGGATACCCCTCACGGCGCAGGATGGTCTGGATCGCCTCTGCGACAACGGCCCACGTATTGTCAAGATCCTCATTGATCTTCTCCTCGTTGAGGATAAGCTTACGCAGACCCTTCAACGTGCTCTGGATGGCAATGATACTATGACCCATGGGGACACCGATATTGCGGAGTACCGTTGAATCGGTAAGATCACGCTGCAGACGACTCACAGGAAGTTTCATGGCCAGGAACTGCAGAAAGGCATTGGCAATACCCAGGTTGCCTTCACTGTTCTCGTAGTCAATGGGATTGACTTTATGAGGCATAGCACTGGATCCGACCTCTCCGGCCTTGATTTTCTGCTTGAAATACTCCATGGAGATATACATCCACATATCACGGTCGAGATCGATAATGATCGTGTTGATACGGCGCATGGCATCGAAAACAGATCCCAGATGGTCGTAGTTGCTGATCTGCGTCGTCCACTGCTCACGCTCCAAGCCGAGCTTCTCACTGACGAAGCGGTTACCAAAAGCACGCCAGTCGTAATCAGGATAGGCGACATGATGGGCATTGAAATTGCCCGTAGCGCCACCAAACTTCGCCGTGAGTTTACAAGCTTTCAGCGAATTCAGCTGTTCGGTGAGACGATAGACGAAGACTTCGATCTCTTTACCCAGACGTGTAGGAGATGCCGGCTGCCCATGGGTCTTGGCAAGCATGGGCACATTTTTCCACTCCTCAGCATATGTCTGCAACTGATCAATAAGTTCCTGTACTTGTGGGTAGTAGACATGATTCAAGGCCTCTTTCAGGGAAAGGGGAACACTCGTATTATTGATATCCTGAGAGGTAAGACCGAAATGGATGAATTCCTTATAGGTCTCAAGGCCGCCGATAGCGTCAAACTGTTCCTTGATATAATACTCCACAGCCTTGACATCATGATTTGTCACCTTCTCGATGTCTTTCACACGTTGGGCACCCTTCTCATCGAAGTTGCGATAGATATCGCGAAGACGATCAAAGAGAGCATGGTCGAAAGAGGCCAACTGCGGAAGAGGAAGCTCGCATAACGTGATAAAATACTCAATCTCTACACGTATACGATAACGAATAAGCGCATACTCGGAAAAGTAGTCTGCTAAAGGCTCTGTCTTACTTCTATAGCGTCCGTCAATAGGCGATATCGCTGTCAATTGATCCAATTTCATAGGTGATCTGTTAATTATATGTCTGATTACCGTGCAAAGGTAATCATATTTCTTGATTTTACAAAATTATCGTTCCGAAAATCAAGCTACTTCCCACTTTTTTATATTTTTTTGTTGAAAGTAGGCTTCTCTCTTTACCTTTTTACTTCTTTACTTTTTTACTTCTAAAAAAAATTCCCCGCAGCACCCGAAGGCACCACGGGGAAAACACCCCTAAGTGGGCGTTGACGGATTCGAACCGCCGACCCTCTGCTTGTAAGGCAGATGCTCTAAACCAACTGAGCTAAACGCCCGTCTCTTAAAACGGTTGCAAAGGTAGCACTATTTTTTCAAACAGCCAAATTTCGCTCCGCTTTTTTCTAAAAAAATGTCCGGGAGAATGATTCCCCCGGACACGTATAAGTTGTAAGTCTCGATTATTCAACAACCTGAACTGTTGCACGGCGGTTGAAGGAGATCGGAGAGAGCTCAGAAACACCACCATGAGCCTTCGTAGTGATGTTGTCACGCTTTACACCCATCTCAACGAGCTTGTCGGCTACGACATCAGCACGCTTCTTGGACAGCTTCTCGTTAACTTCCTTGGAACCCGTAGCGCTATCGCAATAGCCCTCAACGAGCATCTTGGAGTTGTTGTCCTTAGCATACTTAGCAAGAGCGCGGACATTAACGATATCCTTCGGGTTAGCAACAACGGCCTTGCCCAGATCGAAGAAGACGCTCACCGGAGTGGTGATGAACTCCTTGACAGACTCAGGCTGCTCAGTCGGCTTCTGGTTTGCCAGGAGGTTCTTCAGACGATCATTCTCTGCGTTAGCATCGTCGAGCTGGCTCTTCAGAGCGTCGAGCTGAGACTGATACTGTGCGTTCAGCGCGTCTACATCAGGAACCTTGTTCCAAGTAGCCTTACCCAGGTCGAAGTGCAGACCAACCTCTGCATACAGACGGTTGTCGTGAGAGGTCCAGCCACGGAGGCCGTTAGTGCCCTCATTGCCATCGATATCACCCTCGAAACGGTCCCAACCGGCTTCTGCATAGATCTTGAAGTTCTTGCAGATCTTCCAAGTAGACTGGATACCGAGAGAGTAGTTCATGGAGTAGAGATCGTAAGTCATCGTACGACCCATACCTGCACCTGCGAAAGGAATGACGTTCCATACGCGGTTCTCATTGTAACCGAAGAGCAGATTGCTCAGGTTGAACATCACCTGCTCGTTGACACCCCAGTAACGGTTCAGCGTGCCTGTTGCCTTGCCCTTAGCGTCAGCATAGACATTCTTGCCCCAGATACCAGCGACCTTCGTACGAAGACCGATGCCCGGAGTGAACCACTTACCAACAGCGATGGAAGCACCGGGGTTGGAACGGAACTTCTTGAACGGGCTGGCGGGCAGATCGTGACCATGCTCCTGGCCAGAGTACCATGCGTTCCAGTTACCACCTACTTCAACAAACCAATTGCTCCAGAAAGAGTTGGTAGCGACACTATACTGCTGTGTCGGTGTTGCTTCCTGTGCCATACCTGTAAGGGCGAAAGCACCGAAAGCCAAAGCTAAACATAACTTTTTCATAACCTTATTTAAATTTAAGTGTATAATTTCTTTCTTCTATGTCCTTTCTCTATGAATTCACGCTGCAAAGATACGGATAATATCTTAAACTTTCAACATTTTTCAAAAAAATATGTTCTTAAGAGAGATTTTTTTCTTTTTTTTATCTTTTTCATCCCAACAATCGAACCATTTCTGACTCTTTCAGAATACACAAAATCCGTTTACCGTCAGGAGTATAATTCATATTCGAACAGGAGAATAGTTGATTGACAAGATTCTCCATCTCTGCATTACTCAGAATCTGACCATATGGTATGGCTGCCTGACGTGCCAGAGAGGAGGCCAGCGCCTCGAAGATCTCTTCCTTCACGGAAGTACCTTTCTCCACCGCTGCCGCCGACAGATCCTCCACCAGTCTGACGGGATTGAGACCTTCAATGCCTGCAGGGACTCCATTGACGGCAAAAGAGCCATCTCCCAGGTTGGAGAGGTCGAAGCCCAGATCATGCAGACCTTCGAGGATCTCATGCTCCACCGTCTGGTCTTTCACCCGGAGCGTGACGACCTCGGGGAAAAGGACTTTCTGCGTCTCCGCCGTATGCTGACGGAGCTGACGGAGATACTGCTCATCAAGAATCCGCTCATGGGCACGGTGCTGATCGATAATCATCAATCCACTCTTCACCGCAGTCATGATATAACGCCCCTTATACTGGTAATGGTCAGGAGCCTTATCACTAAGCAGAACAGCGGTGGCTGTCCGTTCCTCATCGGCAGGAGACGGCTGATCGTCATCCTTGCCCTGTCCGGTGGCCGACGACGTAAACAACTGTCCCACACTGGCGTCTTGGGAGACCGGAGAAAAGCCTTGTCCTCCCTGTCGTAGTCCTTCATAGAGTTGTTCCCATTGGTCGGGGACCTCCGGCTGTGAAGTAGCCGGCGTGTCACGAAACGGATTATAACTGGGATTATACGCTACTTTCGGGGCCACCGCCCCACTCTGCGGATCGTATACGGGAATCTCCGGCTTTCCCTCTGTATCGAAATCTATCGTCGGGACATCACTGAACATACCGACCGCCTCTTTCACAGCTGCAGAGAGAACCTGCCAGATGGCCTGCTCGTTCTCAAACTTGATTTCCGTCTTCGTAGGGTGGATATTCACATCGATATTCTTCGGATCCACATCAAAGTAAAGATAATAGGGCACTTGCATTCCCTCTGGGACAAGACGTTCGAAAGCCGACATGACTGCCTTGTTGAAATACGGATGTTTCATATACCGTCCGTTGACAAAAAAGAACTGATGGGCGTTCTTCTTCCGCGCTGACTCTGGCTTACCGACAAAGCCGCTGATCTTACAAAGGGAAGTTTCTACGGAGACATTGAGCAGATCCTGATTCATCTTCCTTCCAAAGAGATCAACGATACGTTGCCGACGGTTGCTCTGACGAAGATCATAAAGTTCCGTACCATTACTATGAAACGTGAAATGAATCTCCGGGTAGACGAGGACGATACGTTCGAAAGCCGTGAGGATATTGTTCAGCTCCGTGGTATTCGACTTGAGAAACTTTCTCCGTGCAGGAACATTATAAAAGAGATTCTCTACCAGGAAATTACTGCCTACAGGACAAGACACCGGCTCCTGACCGACATACTTGCTGCCGGCTATCGTGAGCTGCGTGCCAATCTCCTGATTCGCCTGACGCGTCTTCAGAATCACCTGGGCAACAGCTGCAATAGAGGCAAGAGCCTCTCCACGGAAGCCCATCGTATGAAGGTCAAAGAGATCGGAGGCCTGACGGATCTTCGATGTGGCATGGCGCTCGAAACTCATACGGGCATCCGTCTCCGACATTCCTTTACCGTCATCAATGACCTGGATCGACGTACGGCCGGCATCAACGACAAGCACGTGGATGGTCTTCGCCCCGGCATCAACGGCATTCTCCACCAATTCCTTGATGACGGAGGCCGGACGCTGGATCACCTCTCCCGCCGCGATCTGATTGGCGACAGAATCGGGCAACAACTGTATGATATCACTCATAAATACACTTATAATTTTTGTAATGGCGCCTCATGACGATGAATGATTGTCAAGCGCCCATTGCCCTTGCCCTTCCAGTTGAAGATATCATCCTTGTTCTTCGGACGAAGTTCCTCAAACCAGGCAAAATTGGGCAGATGATACTTATCAGGTGGAATCTGAGAGATCGGATAGAGCGTTCCTGTGGACTTCGGTGCCCAGATCTTCTCCAACTTCTGATGTGAATCAATAAACATACGCATGGTGTCCGTCTCCAGGTAGTTCAGGCCGACAAGTGACGAGTCCTTGTCATTCTGAGGATAATAGACACTCCGCACATTTCCGACCGCCTCCGTCTCACGGATCTTTCCCTTAACAAAATAGGCATGCATGACCTTTGAAGTCAACTGATTATAATGTTGACCGTCCGGCATCTTCTCCACCGATAAGGCCTGACCGATGACATCAGCACGACGCACGGTAGAGTCCTGCAACCAGATCTTCATCCTTTCCCCAAGAATCTGGCGGTTGTCACTCCATGCGATAGGATCCCCGTAGAGAATGGCACAAGTATCGCGCGTGTTAAAGACCATCGAGTCACAGATAGCCTGGACATCACGCCGAAAGGCCTGTACCTTGTGATAGGCATGGATCTTACGATACATCGAGTCGGTATTGATATGGAACGTATAGATCTTCATGGAGTCGGAATGGGCATAAAGGGTATCCTTCTGAGAGAAATCCATCGCCACCGGACGACGGGTGGCAAAGCCACGCCCGGTTCGCTCATGATAGCGGAGAATGCCACAATTCAAGGCCTGCTTGTTCTTGTAGTCAACGAAATGCACGTTTCCCGTGGCCCAACTCAATCCGTTCTTGACATAGTTCAGCGTATCGGCGACAATCTTTTTCTTGCCGTCAATAATCGTAGAACGTCCATAAAGCTGTGCCTGGTTGGTCCGGGTATTGAAAAAACCATTGGACGTCTCTATCGTACTCGTTTTCGTAATGATCCGAGAACCGGGACCGACTACGTGGGCACGGGAGCGAAGGACATCATAATATAAGGTATCGGTAGTGATAGTACGACCGGGACTGCGGAGATGTACCTTATAATAGAACACGGCATTACGGGTATCAGTATGGTATTCTCCCCAGTCAGAGCTGAGATGATCCCTGCCATCCACAAGACGACCGCCATCGAAGAAATAGGCGATGTTATACATCCGGTCGAAGTTCAGGCTGTCGGTATAGAGCACCTGGTTGTGGTGATGGAGCACAACATTCTTGCGTGCCGTCATCATCTGACCAGCGCCATCATAGGTGGCCCGGTCACAACGCAGGGAAAGCAAATTCCCTTCATGATAATACACATGTCCGAAAGCTCTTACAGAGTTAGACTCTTGAAAGTAATAGGCACTGTCACACGACAACCTCTTATTGCCTTGACGGAAGGCGACATGACCTTTCACGATCTGAGCGCCGGGAACGGCACCAAACTGATCATAACTCAACTCGTCGGCATGGAGGAGATAGACTCGCTCATCCGATTTCTTACGTCTCTCATGATGCGGAGCCGCATAGACAGAGACGACAAGAAACAAAAAAACGCATAGACCCGCTATCGCAGCGAATCTATGCTGATGTATTTTTAATGTTACAAAAATATGAAAAATCATTATTTAATCCAACCTTCGTATTCGTAATTACAATTCTTAAAACTATCGTCCATCCGAACATACGTATGTTTGATCTTGTCCACTACCCAGTCGTGGAGCACCTTCTCCTTCTCCTTGGCCTCAACGATATCTTTCAACGTTTGAAAATCCTCGGAAAGAGTGGCACGGTGACCGTCGACTCGGTCTTTCAGCTTGACAATAGCGCAGGTCGTCTTACCACGACTGTCGATCATCTCAAAAGCCTGGGAGACCTCACCGACCTTTAACGTGTCGACAACACGGGCGATCTCCGTTGGCAGATCCTTCATCTGGAAACGGGATGTACGGGAATTGGAGGAACTATTGACCATCAGACCGTGATTGTTCTTCGTATCTTTGTCATCGGAGACATAGACAGCAGCATCCTCAAAAGAAAACTTTTTATTGCGGATGTCATCAGCAATGGAATCGAGACGATAGATGCCGGCATCGATAGCCTCGGGAGAGACCTTCGGCTTCAACAGGATATGACGGACTTTGATCTTATCGCCGCGCTTGTCAATGAGCTGAATGATATGATAGCCGTATTCACTCTCTACGATCTTTGAGATTTTCTTCGGATCAGTGAGGTTAAAAGCCACGGCAGCAAAGGCGGGATCAAGCATGCCTCGACCGACATAATCCATCTCACCACCCTGACGGGCACTACCGGGATCCTCACTATAAAGTCGGGCAAGCGTGGAAAAAGTCGTCTCTCCCTTATTGATACGGTCCGTAAAATCACGTAGCTCATCCTTGACACGGTTGATCTCCGTCTGAGGAATCTTCGGATGCTGGGCGATCAACTCTACCTCCACCTCTGTGGGTACAAAAGGCAGGGAATCCTGAGGGAGGTTCCGGAAATAATCACGGACCTGGGACGGCGTCACCTTCACATTCTCTACAAGTTTCTGACGCATCTTCTGAATCAACTGGCGATTCTTGAAATCGTCATGCATGGACTGACGGATCTTCGTGATGCTCATCTTCCGATATTCCTCCAGCTTCTCACGGGAACCAACCATCTGTACCCAGTAGTTGATCTGTTCGTCAATACCTTGGGAGATCTCACTCTCACTGACCTGAATACTGTCCAGGGCAGCCTGATGAAGGAAGAGTTTCTGTACGGCAAGTTGCTCGGGGATCTCACAGTCCGGATCACCTTTATATTTAATCCCCTCGGCCTCACTCTGCAGGCGCGTCATCTCTATATCCGACTTCAGAATAGCCTCATCACCAACAACCCATTCTACAGCGTCAATGACGGAATTCGGATTGACAAGTGCCGAAGAGTCGACAGACACGGCTGTCTTGGCAGCAGTGTCCGTTACTGACGAGTCGGGCACTGCAAATGACAGAGCTGCCGACGGATGAACGCCAGAGGCAAAGAGGGCGCCGGAGACCAAGCACACGGAGAACCCAAAGAGAAGCTTTGTTGCTGATTTCATTGACAAATCGCTTTAATGCTTATTGACTGTGGCAAGAACTTGTTCGTTAACTTCCACAGGATATTTCTTTCGAAGGGCTTTCACCCATTCTTTTTCCAATACATTCTGGTAGTCGCTGACGACCTGGGCGCGGACATCCTCGTAACACTCCGGGCCTTTCTTCAACAGTTTACCATAGGTCGCATCAATAGGATAATCCTTCATCGACCGGAATGTGGTATCTTTATGGAACACCTGCTTGTCGACAACACCATTATCACCCTCCTTGAAGATACCTTTCTCCACACGGATACGAATGATGGAGTCGTTGTTGAAAGTCTTGCGAAGGATATCGGCCCACTGATCGAAAGGATGCCCTTTCACACTGTCACGGACCCGCTCCACATCAGCGGCATCCTTCACATGATAAGCGATACCCTTAAAGTGTGGACCATCAGTCCAGCGGTATTGTTTCTTATGTTTCTTATAATATTTTGCCAGACCCTGCTCGTCCTTGGCGGCCTTGTCCCACACAAGACGGTTGCTCATCTCATAGAGCAACAGACCATCGTGATATTCCTGAAAAAGATATTTCAGATTACTGTCCTTGGCAGCAAGTTCCTGAGCACGACCATCCAGAAAATCCTCGCGGTCCACTCCCTTTGCCTTGGCCAAAGAGTCAATATTTTCTTTGGCAATGACATCACGAAGATGGCGTGCTTCGATAAATTGATGAATGTCTGCTCTCACTGAGTCATAGGGGAAAAAATCCTGATGATCCTCCAGACGGATGATATGCCAGCCGGCAGCCGAAAGGACAGGCTTGCTCGTCTGACCTTTTTTCATCGACCATACCGTATTCTCAAACTCCGGAAATGTCTGTCCCTTGGCGATCAACGGCATCAGACCACCCTTTGAGGCAGTACTCGGATCCTGCGAATATTTCTTCGCAAGAGCAGCGAAATCACTACCCTTCTTTTGAAGGACGGCATAGATAGAATCTATACGGGCCTTGATCTCGTTCTGTTGATCTTTTGTGGCACGCTGGGGTACCATGAGAAAGATATGCCGAACCTTCATCAGGCCACCATTATCATTGATACGGTCGGCCGTCTGATGATAAATCTTCTGTGCCTCACGCTCTACATCAGCTGCTGTGACAAAAGAAGAGAGCAACTGTTGGTCGCGATAGCTGTGATATTCTTTTTGAAAAGATGTCAAGGTATCAAGATGGGCGTCAAGAGCAGCCTGGACCTTCAATTTATAATTGACAAAAAGGTCAACATACTCACCGACCGTCTTCTTGTCGATGACACCCTCGGTATTATTCTTGTTATATGAATATTCAAACTCAGAACGACTGACGGGCTTGCCGGCAATGGTCATCACCACAGGGTCGTTTTGAGCAGAAACCATGCCCCCAGAAAGGAGCATGGCTGCTAACAAAAGATAGATTCTCTTCATTTTTCGTCTTATTCCGATATGAAGGTGACAACAACGTCACACTTATTCAGGGCGACTGTAGTTGGGCGCCTCACTCGTAATCGTAATATCATGGGGATGGCTCTCCAGCACACCGGCATTGGTGATGCGGACAAACTTGGCATTGTGGAGCGCCTGGATCGTACCAGCACCACAGTAGCCCATACCACTACGCAGACCGCCCATGAGCTGATAAATCACTTCCTGGACGGTACCCTTGTAAGGAACACGACCGGCAATACCCTCCGGTACGAGCTTCTTGACATCCGTCGTAGCACTCTGGAAATAACGGTCCTTAGAACCATTCTTCTGTCCCATAGCCTCCAAAGAGCCCATACCACGGTAGCTCTTGAACTTACGACCGTTATAAATAATGGTATCACCGGGGCTCTCCTCCGTTCCGGCTACGAGAGAACCTATCATAACACAGTTTCCACCGGCAGCAAGAGCCTTCACGATATCACCGCTATAACGCAGTCCGCCATCAGCGATGAGAGGCACATCCGTATCCTTCAATGCAGAATAGACATCATAGACCGCACTCAACTGAGGTACACCGACACCGGCGACGACACGCGTCGTACAGATGGAGCCCGGGCCGATACCTACCTTTACAGCATCAGCACCATGCTCAACGAGGAACTTGGCTGCTGCGCCAGTAGCAATATTACCCACGACGACATCGATGTTCGGGAAGGCAGCCTTCACAGCCTCCAACGTACCGACGACACCCTTACTGTGTCCGTGAGCCGTATCGATAACGATAGCGTCAACACCAGCATCCACGAGAGCCTGAGCACGCTCAAGACTGTCCTTCGTCACACCGATACCGGCAGCGACACGCAGACGTCCCTTGTCATCCTTGCAGGCCATAGGTTTGTCCTTGGCCTTGGTGATATCTTTGTAAGTAATCAGACCGATGAGGTGATTCTCGGCATCGACAACAGGAAGCTTTTCAATCTTGTTCTCCTGAAGGATCTGTGCAGCAGCTTTCAGATCTGTCTGCTGATGGGTGGTGACGAGATGCTCGGAAGTCATGACATCATCCACCTTTTTGTCAAGGTGACTCTCGAAACGGAGATCACGGTTGGTGACAATACCCACGAGATGATTCTCCTCATCAACAACGGGAATACCACCGATATGATAGTCATGCATCATGTCAAGAGCATCCTTGACCGTAGAACCGCGACGGATAGTCACCGGATCATAGATCATACCATTCTCCGCACGCTTTACGATGGCAACCTGACGGGCCTGCTCCTCAATGGTCATATTCTTATGGATCACACCGATACCACCTTCACGCGCGATAGCAATAGCCATCGCACTCTCCGTGACCGTGTCCATTGCCGCTGTGACAAAAGGCACGTTCAACTCGATATGACGGGAGAAACGGGTTTTCAACTGTACTTCCCGGGGAAGTACCTCAGAATAAGCTGGAATCAAGAGGACGTCATCGAAAGTGAGGCCGTCCATCACAATTTTATCTGCAACAAATGATGCCATATTGTACTTTTAAAATTTATTGCGTGCAAATTTACTCATTTTTTTTCAAACAGGCGTCCTTTTCCATTCTCCTTTAAATGTATTTAACGGTATAAGAGGACGTTGCCAAACAGGTCTCTTAGTTAGCCTGTTCGGAGAGGAACTTGATACGGACAAGACGGATCTCATCCTCCGTATAGTCTCCTCCTAGTTCTTCAACAGCTGTATCGAGATCATCGGTCTCCGACTCCATGAAATAATCATAGATATCATCGACATGATCATCATCCATCACATCATCAATGAAATAGTCGATATTGATTTTCGTTCCACTGTATACAATGGCTTCTATCTCATCGAGGAGCTCTTCAAACTCCAACCCTTTGGCCTCTGCAATATCATCGAGAGGAATCTGGCGGTCAATAGCCTGGATGATCTGCACCTTCAGCATACTCTTCTTGGCAACTGTACGCACTCGCAGTTCCTCCGGACGCTCAATGTCATTCTCCTGACAGTATTTCTTGATAAGTTCGATGAACTTCTTTCCGTAACGTTTGGACTTTCCGGCACCCACGCCCTGGATTTGCTGCAACTCCTGCAGGTTGACAGGATACATCGTCGCCATCTGCTCCAAAGACACATCCTGGAAAATAACATACGGAGGAAGACCCGCTTTGCGGGCCTCATCACGGCGCAGGTCCTTCAACATCTTAAAGAGAACGCCGTCCAGCGCGTCTGTAGCACCATCTCCGGTTGTTTCCCGAGGCCCATCATCCTTATATTCATGATCCTCCACAATCTGGAACGAGGTGGGCTTCTTAATAAACTGACGACCGGCGGATGTGAGTTTCAACAGACCGTAGTTTTCCACATCTTTCTTCAGATAACCGGCAATCAGAGCTTGTCGGATAACAGGATTCCACAGTTTGTCATTCTCATCTTCTCCCGCACCGAACTCCTCCAGCTCATCATGATGGTGAGAGACAATATTGTCTGTGGCTCGTCCTTTCACAAAATCAATGATATAGTCCTGACGGAAATTCTCCTTCACGGCAGCGACAGCCTTCAACACGATCAGCAATAACTTCCCGGCTTCGATCTTCTTCTTCGGATGGAGACAGTTGTCACAATTACCACAGTTATCTTTCGGATATTCCTCACCGAAATAATGCAGGAGCATCTTCCTACGACATACTGACGACTCCGCATAGGCTGCCGTCTCAGCGAGAAGTTGACGACCAATATCCTGCTCAGCAACAGGCTTGCCCTCCATGAACTTCTCCAACTTTTTCAGATCGTTATAACTGTAGAAAGCAATGCAAATTCCTTCACCGCCATCACGACCGGCACGGCCTGTCTCCTGGTAATAGCCTTCCAGGCTCTTGGGAATATCATAATGGATGACAAAACGCACGTCAGGCTTGTCAATACCCATACCGAAGGCAATGGTTGCCACGATGACATCGATACGCTCCATGAGGAAGTCATCCTGTGTCTGTGAACGTGTCGCGGAGTCAAGACCGGCATGATATGGTGCCGCCTTGATATCATTGACTTTCAACACCTCCGCCAATTCCTCCACCTTCTTGCGTGACAGACAGTAGATAATGCCACTCTTTCCTGGATGCTGCTTGATGAACTTGACGATCTGCGTATCAATATCTTTCGTCTTATTGCGTACTTCATAGTAGAGATTAGGACGGTTGAAAGAGCTCTTGAACTCTTTGGCTTCAGGAATACCAAGCGTTTTCTTGATATCCGAACGCACCTTGTCGGTTGCCGTTGCCGTCAACGCAATGATCGGCGCACGGCCGAGGATATCCACGGCCTTACGGATATTCCGGTATTCAGGACGGAAATCGTGGCCCCACTCAGAGATACAATGAGCCTCATCAACGGCATAAAAGGAGATCTTCACATCCAGAAGGAAAGAGAACTTCACCCGCTTCACCGTCACCGTGTTACCATTCTCATCTTTTTCCTCCTCTTCCTTCAACAATGACTCAGGAGCCACATACAACAGTTTGGTATGTCCACTGAGCACGTCAGCCTTTACACGCTCGATCTCTGCCTTGTTGAGGGAGGAGTTGAGATAATGGGCCACACCGGGGACCTCACTCATGCCGTTGATGACATCGACCTGATTCTTCATCAGGGCAATCAACGGAGAGATGACGATGGCCATACCGTCCATGATCAGGGACGGCAACTGGTAACAGAGACTCTTTCCTCCTCCGGTAGGCATGAGTACGAACGTGTCGTTACCAGCCATCAGGTTCTTGATAATCGTCTCCTGGTCACCTTTAAACTTGTCAAAGCCGAAATAGTGTTTCAGTTGCTGTGTAAGATTGATATCTTGTGCCATAATTGCCACATTGGTTCCTTAGTTTGTTGTCAAAGGAAGGTGCCGCGAGGGGGGGGGCACCTTCCCGAAAAGGTTATGCCGACTGCTGCAGTTTCTGCAGGTTGGCTTTGTCGACTTGCTGCTTGGCATAGTCGAGGGTTACCTCAAATTTCTTTGCCCTGGAAGATGGTTTCTCGTACATCGCATCGATCATGATAGCCTCAACGATGGAACGGAGTCCACGGGCACCAAGTTTATACTCCAAAGCTTTATCCACGATAAAATCAAGAGCCTCCTCCTTAAAAGTAAGCTGAATACCATCCATAGCAAACAGTTTCTCATACTGACGGAGAATAGAGTTCTTCGGTTCCACGAGGATACGACGCAAGGCCGTACGGTCCAAAGGCTGCAGATAGGTCAGCACGGGAAGGCGACCGATCAGCTCGGGGATAAGTCCGAAGGACTTCAGATCCTGTGGGAGGATATATTTCATCAGATCACCGGTATCGATCTTCCGTACGTTCTGCACACTCTGATAACCAACGGTATGGGTGTTCAGACGCTGAGCGATCTTCCTTTCTATTCCATCAAAGGCGCCGCCGCAGATAAAGAGGATATTCTTGGTATCGACAACGGTATATTCCTGATCAGGATGTTTGCGACCTCCCTTTGGAGGAACATTGACCTTCGTACCCTCCAGGAGTTTCAGCATGGCCTGCTGCACACCCTCTCCGCTGACATCGCGCGTGATCGACGGGTTGTCACTTTTTCGTGCGATCTTATCGATCTCATCGACAAAGACGATACCCCGCTCGGCTGCCGCCACATTATAATCAGCAGCCTGAAGCAAACGGGAGAGGATACTCTCTACGTCCTCACCGACATAACCGGCCTCCGTGAATACCGTGGCATCAACGATGGTGAAGGGAACATGGAGGAGTTTGGCAATGGTACGGGCCA
The DNA here is from genome assembly GCF_000424185.1 of Prevotella sp. AGR2160. GTDB lineage: Bacteria > Bacteroidota > Bacteroidia > Bacteroidales > Bacteroidaceae > Prevotella. The sequence goes on from NZ_AUJK01000005.1 coordinate 149,277, forward strand.
GAAGGGTCTTTCCTGTTCCCGTCTGACCAACCATAATGATATTACTCTTCTCGATCTCCACACCGTCGTCATCCTTCGGCTGAGCGAGACGTTTATAATGATTATAGACGGCAACGGAAAGATGACGCTTGGCATCATCCTGACCGATAACATACTGGTCCAGATAAGCCTTGATCTCCTTCGGTTTGGGAACCTTCTTCAGATCCACCTCTTCTACTTCTCCCTTCGACTTCTTACCAGGAGCATCAAGAACCCCTGCCTGCTGACAGATCTGATAAGCCTGCTGAGCGCACTGCTCACAGATGAAGCCATTCAGACCGGAGATCAGGATCTTCACCTGACTCTCGTCGCGACCACAGAAGCTACATGTTTTTTTAGCCATTGTATCTATTCTCCTTATTTCTTACGCGTCAGCACCTGATCAATCATGCCATAAGCCTTGGCCTCCTCGGCAGTCATCCAGTAGTTACGGTCACTATCCTGATAGACCTTATCATAAGGCTGATGAGAATGATCGGAGATGATGGTGTAGAGTTCTTTCTTGAACTTCAGAATCTCCTTGGCCTCTATCTCGATATCGGAAGCCTGTCCCTGCACGCCACCGAGCGGCTGATGGATCATCACGCGGCTGTGAGGCAGGGCGGAGCGCTTACCTTCCTGACCGGCAACGAGGAGGACGGCAGCCATGGAAGCGGCCATACCCGTACAGATCGTAGCGACATCAGAAGTGATGAACTGCATGGTATCGTAGATACCGAGGCCGGCCGTAACGCTACCGCCGGGGGAGTTAATATAGATCGACACATCCTTACCGGGGTCCGTAGAGTCCAGATACAGGAGCTGTGCCTGGAGCGTATTTGCCGTATAGTCGTCAATCTCCGTACCCAGGAAGATGATGCGGTCCATCATCAGACGGGAGAAAACATCCATCTGCGTCACATTAAGCTGACGCTCCTCAAGGATATACGGGTTGAGATACTGCTGCTGTGCCTTGACGACATCGTCAAGCACCATGCCATTCATTCCCAGTTTCTGGGTGGCATATTTTCTAAAATCGTTATTCATGTAAGTTCCTTTTCTTTTTATTTTAGGGATGTTTGATATACCTTTCGAAGACGAAAAGAGAGGTTATCGACCTCTTCTTCTTCATTCGTAGGAACAAAGATAATAAAAAAAGTCGATAACCTCTCAGAAAAAGAAGTTTTTTTGCTATTTTTTTTCTTATTCGCTCATCATCTTGTTGAAATCGTCAAGACTGACCTCTTTCTCATCCAGTTTGACGACCTTCTTCAGTGCTTCGGTGAGCTTGACATCGATAGCGCGATCAACGAGCTGGTCATTAGCATTACCCTTCTTCAGAATCTCATTGGCATAGTTCTCAATATACTCCTCGGGAATATTGGTCATGCCATACTGAGCGAACTGTGCGCGGGCTGCCTCCTTAGCTGCATCTTTGACATCTTTGTCATCGACCTTAATACCCTGAGCCTCTACAAGCTGCTCCTTGATGAGGTGCCATGTCAGCTCCTTGATGGAGTTGTCATAGTTCTTATCGACAAAGCCCTCACCCTTGTCCTTGTTGTTCTGAAGCATGATCTTCTTCAGCAGCGCATCAGGATACTCGAGTTTACCGACCTTCTTCTCACAATGAGCACGGACATCGAGGATGAACTTGTAGTCGGAATCGACAGCAAGCTGTTCCTTCAGACCGGCAGCGATCTTATCGCGGAACTCCTGCTCGTTCTTCACCTCATCCTTACCATAGGTCTGGTCGAAGAGCTCCTGGTCAACGGCATGCTTCTGGAAGCGCTGTACCTCAGTAACCTGGAAGGTGAAATCACCCTCGTGATCCTTGACGGCGTCCTTCTCGATCTTCAACAGACCGGCGATCTCTGCATCATTATCGGGATAAGCCTTCTTGGGATTGAACGTGATGATATCACCGGGCTTCGCACCCTCGAAGAGCTTCTTCTGATCCTCTACCTTAATATATTCGGGCATGATGGAGACGGTGTCTACCGTGATGCCATCTTCTTTCGTGTTACCGTCAGCATCAAGCTCACGGAGATCACCCTTAAGAATATCACCCTTCTCGTAGCTGTCAGCCTTCACGTAAGAACCCATACGGCTGGCGAACATATCTACCTGCTTGTTGACCAGATCATCATCGACCTTGATCGTGTAGTAAGGCACTTTATCACGACCCGTCAGAGATACCTTGAACTCCGGAGCTACAGCGATATCGAACTTGAATACATAGGGAGCTTCCTTCTCAAGATCAACAGGCTCCTGCTTCTCGGAAGCCAAAGGCTCACCGAGCATCTGAATCTTATTGTCCTGGACATACTTGTAGATTTGCTGGCCCAGGAACTTGTTGATGGTCTCATACTTCACCTGACCACCGAACTGGCGCTTGATCATACCCATAGGAGCCTGACCGGGACGGAAACCGGGGACATTAGCACGCTTGCGATAGTCCTTCAGGGTTTTCTCTACCTCAGGCTTGTAATCAGCCTCTTCAACTTCGATCGTCAACAGACCATTGATCTTGTCGGGATTCTCAAATGAAATTTTCATCTTGATTGTCTAAATTTTTATGTTTTATTTTTATTCTTCTTGATTCTGTTCGTTTCTTTCGCGGCATAACGCCCGTTGAACTTGCAAAGTTAAGCATATTTATTGAATATACCTAATACGCATGTCCGTTTTTTCGTTTTTTTTACTTTTTTCCCGTCACTTCCCTTTATTTTCTTTCCTCAGCTTCAACCTCCTCGTCCTCCTCATTCGGTTTAAACTTCCGATAGACGAAATTCTCAGAGAGATAGTTCTTGCGGACGACAGGATTAACCGCTAACTCCTCCGGCTTGCCCTGGAAAAGGATGCGTCCCTCGAAAAGAAGATAGGCACGGTCAGTGATAGAAAGAGTCTCCTGGACGTTATGATCCGTGATAAGAATACCGATGTTCCGATATTTCAGCCGCCACACGATATGCTGGATATCCTCCACGGCAATAGGGTCTACACCGGCAAAAGGTTCATCGAGCATGATAAACTTCGGGTTGATGGCCAGGCAACGGGCGATCTCGGTACGACGACGCTCACCACCGGAAAGCTGGTCTCCCTTATTCTTCCGAACTTTCGTCAAACGGAACTCCTTAATGAGACTCTCCAGCTTATCGAGTTGTTGCTGATGACTGAGCTTCGTCATCTCCAGGACGGCCATGATATTATCTTCCACACTCATCTTGCGGAACACGCTGGCCTCCTGTGGCAGATAACCGATACCGGCACGGGCACGTTTATACACCGGAAAGGACGTGATCTCCTTATCATCGATATAAACATGTCCCTCATTGGGTACCACCAACCCCGTCGTCATATAGAAAGAGGTGGTCTTACCGGCACCATTAGGACCGAGAAGGCCGACAATCTCTCCCTGCCTGACATTGATGGTGACATGATTGGCTACCGTACGCTTACCATAGCGTTTCACCAACCCCTCCGTACGGAGGATAGAATGATTTTCGTTTTCTGACATGCTCAAAACATTTGACTGCAAAGTTACACTAAAAGCATGGAATTACAAAGCATTAAACGTTTTTTTTCATTTCTACCTCGCCATTTCCGAAAATAATGATTACTTTTGCATCAAAATCAGTTTTCGAAACAAGTTTACTATGCTGATCATAAAATGGCTTAACACTTTCGGGAAATATCTTATTCTCATGTCGAGGACGTTCGCCCGTCCGGACCGTTTCAGGATGTTCCTCAAACAGTATGTCAAAGAGATGTCACAACTCGGTGTCGACTCCATCGGTATCGTCCTGCTCATCTCCTTCTTTATCGGTGCCGTGATCTGTATCCAGATGAAAGTGAACATCCAGAGTCCATGGATGCCCCGCTGGGTCGCCGGATACACGACACGAGAGATTATGCTGCTCGAATTTTCCTCTTCCATCATGTGTCTTATCCTCGCGGGAAAAGTAGGATCGAATATCGCTTCCGAAATCGGTACAATGCGGGTGACCCAGCAGATTGACGCCCTTGATATCATGGGCGTCAACTCCGCCAACTATCTTATCCTGCCAAAGATCATGGGTCTGATGACCCTCATGCCTTTCCTTGTCATCTTCTCCTCGGCAATGGGAATGGTAGGAGCTTATTCCACCGCTTATCTCGGACATATCATCTCCCCCGAAGACCTCACCCTGGGCATGCAGCACTCCTTCAATGAGTGGTTCGTATGGATGAGTATCATCAAGAGCATGTTCTTCGCTTTCATCATCGCCAGTGTCTCCTCTTATATGGGATACACCGTCGATGGCGGCAGCATCGAAGTCGGCAAGGCCAGCACGGATGCCGTCGTCTGCTCCAGTGTCCTCATCCTCTTCTCCGATATTTTCCTCACCCAGATGTTATCCTAAAGTTCAACCCATGATAGAAGTCAAACATTTAACCAAGCGCTTCGGTGACAAGACCGTACTCGACGATATCAACATGGTCTTCGAATCTGGCAAGACCAACCTGATCATCGGACAGAGCGGATCGGGAAAGACGGTTCTGATGAAGAACCTTGTCGGTCTCCTCACACCTACCTCCGGTGACGTACTCTACGATGGCCGCAACTTCGTAGAGATGGACAAGAGAGGAAAAGCCCTCATCCGTCGGGAGATGGGCATGGTATTCCAAGGCTCAGCCCTCTTCGACTCCCTTACCGTATTGGAAAATGTCATGTTTCCCCTTGACATGTTCTCTGCTATGACACTCCGTGAGCGTACCCGCCGTGCCCAGGAATGCCTTGACCGTGTCAATCTCATCGATGCGCAGAACAAATATCCCAGTGAGATATCCGGTGGTATGCAGAAACGTGTGGCTATCGCCCGCGCCATCGTTCTCAATCCGAAATACCTGTTCTGCGATGAGCCTAACTCCGGTCTGGATCCCAAGACAAGTCTGGTCATCGATGACCTTCTCTCAGGTATCACGAAAGAATTCAACACCACAACGATCATCAACACCCACGACATGAACTCCGTCATGGGCATCGGTGAGAATATCCTCTTTATATATAAAGGTCATAAGGAATGGCAAGGCAATAAGGATCAGGTCATCGACAGTACGAATGAGCGTCTGAACGACCTCGTGTTTGCCTCCGACCTCTTCAGGAAAGTGAAGAAGATGGAAATCAAGGAAGAAAGGAAGGAACAATGATGATACGTAAGAAGTTCTTCTCCATCCTTACAACGGGTATTGTTTCCGCAGTCCTCCTGTCGTTCTCTGCCTGCCACAAAGATAAGGAGCCGACTCCCGGTGATCTTGCCGCACAGGCAGCGAAAGCGTATTATGACGAGTTGATTGCCGGTCATGACGACGCATTTATCAAGAACACCTATTTCCCTTATCAGATTCCCGACAGCTACCGGGCACAGCTCGTGACAAACATCAAGATGTTCATGGGACAGCAGAAAGAGGAACATCAAGGAGTCAAGAAAGTAGATATTATCAGTGCCAAGGCGGATACCATCCGTAAGACGGCAGATGTCTTTCTCCGACTGCACTATGGTGATGGTACAAAAGAGGAGATTGCCGTTCCGATGGTGCTCGTGAAGAAACGATGGATGATGAAATAATCACAAAGGGGACGATCCTGACGGACCGTCCCCTTCGCGATTATTTCTGTCGAATAAAGACATTGATCGGACAACCATGGAGGGACCAGTTCTCACGGATCTTGTTCTCCAGGAAGCGACGATAGTTCTCTTTGACATACTGCGGCAGATTGGCATAGAAGACGAAGGAAGGGATCTGCGTGTTCGGCAACTGCGTACAGTATTTAATCTTGATATATTTACCCTTGATGCTCTGTGGCGGATTGGCCTCAATAATCGGCAGCATCACCTCATTGAGCTTACTCGTGCCAATACGGATCTTCCGGTTCAGGTAAACCTGCTTGGCACTCTCGAGGACTTTGAAGATACGCTGCTTCGTCAGTGCGGAGGCAAAGATGATCGGGAAGTCCACGAAAGGAGCCATACGCCGCTGGATAGCATTCTTGAAGGTATCGATAACCTTCTGACTCTTGTCGGGCACGAGGTCCCATTTGTTGACCACGACAACCAGACTCTTATTGTTCTTCTGAATGAGTTGGAAGATATTCATATCCTGTGACTCCACGCCACGAGTGGCATCAAGCATGAGGATACAAACATCACTGTTCTCTATGGCACGGATAGAACGCATGACAGAATAGAACTCCAGATCCTCCGTGACCTTATTCTTCCGGCGGATACCTGCCGTATCGACGAGATAAAAGTCAAAACCGAACTTATCATAACGGGTATAGATACTGTCACGCGTCGTTCCGGCAATCTCCGTGACGATATTCCGGTCCTCACCGATAAAGGCATTGATGATACTACTCTTGCCGGCATTCGGACGACCGACAACGGCAAAACGCGGAATGTCATCCTCCAACGCCTCTTCGGGATGGTCAGGGAGCTTCTCCAGGATGAGATCGAGAAGATCACCCGTTCCTCCACCTGTAGCCGCAGAGATACACTGTGGCTCGCCAAGTCCGAGCTTATAGAATTCTGAAGAGGTATAATATAAAGAGGAGTTGTCAACCTTATTTGCCACGAGGATCACAGGAAGATGGGCGCGGCGGAGAATCTGTGCCACATCCATGTCCCAGTCTGTCAGACCCGTCTCGTTATCTACAAGAAAAAGAATCAGATCGGCCTCCTCTGTGGCTACGAGAACCTGACGACGGATAGCATCCTCAAAGATATCATCCGACTTGACGACCCATCCACCGGTATCTACAACGGAAAACTCATGACCATTCCAAGTACATTTGCCATACTGACGGTCACGGGTCGTTCCGGCGGTATCAGATACGATAGCCCGACGGGACTGTGTCAATCGGTTAAACAATGTTGACTTGCCGACATTCGGCCGGCCTACAATAGCTACTAAACTTGCCATTTCGTTTTGTTTTACTGAAGTGATACATGCTTCGGCCCTCCATGTCATCCGCTCCGGTACGGTGGAGAGTAAACCCTACATACAGTCAGGGCCTGAAAGAAAATATTTATGTCCGGATCTTCATACGTTGGGAAGAAACTACGCCATCATTCGGGATTATAACCGAAATGTGTCAGCTCGCGGTCGTTGTTACGCCAGTCCTTATCGACTTTCACGAAGAGTTCCAGGAATATCTTCTTACCGAAAAACGTCTCCAGCGATTTACGGGCCTCGGTAGACACCTTCTTCAACGCCCTTCCTTGGTGACCGATGATAATTCCTTTCTGGGAGTCCCGCTCAACATAGATGACGGCATTGATACGGATGAGCTGATCGTCCTCTTTGAAACGTTCCACGACGACCTCCACACTGTAAGGGATTTCCTTGGAATAATAGCGGAGAATCTTCTCACGGATAATCTCACTGACAAAGAACTTAGCAGGCTTGTCCGTCAACTGATCCTGGTCGAAATAGGCCGGTGACTCAGGGAGAAGCTCCTTGATGCGCTTCATGAGCAGATCAGTACCAAACTTATTCTGGGCGGAAATCGGAAGAATCTCTGCATTCGGCAACAGATGGTGCCAGCGCTCCACAAGGTCACCGAGCGTCTTCTGGTCCGTCTCGTCAATCTTGTTAATCAACAAGAGGACAGGGATGGTCAGTTTGCTCACCTCCGTAAGGAAGTCTCTGTTCTTCTCCGGATCTTCCACGACATCAGTGACATAAAGCAGGATATCCGCATCCGCCAATGCCGACTCCGAGAATTGAAGCATATATTCCTGCATCTTATAGTTCGGCTTCAACACACCGGGCGTATCCGAGAAGACAATCTGACAATTGTCCGTATTCACGATACCCATGATCCGGTGACGGGTCGTCTGTGCCTTGAAAGTGGCAATAGAAATCCGCTCACCGACAAGTTGATTCATCAGTGTGCTCTTTCCCACATTAGGGTTGCCAACAATATTTACAAATCCTGCTTTGAACATGACGTATATTTTTTAGGGGTTGATTCTTCAGGGGTGGAGAGACAAGAAACGCATCCTTCCTGAATAGTGAGAAAAGATGCGTTGTCCTGATGATGAGATATCTTTATTTTGCGGTTGCAAACTTAGAACCGTCGTAAGCCCACTTATAGAAAGAGGCTCCATGAACAAAACCAGCGCCGAAAGCGGTGAAGATAACATTATCACCCTTCCGCATGTTCGTCTCATTGTCCCAAAGGGCAAGAGGAATGGTAGCGGAACTGGTATTACCATAATGCTCGATATTGACGACGACCTTATCCATCGGTATACCGGCACGTTTCGTGACGGCCTCGATGATTCGGAGATTAGCCTCGTGAGGAACGACCCATTTGACATCATCTGCCGTGAGGTTATTCATCTCCATGATCTTCTGGACATCATCGCCCATATCGGTCACTGCATAACGGAACACCGTACGGCCCTCCTGATAGAGGTAATGGAGCTTATGATCTACCGTGAAGCGGGACGGCGGACAGACAGAGCCACCAGCCTTCATGTGAAGGTAAGGAAGGCCCTTGCCATCCGTGCGAAGGAAAGAATTGACAACACCGACATTCTCTTCTTCCGTAGCCTCGAGGAGGACAGCACCGGCACCGTCACCGAAGAGGACGCACGTAGAACGGTCGGTATAGTCGACCATTGACGACATCTTATCGGCACCGATGACGATAATCTTCTTATAACGGCCGCTCTGGATCATGCTCGCTGCTACATCCAGCGTATAGAGGAAACCACAGCAGGCAGCAGAGAAATCAAATGCAAAAGCATTCTTCAGTCCCAGTTTACCGAGAACGATAGAAGCCGTAGAAGGGAACTTATAGTCGGGAGTCGTTGTCGTGACAATGAGGGCGTCAATAGTATCCGGATCAACACCGGTCTTTTGGATGAGTTGCTTGGCAGCCTTACGAGCCATATAACTCGTGCCAAGCCCCTCCTCCGTAAGAATTCGACGCTCTTTGATTCCAACGCGAGTGGTTATCCATTCATCGGTGGTGTCGACCATACGTGACAGTTCCTCATTACTGAGGACATAGTCAGGAACATAGCCACCGACACCAGTGATGATCGCGTTAATCTTCCCCATTGCTTACTCTGCAGCCTCCTTAACAATAGCAACCTTGCCGCGGTAGTAACCGCAGGTAGGACATACCGTGTGGTATACGTAGTAAGCACCACAGTTCGGGCAAACTGCCAGCGTGGGAGCTACTGCCTTGTCATGAGTTCTTCTCTTGAGTGTACGAGTCTTTGACTGTCTTCTTTTAGGATGTGCCATAATTGCTTAAATGTTTTTATTTTTAATTTTTATTCTATCTTGAGTTTTTTGAGGGCCGCCCAGCGCGGATCTATCTCTTCTGGCGTTTCCTCGTCGCTTCGGGCGGCGGAGTGCTCACGGAGCTTCTCGATCATGGCAGGATTGCACTTTCCAGGTTCGTGCACGTGCCGGATAGGTACTGCCAAAGCTATAGACTCATAAAGATGCCAGGCGATATCGAGTATTCCTTCGTCCTCGGCCACAACCACCAGGTCATCCTCTTCTGAGGTCTCCTCTCCAAATTTCACGACAAATTCATCATCGACGGTAATCGGCTGTTGCATATCGTCAAGACACAGGTCACACGGCACAATGACCGCTCCTTCTGCATGACAATGCACCTCGAAGATATCCTCAATACGGTTGATCGTCAGCGTTACCGCTACCTCACCATGAGTAATCTCCGCAGATGCCAACGCTTCAAAGAATGCATCATCCAGACTGTAACAGAGCGTATTCACACCCTGTTTCAGACCCTTCAAATCAATCTTCAAAGACTCTAAACTGCACATTTCCAATACCTTGTTTATAAACTAGGGTGCAAAGTTACGAATAAATTTTGAGATAACGTAATTTTTCCACTAAAAAATTAACGTGGAATCTCTATTCGGAAGGTAGTTCCCTTGCCGATCTCACTTCGCTTGACCCAGATGTGCCCATGATGATACTCTTCCACGATACGCTTGGCAAGACTCAGGCCGAGCCCCCAACCTCGCTTCTTGGTGGTAAAACCCGGGCGAAACACGCGACGCATATCTTGTTTACGCATTCCTTTTCCCGTATCAGCTACTTCAATATACACTTTCCTCGGCAGTTCACCTACTGTAATCGTGATCTGACCGGGAGCCGTTCCCATAGCGTCGACGGCATTCTTACAAAGATTTTCTATTACCCACTCAAAGAGGGAGCCGCACAAACGAACGGTAATGTCATGATCTGGAAAGACACAACGGATCTGTATCTTTTTAGATGTACGTCGATCCATATACTCCGTTACATGCTGAATAACTGTTGTCAAGCTCGTAGGAACGGGTTCCGGAAGGGAACCGATTTTAGAAAAACGTTCTGCTATAAGTTGCAAACGTTTCACGTCCTTATCCATCTCCGGAATAAGATCATCCTGGGGATATGTCTCTTTTAACATCTCCGTCCATGCCATAAGAGAAGATATTGGTGTTCCTAACTGATGAGCCGTCTCCTTACTGAGTCCTACCCATACCTTATTCTGTTCTGCCTTTTTGGAAGTCAACAAAGCGAAAATAGCTACAACAACGAAAAGGAGAACAACGCCCAGTTGAACGTAGGGATACCAGGCAAGGCGTTTCAAAAGGCTTGACTCATCATAACAGACATCGATATAATCCTTTTGATCAGCATCATTGAGATAAATACGAATAGAGCGACCTTCCTGTTCCATCTGTTTTCCCTTGGCTACAAGCCAGGAGATACTGTCCTGACGATCCGAAGCAGGAACGGAAAGGTTTCGAGAAGTAGAATAATGGCCCTGACGATCAAGGACAATGACAGGAATCGTGTGGTTGCCGTTAAGAACACGGAGGACGAGAGAGAGATCGGTCGTCTCATCAGCCGTATTCAACGACCGCATAGCTTCTGCCCATACCTCCATCTTATTCCGTTCCTCTGATTGCAGATCTCGTGTAAGAAGATGAGACACAAAGAGCGAGGTGACTGCAATGAGGATTGCCGCCACAACAAGAGAGACCTTAATATGTTCAATCGTATGGAAAAAATTCATCTAAGGGAATAACGAAAAAGCCTCGGAGATATTGCTATCTTCGAGGCTTTTCTTGAGTTTAAAGAAAAGAGGGCAGCTACCTACTCTCCCGCATTGCATTGCAGTACCATCGGCGCAAGCGGGCTTAACTTCTCTGTTCGGAATGGGAAGAGGTGGGACACCGCCGCAATAACCACCCAAAGGGGGTTGACGTATCTTGACAAGCAAAACTCAACAGTTGAAAGTATAACCCTTCAGCGGAAAGTGTTCGGGCAATTAGTAATGCTCGGCTTTGGCATCGCTGCCTTTACACCTGCATCCTATCTACGTCATCGTCTTTGACGACCCTTATGAGGAGTTCTCATCTCGCGGAAGGCTTC
>NZ_AUJK01000006.1 GCF_000424185.1 Prevotella sp. AGR2160
TATTATTATTGTTGTAATAAACGAGAGAATTTATGGAAAAAAGACTAACAATGTTTTTAGCGGGTATTGCTCTCAGTACGGGAGTGACGCTGGCACAAACACAGATTAGCGGTACCGTAACGTCCTCTGATGACGGTCAGCCCGTGGTGGGCGCCTCCGTCATGATCGATGGCACGAAGACAGGTACCGTGACCGACATTGACGGTCACTTCACCCTCGACGCCAAGCCGGGAGCCAAGTTGGTCATCAACTACATCGGCATGCAGCCGAAGACCGTGAAGGCCGGCGGCAACATGAAGATCGTCATGACGCCGGACAACAAGACGTTGGATGAGGTCATGGTCGTCGCTTACGGTACGCAGAAGAAGAGCTCCTTCACGGGTTCCGCCGCCGTGCTGAAGTCGGATGATATCGCTAAGGTCGCCGATTCCAACCCTGTCCAGGCACTTACCGGTAAAGTCTCCGGTGTGCAGATCAACACGGCTACGGGTCAGCCCGGTGCGGAGAGTTTCAACATCCGCATTCGTGGTATCAGTTCTATCAATGCCGGTAACAACCCGTTGATCGTCCTCGATGGCGCTCCCTTCGATGGTGATATGAACGACATCAACCCCAATGATATTGCTTCCATGACCGTATTGAAGGATGCCGCTTCCGCAGCCCTCTATGGTGCCCGTGGTGCCAATGGTGTGGTCATCATCACGACCAAGACGGGCCGTGAGGGTGCTACAAATATCACCTTCGACGCGAAGTGGGGCGGAAACAGCCGTGCCGTTCGCGATTATAAATATGTGAAGAGTCCGGCCACGTATTATGAGACATGGTATAAGGGTCTTTACAATTACGCCGTAAGCAACAAAGGCTATTCTGGAGACCAGGCATACGCATGGGCCAACAAGCATCTCTGCACTAATGATGACTATGGATTGGGCTATCAGGTCTATAGTGTACCCAACGGTGAGTATCTCATTGGTAAAGATGGCAAGTTGAACAGCAATGCTACCCTGGGTCATGTTGTTGACTACAACGGCAGCAGCTATCTCCTCACTCCGGATGACTGGACGGACGCTACCTATCGTACAGGTCTTCGTCAGGAATACGCTTTGACGGCAACGGCAAGTTCTGATCGCGGCAGTTTCTACGGATCCGCCAACTATCTGAGCAATGAAGGTATCACGGCCAATTCCGACTACAAGCGTTTCACGGGTCGTATGAAGGCTGACTACCAGCTGCGTTCTTGGTTGAAGATCGGTGGTAACTTCAGTTACTCTCATACGAACACGAACTACCTGAGCGTTGATGATGATGGCGCATCTACGTCGTCCGGCAACGTCTTCGCCCTGACAACGGTGGCTCCGATCTATCCGTTGTATGTTCGTGATAAGGATGGAAATATTCTCTATAATTCCACCGCACACATTCAGGTATACGACTATGGTGATGGCTCTGTCAACGGTCAGGTCCGTCCTTATATCTCTCAGGCCAACCCGTTGAGTTCAAACCAGTTGGATACGCATAATGCCAACGGCAATACGTTCAACGCCACCGGTTTCGCTGAGATCCGCTTCCTGAAGGACTTCAAGTTCACTTCTACGAACAGCGTACTGGACGCAGAGACACGTACCACGCTGACCACCAACCCCTACTATGGTCAGTATGCTGCTTCCAATGGTCAGGTAACGATTGATCACTCCCGTCGTTGGTCTTACAACTATCAGCAGTTGCTCGACTGGCATCATCTCTTCGGCAAACATGATGTAGACGTCATGTTGGGTCATGAGTATTATCGTACAAGATATTATGATCTTGACGCTTACAAGACCAACATGTATTCTTTCGATGTTCCCGAGTTGGATGCTGCCGTGAAGATGGGTAATGCCGATTCTTACACGAACGATTACAACACAGAGGGTTGGTTCGGTCGTGCACAGTATAACTATGCCGAGAAATACTTCGGCTCTCTGTCCTATCGCCGTGACGCTTCTTCCCGTTTCGCTCCCAAGAACCGCTGGGGTAACTTCTGGTCCTTCGGTGCTGCCTGGCTGATCAACAAGGAAAAGTTCTTCCATGCCTCCTGGGTTGATGAGTTGAAGCTGAAACTCTCCTATGGTGAGCAGGGTAACGATAACATCACTGATCTTTATGGTCGTGACCAGTATCTCTACACCAATACTTATAATGTCGTTACTTCCAATGGTGAACCTGCCCTTACTCCGAAGACCATGGGTAACCGTGACGTCACGTGGGAGAAAGGCGGCAACTTCAATGTCGGTACCGACTTCTCGCTCTTCAAGGGCCGTCTGACCGGTAGCGCTGAGTATTTCTACCGTAAGACTTCGGATATGCTGTTCTACTTCCCGCTTCCGACCTCTTATGGCTATACCGGCTATTACGCCAATATCGGTGATATGCGCAACAGCGGTTTCGAGTTCGATCTCGACGGTGCTCCCATCAAGACCAAGGATCTGGAGTGGCGTATCAACTTGAACCTGACGACTTACGGCAACAAGATCACTCGTCTGCCCGAAGAACGTAGAACGATGACAGTAGATGGCATTAGTGGTTTCTCTTCCGGCAACTACTTCTACGGTGAAGGTAAATCCATCTATACCTGGTACATGCCGAAATATGCCGGCGTAGATCCGGAGACGGGTGAGGCCCTCTATTATAAAGATGTGACCGATGCCAACGGCAATGTGACGGGTCAGGAAAAGACTGCCGATTATTCCGAGGCAACAGAGCACCTCTGTGGCACGGCACTGCCTGATGTCTATGGTGGTTTCGGAACGAGCGTTTCCTGGAAGGGTCTTGACGCTTCCGTCAACTTTACTTACCAGCTCGGTGGTAAAGTGTTTGATTCTTCTTATGCTGAATCCATGGAGCTGACGCGTGGCCGTATCTTCCATGAGGATATGCTCAACGCTTGGAGCGAGACGAACAAGTCCAGCAATATTCCGCGTATCCAGTTTAATGACTCCTATACGGCAGCAACATCTGACCGCTTCCTGACAAGCGGTTCCTATCTCTGCCTGCAGGACTTCACCGTGGGCTATACACTGCCGAAAGACTGGACCTTTAAGATCGGACTGAGCAAGGTTCGCTTCTATGTACAGGGCAACAACCTCTTCCTCTGGTCCAAGCGTCAGGGACTTGATCCCCGTCAGTCCGTGACAGGTGAGACCAACGCTACCTACTATTCTCCGATCCGTACCGTTTCCGGCGGTATTTCAGTGTCCTTCTAAGTTAATTATTAAGGAATATATCTTATGAAAATATTAAAGAATTCTTTCTGTGCTGTCGCCCTCGCCGCCCTCTCCTTGGGATTGGCAAGTTGCGAGGATGAGACAGTACCGAGCTATATGGCTACACAGGAGCAGGTGTCCTCTTCCGCCAGTGCCACTCGTTCTCTGGTCAATGCTCTGCCTGCCTATTTCAACCATTATACGAGCTCCTATGTGGACAACAACGGCTGGCATGCTCCCTTCGGTTATGGCGCTATGATGATCATGCGTGACCTGCAGACCAATGACCGTTGCATTGGTAACAAGTATAACGGCCACTTCGTCAGATATGCCTATGACAAGTATATGGGTAAGCGCTATACGTATGCCGCATATCCTTGGGGATATTACTACGGATTTGTGCTGGCTACGAACAAGGTGCTGGGATCTATTGATATCAATAACTGCACGGATGCCCAGAAGGGTTATTACGGTGAGGCCCTGGCCTTCCGTGCCCTCTGCTATCTGGACCTGGCACGTATGTATGAGTTCCTGCCCAACGACAAGACCTCTTCCACGAACAGCGATGGCAACAAAGTTGAAGGTCTGACGGTTCCTATCGTCACGGATACGCTGAGTGAGAATGCCGCCCGCAACAATCCGCGTGCTACTCGTGCGGAGATGGCTAAGTTCATCCTCAATGACCTTGACGGTGCTGAAAAATATATCGGCAACTTCTCGGATGGTTCTAAGACGTTTGCTCATCTCGACTGTGTCTATGGTCTGAAGGCCCGCCTCTATATGTGGCTGGAGGACTACGACAATGCAGCCAAATACGCAAAACTGGCTATCGACAATTCTGATGTCGCTCCGATGGACAGCGTTGCCTGCCTCGATCCGCAGAAGGGCTTCAATCAGCTTGACAAGTGGATGTGGGGATCACAGATGACGTCCGAGGATGATGTCGTTAGCACGGGTATCATCAACTGGACTTCCTGGGCTTCCAATGAGACGACATTCGGTTACGCCGGCGCCGGCGCCAGCTGCCTGATTGACTCCCTGCTGTACTCTAAGATCAGCGACACGGACTTCCGTAAGAAGGAGTTTGTGGGTCCGAAAGGTCCTTATGAGGGTGATGGCCTTTCCTATAACAAGACCTCTGTTTATTTGGATTATGGTATAACTGATTTCAGTTCTCTGCTTAGTCCCTACAGTTCTCTGAAGTTCCGTCCTGCCAATGGCGACGGTGACTCCTATCAGACGGGTGCTGCTTCTGCCTTCCCGATCATGCGTGTAGAGGAGATGTATTTCATCTATGCTGAGGCACTGGCTCACAAAGACCCGGCTGCCGGTAAAGAGGCCCTCGTCAGCTTCATGCGCAACTATCGTGACAAGCAATACACCTGCAGCGCGACCAGTAAGGATGACGTCATCAACGAGATCATTCTTCAGAAGCGTATCGAGCTCTGGGGTGAGGGTCAGACCTTCTTCGATATCAAGCGTCTGAACATGTCCGTGGACCGTACTTACGCTCATTCCAACTGGCTGGCTCTGGCTCAGTTTAAGACCAATGGTCGTCCGGCTTGGATGAACTGGGTGATTCCTCAGAGTGAGGAGAATAACAACAGTGCTGTTGCGAAGTTCAACAACCCGGATCCGTCCGACGTGTATACCAAGTAAGCACAGCTGATCATATATAATAAGGTGCATCTCACTGATGGCTCAGTGGGGTGCACCTTTTTTGTTGACGTAAAAGACCGTCATTGATACTGAAGGAAAAAGATGGAAATGAAATTTATTTGCAATTATATACAACAAAAATGTTCCGTTTCCATATTTTTTGACTAACTTTGCAAAGAATCTACGAATTTACTGGAACTATTTTGAATGAAGCAGAACTTAATCTTTCATGACTTTTTGTGGGGATTCATTGTACCCGTAGCTTGGGGAGCCTTGTCTCTGTGCACTTCCTGCCAAAGAGACGAGGCCGATGACATCGTGGCCGGCTATAATGACTCCGTGACATGGAAAAATACCAACATCACTACATATACCTTAGCCCGACAACTCGAAAGCCGGTATGACAGTGCCCGACATCTCGGCGACACGAAAAACGCCATCGCTGCGGGACAGCGCCTCATCAACCTCCACAAAAAGATGCTCGACGATCTGGGACGCGAACAGTATGAACGCTACAGCACCCTCTACCATCTTCAGGATAAAGAACAACGGATCCTTAGCCTCTCCACGGCCAACCAATTCAACTTCCTGGCCATCTTCCTGCTCTTCAGCGGATTGGTTACCACGGCCTATCTCACCCCCATCGTCATCCGCTCCAGAAAGTCGACGATAGCTTATAATAAGAAGATGTCCCACTATATCACCAACAGAGTCAAAGAGGACAACCAAAACATCCGACACTTCATCAAGGAGTCACAACTCTACCTGAACAGCGACGCCTCCTACCGCGATATCGCTCAGGGACTGGGCATCACGCAGAAACGTCTGCTCGAGATCATGCCTACCAACGAGATACGTTCCCTCATCTGTAACCTGAGACTGCAACATGCGTGCAGCCTCCTTCATGAATGCCCTGACAAGACCATACAGGCCATCGGCGAAGAAAGCGGATTCGGTAGTCTGCGCACGTTCCAATATGCCTTTAAAAGAAAATATGAGTTGACACCCGATGAATACCGACGCAAGAAAGGGACAGAGAAACTTTCCGGAAAAATACGTCAAAAGGAAACGGTGGGCCTCGCCCTGATCCTCCTCTTCGCCGTTTGCTGCGTCGGATGCCGCAACAGCCATCCTTACGTCCAAAAAATCCGTAACCTCGACTACGACTCCCTGACCTATATCCTGGACCGAGACTCTGCCGTTGTAGAACCCCAGATTAGAAAAGCGGAGACGATGGGAACGATCAGCCACGCCGAGGCTGCACTGCTGGAAGCTAACCGCATCTATCTCAGCGACGGTGACTTCGACAAGGGCATGCAACTCCTGGAGAACAATTACCATAGTGAGACCGTCAAGAAAAATCCTAAACTGAAAATCCATTATATCATAGCACTGGAAAGTATCGCCTTCCTCAACGAAGAATACTCTACCTGTATATACTATTGTAATGAAGGCATCAACTACGCCCGCAAATTCAACAACGATACCCTCTACCAGTATTTCTCCTTCGATATAGGCTCCGCCATGTTTAAGACCAAGATGAGAGACCGCGGCATCGATCTCATGAAACGGTCCCTGATGAATATCTCCCGGAATTATCATGAAGAAAATATCGATAACCTTGTCTATCAGTATGGCGTCCTGGCCAACTGCCTGAAGGAGTGGGGACGGTATCGGGAAGCGCTGGAAATGCGACGCCGGCAGTTCACGACCATTCAAGAACTCACAATTCAGGATGATATTCCCTACCAGACCGCATTCCCCGCCGCGGAGAGAGCAAGTATCGACCTGTCCATGGCCAATATCTATGTCTGTCTGGGCAACCGCAAGGAAGGGAAGAAATACCTGGCGCGCTTCTTCCGTAACCCCGCATCGCAACAGAGCCGCGTGAGATTCGAACTCAACGAATATTATTTCAGGACCGGACAGTATCAAAAGATGTTGGAGAACATACAGCGGATAGAAACGGACAGGTCGATCTCACATATTCCCGACAACACGCTCGCGCAATGGCGCGAATTCTGTTTCCTCGCCGCTCAGAAACTGCATAACGACACGCTGGCCCTGAATTCCGCCGATCAGCTCCTTGCCTTGCAAAAGAATATGATGAAGACCTACCGTACATGCCAATACGCACACTGGGCGTCGCAATACCGGGCTTTCGACAGAGACCTGACCCAACAGAAACTGATCAGACAACAGGCTTCGACACGTTCGGTAGCCATCATTCTGCTCATCGTTCTGCTCATCGCCGGCAGTATTCTGATCGTCAACACCCACTATAGAAGGTTGGAACAGAAACGGGGACGGCTGTTGCAACAATTCATCCATGAGACGGAAGTGTACAAGAATAAACAGACCGAACTGATCAACAACAACAAAACAGAAGGCACTCATCAACCCGTCCTAACGACTGCCGGAACTCTCTCTCACGACAGTATCTTGAAATTCCTGATCGACTCACAGTGCTATCACAACTCAAAAGTAACCACGAAGGAACTGGCTGAACTCATGCAGGTATCCCAAAAATCAATACGGGAGATTCTTCCTCCGAGTGAACTGCGGGATGTCGTCAACAAACTGAGGCTCCGTGACGCCTGTGCCCTACTCTATAACCAGCCCGAATATACCATCCGGGCCGTCAGCGACGAGTGCGGCTTCGGCAGCCTCCGCACGTTCCAGTATGCCTTCAAGAACGAGTACGGCATGAGTCCCGCCGATTACCGCAAGTCGGCGTTGGAGGAATCGTAAAAGGTCATTCTGTCATATTTGCCCGTCATTTTGTCATTTCTCCCCTTCTTGGTCCATCCCTTGCTTTCTCTTGGGCAGAAAACAAGAATATTAACTAATCAGAAAGGAGAACGAATATGACATTCGACAAATTTACGATCAAGGCGCAGGAGGCCGTGCAAGAGGCTGTCAATACCGCTCAACGGGCGGGGCAGCAGACCATCGAGCCGGTTCACCTGCTCAAAGGTATCCTTGTGAAAGGCAAGGATGTCACCAATTATATCTTCCAGAAACTGGGTGTCAACGAGACGTCCGTCAACGCCGCCCTCGACCAGGAGATCGCTCATCTGCCCCGTGTGAAGGGCGGCGAGCCTTACTTCTCCGGCGACAGTAACACGGTGCTGCAGAAGACGCTCGACATCTCCCAGAAGATGGGCGATGAGTTTGTGTCCATAGAGCCCATGCTCATGGCCATCCTCGCCTCCAACACCTCCGCCGGACGGATCCTCAAGGATGCCGGCATGACGGAGAAGGAGACGATGATGGCTATCCAGGAGCTCCGTCAGGGACAGAAGGTGCAGAGCCAGAGTGGTGACGAAAACTACCAGGCTCTCGACAAATACGCCAAGAACCTCGTCGCTGAGGCCCGCGCCGGTAAACTCGACCCGGTCATCGGCCGTGATGAGGAGATCCGCCGCGTATTGCAGATCCTCTCCCGTCGTACGAAGAACAACCCGATCCTTATCGGTGAACCGGGTACGGGTAAGACAGCTATCGTCGAAGGCCTCGCTGAGCGGATCGTCCGTGGCGATGTGCCCGAGAACCTGAAGGACAAACAAGTCTACTCCCTCGATATGGGTGCGCTGATTGCCGGCGCTAAATATAAAGGTGAGTTTGAGGAGCGCCTGAAGAGCGTTATCAAAGAGGTGACGAATGCCAATGGCAACATCATCCTCTTCATCGATGAGATCCATACGCTCGTCGGTGCCGGTGCCGGTGAGGGCGCCATGGATGCCGCCAACATCCTCAAGCCGGCCCTCGCCCGTGGTGAGCTGCGCGCCATCGGTGCCACAACCCTCAACGAGTATCAGAAATACTTCGAGAAGGATAAGGCCCTCGAGCGCCGCTTCCAGACCGTCATGGTCAACGAGCCTGACGAGACGGACGCCATCTCCATCCTTCGTGGTCTGAAGGAGCGCTATGAGAACCATCATAAGGTTCGTATCACCGATGATGCCTGTATCGCTGCCGTCAAACTCTCCGAGCGCTATATCTCCGACCGCTTCCTCCCCGATAAGGCCATCGACCTGATGGATGAGGCTGCCGCTAAACTGCGCATGGAGCGTGACTCCGTGCCGGAGGACCTCGATGAGCTCGACCGTAAGCTCAAACAGCTCGAGATCGAGAAGGAGGCTATCAAACGGGAGGGCGACCAGCAGAAGATCCAGCAACTCGACAAGGAGATTGCCAATCTCCGCGACCAGGACAAGAGCTACCGCGCTAAATGGGAGGCTCAGAAAGCCCTCGTCAATAAGATCCAACAGGACAAGCAGGAGAAAGAGAATCTGAAATTTGAGGCCGAGCGTGCCGAGCGGGAGGGCAACTACCAGCGTGTCGCTGAGATCCGCTACGGTAAGCTGCAGCAGCTCGACGCCGATATCAAGGCCACGCAGGAGAAGCTCGCGAAGACGGCCGACGGTGAGAAACTCGTCCGTGAGGAAGTCACCGCTGACGATATCGCTGAGGTCGTCAGCCGCTGGACGGGAATACCCGTCACCCGTATGATGCAGAGCGAGCGCGAGAAACTCCTCCACATGGAGGATGAGCTCCACAAGCGCGTCATCGGCCAGGATGAGGCCATCCGTGCCGTCAGTGATGCCGTACGCCGCAGCCGTGCCGGTCTGCAGGATCCGAAGCGCCCGATCGCGTCCTTCATCTTCCTCGGCACTACCGGTGTCGGTAAGACGGAGCTGGCAAAGTCACTCGCCGACTACCTCTTCAACGATGAGTCGATGATGACGCGTATCGATATGAGTGAGTACATGGAGAAGTACAGCGTCTCCCGCCTCATCGGTGCACCACCGGGGTACGTCGGCTATGATGAGGGTGGTCAGCTCACCGAGGCCGTACGCCGTAAACCCTACAGCGTCGTGCTCTTCGATGAGATCGAGAAGGCCCATCCCGATGTCTTCAACCTGCTCCTGCAGGTCCTCGACGACGGTCGCTTGACCGACAACAAGGGACGGACGGTAGACTTCAAGAATACCATCATCATCATGACGAGTAACGCCACGCGCGAACAGCTCTCGAAGATCATGCGCCCGGAGTTCCTCAACCGTATCGACGACATCATCACGTTCAAGCCGCTGACGAAGGAACAGATCGGACAGGTCGTGGAACTGCAGATGAACCGCGTGAAGAAGATGACGGAACAGCAGGGTATCCAGTTTACGTGGACACCGGCAGCCATCAGCTACCTCGCCGATAAGGGTTACGATCCTGCCTTCGGTGCCCGTCCGGTCAAGCGTGCCATCCAGGACTATGTCCTCAATGACCTCAGCCGGAAGATCCTCGCCGGCAGCGTCGACCGCAGCAAGCCCATCACCATCGACTGCAAGGATAACCATTTGGAATTTAGAAATTAACTGTAGGGGGCGGCCCTTGTGGCCGTCCTAACAACGAAAAAAAGCGCCTGACATCACGTCGGGCGCTTTTTTAGATTTTGAATGTTTCAGCAGTTTGTGTTTTATGTAGTTATGATCTTTTGAAAATCAGTTTTTTCGTTTAACTGATGCAAAATTACGCAAATCCTTGATATAAATCAAATATTTCTCTAACAAAAGTCCGAAAAATAACGTAAACGTTTACGAATATCTCCGAGATTTTTACTAACTTTGCATCAAATATACAACACTAGATGAAAGAATTTGTCATATCAGAAGCCAAGGCCGAGACCGCCATTCTCGTGGGACTCATCACGAAGGAACAGGACGAGGCCAAGACGAAAGAATATCTCGATGAACTGGAGTTCCTCGCTGATACCGCCGGCGCCGTCACCGTCAAGCGGTTCACGCAGAAATGCGGCGGACCGAACATGACGTCGTATGTCGGCAAGGGTAAACTCGAGGAAATCAAGGAATATATCCGGCAGAAGGAAGACGAGGAAGACCCCATCGGTATGGTCATCTTCGATGATGAGCTCTCCGCCAAACAGTTGAAGAACATCGAGGAGGCCCTCGGCGTGAAGATCCTCGACCGTACTTCCCTCATCCTCGACATCTTCGCCATGCGTGCGCAGACGGCCAACGCCAAGACGCAGGTGGAACTGGCACAGTACCGCTACATGCTCCCGCGCCTGCAGCGCCTGTGGACGCACCTCGAGCGTCAGGGCGGCGGCTCCGGCAGCGGCGGCGGCAAAGGCTCCGTAGGTCTTCGTGGTCCGGGTGAGACACAGCTCGAGATGGACCGCCGTATCATCCTCGGACGGATGAGCCTGTTAAAGAAACGCCTCGAGGAGATCGAGAAACAGAAGAACACGCAGCGCAAGAACCGCGGCCGTCTCATCCGTGTGGCCCTCGTGGGTTATACGAATGTCGGTAAGTCGACGATCATGAATATGCTCGCCAAGAGTCAGGTCTTCGCGGAGAACAAGCTCTTCGCCACCCTTGACACCACCGTGCGCAAGGTGACGATCGAGAACCTGCCGTTCCTCCTCGCCGATACCGTCGGGTTCATCCGTAAGCTCCCCACCGATCTCGTCGACTCGTTCAAGTCTACGCTCGACGAGGTCCGCGAGGCCGACTTACTGCTCCATGTGATCGATATCTCCCACCCCGATTTCGAGGAACAGATCGATGTCGTCAACGACACGCTCAAGGAGCTCGGCTGCGCCGACAAGCCGTCGATGATTGTCTTCAACAAGATCGACAACTATCATTGGACGGAGAAAGAGCCCGACGACCTCACGCCGGAGACGCGTGAGAATATCTCCCTCGAACGGCTGAAAAAGACGTGGATGGCGAAGCTCGGCGGCGACTGCCTCTTTATCTCCGCCAAGAAGAAAGAGAACATTGAGGAGTTCCGCAAAGTACTTTATAAGAAAGTACGGGAACTCCATGTCCAGAAATATCCGTATAACGACTTTTTATACCAGGACTATGAATGATTACAGACCGCTGAGTCAGCAGGAGATTGACATCCTCAGGGCGAACGACTGCTGGGCCGAGGACTGGACGGCCGTGGAAGTCGCCGAAGAGTTTCAGCCCGACTTCATGCACCGTGTGATGCTCTACGGAGATATCCGCATCGGTGCCTTCGAGAAGAATGTGGAGGTGAGCAAAGATTTCTACAAGCATACGGGCATCACCAATGCCACACTGCGTAATGT
The DNA here is from genome assembly GCF_000424185.1 of Prevotella sp. AGR2160. Classification (GTDB taxonomy): domain Bacteria; phylum Bacteroidota; class Bacteroidia; order Bacteroidales; family Bacteroidaceae; genus Prevotella. Next base: position 12,019 of record NZ_AUJK01000006.1, read on the forward strand.
CACCATCGGCGACAACTGCCTCATCGAGAATGTCGGCAACTTCATCAACAACTATACCATCGGTGACGACTGTTACATCTCCAATATCTCCACCATGGAGACGACGGAGGGAGCAACGTACGGCCAGGGCAACCTCATCTCCGTCCTCAACGAGGTCGGTGAGGGGAATGTCGTACTGTTCAACGATCTCAACGCCCAGCTGGCAGCCTTCATGGTCCGTTATTTCCACGATAAGGACCTGAAGACGGCACTCTGGCGCCTCATCCGCGAGAGTATCCGTACGACACAGCCCGACCGCGGCACACTGGGGAACAACGTGAAGGTCATCAACACCAAGGAGATCACGAACACGCTGATCTACGACAACTGTGAGGTCAACGGCGCTTCCCGCCTCAGCGACTGTACCATCCTCTCCAATCCCGCCGCCAGCGTGTATATCGGCACGGGGGTGATCTGCGAGAACTCGATTATCAACAACGGATCCTCCATCATCAACAGCGTGAAGATGCAGGACTGCTTCGTCGGTGAGGCCTGCCAGATCAGCAACGGCTTCACGGCATCGGCCAGCGTGTTCTTCGCCAACTGTTTCCTCTCCAACGGCGAGGCCTGCGCCGCGTTCTGCGGACCGTTCACGGCAAGCCACCACAAGAGCAGTCTACTCATCGGCGCCGAATTCTCATTCTATAACGCCGGCAGCGCCACGAACTTCTCCAATCACGCCTATAAGATGGGACCGCTCCACTGGGGCATCCTCGAGCGCGGAACGAAGACGGCCAGTGGCGCTTACCTCCTCATGCCCGCCACCATCGGCGCCTTCTCCGTCTGCTTCGGCAAGCTCATGCACCACCCCGACACGCGGTGGATGCCGTTCTCTTACCTCATCGGCAGCAGTGACACGATGTTCCTCGTCCCCGGACGGAATATCACGACGGTGGGCCTCTACCGCGATATCCGCAAATGGCCGAAACGCGACATGCGGCCGGCAGAGTCACAGGCGAGCATCGTCAACTTCGAATGGCTCACGCCGTTCACCGTCGGTGAGATGCTGCAAGGCAAGAAGATCCTCGAGAAGCTCCGCGAGGCCTCCGGCGATAATGTCAGCCTGTACAACTATCACGAATATGTCATCAAGGCCAGTGCCCTGCGAAAAGGCCTTGACAACTACGATATGGCCCTGCGCATCTATATGGGTGCCGTCCTCAAGCGCCGTCTGAAAGATGACCCCGCCCTCACACCGCCGACGGAAGAGACGGGAAAGGGACCGTGGACCGATCTCGCCGGACTGCTCCTCCCGGTCTCCGAGGAACAGCGTGTGGTAGAGGATATCAAGAACGGCACACTCGACACCATCCCCGATATCCTGCGCCGCTTTGAGGAGATCCACCGCCATTACCGTGACTATCAGTGGGCGTGGAGCTATCAGCTCATCCTCGACTACTATGGTCTCGAGACGCTCTCCCTTCAGGACGCCGAGCAGATTCATGCCGACTATGTCGCTGCCCGCCGCCGTTGGATCAGTGAGATCCGCAAGGATGCCGAGAAAGAGTTTGCCATGGGTGACGTCGAGGAAGACGTGCTCACGAACTTTGTCAAGCAGCTCGACGCGGAGAAAGAGTACGAGAATTAAACCGAACAACGATAAAAAACAGAAAACTAATCAGAACTGTATGAGATTAAAGAGATTTTTCTTTGCAGGCTTGATGGCAGCGGGCGTCGCGCTCTCTGTCCAGGCCTACAATTATGAGACCGTACCGGGAGACCCGATGCAGGCACGCATCTACACGCTCCCCAACGGACTGAAAGTGTACATGAGTGTCAACAAGGAGAAGCCGCGCCTGCAGACGTATATCGCCGTGCGCACGGGCTCACGCAACGACCCGAAAGAGACGACGGGCCTGGCCCATTATCTGGAGCATTTGATGTTCAAAGGTACCAAACAGTTTGGTACGTCCAACTACGAGAAGGAGCGCCCGCTCCTCGACTCCATCGAGGCGCGTTTCGAGAAATACCGTTATATCGTCAATGCCCAGGAGCGTAAGCGCTGGTATCACCAGATCGACTCCCTCTCCCAGTTGGCCGCTCAGTATAACATCCCGAATGAGTACGACAAGATGATGACGGCCATCGGCAGCGAGGGCAGCAATGCCTACACGTCGAATGACCAGACCTGTTATCAGGAGGATATCCCGAGCAACGAGATCGAGAACTGGGCGAAGATCCAAAGCGACCGTTTCCAGAATATGGTCATCCGCGGCTTCCACACGGAGCTCGAAGCCGTCTACGAGGAGTATAACATCGGCCTCGCCAATGACGGCCGGAAGGAGTGGAACGCCTTGAACAAGATCCTCTTCCCCACCCATCCGTACGGCACGCAGACCACGATCGGCACGCAGGAGCACCTGAAGAATCCGAGTATCGCGAACATCAAGAATTACTTCCATAAATATTATGTGCCGAACAATGTCGCCATCGTCCTCGCCGGTGACTTCGATCCCGACAAGACCATCGCCCTCATCGACAAATATTTCGGTTCATGGAAGAAGAGCGATAACCTCTCCTATCCGCAGTACGCCCCCGTCGCTGACCTGAAAGCCCATAAGGACACGACGGTCGTCGGTCAGGAGGCCGAGAATATTATCATCGGCTGGAAGTTCGACAAGGCGGCATCCCTGCAGAACGATACGCTGCAGGTCATCGCCGATGTCCTCGCCAACGGCAAGGCCGGTCTCTTTGACGTCGACCTCACGCAGCCGATGAAGATCATGGAAGCCGGCGCTGCCAGCGATGACCTCCGTGACTACTCCGAGTTCTATCTAGAGGGCGTGCCACGCCAGGGACAGAAACTCGAAGAGGTGCGTGACCTCCTCCTCGCCGAGATCGACAAACTGAAGAAGGGCGATTTCGACGATAACCTCGTCAGTGCCGTCGTTGCCAATAAGCGCCTCCAGTTCCTCCGTGGCCTCGACAAGAATGTCAACCGCGTGGAAGTGATGAAGGACGCGTTCATCAATGGTAAGGACTGGCGCCAGGAAGTAGGAGGTCTCGACCGCATGGCAAAGATGACGAAGGCACAGATCGTCGCTTTCGCCAACAAATACATCGGTGACAACTACGCCTGCGTCTACAAGCGCCAGGGCAACGACACGACGATCCATAAGATTGAGAAACCGCAGATCACGCCGATTCCTACGAACAACGACAAGCACAGTGACTTCCTCCAGGCCATCGTCAACAGTAATCCCGCGCCGATCCAGCCGCGCTTCCTCGACTTCAACAAAGACCTGACCAAGGGAAAGATGAAAGATGGCTCTACCGTACTCTACAAGCAGAACACGACGGACGACCTCTTCAACCTCAGCTTCGTCTACCCCGTGGGATCAGAGAACGACAAGCGCACCGAAACTGCCGCCGACTATCTCAACTTTGTCGGTACGGCAACACGCTCTGCCGCTGACATCCAGAAAGCCTTCTATCAGCTCGCCTGCGACTACAACGTATCGGTCAGCGGCGACGAGACACGCATCAACCTCAGCGGTCTGAATCAGAACTTCCCGAAGGCCCTCGCCCTGCTGAAGGACTATATCTACCATGCCAAGGCCGACACCGCCAGCTATCACAAGTTCGTCGGTGTCCTCGAGAAGAGCCGTAAGGACGCGAAGGCCAACCAGCGCATGAACTTCTACGCCCTGCGCCAGTATGGTATCTACGGTCCTTACAACAGTATGCGCAACGCCATGAATAATGACGAGCTCGCCAAGGCGGATCCGCAGCAGCTCCTCGACATGCTGAAAGGACTCGGCAGTTACACCTTATTATATTATGGTCCCTCGACGCTGAAAGCCCTCACGACGACCGTCAGCAAGAACAACTTCAACGGCCGCCGCCTCGCTTGCTTCGACAAGTGTCAGCGTTACACCGAGGAGGCAACACCGAAGACAGAGATCTATCTCGCTCCCTATGACGCGAAGAATATCTATATGATCCAGTATCATAATGATCATAAGACGTGGAAGCCAGAGGAGACGGCTGTCGCTGACCTCTTCAACGAGTATTTCGGTGGCGGCATGAACGCCATCGTCTTCCAGGAGCTCCGTGAGGCCCGCGGCCTCGCCTACTCCGCCGGCGCCTACTATAACCTGCCGTCGCGCAAGGGAGACTACGAGGATTTCTGGACGTATATCATCACGCAGAATGATAAGATGATGGACTGTGTGAATGAGTTCAATAATCTCCTCACGACGATCCCCACACGTCCCGCCGGTTTCGACCTCGCCCGTCAGAGTCTCATGAAGAGTCTCGCTACGGCACGCACGACGAAGTTCAGCATCCTCAACGCTTATCTCCGTGCTCAGAAACGTGGCATCGACTACGATCTCAACAGTCGCGTCTACGAGGAGTTGCCGAAGCTGACGCTCGATGACGTGCTCCGCTTCGGTAAGGAGAATATCTCCGGCAAGCCCTACCGCTATCTCATCCTCGGCAATGAGAAAGACCTCGACATGAAGGCCTTGGAGAAGATAGGTCCGGTGAAGCGCCTCACCACCGACGAGATCTTCGGGTTATAATACAAAAACTAAATATTAGACATTAACTATTGATTATGGCTAAAGCAGTTGATTTTAAGTACGCTCCGATGTTTCAGGTCGGTAAAGACGACACGGAGTATCGCCTGGTCTCCAAGGAAGGAGTTTCCACAGGCATGTTTGAAGGTAAGGAAATCCTGAAGGTATCCCCCGAGGCACTGACGTTGCTCGCTCAGGAAGGCTTCCACGATGTGGAGTTCTGCCTGCGCCGCAAGCATAACGAGCAGGTCGCCGCCATCCTCAAGGACCCCGAGGCTTCCGAGAACGACAAGTATGTCGCCCTGCAGTTCCTCCGCAACGCCGAGACGGCTGTCAAGGGTATCCTCCCCTTCTGCCAGGATACCGGTACGGCCATCATCCACGGTGAGAAAGGCCAGCAGGTTTGGACCGGCTTCGACGATGAAGAAGCTCTGAGCCGTGGCGTCTACAACACGTTCACCACCGACAACCTCCGCTATTCCCAGAACGCTCCGCTGACGATGTATGACGAGGTCAACACGAAGTGTAACCTCCCCGCACAGATCGATATCGAAGCTACCGAGGGCGAGGAGTATCGTTTCATCATGGTCGCCAAGGGCGGTGGCTCTGCCAACAAGACCTATTTCTACCCGATGACAAAGGCTACGATCCAGAACGAGGGCACACTGCTGCCGTTCCTCGTAGAGAAGATGAAGAGCCTCGGCACTGCTGCCTGCCCGCCGTATCATATCGCCATCGTCGTCGGTGGTACGAGTGCAGAGAAGAACCTGCTCACCGTCAAGCTCGCCTCCATCAAGTATTACGACAACCTTCCCACGACCGGTGACGAGACGGGCCGCGCCTTCCGTGACCTCGACCTCGAAGCCAAACTCCTCGACGAAGCCCACAAGATCGGCCTCGGCGCACAGTTCGGTGGTAAGGCCTTCGCTCACGACATCCGTGTCATCCGTCTGCCGCGTCATGGCGCCAGCTGTCCGATTGGTATCGGCGTAAGCTGCTCCGCTGACCGTAACATCAAGGGAAAGATCAACCGCGATGGTATCTGGTTGGAGAAGATGGATACGAATCCCGGAGAGCTCATCCCCGAGGAATACCGCAAGCCGGGTGAAGGCGCTAAAGGCGTAGAGATCGACCTCGACAAGGGTATCGACGCCGTCCGCGCTGAACTGACGAAATATCCGGTCTCTACACGTGTAAGCCTCACCGGTACGATCATCGTTGCCCGTGATATCGCTCACGCCAAACTGAAAGCCCGCCTCGACAAGGGTGAGGATCTGCCGCAGTACTTCAAGGATCATCCTATCCTCTACGCTGGTCCTGCCAAGACACCGGAAGGCTATCCCTGTGGTTCTATGGGACCGACGACAGCCAACCGTATGGATCCCTACGTTGATGAGTTCCAGGATCACGGCGGCTCTCTCGTTATGATCGCCAAGGGTAACCGTACACAGGTTGTTACCGACGCCTGCAAGAAGCATGGCGGCTTCTACCTCGGTACGATCGGTGGCATCGCCGCCGTTCTCTCCAAGGAGTGCATCACGAGCATTGAGTGCGTAGAGTATCCCGAGCTCGGCATGGAGGCTATCTGGAAGATCACCGTCAAGGACTTCCCGGCCTTCATCCTCGTTGATGACAAGGGCCACGACTTCTTCAAGGAGCTGAAGCCCTGGACGCCGTGCAACTGCAAGAAGTAAAAAGCCTCACCCCCATGGAAATTGTAGGTGGCCGCCATGTTGCGGCCACGCAAGGAAAATGGGGAATATATGATGACATGATTACTTTTCCCGCTCATTGTGGGTGCGTGGCCGCAACATGGCGGCCACCTACTCATTGCGGGTACGTAAATACTAAGACACGCCCTTCCTTCCCTATTTTAGAGAAGAAAGGGCGTGTCTTGTTGGAAAGAGTGCGGAACATGATAAATCATGTCCCATACATTTCCTACTTCTTTTTCGTTTATTTCAGAAAAATTGTTTAATTTTGCACGCGGTAACGGGAAACGCCCGCTGCCAGGGGTGCTGAAGCCGTTGCTTCTGCTGAGAACATACCCTCTGTACCTGACACGGACAATGCCGAGACAGGGAAAAGCCAGCCCCCATAATATAAATAATTAGTTATTGTATTCATGGACAAATCGATCATGATGCTCGCAGCCCTCTCGATGGCTGCCGCCGCATCGGACGCCAAAGGTCATGAGCCTTTGGACTCTCTTCGTACTTACCAACTGCAGGGCGTACAGGTCACGTCCACGCGCGCCTCGAAGAAGACGCCGATGGCCTTCGCCACCCTTAACCAACAACAGATCCGTAACGTCAACTTCGGACAGGACATCCCGTATATCCTCTCCCTGACGCCTTCCGTCACCACCACTTCCGACGCCGGCAATGGCATCGGCTACACGTCTATCCGCGTGCGTGGCATTGATCCCTCCCGCATCAACGTCACAGCCAACGGCGTGCCGGTGAATGATGCCGAGAGCGCCCAGCTCTATTTCGTCGATATGGGAGATTTCGCCTCCTCCGTACAGAGCATGCAGATCCAGCGTGGCGCCGGTACGTCAACGAATGGTGCCGGTGCCTTCGGCGCTTCCATCAACATGCTGACGGAGAATATCGGTACGAAGCCGTTCTTCGGCCTCGACTTCAGTGGAGGTTCCTACTACAGTCATAAGGAGACCGTACGTTTCGGTACGGGCCTCATCAAGGATCACTGGGGCCTGCAGGGCCGTCTGTCGAATATCGGCTCAAAGGGTTATCTCGACCGTGCATGGACGAAGCTGAACTCTTATTTCCTCCAGGGCGGCTATTTCTCCGACAACACGATGGTGAAGTTCCTCACGTGGAACAGTGTGGAGAACACCTATCACGCCTGGAACTACACGTCCAAATATGAGCAGAGCCTCTATGGCCGCCGTTATAACTCCTGCGGCGAGTATACCGACGACAATGGCAACAAGGCTTACTATCCCGACCAGACAGATAACTACTGGCAGCAGAACTACCAGGCTATCTGGAACCAGTTCTATGGCACACACTGGAACAGCAATGTCACGCTCCACTATACCCATGGCTATGGCTATTACAACGAGTATAAGGTGAAAAAGGACTACCGTGACTACGGCCTCTCCGACGTGAAGCTGAAGAACGACCTGACACGTAAGAAGATCATGGAGAATGACCTCTACGGTATCGTCGCCAGTCTGAACTACGACAACAAGCGCAACTACCAGGCTACCCTCGGTGGCGGCTGGAACAAGTATGTCGGTGACCACTGGGGTCAGGTGCTGTGGACGAAGGACAAAGCCGTCAAGACGTTCTATCCCGGTTATGAGTATTACCGCAACCGTGCATGGAAGAGCGACTTCAACATCTTCGGCAAGGCTTCCTGGACATTCCTCCCCGGCCTCAACGCCTATGTCGACCTGCAGTACCGCCATGTCGGTTACCGCATGCAGGATCCGCGCGACTATTATATCGATGAGGACCGCACGCTCGGCTACTGGGCTCATGACGACTTCGACTTCTTCAATCCGAAGGCCGGACTGAACTATCAGATCGACAACCACAACCGTGTCTATGCCTCCTATGCCGTAAGCCACAAGGAGCCGACACGTAATGACTATCAGGACAATGAGATTCAGCATCTCAAGGCTGAGAAGTTGCAGGATGTCGAGCTCGGTTACAAATATGAGAGTGAGAAGTTCACGGCCGGTGTCAACCTTTATTATATGTACTATGATCACCAGTTCGTGCTGACGGGCGCGCTGAATGATATCGGTGAGATGATCGCCAGCAATAAAGGCAAGAGCTCTTACCGTGAGGGTATCGAGTTCGAGGGTGCCTGGAAGCCCGTCGACTGGTTCCGTTGGGATCTCAACGCTACGTTCTCCCGCAGCATCAACAAAGACTGGGTGCAGAGCACGGTGAAGGTCGACGACCAGAACAAGCCCGTCTACGATGACAGTTGGAATAATGTTGACGGTGGTGAGGTGAACCTCGGCAACACGCATACCGCTTTCTCTCCTGACGTGATTTTCAACAATATCTTCACGTTCACCTACAAGGGTTTCAACGCCTCCATCCAGAGCCAGTATATCGGTGAGCAGTATCTCACGAACACCGACTTCAAGGAGATGACATGCCACGATGAGAACGGCAACGAGACGCACGAGACGCTGATGTTGAAAGACCATTTCACGACGAACATCGACCTTGCTTATCGCTTCGATCTCAAGCCGTTAGGCATCAAACAGGCAACGGTAGGCATTACGTTCTACAACATCTTCAATACGAAGTATGACAACAACGGCTGGGGCGCACCGCAGATCGCCAAGACGAAGGACGGCAGCGTCATCGCCTTCAACGACTGGGGCAAACGTGACCAGGAAGCCGCCGGTTTCGCGCCGTCCGCTCCGTTCAATGTCATGGCCCATCTGAGTATTGACTTCTAATGCTGGACATCTTAGGAACGATCATCGGCCTTGTGTATATCTATCAGGAATACAAGGCTTCTATCTGGCTGTGGGCCACGGGTATCATCATGCCCGTGGTCTACATGTTCGTGTACCTCGATGCCGGCCTCTATGCCGACTTCGGGATGCAAGTGTATTATGCCCTTGCCGCCATCTACGGTCTGCTCGTATGGAAGTTTGGCCGGAAGCACGGTCAGCAGAATGAGGAGATGCCCATCACCCATGTGCGCCGCAGCCTCCTCCTGCCCTCTCTCATCCTCTTCGTCGTTGCCTGGGGCGTGATCTATCTGATCCTAATCCGATGGACAAACTCCACGGTTCCCGTCCTCGACTCTTTCGGCAATGCCCTAAGCATTATCGGCCTGTGGTGGCTCGCCCGGAAATATCTCGAGCAGTGGTGGCTTTGGGTTATCGTCGATGCCGAATTGGCCATGCTCTATCTCTATAAGGACCTGCCGTTCACGGCCGGCCTCTATGCCCTTTACACCGCCATCGCCATTGCCGGATATTTTAAATGGAAGAAAGATATCAAATGATTGCCCCAACAAAGCCCGATGCCGTCATTCTTGCCGACGGCTCTTTTCCTACACACCCCATCCCCTTACATCTGCTCCATAACGCACGGCAGCTCATCTGTTGTGATGCCGCCCTCTTCACGCTTTGGCAGCACGACCGCCGCCTCGTGGAAGAGAAAGTCCGTGAGGGCCGTCTGCAGGCGATCGGTGACGGCGACAGTCTCCGTGCCCTCCGTGACCGTATCCCACAGGACTTCTTAGCGCTCCTAGCTCCCGTTCTCCATGAAGAGAACGAACAGGAACACAACGACCTGACGAAAGCCACGCGGCTACTCTGCACGCAAGTTCTCCCGGAGAGACCGAACGCCACTGCTGAAGGCGGAAACGAACAGAGAATCACGGTGGCTTATCTCGGCACGACGGGCAAACGGGAGGACCACACCCTCGGAAATATCTTCCTCCTTCCCTGGCACCAGCACCACTACCCCATCACGGGAACAATGTATACCGATTACGGCTATTTCACGGCGTGGCATGGTGATGCCTGTCTGAAGACCTTCGTCCATCAACAGTTGAGTATCTTCAACCTCAGTTGTACGCAAATGACCTCCGATGGTCTCCGTTGGCAGGCTTATCCTTTCACGGAACTCTGGCAGGGCACGCTCAACGACTGTCTCGGCGATGAGGTCCGCATTCATGCCGATGGCGATTATGTCGTTTATCAGACTTACGAGGCAAAATAGATCCAACTGCAGGGGCCTTCCCTTGTGACGGCCCCTGCAAAGGATCAAAGCATATATTTTTTCACCAATAATAATAGTAATGTATAACACAGTAAAGACCCCGGAGAAATTGGTCTTCAAACATTTCTCCAACAAAAGCTACTCCCTCTTTGCCGCCCTCGGCAAGGAAGTGCTCATCGGCGTCCTCGCCATCCCCATGCTCTCCTCCGCACAGGCTGCGGAAGGCAAGGCCATGGACAACGAGACGATGCATGCCGACAGCCTCGTCCACAACGGAAAGGACATCGGGGAGGTAGTCGTCACGGCCTCACGGGCCCCGCTGACGCTCGCGCAGCAAGCCCGTACCGTCACTGTGCTGACACAGCGTGACATCGCTGCCCTGCCGGCGCAGAGTATCAACGACCTGCTGAAATATGCAGCCGGTGTCGATGTCCGTCAGCGCGGTCCTATCGGCGCGCAGACCGATGTCAGTGTCCGTGGCGGCAATGACGAACAGGTAGCCATCCTTCTCAATGGCATCTCCATCAGTGATCCTCAGACGGGCCATAACGCCTTTGATATCCCCGTCAATCCTTCCGACATCGAACGTATCGAAGTCCTCGAAGGACCTGCCGCCCGCGTCTACGGCACTTCTTCTCTCTTAGGCGCCATCAATATCGTTACCAAGAAAAACCTCTCTTCCGACCGCATTTCTACGTCCGCGTCTCCTTCGGCCACACAATGGCAGGGTGACGGCTATCTCGAAGGTGGCAGCCACGGCTATCTCTCCGCCGGCGCCCGTGTCGCCGTCGCCAACAGCCAGTGGCAGCACTCCCTCTCCACCGGATACAGTCGCAGCGATGGCTATACCCGTTCGAAAGGCGGCCATCTGAGTACCGACTACAGTGGTCTGCATTCTTTCTATCAGGGTTCTTACTCCGATCCCAACGTCATCGTCAGCTGGCATGCCGGTCTGAGCACGCGCGGCTGGGGCTCGAGCACGTTTTACAGTAAGAATTTCGATAACCAATACGAACATACCTTCAAGTCCTTCACAGCCATCCAGGCTGAGACACGCCAGGGCCGCATCCATCTCCGTCCCGCCATCTACTGGAACCATCAGTATGACCGCTTCGAACTCTTCCGCGGGGATGACGCCGTAACGGGCATGACACTTGCCAACGGCAACACGTTGAAGATCCCCTTCAACTACCACCGTGCTGATATTTTCGGTGCCAATCTCAACAGTTGGTTCGACTGGGCCCTCGGCCGTACCGCCATGGGCCTGGAACTGCGCAACGAGGATCTCGTGAGTACAAACCTCGGTGAGGCCCTCCACAAAGCGAAGCCTATCCACGGCACCGACCGCTATTATCGTTACGGACTGGACCGCACGAATATCCAACTGGCACTGGAGCATAACATCTTCCTCGGCCCTCTGACGGTATCGGGCGGTATCATTGCCGTGAAGAACTCATGGGCCGACATGCCGATGAAAGTCTATCCGAGTGCCGACCTCAGTCTGCAACTCTCACCAGTATGGAAACTCTACGCTTCTTACAACTCCTCCCTCCGCATGCCCTCAGTGACGGAGCTCTACTATTCCGTCGGTGGCTTCAAGGCCGACGCCCATCTGCAGCCCGAGGAACTGAATGCTTTCGAGGCCGGCATGAAGATGACGGCCAACGGCATCAGCGGGAATATGAGCGCATTCTATAACCATTATAAGAACCTCATCGACTGGATCGTTGACGGTACGAAAGATGAGAACGGCAACCTCGTTGCCAAATCCGTCAACTTCGGAAAGATCAACGCCTATGGTTTCGAAGGAACAATCGCCTTCGACTTCCTGCGTCTGATTCCTTCGCAGCATGTCCTGCGGTCATTCACCACGAGCTACTGCTATATACAACAGAGTGAAGAGCAGAACGAGGGAATCACAAGTAATTATGTTTTGGAATATCTGAAGCATAAATGGGTCAGCCAACTGGGGTTGAACCTCTGCCGAAAACTGTCGCTCGACATCAGTTACCGCCTCCATCACCGTATGGGTGCTTACCGCGACACGGCCGGCGAACTGCAGCGCTACGGCACCTATGGCCTCCTCGATGCCAAACTGTCATGGAACGAGCGCTCCTGGTCTGCCTACGTCGAGGGCAATAACCTCTTCGATAAAAATTATGAAGAAGTTGGTAATGTCCCACAGCCGGGAATCTGGATCATCGGGGGAGTAAAGATTAAACTATAAAAAAGCCTCACCCCCAACCCCTCCCCAAAGGGGAGGGGTTGGGGTAGGCCCCCTTTACGGCAGCACGCGTTCCCGCTCCACTTTATCCTGGACCTTCTTGTCCAGTCCGTGGAAGAAATCCATGCCGGTGACACGCTCCACCTCGTCAACACTGTTCACGTAATAGCTCTTCGGGTGGTTGCCCTCGGTGTTACGATAGATAAAACCGACGGCCCATGGCTTACCACCGCTCAGACAGAGCACGCACTTAAAGAATGCCTCGGGAACGGTGACTTTATGCTGCCCGATCGTCTGATGCTTCTGTCGGAAGAAGATAGGCCCGCAGACAATATAGATGTCACCATATTCTTTCGCCCAATTACGGCACTGGATCTCCATCTCATTCCAGTCACCGCGGTTGAGGTTCGGGATTTGCGGACAGATATTACTCATCAGGAAACTCTCTTCCATCGCCAGTTGACTGAACTTATTATCTCCGGCGGGACACATGTGACCACGGTCGTAACCGGATCGCTGATAGTCGTAAGTATCCACTTTCTCGCCTTCCACTTCCACATCGGGATGGAACGCCACGCCCTTACGCTTGCCAGGACCTTCGAGCCTGTCTGCCGTGAGGTGCCACGCCACCCAGTTGGGGATCTTCAAGTCCTTGTTGTACGACACGATATAACCCGTACGGCGCAGAATTTGCTCACTGCGGTTCTTCAACGGCGCCGGCAACAGGATCTTCTCCTCGTCAGGGTCCTCATGGGCCACGGCATTCGACGGATCATTCAGATCGAGCGACTCCTCGTCACGGTCGTAATCAGCAGAGGTCGCCGACACGGCGGCAGAGACTTTCGCCTCATTGTCTTCTCCCTGCTGCCACTGCGGACGGTTCTGACCACCACAGGCAGACAGGATAAAGGCGACGCTGACGGCCGCCAACATGAATATTCTTTTCTTCATCTTCTTTCGCATTTTAATACCGTCCTTCCCATGGCGTGCCCGTCATGTGCTTGGCTTTGCTGCCGTTTTTGAATGGCCTGCCGTCATGTGCTTGCACTTTGCTGCCGTTTTTGAAGGGCCTGCCGTCATGTGCTTGCGCTTTGCAAGCGCAAGGAAGGGAAATAGATTAGGGCGCCCCAAAGAGGCGCCCTAACGTTGGTATGTTATTTCTTGAGTTTGAATGCTTTCTCGATCTCTGTCATCTCCTGCAGGAACTCTTTCGAGGTCTTGAGCTTCCGCTCAACCGTAGAACAACTATGGATCACCGTGGAGTGGTCGCGGTTGCCGATGAGCTTACCAATACGGCTGGCCGGCATCTTCGTGTATTTCTGCGCGAAATACATGCTCACCTGACGGGCCTGGACGAAGTCACGCTTACGGCTCTTGGAGTTAATATTGGCTGACGTGACATGATAATGATTGCACACGGCATCAAGGATATCATCTACCGTCAATGGCTTGTCGTCGATCTTCACGGCACGCTTGATGCAGCGCTCGGCGAGCTTCAGCGTGATACCACCGCCATAGGTGATGGAATAAGCCAACAGGCCGTTGACAACGCCCTGCAGATCACGGATGGAACAGTCAGCATTCTTGGCTACATAGTCGATGACATCATCGGGAATCTGCAGACCGTCACGACGGATCAAGTTGCGAAGAATATCCTCACAGAGCTCGTAATTCGGCTTCTCCAGTTCTGCGATAAGGCCACAGGAGAAACGCGTAAGTAGGCGCTCAGGCATATCCTTCAGTTCTACGGGAGGACGGTCGGAAGCGAGGATAATCCGCTTGCCGTTCTTGAAGAGGTGGTTGAAGATATGGAAGAACGTGTTGAGCGTTCCCGTCTTACCCATCCACTCCTGGATATCATCGACGATGAGCACATCGATCGTCTGATAAAAGAGGATGAAGTCATTGACCTTGTTCTGCAACGTCGCGGAGGCGAACTGCACCTGGAAGAGACGGGCAGAGATATAAAGGATGCGCTTCTGCGGATAGAGCTTCTTACAGCGCATACCGATGGCATTGATGAGATGCGTCTTGCCACAGCCACTCGGTCCATAAATGAACATCGGGTTGAACTGCTGCTTGTTGGGATGTTCTGCGATAGACATGCCAACAGACCGCGGCAGTTTGTTGCTGTCGCCCTCAATATAATTCTCAAAAGTAAGATGAGGATTGAGTTGACTGTCGATAGGCGCCGGCTGGGCAGCATCGAGCGCAGAGGGGCTCTGGTTCGCCCGCATACGCTGACGCTCCATCTCCTGGACATCGGCATTCGTAGGATCTGACGCGACATTCTGAGCAAGGTTATGCTCTTTGTCGGTCACGACACGGTAGTTCAGACGGATCGTTTTCCCGAAAACACGATGGAGACATTTACCCATCAGGTCGACAAAATGCGCTTCGAGATACTCATAGATAAACGGACTAGGCACCTGCACCAACAGTGTCAGCGTCGACGCATTGTACGACTCAAACACGATGGGCTTGAACCATGTCGCGAAAACCTCCTCGGAGACATTCTCGTTAATGAGCTGAAGGAACTGGTCCCATTGATTTTTAGGACTTACTGCCATATCTCGTTATTTGTAATCAGGATCGATATTTCTATTTTTATCGGGTCAATAGACCGTCTGTCTTCAACCGGAAGAAGGGAGTTCTTCCGATAGCGTCTGCAAAATTAGCAAGAAAAAATGAAACAACCAAATCTTTCTTTACCTCTCTCCTACTGACATGGCCTTCCTTCTCTGTACAAATTCCGTTTCACGGACCTTTGTAACCGTTTTGAAAAAAAGTTGTAATGTTCCCATCCTCAACAGATATGAAAAAACCGCCGGGCGTGAAACATCCGGCGGTTAATGGGGATAAACTTTATTTATTAAAAATTATTAATTAACTTTTCCCTCCTCTTGCAGGGGCTGTCCCTTGTAATGGGAAATTATTTATCTTTTTTCCCAAAGAGTGAGAAATGAACATACCGTTTCGGATGGGCCTTGAGATCCGTCACGAGAGAGTCAGCATGACCGATGGTCTGGTGGAGCGAGCCAATGGAACCATTGAGATTATCATAGAGTGAACGGTCGTTCATCAACAGGCCGAGACTGTTATCACGACTGTTCATGCGGTCATGGAGCTGTGCCGTGAGCTGATGGACATTATCGATCGTGGCATTGACGCGGCTCATCGTGCCCTGTACGTCAACTCCGGCGAGCTTACCCGTCAGCCGGTTCGTGTTCCGCAGGGTGCCGTCGGCCTGTGCCAGCATATCGGGAAGCTTACCCTGCAACTCGTCAGCCATGAGATGGATCTTCTTCGATGTCACGGCGAACTCCGCCGTTGTCGTTTTCAGGTTATGGACGGAAGCACTGAGCGCAGGGTCGTTGACGAGGTTGTTAACCCCGGCAAGGATAGAGTCGAGTTTTGGCAGCATCTTCTGAATCTCCGGGATGAAGGTAGCAGCCTCAGAAAGGGCACTGCCCTGTACACTGCCGGGAATCGTACCGCCGACAGGGATACATTTGCTATGGTCCGGGCCAAGCAAGAGATCCACCTGCATGTTACCCATGAGATCCTTCACAATCTCCGCACGCGTCCCCTCGGGAATATGCATCTTCTTCGACACGCCGATGGACGCCTTGATGGGGGCCTCAAGACTGTAGTCATAGTTGATCTCCTTGATGACACCCACCTGATAGCCGTCGGCGAAGACGGGCGTCGACTTCGGCAGTCCGCCGATCTCGGAGAACGTGATATAATAGGTGTCGTCACTGTCAAAGAGTGACAGTCCCTTCAGAAACTTCAGTCCGAAGAAGAGAATGACCAGTCCCACTGTGGCGACGAGTCCGATTTTCATTTCTTTCGTGATCTTCATAACTCAATCTCTATTTTCTTCAATCTCTATTTTCTTTTGTTTGCTAGAAACTCGCGGATGGCTGCATTGACATCCATCTTCTCACCATTCTTATAGGCAATGATGAAGGCGTCGGGGAACTTCTCCAAGAGGCTCTTGCGGAGCCGGTTGATCTCATTGTAGTTCGTACTGCTGCCCGTAGTATAACGGAACAGGTTGCCTTCCTGTATACATTCAAAATCGGTGATGCCCTGGAAATGCTGATCTCCAGGACGCAACTTGCGGGAGCCCATGAAGAGCTGAACCTTAAAGACGGGAGCATCCTTCACGGCCGTTGCCTTCGGCGTGACGGACTTGGAGAATGTCCTCGTATTTCTTGCGTTGTCAGCCGTTGCCCTTGATATTGCCCGGGAGGAACTCGTCGTACTCATCGCGACAACAGGTTTCGAAACAGAGCGATTCTGGGACGACACCTTCTTCGAATAGTCTGTCGGCACGATCTGAGGAATCTGTGGCTCTTGGGGACTCTGGTCCTTATAAGGAACGGTGATGCGACGGTCGTAACGGTTCTTATACTGTTGGAAAGCCTCAAAGATACCTTGTGCGATACGACTGACACCATCATCGGTATTGAGATATTCCTCCTCATCGGGCGTCGTGATGAAACCGAGTTCAATCAGGCAACTCGGCATCGACGTCTCGCGGAGCACAAGGAAACCGGCCTGATGAACACCTTTATCGGGACGGTTGGCATCACGACAGACGGCAGTCTGAATCATCTGGGCCAACTGTACACTGCGCTCCATATTATGACCCTGGATAAACTCAAACATGATATAACTCTCGGAGCTCTTCGGATCGAAACCTTCATACGTACTCTTATAACCTTTCTCCATGGAGATCACGGAGTTCTCCCGCATAGCGACATCAAGATTATCCTTGGCACGGTGCATACCGAGCGTATAAGTCTCAAAGCCACGTGCGATCTTGCCTTGCGGCAGCGCATTGGTATGGACGGAGATAAAGAGGTCGGCATTATTACGGTTGGCGATATTCGCACGCTCCATCAAAGGGATGAAGACATCGGTCTTTCGGGTATAGATCACTTTTACATCGGGACAGTTGCGCTCGACGAGACGCCCGAAAGCCAGGGCTACAGAAAGATTAATGTTCTTCTCCTGCGAGATAACACCAAGCGCTCCCGTGTCATGACCGCCATGACCGGCATCGATGACAAGGGTGAAGGGCTTGTTCGCGGCAAAAGATACTGCCGAGAAGAACAAGAGAATTATTGTGAGGATGCGATAATGTCTGTTCATAGACTGCAAATATACGATTTTTTTCACAAAAACCGGCTATTCATTTTGGGTTTTTATTATTTATTATCCTTTTCGGTTGCATCCGCAGCCTTTTCAGACAGTTTGTCGAGAATATCATTCTTCAAATGAACCTCCACGCCGGCACCGCCACAGTCAGCGCCCATCGGCGGGTTGAGTTTGAGGATCTTCAGGTCGATAGCCTCGATAGTGGGGAAACGACGGAAGAGGCGCTCGCCGATACGACCGGCGACACGCTCCACGAGTTGACTGGGGACATACATCTCCTGTGCGACGACCTTAAAGACCTCACTGTAGTCGAGGGTATCGAAGAGCTCGTCACTCGTCATGGCCTTCTCGATATTGTATTTAATTCGCAGGTCCACACGGTAGTCATTGCCCGTGGCCCGCTCCTGCGGCAACACGCCATGATAGGCGTGAAACCGCAGGTCGGTGAGATGAATATAACTGGATAGATACTTCATGTCGTTATCTTTTAACCCTTCGTAAGGACGGCCCTTGTGGCCGTTTTTTTCCGGGCCTGCCGTCCCGTGCTTGCGCTTTGCAAGCGCAAGGAAGCGCAGCTGGATTATCCGCAGCGGGAGGCGCCGCAGTTCGTACAGATCAGACAGCCCTCCTGATAGACGAGGCTCTCATGGCCACATACCGGGCACTTCTGTCCCGCTGCCTTCGTGCCGTCGGCGATATACTTCTTCAGCGCACGCTCCACACCATTCTTCCACGTATTGATGCTCTGATCCTTCAACTGCAAGGAACTGACAAGCTTGATGACATGGTCGATCGGCATACGGTAACGGAGAACGCCGGAGATCAGTTTTGCGTAGTTCCAATATTCCGGATTGAACTTCTCCGACAGGCCCTCAACGGTCGTTTTGTAGCCACGCTTGTTCTCAAACTGGAAGTCATAGCGGTGGCTGCCGTCGGGATTCGTCTGCTTGATAATCTTACCCTTCGTGACATTCTTAGGCAGCACAATGCCTTCCTCGTCATCCTGGAGACCGGTGAAGATCTCATAGGGATAACCATCGAGGAGACCAACGAAGGCTACCCATTTCTCCTTGTTATTCTGGAAACGGACAACATCACAGTCAAGCTCCTTCGGACGCGTCTCGACAACGGCAGGACGGACAACGCCATCCTTCTCCTCCATCTTCATAGCCTTTGGCTCGGGGGCTGCCGTGCCCTGCTCCTTGGCGGTCTTCTTCTCCTTCTTGGAAGCAGAGATCATCACGCCGGAACGACTGCCGTCACGATAGATCGTACAGCCCTTGCAGCCGGACTTCCATGCCTCGACATAGAGTTTGTTGACGAGAGCCTCATCGACATTGTTCGGCAGGTTGACGGTCACGGAGATCGAGTGGTCCACCCATTTCTGAATGGCGCCCTGCATCTTCACCTTCATCAGCCAGTCGACATCATTGGCCGTAGCCTTATAGTAAGGCGACTTGCGGACAAGATCATCAATCTCTTCCTGACTATAGCGTTTCGTCGTGTCGTAGCCGTTGACCTGCATCCATTTCAGGAACTTGTTATGATAGACAATATACTCCTCGAAACTGTCGCCAACCTCATCAACGAAGTCCACATGGACATCGGCGTCATTGGGGTTCACCTTACGACGGCGTTTGTAGACGGGCATGAAGACGGGCTCAATACCACTCGTCGTCTGCGTCATCAGCGATGTCGTGCCCGTAGGAGCAATCGTCAGACAAGCGATATTACGGCGACCGTATTTCACCATATCCTCATAGAGTTCGGGATCAGCGTTCTTAATACGGAGGATGAACGGATTCTCTTTCTCACGGTTGGCATCATAGATCTCGAAGGCGCCACGCTCCTTGGCCATCGTGACACTGCTGCGATAGGCATTCAGCGCCAACGTCTTGTGGACTTCCACAGCGAAGTCGGTAGCTTCCTGCGTGCCATAACGGAGTCCCATAGCGGCAATCATATCACCCTCAGCCGTGATACCGACACCGGTACGACGGCCCATGCCACTCTTGCACTTGATCTTCTCCCAGAGATGACGCTCTGCGCCTTTCACCTCCTCGCTCTGCGGGTCGGCGTCGATCTTGGCGAGGATCATGTCGATCTTCTCCATCTCCAGATCAACGATATCGTCCATGATACGCTGGGCAATCTGTACGTGTTTCTTGAACTTCTCAAAATTGAATGTGGCCTCCTTCGTGAAAGGATGCTCCACATAACTGTAGAGATTGATGCTCAGCAGACGGCAGCTGTCGTAAGGACAGAGAGGAATCTCACCACAGGGATTCGTACTGACAGTCTTGAAACCAAGATCAGCATAGCAGTCGGGAATGCTCTCACGGATAATGGTATCCCAGAACAGCACACCGGGCTCGGCACTCTTCCAAGCATTGTGCACGATCTTCTCCCATAGTTTGCGGGCGGAGATATCCTTCTTGACCATCGGATGATCGGAATCGATGGGGAACTGCTGCGTGTAAGGCTTGTCCTCAATGGCGTCACGCATGAACTCATCATCAATCTTCACACTGACATTAGCACCCGTGACCTTGCCTTCCGTCATCTTCGCGTCGATGAACGCCTCGGCATCGGGATGCTTGATACTCACGGAGAGCATCAATGCGCCACGGCGACCGTCCTGGGCTACCTCACGCGTGGAATTGCTATAACGCTCCATGAAGGGTACAAGACCCGTGGAAGTCAGGGCGGAGTTGTTGACCGGACTTCCCTTCGGACGGATATGACTGAGGTCATGACCGACACCGCCACGGCGCTTCATCAGCTGCACCTGCTCCTCGTCGATACGCATGATAGCACCGTAGGAGTCAGCATTACCGTCGAGACCAATGACAAAGCAGTTGCTCAGCGACGCCACCTGGTGGTTGTTGCCGATACCGGTCATCGGACTGCCGGCGGGGACAATGTAACGGAAATGATCGAGGAGATCAAACACCTCCTGCGCCGTCATGGGGTTGGGATACTTCTTTTCGATACGGGCAATCTCATTGGCAATGCGCCAGTGCATGTCCACGGGGGTCTTCTCGAAGATATTGCCGAAGCTGTCCTTCATGGCGTACTTGTTGACCCACACACGGGCAGCCAACTGGTCTCCATCGAAGTACTTCAGCGTAGCCTCAAAGGCTTCTTCGAAAGAATATGTCTTTAAATTTTCCATCATTTAGTGAATAGGAGTTTGCGACTGCAAAGATAGCTTTTATTTCTCAGATTAGGAAACTTTTCTCAGTTATTTTTCTATGATTTTTTATGCTCGAATTTTCTTTTTGGAAAACTTCTACTAAAACAAAACGGCGGAAGTTTCACGAAAAAGAACACTTTCCGCCCCTTGAATGGCCTGCCGTCGGGTGCTTGCGCTTTGCAAGCGCAAGGAAGCGCAAATATGCCCCGCCATCTCCGCCAGCCCTATATATAATAAAAGGTGTAATCAGCTTTTTATTGTTTTTCAATAAAATTTTACCGAAAATATTTGGTGGTTTCAAACAAAACACTTAACTTTGCAATATCGAAAAACGACAAGTATTAAATAAGTAACATAAAATATTCATCGCAATATGAAAACAAAGCGGAAGTTCAACATCTATTGCATCTTGCTACTCTTGGTCGTAAGCCTACAGTTCGGATTCTCGACGCTGGAAGACATCAAGGATAGCTACAATGAGACTAACGAGGAGATGCGCATCGAGGATGACGTGGACAACCAAGGACAGCCCAAATATTATCTCACCGACTTAGACGTACGGTCGAAGACACCTTGGAACTTGGCGGTCAAAAATCTCAAGTCAGGGCAGACAGACTCCTTACGGATCTACTCTGTTAAGGCAAAGGTAAGAGCTACGCCGGAGCTCACCAAGCGTGACACAATCGGAGAGATCGGAAAGACCTTATTCGCCTTAGTCGCAAGCATCGGCATTATCGCTTTCTGGATCGTCTTCTTCCGCCTCGTCCTCGATGTCAACCGTGGCGAAGGCTTCTCGGCCAAGACGACATGGCGGTTGCGGTTCATGGGTTGGATGCTGATCCTCTATTTCTTCTGCCGCATCTTCGCCATGCTCTTCATGGATTATGGCAGAGGACTCATCAGTTATGCCGACTTCGAGATTATTCCGTTCGCTTACCGCTATGCACGCACACTGCGGCTCGTCCTCGGCATCGCCCTGCTGCTCTTTGCTCAGTTCTTTGAGATGGGCCGGAAGATGAAGGAAGACCAGGACTTAACGATTTAGGAGACTGACATGGGAAAGATTATTGTAAACGTAGACGTCATGATGGCCAAACGGAAGATCTCATCGAATGAACTGGCAGAGAAGATCGGCATCACACCGGCCAACCTCTCCATCCTGAAGACAGGAAAGGCCAAAGCCATCCGCTTCTCCACCCTCTCCGCCATCTGCGAGGCCTTGGACTGCCAGCCCGGCGACCTGCTCGAATACGCGCCGTAGGGGGCATGAGTAGCCCCCCTTGTGGTCGCCCTAACATGGCCTGCCGTCAGGTGCTTGCGTTTTGCAAGCGCAAGGAAGCGCAAAATAAGAATATCTATCATTAACATCCAAAATAAGATGAAAACAAGAGTATTATTGGCTGCCCTCGCATTCGTTTCTCTGAATGCTGCAGCACAGACACCGGCCCTGAAGACCGGAATCGACAAGGCGAACATGGACCTCACGGTCAAGCCTGGTGATGACTTCTACGAGTATGCCGATGGCGGCTGGCTCAAGAGTCATCCCCTCGATGCCCAGCACCCGATGAACGGTGCCTTCGTAGACCTCGAGGAACAGAACAACGACCGTATCCGTGACCTCGTCAAGGAATACGCTGAGAAGAAGATGCCACAAGGCACTGTCGGACAGAAGATCGGCAGTCTCTACCGCCTGTACATGGACAGTGTGGCACGCAACAAGATGGGCTATCAGCCCATCAAGCCGATGCTCGACCGCGTAGAGGCTTGCAAGACTCGCCAGCAGCTCTTCCAGCTGATGTACGAGCTCGACCCGATGGGTTACGGCACGCTCCCCGTTGGTTTCGGCCTCGACGTCGATCCGACGAATGCGGACAAATATATGTTCAGTGCCGGCCAGGGCGGTCTGAGCCTCGATCCGGAATACTACACCCATCCCAACGAGCAACAGAAGGCTGTCGTAGAAGCCAACAAGGCCATGAAGAAGGATTTCTTCAAGATGGTAGGTTTCAGTGACGCCGTCGCTGAGAAGAAGATGCAGGCAGTATGGGCCTTCCAGAGCAAGATCGCTCCCGTATTCTACGATCAGAACAAACAGCGTGACCCCATGGCCAACATCCATAAGATGAGTTGGGCTCAGTTCATGAAGACTTTCCCCGAGGTCGACTGGACAACCTACTGCAAGATCAGCGGCTATCCCAATGACATCGATACGATCAATGTCGGTCAGCCCGAACCGATCAGCGCCACACTGAAAGCGCTGAAGACGACGGATCTCTTCACGCTGAAAGCCGTTTTGGAGAACAGTATCATCGGTTCTTCCGCATCTATCCTCAGTGATGCCTTCAACGACCGTGTGTTCAAATATCGCCAGACCGTCTATGGTGTCAAGGAGCAGCAGCCGCGCTGGAAGCGTGGTGTCAACTTCATCCAGGGTCTTCTGGGTGAGAGCATTGGTAAGCTCTATGCCGCCAAGTATTTCCCCGCCAGCGCTAAGGAGCGTGCCACGAAGATGATCAAGGATCTGCAGGACGCTTTCGCAGAGCGTATCGAGGCCAACACCTGGATGACTCCGGCTACGAAAGCCAAGGCTATCGAGAAACTCCGTGCCATGATCATCAATGTCGGTTATCCTGACAAATGGGAAGATCTCGAGAAATATGTAGAGATTGACGAGAACAAGAGCATCCGTGCCAACTACGACATCATCAGCAAGGCCCTCATCAAGGCCAGCATTGAGAAGCACTGGAAGAAGCCGGTCGACAAGACCATCATGGATATGTATCCGCAGACGGTCAACGCCTGCTACGATCCACAGAAGAACTCCATCAACTTCCCTGCTGCCATCCTGCAGCCGCCGTTCTTCGACGCTGACGCTGAGGATGCCGCCAACTATGGTGCCATCGGTACCGTGATCGGTCATGAGATGAGCCACGGCTTCGACGATCAGGGTTGCCAGTTCGATAAGGATGGTAACCTCGCCAACTGGTGGACGGCTGAAGATAAGGCCAACTACGACAAGCGTACGAAAGTCCTCGCTGACTGGTTCAGCCAGCAGGAAGCTGTTCCCGGCCTGAAGGTCGACGGCAACAAGACCCTCGGTGAGAATATCGGTGATAATGGTGGCCTGCATGTCGCCTACCTCGCCTTCCAGAACGCTATGAAGCAGCATCCGCTGGAGACACGCGACGGCTTCACACCGAACCAGCGCTTCTTCCTCGCCTATGGACGTATCTGGGCCAGCAATATCGCTCCGCAGTTCATCGCCTACATCGTCAACAGTGATGTCCACAGCCCGAACCGCCAGCGTGTCAACGCTGCCCTGCCGATGATCGACGAGTGGTATGATGCCTTCAATATCAAGGCCGGCGACAAGCTCTTTGTGCCCGCCGAGAAGCGCGCTCACATTTGGTAATCAAACTATAATCAACTTGCCGGGGCCATTCCAATCAAACCGTTTAAGAAATCATTTCTTAACGATCCCATTGCAGGGGCCGTCCCTTGTGGCGGCCCGCCGTCGGAACGACGGATTTTTGGGATTTTGAAATGGCCCCGCATAAATTACACCTATTATGGAACTCAAAGATCGTAAAACCATCCGCAAATACAGCGACAAGGCCGTCAGCGACGAACTCCTTCACCGCTTGCTGCAGGAAGCCGAGCAGACGCCAACGATGGGTAATCTTCAACTCTACAGTGTTGTCATCACCCGTTCGGAAGAAGGAAAGAAAGCCCTCGCACCGGCACATTTCAACCAGCCGATGATCACCGGCGCTCCCGTCGTATTGACAATCTGTGCCGATTTCCGTCGTACGACACTATGGGCTGAACAGCGGAAGGCTGAGCCGGGCTACGACAATTTCCTCTCTTTCATGAACGCCGCCACCGATGCCCTCCTCTATACGCAGAGTTTCTGTAACCTCGCAGAGGCAGAAGGGCTCGGCACCTGTTTCCTCGGCACGACGGTCTACATGCCACAGATGATTATTGACACGCTCCATCTGCCGCGCCTCGTCTTCCCCGTAGCTACCATCACCCTCGGCTGGCCCGATGAGGATCCCGCACAGAGTGACCGTCTGCCCCTCGACGCGATGATCCACGACGAACAGTACAGTGACTACACGCCCGAGAAGATCGACAAGGCTTACGCTTACAAGGAAGGACTGGAAGAGAACAAGCATTTCGTTGAGATCAACCACAAGGAGACACTCGCCCAGGTCTTCACCGACTGCCGCTATACGAAGAAAGACAATATCGCCATGTCGAAAGGCATGATCGAAGCCCTGAAGCAACAGGGATTCTTGTCTTAAAAGTAAAAAAGTAAAGAAGTAAAAAAGTAAAGCTGCCGCAGGGGATCTATTTCCCTGCCAACGCTTACGTTTTTACTTCTTTACTTTTTTACTCTTTTACTTTTTAATAGCTTTTTTACTTCTTTACTTTACTACGATTGGCTTGTATTTCGGCACAAGGAGTTTCATGATGCACCAACCGATGAGATAGGCGACAGCACAGATACAGAAGATAATCATGTAACCAGCAGGCTTACCCTCGAAGCCCATGAACTGGAAGGCTGCGCCCTGGTCCTGCGCATAGGTGAAGAGGGCACCGGAGCCTTTATTGATGAGGAAGCTGCCGATACCACCGGCCATAGCGCCGATACCCGTGATTGTAGCTACCGTAGACTTCGGGAACATATCACTTACCGTACTGTAGAGGTTAGCCGACCATGCCTGATGACCAGCACCAAGGAGACCGATAATAATTGCCGGCCACCAAGGACTGAAAGCACCCATCGGCTGGGCCAGCAGACCGAGCAATGGGAAACAGGCAAAGATCAGCATGGCACGCATACGACCGATGTATGGATTCATCTTTTTCTTATCGACGAAATAGGTAGGCAGATAACCTCCCATGATACTCAACACCGTGACGATGGCATAAAGCGTAAAGATAAGGGCGATAGCCATCGATGAGTCGGAGGTATAGCCGTACTGATCGGAGAAATAGGCGGGGGCCCAGAAAAGGAAGAACCACCACACACCATCAGTGAGGAATTTACCCGTGATAAACGACCAGGTCTGACGGAATGTGAAGCAACGCCAGAAACCAATCGTCTTCTCCTCGGACTGCTCGTCCTTGGTATCTTCCTCGGCATCCTTCTTATCAGTCTGGACAGCGGCCTCAGCCTGTTCTTCAGTCTCATCCTGATTGATATACTCAAGTTCGGCGGCATTGACGAACTTGTTCTTCGCCGGTTTCTCATAGAGCCAGAGCCACAGGCCCATCCACACGAAACCGAGGACACCGATGATGATAAAGGCCATCTCCCAGCCCATGGCACGTGCCAGCAGAGGAATCGTGGCCGGTGCGGCGAGGGCACCGATGGAGGCACCACTGTTGAAGATAGAGGTTGCGAAAGCACGGTCTTTCTTCGGGAAGAACTCTGCCGTCACCTTGATGGCGGCGGGGAAGTTGCCGGCCTCACCAAGGGCGAGGACCATACGGAAAGCGAGGAAGAACCACACGCTGATGGTGGAGACGGCGAGCATGGCCGTCGGTACTACCCCACTATCGACGACTTTCAATACGGACATCATGCCCGGGCCTACCTGTCCGGCAGCGGTATACTGGTGCAACAGTTCCTTAGCGGTCTCAAAGCCAACGAACCAGTTGCCCGTAAGGACACCACAGGTGAGCACACCACTGAAGGCATGCAGGACGGCACCGGCGGACCATACGCCAATAGCGATGAGATAGCCGCGCTTCGTCCCTACCCAGTCGACGAACTTGCCGGCGAAGAGGTTGGCGATAGCGTAGAAGATCGAGAAGAGACCGGTGATGGTACCGTAATCATTATCGGTCCAGTCGAACTCGGGCGCGATAAAATCCTTCCAGGTCAGCGACAGCACCTGCCGGTCCATGTAGTTGACCGTCGTGGCCAGGAAGAGCAGGCCGCAGATGACCCAGCGAAATTTAGACATTGTTTTAGTAGACATTGTTTTATTTGTTTGTTAGTTTTATTCGAGATCCGGAATCTTGACCACCTGCATATCGGTATAGACAAGGTTCTCACCGGCCATACCCCAGATGAACGTATAGTTGCTTGTGCCGGCAGCGCAGTGGATAGACCATTGCGGAGAGATGACAGCCTGCTCGTTGTTGAGCCAGATTGGCCGCGTCTCCTGCGGCTCGCCCATGACATGGAGGATCTTCTGGCCTTCGGGTACATTATAATATAGGTAAGTCTCCATACGGCGCAGATGGGTGTGGGCGGGCATCGTGTTCCATACACTTCCTTCCTTCAGTTCGGTGATACCCATCTGCAACTGACAAGTATGTACACCGGCGACACCGTCGATGATCATCTGATGAATCACACGGTCATTGCTCTCTTTCATACTGCCGGCCTTGATATTGTTGGCTTCTTTCAGCGTGACCTTCTTCGTGGGATAAGACTGATGGGCACAGGCACTGTTGAGATAGAACTTCGCCGGTTTGGCGGCATCCTTACTGGCTACAACGATATTCTTCGCGCCACGGCCGACATAGAGCGCCTCCTGAAAAGCTAGCGTATAAGTCTTTCCATCAACGGTCACCGTACCCGGTCCCCCGATATTGATAATACCAAGTTCACGGTTGTCAAGGAGGTTACGACCGTTTGTTCCCTTGCTGGCATCAACGTAGAGAGGAGCGATAGATGTCAGCTGCAGCGGTGTGGCAACGGGCTCGGCGCCACCGACGAGGAAGCGGTCAAAGAGGGAGTAAGTCCAATTGACTTCTCCCGGAGCAAAGACTTTCAGAATAGCATACTCCTTACGGAGACGCTCGGTAGTGTAGTGCTTGGCATCATCGGGATGAGAGGCATAACGCACCTGGTAATGGGTATAGGCATTTTCATTCATAACGGGATAGCTGTTGTTATTCTCCTGGGCATGGCCACAGACGACGGCGACCAAGAAAGCCAGGGAAAGGAAGATTTTTTTCATATTTTCAGTGTTTTTGGAGTTGAAAGGTTGATGTATGGATCACTTATTGATTCTGCTTCTCGTCCTTCACGATCTGTCGACGGTTGTAGACGAGCATCGCAGCGGTGACGGCGACGAGGAGGGCGGCACCCACCCACTGTAGATATTTCATGGCCGCATAGATGCCATAGCCAAAGAGCGAGGAGGCAAAGTCCATACTTCCGGCCTGGAAGCCATCGGGCACATGTGCCGCCTTGTCTTGTGTGGCCGCGAAGACCTGATGGGCAGCGAGGGTGAAGTCGGGCGCCATATCCGTGACGAACCACAGACCGATGAGGAGGGCCACAAAACCTACGATGTAAGTCTTCACCACATTACCCTTCGTGTACGGCAGCATTATCGGGAAGAGATAAAACAGTCCGGCGAGGGAGGCCAGCGGCAGGAACTCATTGCCCGGGAGGAAAACAGCGATGAGAATATAGGTCGGGATGAGCAATAGCGTGCAGACAAGCGTTGTGGAGTGGCCGATAACGAGGGCGGGACTCATACCGATATGCACTTTCTTACCGTGGAACTTACGGTCCACGAGTTCCTTCGTCTTCTCAGAGATCGGCATCAGACCGTCGATGAACAGTTTCGTGATACGCGGGATGAGTTCCATCACGGCACCCATCGTGACACCGAGGAAAAGGATGTCGCGGACAATCGCCATCACGCCGTCTGTCGTCGTTGCCTTCGGATTCGTCTGATGGAGCTTATCCATAAAACCAGCAAAATTCGAATAGTCGCCGACATGAGCCACGGCGGCGATAAGGGCACCCACGATGACACCGAGGACAATCGGCTCACCGAGAACACCGAACTTCTTCTTCAGTCCGTCGGCATCGATATCGAGTTTATTAAAACCCGGAATCTTGTCGAGAAGTCCGTTGATGATCCAGGTGAAGGGCGTGAAGCTCTGACAGAACGGCTGCGGGATGGAGATTCCCGGAAGGTTATAATATGTCTGAAACTTATCAGCCGTGATGTCCGCCATGACGAGCGTGATCATATAACAGATGATGGCGGCGAAATAGCCCCAGGCGAGGCTCTGTCCCGAGAGGAAATAGACGACGGCACCGATGAAGGCAAAATGCCAGTAGTTCCACAAGTCGATATTGATCGTGCGCGTTGTCTTCGTGATCAGCATCAGGAAGTTGACGCCGAGGCAGACGGGGATGATGAGGGCGCCAACGGCAGTGTTGTAGGCTACCGACGCTGCTGCCGGCCAGCCCATGTCGAAGACACTGAGGTTCAAGCTGAAGATATCTTCGATGGCCTGCAGCGGATCCTTGAAATTATCCGTGAGCAGGGCCGTGACAATGCCGAGACCGACGAAACCGACACCGACGAAGAGGCCAGACTTCAAGGCTTTGCCGAATTTCATGCCAATGCACAGTCCGATAATCGTGAAGAGAATCGGCATCATCACACTGGCTCCGAAGCTAATGATATAGCTGAATACTTGTTCCATTGCTTAGTGTTCTTTTTTGATCGTTTTCGTAATAATACGGTTTTCTAATGTAGTTTGCGGCAAAGGTACGAAAAAAAGTAAAGATTTAGAAAATTAAAGAATTAAAAAAAGCAAAGATCATAAAATATATACCCCCGTCCTTTTCGGGGCGGGGGTAAACATATAGGATTTTAATCTTGGAAGTACACGCGCTTCACGCGGTTGCTGATACCCGTCAGCACCTCGTAGGGAATGGTGTCAAGGACATTACTGAGGACCGTCACGGGGAGATGATCGCCGAAGATCTCCACGCTGTCGCCTTCCTTGCAGTCGATACCCGTGACATCGATCATGGCGACATCCATACAGATGTTTCCGACATACTCTGCCTTCTTGCCATTGACGAGGCAGTAGCAATGGCGGTTGCCGAGATGACGGTTCAGGCCGTCGGCGTAACCGATAGGAATAGCAGCAATGACACTGTCATGATCAATGACGCCCTTACGGCTGTAGCCGACGGTATCCCCTGCCGGCACATGGCGCATCTGAAGGATCGTCGTCTTCAGGGTCGACACATTATTAATCGTCTCGTTCGTACGCGGGTCAATGCCATAGAGGCCGAGGCCAAGACGGCACATGTCGAGCTGACGGTCGGGGAAATGCTCAATACCGGCGGAGTTGTCGATATGGCGGAGGATCTTATGATCGAAGGCAGTCTGCAGTTTCTTGCTGCCAGCATCGAAGAGGGCGAACTGATGCGCGCTGAAGTCATCGAACTTATCCTCATCGGAGCCGACGAAATGGCTAAAGACAGAGCGCGGGATGATGGCGTTCTGATGCTTCAGACGGTCGATGAGCTTGTCCATATCTTTCTCCGGATCAAAGCCGAGGCGGTGCATGCCCGTATCGAGCTTGATATGTACGGGATAATCGGTGATACCCTCTTTCTCCGCAGCCTTGATGAGCGCTTCAAGGAGTCGGAAAGAGTAGACTTCCGGCTCGAGATCATAGTCGAACATCGTCTTGAACGCCGTCATCTCCGGGTTCATGATCATGATATTACTCGTGATACCGTTACGGCGCAGCGTAGCGCCCTCATCAGCGACGGCCACGGCGAGATAGTCGACACGGTGGTCCTGCAACGTCTTGGCAATCTCCACAGCACCGGCGCCATAGGCATCGGCCTTGATCATGCACACGAGTTTCGTCTCGGGCTTCATGAAACTGCGATAGTAGTTGAGGTTGGCAACGACAGCACTGAGGTTGACCTCGAGGGTCGTCTCATGCACTTTCTCCACGAGAAGTTCAGAGATCTGGTCGAAACCATAGTTACGGGCGCCCTTGAGCAGGATCACCTCATCACGGAGACTATGAAACACTTCGGAATGGATGAACTGCTCCACACCCTTGAAGAAGAACTTCTCGGCAATCTGAATCTCGTCAGCCTGGGCACTGATCTCCGGACCGATACCAATGAATTTCACGACGCCACGCTTACGGGCGAGGTTGGAGACTTCGGCATAGAGCTCACGCGGATCCTCTCCACTCTGTTGGATATCGCTGAGAATCAACGTACGGCGACGGCCCTTGTGATCAGGGCGACGGTTCATGAAATCGAGAGCGATATCGAGAGAGTTGATATCCGAGTTGTAAGAGTCGTTGATGAGCGTGCAGCCATGCTGGCCCTCCTTCACCTCCAGGCGCATGGCGATCGCCTCGAGTTTCTGCATACGCTCGTCGAGGTCATCGGCAGAGACACCGATGCGCAAGGCGACGATAGCACAGATAATGGAGTTCTTGATACTGGCCTCATCGATGAAAGGAATGCTGTACTTGTTCTCCTCACCACCTTTATATATATAGGTGATCGTCGTGGCACTCTCCTTCTTCTCGATCGACTTGATATACATCGGCGCCTTCTTGTCCTTCATCGACCAGCCGAGACGCTCCTGACTGTCGCCATTAGGGAGTTTACTGTCCACATGCTTCAGGCCTTCCTCCACGAGGGGATCATCGGCATCATAGACGACCGTCTGCGCATCGTGGAAGAGCACCATCTTCTCCTCACATTTCTGCAACTTAGAAGAGAAGTTCTTCTGATGGGCCTCACCGATATTCGTCAGCACAGCAATCGTCGGCTGGATGATATCGCGCAGGGCGAGCATCTCACCAGGCTCACTGATACCGGCCTCGAAGACACCTACCTTCGTCTGCTCGTTCATGAGCCATACAGACAGTGGGACACCGATCTGCGAGTTATAGCTGCGCGGGGAACGAGTGACATACATCTGCGGCGAGAGCAACTGATAGAGCCATTCCTTCACCATCGTCTTGCCGTTGGAGCCTGTGATACCGACGATAGGAATGTCAAACTCATCACGATGGCGCTCGGCAAGGCGCTGGAGGGCTTCCAGGGTGTTGACGACCTTCAGGAAGTTTGCCTCTGGGTAATCAGAGGCATAGCCCTTAGGCACCTCGGTGACAACAAAGTTGCGTACTCCCCGGCGATAGAGCTCAGGGATATAGTTATGACCATCATTGCGTCCTGTCTTCAGGGCGAAGAAGAGTGTCTCCTCGGGGAAACACAGAGACCGGCTGTCCGTCAGGATGAACCCGATGTTGGCATCCCGGTCACCATAGCGACGCGCACCAATGAGTGTGGTTACTTTCTCGATTGTATATGTCATCTATTTAAAGGTATTGTTTCTGTAGTGCAAAGTTAGGATATTTTTTTGATAACTCCCCTACTTTTAACATGGTTTTATTCATAAAATCTTTATATTCTTGCGAATCGGGGTGAAAAGGACGATGCTGCAGGGCTGCTTTCAGTGGCTCCCATTCTTTAAGAAAGGCTTTGGCGCCGTCAGAGAGGTAAGCATCCACAAAGCGTTCCCAGATATATTCCACGGCCTTCGAGGACGGATGGAGCATGTCATCGGCATAGAACCGATAGTCACGGAGCTCGTCATTGACGATCTCGTAGGCGGGGAAATAATCTACTTGATGCGGATAACGCCGGCAGACCTCATCGGCGGCGAGGAGCAGCGTGGCCTTGGAGAGTTGGGAACCGTGGTAGCCGTATTTACGGTAACGGATAGGACTGACGGTCAAGAGAAATCTCACCCCTTTGTTCAGCAACTCTATGGCTTCACTCAGGGCGTCAGCACACGCATCGACGGTGAGAGCCTTCTCCTCAAAGAGACGTTGCGGGCGCTTCTGACAGTTGTCTACAATCTCACCCGTCTCCTTCAAAATATACACATGGTTTGTACCGAGCGTCATGACGACGGTCTTCGGCAGCCATTTGTCATTCACGTTGGGGACCTTCCCTCCCTTTTCGATGAGGGGCTGGAGGATCAACTTCTCTATCGTATGTTTCACCGATACAGGGTTATACATCACGCCATAAGGGTTGACGAGAGCATGAAACTGGTTCTCCTGGAACTGATGTCCCAGGTTATCAGCAAAACAAGACCCCACGAAGAGCATGTCTTCGCAGGGTTCTATTTCAAAACTTCCTTTCGGAATATCTACTGTCGTTCGAAAATCCATAAAGATTATGTGAGATCCCTTTGCAGGTTACTTTTTTCTCTTATACTCCACGATGCCGAGCACGACGATGAGGAGCAGGAGGACATAACCGAAGTAAGCCACAGTCTCCGTCGTCTGCACACTCTTCGGATGGAAGTCGAGGACAACCTGGTGATTACCAGCAGGCACACGGAGGGCACGGAGGACATAGTTGACACGTCCAAGCTCAGCGGGCTTCCCATCAATCGTGGCTGTCCACTCCGGATAATAGATCTCCGAGAAGACGACGACACCACCCTTTGAGCTCTGCACGCTGTAGGTGAGATGGTCCGGCTTATAGTCGGTGATCTTGACAACAGACATATCATCCTGCGGCACAGCCTGTCCGAGTTCCACCTCAAACTTCTTGTCGGCCACGGCGGCATGACGGAGATCGATCTTCCCTACTCCATCCAGTTCCTCGTTGGCATTATTGACATAGTTGATCTTGTCAACGAACCACGCGTTACCATAGACATAGGGGTTCTGCAACGGCACTGTCTGACCACCCTGGAGCGGCAGGATAAAGTATTTCGCGTTGAGCATGTTCAGTACGGGCCATACCTTATTACCGTCCACCTTGGTCATATCGCCCTGCGCATTGGCGATAGCGGGCATCGTCTTCTGCATCTCAGGAGAGATATAAGCATCGATGAGCTCCTGGTAGCGGCGCAGCTTGGCAGCATGATATCCGCCAATGCTCTTGTGATAATAAGAAGTCTCATTCTCATTGAATGTGCTGCTGGCGAAATTCAGCACACGGTAGTCGAGGCTCTTGTCGCGGAGAATCTGCTTATCGGTGGCGGTCATAGCCTGCGGGGTGTCGCGCTCGCTCTTCTCGACGAACATATCATCGTAGAGGTAGCGCTTGTCAACCATCCACATATCCACCAAACAGAGAACAGCGATGGCGGCGATCATATACGGCGCACGGAGCTTGCGGTAACGATAGAGCAACAGCAGGGCCGTACCGATGACGATGATCCAGAAGGAGCGCCAGCAGTCAGCGGTGAAGATTGCCTTACGGACCACCGTGAGATTCTGCATCAGGAGGTTGATGAAGGCGGCACTGTCCGCATTCTGTGCGGCAATCTGATGGAACTGCTGCTGTTCGGCTGCGGAGATATAATCGAATATTCCCGGGAAGATCGCGAAGAGGAAGCAGAAGCCGGCGGTGAGACCGAAGGAGGTCCACAGCCACCGCTGTTTGGTCTTCAGGATATCGGGCTCGTCACAGATCTTCTTCAGTGCCATCATGGCCAGCAACGGGATCGTGAACTCAGCGATGACGAGGATGGACGCGACGGTACGGAACTTGTCGTACATCGGCACATAGTCGAGGAAGAAATTCGTGAAGCCCATGAAGTTCTTACCCCAAGAGAGGAAGATCGAGAGGATGGTGGCAGCGAGGAGCGCCCATTTCATCGGGCCCTTCACGATGAAGAGTCCGAGGATGAACAGCATGAGTACGAAGGCACCGACATATACCGGTCCACTCGTTCCTGGCTGGTCGCCCCAGTACTGTCCCAACTGCTGATAAGCCTGCATGAACTGCGGATCACCTTTCTCCTGTACGATCTTGTTCTCACTCATCGGCACAGAGGCACCACCCTTGGCATTCGGGATCAGAAGAGTCCAGGTCTCGTCGATGCCATAGCTCCACTGCGTGATATAGTCGCGGTCGAGGCCGTTGTTCGTCTGGTTGGCCGTGTTCTTCTTCACCAGCTCACTCTTGCCACGCATACTCTCCTGACCATACTGCCAGGTGTGATAGAGGTTACTGATGTTCAGACAGATACCCACGGCAGCACCGACAACGCAGACGGCGGAAGCTTTCCAGAAGCGTTTCATCTCATGCTTACGGATAGCGTCGGCAAGGAAGGCGATGACCATGAAGAGGATGACGAAGAGATAATAATAGGTCATCTGCACATGGTTGGCATTGATCTCAAAGGCCGTAAAGAGGGCCGTGACGAAGAGTCCCCACAGATATTTCCCGCAGTAAGACAATACGATACCGGCAATCATCGGCGGCAGATAGCCCAGGGCGAAGACTTTCCACATATGTCCGGCGGCGATGATGATGAAGAAATAGCTGGAGAAGGCCCACAAGATACTACCGAGGATGGCCAGTTCCCTTCGAAAGTCAAAAGCCCGCAGCAGGATATAGAAGCCCAGGAGATAGACAAACACTTCCCACACATAATCCGGCAGCCAGAGATGGAACACATTCTCCAACTGGTTCAGCACGGTCTGACTCTTATACGACGGTGCCATCTGATAAGTCGGCATACCGGAGAAGATGGAGTTCGTCCACCGGCTTGTCTCACCGGTCTTTTCCTGATACTGAGCTAACTCCTGTCCGGCACCACGGCCCGCACTGCTGTCGTGGCGATAGAGGATACGCCCGTCGATGTCGGCAGGCATGAAATAAACGAAGGAAATGACGGCAAAGATCACGATTGCCAGCACATCCAATAGGTACTTCTTGTTGAGTTTCATTATTTTTTTAATAATTTACCGCAAAGATACGGACTTTTTTTCGTAATTTTGCAACAAAGAATGAAAAATCAATGAAAATAGGAATAATCGTTGCAATGGACAAAGAATTTGCCCAGTTGCGCACACTGTTAGATGACGCTGACACCGAGCGCTATCATCATAAGGACTTCGTTCTGGGAAAATTAGGAAAGCATCAGATCATCATGCAGCAGTGCGGCATCGGAAAGGTCAATGCCGCCATCGGTGCCGTGGAGATGATCGACAACTACGCCCCCGATCTTGTGATCTCCACCGGTGTCGCCGGTGGCGCGAGCACGGAGCTGAACCCGCTCGATGTCGTCGTGGCCGCTGAGACGACCTATCATGATGTATACTGTGGTGAGGAAGTGGAATATGGTCAGCTCATCGGCACGCCGGCCCGTTTCCATGCTCCGAAAGAATATGTTGAGAAAGCCATCAGCCTGAACAGTCCCCAACAGAAAGTCGTCGCCGGCCTTACCGTCAGCGGTGACTGGTTTGTGGATACGAAAGAGAAGATGCAGTCTATCCTCTCCCACTTTCCGCAGGCCATGGCCGTGGATATGGAGAGCTGCAGCATCGCCCAGACCTGTCATATCTACAAGACGCCATTCATCTCCTTCCGCATCATCAGTGATGTGCCGTTGAAAGACGAGAAGGCGGCACAGTATTTTGATTTCTGGAACCGGATGGCAGAGGGCAGCTTCAATGTGACGAAAGATTTCTTGAAGTCATTATAAGTTTACATTATAATATTATACGTGCAAAATCATGAAGAAAATACCGAGTTTTACCATCAATCACCTCAAGCTCCTGCGTGGCATCTATGTCAGCCGCAAGGATGAGGTCGGCGGAGAAGTCATCACGACGTTTGATATCCGCATGAAAGAGCCGAACCGCGAGCCCGTTGTCCACGCCGGCGCCCTCCATACCATCGAGCATCTCGCCGCTACCTATCTGCGCAACGACCCCGAATGGAAAGACCGCGTGATCTACTGGGGCCCCATGGGCTGTCTCACGGGCAACTATCTCTTGCTGCGTGGTGATCTGGAGAGTAAGGATATTGTGGAACTGATGAAGCGCACGTTCCGTTTCATCGCTGACTATGAGGGAGAAGTCCCCGGCGCTGCTCCCCAGGACTGCGGCAACTATCTCCTCCACGACCTGCCCATGGCCAAATGGGAGGCCCGCAAATATCTCACGGAGGTTCTCGAGAACATCAAGCCCGAAAACTTGGTATACCCCACTCTGTAGGGACATGATTTATCATGATCCGCCCGTGAAAGGCCTGCCGTTCAGTGCTTGCGCTTTGCAAGCGCAAGGTAGGCCCTACAACTGATACCCCACAGAGAACCAGAAGGACTTGTTGCGGCTGTTCTGATCCTTCACGGCCTTCGTCAGCGGGAAGTTATAACGGACATCCAGGACGACATGCTCATACTCATACGACACGCCGAGGGGCAGCGTGAGACCAAAGGACTTGAACTCATCCTTATTTTTCGTATCCCACTGATAATTGTTCGCGTCCTGTCCGTCAATCTTATCATACTCGCGCTGGACAGTACCGTCCGAGCTGGTCGTCTCGGTGAAACTCGTCAGCGTCGACTTCCATTTCGCATAGGCCAGAAAGCCCGCCTGCAGACCGGCATTCACCGACAAGCCCGGCGCCACGTAGACATGGGCCATCAGCGGTACTTGGATATAACCTAAGTTCTGTGACAGGTCATAGTAGTCCTGTTCCTTATACTTATTTCCTTCTGTAGATGAGGAAGAATAATCCTTATAATGATAGCCTTGCAACGCATAATAAGCACCGAGCGACACCGCGACATTTTTCGTCCACTGATATTGCAGATCCGCACCGGCTACGAAGCCCGGCTTATACTGTGGTTTGAGGACAGCAACA
The DNA here is from genome assembly GCF_000424185.1 of Prevotella sp. AGR2160. Classification (GTDB taxonomy): domain Bacteria; phylum Bacteroidota; class Bacteroidia; order Bacteroidales; family Bacteroidaceae; genus Prevotella. The sequence continues at coordinate 49,349 of NZ_AUJK01000006.1, forward strand.
TCCGAAACTGCCAGAGGATCATCCGACATGCTGCTGATTGTCACGCCGACACGCGGAATGATGGAGACTGTGCCCACTTCCGACTGGGCCTGAGCACCAAGAGCGGCTGCCACTAAGGTAAGAGATAAAAAAAGACGTTTCATAAAATAGCGTTTTGATTCTATTCTATGAAACGTCTTGAATGGGAAAATATTGCCTGACCGGCAGGCGTTTTTCCATATGGGCGCCCACAAGGGGTGCCCCTACGAGAAGGAATTATTCCTTGTTGGCGCGCTTACGCTCGAGGTGGTCGAGGATGATCTTGCGCATACGCATGCTCTTCGGCGTCACCTCTACATACTCGTCTTCCTTGATGTACTCCAGGCATTCCTCAAGGCTCATCTCTACCTTCGGGATCACACGAGCCTTCTCATCGGAACCACTGGCACGGACATTCGTAAGCTGCTTGGCCTTTGTGACATTGATCACGAGGTCGTTGTCGTGCACATGTTCGCCGACAACCTCACCGGCGTAGACCTCATCTCCCGGATCGATGAAGAACTTACCACGATCCTGCAGCTTATCGATAGCATAGGCGTAGGCGGTACCAGTCTCCATGGCGATCATGGAACCGTTGGTACGACGCGTGATCTCACCCTTGTAAGGCTGATAGTTCTTGAAACGGTGTGCCATGATGGCCTCACCCTGGGATGCAGTGAGGACATTCGTACGCAGACCGATGATACCACGGGAAGGAATCTCAAACTGGATATTCACGCGGTCACCCTCGCTGTCCATACCGACAAGCTCGCCCTTACGGCGCGTCACCATATCAACCATCTTGGAAGAATAGTCATTCGGCACGTTGATGGTCAACTCCTCAATAGGCTCACACTTCTTGCCGTCGATCTCCTTGTAGATAACCTGCGGCTGACCTACCTGCAGCTCGAAGCCCTCACGACGCATGGTCTCGATGAGGACGGAGAGATGCAGCACGCCACGGCCACTGACGATCCAACGGTCAGTATAGCCTTCCACGGGCTTGACACGGAGGGCGAGATTCTTCTCCAACTCCTTGTCGAGACGCTCCTGGATATGACGGGAAGTACAGAACTTACCCTCACGGCCGAAGAACGGAGAGTCGTTGATCGTGAAGAGCATACTCATCGTAGGCTCATCAACGGCGATCGGCGGCAGCGGCTCCGGATTCTCGAAGTCGGCGATGGTATCACCGATCTCGAATTTCTCCAGACCGACAACGGCGCAGATATCACCACTCTCCACCTCGGGAGTCTGCTTATGGGTGATACCCTCAAAAGTATGGAGCTCCTTGATCTTCGTCTTCTCCTGCGTGCCGTCACGATGGCAGATTGTAATGTTCTGACCATCTTTCAGCACACCACGGTGCACACGGCCCACAGCGATACGGCCGGTATAATTGGAGTAGTCCAGAGAAGTGATCAACATCTGCGGCGTACCGTCGAGGTGCTTCGGAGCAGGGATGACCTTCACGATCAGATCGAGGAGATAGTCGATGTTATCCGTCGGCGTCTTCCAGTCAGGACCCATCCAGCCGTTCTTGGCAGAGCCATAGACAACGGGGAAGTCGAGCTGGTCCTCGGTAGCGTTGAGGTCGCACATCAGGTCGAAGACCATCTCGTAGACCTCTTCCGGCCGACAGTTGGGTTTATCAACCTTATTGACGACGACGATAGGCTTCAGACCGAGCTGCAGGGCTTTCTGCAGCACGAAACGGGTCTGAGGCATCGGGCCCTCAAAAGCGTCAACGAGGAGGAGGCAGCCATCGGCCATGTTCAGCACACGCTCCACCTCACCACCGAAGTCAGAGTGACCCGGTGTATCGAGAATATTGATTTTCGTGCCTTTCCATCTGATGGAAACGTTCTTGGAGAGGATCGTAATACCACGTTCACGCTCCAAGTCATTGGAGTCGAGGACCTCCCCACTGTTATCCTGTCCGTCACGGAAGAGTTTTCCAGCGAGCATCATCTTGTCTACCAACGTTGTCTTTCCGTGGTCGACATGCGCAATAACGGCAATGTTTCTAATGTCTTGCATCTGAATAAATCTTAAATAGCTATTTGTATTTGGCTGCAAAAGTACAAAAAATAAGTGGAATATTTGCACCTTTCTCAAAAAAGTTGTACCTTTGCACCCGCATTTTAGGAAAATCCTATGCATTCGACCTCGTAACCCGTTGTGATGATGGCGGCTGGCGAGGGAAGGATGTAATGATGCGACAACAATTAATCATTCAATTTCAATGTATTTGAACAAGGAAAAGAAGGCTGAGATCTTCGAGAAGAACGGCAAGAATGCCCAGGACACCGGTAGCGCAGAGAGCCAGATCGCTCTCTTCTCTTATCGTATCGCTCATCTGACAGAGCACGTGAAGAAGAACCACAAGGACTATGTCACCACACGTGCCATCACGAAGCTCGTCGGTAAGCGTCGTGCCCTCCTCAACTATCTCTACGACCGTGACGTTAACCGCTATCGTGCTATCGTCAAGGCTCTGGGTCTGAGAAAGTAAATAAGCCTCACCCACAAAAATAAAACTCCCACCTATTTTATAATAGGCGGGAGTTTTTATTTTTGGGATATTTCCCTCAACGGCACCATCACAAAGTCCCGCTCGTGCATCAGCGGGTGAGGAATCTTCAAGTCGGGCTCATCGATATGGAGATCATCGTAGAGAAGGATGTCGATATCAATCAGGCGGTCGTGATACTCACCGTTATGACTCTTCTCCGTACGTCCCATGAGTCGTTCGACCTCCTGTGTCTTCTCCAACACCTGTCGCGGCGACAACATCGTCTCCACACAGACGCAGGCATTCAGGAAGTCATGTTCCGACTGGAATCCCCATGGCTTCGTAGCATAAAGCGATGACCGGCGCGTCACAGCCCCGATCATCGCTTCTATCTTTTCTATGGACAAGGATATATTCCGCTCCTTATCCCCCAGGTTTGTTCCCAGGCCTAAATACACATTGTGCATTTCTTTAATCGTTCACGATCAACAGACTATCGCCGAAGCAACCGAACATATAACCATTCTTCAGCGCCAAGTCGTAACAGTTCATGACATTGTCATAACCGCCAAAGGCTGCCGTCTCCATCATCAGTGTTGAGCCAGGATGATAGAAGTTTACGACCATCGAGTCTGCCAGTCCGAAGTCATACGGTGGAAAAATAAACTTGTTCGTCCAACCGTCAAACTCCTTCAGGCGACCGTCTGTTCCCACGGCGGTCTCCGTAGCCTTCACCACACTGGCACCGACGGCACAGACATGATGCTCGTCATCCTTAGCCTTGTTAACCTTATGGCAGGCGTCAGCGCCGATGAGCATCTGCTCGGAGTCCATCTTATGTTTCGTCAGATCCTCTACCTCAATGGGGTGGAACGTGCCGAGACCACAGTGGAGCGTGACAAAGGCGGCACCGATGCCTTTGATCTCCATCATCTTCATCATACGCTCAGAGAAATGGAGACCCGTAGACGGCGCCGTCACGGCACCCTCATTCTTGGCGTAGACGGTCTGAAACTGTTCTAAGTCATCCTTCGTGGCGTGATGGTCCTCCCGGTTGTCGATGACATAGCGGGGCAGCGGGGCCTCACCAAGAGCGAAGAGATTCCGTTTGAACTCCTCATGGGGACTGTCATAGAGGAAGCGGAGCGTACGGCCGCGCGATGTGGTGTTATCAATGACCTCAGCCACCATCGTCGAGGTATCGTCGAAGAAGAGTTTGTTGCCGATACGGATCTTACGCGCCGGTTCCACGAGGACATCCCACAGGCGCATCTCCTCATTGAGCTCACGCAGGAGGAATACCTCGATCTTTGCGTCTGTCTTCTCCTTCGTACCATAGAGACGGGCGGGGAACACCTTCGTATCGTTGAATACGAACACGTCGCCGTCACCGAAATAGTCGAGCATATCGAGAAACTGCAGATAGTTACCCTCGTCGGGCTTGCCATCGCCGCCCTTGCGGTACATCTCTATCTCACTGCTCTTCTTGTGCAGCACCATCAGACGGGACTCGTCGCGGCGCGTCACCGTGAACGTTTCCTTGCTGCCGTCACTGCGCGTAAGGGTATGTTCGGCACGGTGGGGATAAAGGGCCACCTGCTCCTTAGGCAATTTGAAATCGAATTGTGATAACTTCATATTTTGTCTCCTTATATTTCATTATTATTCATCGGTGCACGGAACATGATGAATCATGTCCCTACAATTGCGCGGCGATCCACTCTTTGATATGATCGAAATCGACACAATCATCAACGGTAATGCCACCGCTGCGCGTGCGACGTAAGGCCGTGAGATAAGCGCCACTGCCGAGAGCACGACCGAGATCACGCGCCAAGGCACGGATATACGTACCCTTACCGCACGTCACATGGATCGTAAGCAACATCCGTGCCACATCGAAGTCCACGATATCGATGGCATCGATATGCACCAGCTTCGGCTTGAGTTTCACCTCCTCGCCGTCCCGCCGCAACTGATAAGCACGGTCGCCATGAATCTTCACGGCACTGTAGGTCGGCGGCACCTGTTCGATGTCTCCGATAAACTGCGGCAGGACAGACTGGATCTTCTCCAAAGTGATCTGCTCCGTGGGGTAAGTGGCATTGACGGGATGCTCCATATCGTAGCTCGCCGTCGTTGCGCCGAGCTGCAGCGTCGCCGTATATTCTTTTTGGTGCTTCTGCAACTCCTCGATATCCTTCGTCTTCTTTCCCGTACAAAGCACGAGAACGCCCGTAGCCAGCGGGTCGAGTGTTCCGGCATGGCCGATCTTCACCTTACGGCCGAGGGCATGACTGAGCTCGTATCTGACATGCGCCAGCGCGCCGAAACTCGTCATCTTATACGGCTTGTCAACGGCGAAGATTTCTCCTTTGATAAAATCCATGCGCTTAATCAACCATGACGAGTGAATGTCCTGTAGCCAACAAGAGCAGGATGACGCCCCCCACAATGATACGGTACCAGCCGAAGAGGCGGAAACCGTATTTCGTCAGGAAGCCGACAAACCATTTCATCGCCAGCATAGCCACGACGAAAGCAATGACACAACCCACGATGAGCAGGAAGATGTTCTGAGACGTAGCCCAGGTTGTTCCTTCCTTGAACATGTCGATGAGGTCAAGGAGCGTGGCGCCGGCCATCGTCGGCACAGCGAGGAAGAAGGAGAACTCAGCGGCATTCTTACGCGTGAGCTTCTGCTGCATGCCACCGACGATCGTCGCCATGCTGCGGCTCGTGCCGGGGATGACGCTCAGACACTGCCAGCATCCGATGATGAAGGCACGGCGCCACGTCACGAGGTTCTCGTTGCGGCCTTTATTGAAGATACGGTCACAGAAAAGCATGAACACGCCACCAATGACGAGCATGATGGCGACAACCATCACACTGTCCAACAGCCAATCGAGCAGGCCACTCTTCTTGGCGGCCAAGCCGACGATGACAGCGGGGATGACGCCCCAAATCAGTTTGCCGTAGAACGTCATCTTCTCATTAAACTCCTCCTGGTTGCGCATCTGGAAGAAATGCTTCCAATAGAGACAGACAACGGAGAGGATGGCACCAAACTGGATGATGAACGTGAAGGCATGCACGAAAGGATCTCCCTGCTGGACGCCGAGGAGATTCTGCGTGATAATCATGTGACCGGTAGAGGAAACGGGGAGGAACTCCGTGAGGCCCTCCACGATGGCGATGATAATCGTCTGAAAAAGATCCATGACTTACTTCTCCTCCTCGTTAGTGTTGTCGTTATCCTTCGGCTTCCGTGCCACGGCGTAAATGATCGACAGGAATCCCACGAGACAGACCACGGGGGCTACCTTGATACGCAGTGTACTGAAAATGTCGGGATTGAACATGTGCTCATTACTCCCGCTGCCGCTCATGAGGATGAATCCCAAGACGACGACGAGCATGCCGACGGCCACCAGAATGTAGTTGACCTTGTCGAATGCGAAATTTCTCTTATCCATTATAATAATTACTATTGTGTTCTATTGAAATCTATTGAGAGCTATCATGTTCTGTTGAGAGCTATAGCTTTCTATCGAGAGCTATCAGATCTTATACAAGTCTGACGCCTTCATCTTCAGGAACTTTGTCACCGATACACTGGCACAGATTCCCGTGATGATGATGCCGAAGGCGAAAACTGTCACACCGACAATGGTCATCTCTTTCCATGTCACGAATGTCTGCATGTCCGGCTCCCAAACATAAAGGCCATAAATACAACCGCCGAGGACGACACTGGCGATGAGGGCCGCCAACAGACCGATACCGATAGCACTGCGAACGAAAGGCCAGCGGATAAAGCCCCAGGAGGCGCCTACGAGTTTCATCGTGTGCATGGTGAAGCGACGGGCATAGATGCCAAGTTTCACCGTGTTGTTGATCAGTGAGAAAGAGACGATCGTCAACAACAGGGCGATGACGAGGAAGACAACACTCAGATTGGCAATATTCTTATTCACCTTCTCAATGAGGTCTTTCTCATAACTCACCTTGACGGCCTGAGGACACGCCCGCAGTTCCTTGCTGATCCACTGCAAAGAGTCGTTATTGGCATAGTCGGCTTTCAGCGTAATATCAATAGAGGCATTGAAAGGGTTACCACCGGCAAACTCCGTGGGATCAACTCCCAACTGTTGCTTACCCTCACGGAGAGCCTCTTGCTGACTGATATAATGGAGCTGGTTGACAAACGGACGAGCACGGAGCGTCGTCATGAGTGACTGAGCCTCGCCGTACGTCATGTCATGGTCAAGGACCATCGTCACGACAAAATTCTCCCGCACCCACGAGGACAGGTTACGTCCCGAAAGTGTGAAAAGGACTACGATTCCCAACAAGACCAACACCATGGCGGTGCTGATGCACAACGTCACTACCTGCAAGCCATGACGGCCGCCGGCTTTTCTACGACTTTTTCCCATTGTCGACAAGATACTTTAAACCTAATTTGGTGCAAAAATACGAAAAAAGAAATGAACAAGCGAGGCTTTAATTTTCATTAACGTTAAATTCTACCCTTTTCGCCCAACTATCAATATTTTTTTCTAACTTTGTAGCGTATCCCTCCACATAGGGGCACAACCAAAGACCCACAGCAGGGGCCGTCCCTTGTGGCGGCCCGTCGGCGGAACGCCGATTTGAAACGTCCTCTGGAATGCCGTTCCGGCATCGGGCCGCCACAAGGGACGGCCCCTGCAAAGGATCAATCTAATGATGTTCCGCCCTGAACACGAATAAATAATTAAAAACAACACGATATGAGCACAGTCATTTACCCCTCCCCGATCTACGGCCCCGTCCACAGCCGCCGTCTCGGCCTCTCCCTCGGAGTTAACCTCATGCCTGCCGATGGCAAGGTCTGTACCTTCGACTGCATCTACTGCGAATGCGGCTACAACAAAGACCATACGCCCCACGCCAAGCGCCCCACGCGTGAGGAGGTCGCCCAAGCGCTCGAAGAGACGCTTGTGAAGATGCAGAAAGACGGCCAAGTACCCGATGTCATCACTTTCGCCGGTAATGGTGAGCCCACCGGCCATCCCGATTTCCCGGATATCATCGACGATACGCTCCGCATCCGTGACCAATACTGTCCGAAGGCGAAAGTCTCCGTATTGAGCAACTCCACCTTCACGAATCAGCCTCTCGTTCATGCTGCCCTCATGCGCGTAGACAACAACATACTCAAACTCGACACCATCGATCCTGACTATATCCGCCGTGTCGACCGCCCCGTGAGTCCACACTACGACGTGAAGAAGATCATCGAACAGCTCGCCGCCTTCTCCGGCCATTGCATCATCCAGACCATGTTTCTCAAAGGCAAAGGCGCTGACGGATCCGATGTCGACAACACCTCCGATGAGTATGTACAGCCGTGGATCCGCGCCCTCATCAAGATTCAACCCCGGGAAGTCATGATCTACACTATCGACCGTGAGACTCCTGACCGTGAGCTTCAGAAAGCCTCTCACGAAGAGCTCGACCGCATTGCCCGTGAGGTCCGCGCCAACGGCTTCCTCTGCCAGGTCAGCTACTAAGCTAAAGGGCTGCGCCATGTATGAATGGCTTGCCGTCAAGTGCTTGCGCTTTACAAGCGCAAGGAAGCGCAAAACTCCTAACTCCTAACTCCTAACTCCTAACTCAACCAATAAAGGGATCCTGCCTCACGGCCGGATCCCTTCTTTATTATCAGAGTAAATTCATATAGGTATGAATAAAAAGAATCTTACCATTCCTTGGAGATGATTCCCGCTTTCGTCGCCTCAATGAAAGAGGTGATGTTGCGGATCTCCGGCCCATCGGGCACCTGGTCTTTAATTTGCAGAACGGCATCGAAGACACTGTTCTGTCCGTGGAAGACGAGGCGGTAGGCATTGGCGACATGACGCTGGACTTTCTCATCGATATGCCACGTATCCATCATCGGATTGTTCGGCCCTTCATACTCGATGGGGTTTCCACCAACGATAGCATACGGCGGCACGTCCTTGGAGAAACGTGTACCAGCCTGGAGCATGGCGAGATCGCCGACGCGCGTGCCGGCATTCTCGATGACTGAGGAGGAGAAGATCACACCCTTACCGATCTGACAGTCACCGGCGATCTTCGTACCATAGCCAAAGACATTATAGTCACCCACAACGGTATCATGGGAGATATGTACACTCTCCATGAGGAAGTTGTTGTTGCCGATAACGGTCTTGTGACCCTCGTGGGTGGCACGGTTGATGATGACATTCTCACGGATGACATTATTATCACCGATGACCACCTCACTGCGCTCACCACGGAAATCAAAGTCCTGCGGCAGAGCACCGATCACCGATCCCTGGTGGATCTTGTTGCCTTTTCCAATCTTCGTGCCGTTAAGGATACTCACGAAAGGAAAGATGACGGTGTTGTCACCAATCTCCACGTAGTCCTCAATGAAGACGAAGGGGAATATCCTGACGTTGTCGCCGATCTTGGCTTTCGGCGAGACAACGGCTTTATCACTGATTTGATTCATAGTCTTTTCTTTTTAAATCAAATATTATTTCGCACCACCACCAAGGGCATAATAGAGGTTGACGACAGCCTGCATCTTCGAGAACTGATCCTGTACCTGGTTGAGCTCGGCATTGAGGAGGTTCGTCTCAGCGGTGATCACTTCGAGATAAGTACTCCCGGAGCTGGCCATCAAGGAACGGGTATCCTCGACATTCTGCTTCAGCACGGCGATACGGCGCTCCTCGGTCTTGATCTTCGCATCGGAAGTGTTATAGAGGACGAGGGCGTTACTCACCTCACTGCCGGCAGTGAGCACACTGTTCTGCCACGTGTTGTAAGCCTGTTGATACTGGATCTGCGATGCCTTCAAATTGGCAGTCAGCTGTCCCTTCATGAAGATCGGCTGGGTCAGTGAGGCTACGGCATTGAGGAGAATCTTACCGGGATTCGTCACCATCATGCCACCACTGTTCGTGAAAGCTCCCGTTCCCGTGATGGTCAGTGAGGGATAGAACTTGCTGCGCGCTTCCTCTACATTATAGAAGCACTGCACAAGCTTCATCTCATTGGCATGGACATCGGCACGGTTACTGAGGAGTTGGATACCAACTCCGGTGGAGAAGTTCGACGGCAGACTCTGGTCGGCGAGTTTGCCACGGGCGATGGACTGAACAGGCTGACCGACGAGGAGTGACAGAGAGTTCTCCGTCTGACGGATCTGACGGCGGATATCCTCCTTCTGCGTCATGACACTCAGATAGGCAGCCTCAGCACTCTGCACGGCTGTAGAACGGACACCGGCGATGGTCTGCTTCTCGAGTTTCATAATGTCCCACGTATTCTTCGTCAACTCAGCCATATTCTCCACAATCTCCATCTCGCGGTCAAGCATGAGGAGCGTATAGTAAGAGTTGGCGATATTGGCGATGAGCTGCGTCTGAACAGCGACCTTATAGTCCTGCATCTGCAACAATGCTGCCTGGGCGCCACGTTTCTGAGCACGGAGATTGCCCCAGAGGTCAGCATCCCAGCTGGCAGTCAGCGGGAAGGAGTAGGTCTTCGTTGCCTTGCCCCAGTCCCAGGAAGAGATCTGTCCCTGCGGAGAGAACACGACCTGAGGAAGGAAGGCAAGCTTGGCAGCCTTCAACTGGGCCTCTGCGAGATCGATGTTCAAGGCAGCATTCTGCAGGTCGGGGTTATTCTCCAGCGCCTTACTGATGAGCTGCTGCAGATGGGGATCGGTGAACACGGAGCGCCAGGGGATGTTGGCAAAGGACGTCGTGTCCTTCACCGCCAGCGTGTCCTGGTCGTTGACGGCGTCACGCACGATACCCTTGGTGTTCACCGCAGGACGCTCATAGGCACCGTAGAGGCTCTTACAGCCCGTGAGGGCCACGGCTGCAAGGGCTATGATGATTAAATGATTCTTCTTCATTGTTCTCTTTTCCTTAGTTGTCTAAATACTGGTCATGCCACTGGATAGGCTTGTTCGGATGACCACTGGCCTTCATCTCGTCTTCCGTCTCCTTGCCGGCACGGGCATACTGACGGAGTTCGGCAGCGACTTCCTCGTTGGCCTCATCCTCAAACTTCATCGGCTTGATCTTCTCCTGCAGCCACTGGAAGATACAGAAGAGGGCCGGGACGACGAAGATCTGGATCATCGTACCAATCAACATACCACCGACGGCGGCAGCACCCAGCGTCTGGTTACCATTCTTTCCTACACCGGAGGCGAACATCAACGGCAACAGACCGATGACCATAGCCAACGACGTCATCAAGATAGGACGCAGACGGGCGGCGGCACCGAGGATAGCCGAATACTTGATGGCCATACCCGTTTCACGGCGCTCAAGGGCGAACTGGACGATCAAGATGGCGTTCTTGGCCAACAGACCGACAAGCATGATCAGTGAGATCTGCATGTAGATATCATTACTGTGGCCGAAGAGGTTCGTGAAGAGGAAGGCTCCTGCCAGACCGAACGGCACGGAGAGGATCACGGACAACGGCAGGATATAACTCTCATACTGTGCGCTCAGGATCAAGTAGACGAAGACGAAGCACAGGATGAAGATCATGGCCGTAGAGTTGGACGACTCGGCCTCGGAACGGCTCAGACCACTGTATTCATAGCCATAACCTGTCGGCAGGTTATCCTTGGACACTTCCTCAATGGCCTTCATGACCTGACCGGTGGAATAACCGGTGTTCGTATTCACACTCACATTAATAGAGGTGAAGAGGTTGAAACGACCGATATTGGAAGGACCGTAGACACGGCGCAGAGAAACGAACTCACTCACCGGAGCCATCTCGCCGGTAGAGGTACGTACATAGATACGGCTCAGACCGTCGGGACGCATACGACTGGCGACATCACCCTGAATCATGACACGGAAGAGCTTTCCGTAAGCATTGAAGTTGGAGGCGTAGAGACCACCATAGTACCCCTGCAGCACACTCAGCACGGCAGCCGGAGAGATACCGGCCTGCTTCGTCTTGGCAACATTGACATCCACCATATACTGCGGATAGTTCGGGTTGTAAGACGTCATAGCCTGCTGGACCTCGGGGCGCTTGTTCAGCTCGGCGATGAAGTTCTTCGTCACATTATAGAACTTGTTCAGATCACCACCGGTCTTATCCTCCATGGTCAGCGTGACACCATTCTGCACGGAGAAACCAGGGATCATAGGCGGACCGAAGGCCAGAATCTGCGCATCCTTGATAGATGCCGTCTGCTTATAGATCATGCCGAGCACGGAGTTCTGCTCGTAAGGATTGACGATGAGCGCCATAGGATCCTTCGTGGAGATGGCACGCTTGATGCGGGCGAAGAAACCACCGGAACGCTCCTCGAAAGGCTTCAGTTTGATGATGAACGTAGCCTGGTCGGATCCCTGGCCGGCAATGAAGTTGTAACCGACGATGGCATTACGGTGCAGAATAGCCGGGTTGTTGGCCAACATCTTGTCGACATCATTGACAATCTGCAACGTACGCTCCTGAGAGGTTCCCGGATTAGCAGAGATGGTCACGAAGATCGTACCCGTATCCTCATCAGGCACCAGACCGGTCTTCGTGGTCTGCATACCGATGACGAGGGCAATGATACCCACGACAACGAGAGCGGCCGTAATGATGCGGTGATTGATGATATGCTCTACACCTTTCTTATATTTAGTAACCGTCTTATCGAAGATACGGTTGAAACCGGCATGGAAGCGGGCCACAAACGTCTTGTTCTGCTCGGTCTCTTCCTTCTTATGCGGTTTGAGGAACATCGCACAGAGGGCCGGAGAGAGCGTCAGGGCGTTCAAAGCGGAAATGACGATACTCGTGGCCATCGTCACACCGAACTCACGGTAGAATGTACCACTCGTACCACCCATGAAGGACACTGGGACGAACACGGCAGCCATCACCAACGTAATAGAGATGATAGCACCCGAGATCTCGTTCATGGCATCGATGGCGGCCTTCAACGAACTGTCATAACCTTGGTCGAGCTTAGCATGGACGGCCTCGACGACCACGATGGCATCATCGACCACGATGGCGATAGCCAGCAACAGAGCCGAGAGCGTCAGCAGGTTGATGGAGAAGCCGAAGATCCAGAGGAAGAGGAACGTACCGATCAAAGCCACCGGCACGGCAATCATAGGAATCAACGTAGAACGGAAGTCCTGCAAGAAGATGTACACCACGACGAACACGAGGAACAGCGTGATGAACAGCGTCTCCACAACCTCGGAGATTGAGGCGAAGAGGAAGTCGGTGACATCATACATCGTCACGATCTTCATCCCCGGCGGCATGCTCTTCTGAGCATCCTGAAGGGCGGCCTTCACGTCCGTGGCAATCTGCGTAGCGTTGGAACCGGCAATCTGCTGGACCATACCCATACAAGCCGGCTTACCGTCATTCTTCAGATGGACATTATACATCAGCGAGCCGAGCTCGATCTTCGCCACATCCTTCAGATGGAGCGTCTGTCCCGTGGTCTTGCTCTGCAGGATGATATTCTCATACTCTACCGGCGTCGACAGACGACCTTTGTAGCGCAGCGTGTACTCATAAGCCATGTCGGAGTTCTCACCGAACTTACCCGGGGCAGCCTCGATATTCTGCTCCGCGAGTGCGCCAGTGATATCCGACGGGATGAGCCCATACTCCTTCATCTTATCCGGCTTCAGCCAGATACGCATGGAGTAGTTGGACGTAGACGGTGAACTGACATCACCGACACCGTTGATACGTTTCAACAGTGGGACAATATTAATATTGTTGTAGTTGGTAACGAACTGGTCGTCATACTGGCCCTTGTCGGACGTCACGGCATACATGATGACGTTGGACGTCTGACGCTTCGTCACCGTCACACCGACCTGCGTAACCTCGGAAGGCAGCAAGGCCTGCGCCTGCGACACACGGTTCTGCACGTTGACGGCAGCCATATCCGGGTCAGAGCCCTGCTTGAAATAGACCGTGATCATAGCCATACCGTCATTGGTGGCAGAAGAGGTCATATAGGTCATGTTCTCCACACCGTTGATGCTCTCCTCCAGAGGGACGACAACGGATTTCATCACCGTCTCAGCATCAGCACCCTGGTAAGTGGTGGACACCATAATGGTAGGCGGCGCAATATCCGGATACTGCTCAATAGGCAGCGAGACGAGGCCGATGACACCCAGCAACACCAGGAAGATGGAGATCACCGTCGACAGTACCGGTCGCTTGATAAATCTTGTAAAAGTCATAAAATGATTGATTTTCCAGCCGTTGGCGGAACATGATGAATCATGTCCCTACGGCAGTTTTAATTTTTTACTTCTTTACCTTTTTACTTTTACTTCCCGCTCATCGCACTGACAAAGCCTTTGGCCGTGCCCTGCTTCTCGGCGAGCTTGGCAGCCTTGTCAATGTTCTGCTGGTACTGTGCCTCGGTGATTGGCGTGATCTCCTGACCATCGGTGAGCTTAGAGATACCCTTCGTCACGATGCGGTCGCCGACGTGGAGACCACTGGTAACGATATAGTGCTGACCGTCATTCTGAGGATTGACGGTGATCTCAGTATACTTCACCGTCGTCTTGTTGCCCTTGCTGTTGCTGGCGACATAGACGAACATCTTATCCTGCACCTGGACAACAGCCTCCTGCGGAATCATAATAGCATTGTTGTCGAACTGCGGGATGATGATCTGACCGGCACCACCACTCTTCAGCAAGCCCTGAGGATTAGCGAAATGGGCAATGAGGGTGTAAGCACCGGTATTCTGGTCGATAACGCCACTGACCTTCACGATCTTTCCGGGAAGGTTGTAGTCGGTACCGTCAGCCATCTGCAGCTTCACCGTAGGCATCTGCGCGATAGCGGCCTGAACACTGCCGGCACTCTTGATGAGATCCATCATCTTACCCTCGTTGACGGAGAAGAAGACCTCTACCGTGGAGATATCGGAGACTGTCGTCAACGCAGCGCTCGGAGAAGCATAAGCTCCGGCCTTATAAGGCAGGTCACCGACGACACCATTGGCGGGAGACTTCACGACACAATAGGACAGCTGTTCCTTGGCGGAAGCCAGGGAGGCAGAAGCCTGCGCGACAGCGGCCTCGGCATTGGCGAGGTTGTTGGCAGCCGTGGAGAGCTCATACTGGCCGATGACATTCTTAGCAAAGAGCTTACGGTTGTTGTTATAGGTCAGACGGGCCGTGTTCAACTGGGCACGGGCCGTACCTACAGCAGCAGCAGCCTGACGGACAGCGGCACGCTGTGTTCCGTCATCTATCGTGAAGAGTACCTGACCGGCACTCACGCGCTGACCTTCCTGAACGAGGACACGCGTGATGATTCCGGAGGTCTTCGGACGCACCTCTACATCATGGATACCCTTGATGGTTGCAGGGTAGGTTGTCTGCAACGTCGTGCTCTGGGAGCCGATGGTCACCACGGGGTATTCATCATCCCCGAAGTTCGGCATACCACTGCTCTTGCTGCCACAAGAAACAACTGTAGCGGCTACGGCAATCATCAAAATAAACTTGCTTAGTTTCATACCTAACTTTATATGTTTAACCTAATTATATATATTTCTCTAATTTACTCTTAATTCTCATCCGCAGATGTTTTTAGAAGCGGTTTATCAGAAAACTATAATCTATTCTGTAGTTTTTTCGTGTGCAAAGTTAGTAAATATTATTGTGCAAAAAAAATATCAGCCCGTCTTTTAACAAAATTTGTGGAGAAGGAGGGCGCTACGCTATCCCCATCTCTTCAGCTTTCTTCTTCAGCAGCTGCATCAGCGGCTCGCGCTCGTTCTCCACGGTACCGTCGAGGACAGCATCCTTGAGACACTGTTTCAGTTCGCCTACTTCGCGCGAGGGCTTGAGATGGAAGAGTTCCATGATCTCATTACCGTCGATGCACGGCTGCAATAAGCGCTTGTAGTCACGTTCCTTGAGGTCGGCGAGTTTCTCCCTGACAAGTTTGAAATTATCGAGGAACCGCTGTTTGCGCTGCGCGTTCTTACTCGTAATATCGGCCTCACAGAGCGTCATGAGGTCATCGATGTCATCGCCGGCATCATTCAACAGACGACGGACAGCAGAATCCGTCACCTGCTCATCGGCAATGACAATGGGCCGCATGTGGAGGTCAACGAGTTTCTGCACATATTTCATCTTACTGTCCAACGGCAGATCGAGACGACGGAAGATGACAGGCACCATCTTCGCGCCGACATAGTTATGATTGTGGAATGTCCAGCCCTGCGGCTCTTCCCATCGCTTCGTCTTCGTCTTTCCGACATCGTGAAGGAGAGCGGCCCAGCGCAGCCAGAGATTCGGTTCCTTTCCGGCATTCTTCTCGGCAGTAACGACATGCTCCAAGACCTCGAGCGTATGATAGAAATTATTCTTGTGGGCACGGCCGTTGCGCTTCTCCACGATATCAAGGACGGAGAGCTCGGGGAGAATGAGGGCCAGAAGACCGGAGCGCTGGAGATAGTCGAAGCCGATGCTCGGATGGGGCGCGAGGACGATCTTGTTGAGCTCGTCCTTCACGCGTTCCCCACTGACAATCTTAATACGGTCTTTCATGTCGCAGAGCGCCTTCCACGTCTCATCCTCAATCTGAAAATTCAACTGGGTGGCGAAACGCACGCAGCGCATCATACGCAATGGGTCATCGGAGAAAGTAATACCGGGCTCCAGAGGCGTGGCGATGATGCCGTCCTCCAGATCCTCGATGCCATAGAACGGATCGACGAGTTCGCCGAAACGGCCCTTGTTCAGACAGATCGCCATGGCATTAATGGTGAAGTCGCGGCGGTTCTGATCATCTTCCAATGTGCCGTCCTCAACATGCGGCTTACGGGAGTCGTGACTGTAACTTTCCTTGCGGGCACCGACAAACTCCACCTCCAAGCCTTTGTATTTCACCTGGGCAGTACCGAAATTACGGAAGACGCTGACATGAGCCTTACGGCCGAGGCGCTTGCGGAGACCTTCGGCTACGGTGATGCCACTGCCGACGACAACGACATCAATGTCGTTGCTCGGACGATCGAGGAAGAGGTCACGGACATAACCGCCCACGACATAACACTCTACGCCGAGACCATCGGCGACATCCCCTATCATGTGAAAGATTTCCTTATCCAACAACTGCGCCAGCTGCGCGTCTGTATATAGCTTCATTCCGTTTTCCGTTTGAACGTGCAAAATTAAACATTATCTCCCGAATATCTCCCCTCCTCTGCGTTAAATTTTAATAATCCTTGTCGACTTTAAACGTTATATCGGAAAATATTCTTACCTTTGTCGAGATAATAAACACTCGGACATGACACGTCATGTTCCGCCTAACTCCAATATCTATGCAACATTTCCTTCTCCGCAGCTACCGTCGTATCCGTGAGAACAACCACGCCCTCTATGAGAAAAACATGCAACTGCTCCAAAATGCCGAAGACAAGCGGAAGGAATCTATAGAAAAATATGCTGGCAGTACGCTCAAAGATGAAGAGAAAGATCAGCTCATGCAACAAATCAGCCATATCATGAACGAGACAGAGCATCCCTTCTCGCCCGACTTCTCCATCGAAGTGCTCGCTACGCTCTGTCACTCCAAATATAAATATGTGTCACAAGTCATTCACGAACAGACAGGTTGCCATTTCAGTCAATATCTTAACACTTTTCGTATTCAAGAAGCCTGCCGAAGAATGAAAGACCAAGACCATTACAGCCGCTACACCCTCGAAGCCCTCGCCAACAGCATCGGCTTCAAGTCGCGGTCCGCCTTCATCGCCTCTTTTAAGAAAAACACAGGACTCTCTCCCTCCGAATTTCTGAAGATTGTCAGAGAATCGTAATCAGATAATCGATAATCCATAAGCGCTTCAAGCCAAGGTTATCATTCATCAAGGAAAACTGATGATCGTCAATCGCGGTGAGAATGACGGCTTCGTCATCATCCGCAGTGAGGGCGACAGTCATACCATCCTTGGCTACTCCGAGCACGGACACATCAACACAGAAGCCATGCCTGAGAACCTTAGATACTGGTTACAGTGCTATGTAGCAGAAAACGAACAGACAATTCTCTCATATAAAAACGACCATGTAAAATACAAAGCACACGCTCCACTTCTAACTACCATCGCCTGGGACCAAAATGATCCCTACAACCTCATGACGCCATACTACGTGGGAACGACGCATGCCGCAACAGGCTGCGCCGCCACCGCTATGGCACAAATTCTTTATTTTCATCACTGGCCCCTTCAGGGGAAAGGGACGGCATCCTATAAATGTTCCACCCTCAATAATGCCACACTGACGGCAGACTTCTCCAAAGACACTTACAACTGGGCATCCATGAAACCACAATATAACATCCCCGGAGACAATGATCAGGAAAGTTCCCGTGAAGCCGTGGCGTTGCTCATGCGCGACTGCGGCTACGCCATCCACATGCTCTATGGCGCACAGAGCGGTGCCGACACCGGCTTGTGGCCTGCAGCCCTCGTCGACAATTTCTCTTACGACAAAGGCATAGGCCTGCTCAACCGGCAGTACTACACCCAACAGGAGTGGGACGACATTATCCACAAGGAGATTGACAACAACCGGCCCGTCCTCGCCGCTCCCTCTGAGGCAGCAGCAATCACGACGACTCATCAACTGTCGGCTGGAAATGTCCTGCCTATAGACAGCATAGCCGTTACAGCTTCCCTCACGGGAAATGCGGGAGTCTATGCGGGAGATATCACTGCTTATATCTATGACGCAACGGGGAAGACCATCATGGGGAGTTTCAATCCGCAATTCGTCATGATCGAGAAAGGACAGACGGTGACAATTCCACTTCACGGTACTTTCGAGAATGGCATTCCCGGCACTACTTACATGCTCCGCCTCGTTGATCTCACGAACAGTTCATTCATCACGCCCAAAGACCTCGCGTCCTGCACCTTCGTCCTCTCTTCTCCCACCACGGACATCAACGCTAACAGCGCTCCAGCAATAAAACATCCCCACAGCGCAGTCAGCTATGATCTTCGCGGTATAAGAATCTACGACCACCATCACGGCGCCGTCATCGTTGGCAAGAAGAAAATGATCAAATAATTCCCGAAAATACTCCCCTCAAACACAATAAAAAGAGAAAAATTATGAGAAAGGAAAACATGATTTTAATGACCCTGCTGCTGGCATGTTCTCCCGCCGCCTTCGCGCAAGTACCACGAAGACCCCTTCCAATCAAGAAGGTGAATATGGGAAAGAACATGACCATCCACCGATTGCGTAAATCGGTGACGCAGGCAGACCCGTCACTCTCCGTATGGCAGAATACAGATGACGGAGAATATCAGCAGATTGGCGACACGATTGATGTAACGAAAGCTGACACTGCCGGATGGTACCAGGTCACCATTCCTTTGACGGTCAGCGCCGACGCTCATTATGCTACGCTGCGCTTCATCGCTAAGGGATATAATTATCCCGACATGATACTCATCGACAATATAACCGTTGGTGATGATACTGCCACGGGTATCTCTGCAGTTCATCAGCAGAAGATCACCGGTGTTGAGCACTACCGCCTCAACGGTACACGCGAGACGCGCCAGTGCCCAACCAACGGCATCTATATTGAGAGAACGAATAAGCAAGCTCATAAAATATTGGTTAAGTAATCGTTTTTTGAGTTTTGTTGTTGTAGGCGGTACGGATTCGTCCGTGCCGCCGTTTTTTATATCCAGTGGATGTCGCTCATATCTATGTCATTTACCGATGCTATCTTCGTTAGATAATTTTTTATCTTCGTTAGATAAAAAATTATCTAACACATTTAGATTCATCATTCACGAGCCTAATCGTCTGCTTGTTTTTTGTTTTTTATGTTTTTGTCTGTTTTCTTGGTCATCTCGCTGAAATTCCGTAAATTTGCAGCGTATTTCAACGAGAATCATGTCTGAGAAGAATATAACGACCAATGAGCAGTTTGAACAGGTGCTGGCGGAATGCCGTGACCTCTTCAAGAAAAAGCTCTACGACTATAAGGCATCGTGGCGCATGCTGCGGCCCTCATCCCTCACGGACCAGCTCTTCATCAAGGCCAAGCGCATCCGCAGCCTCGAGATCAAAGGCGAGAGTTGGGTCGGCGAAGGGATAAGGCCCGAATTCGTGGCCCTCATCAACTACGGTCTCATCGGTATCATCCAGCTCCGCAAAGGATTCGTGGACCATGTCGATATCAGTAATGACGAGGCGTTGCAGCTCTACGACGAATGTGCCCAGGAAGCGCTGGCGCTCATGAAGCGCAAGAACCACGACTACGACGAGGCATGGCGCGACATGCGCGTGACGAGCTATACCGACTTCATCCTCACGAAGATCGAGCGTATCAAGGAGATTGAGGACCATGCCGGTAAGACGGTGGCCTCCGAGGGAATCGACGCCAACTATCTCGACATCGTCAACTATGCCGTCTTCGGTGTCATCAAACTCACGGAGCAGCAAGAGGAAGAAGAGGAAACGGAAAAGAAGGAGGACCCTAAAGCGTGAAGACCGTTAAGATCATCCTCGTCAATCTCTGCCGCCTCGCCCTGGCGCTGACGTTTGTCTTCTCAGGCTTCGTCAAGGCCATCGATCCGCAAGGCACGCAGTATAAACTCCAGGATTATCTCACAGCGCTCAGTCTGCAGGGCTTCGTCCCCGATGCCGTCACGCTCCTCGCCGCCGTCGCCCTCGCCGCCATTGAGCTGACGATGGGCATCATGATTCTCTTCGCCATCGAGCGCCGCCGCATCTCGAAATTCGTCGTCGCCTTCATGGCCGTGATGACCCTCATCACCGTATGGATCTTCTTCGCCAACCCCGTGAAGGACTGCGGCTGCTTCGGCGATGCCATCCATCTGACCAACGGGCAGACGCTTGCGAAGAATATCGTCCTCATGGCCTGTGCCCTCATCGTCGTGCGATGGCCGCTGCTCATGCCCCGGCTCATCTCGAAGACGAATCAGTGGATCATCACGAACTACACCCTCCTCTATATCCTCGCCACGAGCGCGTGGTGTCTCTGGGACTTGCCGACGTTCGACTTCCGTCCCTACCATCTCGGCGCTAACATCCTCAAGGGGATGACGATTCCGAAGGGCGCGCCGCAGCCGAAGTTCACCACGACATTCATCCTCGAGAAACACGGAGTCAAGAAAGAGTTCACGCTCGACAACTACCCCGACTCGACATGGACGTTCATCGACAGTAAGACGGTGCAGACGGCTCCCGGCTATGTGCCGCCGATCCATGACTTCTCCATCGAGGACCAGCAAGGCAACGATATCACGCAGCAGGCGCTCCACCACAAAGGCTACACGTTCCTGCTGATTATGCCGCATCTCGAGCAGGCCGACCAGAGTCAGTTTGGCGATATCAACGAGATCTACGACTATGCCGTCGATCACCACTATCCCTTCTACTGTCTCACGGCCAGCGACGAGAAGGCACGACAGAAATGGGAGGATATGACGGGTGCGGAATACCCATTCTACACGTGCGACGAGACGACGCTGAAGACGATCGTCCGCAGCAATCCCGGCCTCGTCCTCCTCAAGGACGCCACGGTCATCGGCAAATGGAGCCATAATCGGTTGCCGAAGGAGATCATGAGCGACAAGCCCCTCAACGAGCTCTCCATCGGACAGCTCAATCCCGACAGCGTCGCCAAGCGCGTCACGGAGATCTTCCTGTGGTATGTGCTGCCCCTGTTTCTTCTGTCGCTCGTCGACCGCATTATCGTCAATATAAAACGCAGAAAAGATATTTTTGTTTCACATAAAAACAATAGAACAATGAGAAAGAAAATTGTAGCAGGCAACTGGAAAATGAACATGAACCTGCAGGATGGCGTCGCTCTCGCCAAGGAAATCAATGCAGCCTGTGCTGCCGACAAGCCCAACTGTGGCGTGATCGTCTGCACACCGTTCATCCACCTGGCTTCCGTAGCTCAGGTCCTCGATCAGAATGTCGTTGCCCTCGGTGCTGAGAACTGCGCCGACAAGGCTAAGGGTGCTTACACCGGTGAGGTCAGCGCTGAGATGGTCAAGAGCACAGGTGCTCAGTATGTCATCCTCGGCCACAGCGAGCGCCGTCAGTACTATCACGAGACTCCGGAGATCCTGAAGGAGAAGGTCCAGCTGGCTCTCGCCAACGGTCTGAAGGTTATCTTCTGCTGCGGTGAGACCCTCGAGGAGCGTGAGGCCAACAAGCAGAACGAGGTCGTCAAGGCAGAGCTCGACGGCAGCGTCTTCAACCTCTCCGCTGACGAGTGGAAGAACATCGTACTGGCTTACGAGCCGATCTGGGCCATCGGTACCGGCAAGACCGCTACCTCTGACCAGGCTGAGGAGATGCTCGCTTACATCCGTTCCATCGTCGCTGAGAAGTATGGCAAGCAGGCCGCTGAGGACACCACAATCCTCTATGGTGGCAGCTGCAAGCCGGGCAACGCTAAGGAGCTCTTCGCTAAGCCCGACATCGACGGCGGTCTCATCGGTGGCGCTTCTCTGAAAGCTGCTGACTTCAAGGCCATCATCGACGCTTGGAAGTAATTCCGTCACAACCCCATGCCCCCTCCCCCGCCAATGGCGGGAGGGGCCTTTTCATGAATGTTTTAGCCCTGAGAAAATGAAATATTGGTTTACGTTACTCGTTCTGGTCTGTTGTCCCCTCACTGCCATCCATGCGCAGTCTTTCCTCGACCATCTCCGTCAGAAAGTACAGGGACAGGGTACGATTACGATAACCGAAAATACAGCCATCGACAACCTCGTCAATGGCAAACCTCAGTCCAACACCTATACCCCGTCGACGACTGGAAAGCCGTCATCGACAGAGACCCGCCGCAACACCACAACAACCGGAAAGAATACAACCACCCCATCCTACTCTTCTGTTCCGCAGACACCAAAGAACCCGCAGAAGGCAACGACACAGAGCGGACAGGACAAACAGAAGAAACTCAGCAAGGCTGAGCGAAAAAAATTAGAACAACAAGAGTTGCAGCGTGCTCAGGAAATGGCACGCCAGCAAGAGATCCAACGCCAACAAGAACAGGAGCGTCAGGCTGCCTTGGAGAAAGAGCGTCAGGCTGCCTTGGAGAAAGAGCGCCAGGCCGCGTTGGAAAGAGAGCGCCAGGCTACGATGGAAAGAGAGCGCCAGGCTGCTCAGCAACAGATCGCTGAACATGAGCGTGCCGAACGTGCTGCTGCAGAGCGTAAGGCGGCCGCAGAGAAGAAAGCGGCCGCAGAGCGTAAGGCGGCGGAAAATGATGAAAACTTCGATATCCCTACCGTCGACATGCGTAAGAAAGTCATGCGCGGCTCACATAAAGTCACAGGTTACCGTGTCCAGGCTTTCGCCGGTGGCAACAGTCGTGCGGACCGTGTCAAGGCTGAGAAGATCGGCAACATGATCAAGATGCGGTTCCCCGACCTGCCCGTTTACGTCCATTTCTATTCTCCCCGCTGGATCTGCCGTGTCGGAAACTTCCGTTCCCAGAGTGAGGCCATGCGCGTGCTCCGTCAGGTGAGAGCCATGGGCTGTAAGGGCGCCTGCTTGGTAAAGGGAAAGATAACCGTACAATATTAATAAGGTATATATAATAAGGTGTCCGCCGTATGCGGGACACAGAAACAGAAAAAAGATGAATCCAGAAACCGATTTTCGTGACGGCCTCGACAAACTTGCCGCCGACTATAAAGATATCCTTCAGACGCTCGGTGAAGATCCTGAGCGCGAGGGACTGTTGAAGACGCCGATGCGTGTGGCCAAAGCCATGCAGATCCTTACACGTGGCTATTTCCAGGACCCGCATAAGGTCCTCACCGATGCCCTCTTCGAGGAGAAATACGATCAGATGGTCATCGTCAAGGATATTGACGTCTTCTCCCTCTGTGAGCATCACATGCTGCCGTTCTATGGCAAGTGCCATGTGGCTTATATCCCCAATGGAAAGATCACGGGACTGAGCAAGATCGCACGCGTCGTAGATATCTACAGCCATCGTCTGCAGGTACAGGAGCGGCTCACCCAACAGATCAAAGACTGTATCCAAGATACGCTGAAACCCCAGGGCGTCATGGTTGTCATCGAAGCCAAACACATGTGCATGCAGATGCGCGGCGTGGAGAAGCAAAACTCCATCACCACCACATCCGACTACAGTGGTGTCTTCAACAGCCTCAACACGCGCATGGAGTTCATGAGCCTCCTCCGCGGCGAGAGCAAGAGAATATAATATAAAAATCCAACATCCTATTGCAGGGGCCGTCCCTTGTGGCGGCCCGCCGTCGGAACGACGGATTTCTTCATAATTTGCACACATCCGACCTAACGGTCGGCGGGCCGCCACAAGGGACGGCCCCTGCAAATCGATCAAAGAATATTAGAATGTATGAAATTTATTAGTTGGAATGTCAACGGGCTGCGCGCCTGTGTCAATAAAGGCTTCAAAGAAAGTTTTGAAAGCCTCGATGCCGATTTCTTCTGCCTTCAGGAGACCAAGATGCAGGAAGGACAACTAGACCTGCAGTTCTCCGGCTATGAGAGTTACTGGAATTATGCTGAGAAGAAAGGCTATAGTGGCACAGCCATTTATGCCAAACACAAGCCACTCAGCGTGACAAAAGGCATCGGTATTGAAGAGCACGACCACGAGGGTCGTGTCATCACGCTTGAATATCCCGATTTCTATCTCGTCACCGTCTATACACCAAACAGCCAGGACGGTCTTCGCCGCCTCGACTACCGTATGACGTGGGAGCGTGATTTCCAGGCCTATCTCCATCAGCTCGATCAGAAGAAGCCCGTCATCGTCTGCGGAGATATGAATGTCGCCCACGAGGAGATTGATATCAAGAATCCGAAGACAAACCATAAGAATGCCGGCTTCACCGATGAGGAACGTGAGCAGATGACGACACTCCTCGGCAATGGTTTCACGGATACTTTCCGTTATAAATATCCGGAAGAGATAACTTATAGTTGGTGGAGCTATCGTTTCCACGCCCGTGAGAAGAATGCCGGCTGGCGTATTGACTACTTCCTCATCTCCGACCGTCTCCGCGACCGCCTTGAGGACGCGAAAATCCACACGGAAATCATGGGCAGTGATCACTGCCCCATAGAACTGGACTTGAAATAATTCATTATCTCAAGCTGATCATCTTTCTGGCATTCACATTATTCGGATCTACCGTCAACACTTTCCGTGCGTAATAAACCGTATCTTTGATGCGGTTTTGGTGGTAACTGTAGAAAGCCATATAGGACCAGGCATCACGAAGCATATTCTTCCAACGATCCTGATGATCCTTCCGCTTCTGGATATAATCGATGAGTTTCTGATACAAGGGGACAGCCGTGCCCGCCTTCGCTTCCGGGTCCAGGACTTGTGTGCAATAAGCCGCATGGTAATAATAGAGGATATCGATCTGATCCCAATAACCATATTTCGCATCAAACTCATTATACGCTTTGTCGAGATCGGCATAGGCCTCTTTCTCTCCCTGATGCAGATCAATGGCATCTTGTAATTTTGTCAGATAAATCTGGGTCAACAAATACCAGTCATAAGGCTGCGTATGACTTCTCAAAGTAAGAAACAACCGGTATTCCTTTGCGGCTAAGTCATACTCACCACCGGCCTTCATACCGTCGAGGGTTGCCGTGAGCTGTTTGTTCATCGTCTTGCGGTCCTCACTATCCCAGGTACTGTCATTATTCAGAAATTCAGCGAACGTCCGCATGCTCTCATCATAATTACGTATGCCATTGGATGCCGATACCTGATAGACATAATCCAAGACATTCAACTTCAATCCGTCCGCCTTCTGCTGTAACGCACGGAACTGACAGCCATGGTCATAGGCCTCCTGATATTTCTTCAACTGCACACCATCATAGAGGAGCACACGGTGCAAACGGGGCTGACTGGGATATTTCTTCAATCCCTGCAGCGCCACCCGTGAGCTCTCCTCATAACGATTATCGAAATACAGGGCGAAGGCATAACGCCATAGATTATCTTCATCCATCTTGGCGGAGTCGACACGCGCGTACTGCTCCGCTGCCTGATGGAACTGACTGTTGGAGAAGAGGATGAAAGCCTGTGAGAGCTCCGTGTTGACACCCGGCAGGGCTTTTCCCATCTTCTCGAGCATCGCTATGGCCTCCTTGGGATGGCTGTGAGCTGCCGTCTCCACATAGCGCTGATAAGCCTCTATGTTCTTTCCGTCAGCTTCTATGGCCTGCTGATAACAAGTCAAAGCCTTCATGGTATCCCGGTCGAATGCCGCCATGTCACCCTGTAAGAGGAAAGCGGGCGCAAAATGGCTATTGAGCTTCAGCGCCTTTCCGAGAAAGACATTGGCCTTCGAACGATTCTGGTTGCGATAATAACTACGGGCAATGGCCACCTGATAGTCGGGACGCTTACTGAATTTCTCCGACAACCGATTGGCTACCGTGTCGGCTTGAACGGAATACTTATGCAACACCTCCGCCAAGGCCTGCTCCATGGCCTTCAAATTGGTCTGGCCATAGACTACCGACAGGGGTGAGAGGAGGAACAACAATATCGTGATATATTTCTTCATATACTTGGGCTTAATGATGGAAGGAAAGGCTATACTGCACACCCACATTGAGGGTCTCCACCAGTGAACAGCCGCCGATACGCGGCAGATCCAGACCTGAAAGGGTCAGGTCATGGAGGAGATACCAAGAGGGCGAGAGGGTCACGGCGATATGGGGCGACACACGGGCCTGCAGCTTAAAACCGAGGACACCGCCGGCCTTGACACCATCGATGACATCCACGGGACGGGCCTCATGGCCTTCCTGCAGGGAGATGGAGCTGTCGAGATGTCCGCTGTCCTTGATGCCGAAGGCCGCCGCCGGTCCTATAAAGGCAGAAAGGGTGAAGGGCCGCCGTGCCTGCACACCGCTCAACGCCGCCGTGAGGTCCATCTGATATCCTAGGGACAAGAGATTGAGAGTCCAGTTGTGCTTCCACAAGCCCTGACGGACGACGGCAGCCTCCACGCCCGACGCTGCGTCATAAGTGACGTCATGATAGGTCGTGACGGCGTCGGCATGATGCGACAGGCGCTCAAAGGCAGCCCGAATACCATGGACATGAGAGAAATGGCATTCCACATATCCACCATAGTTCATATTCATCAGAGAGGTGCCCTCCAGATAGGGCGACTCTGCCTGCACGAAGTTCATGCCGCCCCACAGACCTACCGTGAGCGGCTGCAGATGACGGCCAAAGAAGTCGGCATTCTCCTCCTGACGATATCTCTTGCCACGCATCATCACACTCACGCCGACGGCAATACTCCATCCGTTCTCGGAGAATCGCTTGTACCAGTCGACATTGGAATAAGGGATGCGATACTGCAGCCATTCATACTTCGGCTCGATAAAGGCCTGCAGATCCTCCGAAAGGGTATAGCCCAAATGGACACCAGCGGTGAGGCCCAACGCCCGGCAACTCAGTTTGCCGCCCGTTTGGAACTTCTGCAACTGCCCGTATTCCACGCCCAAAGGAACAAAGAAACTGAACGGCCGGTTCCATAGATAATTCTTCGACAATCCCATGGGATTCAACAGCAGATCCACGGCGCCACCACTGTAAAGGCTGTGCTGGTCACGACTCAGCGCAGGCCAGGAAGAGGTGGCAGCGACCTCTTCCTTCCGCCACAGGGCAGAACGGGAGAAGGCAGAGAGACGGAGTCCCAGGGCCGGGGAGATCCATTTACCGACGGCAATGCGCCAGTCGGAGCCCATGGACTTCATCAAACCCAGATCCGACTGATTGGCGAGATGGATACCATTGGAGACCTCCAGGAAGAAAGGCATACGCCACGACTGCGCCACACTGTCGGCCGTGAGGTAATTGGCCTGCGAACGCTGCCGCATAAAGCGCCACCGTGCTTCCGGGGAGAGGTTGTTGCGCAGGTAGTATACCACCGACAGGTTAGCACCGTAGAAGATATCGTAACCACGCCAGTTGTTGTTTGATGAGACATCCATCTGATCAGAGCCGACGCCCAGATAGGGCTCCACGGCCAGATAGCCCTGAGGCCCCGTAAAAAATTTAAACTGGGCACCGAGGTGAAACTCGGGACTGACACTGGAGCGCTGGAAATGAGAGGCGCGGCCATACTGCAGCCCCAATCCAAAGATGGCTTGTACCTCCATTCTCCGGGCGGGGTTATAGCCGCCGAAATAGTTGGAGATGCTATACAGATAGTCCAAGCGTCCACCTATCTTATAAAAGGAATAGTCGTACTGTCGCTGATAGCCATAATGGCCTACAAGCGACAGACGCAGTGTGGAGAGCTTGCTCCACTGCTTGCCTATGGCGATATGGGCACCGCCCAGAACGTCATAGCTATAATCGTCATCAGGAGGAAGGATACGCTCTATCCCTACACCGCCCTGGAGAAACAGATGATCGAGGAAGCGGTGGGAGAAACGGTCTCCGTAGTTGCGGTAACGGTCCTCCATAACATAACGGGACGCATTGAGTCCGCGGGCATGATTCAGATGATGCTGGCGTAAGGAGTCACGATGCATCTTCTCGGCCTCATCCTGCAGATAAGGGAGAAGGACAGAATCCGGCACCACGGTCTGTGCTACTGAATGCTGGGAAACCAGCAAACCCAGAAACAAACATATCAAAAAGTTCTGCTTCATTTTCTTCTTTGCATGATGAGTTGGAACATTTTACGGTAATTGCCGATATCCTTCGGGCGATAGGGATATTGCCGACGCTGGTCGTCACTGACATTTCCCTCATTGAAATAGAGACGGGCATACTTCGGCTCCAGATCAAAGCTGTGCTGGAAAAAAGCCAGATACCATGGCACATGGAGACCGCGTACCTTTGCCTCCTCAATATCGTAGGCCTTTTCAGCTTCTTCGTAGCGTTTCAGAGAATCAGGATTACTCTGTTGGAGTTCAATAATCTGGAAATCTGTCAGTCGCTGGAAAGTACTGTTGCCGGTGAGCGATGGCTCCTGCCCGGCGGCATCACTCCACAGGATTCCCTTCAGATACCATTTCTTCGCACTGTTGTCGGGCATACGGTCCACGTATTCCTCTGCCTCCGCACGCGTCTTACCCAACTGGTTACGAAGTTCGGAATAGAGCACGGCCTTGTTGTCAGGACTGGAGTTGAGGACATAGTCATATGCAGCATTAAACTCCGGTGACTTGTTAACAGCGAAGAACTCCCTGACAAAGGTCACGAATTTCTCCACGCGTTCAACACGTGCATCCCCTGTCGCCTTTAACCGGTCGATGAGGAACTGTGCCGTATCCAACTTCTGATCCTGGAAATAAGTAATGGCCTGGTTGATCATCAGTGCCTTGCGGTTACGGATCATCCCCGTTGAGGCATCACGGGAATCGGTCTGGTTCAAGGAGAAATCAATGAAAGGCCGGAGAACGGAAGGGTCATAGATTCCTTTTCGGATGTTCAACAAGGCCTTCCGGTTGGCCACATAAGGAGCAATTTTCAAGAGCCAATAGGCGGGCTGCCGGACAACATGCCGATAGGCGGTCTCCGTGAGTTGGTCTTGTTCGGCACTGTCTGTCAAGGCCTCGAAGAGATGGTAATAGTCGCCGTCGGAAAGGTCTCGGCGCCCCTTGACATAGTCATCACGATGACTCATATACTCCTCCACGGCTTCAGAAGCGTCCATGACATGGTCGATCTCATACTGATAGGAACATTTCATGACACGCTCTGACTCCAGCACGGGAATGACAGCAGAACTGTAATAAGGGCGTTGGCGCACGACAGCATAAGTACCCTCTTCGCCTTTGGAGGCGATGATGCTCCGAAGGTCAGCGGCCACGGCGGCAGAGTCCTTCTGTTCCAACGTTCCCGCGACATCCCCCCAGGTATAGACCCGTACGGAGGGAGAAGGCAGGCGGACATAATCGGCATGATGCCCGAGGCGCTCCCGTAGCATACGTTGTGCCGTGGCGGCACGCTTTCGGGCCAGGATAAGGTTGAGATCGGAACGGCCATCAGGAGAGGCGGCACCCTCGATGCTGATCTGTGTCAGCCGGTCACCGTAGCTGCGCATCTCCTTCGTAAGATTGTTCAGTACGATATCATTCAAAGAGTCACGCGTCAACTGATCTGTTCCCACGACGAAACGTAACAACAGGTCACGAGGGACATCCCGGACCCTTGACTCGGCCTGATCGTAGAACTCCGCCGTCAAGGGCAGTTCGGCAGCGGCGACCTTGAAATCAAGAAATTTAAAGGGGCGATAAGCCAGACAAGAGCCCGTGCCCTCGCCTCCGTTATCAAAAATCTTATGGGTATAATCCTCTACCGTGAGGAAATAAGAACATTTATAACTCTTGTCTTTATCGGGCTTACGGAAGACAACATTCGTATCGAGTTGGAAGGGACGGTCATCACTTAACAGCGGCGTAGGATGATAGCCCACGGCGACAGGATCGTTCTTCAGATAGTCAAAGCCCATACGACGGTCCTGAAGGTCGTGATAGCGAAGCCCTTCATAGACCAGCGGTTTCAGGTAAGCAATGGTGTCATCGGTCTGACAGTCGACAACAACAGGCTGGGCCATCAAACGACAATGGGTATTACAGATTCCTTTTTCCAGATAGGCATTGATATTGAAACTAACCTCATAACCGGTATCCGTGGAGGGGATCTTACGGAAGACGGGGATTTTCCGCTTCCCGTAGACATCCACCTCCGAGATCTCGATGGAAGCCACGCCATGCACGAGGACCCGATAGTCTGTCTGACCGGCCTTGACGGCTACCGCCTCCGCGCCGTCATCACCCAAGATCAAGACACCCATTCCATCTTCCACATGAACCGTAAAGGTTCCATTAGACCGGCTGTCTCTTAAGGCATGAGGCAGATGGGCTACGGCTTTCTCCAATGCGTTTCCACTCGTTCCCGGCTCATTATCTTTTTTGATGGCTGCCTTCAGCTGCTCGGCATAATCTGCTGCCATCTTGTAGGTATTCAGGACTTCATATTTCACTTGTCCGTATTTCGGTGCACTGTTCTTACCGAATGTTTTCTGAGAGACATAGAAATTCGCGTCAAACCGAGTGCTCTGCCCCCACGAGGACAGTGCACCCGACAGGATGAGAAAGCATGCCATCAGAGATGACAACGATATTTTTTTGCATACGCGTTCTATGTTCATCATATCTTTTCTATCTAATAATGTAAGAGAGGGTAATACCAAAATCTACGGGCAACAGCCAAGAACCTTTGGCGTTGGCCACAACCTTCCCGTCCACGGTATAGTCATCGTAATTGTCGCCTTCGAAATACTCTTTCTGCTTATAGGTCAAGAAGCCGAAACCGCTATGGAAGTCGATATTAACCCGTTTGCTGAGATTGAGGACATATCCCAGGAGCATGCCACCACCAATAGCATTTCCATCATAATATTTTCTTTTGATTTTCAAGTCATAGACAACCGCCATTCCGCCAACACCGACATAGAGGCCATGGAGCGGACGTCCGGAGAGATAATATTTCCATTCGGGACGGATACCCCAGAGATGTCCTCCGTCAGTCAGCATGGGCTGCCGACCATAGAAACCATTGATTCCCACCGTCGTGCGGTTGCCTGTCGTCATCTCGATGCCGAGGTTGGGCACCTTTCCGGCATCGAGAAGGAGGTTGTTGCTGACGGTGATCATCTGAGCCTCTACGGTAGAGGCACAGAGCACCGTCAGTATACTGAGCATGATTTTCTTCATACGCTTAATTCACTTCACCGATCGTCTGCTTGAACGCTGAGTCATCAATGACCCACTGCTCCAAACGGCCTTCCAGTATGATCTTCTTCAGCGCATAGACGGTCAACTTGATGTCGTAGGAATGGCCGGCCTGGAATTTCTTACCATCAGCAAGGACCACGGGAACGGATATCGGCTGTACGATGTCCGTCTTACCTCCCAGGGTATCCAGCAGAGTGACGGTGAGGCCATAGTTATGGCCGTCCTCGGGGACAGGCACGATGAAAGCTCCGTCAATATCGGAGTAACTGCCGTCGGCTTTCGGATAATAGGCAGAATCGACCTTCGCATCCTTACTGTCGTGAAGGAAGTAACTCTGAGTAGTGTCGATCTGACTCACCACCGTACCTTGGAGACTATGATCGCCCTTGTCGGCGATATCCGTTACCACGGAGTCGGCGACACCCGTGAGTTGGATACGCTTAATAGCGATCTTCGTAGCCGGGACGTAGCTCTGCGTCAGGGAGTCGAAACCCGCCTTATAAGAGAAGGTGAGCCGCATGAAGAGGTGCTTGAAATCGATCTGTGCCACGCCTTTTGTCTTCGGGTGCTCACGGAAGTATTTAGCACTGTAAGCGTCAGCATTCACCGTATCTTCGGCAGCTCCCCAGAGGAAGTCGGTATGTCCGTCAACCTTCGTGCGTGCCAGGACGCGGTTGGCCTGATGCGACAGCACGTCAGCCTTCGGGAAGATACCATAGAAGGCATAGGCATGGGCATTACCCGTAGGATAATAATAGGTCTCACCCTCGGCCCAGTTGATGGCCGTATAGAGTTTGTCGTCACTTCCCGTCTTCATCACGGCATTGGCAGCGATATTGTCAAGCCACACGGAGTAGGAATTGTCAGACAGGTCATTCCAATAGATCGGGAACGTCTTTCCGTTCTCCATCTGTTTCGTAGCCAGACAGAAGATACGGAGTCCGTTGACCTCGAAATTTCCGGAGTCATCACTCTCGATGCTCGCACGCGTGTCCACGTGGGGTGCCTCCGCGATGGAAGACAGCACCACAGGGACATCACTGGCCTTGAAATCGGCCTGTGATGACGGGCGGTCAGAGAGGGTGTCGTCCGAAGAACAGCCCGCCAGGGCTATGGTCATGGCGGCTGTCATTAGGATCAATACATTCTTCCACATAGACAAATTCTTTTTATTCAAGGTCGAGATCAATATCCTCACCTTCGATCCATGCGCCGAGCTTCGTGACGACATCGATCTTCTCAAGGCCATGGAGCGTGATATAGACATTGTAGGACACGCCCTTCACAAACTTCTGAGAGGGATCGGAACGATGGATCGTTGCCGGGACAATAACTGTCTTCCAATCATATTCAGCAGCATGAGCCGTACCATCGGCATCCGTATAGGCCCCACGCGTCATGACATATTGCTTGATAGCGACAAAGATATTATAAGACTCCTGGGGAGCCACCAGAAGAGCCTCGCCGACATTTACGGTATCCGACTGGTTCGTTGTAGAGTTCCACTTAGGGCTAACAGGGGTCAGATCCACCAACTGCTGGTTACGCATGACCTTACCATCCACAACGGGACGCTGCTTCAGGCAAAGGGAATCGGAGTCCTTCGTCGTGAAAAGGGCTAAGTTGCTGCTCTGCGTATAGTCGGTATAATCATTATAAGCAATAATCAGATTACCTTTGTTCTTAGATCTTACGGCGATACCCGTGACCTGTACGCCATTGACCGGATCGGCGGTAAGGGAATCAGCGGCCTTGATATGGAATTTCAGACGGGTGAGCTGATGGTTGAAGGTCATGATCGGCTGGACACCATCGGGCACGAGATCATTCTTCCGGCGGGCGGAGAAAGCGGAATAGTAACGGTTGCTGTTGCTGCCCTGGTCATCCATCAATGCCTTCTGTGCCGGCGTCAGCTCGGCCTTGGCGGTCATCAGATCCTGAGAGCCGTCAATCTGGAAGGGAAGTACCATATAGTTGCCATAGGTGTTATCGATGGCAGGGGCACCCGTGGCGGCATCGTCTGCATAATAGCCCCAGAAATCATAATTACCTAAGACCGGATAATATTTCACGTAGTGATCGGAACGTGTGGCCAGACCGGAGTCAACAGCCTCGGGGGTGTTCATCGATGCCCATTCATAGATAGGCTCCGTGGTGGCGTTGCCGTTAGCGTCAAGCTCCTTGGCATACGTGAGTTTTCCTTTATCCATCATGGCGATATGAACGACCTCACCGGCCCAAACATTGTTGGTGCCCTCTATATCGCCAACCGTACCTACGGCACGGGAGGAGGAGACGGACTTGGTGACCACCTTCGGCATGCTCAGGTTGAGGTTAATCTGCGCACGATCCTGAGACTCAGGGATAGGTGTAGTAGTGGAATCATCACTCGTAGAGCACGCTGTCAACAATACTGCTGCGGAGAAAAGGAATAAAAATCCGTGTTTCATAACTGTAAATGTTTAGTTATTGATAATATGTTTGATATTTCTGTTATTTCGTGTAGTCCTCGTCATTGATGTCAATGGTCTCGTCGCTCTCCTTCCAGGCACCGGCATCAACGGCAACGCGTATCTGTTTTAAGCCATAGACGGCAAACTTCACGACATATTCGTAGCCAGCCTTGAAGATATACGACTTACTGGCAGCGTCATAGCTGATGGCGTCATGAGGGGCCTCAATGGAGAAATCCTGACGGATGAGCTCGTTGTAGTCCTTCGGCAACGGTCCGCTGGCGTCGGTCTTCTTCACGTTATATTCGAGATGGAGCGTATATTTTGCCCCCGGGAGAAGCATGATACTCTCACCGATACGCGTGCTCGCACGATCGGCCAGGGAGATGTTACTCATGGAGTCTGCCCAGTGGACCTGGTAGACTTGATCACTTCCTGCCACCGCTCCCGGTGTGACACCATCGGCGGAGGACTCCCGCAACACCAGGTCCGCAGTACTATCCACGGCCTGAAGCCCCACCTGCGACACATCGGAGGCGGCGACGACAAGACGGCCCTGGTTGGGTCCCGTGACGGAGACCTTGCGGATCGTCACCTCGTCGGCCGTGGAGTCGCCTGGGACGGCATAGAACTTCAGTTTCGTCAGCACATGCTTCAGATCAAAGATCGGATAGACATCATACCGGCCGGAGTAAGCACTGTAGCCCCCGATATTCACGATTTTGCTCTTCACCTCATCGGAAAGATTCAACGACTTATAACGATCGGCCAAGACATCAAAGGTGAGATCGGGAGCCATGCCAACCATGATATCCTGCGAGCCGTCGACCTTCAGGTCATAATAGATCTCCGATGATGAACGGTGATAAGTGGCTGTTGTAGGCTGGAAGTCGTCAAGATAGTAAGCAAAGAAATGATAGGGCACCTCCTGGTATTTCTTGCTATAATAGAGGTTGACGGTCTTCGTCGTGTCACTGTTATCCACGAAATACATCATACCCGTGGAGTCATTCTCCAACCGGGCGCTATGTCCGAAGAGGGTCGTGCCTCCATCGATCAGGCAATCGCCATGATCGCCGTCAGAGGACATCGTGGCTGCCAAGGAGGCATCACTCGTCAGCCCTCCCTGAGTATAGCGGGCAGACCGGAAAGCGAAGACATGGAAGAGACTATGCGTTGCTTTCATATCCATCGTCTCTTCATGGAAAGAGCCGGTGCCACGGGATGCTGCACCCGTGGTAATGGTAGAGAAGAGATCCTGTGGTTTCAAGGCCACCGTGATCGGCGTGACATATTCCTGCTCCTGATTGCCGTTGGTTTCCGTATACTCCAAACCGGGATAGGCATTCGTACAGGCAGCCAACAGGAATGTCAGTAGCCCACTAAACAGACGATATCGTTTCAATAGTTTTCTCACCATTTATAATTCTACAATTACTTCACTACCCTCCGGAACCCAATAATCGATACCCCAATCATCAGATCCTACCTTCAGGATATTCTCGCCATCGATCTCCAGAGGCGTAGCAATAGCCAATGTACCTGATTTGGCCAGTTGACGAACTTTGGACTCATCATCACTATACTCCAGCAGGCCGGAATCACGGAGCGTGTGATAGAGGTTGATTTTACCCTGAACACGATGGAGGGACTCTTGGCCGTCTTTCCGCACGGTAGTATAGAGGATGACCTGCAAAATACCCGGTCCTGAGGGGATATCAGCCTGACTGCCGGAAATAATTCCCGTAACATCAAAAGCTGTGGAACAGTGAATGTCGCCTGTTCCGAAATCATCAGTACCGTCCATCTGCATGACGGAGGCTATCTTATAGGTCTTATGGGTGTCCATCCAACCGGTATAGAGCTGGTAAGCGGCCGGAACACCCGCCAGATCAACCTTCACGGAATCAATACGGAAAGAGAGGGCACCAGCATTCGAGGCGGCCACTTTCCGGATGTCAAAAGACAGCATGACATGCTGGGTTACCGGAGAAGGATGAAAAGTCAATTGATTATTCCCCTCATGAAACTTCACGATCTCCAGAGTATCATAAGCCATCATCTCGGGTGTCGTCAGCACATAGTCGGTATAGGCATTATAATCCTTCCAAGTACCCAGAATTTTCTTCACCGAATCACTTGTCGCCGGATAGGCACGATAGTTCAGTCCGAGTGAGTTGAAATTCCAACGGCTGTGTTCCACATTGCCGATGCTGTCGAGATTGGAATAGTCGAAAATCTTATCGTTCTTACTAAATGTCAGCAATTTATAAGTACCACTGCTCATTTGAAAGGAGCTCAGACTGTCGGGATGGGCCTGATCAAGACTGTCGGCAAAAAGATCCGGCGCGCCAAGCAAGAAACTCCCCAAGCCGGACTTCACATCTTCCTGCATCTCGTACTTCTTGACATTGATGACCCGCTCTGCAAGGATCAACATCGTATCCGGATGAGAGTAAGGATAAGAGCTAAAGTCATAGTTCATCGTCACCTTCGTCAGATGGGGATGGACAGGCTGTTCACAGAGTTCTATGTCGGTCTGGCAAGAGGTTGTGCAGACGATCAGAACAAATATCAACAAATGTATATAATATCTCATCGCTCTTCCTCCTTCTTCTTGTTTCTCGCCTTCCCTTCCGGTTTTTCGGCAACTTTATGTTCTGCCTTAACAGACTTCTTTGAAACAGCCTTTAAAGGTTCTGACATACCTACGAAGGTGACTCCCGTCGACGGTGCCGCTGTCATGGCATGACTGATAGAGTCATAGTAATGCTCGAAATCATCAAAGATCTGACGATACACACTGTCACGGTAGTGGCGCTCAAAACGACGATTTTTTCGGAGAAGATTGATGGAGTCCTTCGCCTCCGCATAAGCAAGGTCAACGTCATAACGACGACGGTACAATTCCGGAAGGGTATGTCTGCCCATGCGGAAGATAATTCCCGCACGCACATCCGCCAGCACGGGATATTTCAACCAATGCCATGAGCCACGTTCATCAACAGGATAGCAATCACTCTCCGTGTCATGATGATAACGGTCCTTCTGCACATAGCAAGCGCCAACACTCAGTCCTAAATCAAAATCAATACTGTTACCATTCGGATAGACATACAGAGAGCGCTGGAATCCGCCCGTGAGTCCCGGCACCATAGCCTTACCCTGAATGCCATGACGAGATCCGAAGAGATAGGAGAAAGTGGAATATTGAACAAATAATCCCCGATATAAGGTCCATTTGGGATGCTTTACGGGCCGCCAGTAATTTCTCACTTCCAGACGGGCCGCACTGTGGTTGAAGACGATACCCGGAGTAAACGAATGATGGGTCCGCCATTTATTCATATAGTCGGCCCCCACCGTCCATCGGCTCCAGTTCTTACCTCCCAAGTTCCATTCCATACCAATATTTGGTGAGGCCAGAACCCAATAGAATAAATTTGTTCGAAATGCAAGTCGGTCACGGAAGGATAGCGTATCCACTTCCCTTCGTAGCTCCGGGGTTTGGGCCTTCACGGAGGTACCCAACAACCAGAGGCAAGCGCCTAAGAAAAAAAATATTTTTTTCAATTCGGTTTTATCTCTCCCTTACCAACAGGAAGTATTTATCCATCTGTAGACGGGACACTGTTAATATTAAGCCAAAAGGGAAAGAGCCGTCCTACTACTTTCAACAGCTATGGGTCATAGTGCCGAATGGCAGATGTGGTGTATTTCCCGGACACAGAAGTCTATGCAGAAACCTCTATATATGCTGTGCAAAATTAAGAAATTTTCATTATACATGATCTGTTTTCCATGTTAATCAAAGTTAACGGAACAGCTTTTCCCCGGGAGAAAGACGTCTCACCTATTTTTACCGAACTTCCCCATAATGAATCTTCCACTAAGGCTAAGGATGAGTACGATCATGGTCAGAATGACGGCTGCCGCATAAGCGCGGTCCTGCACACTCGTCTGTGGCGCGCTGAGCTGGAAGAACACGCTCAACGGCAGTGTTGCTGCGGGATCGGAGAGATGCGTAGGAATACGGTCGGAGAAACCGGCCGTGAACATCACGCCGGCGGCGTCGCCGATACTACGGCCTACAGCCAACAGCGTTGCCGTGGCGATGGCCGGCGCAATCTCCCGCACGACGACGCCAATGGTATCAAGCTTAGTAGCGCCGAGGCTATAAGAAGACTCCAACAGGCCACGGGGGATATTCCGCGCCACCTCATCGATGCTACGGATAAGAACGGGGACGACGAGCAATGTCTCCACGATGATACCGCCGAGAAGGGACGCACGGAGTCCGAGCCACACCATGATGGTAAATCCAAAGGCGCCATAAACAATGGAAGGGATACCGAAAAGCACGTCATACGCCAGCCTTGCCACCCGCGCCAGCCAGTTTGTCGGTTTGAGATAAACATTCAGATAGAAGACGACGGGAATGGCAATGAACAGTCCGATCACCGTGGACGCCACAACAATCTCCAGACTACCCACGATGGCATTGAGGAATCCGCCTTCGCCACCGATGTAGAAACCGCCCTGAGGTACCTCTGTGATCATCTGCCACGTCAGTTCGGGCAGGCCACGCCAAAGGATACTGCCGATAACGGAGAACACGAAGAAGGCGACGAGGAGGACACTGAGGATCATCAGTACCTTGAATATTTTCTCTTCCAAATATCTCATCTTTCAAATACTTTGATTCTTTCTATCTGCCATCAGTAGGTGGCCGCCATGTTGCGGCCACGCAAGGAAAGATGCCGTTTTATGACTGAATTTTTTTCAATACGATTCTTGCCCCGAGATTGAACACAAAGACGAGGACGAAGAGGATAAGGGCGGCGAGCATGAGGGCACTCTCATAGAGTGGCATCGACATCATCTCACCATAGTTGTTGGCAATGAGCGCCGGCAACGGATAGCAGGCGTCGAGAATGCTCTTGGGAACGATCGGCAAGTTACCGCAGACCATCATCACGGCAATCGTCTCACCGAGGGCACGGCTGACGGCGAGGACTACGGTGGCGATGATTCCCGGCAGACTCTTCCGGAGAACGACGAACTTGATCGTCTGCCAGTGGGTGGCGCCGAGGGCCAGCGATGATTCTTTCAACAAGGTAGGTACGCCGCGGAAGATCTCCACGAAGAGACTCACCATCAATGGGATAATCATCACACCGAGAACGATACCACCGGCCAATACAGTATAACCGCTTGTTGTGACACCGAGTTTTGGCGCCAACGTGTCAGCGATCCACGGAATAATGATCAGTGATCCCCACACGCCGTAAAGCACCGACGGCAGTGAGGCCAGGATATCGAGCAAGGCGGTGGAGAACTTTTGCACGCGCTTCCCCGCGTATTCCGCGAGATAGATAGCCATCAAGAGCGACAATGGCAGCGACATGACGACGGCCAGGAGGGTTACGGCGCCTGTACCGGCGAGGAAAGGCAGAAAACCGAACTGGCCCTTCATCGGCTTCCATGTCGTCGTCGTCAACAACGACCACAATCCCTGCTCATGAAGAATCGGCGATGCCTTCAAGTACAAGCCAATGGCCAGTGCCACCACAAGGAGTACGGCGCAAAGGGCCATCAATCCAAAGAGGTATCCGGCGATTTTATCTTTCCTATAATGTTGCATACCAATATGAGGATTACACCTTATTATATATAGGGAACATCATAAATTATGTCCCTACGCTTTGCTGTTCCTTTTTGATCACAGCCTTCGGCTGCGGGATAAAGCCCTGAGGGAGGACGAGTTTCTGTCCTTTCGAGAGGATATAACGGAGGAAGGCGACGACAACGGGATTTGTCGGTTTGCCACGAGTCACGAGGTAGAGGTTTCGGGCTGGTGGCAGAGGATAACGGCCATCGGCAATCGCCTTGGCGAGATCGCGCTGCGTATCATAGAACCGCTCATCGGCGTCTATGCGACCGTTGTTGTTGAAATCGATGGGGATAACAATCAGATGGGGATTCGGGCGAAGGGTCTTACTGTCGTAGACATACCCGATATTATTCATGCCGATAGCACGGACATCACGCTGGATAGCCGTTGCCACACCGGGATCACCATAAGCGGCGATACCCAACAGATCCTCCTGTTTCATGCCGAGCCATTGCGCCCACGTACCGGCAGCGCCGCAGGCATCACTGCGCGTATAGACATTGATGGGGGTCTGATCGCCATTGCCGGCCAACTGTCCCCACGTCTTCAATGTTCCCGTTGCCCAAAGGGCGAGGGCGGCCTGCCGACTGAGGCCACGGCGGAGGACGGCCTTCAGATTGGGATTACGGTCATTGATCGTTGGAATGACGGCATCACGGGCTACGGCGATAGGATAAGCGCCGCGCTGCAGCTCCGCCGGCTCCAGTTCCCTGCTAACCATACCGAGATCGACGACACCCGAAAGGACATCGGTGATTCCCTTTCCCGCGCCACCGGCAGAGATATCGATATTGACGCCGGGGTGCTGTTGCTGGAACTCATCGGCCCAGGCAACGGCGAGGGGATAGAGGGCGAAGGCACCGGAGAGAGAGATCGTTCCCGTGAGGCCGTCGCTCCCCGCCTCCACCGGCTTCCTCTGCGTACAGGAAGTCAGCAAAAAGACGACGGCGAGAAGCAGGGCCGTCAGGCTATGGAATTCTAATCTCTCTTTCTTCATATTTATCGTTTAATGAGTTGAGGGCATTGGCGCTTCCTTGCGCTTGCAAAGCGCAAGCACACGACGGCAGGCCATTCAACAATCCCCTCCTCTTTGGGGAGGGGACGGTGGTGAGACTTCTAATACCTCTGGTGCAGTCCGCACTCGCGCTTATCGGGATCTTCCCACCACCAACGGCCGGAACGGACATCCTCACCGGGTTTGACGGCACGTGTACAGGGCTCGCAACCTATACTCGGATAACCCTTGTCGTGGAGTTTATTATAAGGTACGTGATGCTGATGGATATAATCCCAGACCTCTTGTTCCGTCCAGTTGATGAGCGGATTTACCTTGATGAGTCCGTGCATGTCATCCCATTCCACGAGTTGCATGTTCTTGCGCGTCACGCTCTGCTGATGGCGGAGCCCGCAGATCCACACGTCGAGGCCTTTGAAGGCACGGCGCAGCGGCTCGAGCTTACGGATGGCACAGCAGCGATGCCGACTCTCGATACTATTGTAGAAGAGATTGATACCTTCCTCACGGACCATACGCTGCACCTCATGGTAATCGGGGAAGAATACCTCGATCTTAATATTATAGGTGAGGTTCGTACGGTCGATGAGCTGGTACGTCTCCGGGAAGAGACGGCCGGTGTCGAGGGTGAAGATGCGCGCCGTCGGGTCTTTCTCCACGATGAGATGCGTGAGCACCTGATCCTCAATGGAGAGCGAGGACGACAGGGCGATCTTTCCCTTGTATTCCTCCAGGAACCAGTCGATGACCTCTTCTGCCGTGGCGTCCTTGAAGCGCTCGTTGAGTTCGGCAATCTTCGCCTCTATCTCGGCTGTTTTCTGTTTATTTTCTTCTGCCATAATTATTTCGTTTTTATCATTCCCGCTCCGACGGTCTCGTTGGTATCGGGATCGATAAAGATGAGACTACCGGTGACACGGTTGTGGTCGTAAGCGTCGAAGACGAGCGGAGAGGCCGTATGGACGGTGATCTCTGCGATGTCGTTCATCTTCAGTTCCGTCACGCCCGTCTCTTTCTCCAGCGTATTGATATTCCGGCGGAAATTGATGTTGCGCACGAGGCCCACGGTCTCGAATGTTGTCTGGCGGATAACGTATTTCTTCCGCAACTGCAGCGGCTGTTCATTGAACCAGCAGACATTCATCGTCAGATCCTGGGATACCTGTGGCTGCGGCTCGTCGGCCCGCACTAGGGTGTCGCCACGGCTGATATCGATCTCATCGTCCAACTGGATGGTGATGCTCAGCGGCGCGAAAGCCTCCTGCAGCTCATCCTTGGCCTGGGAGAGACGCTTCACGGTACTCTCGAGACCGGAGGGCAGGACACGCACACGGTCGCCGACATGGATCGTACCGCCGGATACACGACCGGCATAACCGCGGAAGTCACGATACTGGTCAGAGATCGGACGGATAACGTACTGTACGGGGAAACGGAACTCGGGAGAGATAGACTTATGTCCCACGGGAACGGTCTCGAGGTATTCGAGCAACGGCTTTCCCGTATACCACGGCATACGGTCGGATTTGTTGACGACATTGTCACCATCCTTAGCGCTGATGGGGATGAACACGA
Organism: Prevotella sp. AGR2160; assembly: GCF_000424185.1. Lineage (GTDB taxonomy): Bacteria > Bacteroidota > Bacteroidia > Bacteroidales > Bacteroidaceae > Prevotella. The sequence continues at coordinate 91,494 of NZ_AUJK01000006.1, forward strand.
CATTCTTGATATTCAGTGTCTCCGACATCTTATTATAATCGGCCTTGATCTTCTCATAGACTTCCTCGGAGAAATCAACGAGGTCCATCTTGTTGATGGCCACGACGATATTCGGAATACCGAGGAGCGAAGAGATATAACTGTGGCGGACGGTCTGTTCGAGCACGCCATGACGGGCATCGACGAGGATAATACTCAGTCCGGCCGTAGAGGCACCAGTGACCATGTTACGCGTATACTGTACATGTCCCGGCGTGTCGGCAATGATGAACTTACGGCGCGGGGTAGCGAAATAGCGGTAGGCGACATCGATGGTAATGCCCTGCTCACGCTCGGCACGGAGGCCATCGGTGAGGAGCGCGAGGTTCACCTCCTCGTTACCACGCGACTTCGACGCAGCCTCCACGGCTTCGAGCTGGTCCTCGAAGATCGACTTACTATCATAGAGCAGTCGACCGATGAGCGTGCTCTTTCCATCATCTACGCTTCCGGCTGTGGAGAAGCGCAACAGTTGCATATCGAGATATCCTCTTGTATTCGTTTGAGTCATAATAGGAATTTTGTTGTGATCAATAAATATTTTCCGGCATTTGCGCTTCCTTGCGCTTGCAAAGCGCAAGCACAGAACGGCAGGCCATTCAACATGGACGCAAGTAGCGGACGGCCACAAGGGCCGCGCCCAGCGGTGGGACGTTTAGAAGTATCCGGCCTTCTTGCGGTCCTCCATAGCTGTCTCGGAGCGCTTGTCGTCAGCACGACCACCACGCTCCGTGACACGGCTTGCGGCAATCTCCTCGATGATGTCCTCTACGGTGTGCGCCTTCGAGAGCGTCAGACCGGTACAGGTGATATCGCCGATGGTACGGCAGCGCACCTGCTTCTTGACGACGACCTCGTCGGGCTTGCGCTTGATGACGGGGGAAGCGGCGAGCCACTGGCCGTCACGCTGGAACACCTCGCGCTCATGAGTGAAGTAAAGGCTCGGCATGGGGATCTTCTCCAAGAGAATATACTGCCAGACGTCCATCTCCGTCCAGTTGGAGATGGGGAAGACACGGAAGTGCTCGCCCATGTTCTTGCGGCCGTTGAAGATATTCCACAGCTCCGGACGCTGGTTCTTCGGATTCCACTGACCAAACTCATCACGATGACTGAAGAAACGCTCCTTGGCGCGGCTCTTCTCCTCATCACGGCGGGCACCACCGATGGCAGCGTCGAACTTATACTTGTCGATGGTGTCGAGCAGCGTTGTCGTCTGCAGCTTGTTACGGCTGGCGTAATAACCTGTCTCTTCCTTCACACGACCGGTATCAATACTCTCCTGGACACTGCCGACGATCAGATCGGCGCCAAGTTCCTTGACCAGCTGGTCACGGTAATCGATCGTCTCCTTGAAGTTATGACCGGTATCGATATGTACCAGGGGAAACGGGATCTTTGCGGGGAAGAACGCCTTATAGGCGAGATGGGTGACGACGATAGAGTCCTTGCCACCGGAGAAGAGGATACAGGGGCGCTCAAACTGAGCGGCGACCTCACGGAGTACATAGATAGACTCCGACTCCAGTTCTTTGAGATGTGTGATCGTATGTGAATCCATATTTACTTGTTTTTTATTCGATATTTAACTGATGGTTGTCAATAAGCTCCTGAATGCGGTTGCGCACGCGGATGGAACGGTGGACATCACGGGCATCGGAGCCGACACTGATGGTGAGGTTGTCACCTTCCTGATAGCTGATGGCGGGAGAGACAAAGTCACAGAGCTCGGGATCATCACAGACACTGGAGAGGATGCCGCGGGCCCGTGCCTTGTCGCGGATCTCACGGTTCAGCGCCCGGTCACCCGTACAGATGAAGAGGAGCTGAACACCGTCGAGATCGTTGTCCTGAAAGGGTCGTTCGAAGAGATGGAACGGCAGTTGCCTCAGGCCCTCGGAAATTTCCGGAGCCACCACGGTAGCCTCATCGGTGAAGCGGTGGAGGATCGTGGCTTTATGTGTGGCGACACGGCCACCGCCGACGATAAGGATCTTCACGTCACGGATACGGACGGAGATGGGCAGAAAATCGAGAGCCATAAGCGGATTGACGGTTGATATGATTTTATAAAAGCTGGCGAAGCGCCGTTATTTCTTCTTGATGACCACCTTCCAGTAGTCATCCACTTTCTCGGTCTTGAGGATGGTATGTCCCTCGTTCTTCATGCTGCCGGGCACGTTCTGTATCGGCTGTCCGTCATCGAGGAGAATCTCGAGGACCTGTCCGCTCTTCATCGGTGTCAGCGCGATCTTCGTCTTCACGAAGTTCATCGGGCACGCCACGCCCCGGAAGTCCTTCTTCACATCGGGAACGATGTCGTCGGAAGCAGCGGGCTTAGCAGCGGAGCTTGCAGCGTCAGCACTTGTCTGTGCTTGTGCAGCCCCTTCCTTTTCGGGGAAAGGTTGGGGAGATGCCTCAACTTTGAACTGCAGGTTATCATCCATATTCTTATACAGATCATTGAGCAGATCAGCGAGTTCGAAGATCAACGCCTTGTCAGCCACGAGGTTCTCATTCCGGCGGCGCTTGTCGACAAGGACCTGGAATTTCTGCGGTACGATACCGGCCTGGATAAACTCCTTGGTGAATCCGTTGTAGACATCATCATCAGTACGGGGATCGAGTCCACGGGTGACGAGGAGCATACGGGCCTCAGAGAAGACGATATCGCTGAGGAGCTGCTGTGTCTCAGCCTCATCGGTGACGGTCTCGAGCTGCTTGCGCTTCTCGCGGATCGTATCCTGATCGATGTCGATGATATCGAAGAGGCCGGCGGAGCACTCTGCCTGTCCGTATTTGATGAGACTGAACTTCTCGTCGTCACTGTAATCGTAGTAAACATCGGGTTGCTCAGCGTAAGCCGGTATCTGCTTATATTTATTCTTCAACAGATCGATAACGACATCCTCGCCGCGCTTCTCAACATACTCGTAGTAATCCTTATAGTCATGCTGATGGGCGATGACATCACGGAAATAGTCCTCCACGAAAGCCGGCACGAACTTGGCGGCGATGAAGCCCTCTGAATGGTCGATAGCGTTGCGGCCCTCCGTGGGGAGCCATACGGTATAGGCGGGATACGGATCATCACCGACACGGCCTACACGACCACTGAAACCGAGGTCTGCCCATGTGGCGTTGGCGCAGATATTCGTACAACCGTTCATCTTCAATTCGAAATAGTCGAGCTGGTCGAGGTCGAGGTCACTCTCCAACAGACGTTTGGTAATCGCGTCAATGGCACCCTTCGGCATACAGATACCGAGGCGGCAGGTGTCGGCACCCGTGCAGGACGTGAGACTGGTGATGACCTGCGGCTGGTCGATCTGATAGACGCCGATCTTCTTGAAGAACTGATAGATGTTGGGCAGATAGCGCTCGGAGATGTTGCGCACCTGGATCTGTTCACGCTTCGTGAAACGCAGGACATCATCACCGTAATGACCGAGATATTCCGCAATCTCAGCAAAGAATACCGTGGAACCATTGCCGTGGGGGATGGGGATATAGGCATACCACAGTCCGGGCTGTTTCTGCGCGTGGGCATAGCGGCGTTTCCACGTCTTGAAAGCCTCACTGTCGTCGGTGACAGCGGCGAAGTCGGGATCATGGAAGTCGGGAGCCATCAGACTCTTGGGCGCATGGAAGTCGAGTGACGGGTCTTTCTTCAGTTCGTTGAACTCATCGAGATACATCCGCTTGGCCTCTTCCTCTCCATAACGGTAGAAGACATAGCGCATACGGGCCTTATGACGGTTACGACGGTTACCATACTTATTAAACCAGTTCTTCAACGCCTTGGCAGCACGAAGGAGATCAATCTCGGGAAGGAAGTCGAAGACCTCCCAACCGGTATGGGGATTCGGAGCGGTGGAACCGGCGATGAGCACGCGAAAGCCACGCTGGCCGTTGACGACGCGGGCCTGGAGTCCAAAGTCGGCGACGTAGGAATAATGGGCATCCTCTACATTGTAATCCATCGCCACCTTATATTTACGGGGCATCGTAAAGGAGTCACGCTCGGCAATGAGGTCGGAGGTGAGTTCCTCAACATAAGGATAGACATCGAAAGCCTCACGGTCGGTGAGACCGCTGCGGTCGTTGACCATCATGTTGCGGACGGTATTGCCACCACCACCGGCAGTAGAGAGACCGACGGTCTCCAGCTTGCGGAGAGCGGGCGTGGTATCGAGGAGGTCGACATTATGGATCTGGATCTCCTGACGCGTGGTGATATGCAGATGCGACGTGGAGACCTGATGGCCTACAAAGGCTACCTTCGCCAGCTGCCGCGGCGTGATCAAGCCACCCGTACAGCGGACACGCAGCATGTGGTGGTGATTCTTGCGCTGCTCATAGATGCCCATGGGGACACGCTTCGACTTCAACTCTCCGGCGGAGATCTCACCGGCCTTGTATTTCTTGATCAATGACTCGGTGTAGTCGATATCACCGGGCAGGGTCTGAGGTATTCTGTACATATAGCCTTATTCTATTTCTTTTCGTCTTCTGAATAATGAATTTCCTTGTCGACAACCTGATTATCACGGATGCCGAAGGAATTGAGGTGCACACCCTCATAGAGCGAGAGGATGGCATAACGGATCGTGGGATCATTGGCCAGACGAAGGTCTTCCTGTGAAGGACGCGACGGCGAGGCGGGATGGCTGTGCCAGTTGGCCAGGATCTTCAGGCCGTTCTTGCGGGCGTAGCGGAGGGCAGCGAACTGGTCCTTCGGAGCGAAGGAGAAATGTTCCGAACTGTGGTCGATGTTCTCCATCCAGTAGTTCTCCGTCACCTCATCGTCCTTTCCCAAGAGGTATCCGCAAGTCTCCTCGGGAGCATCCTTGCGGGCCTGGGCAATGAGTTCTTGTATGACGTTAGGGTCTATTTTCATAAACTGCATGATTTTTTATGACTGGCGAGGTCGCAGGCGGCCTGCTCATAGTCAATGAGGTGATCGATGGTGGGATGGGAGCCGCAGATGGGGCAGCTGTCACGCTGCTTCACGGGGATCGTGCGGAAGTCCATCGTCTTGGCATCGAAAGTCAGCAGACGGTTCGTCAGCAACTCCCCTACTCCGGTGATATATTTCAGCGCCTCGGCAGCCTGGATCGTTCCCAGCATGCCGGCGATGGCTCCGAGGACTCCGGCCTGCGAACAGGTGGGGACGGCGCCTGCGGGTGGCGGTTCCTTGAACATACAACGGTAGCAGGCGGAACCGGGGACATGGGTGAAAGTCTGACCCTTGAAACGGAGGATACCGCCGTGGCTGAAGGGTTTGCCGAGCATCACACAGGCATCGTTGATGAGGAACTTCACGGGGAAGTTGTCGGTGCCGTCGATGACGAAGTCGTAATCCTTAATGATGTCGAGGGCGTTGCCACTGTAAAGGAATTCCTTATAAGTATTGACCTTGACGTCGGGGTTGATGGCCTGCATCTTCTCCTTGGCACTCTCCACCTTCGGCTTGCCGACATCCTTGGTGAAATGGATCACCTGGCGCTGCAGGTTACTCAGGTCGACATTGTCGGCGTCGATGATACCAATCGTGCCGACACCGGCGGCAGCGAGGTAGAGGGCTACGGGAGAACCGAGACCACCGGCGCCGACGATCAGAACCTTCGCGTTCATAATCTTCTCCTGGCCTTCCAGACCTACGTCAGCCAGAAGGATGTGGCGGCTGTAGCGCTCTATCTGTTCTTCTGTCAAATCTATCATCGCGCTCCTCCTCCCATAAAGTAAAGGAAGTCGACACGGTCGCCATCCTGAATATTTGTCTTTTCCCAGTCTTCACGCTCTACGAACTCCTCGTTGACCTGTACGGTCACCATCTCGGGTTGGAAGACCTTGTTGAGCTTGATGAGCTCGGCAAGGGTAAGCGGAAGATTCACTTCCTGTTTCTCGTCGTTAACAATGATCTGTGCCATATTTTTCCTTTTCTTTTATAAATTTCTAATTCTTGTTTACCTTTTTGTATGATTTCGTTTGCAAAGGTACGGACTTTCCTTATACCCTGTAATACCTCGTCAGTGGTATTTTATCTACCCTATTTATGGGATGAAATACCTAACGTTTGGTATTTTTCTCATGGCTGCGGCCCTATTCCACCGTAGGGGCACCCCTTGTGGGCGTTACGGAACATGATGAATCATGTCCCTACATCTTCGCGGTTAGGACGGCCACAAGGGCCGCACCCTACGGTGGATGAAACCACACCAGTTCCATAGCTACAAACAGTTAAACCATACAGTCTTCTATCAAGAAAAATTGATATTTTTCGAAAATCTTGACAAACGCGACTTTCATTCCAGGAGAATATTTCGCCGGAAACCAGCCAGGGAAAGCTCCGCAACGTGTTTTTGGGTCGTAAACAGCATAGATATTTTTCTATCTCACGTAGATATTTTGCTCTGCACGTTGTTTACGAGGGCTTTCTTACTGCGTTTTTCTGCATAAATCCATCATTTTCGGTCGCAAAATAATGGTTTTATGCGCATATTTATGCTATATATTATCGTACAGTTTAAAGAAGCATTGATAATCAACGAGTTACAAAAGCCGCCAAAATTCGCGAATTTCCCACCAAACATCCACCCGCTGAAAAATCCGCGAATTTTGAGCCCCGAAAAACGAGTGGCATTTCGTCGATAGATTTCCCATGAATCCTCCGTAGGGTGCGGCCCTTGTGGCCGTCCTAATGTGGACGTTACGGAACATGATGAATCATGTCCCTACATCTTTGCTGTTAGGACGGCCACAAGGGCCGCCCCTACGGAGGCAGAGAATGGCCTGCCGTCGTGTGCTTGCGCTTTGCAAGCGCAAGGAAGGCGCAGCCCTCTCCTTTGCAAGCGCAAGGAAGGCGCAGCCCCTTTAAATATAGAACTCCGACGTGTCGATCAGCCCCGCACGGAAAGCATACTTCACGGCTTCGTGCGCCGTGTTGACGCCCAACTTGCGGAAGATATTCTTGCGGTGCGTATTGATGGTATGGATACTCGAGCAGCGCTCGGCGGCAATCTCCTTCGTCGTACGGCCTTGGGCGATAGCTTTCAGGATCTCCAACTCCGTCGCCGTGAGCTCCGCCGCCGGCTCCGTCTCCTCCTCTTGGATATTGGCCAGCAGCGTCTCCGTGGCATGCTGGCAGATATAACGGCTGCCCGTCTGCGCCACCTTGATGGCCTCCCTTAATATATAAAGAGGTGTATCCTTGAAAACAATACTGATGCGCTTCGACTCATAGATGAACTTCTTGATCGTCGCATGGTTGAGGTCATCACTGATGAGCAACCAGATGGCATCGGGGAAACGCTGCGTGACGATGAGCAGACTGTCCTCGTCGGCAAAGTCAAAGAGCGTATAGTCGAGGATCACGACAACATGACTGTCGGCTTTGAGCTTCTCCAACAGAGCCGACTTGTCCTCCACGATCGTCACCTCGCTGCCTTTCTCCTCCACCAACAAGGTCTTCAGACCGAGCCGCGTGAGTTCCTGATTATCTGCCAATATGAAATCTCTCATACGCTGTTCCTTTCTTGATTTCTGATTTTGACTGCAAAGGTAAGGAGAAAAACGGCAAATGCTTATCAGAAAAGATGGGTATTTCGCATACCATCTTTATGGTAATTATGCTTTCAGTTCTATAGAATATACCTAACTTATGGTATAAGATTACTGCTTTTATGGTATTTCCGGTTCTGAAATATTGCCTTACCTTTGCAAACGTAAAAAGAAAGGTATCAAGATGAGTATAGCAGCAACCATATCACAGAGCATCAGCAGCCACTTCCGTACGGCTGTCGCACACGAGTGGAGCCACAGCACGTCTTTCCGCGCTGACCGCAAGTTCAAGCCCCTCAACAACGCACAGTTGGAAGTCAAGGATCTGAAGATCTCCATCCAGGGCAACCCGATCCTCAAGGGCGTGGATATCCAGATTCCACGCAACAAGGTGACGTGTATCATCGGCCCCTCCGGCTGCGGTAAGTCTACGCTCTTGCGGACGTTCAACCGCCTCATCGACGGAACAGAAGGCGTGCAGATCGACGGCAGCGTGACGCTCGGCGACATCAACGTCACGGGAGCACGCGGCAAAGAGATCACGGAGCTGCGCCGTAACATCGGCCTCGTTCCCCAGCGCCCCTGCCCACTGCCGATGAGCATCTACGATAATGTTGCCTATGGCTGCCGCATCCACGGTATCCGTAACCGCCATCAGCTCAACGCAGTCGTTCGCCATTATCTCCAGGCCGTAGGACTCTGGGATGAGGTGAAAGACCGTCTCCACGAACCGGCAACAGCGCTCAGCGGTGGTCAGCAGCAGCGCCTCTGCCTCGCCCGCAGCCTCGCCGTGGAGCCCAGCGTGATCCTCGCCGATGAGGCGACGAGTGCCCTCGATCCCATCAGCAGCAAAAAGGTGGAAGGCCTCTTCACCCATCTCAAAGACCGCTATACCATCGTCATGGTCACCCACACGCTCCGTCAGGCGCTGCGCATCGCCGATTATGTCGTATTCATGTACGAAGGAAAGGTCGTCGAGGCCGGTCCCGCTCAGCAGGTCTTCCATAACCCGCAGCATGAGCTAACGCGCGACTATCTCAACGGTGCTTTCAGCTAACCCGTAGGGACTTGATTCATCATGATCCGCCAATGCCCCGTAATAAATGAAAAAATCAGAGAGAAATAGATGAGAAATTTTACCCTTACGGCACTCCTCCTCAGCGCGTCACTGAACACGCTCGCGGGGAACAACGCCGCAACCACAAAAGAGAACACACCCGATCTTTCCGACCCTAAGGACACGACGATTCACCATTCCTATGAACTCAGTGAAGTCGTCGTCAAGGACTTCCGCGTCAACCGCCATGACCTCGTGCCCGTCGCCTCCACAGAGCTGACGGCACACGACCTCGACAACGGTGAGGTGACGAGTCTGAAAGAACTTAGTGCCGTTATCCCGAACTTCTTCATGCCCGACTTCGGCCCTCGCACGACGGCGCCGATCTACATCCGTGGCGTCGGCATGAAGTCGGACGGTACGTCGGCAGCCTTCTATGTCGACGGTGTTCCTTATTATGAGCCCCTAACTTTCGACATCGACATGGGCGACATCGCTTCCGTGGAGATGCTGCGCGGTCCGCAGGGCACCCTCTTCGGACGTAACGCCATCGGTGGTATCATCAACATCCATACACAAAACCCGTTCGACTATCAGGGCACGCGCTTCAACATCGGCTACGGCAACTACAATGATTTCCGTGTGCGCGGCTCTAACTATTCCCGTCTCTCCGACCGCTGGGCCCTGAACGTCGGCGCCGTCTATCATCACAACGACGGTTTCTTCCGCAATGCTTTCGACGGGAAGAAGACGGACCAGATGGAGGAGACGGAGGAACATTTCGGGCTCTATTTCAAGCCCGCCGACCGCTGGCTGCTGCGACTGACAAGTTCTTTTGTTTATAGTGACCAGGGCGGTTATTCCTATTCGCCCATCGACAAAGAGACAGGAGTGCTCGCGCCCATCGACTACAACCGGCCCAGCGGTTTCCGCCGCCTCGTCTCCACCAACGGCTTTATGGCTCGCTATGACGGTGAACACGTGAGCTTCAACAGTCAGACGTCTTTCCAGTTCCTCAAGACACATCAGTTTGTCGACCAGGACTATACGAGCGTTGATAAGACTTATCTCACGAGCGACCGCCATCAGAACATGCTCTCCGAGGAACTGACGCTGAAGTCGAATGACAACCGCCGTTACCAGTGGATCGTCGGCGCATTCGGCATGTATCAGCATACGAACCGCGCCATCGTCAACGATCACCCGTCGACACTCTCCACGAGCTTCTCCAACTACCACGAGCCGACAAGCACGTTTGCCCTTTACCATCAGAGCAGCTATAACATCTGGCGCGGTCTCTCCCTTTCCGCCGGTATCCGCTTCGACTACGAGCATACCCACAGCCGCTATACGCGTCAGACCGTCAGCGGCAAGACGGGGAAGACGACACAGAACAACGACTTCGACAAAGGCCTCGACTTCACACAGGTAACGCCGAAATTCGCCATACAGTATCTCACCACGACCGGTAACCGCTATTATGCCACCATCACCCGTGGCTATAAGCCTGGTGGCTTCAACCGCAGTATCGCCGACGAGGACAATCAGCGTTATGATCCCGAATATAGTTGGAACTACGAGATCGGCACACAGCTGAACTTCCTCGACAATAAGCTGTCCCTCAATGCCGATCTCTTCTACATCGACTGGCGCCACATGCAGCTCACCTACACCATCATCGGCGTGGGAACACTGACGACGAATGCCGGACACACCGACAGCAAGGGCGCTGAGGTATCGCTGACCGTACGACCCACTGACGGCCTGCGCTTCGATGTCAGCTATGGCTACACCTACGCCCGCTTCCTCTCCTACCACAAGAGCGAGAAACTCGACTACACGGGTAATCGGCTGCCGATGGTGCCGACAAACACCCTCGGCGTTAACGCCAACTACACGCGTTATCACCTCGGATGGCTCGACCGCTTGATGGTCAACGTCGGCGTCAACGCCCTCGGTAAGATCTTCTGGGCTGAGGATAACAAGGTGACGCAGAACTTCTACGCCGTGGCCAACGCGAAGGTCGCGCTCTCCAAAGGAATCTTCACCTGGGAACTGTGGACGAAGAACTTCACCAATACCCATTACCTCGCCAACGTGATGACCGTCTCCACCGGCTCCTACGCGCAGAAAGGCAAGCCCTTCACCATCGGCACCTCGCTCACCATAACTTTGTAACCACACAAATATGCAAAATAAAATCTGGGATAACGACAGGGCACTGAACCTCACGACGTTCTTCACCCTCTATCTCGCCCGTGCGATACCTGCAACATTCATCATGACGGCGTTGCAGGTATCGATGCGTGAGGCCCACTTCGGGCTCGCCACCATCGGACTGCTCAGCCTCGTCCGACTGCCGTGGTCGTTCAAGTTTCTGTGGGCGCCGCTCATCGACCGCCACTGCGTCACCGTCGGCGACTACAAGAAAGTGATCATCGCCACAGAGACCGTCTTCGCTCTGGCCATCCTCCTCACAGGCTTCTTCAACGTGAAGACAGACCTGAACCTCATCATCGCCCTCGTGCTCCTCTCCACCTTCGCCGCCTCCGTGCAGAATGTCACCAACGACGCTATGGCCGTGAAAGCATTTGGCAAAGGCGACCACAGCGCCGTCAATGCCGTGAAGTCCATGGGCCGCTATGCCGGCACGATCCTCGGCAGCGGCATCCTCATCATGATTCTCCACCAGTACGGCTGGCATACCGTCGTGCCCTTCCTCGGCTTCTTCGCCATCCTGCTCATGATCCCGTTGATCCTCAACAAGAGTATCAAGATCACACCGCGGGAACCGAAGCAACGGGCGAAGATCACCGACTTCATCTGGTTCTTCAGCCAACGGAAGATCTATCCGCAGATCGGCTTCCTCTTCCTCTTCTTCGCTGGCTTCGTCGGCGTGATGTCCATGCTCAAGCCGTGGCTCGTGGACCAAGGCTACAATATGAAGCAGATTGGTCTGCTCGCCGGCATCATCGGTACGTCGTGCTCCTTCGTCATGGCAGCCTTCGCCGGATGGTGGGTGAAACGTATCGGACTATTCCATTCCCGCCGCCTCGTGGCACTCTTGATCATCGGCGTACCACTCTACTTCTACGCCCTGACATTCACAAAACCATCGCTGACACTGATCATCATCGGCATCCTCTATATCAAGACCTGTGAGGCCTCTGCCGCCACCATCCTCTATACCACAGCCATGGAGCGCGTACGCCCCGGACGTGAAGGCACAGACTTCACCGTGCAAATCGTCCTCACACATTTCAGCGGCGCCATCATCGGCGTTCTCTCCGGTGGCGTCGGCCAATGGCTCGACTACCGCGGCCTCTTCCTCATCGAGAGCATCATCGCCGTGATCAGCCTCGCGTATATCCTCGCCGTCTTCCGCCGAAGTTAGTATCTGGGCCTGCCGTCGTGTGCTTGCGCTTTGCAAGCTCAAGGAGGCGCTTTTCCTAAGCCTATATATACGAGAAAAGGGACTTCTCACGAAGTCCCTTTCCTTAGTGGTATCAACAAAAATTTAATTTATAAGAGAGATTTTATTTTACTTATGAGATGAGAAATTTTTCTTATTACATCAGTGCACGAATCTCGGAGAGATGATGCTTCTCGATTGTGCCGTCTTTCTTCGTCACCGTGAAGTAGTCGTGGGCGGACTTACCGTCCTTGAACTGTACGACAGCAACGCCGCCGTCACGGAGCTGAAGGGTGAAATAGCCTTGGCGCTTGCCATTGACATAGTTGCCATGCCATTTCTCTTTGCCATTAGGATAGTAGGTCGTGACCTCACCGTTGAACACGGTGTTCTTGTCATTACCCAGGTCGATGAAGCTATAACCGCCCTCGGCCTTCAAGTTGCCGTTCATATAGAAGTCCTGGAAGACATCCTCCTTCGTCAAGCCCTGACCCGTGGTCATCAGCAGACGATAGTAACTTGCCTGATCAGCACTCTTCACATTCATCATGTTTTCTGCATAATAAATGGTGTCGGCTACTACTGTAGCATTCTCAACATGCTTGCGACCAAAGCTTGCGATGGTCAACATGCACATAACGGATAACAGAATGATACGTTTCATATCTTTAGGTCTTTTAAATGTTATACTTATTGTTCGTTTCTTGAACTCAGAACTTCGTGTCCCTCGTTCTTTTCATTTGCAAATTTAGTGTATAAAATTGAAACTTCCAAATCCTTTAACATAATTTTTCACATAATTTTTGGCTCAAAAAAAGCTGAAATTCTGTGTGCGACTTTCAATTTAAAACTTAAATATTTTCTGCATAAAACTTACAAATTGATATCGTCATATTTCAGCCATCTGCATGAACAACCCGTTTAGCCTACCATTTTGCCTAATCTTCTGTGGACAGTTCTCACAATGGCAAGCCGACATCTGTAACAATTTCGCCATACAGTTACAATTCGTAAGCTTTTTTCTGGTTGACAGGCGTATTTAAAGACAAAAATTCATAAAAAAACTGCGAATGCGTGTTCAAGAGGCGCTCATTACCTAAAAATTCTTAGCAAGGGAAGGATATGTCAGGAATATTTTGTATTTTTGCACCATATAATATATATGAGGAAAAAAAATCATTCTCTCCGACTCACCGCCCTGCTGGGTTGTCTCGCACTCCTAAGCACGGCTTGTCAGCATACCGTTGCTGACTATATCCCCGTCGACAACGACCAGGACGAGGACAGTGTGACAAACATCACAGACAACTACCGCTATCAGATCCCCGTCGTCTTCCATGTGCTCTATCAGCAGGGCGACGATATCAGTACAATAACGGAAGCGAGAATCAAGACGATCCTCTCACAGGTCAACGAACTGTGGAAGGGCAACGTCTACTACCAGGCCGGACGCTATACCGGCACCAGCGGACAGACGACAAGCGAGGATATGGACGTCGACTTTGTTCTCGCCTCACGGGACGAGAAGGGTAACGCCACTTCGGGCATCGACTACGAGGTATATAAAGGCTCGTGGCCCCTCTCGCCGTCCGACTTTCTCACCTCGAAGAGCAATATCCAGTATATCTGGGATCCAAACGAATATGTCAACATCATGCTCTTTGACTTCAAGGATTCCAATAGCGACGGTAGTCTGACTCTCGGACAGACCAGTATGCCTCTGACAACGAATGACAATGCGCTCGACGGACTGAACAAGACGACGACACGCTATATCGCCAAGAATAAAATATCCTACACCCCCGCCGTCTGTATCAACAGTGCCTATAATGCCATTGCGGGGAAAAGAATTCTCTACTGCGAATGGCCGCGTTATTCTACCACGGAGACGTCCGGATATCTCAACAGTACGGATATCTCCATGGATATCAATGTCACCCTCGCCCATGAGCTCGGACATTATTTTGGTCTGCATCATACATTTGCGGAGAAAGTCAACGGATCGAACATGGACATCGTCGACAGTTGCGACGATACGGACTACTGCGACGACACGCCGTCGTATAACCGAAAAGAATATCAGCAGGAACTCAAAGAGCTCATCGCCAAAGCTGAATCCGCCAACAAGATCCTTAGCGTGGCTGAGCTTATGCAACGGACCAACTGCGATAACCTCACCTTCACGTCGGAAAACTTCATGGACTATAACTACACCTACGGCTTTCGCTTCACGCCCGAACAACGGGAACGTGTCAGACACGTACTCTACTATAGTCCGATGATCCCGGGACCGAAGAAAAACGGGGTCAATCACAGCTCCGGTTCACGGGCTGAAGAAGAGACGGTGGAGACACCGCTCCTGATGTCGAAATAATAATTTGAATATGTACTATACTCTCACTGCACCCCAGCATCTTCAGGCAGACATCCATCTGCCGGCATCGAAAAGCATCAGCAACCGCGCGCTCATCATCCATGCCCTCGCCCACGGCTCCTGCCTGCCGCAGAACCTCAGCGATTGCGACGATACAGAAGTGATGATCAACGCGCTGACAAATATGCCCGAGGTGATTAATATCAAAGCCGCCGGCACCGCCATGCGCTTCCTCACGGCGTATCTCGCCGTCAATGAGGGTGAACATGTCATCACGGGAACTGAGCGGATGAAACACCGCCCTATCTCTATCCTCGTCGACGCCTTGCGCTATCTAGGCGCCGACATCTCCTACGAGGGTGAGGAAGGCTTTCCTCCCCTGCGGATCCGCGGACATCAGCTCGACGGCGGCGCAATAGAGGTGGACGGCAATATCAGCTCGCAGTTTATTTCCGCCCTGCTCATGATCGGGCCGGTTCTGAAGAACGGCCTCGAATTAAAACTGAAGAGTGAGATTATCTCACGACCCTATATTGACCTCACGCTGTGGACGATGCATGAGTTCGGCGCCGACGCTGAATGGAGCGATGTCGACACCATCACCGTCAAGCCGAAACCATATGAGGATCATCCCTACCTCATTGAGAACGACTGGAGTGCCGCTTCTTATTGGTATGAGATGGCGGCGCTGTGCCCCGAAGAGGAGCCGAAGATTCAACTGGAAGGACTCATGGACGCCTCCAAGCAAGGCGACTCCGTCGTGAAATATCTCTTCTCGCTCCTGGGCGTAAAGACTGCCTTCACGACAAGCGACGGGAAACCGACGGCCGTCAAACTCCTCAAACACCGCTGTCTGTTGCCGCGTCTGGACTACGACTTCAGCGGATCGCCCGATCTGGCACAGACCTTTGTGGTTTGCTGTTGCGAGATGGGACTGCCTTTCCGCTTCACGGGCCTGCAGACGCTGAAGATCAAAGAGACGGACCGTATTGAGGCGCTGAAGGCCGAACTGCGGAAACTCGGCTTCGTCATCTACGACGAGAACGGAGAGACGCTCTTCTGGACCGGCGAGCGCTGCCAGCAATCCGAAGCGCCTATCGATACGTATGAGGATCATCGTATGGCACTGGCTTTCGCTCCCGCCTCGTTCCGGCATCCCGGACTGAAGATCAACAATCCGCACGTCGTCACCAAGTCTTATCCCCATTACTGGGAAGATCTCAAGCGTGTCGGCTTCAATATCACCGAAAATAAATAAACAAAACATGTATATCCTCCTTCTGGCGCTCGTCGCCCTCGGACTCTTTGCGGCCCTTCTCGCCCTGATCTCCCATCACCGTGGCGAAAAGGATGAGGTCGTCATTCCTCCACCCTCTTCCTGTGCCACCTGCGATGGTGTCAACGCAAAATGCGAACAGGAATGTGTCATGGAAGCAGCCACGCAACCGATAGAATATTTCGATGATGAGGAACTGGATACTTTCAAGGGAAGACCGTCCGACCAATATACAGACGAAGAAGCTGACCAGTTTGCCGAAGTGATGTACACCATGAAACCGGAAGAGGTGAAAGACTGGAACAGAAGTCTCATCCTTCGTGGCATCAATGTGCCCGACCAAATCAAGGATGAACTCATCACGCTCATCAATGGTTGATCATAACCGTAGGATAACAGACAAAAAACGACGGAATAACGCATATGGAACTGCTGCATTATACTTTCTTTCAGAATGCCCTGTGGGGCGCCCTACTGGCGAGTATCCTTTGTGGATGCATCGGCACCTATATCGTCACACGACGACTCGTGCTCATCAGTGGCGGTATCACACATGCCTCCTTCGGAGGTATCGGCATCGGCGTGCTCTGCGGATGGAGTCCGATTCTCTCCGCCATGGTCTACGCCGTCCTGAGCGCCTTCGGCATACAGTGGCTCTCGCATCGCACCGATGTCAGGGAAGACTCGGCAATAGCCCTCTTCTGGACCTTCGGCATGAGCATCGGAATCATCTGCTGTTTCCTCACGCCGGGCTTCATGCCCGACATGCCGTCATTCCTCTTCGGCAGCATCCTGACCATCAGCGCGCCGGACCTCTGGCTGTTGGCTGTTCTCACCATCATCGTCACGGCTATCTTCTTCTTTTTCCTGCAGCCCATCATCAGCGTGGCCTTCGACAACACCTTCGCACGATCACAACACCTGCCCGTAGATCTGATCGAATATGGTATGATGGCACTCATCGCTATGACGATTGTGGCAACACTGCGCCTCGTGGGCATCGTACTCGCCATCAGCCTGCTGACGATACCACAGATCACAGCAAACCTCTTCACCTATTCCTATCGGAAGATGATCCTCGGAAGTATCGCCATCGGATTCGCCGACTGCCTCCTCGGACTCCTCGTAAGCTACCAACTCAACGTGCCCTCCGGCGCAGCCATCATCTTTATGGGCATCATCGTATATCTCCTCGCCAGAGGAACTAAAATGTTGATTATACGCTCTCACCGTGAATAAATTCAGTTTCGTCCTTTTCGGTATCTTTGTCCTCTGCCTCGCCGCCTGTGGTACGCACAAGACAAACACCGCCACCTCCAGGTGGTGGCAGGCCTTCAACACGCGTTATAATGTTTACTATAACGGCGCACAGGCCTATATCGAAGGCTCTCTGGAGAAGGAACAAGGCAACAAAGACAACTATACGGAGATGCTGCCCCTCTATACCGTTGGCAACAAAAATAGTAAGGAGTTGGGAAAAGGCAATTTCGACAAGGCCATTGAGAAAGCGAAGAAAGCTATCCAACTACACTCCATCAAGAAACGCCCGGTATGGGATAAGAGCCGCAGAAAGACAGAGAAAGATATTGAATGGCTCAACCGACGGGAATATAATCCGTTTATGTGGAAAGTATGGATGCTCATGGGACGCTCACAGTTCCATGAGGGCGCTTTCGAGGATGCTGCCTCTACCTTCGCCTACATGAGCCGCCTCTATGCCACGCAGCCGGCGATCTACGGACGCGCTCGGGCTTGGCTCGCCAAATGTTATATTGAGCAGGGCTGGCTCTACGATGCCGAGGATGTCATCCGCAATATGCAGCGTGACTCCATCGACTGGCGCGCACGCAAGGAATGGGACTATACCCTCGCTGACTATTATGTGCATACAGGCGAATATGCCAAGGCCGTGCCCTATCTGCAGAAAGTGATCCGTCACGAAATGCGCCACCGGCAGAAAGCACGGGAATATTACCTTCTCGGACAAGTACTGGCGGCGCTCAACCGTCGGCAAGAGGCTTACAGCGCTTTCCGCCACGTCATCCGTATGAATCCGCCCTATGAGCTCGAGTTCAACGCTCGTATCTCCATGACAGAAGTGTTGGCGAAAGGACAGTCGAAGAAAATGATCGGGAAGCTGAAACGTATGGCACGGTCTGACAAGAACAAGGATTACCTCGATCAGGTCTACTATGCCATCGGAAACATCTATCTCGCCGATAAAGACACGCTGCAGGCGATCAACGCTTACGAACAAGGTAATAAGAAAGCCACACAGAGTGGTATAGAGAAAGGTGTCCTTCTCCTACACCTCGGCGACCTCTACTGGGCAAAAGAGAAATACGGTGACGCCCGCAGATGCTATGACGAGGCTATCGGCCTCCTTGACAAGGACCGTAAGGATTACGAACAACTCTCACAACGTTCGAAGGTCCTTGACAAGCTGGCGCCCTACACGGATGCTGTGGAGCTTCAAGACTCTCTTCAGGCACTTGCGAAGATGAATGAGAAAGACCGTAACGCCGCCATCGACCGTGTCATCGAGGCGCTGAAGAAGAAAGAGAAAGAGGAGAAACGCAACCAGGCTCAGGGGGAAGTGGCACAACGTGAGGCTCAATATGGCGGAAACAGGATGAATCAACGGAATACTTCTTCAAACACTCCGTCGGCATCTTCGTCAACAGGTTCCTCACAGACCTGGTATTTCTATAATCCCATGACTATTCAACAGGGCAAACAGTCCTTTCAACGTCAATGGGGCAAACGCGAGAATGTCGACAACTGGCAGCGTGTGAACACTACTGTCGTCGCCGGACTGCAGAACGGCGAGATGACGGATGAGATGCGTGACTCCCTCGCACAAGTTGTAGCACATGAGGATTCGCTCCAACAGATCACGGACTCTGCACAGAATGATCCCCACAAGCGGGAATACTATCTCAAACAAATTCCGATGACGGCCGAACAGATGACGGCGAGCAACAAGCTTCTCGAAGACGGCCTCTATAACGCGGGCGTCATCTTCAAGGATGATCTCGACAATTTGACGCTGAGCGAGAAGTTCCTTCGCCGGCTCTCTGACCAGCATCCCGATTACGAACATATGGATGATGCCTACTATCATCTATACCTATTATATATGCGCAAGGGCGACGAGGCTACAGCGAACAGTTATCTGGATAAGTTGAAGAGCGACTATCCCAAGAGTACTTGGACGGTGATGCTCTCCGATCCTTACTACTTCGCCAACGCCCGTAATGGCGTTCATCTCGAGGACTCACTCTATGCCGCCACCTACGACGCCTTCAAGGCCGACCGTTACGCTGAAGTGGCCCAGAACGAGGCACTCTCGAAAAGCCGTTTCCCACTCGGCGCCAACCGTGACAAATTCCTCTTTATCGGTGGCCTCAGCAAACTTAACGACGGGGATGCCAACGGATGTATCGCTAACATGAAAGAGGTGGTGGAGAAATATCCAAACAGCCGTATCAGCGAGCTCGCCGGTATGATCGTCAACGGCGTGAAAGCCGGAAGAAGGCTACATGGCGGTAAGTTCAACCTCGAAGACGTATGGACCAGGCGGTCAGAGGTCCTCAACGACAGTGACAAACTGAAGAAAGCACAGTTCTCCGTCGACCGTAACGCGAACTTCCTCTTCATGGCGGTATACAACCCCGACAGTATCAACGAGAACCAACTGCTCTTCCAATTGGCGAAATATAATTTCACCACCTATCTCGTGCGTAACTTCGAGATCGCCATAGAAGAGGACGGCGACCTGCACCGGATGGTTATCCGTGGCTTCCGCTCCTACGACGAGGCCTGGCAGTATGCCCATAGCGTCTATCTGCAACGTCCGCTGTTACCATTGCTCCGACGCACAAGGGCGCTCATCATCAGTGAACAGAACCTGGCACTCATCGGCTCACGCTTCAGCTATGCGGACTACGACAAGTTCTACTCCCGTCACTTTGCGGCCATCAAAGTCCGCAACGTGAACCTCTTCGATGAGCCCATCGAGCCTACAGCGCCCACAAAGCCAACAGCGCCTACTTCGCCTACCAAGCCCGCCGAACCCGCGAATCCCCGCCCCGACGACACCGACATCTATTTCGATGACGGTTTCGGCAGCGAGCCCACAGACACTCCACAGCAGGACACTCAGAAAAAGAAACAAAATAATAATAACAATAACGACTATGACCTCGAGGACGAATATTACGACCTCGATGGTTTCTAAAGGATATAGCTATGAACAACGGATTATTACTTTGGGTCGATGATGAGATAGAACTCCTCAAGGCCCATATCCTCTTTCTCCAAAAGAAAGGGTATGAAGTGGTCACGGCATCCAATGGTCCCGATGCCATCGACCTCTGTCGACAGCAGACATTCGATCTCATCCTTCTCGACGAGATGATGCCGGGCCTCAGCGGCCTCGAGACGCTTCAACAGATCAAAGAGATACAACCGGCCACGCCCGTCGTCATGTGTACGAAGAGTGAGGAGGAGCATATCATGGACCAGGCTATCGGTAGTAAGATCGCAGACTATCTCATCAAGCCCGTCAATCCCATGCAGATTCTTCTGTCGCTGAAAAAGAATATCCACCGCAAGGAGATTATCTCTGAGGTTACGCAGAGCGGCTATCAACAGAGCTATATGAACATCGCCACACAGATTGCCGACTGCCATGATTACCACGACTGGATGGAGGTGTACAAGCGGCTCGTTCACTGGGAACTCGAGCTCTCCAGCGCTGACAGTCAGATGACGGATATGCTGGCCATGCAGAAAGAAGAAGCCAACAACGGTTTCGCGAAATATATCAGCAAGAACTATCTCCATTGGGTAGAGCCACAGCGTGTGCCGCATGACATCGAGGGACGGCCGTTGATGAGTCCGGATATCTTCAAGAAGAAAATCTTTCCGGCTCTTGATAACGGCGAGAAGATATATCTTCTTGTCATCGACAACTTCCGCTACGACCAGTGGCGCGTGCTCTCGCAGGAGATCAGCACGCTCTTCGATATTCGCGAAGACATGTATATGAGTATTCTCCCTACAGCGACACAGTATGCCCGCAACGCGATTTTCAGCGGACTCATGCCCGACAAGATCGCAAAGATGTTCCCTGATCTGTGGGTGGACGAGGATGAAGAGGAAGGCAAGAACCTCAACGAGGAGCCGCTCATACAGACGCAGCTCGACCGCTACCGCCGTCACAACACTTTCAGCTATCATAAGATCAATGACAGTACGGGTGCCGAACGTTTCCTGGAACATTTCAACGAACTGAAGAAGAACGACTTCAATGTCCTCGTTATCAACTTCATCGACATGCTCTCCCACGCCCGCACGGAGTCGAAGATGGTACGCGAGCTCGCCAACAACGAGAGTGCTTACCGCTCCATCACACTGAGTTGGCTGCGCCATTCCGGCATGAGCGATATCTTCCGCTTGCTGGCACAACAGGACTGTACGGTAATCCTCACCACCGATCACGGCAGTATCCGAGCCTCAAAACCTGTAAAGATCATCGGAGACCGTAATACGAATACGAATCTGCGCTATAAGCTCGGCAAGAACCTCGCCTACAATGCCAAAGAGGTCTTCACGATCAAGAATCCCGCCGAGGCACAGCTGCCGGCGCCGAACCTCAGCACGAGTTATGTCTTCGCCACGGGCAACTCCTTCTTCGCCTATCCGAACAACTACAACTACTACGTGTCCTATTATAAGGATACGTTCCAACATGGCGGCATCAGCATGGAAGAGATGTTGATTCCTCTCATCACCATGACACCGAGAAAGAAATAAATGATTTGAAAACATTAGAATATTAAGTAATCATATGAAAATTACAATTGACAGTCTGGATCATATCCAGCAGGCAGCCCAGGAGTTCATCAAGAAAATGGGCAATGGTAAAGTATTTGCGTTCTATGGCAAGATGGGAGCCGGCAAGACGACATTCATCAAAGCCATCTGCGAGGCTTTCGGCGTGGAAGATGTCATCACCTCTCCTACCTTCTCCCTCGTCAACGAATATACCGCCAGTGACGGCAGCAGCATTTACCATTTCGACTTCTACCGTATCAAGAAGATCGAGGAAGTCTACGATATGGGTTATGAGGACTATTTCGACAGTGGTAACCTCTGCTTCCTCGAGTGGCCCGAACTCATTGAGGACCTTCTCCCCGAAGATGCCACAAAGGTCACTATCACCGTTCAGGATGATGGCAGTCGCGTAGTGGAATTCTGATAAAAGTAAAAAAGTAAAGAAGTAAAAAAGTAAAAAGAGGCAGATCACGCTGCCAACGTTTACTTTTTTACTTCTTTACTTTTTTACTTCTCTTAGAGCAGTGCCTGGAACTTCTCCTCGAGGGTTGCCTTCGTAGCAGCGCCGACGAACTTATCAACGAGTTTGCCACCCTTGAAGAAGAGGATCGTAGGGATGTTACGAACACCGAACTCAGAGACGATGTCGTCATTCTCCTCGACATCGCACTTTCCTACTGTGATCTTGCCGTCATACTCCTTGGCAAGGTCGGAGATGATCGGAGCGATGGAACGGCACGGACCGCACCAGGTTGCCCACAAGTCTACTACCAACGGCAGTTCACCATTCTTGTACTGCTCGAAATTCTCAGTTGTGATTGTTACTTCCATTGTTCTCTATGATTGAATTGATAATATTCTAATTAATCTTGAATGTCATTGTGCCCGTACCCTCCAAATACTGTACCAAACTCTTGTTCACCGTTACCTGACGGCCACGGGAGCGCAGGGTGAGCGTTGTCTGATGCTCGGTATCCTTAATCTGCAGAAAGACCTGAGTATGACCGGGATTCTCGTTCATCACCGTTGTAAGATCATTGACAATCGTGTCATCAATGTCCTTACTGTCTACAGCGATTGTCAATTTGTCAATGCGGTTGTCCTTGACATCACTCAGATACTCGATGTTCTGCACCTTCAGCTCATAACTGTTACTGTTGCGGAAGCGCTGGACACTCTTGGCCGTGACATATACCGTACAGCCCTGCGTCAGCTTTCCCTGCCACATGGCCCAATCATCACCGAAGAGGGCCAACTCACCACTGCCGTCGAAATCCTCAATCGTCACAAAGCCGAAAGGTTTGCCGGTCTTTGAGGAGAAGCGCGACTGCACGGCAGTGACGATACCGCCGAAAGTCAGTTCATCACGCTCCGACAAGGCTTTCTTGTCAGCATCACGGCCGATCTCCGAACAATGCGTGTTACACATATTCTTCAGCACGACACTAAAGTCATCAAGCGGATGGGCAGAGAGATAGATGCCTACGAGATCACGCTCCTTATTGAGTTTCTCGATCGTGCTCCAGCTCTCGACCTTTGGGACCGGCGGTGTAGCGATAGCCACATCGCTCATCATATCGCCGAAGAGAGAGTTGCTCTGTTCCCGTTTGTCCTGTTGGTAGCGCTGACCGTATCTGACGAGAAGATCGAGGAACACCTCTTTCTTACTGTTTACGCCGAAGTAGCTCTCACGGGGAATGCCGAAGCCGTCGAAGCCGCCACTGAGGGCGAGACTCTCAAACGCCTTGCGGTTGACACTACTGAAATCGACACGCTCCGCGAAATCAAAGATATTCTTATAAGGACCATGCTCCTGACGCTCCTTGACGATAGCCTCAGCAGCAGCGGCACCCATACCTTTGATGGCAGAGAGGCCGAAACGAATCTCACCGGCTTTGTTGACACCGAACTGGGCATAGCTCTCGTTGACATCAGGGCCGAGAGTCTTGATGTTCATCGATTTGCACTCCTCCATGAGCTTTGTGATCTCCGTGATCTGCGAGAAGCGGCGCGTCATCAAGGCAGCCATATATTCTGCCGGATAATGCGCTTTCAGATAGGCCGTCTGATAAGCTACCCACGAATAACACGTAGCGTGAGATTTATTGAACGCATAGGAAGCGAACTTCTCCCAGTCGCTCCAGATCTTCTCGAGGATCTTCGGGTCGTGGCCGTTCTTCTTACCGCCCTCCAGGAAGAGCGGCTTCATCTTGTCGACGATCGCCTTTTTCTTCTTACCCATGGCCTTACGGAGCGCGTCACTCTGGCCTCGCGTGAAGTTGGCCAGCTGACGGCTCAAGAGCATCACCTGCTCCTGATAGACCGTGATGCCATAGGTATCCTTGAGGTATTTCTCCATACAAGGAATCGGATAGGTAATCTCCTGCTTGCCGTTCTTTCGGGCAATGAAATCAGGGATATAATCCATAGGTCCCGGACGATAGAGGGCGTTCATAGCGATGAGGTCCTCGAAAACTGTCGGCTTGAGCTCACGGAGATATTTCTGCATACCAGCTGACTCAAACTGGAACGTACCGATCGTGCGACCCTCCTGATAGAGCTTATAAGTAAGGTCGTCGTCAATAGGAATATGGTCGAGATCGATCACGTCGCCCGTTGTCTGCTTGATTACCTTACAAGCCTCCTTCAACTCCGAGAGCGTCTTCAAGCCAAGGAAGTCCATCTTGATCAGTCCCGTCGACTCAATGACATGACCGTCATATTGCGTGACCTGACATTTCAACTCCGGGAAATCAGGGTCATCGGCCGTACAGACGGGCACCCAGTCGCTGATCTTGTCACGACAGATGATAAAGCCACAGGCATGGAGACCAATACCACGAATCGTGCCCTCAAGCATGCGCGCATACTTGATGGTATTGCGCTCACGGGGATCATTGCTAACCTCTGCTTCCTGGAGTTCCGGCGTGCACTTGATGGCATTGGGAAGATTCATCTTCATACCGTCGGGAAGACGGTCGGGAATAGCCTTGCAGAGCGCGTTACTGCGGTCCAACGGCAGTTTCTCCACGCGCGCGACATCCTTGATGGAGTTCTTCGTAGCCATGGAGCCGTAAGTGATGATATGGGCACAGTTCTCGTGACCATACTTATCCATCACCCATCTGAGCACCTTGCCACGACCGTCATCATCGAAGTCGGTATCAATATCCGGGAGGTTCACACGATCCGGATTCAAGAAACGCTCAAACAGCAAGTCGTATTTCAACGGGTCGATCTTCGTAATACCCAAGCAATAGGCTACGACGCTACCGGCGGCGGAACCACGCCCCGGGCCTACCCAAACGCCAAGTTCATTACGGGCGGCATTGATGAAGTCCTGCACGATCAGGAAGTAACCGGGGAAACCCATCGTCTTCATGACATGAAGCTCGAAGTTGATATGCTCATGAACATTCTCCGGCAGCGGATCACCGTAACGCTCTTTCGCACCGGCATAAGCCAAATGGGCGAGATAGTCGGCCTCGAACTTGATGCGGTAGATCTTCTCATAGCCACCGAGGCGGTCAATGACTTTCTGTCCCTCTTCCGGCGGCAGCGGGTTCTGTCCGTTCTCATCGGTGGTGAACTCCTCGTAGAGCTGTTCCTTCGTGAACTTCTTCCGCCATTCCTCTTCCGTACCGAAAGACTCGGGAATGGGGAAGAACGGCATGATCGGGCCATGATCGATGGAATAGATCTCCACCTTATTTAATATCTCCAACGTATTGGTCAACGCCTCGGGGATATCACTGAAGATGGCGTTCATCTCCTCGCGCGTCTTAAACCACTCCTGCTTGGAATAGCGCATACGGTTGGGATCATCGAGGTCTTTTCCCGTAGCCAGACAGAGCAGATGGTCATGCGCCTCTGCCGTCTCTTTATCCTCGAAGTGGCAGTCGTTGGTACAGATGAGTTTGATGCCATACTCCTTGGCGAACTGCATCAACACCTTGTTGGCTTTCTGCTGCAAGGGGAACGTCTCGCGGTTGGCAATGATATTCGGATCTTTTACCTCGTGGCGCTGCAACTCCAGATAATAATCATCGCCAAAGACACGATGGTACCACTGACAAGCCTCACGGGCGCCCTCAATATCCCCTTTCAGAACCTTTGAGGGAACCTCACCGGCTATACAAGCGGAGCAGACGATAAGATCCTCGTGGTATTTCTCCAGTTCCTCACGGTCTGTACGCGGGCGGTAGTAATAACCTTCCGTCCAAGCGTGAGACACGAGTTTGATGAGATTCTTATAGCCGTGATAGTTCTTCGCCAACACGATAAGGTGATAGCCGGAATTATCACCATGCTCCTTCACCTTATCGGTCATCTTATGATGGGCCACATACATCTCACATCCGAAGATGGGCTTAAAAGGCTCAAGACCATCGGCCTTGCGCTTTTTGTTGATGCCGGCGCAGTAGTCGGCAAACTCTTTGATACCATACATCACGCCGTGGTCGGTGATCGCCATGCCTTTCATGCCGTCGGCAATAGCTTTGTCGACGAGATGAGGGACTTTCGACTGACCATCGAGAATCGAATAGTGGGTATGAACATGCAGATGAACGAAGTCTTCCATTCTGAAAAATCTTTCTTTGGAGCGTCAAAGTTACTACGAAAAGATGACATTACCAAAAGAAAGAGAGGAAAAATTTGCAGAAAACGCAAAAAATTGATAACTTTGCAAACAAAAAAATCAAGTATCCTAAATCAATGGGTAAGAAAATAAGGAAGATCAAGAAAATAAGAATACATCGTGAAGGAACGAATCAACTGGTTATCGGCGCCTTGGCCATGATTGCCATCGCCGCCCTGTTGTGGTTCGCTTTCGATACCCCTATTCCCTTTTGGTGCTTCGCCGTCGTCGCCGCCATCGTCTATGGAATCGTGCTGAACTTCTATAGCTGTCCGAAGCGTTTTCTGAACGTCGAAGATACCGACGGCATCGTTGTTGCGCCCGCCGATGGTAAGGTCGTTGTCGTCGAGGAAGTCGACGAAGACCGCTATTTCCATGACCGCCGCATTCAGGTGTCTATCTTCATGAGCCTCTTCAATGTCCACGCCAACTGGTTCCCTGTAGACGGCAAGGTAAAACTGGTACGCCATTTCAATGGCAACTACCACAAAGCCTGGCTTCCGAAAGCCAGTGAGGAGAACGAGCATGCCGATGTGATGATCACCACCGATGACGGCACGGACATTCTCTGCCGTCAGATTGCCGGAGCCGTAGCGCGCCGCATCGTCACCTACGCGCAGGAAGGTGAGGAATGTTATATTGACGAGCATCTTGGTTTCATCAAGCTCGGCTCTCGTGTGGATATCTTCCTTCCTTTGGGTACGGAGATCTGTGTCAAGGTAGGCCAGAAAGCCACCGGTGACCAGACGATTATTGGAAAATTAAAAAAGTAAAGAAGTAAAAAAGTAAACGTAGGGACATGATTTATCATGTTCCGCCAGACGTAGGGGCTTGATTCATCATGTTCCGAAAACTTTTTTGACGGTCCGTAATATTACATAAACGCTATGGCAGAAAACTCATTCAAACTCCTCAATATTCCCAACGCGCTGACATGCAGCAACCTCATCTCAGGATGTATCGCCACCTCGTTTGCCTTTGCTGGTCAGCCGCTGTGGGCACTGCTGTGGATCATCATCGGCGCCGTCTTTGATTTCTTCGACGGCATGAGTGCCCGATTGTTGAAGGTCTCTTCGCCCATAGGCAAAGAACTCGACTCGCTGGCTGATGACGTGACGTTCGGCGTAGCGCCTTCCACGATGATCTTCTGGTATCTCGGCGTCCTCGAATACCCGTCCTTTCTGCAGCCCATGAGCACGCTGATCCCCTTCCTGGCTTATATCATGGCCGCCTTCTCAGCCTTGCGACTGGCGAAGTTCAACCTTGACACACGCCAGACGACATCCTTCATCGGACTGCCGACGCCTGCCAACGCCCTCTTCTGGGGCTCTCTCATCGTGATCAGCCCCTCTTTCATCGAGAACAACAGTTGGGGCTGGCTGATGATCCTCATCCTCGCCGGTATCAGCAGTTATCTGCTTATCTGCGAGATGCCGATGTTCGCCTTGAAATTCAAACAGTGGAGTTGGAAAGGCAATGAGCTGAAATACAGCTTTGCCATCTTCACCCTTGCGATGATCGTCATCTTCTCTATCGCTGACGGTGCCAAAGGCGTGTTGGAGGCTTGGATGCCTATCATCCTTGTCTATGTCGTACTTTCTGCTCTAAAGGATATACGAATGAAGAAGCAATAACAAGACTATCCCATGGAACAAGCAGTGGGATAGGAAAAGAATTAGCTTATGAACTTAACAAAAGAACAATATCAGGCGGCCCTATTCGATCTCGATGGGGTCGTTTTTAATACAGAGCCCCAATACACGATTTTCTGGGGACAGATCGGCAAAGAGCTGAAGCCGGAGATTCCCGACTTCGCCCATAAGATCAAGGGCCAGACACTCACGCAGATCTACGACCGTTATTTCCCCGGTGAAGAGCAACTGCAAGCAAATATCACGGAGCGCCTCAACGACTATGAGCGACAGATGGAATATCCGTACATCGATGGTCTTCCGGAGTTTGTGAAAGCCCTTCACGAGCAGGAGATTCCCACGGCCATCGTCACGAGCAGCAACCAAGCGAAGATGGAGAATGTCTACCGCCATCATCCCGAGGTACATCAACTCTTCGACCATATCCTCACGGCTGAGGATTTCCAGCGTTCCAAGCCCGACCCCGACTGTTATATCCGTGCCGCCCATTCCTTCGGTCTGCAGCCCTGTGACTGCATCGGCTTCGAGGACAGTATCAACGGTCTGAAAAGTCTGCGTGCCAGCGGAGCCTACACGGTAGCCCTGGCAACGACGAACAGCCGTGACGTGCTCGCGCCCCTCTCCGATATCGTCATTGATGACTACCGGCATTTCAGGGAACTATAGATCAAGCATAGCTCGCCATAGATTACTATAGCGAGCTATAAATATAAGATAAGGTATGGAAGAATTTAAAACGATTTTTGAGAGACACTACACTTGGATTGAAGGCTTTATGCGTAACGTACGGCGTTACGGCCAGCGGATGGCGATGATTGATCCCCTTCAGCATAAGACCTGGAATTACGGACAACTCAACGACGACTGCAACCGCATGGCCAACCACATTGTGGCTGACCATCTGCAGAAAGGTGACGTGCTGATGCTTCAACTCCCCAACTGCGCTGAGTTTGTTTTCACCTATATCGCCGCCCAAAAGACACATACCGTCTGCTGTCCCGTCAGTTTCCGTCTCAGTGCCGGAGAGCTGGCGTGGCAGATCAAGACCGCACGACCGAAATATCTGATCTTCGACGAGAAGCGCCGCGATGTCGTGGAGAAAGCCATCGCCCTCGCCGACTACCAGCCGCAGCGCCTGCTAACCATTGACGGAGAAAGCCGTGGGAATATCCTCAATTTCACGGAGCTGATGCGCGACATGCCGGCGACAGAGCCGGAGAATCACCGTGAATACAATATCTATGACGAGACGACGCGCCTCTTCACCTCCGGCACGACGGGCCGTCCGAAAGCCGTACCATTGACGAGTATCAACGAGGTGCTCTCCGCCCACGACGTGATGATTCATTTCCCGATGAACTATCGTGACGTGACGATGAATACCACACCGTGGTTCCACCGTGGCGGCATCCACTGCGCCGGTCCTTGTCCGACGTTCTACGCTGGCGCCTGTCTCATCATCATGAACAAGTTCGACGCCAAACTGACACTGCAGTATGTCGAGCGCTATAAGATCACGTTCATCATCGGCGTGCCCACCGTCCTTGAGCGCCTCGCCGATGAGGAGGAGAAACAAGGCTATGACCTCTCCACGCTTCACGGCATCGTCACCATGGGCAGTCCGTTGGAACGTTCCGCCTGTATCCGCTATCAGAAAGTCCTCACACCGAATATCTTCAACGGCTACGGGACGACGGAGACCTTCTGGAACACGTTCCTACGGCCTTTCGACCTGCCGGAGAATGCGGGAACGGCCGGCTGTTCCTGCGTGGATGATGATGTGCGCGTTGTGAAAGTCTATAGCGACCGTCATGCCGAGCCCGATGAACTCGTCGCCCAGGACGGCAACGAGATTGGCGAAGTGATTATCTGTTCGCCTGCAAAGTCGCCTTATACCTACGTTAATAACGAAGCCGAGACAGCGGCCAAATACTATAAGGACTTCATCTACACCAACGATCTGGCCACATGGGATGAGAATGGTTTCATCAGCATCATCGGCCGAAAGGATGACATGATTATCTCTTCGGGCGAGAATATCTATCCCGTGGAAGTGGAGGATGTCCTCGACAGTCATCCCAAGGTGGAGGACAGTATGGTCACTGCCGTTCCCGACAAGATGCGCGGCCAACTCGTCACGGCGTATGTCGTCCGCAAAGACCCGTCGCTGACGCCTGAGGAGCTTGATGAATACTGTAAGGCCAGTGATGCCATTGCCAACTTCAAGCGCCCTCGCCTCTACCGTTTCGTCGCCCAACTGCCAATGAACGCTACGGGAAAGAAGCTCCACATGAAGATGAAGGAGATCGCTCTTCAGGATCTGCGCAACGGACTATTATATCAAATATAATGGAGAACGGAAAATGGAGAATAGAGAATGGAGGAGGATCCTATATATAATAAGGTGTAAGATGAGGGAAGTAACGATTGGTTACTTCCCTTATTTTTTAAAAAAAAAACACGGGAAATCTTTGGTGTTGTCAATGTTTCTTCTTACTTTTGCAAAGTCAACATTACAAAAGATATTGACAGTAAACTATTCCGTATCAACGCCTAAACAGTAACGCATAATGAGTTTATTAATGATTGTAGAACTCCTCGTAGTTCTCATTGCTCTGTGGATCGGAGCCCGTTACGGATCCCTCGCCCTTGGTGCCCTGGCCATCGTGCTCTGTATCTCATTGCTGAAAATGGCGGGTATCGAGATTCTGCCGCAGTTTATGGAGGACGGCAAACCCGAGCGACTGTCGATGAACATCGTCATCCAGATCATCATGATCACTGCCACCGCCTTCATGATCATCTTCTGTAAGGCGAAGCCTAAAGACGCTGTCGGCGGCAAGGTATGGCAGAACGGTATGGTTGCCGTCGTCGCCATCTATGGTATCGCGTGGATGAGTAACACCTATTTCGACAACTACAAGCCAGAGATGCAGGCCATGCTGACGGGCATCATCACGAAGTATCCGTGGTCCATCGCCTTCGCCTTCTTCACCGTCTCCGTACTGATCAACTCGCAGGGCGCTGTTGTGGTGAGCATGCTGCCACTGGCCTACTCCCTGCATATCGAACCGTGGATTCTCCTCGGTGTGATGCCGTCGGTCTATGGTTATTTCTTCATCCCGAATTATCCGTCGGATATCGTCACCGCCACCATCGTCGGCCTCGGCGTCAGTTACGTCTACCATTTCTGGCTGGGAATATACTAAAAGAGACATTAGATATAATCATCAACGACGGAGTTGATGATATCCATGCTGGGCTTGGCGATCTTCGCCAGGCTCACTACTTTTTTCATCCATTCGTCGCCCTGGAAGAAGTTATCGTCAACATGCTTCCAACAGACATAATCTTTCATTCGCAGATAGTCGATGTCGGGATCATTCTTGTCAAATCCCTTCGGCGCCGTCTTCAATGCCGTGAGTCCGAAGCCCTTCTCCGACACCTCCTCATCGGTCCATGTGCCGGCATTAGGGTAACCGAACGCCTTAATAAACTGTCCGTTCTCCACGGCTTCCTTCCAGTGCTCGATGTTTCCCTTGATCTCATTACGACAACTCGTGAGAATATTTGTCGGCAGATAATAACAGCCGAAAGCCACGAGACTCTGTCCAGGTTGCACATGGATATAATAGCCTCCGCGCAAGCTTTTCTTCCCTGCCGAACAGATATAGGCGCCGAAATGGCGCTTATAGGGTGACTTATCCTGTGAGAAACGGACATCCCGATAGAAGCGGTAACAGCAGTCCTTTGCCGTAAGATATTTTATCTCCGGATCCACTTTCGCCAACTGAGCGATGAGCGCGTCTATCCCCTGCCGGAAATCCTCCTGACAGGCATCATATTCCGCTTTATGCGCATGAAACCAGTCGCGGTTGTTGTTGGCCGCCACATCCCTGAGGAATTTTTGTATTCGTTGTATATCCATTGTCGTTCGATCTAAATTCTTTTTTCCTAAATAGCGAACAAAGTTAACAAAAAAATAAGAGAAACATTTGCTCATATCACAAAAAAAGACGATATTTGCAAATAAAAGATCAGTAAATATATGGTTAGCGAAAATATCCGGGCGATGATTCCCCAAATCCAACAGTACTTGACTGGTCAACCCATCAAGAGAGCATGGCTGTTTGGTTCTTCCTCACGAGGTGAAGAACGACCGGACAGTGATATTGATATACTCGTGCAGTATGATGAATCAGCCGGCATTTCTTTGTTTACCATTTCCCGAATGATGATTCAGATGAAAAAACTCCTGGGTCATGATGTCGATCTTGTAGAATTGGATCGCCTTCTGCCTTTTGCTGCCGAATCAGCCAACCATGATAAAATTCTGATTTATGAGAGAAAGAATTATGTAGTTTAATGAATCACTAGATATTTAACGTAGTCGAAAAGTCTCCATCAATATTCATCAATATTTCATCAATACATTGGCGCTTCAATACGCGTCAATTGATGCCAAGGCATCGCATCAATTATCATCAATTGGTCCTCCGTAGGGTGCGGCCCTTGTGGCCGTCCTAATAGTGAAATTGTTGTCATTCTCCCGGTTAGGACGGCCACAAGGGCCGCACCCTACGGAGGGAGCCAAGTACCTCGCTCCGTATATTGATGATAATTGAATTGATGGCAGAGCCATCCATAGATGTTCATCGTTGCCACTAAAAGCACTATAGATATTGATGAAATATTGATGATAATTGATGGGGCTTGAACCACGAGAATTTCTGAGTCCCAAGATAATTCATAAAATCCTCTCGCAGGAACCGAAAAGAATTTCTATGACCCAAAACAGAAAGATCATACATATCGATATGGATGCGTTCTTTGCCAGCGTGGAACAACGGGACAACCCGGAGCTGCGCGGCAAGGCCATTGCCGTCGGCTTCGACGGTGAGCGGGGTGTCGTGTCGACGGCGAGCTATGAGGCACGGCGCTTCGGCGTCCATTCCGCCATGCCCATTGCCACGGCGAAGCGGCGCTGTCCCGACCTCATTATCGTTCCCGTGCGCCACGGCTATTATGAAGAGGTGTCGCACGAGATCCGCAAGATCTTCCAAGAATACACGGACCTCATCGAACCGCTGTCGATCGACGAGGCCTTCCTCGATGTCACGGAGAACAAGAAGGACATCCCCCTTGCCAAGGACATCGCCATCGCCATCAAGGAGGAGATCAAGGAGAAACTCCATCTCACGGCCTCTGCCGGCGTCTCTTACAATAAGTTCTTAGCGAAGATCGCCTCTGACTATCAGAAGCCCGACGGCCTCTTCGTCATCCATCCCGACAGGGCATTGGACTTCCTCTCCGACCTCCCCGTGGAGGATTTCTGGGGCGTGGGCCCGAAGACGCTGCAACTCATGCACCGCATGGGCATCTATACCGGCGGCCAGTTGAGAAAGGTTTCCCGCTCCCATCTCCGTGAAGTCTTCGGGAAGTCGGGGGATATCTTCTACAACTTCGCCCGCGGCATCGACGACCGCCCCGTTGTCACCGAACGTGTCCGTAAGTCCGTGGGCTGCGAGCAGACGTTCCTCGAAGATATCAGTATTCCCTCCAAGGTCATCATTGAACTCTATCATACCGTCCTCGAACTTGTCGACCGCATCCATGGCGATGGCTTTGAGGGCCATACGCTGACGCTGAAGATCAAATACGGTGACTTCACGCAGATCACGCGCAGCATCTCCGGCAATAAAGTTCTCAGACGGAAAGACGACATCCTTCCACTGGCCAAGCAACTCCTTCACCAGGTCAGCTACGATGCCAACCACCCCATCCGTCTCCTCGGTCTCTCCGTCTCCAATCCCAATCCACAGGAAGACAACGACGAGCCACAATGGTATGAGGGCTGGCTCGATTTCGAATAAACGGAGCACATCCGACCTATGGTCTGCGGACGGCCACAAGGACCGCACCCTGCCAGAGATAGAAAAGACAAACTGTGCAAGGGGCATGCACAAAGTGTGCAGACCCCTTGCACAAAGTGTGCAAGGCCTCTGCACAGTTTTTATCTCACGGAGAGAATCCGCGGGAAGAGGATTACTTGATCGTGAAGTTCAGCGAACCCCAGTAGTCCTCCTTGCCCGTTGACATCTGCATATAGTAGACGTACATCCACCCGGTCTTCGTCGAACTGTCATAAGAAGAATAACCGGAAGTCTGGCTCACGAGGAGATAGACGTATGAGAGCGACATGCCATCGGCACCCCAGGGATAGAGGCTGAACTGCATACCGATATACGATCCATAGTCGTCAGAATAGAGATCGTATGCGTTATCCTTGTTCTCTTCGGCCAACTCAGGATAAGCAATGCCCTTGCTGCCGTCGGCATGGATGATGAGCGGATGACCACTGCCGGCAAAATCAGGAATCTGATACTCACCGCCACCGAGGTCATAGGCCTTGTCCGTCCAATAGTCCGTATAGTTCGTATAATCGGAATAGAGATAATAGAACTGGATATTCACGGCTGTGGGATAGACGGCGGAGGCCGTGTAAGAGATGCCGCCGTCGAGAAGCGTGGAGTAAGGATCGACCTCGTCGCCGGAGAGCGTCAGCGTGTAGGCGAAGCTGTCGCCCTCTTTCGCCGTATCGGGGAGATTGACGATGGCGTAGGCCACGGAGTCACCATCGCTGAACGTCACCGACGGCGCTGCCGTCACGCCTGCCGTCGCCTTCGTAAGGGCTACGGGAACGGTCAGCGTTCCGTTCTTCGTATTTCTTACAACCTTATATTTCAACGTCTTCGAGGCATCGGAGCCATAGAGCAACGACTTCGTCGTGTTATCGGCTGA
Organism: Prevotella sp. AGR2160; assembly: GCF_000424185.1. Classification (GTDB taxonomy): domain Bacteria; phylum Bacteroidota; class Bacteroidia; order Bacteroidales; family Bacteroidaceae; genus Prevotella. The sequence continues at coordinate 126,148 of NZ_AUJK01000006.1, forward strand.
GAAGTGTACCTGCTGGCAGTCGCTCTTCAGCGCCTCCGCAGCCTCATAGCTGTCATCATCCGAGCACCCTGCGAGGACCATAGCCATCAACAGGGTTATCATATACAAATATTTCTTCATAGGACCATTCTTTTTGATTCTCTCTGACCGTTATTCTCCCTGCGGGTCAGGGTTGTTGACAATACCTTTGTTGTTCTGTACCTCATAATTCGGAATACAGATATTCATCGCCGGAGCAACATAGCCGTTGGCCACGCTCTGCTGATAATAAGTATAGGTGTTGGAACCGTCATACTCCGTACTGAAGCCTTTGCGCAGGCGCTTGAGATCATAATAGACGACACCCTCGCCCCAGAACTCAATCTCTTTCTCTCGGATCACCTCATCCTCGAAATCCCATACACTGGTAGACGTACACTTGTAAGGTGTGGGATTGGCGGCGGTTGTCGTACAGCGATAGGTATTCATGAAATTCTCCAGGAGTTTCTGTCCGGCCTTCAGTCCTTCGGTGAATGCCGTAGCCTCTGCCTCAATGAAATACATCTCTTCCACACGCATCAACGGGATGGACACGGCACTGCCTGACTTATAGTCGGTCATATTGCCACCGGCGGGCTTATATTTCAGTCCGGCATAAGCGGGGAGATTGGCGAAGTTGGAAGCGGTGAGCAGCGTGCTGTAATGGCCTACGCTGTCAGCCTGTCCGGCATCCCCGGGAGCCACCCACGTATAACGGCGCCAGTCGGAGGGATCGATCTTCTCATACAGGGAGCGGTCAATCTCACGGTAGGCCTCATCACTCTGCATACCGGCGATACCGAACTCCGTCTCACTCGACATGTAAGACACGAAACTCTTCCAGGCCCAGTCGTCATCATCGATATCATCGGTGCCTATCTTCATGGCCCACATCCATGACTTGTTGACGGTGTTGAAACCGGTGATCTCGTTGTACCAGTCGGTCTTCGACATCGGCGTATAGCCTTGGTTGATAGCCATACGGGCATACTTAGCCGCATTGGCGAAACACTGTGTCGCCGTGGTGATACCGAGTTTATCATAGGTCTTCAGCGAGTCGTCGTCCTCATGGGCGAGTTGCTTCTTCAGGTCTGAACTGTTATAGTCGAAACGACTGCCGAGCTCAAGCCAGAAACGGGCCTTCAAGCCATAGACGACGGCCTCGTTGGCATCGGTCTCATTATCCCGGGCATAGCCGTTGAGGAAGCGCTCGGCACGGTTGAGGTCGGTGAGGATAAAGCGGTCCATGACATAGAAGGGCACACGGGGATTGTTCTGGCTCTCCTTCTCCGTCGTGTTCTGCGTGATAATCGGTACGGTGAGACCGTAGAGGCCGTTCTTCGTGGCGTAACTGTCGAGGGTCGTCGATCCCGTAGCCTTATATTCGAAGAGGCGGGCGGCATTCATATAAGCGAAGGCGCGGTAGGCCAGGGCGTTGCCCATATATCCGGCATAAGCTGTGGTATCGGTGCCGACAGCCGTGAGCAGGAGATTCGCACGCTTGATGATGTCGTAATGGTATTTCCAGAAGTCATAGGAATAGGCGTAGTTGCCGCCTACATAGCCCTCGGAGACATACATGTAATAATCCCACGACGGCGTGGCGATAGGTACCTGACCGACAATGACATCGGTGGCCAGGGAAATGCCGGCATAGCCGCAACTGATATCGGAATAGCCGAGCTTGATCATCTGCTTGGCAATGGCATTGTTCAATCCCTCAATACCACTCTTCGACGACTCCACCTGACTCTGCGTCAGTCCCTCGGTGGGAGTCACCGTATCGAGACAACTCGTCAGCAGCAGACTGCAGCCCACTGCCGCAAATATATATTTGATATTTCTTTTCATAACAATCTTCTTTTAGAATTTCACAGTGATACCACCGGAGATGGTGCGGACAGGATGGAAATCTTCCGTACTCGTCTGTCCGGAGAGGCTCGTACGTGGATCGAAGCCCTTACGCTTGGTCCAGTAGTAGACATTATCACAGGTACAGTAGATACGTACGCTGGTGAGGCCGAGGTTCTTGATCCAGTCTCGCGGCAACGTGTAGCCGAGACTGATATTCTTGAACGTCAGATAACTGGCATTCGTCAGGAAGCGGCTGGAAGTGTAACCATTGGAGGTATCGCCATACTGGAAACGGGGGATATCACTCGTGGTGTTGTCCTCCGACCATGCGTTCCACAGATCTTTATGGAGGTTATGACGCTCGGCGGCGGCATAGGGTGAGGACATCAGCGTGGCATAACCACTGTCGAGGGCCTTACCGCCGATGGAATAGATGAAGCTGGCCGTGAGGTCGAAGCCGTAAGCCGTCAGCGACGTACCGAAACCGCCATAGACTTTCGGGTTGGCATCGCCGCAGTTATAATAGGAGGCCTGCGAATAGGATGTTGTCGTCGTCTCCGTACCGTCGGCATTACGGACATACCAGGTGGAACGGCCCTCACTGTCGGGACCGGCATACTTCGGCATATACCACGTATGCAGAGGCAGGCCCTCACCAACGAACCAGAAGTCGGAGAGATCGGTATAACCGGCGTGTCCGTCGACGCTGACGGTCTTGTTCTCGTCAGGCAGGTAAGTCACGCGGTTGACATTGTGCGAGAGGTTGAAGTTGACGTTCCAGTCAATGTTCTTCGTGCGGATGATATCACCGGCAAGGGCAATCTCAACGCCCTTGTTGACCATATCGCCGATATTGTCGTAATAACCTGTATAACCGAGAGATACCGGCGTGGTAAAATAAAGCAGCATATCACTCGTCTTACGGTGATAGTATTCCACGCTGCCCGTCAGACGATGATGGAAGAGCTGGAACTCCACACCGGTGTTGAAGTTGCCGTTCTTCTCCCACGTGATATCCTCACTACCCTTTCGCTTGAAATCAATGGCGCCATTACCGTCAACACTCGCGATAGAGTAATAATCGGTATAGAGGAAGTCGTCGATACCATCGTTACCCTGCTCACCATAGCTGGCCTTAAGCTTCAACTCATCAATCCAGTTGTTCTTCGGGAACCATGCTTCCTTACTGATGATCCATGCGCCACCAAGTGACCAGAAGTTACCCCAGCGATGATTCTCGGCGAAACGCGAGGAACCGTCACGGCGGAAAGAGAAGGAGCCATAATAACGGCTGTCATAGTCATACTGGGCCTGGAACATATAACCCTCTACGTTGTAACGGGTACTGTAACCGGTTCCGTTGACGAGCGTCAGCGCTCCGGCGGGTTCCTTGTCGGCACTATAGTCGAGGACATGGTTACGCGACACGCTCGTCGTCGTACCGTCCTGCAGAGTATACTCATGACCGAGCATGAGGAAGAGAGAATTCTTGCCCAACTGCTTGTTCCAGTAGAGCAACTGCTGGGTATTGAAAGAATAGGTACGGTAATGATCGGCATCAGCATAACCGCCGGTGGACTGGCCGAGCTCACCATATTCGGAAGGATAGGAGGAGACGGCGCGGTTCTCCGTGTCGTAGACATTGACATTCAGCGTGAGCTTGAAGTCACGGAGGAAGGAGATATCACTGTATGCGGCGAAGTTGAACGCGTTGCTGATGTTGTTGGCGGTCGTCAGACGGTCTTCCTGAAGGAAGTTCTCACCTTGGGAGACAGGACGTACAAGCCCGGTATAGGTGCCGTCGCCATAGTCGTAGACCTTTCCGTTATCATCGGTGAGGATATTGCCATTGGCATCACGGACAAAGGCGGGATAGATATTCGGCATCTTCAGCACGCCGGCATACGTGCTGTAGTTGCTGTCGGAATTGGTATGGATGAAACGGGTGTTGACGCCCATCTTCAGCCACGGACGGGCCTGATAGTCGGCTTTCATCATACCACTGTAGCGCTTGTATCCCGCACCGTAGTTGACGCCTTCATTGCTCAGGTAACTGCCACTGCCATAGAAAGAGAACTGGTCGGTACCGCCGTTGACACTGACATTATATTCCTGACGCAGTCCCGTACGGTAAGCCAGGTCTTTCCAGTTGTCGGGATAGAGCATATAGGACGTGCCGTTGTTGGTCACGATATTGCCGAGTGTGGCGTTAGGGTTCATCTTGCCATTCTGACCGATCAGCGCCTGGCCACTGGGAACGGAGAAGACGGAGAAGCCGAGACCGCCCTCGGCACGACTGGCACCGATAGTATTGTTGGCACTCTGCCAGGCCTGGTAGGCATTCTGTCCCTTGCTGTTCGTATAATAGTTGTAGAGTCCTTTATAATAGAGCTCGTAATATTCGCGGGGGTCCTTGATATAGTCATAGTCGACATAGCCGTCACTGTTGCCGCCCCATTTGGCATCAACGGTGATGATGGCCTTGCCTTTCTGCGCATGCTTCGTGGTGATCATGATCACGCCGTTGGCACCACGGGCGCCGTAGAGGGCATTGCTCGCGGCATCCTTCAGCACGCTGATACTCTCGACATCCTGCGGGTTGATATCACTGTAATAACCATTGTAAGGCAGTCCGTCGACGATGATCAACGGGGACGTACTGGCATTGATGGAACCAATACCACGGATCAAGATGGTAGGGTTGGAGGAGGCGGGATCGTTGCTCTCCACCATCTGTACACCGGCGACCTGGCCGTTCAGCGCTTCAATAGGGTCACTGACCTGACGCTTGGCGATGTCGCCGCTCTTCAGCACGCCGGCGGAACCCGTGAAACTCTCGCGTTTCTGCTTACCGAAGGCCACGACGATGACATCGTCGAGGTTCTTTGAGTCGGACGACAACACGATCTTCATGTCCGGCTTGATGGTCACGCGCTGCTCACGCATGCCCAGGTAATTGACAATAAGGGTGTGGGCTGATGCCGGGAGATCCGACAGTTTAAATTTACCGTCAATGTCCGTGACGGTTCCCGTCTTCGTTCCTTCAATACGGATAGAAGCACCGGTAATGGGCTGACCGTCATCCTCGGCGGTCACCACGCCTGTCACTTCATTGTTCTGCGCTGATACCGACAGCGAGGACGTCAGGAGACAAGCCAAAAGAAGTTGATACCTTTTCTTCATACGTTCTCTCTAGTTTATTCGTTCTCTCTTATTAAATACGTCCTCCTTCTATCGACTTCATCCCGAAGTACACCTTCATAAGTAGTTTAATGATGACTATCTTTTTCCGTTGGCAAAGTTACGGACATTTTAAAAAACACCGAAATATTTAATCAATTATTTTCAATATTCACCAAATAATTTTACAATTGAAATATTTTCGCACAAATAACCACATAATTGAAATCCACTCGTACAGACATGCTCCATCCTGTTCCGCTCATCTCCCGTCTTGTAGGGCCTGCCGTTGTGTGCTTGCGCTTTGCAAGCGCAAGGAAGCGCATCTGTAAGCACAAGAAAGCGCCGTTGTAACCGCAAGGAAGCGCCGTTGTAGCCGCAAGGAGCCACACTTCCCTCGATATTTCTCCGTTTTTCTTTTCCCTCCAAGAACTTTTTCGTAAATTTGCAACAGCTAAATAGAAACCTTTCTATGATGAAGAAGAAAATCGTACTCATCACCGGCGCTACAAGTGGCATCGGTGAAGGCTGCGCCCGGCGCTTCGCCGAAGGCGGCTACAACGTGATCATTACCGGACGGAAGCGGGAGAAACTGCAAAGCCTGCAGAAGGAGTTGGAAAACGGCGGTACGGCCGTACTGCCCCTCGCCTTCGATGTCAGAGACCGCAAAGCGGCAGAGGCGACCGTGGCCTCCATTCCCGAGGAATGGCGGGACATCGACGTGCTCATCAATAATGCCGGACTGGCTCGCGGACTGGAACCGGAATATCAAGGCGACTTCGACGACTGGGACCAAATGATCGACACGAATATCAAAGGGCTGTTGACGATGACGCGCCTCATCGTGCCCGATATGGTCCGTCGTAATCATGGACACATTATTAATATAGGTAGTGTCGCCGGTGATGCCGCCTATGCTGGCGGTAATGTCTACTGCGCTACAAAGTCGGCCGTGAAAGCCATCACCGACGGTCTGCGTATCGACGTTGCCGACACACGGCTGCGCGTAACGAATATCAAACCGGGACTCGTGGAGACGAACTTCTCCAATGTTCGCTTCCATGGTGACGACAAACGCGCCGACAAGGTCTATGAGGGTATCCAGCCGCTTACGGGCGATGATATCGCCGACGTCGTGTTCTATGCAGCCAGCGCGCCGGAACATGTACAAATTGCGGAGGTTCTTGTCCTCGCTACCCATCAGGCTAACGGTACGGTCATCCACCGCGAACATCAATAAAAAGGATACCAGGATAAGTAGGTGGCCGCCATGTTGCGGCCACGCAAGGAATTATTAGCTTACAGCTTGTTGATAGCGTTGGTTGCTGCATTGACAGCAGCCTTCTTGGCAGCGCTCTTGGCAGCGGCCTTGGCAGCCTTCGTCGTTGCGGAAGAAGACGTGCTCTTGGCATACTTGCTGACCGTCTTGGCAGTATTGTAAGCCTTCTTGGCCTTCTTATAGGTCTTCTGAGCCTTCGCAATCTTCGTGGCGTTCTTCGCAGCTGCCTTCGTGGCGGCTGTAGCAGCCGAAGTCTTTGCACTCGATACAGCGGCGGCACCGGCAGCCTTAGCGGCAGCGGTGGCTGCAGACTTAACCGTCTGCGCATTGGCACCCATCACCATGACGGCTGCCAGCATCATCATCAAAATTCTTTTCATAATCGATCTGATAAATAAAACTTATATTGTTTGATTCAAATATCCTCTTGCAGGGGCCGGCCCTTGTGGCGGCCCGCCGACCGATAGGTCGGATAATTTTTATTTTCCTTTTAGACGAAAACCTTCTCGCAAAGATTAAACCAAAAATGGATAAGAAACATTAATTATCAAAATAAAATATAAAACATCATCGTTTCGTCCCTCATCCGTAACTTTTGTGATAAAAAATTCATCGGCTATATTTCCAAGTGTGACAAAAAAGCAGTATCTTTGCACGTATGAATCAAACAGCTATCCATCCCAGCGAGAATATCCGACTCAGCGAGAACATCATCATCGCTGACGGCGATTATATCGACCGCGTTGCCTTCGCCCTTAGCGTACAGTTTGAGCGCATGATCGGCAGACGCATCCCGCCCGCCGACCTCAGCCGGTGGGCCGTGGACATCGCCCTCGACGGCGGACTACGGCCCGGGAAGAAACATGAGACACAGCTCGTCATCATCCATAACCCCAAGAAGCACGCTCTCGAAAACTTTCGCCCCGCTGACTACGACAACGAGCTCAACGGCAAGGCCTTCAACGATGACAAGCTCGGCGAGTTCATCGTCAACGCCTATGCCCCCAATCAACTCGTAACGAAGGACGACTATATCCTGAACCTCGTCAAGACCGTCTGCAGTCACGAGGAGGTACGCCGCGTGATGGTCATACCCGACAGTGAGACGAGTGATCTCTACGACCAGCTCCGCGAGGCCCTCCGTGATGTCGACGACGAGAAACATATCACGCTCTTCGCCATGCAGCCCCTCCCCGGCGGCAACTTCCGCCAGGAAATCCTCGGCTACAGCATCATGAATGCCCTCGGCATCCGCGCCGACGAGATCAAAGGCTAAAGTCCTGTCGTCTTCGCGCGCCATCAGGCCTATAGTGCCTATTATGCCTATAGTGCCTATCCCGCTTATAAAAAACTATAAACAAAAAGAATATGAGCAGAGTATTAATGATTGGTGCCGGTGGCGTGGCCACTGTCGCCGCCTTTAAGATCGCACAGAACACTGACGTGTTCAATGAGTTTATGATCGCCTCCCATCACCGGGAGAAATGCGTGCGCCTCGTCGACGCTATCCACGCCAAGGGCTACACCATGCCCATCGAGACCGCTGAGGTAGACGCTGACAGCGTTGAGCAGCTCACGGAACTGTTCAACAGCTATAAGCCGGACCTCGTCATCAACCTCGCCCTGCCCTATCAGGACCTTTCCATCATGGACGCCTGTCTGGCTTGCGGCTGCAACTATCTCGACACCGCCAACTACGAGCCGAAAGATGAGGCCCACTTCGAATACTCCTGGCAGTGGGCCTACATGGACCGCTTCAAACAGGCCGGCCTGACGGCTATCCTCGGCTGCGGCTTTGACCCGGGCGTGTCACAGGCTTACACGGCTTATGCTGCCAAGCATTATTTCGACGAGATCCACGACCTCGATATCGTCGACTGTAACGCCGGTAACCACCACCATGCCTTCGCTACGAACTTCAATCCGGAAATCAATATCCGCGAGATCACGCAGAAAGGTCTCTACTATGAGAACGGACAGTGGATTGAGACAGAACCGCTGGCTGTACACAAGGATCTTACGTACCCGAATATCGGCAAGCGCGACTCTTACCTCATGCACCACGAGGAACTGGAGAGTCTGGTAAAGAACTATCCTACGATCAAGCGCGCACGCTTCTGGATGACGTTCGGTAAACAGTATCTCACGTATCTCGACTGTATCCAGAACCTCGGCATGAGCCGTATCGACCCGATCGTCTACGAGGCTCCGTTGGCCGACGACCCGGAGAAGACGGTAAAGGTGAACATCGTGCCTCTGCAGTTCCTCAAGGCCGTCCTGCCGAATCCGCAGGATCTTGGCAGCAACTACGACGGTGAGACATCTATCGGCTGCCGTATCCGTGGCGTTAAAGACGGCAAGGAACACACCTATTATATATATAACAACTGCAAGCACCAGGATGCCTACAACGAGACGGGCATGCAGGGCGTCAGCTACACCACCGGTGTGCCGGCCATGTGCGGCGCCATGATGTTCTTCAAAGGTCTGTGGAAGAAACCGGGCGTTTGGAACGTTGAGGACTTCGATCCCGATCCGTTCCTCGAGCAGCTCAACAAGCAGGGCCTTCCCTGGCACGAGGTATTCGACGGTGATTTAGAATTATAAAGCCTCTCCCCAACCCCTCCCCGAAAAGGGAGGGGCTTACAGAAAGGCAGTAGGTGACCGCTCTATTGCGGCCACACATCCACAATATTTATTAATTGGCTTTTTCCTCATTCATCCTCACCCAAAGGAAAAAGACAGCAACAAGACTAATCACTCCCCTCTCCTTTGGAGAGGGGCGGGGGTGAGGCTTTAATTTATGGCAGAAGAAAACAACCAAGACGTAAAGGCCGCCAAGCTCAAAGCACTGCAGGCGGCCATGAGTAAGATAGAGAAAGATTTCGGCAAGGGATCGATCATGAAACTCGGCGAACAGCCGCACGATCATATCGATGTCATCCCGACAGGCTCCCTCGGCCTCGATGTAGCCCTCGGCGTCGGCGGATATCCCCGCGGACGTATCATCGAGATCTACGGCCCGGAATCTTCCGGTAAGACAACGCTGGCAATCCATGCCATCGCTGAGGCACAGAAGCTCGGCGGCATCGCCGCCTTCATCGACGCTGAGCATGCGTTCGATCCCACCTATGCCGCACACCTCGGCGTGGATGTCGACAACCTCTGGATCTCACAGCCCGACAGCGGTGAACAGGCACTGCAGATCGCTGACCAGCTCATCAGCTCATCAGCCGTCGATATCGTCGTCATCGACTCCGTCGCCGCCCTCACGCCGAAGGCGGAGATCGAAGGTACGATGGGCGACAACAAGGTCGGTCTGCAGGCGCGACTCATGAGTCAGGCACTGCGTAAGATGACCGCTACAATCTCCAAGACCAATACCACTTGTATCTTCATCAACCAGTTGCGTGAGAAGATCGGCGTGATGTTCGGCAATCCGGAGACGACGACGGGTGGTAACGCCCTGAAGTTCTACGCCAGCGTTCGTATCGACATCCGGCCCAGCACGCCGATCAAGAATGGCGACGAGGTCCTCGGCCGTCTCACGAAGGTGAAGGTCGTGAAGAACAAGGTAGCGCCTCCGTTCCGTAAGTGTGAGTTCGACATCATCTATGGTGATGGCATCAGCAAGACCGGTGAGATCGTCGACCTCGGCGTGGAGTACAACATCATCCAGAAGAGCGGCAGCTGGTTCAGCTACAACGGCAGCAAGCTCGGACAGGGACGTGACGCCACAAAGAAACTCCTGCAGGACAACCCCGAGTTGGCCGAGGAGCTCGAAGGCCTCATCAAGAAAGCTATCGAGGAAAAGAAGGCACAGGAATAATTTACACCTTATTCTATATAGGGCGGCCACGACGGCCGCCCTTTTTCGTTTCTGCCATTATGTCATACTCGTTTTCTGTGGCATATCGTTTGCAAAAATGTCAGTGTCGCGGGAAAATCCCGGGACACCGTCACCGAAAACAGTGATGACGGCTGAACCAAACGAATAATAAAAAATAAAAAAATATACAACTATGGGAAAGATTATTGGAATCGACTTAGGAACAACAAACAGCTGTGTGGCTGTATTTGAAGGTAATGAGCCTGTTGTCATCGCCAACAGCGAAGGCAAGCGTACGACACCGTCCGTCGTCGGCTTTGTAGAAGGCGGCGAGCGCAAGATCGGTGATCCGGCAAAGCGTCAGGCTATCACGAACCCGAAGAACACGGTATACTCCATCAAGCGTTTCATGGGTGAGACCTATGAGCAGTGCAAGAAGGAGATTGACCGCGTGCCTTACACGGTTGTCGACGAAGGTGGTTATCCGCGCGTGCAGATCAACGACCGTAAGTATACGCCGCAGGAGATCAGCGCCATGATCCTGCAGAAGATGAAGAAGACTGCTGAGGATTACCTCGGTCAGGAAGTGAAGGACGCTGTCATCACCGTCCCGGCTTACTTCTCCGACTCTCAGCGTCAGGCTACGAAGGAGGCTGGTACTATCGCCGGACTGAATGTCCGTCGTATCGTCAACGAGCCGACGGCTGCCGCCCTCGCTTATGGCGTTGATAAGGCCAACAAGGATATGAACATCGCCGTATTCGACCTCGGTGGTGGTACGTTCGATATCTCTATCCTGAACTTCGGTGGCGGTGTCTTCGAAGTGCTCGCTACCAACGGTGATACGCATTTGGGTGGTGATGATTTCGATCAGGTCATTATCGACTGGCTCGTCAAGGGATTCAAGGAAGAGAATGGCATCGACCTCTCTACCGATCCGATGGCTATGCAGCGCTTGAAGGAGGCTGCCGAGAAGGCTAAGATTGAGCTGTCTTCTTCTACAACAACAGAGATCAACCTTCCGTATATCACCGCTGTCGGTGGCACGCCGAAGCACTTGGTAAAGACCTTGACGCGTGCTCAGTTCGAGCAGCTCGCTCACAACCTGATCCAGGCTTGCCTCGTGCCGTGCCAGAATGCTATGCGCGACGCTAAGCTGCAGACGAGTGATATCGATGAGGTCATCCTCGTAGGTGGTAGCTCTCGTATCCCCGCCGTTCAGACACTCGTGAAGAACTACTTCGGTAAGGAGCCTTCTAAGGGCGTTAACCCCGATGAGGTCGTCGCTGTCGGTGCTGCTATCCAGGGTGCCGTGCTGAACAAGGAAGCTGGTGTCGGCGATATCGTCCTGCTTGATGTCACGCCGCTGACTCTCGGTATCGAGACCATGGGTGGTGTGATGACAAAGCTCATCGACGCCAACACGACAATTCCTTGCAAGAAGAGTCAGATCTTCTCTACCGCTGCTGATAACCAGACGGAGGTAACGATTCACGTACTGCAGGGTGAGCGCCCGATGGCTGCTCAGAACAAGTCCATTGGCCAGTTCAACCTCACCGGTATCGCTCCCGCTCGCCGTGGTATACCGCAGATCGAGGTAACCTTCGATATCGATGCCAACGGTATCCTCAATGTCAGTGCCAAGGATAAGGCTACGGGCAAGGAGCAGAGCATCCGCATCGAGGCTTCCAGTGGTCTGAGTGACGAGGAGATCAAGCGTATGAAGGCTGAGGCCGAGCAGAACGCCGAGAACGATAAGAAGGAGCGCGAGCGTGTCGACAAGCTCAATCAGGCTGACTCTATGATCTTCACCACCGAGAACTTCCTGAAGGATAACGGTGACAAGATCCCCGCTGACAAGAAGCCGGGTATCGAGGACGCTCTCAACAAGCTGAAGGAGGCTCACAAGAGTGGTGATGTCAGTGCCATCGACACCGCTATCAACAACCTCAACACTGTCATGCAGGCTGCTTCTCAGCAGATGTATCAGGGTGCCGCAGGTCAGCAGGCTGGTCCTCAGGCTGGTGCCGGTCAGCAGGCTAACGCCGGTCAGCAGAGTCAGAAGAAGGATGATGATAACATTCAGGACGCTGACTTCGAGGAGGTCAAATGATGTGAAATAACAATCCAAAATTATCGGAAACCAAATCCGTGTAGCTCAACGAGTTACACGGATTTGCCGTTTTAAGGGGTTTGCTGATGGTTATCTATTTCTATCGATTCCTATTCCATATTTGTACCATATCTGTATCTTAACAAAAAAGTAGAAGTTATTGAACAAATACATACGAATACATACAAAGTCTAATTTAGAACAGAGAATTATGCCAGGTATCGCGTTAGAAATCAGAAGGAAATGCAAAGTTTGCGGAAAAGTGTTTCTTGTGAAGAAACTCGACTCGCAATTTTGCTCAGGTCATTGCAGTGCAATCGACCTAAAGCGTCGTCGTGACGCAGAGGCAAGGGAAGCTCGTCTTGACAAGATAGCGACCCAAGTTCCAGACATACGAGAATACATCTCGGTTAAGGAGGCAGTCGCCATGTTCAATATAGAACGTGGCACACTCTATCGACTTATTCGGCTTGGGCGTATTCCTGCTATCAACATGGGAAAGCATCTTATCCGCATCAAACGCTCGGAACTGGAGGCTAACATCCTCCCACGTCAGGAAGCAAGAGAAGAAAAGAAGAAACCTGTCCCCAAGCTATACAGCCTTGAACCAGAAGACTGCTATACTGTCGGCGAGATTTGCAAGAAGTATCGCATCAACGACAGTACTGTTTGGGCGCATGTCCGCAAGTACTCCATACCCTCACGTCAAATAGGTAACTATGTCTATATTCCAAAAGAAGAAATTGATAACCTCTATAAATCCGATGTAGAATGAAGAAAGCAATGCTCCACACCAAGGTTTCCGTCAGACTCCGCAAATCGGAAGTACGAGACGAATGGTATCTTTACCTTGAAGCCTATCCTGTCTTTAAGCCTGGTTACGACAAACCACGCCGTGAGCGTGAGTATCTTAACCGCACCATCACAACTCCAATGTGGGACAAGACTCGTCCTGCACGAAAGGATGAGTATGGCGCACAAACATTCAAGCCTAAGCGTGACCAAAACGGGGTCATCATCTGTCGTTCAAAGACAGACCGTGAGACTTGTATCTTTGCCGATAATGTACGTAACATTCGTCAGCATGAGTACGACAATGCCGAGCTATACTCAGAAACAGACCAGGCTATGGTGGAAAAGAGGGCAAAAGGTCAGGTCAACTTCATTGACTATTTTGCCAAGGTTACTGAGACACGACACAGGAAAAGTTCAAAGTCCATTATCGTTAATTGGGAAAGAGTGCATGAACTTCTGAAAATATACTCAGAAGGCAAACCGCTACCATTCTCAAAAATAGACCTTCGGCTGATTGAGAGTTTCAAGGAGTTCATACTGACTGCTCCACAAGGTGGAAACAAATCTGGTATCATATCCCAAAATACTGCTTCCACATACTTCTCTATCTTCAAGGCTGCTTTGCATCAAGCATTCATTGACAGTTACCTTGATATTGATATTGCTGCCAAAGTGAAGGGTATTCCCGGAGAAGAAAGCAGACGAGAGCACCTGACCATAGAAGAACTGAACATTCTCGCAGCCACACCATGTGACTATCCTTTATTGAAGAGAGCCGCCTTGTTCAGTGCATTGACAGGACTTCGCCATAGCGATATAAAAAAGATGACGTGGAAGGAACTGACAAAAGAGGGCGACCACTACCGAGTTAATTTTACTCAGAAGAAGACCAAGGGAGTTGAATACAAACCAATATCTGAACAGGCTTATCTCATCTGTGGAAAACCAGGAGACCCCGACCGTCTTGTTTTTGAGGGATTGCAAGACCCATCTTGGATTAACAGACCTGTCAAGCAATGGGTGGAAGCGTCGGGCATTAAGAAACACATTACATTCCACTGCTTCCGTCATTCATTTGCCACGAACCAACTAACTGAGGGTACCGACATTTACACCGTATCGAAGATGTTGGGGCACACCAATGTCCGAACAACCCAAATCTACACAAAGGTTGTTGACGAGAAGAAAGAGAAAGCAGCCGATGCCATCAAACTCAATCTCCAAGATGACGTATTAAAATAACACTCCTCCCAAAAACGTAAAAGCCATCTATGCTAACTGTGTAGGTGGCTTTTCTGTTTACGCTTCTTTTTAACATCTGTTCACACGGAATGGCATACGGAAGCTTTCCGTATGTCATTCCGCCTCTCAATTATTTTCGATTTCTATTGTTAAATGATGTTGCCGAAAGTCCCTGATTATCGGTGTTTTTCGATTTTTGTTGATACTTGTTAACACGGAACGGCATACGGAAGAATCCCGCTTGATTTCCGTCCCTTGTAGAAGGCCGAAAAGCACATTAATTTTGCCGCCGAATTCAATTATTAACTGACCGCGCAGTCACATGTCAAACATTAAAAATCAAGATTATGTCAGATTATAAAAACCCAACAGGTGGCACACCCACTTTCGACATGATTCCTCTTCTGATGGCTAATCTTCTCGAAGATAACAAGCGGCTATCGGCAAAACTCGATGCAATCAACAGGAAGATTTCGGAATCAGTTAGCAACAATAATAAAAACGATGATCAGCGCATGGATGTGACCGAGGCGCAGAAATATATACCTGGTCATCCTGCTGTTCAGACCATCTACGGATGGACTTCCAACAACATGATACCTTACCACAAAATCGGCAAGCGTATCTATTTCGTCAAGTCCGAACTGGATGCTTGGCTCTCAAAGGAGCAACATAAGTCAGAAGAAGACTTGCAACGGGAAGCTGAAGAGTTTGTCAACAAGAAACGTAGAAACTACCCATTGTAATAGGTATGCAAATCAACTCACACATCATTGAAGCGATTAAAGGCAAAGCCGACATCGCCGAAGTCATTGGTGATTATGTATCGCTCACCAAGAGAGGACAGAATCACATCGGACTCTGCCCCTTCCATAGCGACACGACACCATCACTGACCGTCAATTCCGCAAAAGGCATCTACAAGTGTTTCGCTTGTGGTGCCTCTGGCGATGTGTTCACCTTTCTACAGAATCACCTCAAAATCTCTTTTCAAGAAGCAGTAAAAATGGTAGCAGACAAATACAGCTTTGAATTGCCACAAACTCCAGTAACTCCAAATGAGGATGCAGAACAGCGTAAACGTGAGTCGATGTATATCATCAACAACTATGCTCAGAAATACTTCACTGAAAATCTGTTTTGTGAGTCAGAAGAATCACAAACTGCATTAGCCTATGCTACCAGTCGATGGCCTATAGATTTCACTCGCAC
This sequence comes from Prevotella sp. AGR2160, assembly GCF_000424185.1. Classification (GTDB taxonomy): domain Bacteria; phylum Bacteroidota; class Bacteroidia; order Bacteroidales; family Bacteroidaceae; genus Prevotella. The sequence goes on from NZ_AUJK01000006.1 coordinate 141,670, forward strand.
GTTTGGTATTGGCTATGCAAGTAATAGATGGGATAGATTTACGACATGGGCTAAAAGCAAAGGTCTTGATAAAAATCTCCTTTTAGAAGTCGGACTTATCAAGAAACGCAGTGACAATGATGAGGTCTTTGATGCTTATCGTGGACGAATCATGATTCCGATACGTGATAGACAGAAGAGAATCATTGGCTTTACCGCCAGACTGGTTCCAAGTATTATAGGCGATTCAACTAACGCCCCTAAGTACATCAATTCTCCTACCTCTATTATATATGATAAGAGCAATACCATCTTTGGCATTGATGTGGCTCGAATGACTGCCGCTAAACTTGGAGAAATGAATTTGGTAGAAGGAGCACCTGATGTTATGCGTTTGCAAATCATCGGTGTTCCAAACACCATTGCCCCTCTTGGCTCTTCATGGACAGAAGCTCAACTGAGCAGTCTGAAACGGTTGACTACAAAGCTCAACATCATTCCAGACAGCGATGTTCTGAAGGATGATAATCAATTTGGTGCAGGTTTCGTCAGTGCCATACGCACTGGCAGGGTGGCTTTGTCTATGGGTTTCACAGTAACAGTTCAGGAAATACCACTCACCGACAAGAAGAATGATCCAGACTCTTATCTGTCTTCCAAAGAGAAGTTGGACGAGTTACCCAAACAGGATTTTGTGATATGGTATGCAGAAAAACTCATTGGCTCTTCGAGTGACGATGTTCCGCAACAAGCCAAAGTCATCCATGAGGTAGTGGATATTGTAAAGGCTATACCAGACAAAATCCTTCAGGAGTCTTATACCGACAAGTTGATTAGTACCTATGGGCATGAAGATATGTGGAAGCGTGAGATCTTGGGCAAACAAACTTTGCCTACTCCTATTGTTCATAAAGCAATGAACGATGAGGAATATGCTGCATTGTTCAAAGGGACAGAAATTAAAGTTGGGCACAATTGCTACTATGGTTACAGCAAGGAAGGCGAGAAGGAGATTTCCAACTTCATCATGATACCACTCTACCTAATTCGGGATGGAGCATCTGCATCACGAGTGTTTATCTTACGTAATGTCATGGGCTATGAAGTCCGAATTGAGTTCAGCATTGAGGAAATGACTGTCCTACAGAAGTTTCGCAATCGTATAGAGCGTGAGGTAAACTTTATGTGGTATGGCACATCAGCTAAGTTCAATAAGTTGCGTGGCATTCTCTACTCCAGTATGGAGGTCATCAGCAAGATTTCCACTCTTGGATGGCAGAAGGTTGGATTCTTCGCTTTTGGCAATGGAATCGTTCACAATGATGTGTGGCATCCTGTTGATGAGGAAGGAATTGTCCGTCTGGGTGACACCCTCGGTTCTTTCTATCTTCCTGCATTCTCCAAGATGAACGAGGACAATAGCGATAAGTTTCTTTTTGAACAGAAGTTTATCCATTTGCCTGAAAGTAAAGTCCGTTTCTATCAATTCGCTTCTCAGATGCGATTGGTCTATGGCGACAATGCCATCATTGGAATCTGCTACATCGTGGTATGTTTGTTCCGTGACATCATCATTCGTCATCGTCGTGAGTTCCCATCGTTGTTCTTGTTTGGTCCCAAAGGAACTGGCAAGACTGCTTTCGGAGAACTGCTGCAAAGTGTGTTTGTTTATAATGGTGACCATCCGAATCTTCGTACATCCACGATGCCAAGTCTGGCTACTGTACTGTCACAAGCCGAGGATGCTATCATGCACCTTGACGAATACAAGAACGACATCGATGTGGAGAAGATAGAACTTTTGAAAGGACTTTGGGACTGTCAAGGACGTAGCAAATTGGATATAGAGACCCGCAAGCGAGAGCAGTCCAAAGTGCTCAGTGGTGTTATAGTCAGTGGTCAGGAGAAGCCGACTGTTGACATTGCTTTGTATTCTCGCCAATGTGTGTTGGCATTCCACAAAGACACCCACACAGTTGAAGAGAAAGAAAACTTCCGCCTACTGAAAGACTGGGAACATGAAGGAACATCGTATGTGGTGTTGGAACTATTGCGAGCAAGGTCGGTGTTTGAACAAAACTACAAGGCTTGCTATGAGCAGGCGGTTAAGAACATTGGCATTACGTTATGTTTCAGTATTGACGAACGCATCCTTCACAACTGGTCGGTGGTGCTGGCTTCTTATTTGGCTACACAAAACCAAATCAAGTTTCCGTTCTCCTACGACGAGGTATTCAAGACCGTGCTTAATGGCGTGGAGTATCAGAATGAGGAATGTCTGCACAGTAATGAGTTGAGCATCTTCTGGAAGACCGTCGACTATCTGAAACAGGATAATCAGATCTATGGACTGTGTGATTACCGAATCCACGAATACACCAGTCTGAAGGTTGATGTCAAGATGGATGGCAGACGACAGACCGTAAACAGAGAATACGGCAATGCGAAGAAGATTCTCATGATTCCAACCAACAGTCGTATGTTCGCCCTCTATGCACTTCATTTGCAAAAGACACGTGAGAAGGTCATTCCTGAGAACACGCTGAAATACTATATCGAAAACTCACCTGAGTATATCGGAAAGGTGAACAGTGTGAGGTTTGCTTCTGTGGAGAATGTGAAGGACTGGCCACGACAGTTTGCTGCCAAGTGCTATCAGTGCCAACCTCGCTTGAGTGAGAAACCCGTACAGGCATTCTGTCTCGACTTCGATGCTGTTGAAGCTGCCTATGGCGTGAGTTTATACTCCGACTACATGTCGTTCGACTTAGTTCATAACACATAATACTTACATACATCTTCTACATTATCTACAATAATGAATATCAATGTTATATTTCTAAGAGTATGTCTTATACAGATAAGATACAAACTCCTACAGGTTTCCATCTTATCCGTAACGATGCGCTTGCGCGTTTTTCAGTACATTCTTTCGGGAGCAAGTTTGTGTTTTCGCTATACGAAAACGGTCACACTACACTTCCGTTACGTGAGCTGGCAACCAGAGTCGGACTCATTCCGACACAGGCTGCCACCTATTGAGAAACTTGCTCTACGAGATATAACATCATACCGAAAGAACATAAAACTTAATCCCATACAATGATGAAACATGTTATCAACAACTCTGGTGGGAGGAAGAAACTCTCTGCCGAAAAACTGATGGGGAGTCCTATCCCTGTCCGTTTCAACCTTCGTCAGCGGACGCGTCTGGAGACGAAAGCCGCCAAAGCCAATATGCCACTAAGTGTATATCTGCGTGAAGCTGGACTGAAAGCCGTAGTCAGGCAACGAGTGACTGGCGAACTCATGAAGGTTATCCGTGACCTCAATAACCTTGGCACGAATCTCAACATCATTACCAAGGGGGTGGCATCCCATCGCATCGATCCTTTCTGTCAGGAGTGCAAGGATGCAGTGAGAGGTGTTAATGAAGTTTTACACAATGCCCGTATGCTCATCAAGGCCAAAGAGGATGATGAGGACGGAACTGAATTTGAATAACTACTATGATTGCAAAGATTATACATGGAGCAGCGTTTGGCGGTGTGGTCAACTACGTCAACGATCCACGGAAGAATGCAAGGCTGGTTTCATTCGGTGATGGAGTCAACATATCCGACAACAGGACGATTACGGATAGTTTCGTTATGCAGTCGCAAATGAGCAGTCGTTGCACAAAGCCCGTGTGCCATATCATCCTGTCTTTCTCAAAGTATGACTTCGATCGATTGACCGATGAATTCCTTGACCATGCGATAAGAAGTTTCCTTAGGAGCATGGGGTATGACGACAACCAGTTTGTTGCCTTCCGTCATTACGACCGTGAGCATCCGCACGTTCACGTCATCGTCAACAGAGTAAACAACAAAGGTAAAGTTACCAAAGATTCGCATGAGCGTGACCGAAGCGTGAAAATTTGCCGTGACTTCACTCTACGGCATAGGCTATATATCGCAAAAGGCAAGGAAGCGGTCAAGGAAAACAGACTGCGCAACATGGATTCTGTCAAGTACCTGATGCTTCATGGTGTCAAGGAGTCTTTGTCGGTAAGTAGTAACTGGAAGCAGTTTCAAACAGAACTATCAAAGTTGGGAATGCGTTTCTCTTTCCGTTACAATCCTAAAACGCAAGGTGTCGAGGGCATATCTTTCTCTATTGACCACAACAAAGTGGGGCAACGCATGAAACATGATGTGTCGTTCAGTGGCAAGCAACTGGATGAAAGCCTGACCTTATCACACATCTGCGAGAAGTTGGGTAATCCTGTTTCCATCGTTCATGAGCAAGCACGTGATATGTACGAGGACGCAAAAGCAGACTGGTATGATTCCCATAATGGTTTTGAGGTTTCTCGCATTGAAGAAGTCTTCCCCGATTTTGACGATAGATTCTCTCGGCTCTCACAAATGGCTAAGGAGTCCGCACCAGATATGGCAGGATTGTTCAACGATGATGCTATTGATGCGATACATGATATTCTTGAAGCGGCAGAGGAAATCACTGAGGTTGGCAATCATGCCGTTCACATTGGTCTGACCACATTGGGCGAAATACTCTTTCAGCCGTATGCACCGGCAATCTCTACTGGTGGCGGTGGTAGCACAGCTTCCAAATTGGGTTGGGGCGACGACGACAAATATAAACGTAAACACAAGAATGGCAGCCGTCGTGGTGGCGTTCATCGATAAAACTTTCAATCATGGCAAAAACAAATAAAGAAGACATCAATGACATCCGCTCACTCATAGAGGACGTGGATGCAGCACAAAACAAGGTTATTCAGCAACAGGCAACCTTGGAACAGCAGTTGAACAAAGTAGCCGCTTTGCTCGAAGCTATCAAGAATAATGGCATTGCCCAGGCACCCAATAGCGTAAACATTGATAAAGAAACTATCGCAAACGCTGTGCGTTCGGCTTTGAACAATTCAAGTCACGAGAATAACAAACAGGGTGTTCTTACCCTCTCTGCTGAGAACCAAAAGATGATTGTAGAGACTGCCATCACTGGGCTGAGTAATTACCTGAAAGAAGGAGAAAAAGTTGGTGAGCAGAAGCATAAACAAGAGGTTGAGGAATACGAAGCCGCCAGAAGCAAGCAGGGACTTTCTACTGTGGCAGAAGTAAAAGTCTGGGCACCAGAATACTCCTTCACGGTTCAACGATGGTTACGCTGGATTGGCAGACAACTTTTCAACACGGATGAGGAAGCCACCAGTACACATGAAGCATTGAAGACTATCGGCAATGCCCTCCAACTTATGGAAGGTCAAGAACCAACACTAAAGATGTATCTCCGTCCCAAATGGAGAAGATGGAAACAGCGTATCAAGTCCTTCCGATTCTGGTACATGCTTGGCTGCTTCTACTTGATGATAGGCGCAATAACCTGTCTCGCTCTCTATCAGTCAAGAGTAATGGACATCGAACGCAAGAATGCCATCATCAGGTATCACTTCCGCAACGATAAAATGTATCAACAAGAGTATCAGCATATAGATTCCCTATTGCACCACTATGATGTATTTGATGCCTATAAACAAATGAACAAGGATGAATAGAGCCTGCGCCATGTACATAGGATGAGTTTTTTAGAAAAACACTTAGGTTGTCTAACAAATTATTTATAAACGTATAAGCGTTTTATTTACCGATTTGCATGAATGAAAAACAAGATATACCTTTGTGTCGTTATTAAATATTTTCGATATGAGAATTCATTATGTAAATGGTTCCTTCGCAGGAACAAACAAGGAAGGCTCGGTTGATTACGAGCAATTAAGAAACAGCATAATCGCAGTGAGGAACGAAGGACTACCCTTTAGGGGAGCACCATGGGAACTGGCAAATGATGCTTTGGGACATTTATTCAAGCGATGGTTCCCTCACGAAAAGGCATTAATGCCAGTAATCTGCGAAAGTTACAGCGGTAGCGACAACAATGGTATATATACGATAGAAGTCGTATTTCAAGCCGCTTCTTCCATCTTGTAATTTGTGTGTAGTTGATAGTGTGGCAACAGACGTTGCTCAACAAGTGTATAACGGTTACCTGAAATATGCAACCAAATAAGGATCCCTGCAAAGGACAGGTAATGATGCTAATGGCAAAAGACAGTGCTGGACGAAAGTTCAATCGTATTCACGGCTACAACAGAGTGCAGAATGGCAAGACAATTCATGTGAGGCCTCATATTCGTAGCAATAGAAGCGATAGCAAAGGTAAAAAGTAATGTTACTAAATGAACGTGGCAAACTAACCTCCTATTGGATTTAGATTGCCACGGTTAATTTTTTCTACAAACATTTACCTTGCTGGGTAGAATTTGCACATTACAACAATTGCCATAAGGCCTTCATAAGTTCCCACGGAAGTAACAGCAAAGCCACCAAACAGCCACCTGATTGTGGTGTACTTCGCCTCATGCCACCACGAGAATTGACACAATTCTGGCAAATTTGAAAATGAAAATTAGGGTCGTAACCACTTGTAAATCGTCCTGGCTTACCAATGATAGGCTCACCACACATCGGGCATCTACCATTATTCAGAAGACCAATATCTTTTAAATACGTAATGGCATTTGCGTCCTCAATGGTTCCCAATACGAATAATTTAGGATCATCTCCAGCATCGTATTTACCAGTTTTAGTCCATTTCTGCCCATCAAATGCCTTGGCCTTAAATCCCGCTTTGTTCAATTCCTCTGCCATGGCCTCATTCCACTCTTGCCATGTCATCCCGCAAATATCTGATGATTTGTATGTCATATTATTACCACTGCTTATTGAGAAAAAGTTAGATTCTATTCCTTAAATTATAACATTAAAACATTGTTCCTAAAGCTTGTATTTTCTTTACAGTCGATATGATTTCCTCATCTTCATATCCTAACTGATTGAATATTCCACCCACCAAGTCCACCATTGTTGGGTCTCTGTTGATATTCACCAATGAGAAGCATGTATAAAGTGCCATATCCATAACACCTTTGTCGTCTATTGTTTTCAAGACTGACACCATATTCTTCGGATTGAAACCACTTAAATTGCCCCAGCGTTTCATGGTCTCTGCCTTGTTGAAACCCAACATGTGAGAGTATGGGACAAAGATAGAATTGACTGCATTCATGTTTCCTGACGATGCTCCAATATGAGTAGCAAACATAGAGGCCAAATCCAAAAGCGCCTCACGCTGACTCTTGCTTAAATCCTTGTACATGTCATTGAATAAATTCTCCATAGAAGCCGTATTACCATATGAACTATGGTTACCACTTTCTGACTTTTTGTTGTTTAAGACAATTACAAGAACTACAACAATGCCAATGATTATTATCCACCACATAATCTGTTCTATTTTGATGTTTCTAAATACTTGTCTAATGCTTTATTACATTCTTCGTCAAGAATAGTATGATAGTCTAAACCTTCTCTACTACACATAAGTGAGAGCATGGAAGCCTCATCGCCATTTTTCAGTGACTGATACAAGTTTCCTATTGCTCCCTGCACAAGTAATCCACCAAACATAGGATTGTCAATAAGTCCTTTCGATTCTGAACTTGTAACGACATCGTTCACAGCATCATCAAATGCTGATGCCAATTTCCGACGGATTTTCATTTCCGTCGAATCATTTTTGAGAAAATCAAAGAGTCCCATAACCATTATAATTATAATTCTATTTGCATATTATGTCTCGAATCCTCTGTGGAATCTGCTTATCTATTTGGTAAAACGCCTCGCCACCATCAAGAATATCATCGATGGTTTGCTCCAGACTGGAATCGGATGTTGAGGCCACTTTGTTTTTCAGCCGTCCGATGGTGGAGAGTTGCACCTCGCTCATGTACATCTTTGTCTGATGCCCATTTATTGGAACATACACGCGGAAATTGGGTAGCCAGTTGTTCTTCTCTATTAAATCCGCCACGCCGACCTTGCATATCCACGCACTGACAAGCAGGAAAGACATGTCTGGGTCGGATTCGTATCGGTCTAACATGTTCTTCACGTTAGCAACTGCATTGCCGAGACGGGTCAGCTCTTTGGCTTGTCCAAACATATTTGAAAAGAATCCCATAGCGGTTATTGGAATTTTGAAGTTACGTTGTCCATATACTGCCGAGTGCGCGTCTCTATGTGCTTTATCATATCTTCTTGCGGCATCGTCTCAGGGAAGTCCCAGTCAAGTTTGTGATCGCCCAACATCAAGTTCTTCATTTCGAACGTAACATTAATTTTGTTGAACGTATGCTGGAAGTGGAAAGCGATGCTTCCCATCTGGTTCTTCATACCAACACACATATAAGTATTCGTCTCCTTGACCACCTTCATTCCTGAATCCGGGCCAATGAAGTTCTCAATCAGGGTTTTGTATTTCCTACGGATTCCGCCCTCCTTGACCATTTTGTCATTCTCCTTATAAGAATCCTTGGCGAAAGAGAATATTACAATGACAGCAATGATGATTAGAAAGATTGTAAAAGTTCCCATGTTTTCTTTGCTTTAAGAAAAATATTCAGAGATTTCTTGGTAGATGTCGTAAGAGGAGGTTGCTTTGTCGAAAGTCCATTCTTTGACAGGCAACGAATCCTTGATACAGACTACATGAAGTTTTTGGCCGATGCCGGAATAACTCATGAAAAGTTCTTGACCTTCCCTGTTACGCAGACGAATCGATTCGTCGTATTTACGCTCAAATACGATTTCATGCTTCGCAGTTTCTGTCGTCAACAAACTGACAAGTTTACCATAATGTTCCCGCAGTCGTTCTGCCGTGCCAGGTATCCTTAGTGCCACTTTCTCCTGTTCGTCGATTTTCTTTCGACTATTAGCCAGCCATATTATCACGGCTATGCACAGAATAATGAGTAATACTTTCATCAATAGTTTCTTTCTTGTTTTGCCGAATAAAAGAGGCGCAGACCTTCGCCATACGACTCTCGGCTCACCACAAGCCACATTGAAATATGGGAAAGCTGCGCCTTGTGGGGCAGCCCCAATATTCAATGTTGCTCGTCTTCTCGCGGTGGTGATTTGAGAGTCTATTGAGCAGTATGTCTTGCGCATAACGCACCTGCGTGCATCATTTGCTTTGCAAAGATACTCAAATATTTTAACATAACAGAATTTCGTTTCGAGAAACACTATGATTTTATAAAATTTTAGCTGAATTGGCATACAAATATAGCAAGATGCAAGTTATATTGTCGCATTTTGTGTTTACTTTGACGAAAATCTTTTATGGCGATAGAATCTACTGCGTAAAGGAAGTGCCAATAATGGCAAAAATGTAACCCACGATGAAGATTTTCCCCTTATATTCAATATAAACAGTTAAAAGTACTCCATTTTCGCTTTAAAAGCTTTGTTGAATCAGATTTATTTGCTAATTTTGCAATCAAATAGCAAAAATCGAAGTTAAAATGGTTTTATTATTTCGTTTGAACAACATTTTCTCGTTCCGAGATGAAATAACACTTGACCTTCAGGCTGCCAAGATACAGACTGAAAAGGGAAAGGCGTTGAGTGGGAACTTGTTTTCTGTTGCAGGAGGACATGCTATGAAAAGTGTTTCTATATTCGGAGCCAATGCTTCTGGTAAAAGCAACATCATTAAGGGCATACATGCTTGTGTGGACATGATACGTTCGTCGCATACTTACAACGAGGACACTGTATTTGATGTTGCTCCATTTAAATTCAATGGCAATGATAAAAAGCCAAGCTCATTTTTTATTCGTTTCGTGATCGACGAAATAGAGTATGAGTATTCCTTCACGATGACACGGACAGAAATTCTAACAGAGGAACTTTTCTATTATCCTAATGGCCGTCGTGCATTAGTGTTCAGTCGTGACGAATCTAAAGGACCTGATAAGAAGAATGTTTATGAGTTCAAGCAGGTCATAAAGCGACCAATGGATGTAGCATCTAACACTTCACGCAAGACCTTATTTATATCAAGGGCAAGTCAAATGGACAGGGAAATCGCCAAACGGATATTCCGCTTCTTCTCAGAGGATGTCGTACTGGACTACAAAGAGTCGGCTATGCCAATAGACAGCTTCATAAAGACACGAAAGGAACAAATTCTTGAAATCCTCAACACGGCTGATAGCGACATCGTTGATATTCAAATCCAGGGAAACGCTCTGAAGACTTTCCACAGAGGCAACCCTGATATTGCCTTTGATTTTGATACAGAAGAGTCAGAAGGCACAAAGACTCTGTTCCAGATGATGCTCAGCATGATTGACATCATTCGTAACGGAAGGACACTGCTTATAGATGAGATTGACACCAGCTTGCATCCGCATCTGGTGGAATATATCATCAACTTATTCAACAACAGTGACCATGCTCAGCTTATCTATACTACCCACAACACACATCTATTGAACACGGATTTCCAACGCCGTGATCAAGTTTACTTTGTGAACAAGCGTGAGGATGGATGCAGCGACCTATACTCGCTCTTTGATTTCAAAGATTTTCGTGATACATTTGACATGGAGAAGGCATATCTGCAGGGACGCTTTGATGCTGTGCCCTATCTTTCAAGACCGAATCTGTAAGTAATGGCACATAGAGAAAGGACAACCAGAGGCTGGGTCATGAGGCCCAACTACTTCGTTTTTTGCGAAGGTGACACGGAGGTGAAGTACGTAGAAATGCTACGTTCACAATTCCGCTGCCCAATACATATCATCCCGAAGAAGACTTTGCTGAATATCACACCTGCACTTGTAGAACGATGCAAGGCAACATACATGCAAACAGGAAAGGACAAGACCTTTTTGATGTATGACTTGGATGTGCCTACCATGTTAAAACGGCTAAAGAAGGTTCCCAATGCAACTTTGCTGTGTACAAACCCATGCTTTGAGATATGGTTATTGTTACATGAAAAAGACCAAAAGGCTCCGATTTCTTCAGAAATGGTAGTTAAGGAACTGATGAAGAGTTCAGAGGTCTGGAAAGGATATACTAAATCCGTTCTCACAAGAAACCAACAGATTGCCTTGGAGAAAAATTTAGACACAGCTGTAGGTAGAGCAAAACTCCTAACAGAGTTTCAAAACCCTTCAACAGGTATTTACAAACTGATTGAAATGTTGAAAGAGACGATACGAAAATAAGAATGGTTCAATGAAAAAGGTTTTTAAGATAATAGAGAAGGTGGTCTATGCTATTGCAGCAGTGGCAATCGTTGCTGTAATAGTATTGATCATTCTTGGGGCAAGTGCAAATATGCACATAGAATGGCAGGATTACATTCCTTATATGTACCTTGCCGCTTTTTTGTTTGCCATTTATAAGGCTTTGGTCATCATATTCTCTTCTTTCTATAAGATAGAGATCACTAAGAGAGAGGAACTCTTGGATGTGATGAACCTCGCTTGTGGCAAGGACAACATAGCTTCACAACTGGAGAAAAGTCCTGAGATTGATGCCATCATCGAAAGTATGAAGGATATGCCACAGAAAAATGCGGATGCTTTGACAGCAATGCTGAAAGAGCGTCTGCCCGAGGTGGTGCAAACTCTTGTGACGCAACAAGTGGAGCAGGAGAAGAAACGGCTTGCTCAGGAGAATGAAAAGCGATTGAATGAAATCAACGTGCTGTCTGCCGATGTGTCAAGTGTGATGGAGCGACGCAGCTACCTTCTGAAACTCGAAAAGGAAGTCAAGCTGCGTCAGGCAGAAGAAAGGCAGAGACGACTGGAGCTTACAGAGGAATACACCTCACTTTTGTTCTCCATTGCTGGCTCGTCTGTAGAAGATGTAGAAAAAGTATGCGACGTTGTGAAGTCATTTATTTCTTCTGGTCAGATGTCTGCCGACAAGAATCTCCAGATTCCGTTGAACAAGAAATTACGCAATGCGGAAGTGAAGCAGTTCGTTACGAACATAATAAGGTATAACCAGAAAGAGAATCTGGATGCAGAATCTTTCTTGCAAACGATATTCGGGGAATGGTTCAGCGGAAAGAAAGAGAACATCATCAAGAACTACTCTGTGCTACCTAAAGACTCTTTAGTGTCGAAGGAAGGCGTGGAAGCAGACCTAATAAATCTCCGTCAAAAATTTGACAGAAGGGAAAGGAAAGAAAGCAAAGAGGTTGAAGATGCCGACTTCGAGACTCAAATCAGCAGGTTTCTGCTGAATGATTAGCGTATCAGAGAAAAAATGTGTAACTTTGACCTTCGGTCGAAGGTACTTTCGCTCGGAAATGAAAAGAAAAAGACTTTTTCCTTTTGCATTTCACTCGCTTATTCGTACCTTTGCACCCAAGAAAAGATAAAAATACGGAGGTATTACGAACAACGGAAAGAAGTGAGCGTCGGATGGACGTTTCTCGATAGTTGTGGATTGATAACATGCAGGATGCTTATGGTGTCCCTAATTTGTACCAAACATTACGTAAATCATTGATAATCAGTAGTGGTTATTTTTGAGGAGGTAAAGTAAAAGGCCTCTCCCAACCCTCCCCGAAAGGGAGGCTTGCATAGGGACATGATTGATTATCTTCCGCTAAAGGAACGTCATTCATAAACGCTATAAAAAGGGTCGTAATCCAAACGGATTACGACCTTTTTTTGTCTATCCTCTGCAGGGTGCGGCCCTTGTGGCCGTCCGCCGACCATATACGATGCATAATATTGTAGTTTTAAGCGCGACTCTGTCGATGAGCTTGCGCCGAAGTGACCCATTTCAAATTATTGCTCTGTTCCATATTCCTGTCATGGCTAAAGGTTTATGCTACTAATAATTTTCACGTCGATAGAAGCGCAAGAGGAAGTCGATGTCCTTGCTTTTCTGGTCATCAGTGTCAGTCTGCGGCACCATTCTGTCATTGAAAACATCAGGCAAGAATCCTCTGTCCAAAAGGAACGTCACCATATCAGTTGAAATATTATTATAATCCCATACCATATCAAACGCTTCTTCCTGCGCAGTCTCTTGATCGTAGAAAGGATTGTCTGGATCCGCAATACAGGAAGTATAACTGAACAAAAATTCCACGTTATTTCTTGGCTTCGTGGTGTTGATGAAGAATGTCGACATGCCACTTTCTCTCTTGTCAACGAAGCCAAGCAACCGATCAGGAATACCTATAGTCTTGTTCAGGAAACTCTTTAAATCTGCTTTATCAACGAAATAGGCGATCTGCCGTCCTCCTGTTCGTTTCAGCAACATCTCTGGAGTGAGCGAAGTAGTACCTGGCTTGTCATTTTCCGGGTCGTCATCACAAAGCTCTTGCCAGTGTTCTTTGAAGCCCGGAAAAGGAAAAAGAACTCCATTGAGATGCCACTCATTCTGATAGAATACGAATGAGCTTGCCAAAGCACCATCAATATCTTCAAGATCGCCTTCAGAAAATGAGAGATCTTCTGCCTTGACTTCAATCTCTCTTCCATTGGTGCGTGTCAGCTTCAGCCGCTTCTGTGAGGGATCATCGTATTCACTGGCATCAACATGATCTATCTTATAATGCCCCATTGGCAGCATTTCCATAGCTGCGACATCATCAGCCTCGCGCTCCATACCTTTGACACGCATCATAGCAGCAAGATAGTCTTTGACAAAGAGAGCCAAGGGACCTATCCTATACTTAAACAGACAGAGCGTTATGGCATAGTAAGATGCAAGGCCGAAGGACATTTCCGGACCTTCTTCATCTTTAAACGCGCTGATGGCATCTTCCAAATTGAGGTTTATAAGGTCCGTATTACGTTGCCCCGAGGTAAGATAGCCATGTTCGAACACCCACGTCATGGTTCCTCTCAGTTCATTGAATCCTTGCGTTGCCTCATCCAGCAGTTTCTGAACATCTGAGGCCAACTGCTCATTGATCGGAGCCTCCTCAAAGGCCCTGGAAAGGATATTGAAAGCTCTACGTCCTGATTGCTCTATCTGCGGTGCGTCGGGATAGATGCAATCGGCTTCTTTTGCTTCACTCATGACCATCCAGATGAGGAATCTGACCGCATCGAGACTCGGCTCATCCGGGTAATACTCTTCATCATCATGATACAACGGAACATGATACCCAAAGATTTTCTTACACAGATCAGAGAAAGCGTGCCACTGTCCACTGTCAGCAACGATATCTTCCATATAAAGCGCCAGAAGAATGGCAGCACGCCTTGTTGCCTCTGCACCTATCGGGCCCAAGGGGGATTGTCCGTGGCGGGCGGATGCCGCTGCCTAACCAAAGACGGTAATACATCTATAGAAAAAGAAGGGTATATCCCTTATTCCCTTCAGGCATGACCTAAAGGCTTTCATCTTGGAGTTGAGCGATTCTGCAGAAGCATTAGTGTCTCTGTTGATAAAGTAATTGAGTATCTCGTCCTCGTAGTGCTGGATAGACTGTTTTACGGATTTAATCTCTCTAAGGGTAGACTTGGTGACCTTCTTGTACCATCCTTCAAGCGCTTTCTTCGCAGTCTCCTTGGTGCTAGACTTCGTACGAAAGATTGCTCGGAGATCGTTTATCAGCCAATACGCCTCCTT